>NZ_ATTE01000001.1:1433750-2867500 GCF_000419525.1 Leucothrix mucor DSM 2157
GGTGAATAACGTATTGTGCTTCCCGTTCATTTTCCGTGGTGCACTGGACGTTCGCGCCAGCGATATCAATATGGAAATGCAGATTGCAGTAGTAGAAGCATTGGCGGCACTGGCTGAAGAGCCTGTTCCACAGTCTGTATTGGATGCTTACGGCAAGTCTGAGATGAGCTTTGGTAAAGAATACATCATTCCTACGCCTTTGGACCCTCGTCTGGCTGAGCGGATTCCGGGTGCGGTTTCTGCAGCAGCGCGTGCTAGTGGTGTTGCCCGTATCTAGTACTAACGCTTAAACGTTTGATTAAAATAGCCCGGCTTGTCCGGGTTATTTTTTGCCCGAAATTTACGTTCTCTTGTGTGTCTCTTAAAGCATACCGTTAGTCTGTGATTAGATTGTTGGCTATTTGGCTATTGTTCAGAATGACTCGAAATCAGTTGATGCTGATAGATTTATTCTCAATGCATTACATAAAAGCAAATAGCTCAATAAGGAGTCACAATGAATAAGGTCGTTCCTCTAATGCTGGCAGTCGCAGTTGTTACTGTTGGTTGCTCAAGTTCAGGTACCAGAACATCAAATGCAGGCATGGTTGCTAACCACGCTTCTTACAACCAGCACAATTCTCAGCATAACGTACAATACGCTGGCGCAGTAAACGCTCAGGCAGCTTGTGCGACTTGCCCTCCAGGCTCTCATGCTGTGGCTCATGGCCATAGTAATCAAGTTGGCCAGTTAGTGACTCACACGCATACTGGTGGTTTAGGCCATGTGCACAACGGCATGTCACAAAGCCATTCTTATGTAACGACTGCAGCCCATGCTGGCCGCAATACTTATGTAAACGGTGTTGCAGTCGGTGGTGTTTCACGCGGTGCGGGTATCGCTAAAGTAGCTGGCGCTCTGTTAGTTGGTGGTCTGATTTACAGCGTTGCTAACGACAATGATAATGATTCTAATGGCTCATCAGGTGGTGGTGAGGACAAAAAATAAGCGATTCAGCTTATTTTCTATTTAGCATCCAAAGCCGTTGCAGGTTTAACACTTGCAACGGCTTTTTTGTGAACGTTTGAATATTTAAATAGCCATTAATGAGCCTTTATTAGTTGCGATGCTACTGAGTCTTATCTAGATTTTATAAAACTGTGCATGCATGAAACGGCTTAACTCCTATTTACGGAGTTTTATACATTTACTGCTCATTATCCTACTAAGTATCAGCACTGTATCCGCCACCAATAGTTGGGGGGATGTTGATGCTTTTCTTGAGCAGGATAATCTTCCAGCAGCTATCCAACACTTGGATAAGCAACTGGAGATTTCGCGTGCGCAACACAATCAGGCCGAATGGGCCGCTGCTTTGATCCGAGGTGCACGGTTACGGGCTTTGCAATCAGAGCCGGAAGCTGCGATTGAATACCTAAGTCAGCAAGCATGGCCAAAGCAGGCTGTTTATCAAATCCTATTACACACAAGATTAGCCAGAGAGCTGGAGCATTATCTTAACCAGAAGTCTTGGGATCGGATTGTACAGCTTGATCAGCGCCAAGAGCGCTTGGCGAGTGTGAAAGATCGCAGCTTAGCCGATCTAAAACATCAACTTAAAAGCCACTACCAGCAAGCATTTACCTTGGCAGAGCAACACGATATTCCTGTTGATTCGCTTAAACTGTTTCTGGAGCCCGGCGATTACCCAAGTATTGTGCGTGGCAACCTACTGGAATACGTGGGCGCGCTATGGATTAACTTTCTTTGTGATGATGTGTATTGGACTGATTTAGAACGAGAAGCGCTAAAAACGATCTCATTAAAATCGCTGATAAGTCCTTTTTCAAGCATACCAGAACTCAATTCTTCGCTTCACCCCTTACAACAAACGCAGGCAATTACCGGACGCCTAAGGCATCGTCACTTGATGCGCACTCAGGCAGAAGCAGCGTTCGAGGCATCCCGCTATCATATCGCTTCGCTACGTCGTTATTTTGCCAGCGACAATGATTTAATGTTGCTAAGCCAAGCGCTTAGCGAACAAATGAAAGTACTTGGACCGCAATACGCATGGTGGACGATGGGCCAATATCAACTGGCGGAATTTGCGAGGCAGTTAGATCAGCGTGATGCACTTGTTAAAGCCCATGCGCTAGCTGCTCAGGGAAGTTTGGTACATCCCGACTCTGAAGGTGCAAGGCGTAGCCGAGAGTTGCTGCAGCAGCTTGAGCATCGTGAATACGCGATTTCCAGCCAAGGCAGTCGCGCACTTAATACGCCATCAATTAAAGTTGATTACCGGAATATTCAACGACTATATTTTCGTGCCTGGAAAATTGACCGAAGCCTGCCAACAGAGCTGAATGATGGGCAGAAAAAAGCAGTAATCGGGGCCTTACTCAGTAAAGGCCCCGAAGCATCATGGTCTAAAGAATTCCCCGATCATTGGGACTTACGCCAACACAGCATGCAGCTGACGCCTGAAATTAGTAGCCACGGGCAGTGGTTAGTATTGGCTTCGCCACAAGAAGACTTTATTGGTGGCATGAAACATTTGCAGCTATTGGAATTAACGCTCAGTCGCTTCGTGGCTCGGGCAAATTACCTCAATGGCGAGTTTCAGGTTGCAGTTTATGATGGTCAGCATGGGCGAGCTATGTCTGATGTCACGGTAGAGCTGCTTGATGCCCAAACCACCGATATCAATGTATTGGC
The DNA here is from genome assembly GCF_000419525.1 of Leucothrix mucor DSM 2157. Taxonomy (NCBI): domain Bacteria; kingdom Pseudomonadati; phylum Pseudomonadota; class Gammaproteobacteria; order Thiotrichales; family Thiotrichaceae; genus Leucothrix; species Leucothrix mucor. Next base: position 1,436,449 of record NZ_ATTE01000001.1, read on the forward strand.
CTCTGCGCGTACTGATTTGCAAGGTGTTGCACGCTTGAAACGTCAATTGGACGCTGATTACTTTCAAATCCGAATTCGCCAAGGTGAGGACCGCTCAGTGATTCCGGTGCCAGGCTTATTACCCTTAAGTGATGAGAAAAAATGGCTGATCCAACCTGCGAATGCGGTGCTTATGACCGATCGCGCAGTATACGCAGGGCAGGCGTTCCTTAAGTGGTCAGTTATTGCTGCTGCACCTGCGGTTTCAGACAAACCTTGGCCTGGCGCGTATGCCGATCAGGCCGGTTGGTTGAAATTGTATGATGCGAATAATGATTTAGTGGCTGAGCAATCGTTTAAGACCGGCGTAGCAGGTACCGCATCTGGCGAGTTTGCTTTAAACGAGTTATTGAACGAGTTGAATGCTGGTGAATGGATGCTAGAGTCTAGCTGGAACGGTAGGGCATTAATTCAGGTTGCTGCAAAAGCGGTTGTTTTACCCTCGCTGAGTCTCAGGCAACTGCCATCCGAGTTAGCTTTAGGTAGTACCTTGACCGTGACTGGACAGGTGAATGGTATACAGCAGCCTGAGCTTGCGATGATCCACTGGAAGCTGCGCCGTTCAGAATATCAAGTGAGCCAAGAGACACCTTATGATGAGCTGCAATCCAGCGTGGTGGTAGGTAACCAGCGTATGCGGCCAGATCAAAACGGCAAATTCTCTTTTGATATCACTTTAGAAGCGGCGCATGGGGATGATGCTGAGCTACATAATCATTATGAGCTCGCGGTCGATTTATTGGATGATAAAGGCATTCGCAGCCAAGTACGTGAAGTGCTGCATGGTTTAAAACCTTATAACCGCTTGCTAATTAATGCGGCGAATAATTTTGTAATGCAGGGTGAGTCTGCGAACTTTGAGGTCGCAAAAACAGATAGTGCGCATAAGGGTGTTCAAGGCCAAACCCAGTGGTATTTATATCGTTTACTAGCGCCGGGCCAGCAAGTATCGGCGGAACTGGTACGCGAAGCGAATAGTGCTTTATCTCAATGGCTCACCGGACCTTTGCAAAGCAGCGGCAAGCTGGAGCACTTGGAGCAGGGAATTGCTCAGTTAACGCTGGAAGGCTTGCTTGAAGGGGCTTATCGGTTACGGGTGATTGATTCAAATCCAGAGTTAACGCCGCAAAAAGATTGGGACTTTCTAGTCAGTGCTGAGGGCGCTAGCCACAAGTTTAAAACCAAAGGGGTGTTGTTATCCCAGCATAGCCAAATTGCACCGGGTAAGACCTTACGTTTAATGGTTGGTTCCGGGCTTAAAGGACAATGGACGCGGCTCAGTATTTTGCATCGAGGCCAGCAACTGGCGAGTCAAATGCTATCACCGGGTGTGCATGTGTTGGAGTATCCGGTACTGGAAAATCATCAGGGTGGTTTGAGTTTTAATCTGGAGTGGGTGAGAGATAACGAGCTGTACTCCGAGGCTATTTTTGTGGATGTGCCTTGGGCGCTCAAACAACTGAATTTGCAGCTTAATGCATTGAGCTTGGATGAGGCTGCTGATACATCTGGCGCAGATCGGGTAAAGCAAGCATGGGTATTGAGTGTGAGTGATATTCATGGTCAGCCAGTCTCTGGGCTAGGTAGTACTGCCATCGTTCGCATCCAAGCCTATCAGGAGGGCGATAAGCCAACGCCATTGACGGACCTTAGCCGTTTATATGCTCGTGATTCGCAGCGGATTATGACGCTTAGCAATAATGTCACTCATTATTCACAGCGTTTCTCAGAGTCTAGTGGTGTGCCTGAAAAAATTGCCCCACTAAAACTGCCTCACTTTATTTATAGCACCAAAAATAATGCGCGATACTCCAGTGAAGCTTCCGAGTTTATGATTTTCTCAATGCTCTCTAATACAGATGAGAGCACTGAGTCTTTTCAAACGGAGGCAGAAGCACTGCAAGCCCATAAACCTGTAACGCCTTCGGCAATAGCCATTAATGAGCCTGAGCAGTTCTTCTATTCAGAGCTGGCCTTGGATGCAAAGGGCCAACTGACCATCCCCGTTCCGGATGCGTTGCAAGGCAAACAGGCCTTATTGCAGGTTTTAGTTGTCACTCCTGAGCTAAAAAGCGGGCAGTTATCGGTAGTCGTCCGGTGAGGTGAGAGTCACGGCTAACGTTTTCTGACTATTACCACGATAGACTGTTAGCTCAACCTGATCGCCAACTTCAGATTCATCCAATATATCCGCCAAGTCATCCACTGACTGCACATCCCGACCATTAATTTTCTGAATCACATCACCTAAGATGATGCTGTTGGCTTGTTGGCTGATACCCGTCAAGCCCGCTCTTGCAGCACCACTGCCCGGCGTTACTGCCAGCACCACAACGCCTTGTACATTATATTGACGACTGATCATCGCGTTGTATCGATCATCCATTTCAATGCCAAGCACAGGTCTTACATAGCGGCCTTGGCTAATCAATTGAGGAACAATGCGGTTTACACTATCAACCGGAATGGCAAAGCCAATGCCTGCTGAATAGCCAGAGGGGCTATAGATGGCGGTATTAATTCCAATTAAGCGGCCAGCACTGTCAATCAATGGGCCGCCTGAGTTACCGGGATTGATTGCCGCGTCGGTTTGAATCAGGTCTTCGATTTGACCACCTGCCTCACTGTCAATTGAGCGGCCAGTTGCTGAGATAATGCCACTGGTAAGCGTGTGGTCCAGACCAAATGGATTACCGATGGCATAGACCTTCTGGCCAACCTGCAAGTCACTACTGCGGCCCACTGGCACCGGGGTTGGTTGCCCGATTGGTACATTAATTTTTAGTACTGCCAAGTCATGACGCGGGCTGGCACCGACCAAGATCGCATCGTAAGTACGTTGATCTGATAAGCGCACCGTTGCAGATGAGGAGTCTTTGATAACGTGGTAGTTCGTTACTATGTGACCCAGATTATCCCAGACAAAACCAGAGCCAGAGCCTAGGGGCACTTCCTGAACCGAGCGCGTCCAAAGGTTTAGTTTGGTGTCTAATGTTGAGATAAACACTACCGAGGGGCTGGTGCGTTGGAATATACCAATCGTATTTTTTTCATCCGCCGTATAGTCACCACGCTCAATCACCGCCCGTGGTTGATTGGTATCCAGCAACCAACTTTGTATATAAGGTTTGCCGATAAATAAAATAATTAGGGCAATGATAATCCAGACGGTGATATTAAGTAGTGTTTTCAACATGGAATAGTCTTTGGTTGCGTGATGTGGGGCGTCGATACTTAATGCGTATTATCGCTAATTACGGTGTTCAATGTTGTTAAAAATTTGATAAGGTTACGTTTACGTAAACTGTAGCTTTTAAATGAATTGGAGGAGAGATGAACGTTAACGACGCGTTGAAAGCCCGTAAGTCAGTCCGTGCTTATCTGGACAAGCCCGTCAGCCAGTCACAGATTGAGTCGATACTGGAAGCAGCTGCTTGCTCGCCTTCAGGGACCAATACCCAGCCATGGCGAGTAGTGGTGTTAACCGGTAATGCCAAGCAGCAGATGCAAGAGGCTCTAGAGGGCGCATTTCGCAGTGGTCAAAAGCAGGCTATGGAAGTGACTTATTATCCGCTGACCTGGCAATCGCCGTATATAGATCGTCGTCGTGCTTGTGGCTTGCAAATGTATGGCACCTTGGATATTAAACGGGAAGATAAGCAGCGCCAGCAAGATCAGTGGGCGGCTAATTACCGTGCCTTTGATGCGCCAGTGATGATGTTGTTTTATATCGATAAGGTGATGGAAACAGGCTCGTATATGGATTACGGCATGTTTTTGCAGTCCATTATGCTGGCCGCAGAGGGAGAGGGGTTGGCAACGTGTCCGCAGGCATCCCTTGCTGAATACCCTGATGTGGTGAAAGGTCTGCTGCATTCCAGTGATGATGAGCGACTGATTTGCGGAATGGCTTTGGGCTATGAGGATAAGTCGGCATTGGTTAATAGCTACCGAACGCCTCGGGAGCCGGTTAGTGCCTTTACGACTTTCTACTCTGAGAGCCTTAGTCATAGCGACTAAGAGTTTGCATTGTTAGCTGCTTAGAAACTCAAAAGACTTTCCAGAGCAATTATCTCACGCAATAAAAAAGGCCCGGTTTTTACACCGGGCCTCTGCTTAAACACTCAATAAAGAATTAAGCGTTTTCGCGATTCTCAATCAGGTCATCAACCACTGATGGATCAGCCAGTGTTGAAGTATCACCCAAGCTATCAATCTCATTGGTTGCGATCTTGCGCAGAATACGACGCATGATTTTACCAGAGCGAGTCTTAGGCAAGCTGTCAGACCACTGAATCAGGTTAACTTTAGCGATCGGACCAATCTCAGAGCGAACCAGTTTCACTAGCTCAGCCTTCAATTCATCAGTACCCACTTCGCCATCCATCAACGTCACGTAGGCATAGATACCTTGACCTGTCAGGTCATGTGGGTAACCAACAACTGCGGCTTCAGCCACTTTTGCATGTAAGCCCAGTGCCGCTTCAATTTCAGCAGTTCCTAAACGGTGACCGGATACGTTCAGTACGTCATCGACACGACCGGTGATCCAGTAGTCACCATCTTCGTCGCGACGTGCGCCGTCACCAGTGAAGTAGTAACCTTTAAACATGGAGAAGTACGTCTCATAGAAACGCTTGTGATCACCAAATACAGTACGCAGCATTGAAGGCCAAGGACGGTCAATTGCCAAGTTACCGGCAGCAGGGTTACCTAGAATTTCGTTACCTTCATCATCCAGCAGCACTGGCTTTACGCCGAAGAATGGTTGCATTGCAGAGCCTGGCTTCAGTGCATTAACACCTGGCAATGGCGTCATCATGTGAGAACCGGTCTCAGTCTGCCACCAAGTATCAACGATTGGGCACTTACCGTTACCCACCACGTTGTAATACCATTCCCATGCTTCAGGATTGATTGGCTCACCAACCGTTCCCAGTACGCGTAAGCTTGCACGAGAGGTTGACTCAACTGGCTCGTTACCAGCACCCATTAGGGAGCGGATTGCCGTAGGCGCTGTGTAGAAAATGCTGACATTGTGCTTATCAACGACATCCCAGAAACGAGAAATGCTTGGGTAAGTTGGAATACCTTCAAACATAACAGTCGTTGCACCATTAGCCAGTGGACCATATACGATGTAAGTGTGACCGGTTACCCAGCCCACATCCGCTGTACACCAGTAAACATCACCGTCTTTATAGTCAAATACGGCTTCATGCGTCATTGCCGCCTGAACTAAGTAACCACCTGTTGTGTGCTGAACACCCTTCGGGGTGCCCGTTGAACCAGATGTGTATAGAATGAATAACGGATCTTCTGAATCCATTTCCTCAGGCTCGCACTCAGCACTTGCCGCATCAACGACTTCGTTGTACCAAACGTCACGGCCTTCGTTCCACTCAACTGGGTCACCACCACGCTTAACAACGATACAGGTATGTACGTTAGGGCAGTGAGCCAATGCGACATCTGCATTGCTTTTCAGTGGTACACGACGACCACCACGCATAGATTGGTCAGCGGTGATGACAACGCGGCAATCAGAATCCTGAATACGGCTAGCCAGTGCTTCGGGAGAGAAGCCACCAAATACAATCGAGTGAACCGCACCGATACGTGTACAAGCCAGCATTGCAACGGCTGCTTCAGGAATCATTGGGAGGTATAGAGAAACGCGATCGCCTTTTTCAACGCCACGTGCTTTTAGAACGTTAGCAAACTTACAGACTTCTTCGTGCAGTTCGCGGTAGGTAATCTTGCGGGTATCTTCGGGGCTGTCGCCTTCCCAGATAATGGCAACCTGATCGGCACGCTTTTCAAGGTGACGGTCGATACAGTTGTAGGAGACGTTTAGCTTGGCATCGTTATACCAGCTGATGTGCAAATCTTCCTGATCGAAGCTCCAGTCCAGCGTTTTAGACCATGGCTTAAACCAAGTGACATACTTGTTTGCCTGATCAGCCCAGAATCCTTCAGGGTCGTCAATCGAACGTGCATACATTTCTTCGTACTGTTCTTTGTTGATGTTTGCTTGTGCAGCAAATTCAGCCGAAACCGGGTAAGTTCTTTCAGACATAAGTGCATTTCTCCCTGGGATAAAACTCAACATAAACTAGGGCCCACTGGCGTGGATTCCTAACTCAATTCAAATAGCATACTAACATTTTGACGATCAGAATCTAAGTGCTGTGGCTAATTGTCTCTATTAGCCGTCGATATAATAGCTTTTTAGATTTTCATAAAGTATAGCCTCTAAATGCCACTTTGTGACATGATCTAAATCAACAAAAACAGGCATGTACTCTTTAAATGAGTGTTATTGTGCGCTGCACAATAAGCTGTTATGCTAATCCAAGTTATACAAAATTTAGCGGTAATACCGCAATCGCAATAGATTTTTGATTATGTGCAGCATTTCAGACATTTGATCTAATCTCTATTGCTGATAAGCTAATGAAGATCGTTTGGTGTGGATACGACTACTGATATAGCCACCGATAATGCCACCTGTGTCAATTGAGTAAAGGAATCATAATGTCTGAACACGAACAACGTGATGCCGCCGCCGAGAATTTGGCCGCAGCGACAGAAGCCATGCAGCAAAATTTCCAACATATCCAAGATTTAGTAAAGGATTTTGTTTCGTCTAAAGAAAGCAAAAACCTGGACCCATTTAATCTGTCTGAAGCATACTCAGAATGGTTAAAAGCAGTCAGTAGCGACCCGAAGAAACTGATTGATGCCAATATGCAATTTTGGCAGGACTCAGTCGCACTGACACAGCAAGTATTTAACTCCATGTTAGGGCAGGCTGCGCCACCAGTTATTACTGAGAATGCAGGCGATCGCCGCTTTAAGCATGAGGAGTGGAACAACAACCCAGTCTTTGGCACCATCAAACAGTCTTACCTGCTGACATCCAAGTGGATGCGCGATGTGGTGACTGATGTTCAAGGTTTGGATGAGAAAACCGCTGAAAAAGTTGAGTTCTTCACAGAGCGTTATTTGGATGCGTTGTCGCCAACTAACTTTGCGGCGACTAACCCTGCTGTTATCGAAAAAGTGCTGGAAACTAAAGGTGAGAACCTGGTTAATGGCCTGAAAAACATGATGGCGGACCTGGATACAGGTACCGGCCAGCTAAACATCAAAATGACGGACACTGAAGCCTTTGTTTTGGGTGAAAACGTTGGTGCGACACCAGGTAAAGTGGTTTTCCAAAACCGCATGTTCCAGTTAATTCAGTACACGCCGACGACGGATAAAGTACTGAAGCGTCCAATGCTGATCGTACCGCCTTGGATCAATAAGTTTTACATTCTGGATTTGCAGCCTAAGAACTCATTGCTGAAATGGCTGACGGATCAAGGCCACACTGTATTTGTTGTGTCTTGGGTTAATCCGGATGAGACTTATGGTGATGTTAGCTTTGAAAACTACATGACTGAAGGCACGCTGGTTGCTGTGGATGCGGTTGAGAAAATCACCGGCCAAAGCGAAATGAATGCGATTGGTTACTGCATCGGCGGTACGCTGATGAGTTTGACGCTTTCTTACATGAAGCAGAAAAACGATGATCGTATCAAGAGTATTACCTTCTTCACAACGATGCTCGACTTCTCTGATCCAGGTGAGTTAGGCGTCTTTATTGATGAAGGCCAGCTGCAGAATCTTGAATCAAGAATGAATGATCAGGGTTATTTGGATGGCGCGGGCATGTCTGGCGCATTCAACCTGATGCGTGCCAATGACTTGATTTGGTCTTTCTACATCAGCAACTACCTGTTGGGCAATGATTCACGTCCATTTGATTTGCTGTTCTGGAACTCTGATTCAACGCGTATGCCCGCTAAGATGCACTCTTGGTACCTACGTAATCTGTATCTGGAAAACAAGCTGTGCAAGCCACAAGCTCTGAGTGTTGCAGGTGTTGATGTTGATCTGTCTAAGATTGATATTCCAGCATGCTTTATCTCTGCGGCAGACGATCACATTGCGCCATGGTTATCGACTTATAAAGGTGCCAAGCTGCTAGGTGGCAAAGTTCGCTTTATTCTGGGTGGTTCTGGTCACATTGCGGGTATCGTTAATCCACCAACACAGGAAAAATACGGCTACCGCATGACGGATGATTTGCCGGATGATCCAGTCGCATGGGCAGATGATGCTGAGCAATTCACTGGTTCTTGGTGGCCTGAGTGGGAGCGTTGGGTTCGTTCACAAGATGACTCAACGATTGCCGCACGTATTCCAGGTGCTGGTCCTCTGAAAGTGATCGAGGATGCACCGGGTACTTATGTGAAGTGTAAGAAGGGTGAGCCTGTTCCGAAGCTTGAGTACACTGTTTTAGAGCCAGTTGCTAAAAAAGCACCAGTGCGTAAAACAGCGGCTAAAAAGCCAGCAGTGAAAAAAGCACCGGCTAAGCCTGCGGCAACTAAGTCGACAGCAACGAAAACGACTGCGGCTAAGTCTGCAACGGCTTCAAAGACGGCAGCTACTAAGCCATCAACTGCGACTAAGAGTACTGCAACTAAAGTAGTGGCTAAGCCGAAAGCTGAGACTAAGCCAACGGCAAAGGCAACTCCAGCTGAGCCAACAAAGCCAGTCGCACCAAAGGCCGAAGCACCTGCTGCTAAGCCTGCAACAGATGCTGTTCCAAAGGCACCTGAAGCTCCAAAGAACGATAACGATCAGTCGTAATTTAGGCTGAGTACAAAAAAGCTCCCAATTTGGGAGCTTTTTTATGCCTGAAATTTGTATCGTTTATTATTTACGAAACTCATCCAGCCAACGGGTGATACGATGGGTTACTTTCTGAAATTGATCGTGCTTAATCGGCTTGGTTAGATACGTCGATGCACCCGCAATCACGCCTTGTACTTCATCTAATGGTGAAGTCTTGCCACTTAGCATAATGACAGGCGTCTTTTTATATTGAGGATTACTGCGAATTTTGCCGCAAGTCTCATAGCCATCAATGCCTGGCATCATAATATCCAGAAAAATCAGGTCATAGGTCTTGCTGCCAATCATCTCTAAAGCACGCTCGCCACTTTCTGCAAATTCACTGCGCATACCGGACGTTCTTAACTCAATCTCTAATTGCTTACGGATCGGGGCACTGTCATCCACAATTAAGGCGAGATAGGAATTTTTGGGTGCGACTGTGCTTGCAGCTGGTTTGCTCTGGTCGCTGATAGCAGCTGTAGCTGATTGTGAGGCTGTCGTTTCATCTGCTCTGGGAGCTTTAGTTGCAGCGGCAGAAGATCTAGGAGCTGAGCTTGCAGGTTGCTTGCCACCTTGCTTACTCAAGTTTTCCATCATGCGCATCACGCGCGTAACCAATAGTGGACGCACCAGCTGAAAGTCACCCGCCGTACATTCTTTATTGGCGGTAACTACCAGCAAGGTATTGTCACCTTGTATTTGCTGAGCTGCAGCAATCGCAGAGTCATTATCATCAGTCACTAGAATATTAGCAGCCGTATCGCTGGTAATTTTGAAGTGTTGCCCTTTTGCGGCGCAAAAGCTCACCACACGCTCAAAGGTTGCCCGGTCAGCATCCGGCAGCCCGATAAAGCACATACTAATATCAGCACTGGGGTTGGCAGGTGGTGTCATGGAAAGTTTGGACTCACTCATAATCTGGATGCCGTTAGTTTAACCATTTTTCAATGTATGTCTGAAGCGTATCACGGTCAACCGGCTTAACCAGATAGTCGTTAACGCCAGCCAATTGCGCTTGTTTACGGTGTTTATTGGTCGCGCGTGAGGTAACCATAATAAACGGGATGCGCTTAAGTTCAGTATTTGCTCGTACCGCTTTCGCCAGTTCCAGTCCGTTCATTCGCGGCATTTCAAGGTCACTAAGGATTAAATCGGGAACCGCTTTAGCAATTTCTTCCAGCGCCTCCTCGCCATCAATAGCGGTGACCGTGCGATAACCCAGTTGCTTTGCGGTAATACTCAACGCTTTGCGGTTACTCATTGAGTCATCGACAATCAGCACTAAGGCATTTTCTTGTACTTTGGGCTTTTCACGGCTAAATGCGACCGTTGCTTGTTGAGATTGTATTAAACGCGGTAAGTCTAATACTGCAGCCACCGCACCATCACTTAATAAGCAAGCGCCATTGATACCACGCACGCTACTGAGCCACGGTGCAAGCGACTTTACGACCACTTCCCGGGGCTGCAATACAGTATCTACAATCAGTGAATAGGATTGATTGAGGTGCTCAATTAAAACCACATTATGGGCTTTTTGCCGATCGGGCGCAGGATTTCCCCAGCCTAATAGCTCAGAGAGCTGCCTAACCTGATAATCTTTGCCGTTGATATCGGTGGTTAGCTTGCCATCAATTGAGTTAATGCTGCCGGGCGCCAGGGTATGCAAGCGCTCAATACTATCAACCGGGATGGCGACCGTATTGCCAGCCACTTTGGCCATTAGCGTATTGGCGGCGACCAGTGTTAATGGCAGGCGAATATGGACTTGACTGCCCGCATTGGGCGTTGATTCCAGTTTGAGTGTGCCACGTAGACGAGAGACCGCATCACGTACCACATCCATTCCCACGCCACGCCCGGAGATATCACTGACGACATCACGAGTAGTGAAGCCCGGTAACAGAATTAGCTGTAATTTATCCGTTTCACTTAAGGCTTGATCGGGTGAAACGAGTTCTAATTGCAAAGCGCGCTCGTAAATAGCTTCGGCAGTCATGCCTTTGCCATCATCGCTCAGCGTCATTTCTACGTAGCGGCCTTGCTGTCTAAAGCTTAGCTCAAGCTGGCCACTTTCTGGCTTGCCACTAGCAAGTCGTTGCTCCGGTGTTTCAATACCGTGATCGACCGCGTTGCGAAGCAGGTGGAGCAGGGGATCTGTCAGTCCTTTTAGAATGTCAGTATCCACCGCCAAATTACTACCGATAATGTTTAAGTCAGCTTGCTTGTCGGTCTGGCGACAGGTTTCACGAACGATACGCTCCAAACGTGGTGCCAAGGTTTCCAGTGACTCCATGCGGGTATCGAGTATGGTGGCATTCAGCTCGCGGTTAATGCGTTGCTGCGAATGCAGTTGATCGCTAAGCTCGCGAATATTTTGCTGCATACTGCGTTCGATTTCGCGATTATCCGCAATCGTTTCACTCAATAAGCCATGCACACTGTGCAGTTCGTTGTAAACTTCAAGCTCCAACTGGTCAAAGTCGGAGTTATTCTGAGTTTGTTGGCGAACCTGTCGGAATTGCTGGTCGATAGAGTATTCTAATTCGTCGAGGTTGCTACTGATACGATCATCTTGTTGGCGCAATTCATAACTCTGGTTCAGTACCCGTTTGACCTTATCATTGATTTGACTGGTTGAGGTGACTAGCTCTTCCGCAAGGTTTAGCAGGTCATCGATCAGGCTGATGGGTACCCGCATTGATGGCTCATTGCTAAGTGCGCGGCTAGTTCTTGCGGAATTTTTGGTCGGTGGCTCATTGAGCATTTGAGCAGCCATGAGCTGGGTAGACAGCAGAATATTTTCAGACTCAGAAGGCGCAGTGAGTTTATTCTCAGGCTTTGCTAGCTCTTTGCTATTATCTTGCGGTTTGTTGCTTGACTCTGGTGCTTCAAAGACAACTTCTTCATCGTCATCAAGTTCGGCTTCTGCTGATTTTAAGTACTTAGCCGTGGCGTCTAGCCGCTCAAGTAGTGGCTCAAATTCGGGTGGCAGCGGTTGGTTATTGAGCATGGCGTCACTCATGCTATCCAAGCAATCTGCGGCTTCTGCGAGTAGCTCCTGTGTCTCAGCTGGGAGTTTGCTATCAACCGAGTATTCTAGAATTTCTTCAAGCTGATGGGTTAGTACCGCAATCGACGTAACACCCACCACGCCACAAGCACCTTTGATGGTATGGGTGAGTCTGGCCGCGAGTTGATGCTGCTCTTTAGTGCCATTACCTTGAGCGATGGTCTGGAGCAGGGAAGTCGTCTCTGCAATTTGGTCAGGTGTATCGGATAAGAATGCGCTGAGTATTTCCGGGTGAATGTCCGGGTCCCAAAGTATTGAATACTGGCTAGTTGTTTGAGGCTCTACTGCCGCTGGGACTTCATTAGCCTGCGCCTCAACGCTGCCGTCATTTACCGCTTCAAACTCATCTGTTGAGGTGGCTGTACCATTCGGTTGAGCAATAGACAGTAATAACGACTCTAAGATAGCCGTGGGCAACTCGTTTGGCCAATCCGGATGAGTCAGTGAGCTGGTTAACTCTGGCAGCAGTAGCGTATCTTGCTGGCGCAGGCTGGCAGCCAGTAATTCAGCCCATTCAAAAAAGAGCCCACCATTTTGTAAGCTGGCAAAGGTCTCATTTTGCTTGGCTGCGGTTTCTGTGTTCTCTATTAGCCAGTCACTTAGCGGCTGGAGCGGGGCATACTCCAGCATTTCAGCGGCCATTTTTAATCGCTGATATTCAGCAATAACAGCTTCGGCAGCTGGCCCAGTATCTTCTGCCTCAAACATTCCAAGACCGGCTAGTTGAAGTGCCACATCCTCAAGTTCATCAGCCATTTCCTGTGCGTAATCGGTCATCATATCAACGTTTCCCGTTCAGCATATCAGGCTTCAAGTTTGAAGACGTTAACCGAGTCAACCAGCTGCTTCGCATAGTCAGACATGTCGCCGGTCAATTCAGTAAGCACAACCATTTCTTTACCCGTTGCCGTGGTGGTCTCAACGATGCGGGTAGCACGTGCTTGCAGGGTATTACTCATCTCCATCTGCTCGTGTGAGGCGCTGGCGATGTCATTAACCGAGGCGGTTAATTGGTTGGTTGCTTCGAGGGTTTCCTGCATTTGGCGAGTCGCTTCATCAGCTAGCCCGGAGCCTTCAACTACCTGCTCAATGGTGTGATCCATGGTCGCAATTGTTGATTTGGTTTCTTGCTGGATGTTTTTAACCAACGTAGAAATCTGGCTGGTTGATTCGCGTGAGCTTTCTGCTAAGCGCTGAATCTCATCGGCGATCACAGAGAAGCCTTTACCTGCATCACCGGCTGCCATGGCTTGCATATTGGCATTCAATGCCAATACTGTGGTTCGCTCGGCGATGCCATTAATGATGTCGGTGATATAGCTGATCTCTTGCGAACGCTCTCCCAAGCGCTTAATCCGTTTACCCGTATCTTGTACCGTATTACGGATATCCGTCATGCTACTCATTGAGCGGGATACCGATTGGAACGCATTCTGAGTACGGTTAGAGGTTACGCCAGCCACCTCATTGGTTTGAGTTGCAGCCGAGGCAATGCTGGCAAGACGCTTACGAATGTGCTCAATTTGGTTGGCTGTTTCAGTTGCTTCAGCATGCTCTTCAAGCGCTAACCGGCTTACAGACTGCGAGCGTTGGTTAACCGATTCCGCCGTTTCTTGTACCGATGCGGCAATCTCTTTAACCCGGTTCAATACTTCAGTCGTGTCCTCAGCCAGCTGATTAATCGCATCCGCCAATGGGCCGGTAGCATCTTCGGTAACGATGGCGCGAACGGTGAGGTTACGGTCACTTAAATCAGAAACGGCTTCCAGCAAGGAGAATACAGAGTGGTTTATGGCTTCATTATCTTTATCTACCTGATTTTTCAGTGCGCTACGTTCGTCCATCATTGAGTTGAATGCATCACCCAGGCGGCTTAATTCATCATTACCGCGTAGCCGTGAGCGAATGCCTAAGTCTCCGCGAGCCAACTGGTTAACCACTTGTCTTAGGTGGTCGATTGGGCGTGCTATCGAGCTATATAACAGAATTCCGGATACCAGAATGAAGATCAAACCGAGTAGAATGACCGTCGCGATGGTCGAGGTTGATAGATCGATATTATGTTTAGATTCATTATAAACCTGCTGGTTACTCAGGCGATTTTTATTGATTTGATCTTTGAGCGCATTGTTCAAGGTACTGGCTAAACCCGAAATATCGTCAAATACAAAGCCCATTCCTGAGGACTCGTTAACCACAAAGTAGCTACTAGCCTTAACGAATTCGCTGAGGTTATCTGATTTTGTTCGCGCCAGCACATTAAAGAGCTTATCAAGGCCTTGGTCTAAAAATCGTTTACCCCGAGCCATTTCCGCGACAGTATCAGGATTGCTGTTACCGAGTGAGCTGAGGTAAGTATCCCACTCTTTATCAAAATCAGTACGATCAAACTTTAGACGGCTTAAGCCCAATGCCGGCGAGAGTGATGCAGACCGGATGTTATACAGCGGTGTAATGATCTCATCTTGCAGTGTATCTTTAATCTGAGTGGTTTGCTGAGTTTGAATACTGGAGTCATTGAGGTTACCGAGCGCTTCCGAGCCATTGATCAGGGCCCATAAACTCATCACACTCACTAGCAATAAGATTAGCAGTGGTGCGGTAACTGACAGTGCCACCCGTGAACGAATGGATAAAATACCGCCTTGTATTTCATGCTTTACCTGTGTACTCATACTTCAATTTCCAGAGCGCTTTGCTGTGTATCATTCTCATGAATGAGTTGTTCGAACAATTCGTGATGATTGGCCCGATAGAATGTATGGCCAGAGAGAGTGCATTGCTGAATTAACCAGTTGGGCAGAGCGTCGCCAGAGACTGCGGTGAAGTCATTCGGCTCGATCTGGCGCTGGCTGGGTAAGCTATCAATGCGAATTGCAATTTGTGGTAAAGGTTGGGACTCAACCACCAGTAACCATTTGCCCGCTGCCTGCGTACTGTTGGCTAATAAGCCATGTAAATTCAATACGGGGATTAGTTTTCCACGTAAGCTGATCATGCCGCTGCACCAGCTGGGCGCATGCGGAATCGGGAAAATATTGCGCTGTTCGATAATCTCCGTCTTCAGGTCTCGCTCCAGAAGAATGTTAAAGCCTTCAACCGTGTAGGAGAATAGGGTAATCGCCGTTGACTCTTCAGTCTCGCTTGCTTGCATATCAGCAGTCATAAATCAGACTTCATTCAGGCGTTGGAGTAATTCTTGGTCGCTATACGGTTTAATGATGTAGTCCAGCGCGCCGAGCTTTTTAGCCCACTGTTGATCAACCGCATTGCTTTTGCTGGATACCATAATCACTGGGATATGTTCAGTGACGGCATTGCGCTTTAGCGAGCGGCAGGTTTGATAGCCATCGCCATTTTCCATAATGATATCCAGTAAGATCAGGTCCGGCAGCTCACTTTGGGCAATGCTCAACGCTTCCTTCCCGGAGCTTGCGACTAACACGTGATAACCTGCCGATTCCAGCACCTTTTTGAGGTGTGTACGTTCGGTATTGGAGTCATCTGCAATCAGAATGTTCGCAAGTTTACTGTTACGAGACGAGTTGTCATCAGCTGATTGGCTTGGCTTACTGCTGCCTTCTCCCTGCTTAGCGGCAAGGCTCAATGGTATAGACGGCTCAGGTGATTGCGTAACATGGGTTAGATGCATAGCTGTATCCTTGATTCTATGTAGATAAGGTATATTGTAAGGGCAATGTTGAGTAAATAGCACACATTTCCTGCTCGATGGTTGGATGAGCAGTTTTCTTATCAGTGTGAATAGAAAACATTCCTTAAAATCAAACGCTTAGGGGGGGGCTATCTGATTTTTGGGATGGTTCTGGCAGCTAATTAATCGAACGACACGGAGCTCTATACTAGTGGCTAAGCTACCGTTTGTCCCATTAATTTAAATTATCTGTAATGTCTTCGTTATTTATACTGAATTTGATGCACCAAAAACAAGGCCCGGTGCATTGCTGCAAACCGGGCCTTGTTTCGTCTGCTAACCGCAAACATGTTTTGGTACTGGGATTATGGACGCTCTACTGCTAGCGCAATACCCATACCGCCGCCGATACAAAGCGTGGCAAGACCTTTCTTAGCGTCGCTACGCTTCATTTCGTGCAGCAAGGTAACCAGAATACGTGCTCCGGAAGCGCCAATCGGGTGGCCAATAGCAATGGCTCCACCGTTAACGTTGACCTTAGCAGGATCCCAACCCATATCCATATTCACAGATAGGGCTTGAGCGGCAAACGCTTCATTGGCTTCAACCAAATCCAAATCAGAGACTTCCCAGCCTGCTTTCTTCAGACATTTCTGGCTAGCAGAAATAGGCCCGGTACCCATGATCTTAGGATCAACACCCGTTGAAGCATACGCTACGATCTTAGCTAATGGTGTCAAACCAAGCTCAGCGGCTTTGCTTGCGCTCATTACTAATACCGCCGCAGCACCATCGTTAATACCAGACGCATTACCAGCGGTTACTGTGCCATCACGTGAGAAAGCAGCACGTAGCTTGCCTAAGCTCTCAGCAGTGGTGCCTGCACGTGGGAACTCATCACGATTAAAGATAACCGGATCACCCTTACGCTGTGGAATAGAAACCGGAACGATTTCATCATCAAACTTACCCGCAGCTTGTGCGGCTTCTGTTTTCTGTTGAGAAGCAGCGGCAAACTGATCCTGAGCTTCACGGCTGATCTCGTACTTATCCGCGATATTCTGCGCGGTTGTACCCATATGATAGTCATTGAAAGCATCCCACAATCCATCCTGGATCATCGTATCTTTCATTTTCCAGTCCATCATCTTCTGGCCGTCACGAGAGTGTGGTAACACGTGTGGCGACGCACTCATGTTTTCCTGACCACCCGCAATCACAATGTCAGCATCGCCGCATTTGATTGCCTGATAAGCCAGTTGAATAGACTTCAAACCACTACCACAGACTTTGTTGATCGTCATCGCAGGGACTGATTCTGGCATGCCAGCCGCAATCACTGTTTGACGAGCAGGGTTTTGGCCTACGCCGGCGGTTAATACCTGACCAAGAATAACTTCATCTACGGTGCCAGCGTCAATACCGGTTTGCTTTAACAGTGAAGCGACGACTGTTGCTCCAAGGCTAACTGCAGGTAAACCGGCAAGGCTGCCGCCGAATGAGCCAACTGCGGTACGTCCGGCGGCAACAATTACTACATCATCACTCATAAAATGCTCTCCTTCCCAATGTTTAAAGCTTAAAAGCTCATGAATAGTCCGCCGTTAACTGGGATATTGGCTCCAGTTACATAGGCAGAGTTATCATCAGCGAGCCAGGCAACCGCTTGTGCGATTTCTTCTGGCTGTGCCATGCGGCCCATCGGTACTTCATTAACAATTGATTCCAGAACAGCTTCAGGCATTGCTGAGGTCATCGCTGTGGCGACATAACCTGGTGATACTGTGTTAACAGTAACACCTTTACGTGCACCTTCGCGCGCAGCAGCCATGGTAAAGCCGTGCAAACCCGCTTTAGCCGCTGAGTAGTTTGGCTGACCAAACTGACCGCGCTGGCCATTAACCGAAGAAATATTGATAATTCGACCGAATCCGCGCCCCATCATACCAGTAATTACTGGTTTGGTGACATTAAAGGCACTGTTCAAATTAGTGTCGATAACCGCGTTCCAGTCACTAACATCCATCTTCTTCAGGCTGCTATCACGTGTGATACCGGCACAGTTAACCAAAATATCGATTGGGCCAACGCCTTCTTCAACATTCGCAATCATTAACTGGGTTTGTTCAAAATCTGCGACATCAGCAGCGGCTAGCTCTACGTCATAGCCACTACCCTTCATTTCAGTCTGCCATTTTTCAGCATTCTCTTTATCGCCAGGGTAGTAGCCTGCAACAACAGTACAGCCTTTATCAGCCAGTGCCTTACAGATGGCTTCGCCGATACCGCCGTTGCCACCGGTGACTAATGCAATTCTTTTATTTCCCATGATCTTGTTCCTTTTGTTTTGATGAGGCGCCTGTCGCCACTCTGCCAGGCGGGCAAATTGAAGTTTGCTGCAATGCACAAATTATGCTATGAATGCGGGTGTGTCAAGGGGCTTATATTAATGAAAGCCAATCTTCTGTCAGAAATATATCTATATATTAACCACTTAATAGTTATAATTAAGTTTACGGATATTATAAGTAGGAAAAGCCATGCGGCCACATTACCTAAGCTCAATGTTTTCACCAAAATCGGTAGCGATGTTTGGTGCTAGCGGGCGCACTAAGTCAGTCGGCTATGCCGTCTTTAAGAATTTGATAAATAATGACTTTAAGGGGGATATCTACCCGATTAACCCTAAGCACAAAGAAGTGCAGGGTTATAAGTGTTATGCCGACCTGAAAACCTTAGGCAGGCAGGTTGATTTAGCCATTATTACAACGCCCGCTAAAAATGTACTGTCAATCATGCGGCAATGTGGCGAGCATGGCGTCTCAAGCGTTGTACTGATTTCGGCGGGCTTTGGTGAATCAGGCTCCGCTGGTGCTGCACTCGAAGAAAAAGTCGTCGAAATCGCTAAAAACTACGGTATTCGCTTACTTGGCCCCAATTCCAGCGGCTTTATCCGCCCAAAGTCCGGATTAAATATCAGTTGTAGCTTTAGTAAGAGTATCGGCGGCAACTTAGCCATTGTTTCTCAGTCAGGTGCAGTGTGTAGTGCGATGTTGGATTGGGCTGATTCCAATGATATCGGCTTTTCTGCAGTGGTTTCGACCGGTGGCTCTGCAGACCTTGATTTTGGTGAGATTTTAGACTTTCTGGTTAATGATCCCGATACCCAGAGTATTTTGTTGTATCTGGAAGGCTTACATAATGCGCGGCGCTTTATGAGCGGATTGCGTGCGGCTGCTCGCATCAAGCCAGTCATCGCCATTAAAGTAGGGCGTTACCATGTCGGGACTGAGACCCCGATGTCACACACTGGTGCCATGGTAGGTAGCGATCAAGTCTTTGAAGAAGCACTCTCCCGCTCAGGGGTTGTGCGTATTAATGAATTTAATCAATTGTTTGCGGCAGCGCGCATCTTATCCTCTCGCTATAAGAGTGCTGGCAAACGCTTAATGATTGTCACAAATGGTGCTGGCCCTGGTGCGTTGGCAGCAGATCACGCGGTCGATATTGGCTTAACCTTAGCTAATCCATCGGATGAGACCAAAAAGCAGTTAAGTACCTTAATTGGTGGTAATTTACGCGCTCACAACCCGTTGGATCTGCAGTTTAGTGCAACAGCTGAGCGTTATGCCAAAGCGGTTGATCTTTGCCTGAAGGATGCAGACGTTGATGGTGTGATTGTTTTCTTTACGCCGTTAGCCTTGGAGAATGCCGAAGATGTGGCAAAGGCCATTATTCAAGTCTCTGAGAAGCATAAAAAGCCTATTTTGACTTCATGGATGGGGGGCACGCAAATCAAGTCTTCCCGTGTCTTGTTAGCAAAGTCGCGTATTCCAACCTATCAAACCCCTGAAACCACCGTGAGTGCTTACTCATTTTTGGTGGCATATCAAACTAATCAAAAATTGTTACTCCAATCGCCCAGTAAATACACCACCGGCCATGAGCGTGCGGATGTTGATGCGCCACGCTTAATTATTGAATCAGCCTTAGCCGAGAAGCGTAACTCGCTGACCTCTCAGGAAGCGATGGCGGTATTAGAAGCCTTTGCGATCAATACGGTGCGCAATGGCGTGGCTTCCTCGCCAGAGCAAGCATTAATCATTGCAACCTCTATCGGCTTTCCAGTCGTGATGAAGATTTTATCGCCGGATATCACGCATAAATCGGAAGTGAGCGGCGTGGTGCTGAATGTGCGAGGCGCCCAAAAAGTACGTAATGTGTACCGTGAGATTATCGATAATGTAAAAGCCAAGCGTCCGGATGCTAGGGTTGACGGCATTTTGATCGAAAAAATGCATATCTCACCACATGGCCGTGAGCTGATGATTGGCTTGAAGTTTGACTCCATTTTCGGCCCTGTTATTAGCTTTGGTAGTGGTGGCACGAAGGTCGAGATTATGCGCGATAATGCCGTTGCCTTGCCACCGCTAAACTCTATGCTGGCTGAAAAGCTGATTAGCCGTACCAAGGTTAAGCAGCTACTGGCTGAATTTGGCAATATGCCTGCCGCTAATATGGATGCCATCGTGAATGTATTACTTCGGGTGTCGGCAATGGCCTGTGAGTTGCCGTGGATTAAAGAGATGGATATCAATCCTTTAATTGCGGACGAGCATGGCATTATCGCTGTGGATGCACACATCCGGGTGATGTACCCCAAGGTGTCTAATAGCCAATATGCGCATATGGCGATTCACCCTTATCCTGCGCGAGTGGTTGAAAAGCAGCAGTTAGCCGATGGTACCGATATTGTCTTGCGACCTATCCGGCCAGATGACGCCAGTTTGGTGACAACCTTTGTCGATAGCTTATCGTCTGAAGCGAAGTATTTCCGCTTTATGCATGCTTTACAGCACCTATCCAGTGAAATGCTGGTGCGCTTTACGCAAATTGACTATGACTTGGAGATGGCCGTAGTGGCTGTCGAGGAGTCTGAAGAGACTAGAGTATTAGGTGTGGCTCGTTACTTATCGAACCCTGACCACGTTAGTTGTGAGTTTGCCTTAGTGGTTTCTGATGCACGACAAAATCAGGGCTTAGGGCATCGCTTAATGACTAAGTTGATTGAAGTGGCAAAGGATAAAGGGCTGAGTGTGATTGAAGGGGAAGTGCTTTCTAATAACTTCAAAATGCTGGGATTAATGCGGTCTTTGGGCTTTGTGGTCGCAAACGACCCTGAAGATATGAATATTAAGATTGTTTCAAAGCGCATCGCCTGATTAGGGTAATGCGCCTGAAACACGATAGCGTTTAGATATTCATTAATACTTTGAGGTGTGCAACGACGCTGCGGGCAAGCGCCGAGGTGTCGTAGCCGCCTTCTAGTAATGAGATAATGCGGCCTTCGCTATACTCGTCAGCAATCTTACGCAACTCTTTGGTGACCCAAGCGTAGTCTGCTTCAACTAAGCGCAAACCCGCCATTTCATCTTCAAGGTGAGCATCGAAGCCTGCCGAAATGATAACTAGCTGAGGTTTAAATGCATTGAGTTCTGGCAGCCAATGCTCTGTGATGGTCTCACGAAATTCTGCACCACCTGCACCTTCCGGGAGTGGGGCATTAATTAAGAAGCCGGGCTTGCTAGGCAATGCGCGCTCTGGATAGAGCGGATGCTGATAGGTTGAGCAGAACAAAATTTGCGGGTCATCGCCCACAATATCTTCAGTACC
The DNA here is from genome assembly GCF_000419525.1 of Leucothrix mucor DSM 2157. NCBI lineage: Bacteria > Pseudomonadati > Pseudomonadota > Gammaproteobacteria > Thiotrichales > Thiotrichaceae > Leucothrix > Leucothrix mucor. The sequence goes on from NZ_ATTE01000001.1 coordinate 1,457,616, forward strand.
ATTACCGTGGTGTACATCAAAATCGACAATCGCAACACGCTCAAGCCCATAATCACGAACCGCATGGCGAGCAGCAATGGCGGCGTTATTAAAGAAGCAAAAACCCATCGCAGCATCACGCTCAGCATGGTGGCCTGCCGGTCGCACATTACAAAACACACGTTTCTCAGTCTTGTCGCCCAATACCTTATCCACCGCAGAGATCGCGGAGCCCGCCGACCGTAACGCGGCCTGCAGGGTAAATTCATTCATAAAGGTATCGGGGTCGATATGAGCCATCATCGAGTCATCAGGTGGTGACTTCCCGAAAATGTAATCGATATGTTTGCGGCTATGAGCCAACTCAAGCTGTTCCGGTGTGGCTAATGGGGCATCATAATAATGCATGAAGTCCCCGATTCCAGAAGTTATCAGCTGATCTTCAATTGCCCGTATGCGTTGGGGTCTTTCTGGGTGGCCTATCCCCATCTCATGTTTCAGGCAATCACTGTGCGTAATGATTGCTATTGTCATTTTTTGTTGGTGGTATCGTCCTGATTAGCGGTTTTAAAGAAACGATCCTGCACTTGCTTCCACATTTCCAGATTTTTAGCAGTTGACTGCTTCCAGAAATCCATCGGATTAGTTGTGATCAAATCCTTCATCTGCTGTTGCATGGTGACCTGTTGTTGATGGAAAAATTGCAGATTTTTGTTCATGAAGTCACTAAAACCTTCACGAGAGTTTTCACCATAATAACGAATGAATTTTTCAAGGCTGTCTGTGGTGAAGAGCGGCTCGTCATTCGACTCCTGTTCCAAAATAATTTGTAACAGAATACTGCGAGTAATATCGAGTTCGGTTTGACTATCTATGACCTTAATTTCAAGGCCATCTTCAATCATAGTTTTTATATCAACTAGCTTGATATAACGGCTACCTTCCGTATCGTAAAGTCTGCGGTTGGGGTATTTTTTAATTAGACGTATTGCTTGATCCATAAAAACTCTTATTCCTTTCCGATGAATCCAAATAGGTTCATTCGTTGATGTTATGTATACTACTACAAATTGAGCGCGCGGTATAAGGTAGAATGAAGCCAGCAGACGATTCTAATTCCTCACAAACAGCAGTAGCGGAACCGTTGATTGTGAGAAAAATGCGCTATGCTGGCGTGGCGTACCAACAGTTTCTGTTAAGTCTGGCGGCCGATGAGGCAATGATCGAACAAGGGCAGCAGTTATTCGATCAGCACTATCAGTGGCTTGAGCTTACAACGGAAAAAATTCAGCAAGAAAAACAAATAAATATCGGTGTTTCTGAAAAGCAGCTTAGAGATTTTTTAGAGACACTACAAACGTTTCAAAATGAGTTTATGCAGTTTTATCAGCTTCTCTTTATGCAGTTTAAACAGCAGCAATCGGCGTTGATTGCGAGTAATCCAAAGCAGGCATTTAGCCAATGGATTGCGTTGTTTGATACTCAGTATTTGCAGTATGTTAGGCAAGAATCAGTGTGTCGCCATTATGCTAAAATATTGCAGCAAAGTAGTGAGCTAAATCGAGCATTACTTACACTAAAGTGCGTCGATAAAAAACGCGGTTAATGACCTGATGAATATCCAATCTGAGGCTGATACGATGTTTGAACGCCTTGGCAATGCGTCATGGTTTTTACATCAGCAGGAAGCACCCTGGCGACCCACGTCAGCGCGCTCTTTAGTGTTGGATTTTCCGCTGGGTGAACTCTATCACTATCATCCGTTGCCAAGTGTTGACCCCTCCGGTGTCCCGAAGCCTCCCATGCTGATTGTGTATGCCATGGTAAACCGGCCTTCAATCCTCGATTTACACCCTGATACCTCAACGATTCGTGGCTTATTAGAGCAGGGCATTAGCGTCTATTTACTGGAATGGAAAGCGCCTACTGTGTTGCATAGTGCATTGGGCTTGGGTGAGTACTTGCATCAGTCACTCGACCATTGTGTGGATTATATGCGTGACCTATCGCAAGCGCCCAAGATTGATCTAATGGGGGTTTGCCAAGGCGGTGTCTTTGCGTTGTGTTATAGCGCCATGTTTCCCAAAAAAATCCGCGCTCTAGTGACTACCGTAACGCCAGTGGATTTTCATACTGCAGACGATACGCTAAGCATGTGGGTACGCTATTTAGATTTGGAGACGGTGTGTGAGAAAGGCATGAATCTATCGGGTGCTATGTTGGCTCAGGTATTTTTAACTTTAAAGCCTATGACGCTAAGTATTCAAAAATATCTGGATTTGCTGGATAGTGCCACGATTAAAGACTCCACTAATGGCCAGCGCATGGCCGAGCGGTTTATGGCCATGGAGCAGTGGATTGAAGACTCGCCAGATCAGCCGGGTCGTTTGTTTAAAGAATTTGTGCATCAGTGTTATCAGCAAAATGCCTTATGTGATGGGCGATTGGTGTTATCTGAGAAGGCTATCGACTTGAGAAAGCTGACAATGCCTGTCTTTAATATCTATGCGTCTCGGGATCATTTGGTGCCGCCGGATTCATCCAAAGCGCTAAGCTCAATAGTCGATGCGAGGCTATATGAAGAACTGGCCGTAGAAACTGGCCATATTGGGATGTTTGTAGGAGGGCGCTCTTTAAGGCAAGTCCCTCTGGCGATTGCCGATTTTCTAAAACAGCTCTAATCGGCACTCGCTGAAGGTTTGTTTTAGTGGCTCGCTTGATCCGTTCGGGTGCGCGCTGCTAGCTTGATATAATTAGACGGTGAGTAAGTTAGAAAAGCCCGCTCTTTATCGCTAATGGGTCGTACTTTACGTGCCGGATTACCGACATACAGATGACCACTTTCCAGTGTCTTACCCGGAGGTACGACAGCACCAGCGGCAATCATCACATCATCTTCCACGACCGTATTATCCATCACAATCGCGCCCATGCCGATCAGGCAACGATTACCAATGGTGCAACCATGTAGAACCACTTTGTGCCCGACTGTAACATCTTCGCCAATAATCAACGCGGCGCCAGTGTTGCTGGTAAAGTCAGGATTAGCATGAGTAACGTGTAGTACTGAGCCATCCTGAACATTACTGCGGTCACCAATGCGGATGTAATTCACATCGCCACGAATGACCGCACAAGGCCAAACAGAAACATGCTCACCTAAAACCACATCACCCGAAACCACTGCCGATTCATCCACAAAAGCGGAGTCTGGAATAGTAGGGAAATGCGATTCAAACGCTCGAACGGTCATAATGTTTCTCTATTTAAGCAGTTGGTAATTAGCGGGATGCGTCAGAAATTGCGCGCAAAATATCGTCACGCTTGATCACACCAATAACGCGATTGTCATCCATTACCGGGAAAAAGCGGTAAGGCGTTTGCATAAATTCTTTAGCGATATACAAAATGCTATAACTGGCATCGACGGTTTTAACATCGCGCGTCATCAGATCTGCCACAGTCAGGCGAGAATCAGGGTCAAAGTTGGCTTCAATGGAGGCCTGAATGCAGTCAGAACCTGATAAAACTCCTACCAGATTGCCTAAATCATCCATCACTGGAGCACCAAAAATCTTGTTTTTATTAAACACGAAGATAACGTCTTTAATGTATTGCTCAGGCTTCAGTGTAATAAAATTTGGATTTAAGTAATTTTTGACATGAAGTTTTTGCTGCATTGATGTATCTCCTGATGGCTAAAATAGGGGTGATCGCTTACAACCCATTCAGAGTTTTCTAAACTCGATCGGTGACTCCTTTACTTCTGGCTCACTGGAATCCTGTTCTTTTTGCATACGCGCTTTGCGTTTCTCGCAAGGCTTAGAACAAGAGCAGTCATTGCTAACGCCTGGGATATTACCCAAGCCTCCGCAACTACCTTTCAATTCCCGTTTGTTTAATATAACACCGAGTGACATACCAAATGCAACCAAACAAAGAATCAGAAAAGTTAATAAAAAAACGGACATGGTGGTTCCTCAAAAAGCACGCTAAATTCTGTAAGTATGCGGGCTATTATAGCAGCTCGTTTACACTTTACAGTAGAAGGCTTTTTAAACTCGGGGATTGTTTGGAATTCATCATTGCGATCTCAGCTAGTAGCAACTCTGCGGTGGCAATCGCATCCGTTAGCGCATTATGGGCACTATAGCGGGGTAGGCTGGCCGAACTGCGCAGTGCTGATAAGCGCAATTCCGAAGGATCAAAACCCGCACTTTTCATTTCCAAGCGCTGCTTGGCGAGGGCAAAGGTATCAATGATTGGGTAAACCGGTGCCATGCCATACAACTTCATGCAGGCATGATTTAAGAAGTTACGCTCAATACGGGCAAAGTGAACCAGCATTACCCGTCCGGTGAGTGCTTTAAGCAGGTCGCTCACTGCTTGCTCCAGGCTCTCTCCGCGATCCTTGCGATCATCCGTAATCTGATGAATTACCACATTCTGCTCGCTCAGCGCACCTTGGGTTTCAATAATGGTATGATGTGCTGATTTCAGAATAATTTCATTATGATCAATATTCAGGTAGCCGGCGCTGAGAATCTGATCCTTGCTGGGCACGAGTCCGGTGGTTTCAAAGTCCAGCGACAGCATGGGTGTCTCTGAGATCGGTGCCTTCATATCCGGAAATGGCACCGACAAATAATCCCTGAGCGGCCCGGCCGGTGCTTTTTGTAATAAGCGTAAACGGGTGCGTTCGTAGCCAAGTAACCGATTCAGTATATTCACAGAGTTTTATCCTCAATATTTCATTTTGATGCTGGTCTGCATAGTTTGAATCACTTTAAAGGCATCCTTTAAGTATTCGCGTTCCAGTTGAGGGATATCTTTGGGTGGCAGGAAGTTATCCGCCGCCTCACCGCGTTTCAGTTGGCGGGTTTGGTGTTTAATACGCAGCTCGCCAATGTATTCAAAAGCGGCGAGTAAGTCAGCAGCACCGTCTTCACTTAAGGAGTTGGTTCCGGCCGCTTGTTGAATTCGCTCGCGGGTATTGACGGTTGAGATACCTTCAGATAGCGCATAAATACGGGCGAGATCCACAATTGGCGCAGTACCATTATGCTTTAAGTCCAAAGTATCTTTATGTTCGCCGTCATCAACCAATACAAAGCCACGGAAGAAGCCGAGTGGCGGGCGAAGTTGTAAGGCGTTTTTCGCCAGCAGTCCGAGGAATAGGGTGCTGGTGCGGCTGCGAGCCAACATACGCTCGCGAATCTCATCCAGTAAATGTTCATCGCCATACACGGTACGGAAGTCAAAGAAGGTGCTGGCATTCAGCAAAGCTTGTGGGTCGGGGCGCTCAATCCAATTTTTAAAGTAGCCATCCCATACCGATTGAGTTTGACGGTACTCCGGGTTCATCGCCATGATATTGCCGGGGCAGTAGATAAAGCCGCACTCTGCTAAACCATCGCAAACGAACTTACCCAGCTTGGCATACCATTCCATATCCGCAGGATTAAGCTCATCGGAAATGATCAATGCATTGTCTTGGTCGGTATGTGAAGTTTGCTCGCGTCGGGCCTGAGAGCCAGCGGCAACCCATGAATAGGGCGCTGGCGGTGGGCCAAACTCTTTCTCGGCCATCTCAATCAGGCGGCGAGTAATCGCGCCATTCATTGCACTGACCGCTTTACCAATATGATCTGCCGTAGCATTCATATCAGTCAGTTGGACTTGCAGCTGCGGAATCAGTCGGCTGTGCTCAGATAGGGCGGCGACATTGGGTGCACGGCTAATCGAGCTACTTAAGTAGACCGCATTCTTACTTTCAAATTTAATCAAATCGGTCGAGGTGACCATGCCCAAGAGCTTATTCTCAGCAATGACTGGCAAATGGTGAATGCCTTTTCGGGTCATTAACATCAAAGCATCAAAGGCATTTAAATCGGGTTTTACCGACATCACGCTGGGCGACATTATATGGTCGGCGGCGGTATCAGTTGATAGGCCCTGAGCCACACAGTCCCGACGAATATCCGTATCCGTGACGATGCCAATTGGCATTTCGTCTTCAGTAATCATAATGCTCGACACGTGATGCTTCGACATTTTGACGGAAGTCTCACGAATCGTAGAGCCACTAGCAATGGTTATCGCCGGTGCGCTGTAAATGTGTTCAATGGTGTTATACATCAAAGCCGACGCCATTTTTGTATCTTCAGGCGTCGGGTGTAAATTCTCGGTGAGGCCGCCACGAATATGCTGAATCAACATACTCAGCACAGAGCGATCATCACTACCTGGCGAGCAAGGGATCTCATCCAGTGCTTGGGTATCAATGGTGTAAACCAACAAGTCCTCGGTGACATCGCCGGTCTGGGTTGGTAGGGCAGGTTCTTGCATAAATAAAGTCAGCAGATCGCCTTCAGCTGCTTTGCCCACTAGCTTTCCATCATCAGTTTTCAAGGATACTGCACCCTTGCGAATAATCATTAACTGATCGCACTTTCCACTGGATTTCAGTGGGGTTCCTCGTCTCAGATAGCGAATGCGCATCTCCTGAGTTAAGGCCTCATGAGTGACTGCTGGAAGCCGATCCAGTGGGGTAACTTCTGAAATAAAATCACAAATTTCTTTAAGTTCAATATCCATGTTGACACCTGTTCAGAGCTGATCGGTTAAGTATCGTATATCGAGTTGCGGTGAGGGTTGACGCTAGTCAAAGGCTGGCGAATTAGTCTTGCGGATATGAAAAAGGCCCCATTAAAGGAGCCTTTCTCTTAAGCAATCACGAGCACTAAAATTTAGTGGCTTGTGTCTGCTGCGCCTGCACCTGAAGGAATACGGAAGTTTTCTACCATTTCCTGAATGTGCTTAGGAGCGTCACCAGTCATCTTCGTAACAACGAAGGCAACGATGAAGTTCACGATTGCACCAACCGCACCGAATGCTTCTGGTGAAATACCCATGAACCAGTTAGGACCAAGGTCGCCAAGGAAGTCAGTACCCTGGATAAACATGATTCCTTTGTGCTGGAACACGTACAACAATGTGATGCTGATACCTGACAACATACCCAATACTGCTGCAGTACCACTGATCTTCTTAGAGAAGATACCCATCATCAACGCAGGGAAGATAGAGGAAGCTGCCAGACCAAAGGCCAGTGCCACCGTACCCGCTGCGAATCCGGGTGGATTCAGACCGAGATAACCTGCCACGAGGATTGCGCCCGTCATAACCAGTCGACTCGACATAAGTTCGGTCTTCTCCGTCATGTTGGGCATCAGCACCCCTTTCATCAAATCGTGCGAGATGGAGGAGGATATCGCCAAGAGCAAACCAGCCGCTGTAGACAGTGCTGCTGCCAAACCACCCGCTGCGATCAATGCGATTACCCAGTTAGGTAATTGAGCGATCTCAGGGTTAGCCAGTACCATGATGTCACGGTCAACTTTAACCATTTCATTGGTTTCAGCATCAGCAGTGTATTGAATCTTGCCGTCGCCGTTCTTATCTTCAAAGGCCAAAAGACCTGTGTTTTCCCAGTTCTTGAACCACTGTGGACGCTCTGCATATTCCAGAGGGCCAGCAACTGGCTTCAGAGTATCCATCAAGTTCATACGAGCCATTGCGCCAACTGCAGGAGCAACAGTGTATAGACAAGCGATGAAAACCAGTGCCCAACCAGCAGATGAACGAGCATCTTTAACGGTAGGTACTGTGAAGAAACGCATGATTACGTGAGGCAGACCCGCTGTACCAATCATCAGAGACAATGTGTACATGAACATGTTCAATGTGCTGCCTAGAGACTGAGTGGTGTACGCCTTAAAACCAGTATCAGTCAAAACCTGATCCAGTTTGTCTAGCAGGTAAATCTCTTCACCAATCATTTTGCTACCCAGACCAATCTGTGGAATCGGGTTGCCAGTCAGTTGTAGAGAGATGAATACCGCAGGAACAGTGTAAGCAAAGATCAGTACACAATACTGAGCGATCTGAGTATAAGTAATACCCTTCATTCCACCCATTACCGCGTAAACCCATACTACAACCATGCCGATACCAAGACCTAGACCGTAGTCAACTTCAAGGAAACGGGAGAATGCAACACCAACACCTTTCATCTGACCGATTACATAAGTCAGAGAAGCGATGATTAGACAGATAACAGCTACAACACGAGCTGTGTTTGAGTAGTAACGATCGCCGATGAACTCAGGTACTGTAAACTTACCGTGCTTACGCAAGTAAGGAGCCAGTAACATCGCCAACAGTACATAACCACCTGTCCAGCCCATTAGGAATACAGATCCACCGTAACCTAAGAACGCGATTAAACCAGCCATCGAGATGAATGACGCAGCACTCATCCAGTCAGCGGCTGTTGCCATACCATTTAGTACAGGATGAACACCACCACCTGCTACGTAGAACTCACTAGTGCTGGCAGCGCGAGCCCACCAAGCAATACCGAAGTACAGAGCAAAGCTGCTGAATACGACAATATACGTTAACGTTTTTAAATCCATGATTATCCCTTACTCCTGAACGTTAAATTTCTTGTCTAGCTGATTCATGCGGAACGCATAGAAAAAGACCAGGAACAGGAATACGTAGATTGAACCTTGCTGAGCGAACCAAAAACCGAGCTTATATCCACCCAGTTGGAAGTTGTTCAGAACGTCTACGAGAAGTATGCCACACCCAAATGACACGACGAACCATATGGCTAGACAAAAATACATCAGCCTCAGGTTGGCTTGCCAATACAAGCTATTGTTAGAATCCATTGAATTCCTCCGTAAGAAATTAAAAACATCACATTGCATGATGTAAATATACCGCCCATGTCACAAAGATATGATTTCAAATCTAGCAGTCGCTTCATGACATAGTGGTAATGATACTACTTAAACATGTATATATAGGCAATAGCTAAGCCCTAATCTTGATAATGAGATTTAGAATTACCTATAATCAATAATACCTATTGTTAGATATATGTATGCCATGGCAACCGGTGGCATTATGGATTATTTTTGTCATGCAAGATCTTTCCCTCATCCTGCATTATTTCAATAATATCAGTAATATAATTCTTGAGGTGTTTGTTCTTCATATAGGCGATGCGGGTGACTGACTCTGGAAAAAACTCGGAAAGGTCCCTTAATATCAGGCCACGGCTTTCCTCCGGCACGAAAGCTATCTTGGCTATTATTCCAACACCAAAACCCAGTTTTACATAGCTTTTTATGACATCGCTGTCAGTCGCGGAGAAGCTGGTGTCAATGCTTAGTTTGAGATCTGCAAAAGCTTGCTCTATTTTTGATCTTCCTGTAAAGCCGAGCACATAGGTAAGAATAGGATACTCGGCAATGCGTTTTAAACTGAGCTCACCTTCTGCCAGCGGATGGTCTTCCGGGACGATCAACGCATGATTCCAGTCATAGCAATGATGAGTGATCAGCGCTTCATCTTCAGCAATCTCCTCAGTACACACTGCAATATCCGCTTGGCGGTCGTGCAGCATTTGAACTAGCTGGTGAGGGTTACCCTGTAGAAAGTTAACTTTGACCTGTGGGTAGCGCTGGCGAAACTCATTTAACACCACGGGTAAAAAGTATTTAGCCTGCATGTGAGTGGTGGCGATGCGTATCTCGCCTTGGCGGCCGTCACGGTGGTCATCTGCCAGTGCGCGAATGTTCTCAATGGCTTGCTCAATCAGATCTACTTCTTCAACAATTGCCTTACTTAAGGGCGTGGCATCCAGCAGGCGTTTACCTTTACGTTCAAACAACGGCAAACCAAGTTCTTCTTCAAGTAGGCTTAGCTGTCGGCTCACGGCACTTTGCACTACAAAGTGTTGCTGAGCAGCCCGTGAAATATTCAAACCATTATTAAGAACGGTCTTTAATAACTGCAATTGGAATAGCTTCATTTCAATCTCAAAAACTGATTTAAATATCAAATTGTATCACTTTATTAGAGAATTGAAATAGCTATAATGGCCTCACTAACAGAAAACAGGTGAGCGACATGACCACATTAATTAACGACGAGCAGCAAGTGACTCCTAGCACCTATGAAGCAAGCGAGACTCAGTACGAGTCAAAGTGTGCTTCAGAGATGGAAGAAGATTCACAAGAGGAACAGTATTTCTGGTCCGAGCCTGGCGTTTGCGGTTAATTAAGTGGGAGACAATACGATGCAATTACTAACACCACAACAAATAGAGCAGGCTTCCAATGCTGTGAACAACCTGACTCCGGCCCAAAAGGTTTGGGTGAGTGGTTACCTTCACGGATTGTCGCTACAAGCCACAAGCCAACCTGGACTAGAGCAGTTCAGCATGACCGCCGCAGCGGCGCCTGCTGTCAGCCAAAAAGTCACCGTATTGTACGGTAGCCAAACAGGTAACAGCCGTAAAATCGCTGAAAAGTTACATGCCCAATTGGAAAGCCAAGGCAAGCAAGTGACTTTGCAGAACATGTTGAACTACCGCAGCAGCCAGCTTAAGAAAGAAGAGCACCTGATTGCGGTTGTCAGCACGCACGGTAACGGCGAGCCGCCCGATGAGGCACTGGGTTTCTTCAAGTTCATCAACAGTGCAAAAGCACCGAAGCTGGACCATGTGAAATTCTCAGTATTAGCACTGGGTGATTCAAGCTACGACGAGTTCTGCCAAACAGGTTTTGAATTAGACGCACGTTTAGCAGAGCTGGGCGCTACCCGACTGACTGATGTTATTGGTTGCGATGTTGACTATGCGGATGACGCCGCTAGCTGGCAGGAATCTGTACTTGAATTATTGAAGACAGAAGCCCCAAGCGTTGGTGATGTGCACTTTGGTGCAATGCCTCTGGCTACGACAACTGAATCTGAGTACACCGAGCAGAACCCGTTTAAAGCCGAAGTGCTGGAGACGCTGGTACTGACCGATGAAGGCTCTGACAAATCAGTCATGCACATTGAAATCTCATTGGAAGACAGTGGTATTCATTATGCACCTGGCGACATCGTTGCAATCCAGACTAATAACGCTGAAGACTTAGTTGATGGTGTCATTAAAGAATTAGGCTTAGATGGCCAAACACTGGTTACCATTAAGAAGCAAACATTGCCACTGCAAGAAGCCTTGCTGACTAAGCGTGAGTTAACGCATGTCACTCGCAAGCAGCTAAAAGACTATGCAGCACTGATTGGTGATGTTGAGCTGGCGGCACAAGCTGAAGATAAAGGTCAGTTATTGACTGAAATCGAAGCGGCTGATGTATTGGATATGTTGCAACTGTGGCCTGCTAAGGCATTAAGTGCTCAAGCATTGGTTGATCTGCTGCGCCCATTGAGTGCTAGACAGTATTCAATTGCCTCAAGTGAGACCGCGAGCCCTGAAGAAGTACACGTTCTGGTTAAGCAGGTTGAGTATGAATACCGTGGCCGGGTACATGGCGGCGTATGTTCAACACAGCTGGCTGGCATTGAGAACGGTGATTCATTAGGCGTTAGCATCAAGCCGAACAGCAGCTTTAAGTTACCAGAAAATGCTGAGACCAAAGTCATCATGATCGGCGCAGGAACCGGTGTAGCACCATTCCGTAGCTTCTTGTTTGACCGCGACGCACAAGGAATTGAAGGTAACACATGGTTATTCTTCGGAGAGCAACGCTTCCAGACTGACTTCCTGTATCAAACAGAATGGCAGCAATTCCTGAAAAGCGGCGTACTGGAAAAGATGAGTGTGGCATTCTCACGGGACCAAGCTGAGAAGATTTATGTTCAGCAGCGTATCGTTGAGCAAGCTAAATCGGTTTACCAGTGGTTAGAAGAAGGTGCTCATGTCTATGTATGTGGTGACATGAACCACATGGCTAAGGATGTTCATCAGGCACTGATTGATGTAATTGCACAAGAATCAGAGCGGTCTGCAGAGCAAGCGAGTGAATGGTTAGATCAGTTGATTGCCGACAAGCGCTATCAGAGAGATGTATACTAAGCCCTCCGAAATCCGTTACACCAGTAACTACTGATAATAAGAGAATGACCGCATGAGTTATGCAGACCCCGTAAAAACAGTCCTCGGCGTGGTAGCGCCGGGGAGTAGCGAAGTTGAAACCTACAAAGATGACAGTGATTATCTGCGTGGTTCATTAGTTGAAAGCTTTGCTAACCCAATTACCGGAGCCATCTCCGACTCTGATATTCAGCTGATTAAATTCCACGGGGCTTATCAGCAGGACGATCGTGATCAGCGTATCCGTCGCCAGGAAAAGAAATTAGAGCCAGCCTATTCATTTATGATTCGTATGCGCATGCCAGCGGGTGAGCTGAGTGCGAATCAGTGGAAGCAGGTTGACGAGATCAGTAACACCTACGGCAACAACACGATTAAGTTGAGTAGCCGCCAGGCAGTACAGTTTCACGGCATCATCAAGTTTGATCTGAAGAAAACCATTCAGATGATGAATGATGCACTGCTGGATAGCATCGCCGGCTGTGGGGATGTAAACCGTAACGTGATGTGCACACCAGACCCATCGTTGTCTGCTGTGAACGAAGAAGTGTACGACTACGCTAAAAAGATCAGTGAGCACTTATTGCCATCTAGCCGCGCCTACCATGAAATTTGGTTAGACGAAGGCAAGGGTGAAGGCCGCAAACTGGTTGAAGGTGGCGAAGCAGAAATCGAGCCGCTATATGGCAAGCACTACCTGCCACGTAAATTTAAGATCGGTTTGGCTATTCCGCCATACAACGACAGTGATGTGTACATCAATGATATCGGTTTAATCGCGATTGTTGAGAATGACAAATTACTGGGCTTCAATGTCGCCGTTGGTGGTGGATTGGGTATGACTTTTGGACGTGATGATACGTATCCACGTCTGGCCAGTGAAATTGGCTTCTGTACGCCTGAGCAAGTATTGCAAGTGTGCGCTGAGACAATGATGATTCAGCGCGATTACGGAAATCGTAAAGACCGCAAATTGTCTCGCTTCAAGTACACCATTGATAAGTACGGTTTGGACTGGTTTAAGCAAGAGCTGAACGAGCGTTTAGGCTTTGAACTTGGCGCAGTTCGTGAAGCAGTATTCACGACTACCGCTGATCAATACGGCTGGCACAAAGACCGTCATGGCAAGTGGCATTTACTGCTGCACGTTGAGCATGGTCGCGTACGGGATACTGAAACACTGCAACAGAAATCGGCACTGCGCAAAATTGCAGAAGCAGAGATTTGTAGCTTCCGCTTAACCGGTAATCAGAACATGCTGCTGCATGGGATTGATAACGCGGATAAGAAAACGATCGAAGATATTTTGGAAGCACATGGTCAGTTTGCTGACGGACGTGAACTCTCCGGAATGCGCCGTAACTCGATTGCCTGCGTATCCATGAACACTTGCCCACTGGGCATGGCAGAAGCCGAGCGCTATTTGCCAACATTGATCAGCAAGCTGGAGCCTAGCCTTAAAAAGCATGGCTTGTATGAAGATGAAATCAAAATCCGCATGACGGGTTGTCCGAATGGCTGTGGCCGTTCAGTCATGGCAGAAATTGGTTTAATCGGTAAGTCGATGGGCCGTTATAACATCTACTTAGGTGGCGACCATGAAGGTCTGCGTTTAAATAGCTTGTACAAAGAGAATGTTGACGAAGCCGCTATCCTGGAAATGTTGGATGGTTTGTTTGGCGACTATGTTGCTGAACGCGAGCGTGGTGAGTCCTTTGGTGACTTCACCGTCAGAAAAGGCTTAGTCACTGCGACTGAAAACCGAGTTGAATACTTCAGCTTGTCAGCGCTACAGTCGGCTTAAAGCCCTTCGAGAAAACGTTCTAAAATCAGATTCGGTCGTGCATCCTTACGGGTCACGACCGCATACTGAGTGTTATAGCCTAACTCTTTAGGTAGCAAGGCTCTCAATGCGCCTTTCAATAGCCAGCGCTCCGCAAAGTGAGTTGGCAAATAACCAATGTAATGTCCCGTTAAAATCAAAAATGCAATCCCTTCGCGATCCGTTGCGGTTGCCGTACTGATCATTGATTGATACAGCGCCTTAACCTCAGGTGGCTGAGCATAAGCCGGCAACACCGCATCACTTTCGTAAATCGACTGGACCTCCAGTTCGCTTTCTGCTTGCAGGAATAGGGGGTGCGTATTGCTGCAATACAACTGCGATTCTTCCTCGTATAAGGGAATGTAATTCAAACCAGCCAATGGTTTAAGTACCGGCACCACGCCAATATGCAAACGCCCATCCAATATCCCACGTTCAATCTCACTGGGTGGAATCATCCGAATATTTACCGTCACATCCGGCCCAGCTTCTTTCAATGTTTTAATGGCACGTGTAATGCGCATACGGGGCATGGTCACCAAATTGTCGGTAATGCCGATATTGAGCTCGCCCTTAAGCCTCGTGTGAATGCTATTGACCTGCGTACGAAAATCTTCCAGTGCCGAGAGCAGCTGCAAAATCGCCTGATACACTTGCCGACCTTGATCGGTTAATGAAAAGCCACCACGCCCACGCTGACACAAGCGCAATGACAAGCGCGACTCCAAATCACTAATGGCAATACTGATTGCCGCACGACTAATATTGAGCGTGACTTCGGCTGCAGCAAAACCACCGCATTCCACGACCGCTTTGTAAATGCGCAGCAGTCGGATATCGGTGTCGGCAATGCGTCCGGAGAATTCATTTTTCATAACATTTAGCCATTGGTGAGGGGTTTTTTTATGTGATGTTATTAAGTTAACTAAATGCTTAACTAAAAGTAAATACAAATGAATTTTAAAAACTTAGTTTTAGGCAGAGAATCAGGTTTTGCCTCATCTCTCACAGGATACTTCCATGTCTGAATTCAATACCGTTAAAGCCGCCGGCATGACCCGTGCGGAGCTTGAAGCCTACTGGATGCCTTACACGGCCAACAAGCAGTTCAAAGATGACCCACGCATTATCGTTGAAGGCCAAGGCGCTTACTTCACCGATGCGGAAGGCCGTAAGATTTTTGACGGACTATCTGGCTTATGGACCTGTGGTGCCGGCCATTGCCGCCCTGAAATTGCTGAGGCAGTTTCCAAACAATTACGCACACTGGACTATGCCCCCGGATTCCAGTATGGCCATCCTTCTGCCTTTAAATTGGCAAACCGCATTAAAGACT
This sequence comes from Leucothrix mucor DSM 2157, assembly GCF_000419525.1. Lineage (NCBI taxonomy): Bacteria > Pseudomonadati > Pseudomonadota > Gammaproteobacteria > Thiotrichales > Thiotrichaceae > Leucothrix > Leucothrix mucor. The sequence goes on from NZ_ATTE01000001.1 coordinate 1,472,718, forward strand.
TTATGCCTAAAGGTCTGGATTATGTGTTTTACACGGACTCTGGCTCTGAGAGTGCTGATACCTCACTGAAAATTGCCCGCGCTTACTGGCGCAAAAAAGGCATGCCTAGCAAGACTAAGTTGATTGGTCGGGTTAAAGGCTACCACGGCGTAAACTTCGGTGGTTTCAGTGTCGGTGGAATTGGTGCGAACCGTACCCTATACGGACAAGGCGTTGACGCTGACCATTTGCCACACACACTGTTAAAAGAGAATGCATTTACTCGCGGCATGCCACAAACGGGCGCTGAGAAAGCCGATGAGCTGTTAGAGCTAATCGGCCTGCACGATGCGTCGAATATCGCCGCAGTAATCGTTGAGCCAATGGCCGGTTCTGCTGGCGTTATTCCCCCACCGGTTGGCTACTTAAAGCGCCTACGTGAGATTTGTGATCAGCACAATATCCTGCTGATTTTTGATGAGGTGATCACCGGCTTTGGCCGCATGGGCTCTAACACGGGTGCGGAAGAGTTTGGTGTAACACCAGACATTCTAAACGTAGCTAAGCAGCTAACTAATGGCGCTGTGCCAATGGGCGCAGTGATTGTGAAGGGTGATATCTACCAGACCTTTATGGATAATGGTGGCCCTGACTACATGATCGAAATGCCACACGGTTACACTTACTCTGGTCACCCAGTTGCCTGTGCTGCGGCATTGGCGTCATTGGATATTCTGGAAAAGGATAACCTGATTCCACGCGTTAAAGAAATGAGCCCGATTTTTGAAGATGCGCTGCACAGCCTGAAAGGCACCCAATACATCAGCGATATTCGTAACTACGGCTTAGCTGGCGCACTGCAAATTGAACCATATCCTGGCGAGCCTGCACGTCGCCCGTATGAAATTGCCATGAAATGTTGGGAGAAAGGGTTCTATGTCCGTTACGGCGGCGATACTATCCAGTTGGGTCTGCCATTCATTGTTGAGAATCAGCAGATTGATGACCTGATCAATGCCATCGGCGAGTCAATTAACGAGCTGGCTTAATTAAGCGCTGGCTTTAGATATACTGTTTGGCTGGTTCTAGCATTTATACGGCAGAACCAGCAAATTAACGACCAAGATAAACAATACAGCCACCTGCCAGTTGATCTGGCGCGTGGACAAGTACACACGGAAACGAGGAACTAGCATGACTGTTATCGGACACCTGATCAATGGCGAAAGTGTAATCCCAGAAGGGCGCACACAGAATGTATTCAACCCATCTACTGGCGAAGTCAGCAAACAGGTCGCGTTGGCCACCAAATCAACTGTTGAAGAAGCCATTGCTTCTGCGCAAGCGGCATTCCCGGCATGGCGCAACACGCCACCGGCTAAGCGTGCACGCGTTATGTTCCGTTTTAAGCAATTGCTTGAGGAAAACTCTGACAAAATCTGCGCAATGATCGGCGAAGAGCACGGCAAAATTGCACACGATGCAGCGGGCGAATTATCCCGTGGTATTGAGAACGTGGAATACGCTTGCTACGCACCTGAGCTGTTAAAAGGCGAGCACAGCAAAAACGTTGGCCCAAACATCGACTCTTGGAGCGAAATGCAGCCACTGGGTGTGGTTGCCGGTATTACACCGTTTAACTTCCCAGCCATGGTGCCATTATGGATGTACCCTGCGGCGATCGTTTGCGGTAACTGCTTTGTACTAAAACCTTCTGAGCGTGATCCTTCCTCGACGCTTTTCATCGCTGAATTACTGCAAGAAGCTGGCTTACCAGCAGGCGTAATGAACGTGGTAAATGGTGATAAAGAAGCGGTTGATACGCTGCTGGAAGACACTCGCGTTAAAGCGGTTAGCTTCGTTGGCTCTACGCCAATTGCAGAGTACATTTACACCACTGCAACGGCTAACGGCAAGCGTTGTCAGGCACTGGGTGGCGCAAAAAACCACGCAATCATCATGCCTGATGCCGACATGGATAACGCAGTAAACCAGTTATTGGGTGCGGCGTTTGGTTCTTCTGGTGAGCGTTGCATGGCGTTATCCGTAGCGGTTGCCGTTGGCGATGCCGCAGCGGATGCACTGGTTAGCAAAATGCAGGAAGGTATGAAAGCATTGAAAGTTGGCGCATACAGCGACAGCAGCAATGATTTTGGCCCGGTCATCACTAAAGCCCACCAGCAAAAAGTGAATGGCTTAATTGATAGCGCAGAAGCCGATGGCGCTACGGTTGTGGTTGATGGTCGTAACCCTGATGTGGCTGGCTACAGCGATGGTTTCTTTGTTGGCGCAACACTGATCGACAATGTGACGCCAGGCATGGAAAGCTACAAAGAAGAGATCTTTGGTCCAGTGTTGCAGGTGGTTCGCGTGAACAGCATGCAGGAAGCAATGGATCTGATCGATGCGCATGAATACGGTAATGGTACTTGCATCTTCACTCGCGACGGTGAAGCAGCACGTTACTTTACCGATAACATTCAAGTGGGCATGGTTGGCGTAAACGTACCCTTGCCAGTGCCGGTTTCTTACCACAGCTTCGGCGGTTGGAAGCGTTCATTGTTTGGTGATTTGCATGCTTATGGCCCGGATGCAATCAAGTTCTACACCAAGCGTAAGACGATCACTCAGCGTTGGCCCTCAGCGGGCGTAAGAGAAGGCGTTTCATTCGCTTTCCCATCCTGATCGCGTTAGATCTTTAGCTTGAATAAGGCGGTGTTTCTTAATTGGATTCACCGCCTTTTTTGTTTAAGCTTGCTGGTGTTAGCCGCGTTGATTTACTTAGCGTTTTCCCAGTAAAGCCACGCCCAGCATCACCAATACCATCCCGCCAAAATGAATCCAGCCGAATGGCTCGCCCAATAAAATTACCGCCATCATAATGGTAAGCACTGGACCTGTCGTGCCGACAATGCTGGTTCTTGATGGGCCAATTCGCGCAATCGCCTCACTCACCATAAAGCTTGGCAATACTGTACTGAACACGGCCAGCAAAGTCGCATAAAGCCAGATATTACCATTTACCTGTAAATCGCTTAGCTCATTGGTCAGCAGGAAGTGAATGAGTGCATAGGCGGTGGAGGCTAGCATGGCGATACTGGTAAACACCCGACTGCCAAATTGCGTAATATAAGGCTTACTAAACACCACGTAGCAGGAAAAGGTAAACGCCGCTGCGGCAACCAGCAAAACACCAATCGTGGCATCGGCACCGACCAAATTGGCTTCGTGCCAGTAGAGCAACATCACGCCGCTATAGGTCATTAGCAAAGACAACATCATGCGCTTGGTAATCACGTCTTTTAGAAACAGCCAGCCGAGTAAAGTGGTCATAATCGGGTAGCTGTAGAGCGTTAAGCGCTCCAATTGCGCCGAGATATAATTGAGCCCTTCTAGATCCAAATAGGAGGAGAGGTAATAGCCGATAAAGCCCAAGCCCAGTACCGCCAGCATGTTTTTACCTTGCGGTATGGCTTTGTGCTCTTTGAACATTAGCCAGAGCAAAATGGCGAGATAAAACGGCAGGGAAATGAGCATGCGTAAGGTGAGCAGGGTGGTTGCATCCACACCTTCTTGGTAGGCCATTTTGATGAAAATAGACTTTAGGGCGAATAGTGCGGTGCCGCCGACGGCTAGGAATAAGCCACTGCGCAGTTGTTGGGCTTCGGTAGTGATAGGGATAGTTTCCTGTTTGTGTAGCTTAGTTTTCAGTAGCCTTTAATTCACTTTCTAGTCGAGCGAGATCCTGATGCGTTTCGAAAAAGCTAATAAAGGATTCTGCTTGTGTTTTTCGCGGATCGGGGAGTTCTTTGATAAAGGATTGGATATCACCCCAGAGCCAGCTGAATTCTACATCTGGTGATAGCTTACGAATAGCGGTGATAACAGAAGCGGGGCTGACTTCGGGTTCGACCAGCCAGAGTAGGTAGGGCATTATGGCGTACTTCTGGTTGCTTTCATCAACCTTTTTCATTACTTGATGAATACGCTGGGTAGCGGCTTCGGTTTGGCCCAGTTCTAAGAGAGGTTCAACTATATTGGCGGCTGCACTTAGGCATGGTTCTTGGATAGCTGGGAGTTCTGAATTGCTATAGCGGTCGAGCAGTTGCTCATAGCAGGTCATGGCTTCGGGAATTCTATCAAACCTGCCTAAAGTTACGCCCTTATTGACCAGAGCCATTGCGCACTGCGCTTGTATGGCTGGAACGTCAGCGTCGCCAAAACGCTGAATGAGCTGGTCATAGGTGTCGATTTCCGCTTGAAGATTGTCGAGTTGGTTGCGTAAAGTGATGCCCTTGCTGTACAGAGCCTTTGCGCACTGTTCTTGTATGGCTGGAACGTCAGCGTCGCCAAAGCGCTGAATAAGCTGGTCATAGGTGTCGACTGCTGCTTGGGGATTGTCGAGTTGGTTGCCTAAAGTCCAGCCCTTGTTGCGCAAGGCCTTTGCGCACTGCGCTTGTATGGCTGGAACGTCAGTGTCGTCAAAGCGCTGAATAAGCTGGTCATAGGTGTCGACTGCTGCTTGAGGATTGTCGAGTTTATTGCGTAGAGTCCAGCCCTTGTTGACCAGAGCCATTGCGCACCGCTCTTGTATGGCTGGGATGTCAGCGTCGCCAAAGCGTTGAATAAGCTGGTCATAGGTGTCGACTGCTGCTTGAGGATTGTCGAGTTTATTGCGTAGAGTCCAGCCCTTGTCATACAGAGCCATTGCGCACAGCTCTTGTATGGCTGGAACGTCAGCGTCGCCAAAACGCTGAATAAGCTTGTCATAGGTGTCGGCTGCTGCTTGAGGATTGTCGAGTTTATTGCCTAAAGTCCAGCCCTTGTTGTGTAGAGCCTTTGCACACCGCTCTTGTATGGCTGGGATGTCAGCGTCGCCAAAACGCTGAATAAGCTTGTCATAGGTATCGACTGCTGCTTGAGGATTGTCGAGTTTATTGCGTAGAGTCCAGCCCTTGTTGTACAGAGCATCTGCGCACAGCTCTTGTATGGCTGGAACGTCAGCGTCGCCAAAACGCTGAATAAGCTTGTCATAGGTATCGACTGCTGCTTGAGGATTGTCGAGTTTATTGCCTAAAGTCCAGCCCTTGTTGTACAGAACACCTGCGCACAGCTCTTGTATGGCTGGAACGTCAGCGTCGCCAAAACGCTGAATAAGCTGGTCATAGGTGTCGATTTCAGCTTGAGGATTATCGAGTTGGTTGCCTAAAGTGATGCCCTTGTCATACAGGGAGTTTGCGCAAACTTCAGCAGCCGGTGTGCTATCAGATGCCTGAAAAAGCGAAAATACTTGGTCATAAAGTTCAATAGCTTGAGTATATTTTTCAGACTTCCTATGAGCGCGCGCCAAACAATAGTAATTGTTGGGCGTTGGGAACTTCTTTACTCGCTCAATCCAGAAAGGAATGCTTGCTAGCATTAAATCGAGATCGCCACCTCTTCTTTTTTTGGATAGCTCCCGCCATGCTTTACAGCTATCAAGGTCAACTTGATGTGTCCAGGGGAGTAGATTTATAAATTCATCGGTCTCATCCCTCCAGATTTGCATAAGGGTTTCAACCTGATACTGACTTAACGTTGGTAATGCATCACTCACCCGCCACTTCTCCAGGTAGTCCAATGAAATAGAACCACTAAGCCCATTCCAAAACTCATCCGCAGAAACCCCATGATAGCTGCCTTGAGCCATTACCCTGTGATAACAGGCATCAAGTATCCAATTTAAGGAAATGTGTTGAGTGAGTTCACTGATCACTCTGGCAAATGCAGCTTTGCTATCCTTTTCATTACTAACTCGTTCTATGTTTTCCCGACTAATATAACTCCTCAACTCAATCGGTAGTTTTCCTATATAAAACGCATTTAAATATTCCCAAAGCTTGCCATGTAATGCCCGCGTATCTTCACTTTCCAACCAGCCCTTATCCCGCGCATAAGCCAGCAATAAATCCCTGATTTCCTCATGTAAGGAAAACTCTGCTCCGGTAGTACGAAACACGCCAGCAATTTTAAAATTATGAATAATTGCATTGGCTTGCTCTGGGGCAAATAGCTGCTTCACAATGCCTTTATCCAAAACTCGTGGCAAAGCAATTTTCCATGCCTGATCTTCTAAGCCCGCAATATGATGGGTGATGGTTCTAATCAGGCTCAGCTTGCAACGCCCAAATTCAATACCATCATAAACTCCTGTATCGAACGGGTCATCTTCCTCAAAACATTCCTGCAAATAGTCAGGTTGTTGCGCGAGGTCTTCCAAGTCTTTGCCTTCTGCCAGCAGGTTTTCCAACAAGTTCATCGCCACCTGTAACCAAAGGGGGTTACCATCAAATGACAAAATAGAGAGCACCGTTGCAATTGCATCCTCCTGTTGAGGGAGGTATTGCGTTAGGTCTGGACGACTCATAGCAGCTTTGAGCATTTCAGCGCGGTTAAAACTAGGGAGTCGGTCGGGAGTTCTGCTGGCGGTATCTCTGCCTGCGACTACAATGCACCAGCCTTTGGCCTCCAGGTAGCTAAATAATGAAGAAAGCCAAGAAGATAATAATATTTCTTTTTCAGTATTTTCACGCGCATTGCCATAGCTAAGCATTAGACGGCTTTTGATCACAAAGTCATTGCGGAGGATATGTTCATAGGTATCAACTAGTAAAACGGGTTTGTTGGTTCTGCCACCAGCTGCAGCCAGTGCATCTAGTAGGTATAACTCAGGATGGGCCACCGCAGCATCTTCACTGATTTGCGCGGCTTTCCCTGCGATACCTTCACCTAAGCCAAGTAATACTTTCGCGGTGCCTGCGGCTAATGCGCCGCCTGGTATCAGGTCTTTGCCAAGCTCCAGTGCGCCAACCAAGCCACTACTAATTGTTTTGTAACCTTCGCCAATTTTTTCTTTGGTGCTCTTATTAGACTTTTCTGCATCGAAGAATTTGGCCGAGCCTGCCATGCCAGCGAGTATATCCAAGCCATGTTTGGCTTGTGTGCTCTCAAGGTCTAACCAGATATTGGGTCGTTCATCAAGTGTGCAGAGGTGTTCAAAATGACCGAGCAGGGTGCTCTTACCAATACCAGGCTGCCCTGAAATATGCCAGATAGAGCCTTTAGCTGCTGAGGCGCGTGTTTTGAAGCGCTCTAACCAGTCTTCTCGCCCGATGAATTGGTGCTCATTAAACATACTAAACTTCCCTGAAAACGACTGACTGAGAATATCATAGTGAATGGGATATTTAGTATTGGAATGGTGTTTATTTAGACTTTAAGAAGTTGCGGTTATCTCTTTAATAATTAGCGCTCATATAGCGAAAAATTCCTTCTCACCATACAAGCGCCATCAACCTTACTTTGCTGTCATTTGTCCCTTCATTGAAGGATGCACCGCGCAAAAGTAAGCCAATACGCCTGCCTTAGCGATGGTAACAGTGCCACTCTGGCCCTGATTCAAAATACCCGTGTCGAAGCTTTTGTTGTTAGCCGTACCGGTATGTGGCATGCCATCCATATTGGTAAACACCACGGTATCGCCAACAGCAACATTGAGGTTAGCAGGGCTGAACTTCATACCCTGAATTTGAACATTGTGCTGGGCTGCAAATGCTGAGCTGCTCAGCATGATGACTGCGCTTAGTATTACTGTAGAGAGTGATTTCATAACAGATTCCTTCCTATTGGGTACGGGTTGCCCCGTACTTTAATTGCATCACAAGGCTTGTGATGTCTAATTAGCTTAGGCCGGAAGTGCGCTTAAGTCATAAAGAACTGGTAAAGTTTGGGTAAATGAAACCATGACTCAGCCGCGTAAATTGCAATTAGCCAGATTTGCTCATAAGATTGTATTACAAATGCAATGCAGGGAAATCAATATGAAAACATCCACAATACCACCGCTCAGAGTCACCGCCGATTTTCGAAATGATGCGGAAAGCGTGCTGCACGAGGGCGAAACGCTAAGCAGCTTTGTTGAAGAGGCGTTACGCAAACAAATTGAGTATCGCAAATTCCAGCAAGCCTTTATTGCAAGAGGTCTGCAAGCACGAGACCGTGCCAAATCCACTGGCCAATATGCCTCTAAAAACGAGGTTATGGATTCCTTGCGTTCAATTTTAAATGCTGCGAAACATAAGCAGTGAGTTTTCAGATTCGGTTTACGCTTGAAGCGAAAGAGGATTTGGAGCGCCTGTATTTTTTCTTGGCAGAAAACGACTTGGATGCCGCAGCACGTGCATTGAACACCATCGATAAAGCGTGGGAACTGTTAGAAAACTTCCCATTTTCCTGTCGTAAGGTTGATGGCTCAAATCCCTTTCTACGAGAGTTGGTGATTTCATTTGGGGGAAGTGGATACGTCGCGCTTTTTGATATTGAGGATAGCGACACGATTACAGTGCTTGCTGTGCGTCATCAACGTGAAGATGATTATCATTAATAAGCAATAGCATGTAATTAACAGCAATTCTGTCAAAACTTACTACACTTAAGTGAATGGCACTTGCTGGTCGCTTGCACTCTCGACGCACGATACCGACTGGTCAGGATGACCACGGATAACAATGAAACACCAAAAGGACTTGGAGTCATAATGATACGAACAAAAACAATCAGAATTACCGTGTGCTCGCTACTGCTAGCGGGAGTTACGCTTCAGGCAAGCGCATCGCCCAATGCCATTCAGGATAATCACCGAGACTTAGCCGCTGTTATCCAAAACATCATTCTCCAGCAGCAATCCCTGAAGAAGCTCGACAATACTTTTCTCCACCCGATTGATGCGATTCAATATGGCGTGCCGATTCGCAATCCGTTTAACAAAGTCCCGCCACATATCACCAAGGCCATGCTGGCGGGTGGCATTGACCTGTTGGCTATGGCGCGCTATCGGGCGATTTATGTGGGTGGCCTGCTAGCCGGCGCTGATGCGCGAAAGCTGATTAATAGCGACCCGCGCACGGTGTTGGTGATTGGCAATGGCACCATTGCGCATGAGAAGGTTTACAGCCGAGGGCCAGTGGTGTTGCTTGGCGATGCTGAGCTATCAGATGGCATCTATGGCGAAAGTCTGGTGTGGTACAGCGATAAGGCGTCGTTTTACAGTGATCCTTCTAACAGGCATATCGGCTTGCCGTCGGTGAGGCGAGGCAGCGTTCCCAATCATAGCTTTGGCACCACGCTGTACAGTCCGCAGGAAGAACAAGCTGCCGCAACCGCACTCAGCAGGAAGGTGAAGTAATGAAATCATTCAACAAATTAACGCTGATCAGTTCGTCATTATTAAGCCTTGGAATAGCCACGCAGGCGCAGGCCGATTTCGTTATTCCGACGCTGGCACAAATTCAGGACCGGCAGGCGGCTATTCAGTATTGCAAAGGCTATGCCAGTAGTGCGGTTCAGCAGTTTGCCAAAAGCCAGGCGCTCGGCTGTGGCTTTAGCGGGCCGCGTTGGAATAATGATTATCAAGGGCAATACAATTGGTGTTTAACGGTATTGGAGCCGTTCGCGCTGAATGAGGAGGGCATTCGCTCCGATGCCTTAAAAGCCTGTCAGGAGAAGCAAGGGAGCGGCAGTAATCCGCAAAATCAGGTGCCAGTACCGCAGGTGTGCAAAGACCCCAGCAAGGCCTACACCGCAGTCAGACAGATTAATCATCATTTCCGTTATGAAACCACGGTGACCTCACCAGTGCAGAATGGCTTGATTAGCTATGACTACAACCGCGATAAAAAGCCGGATTATGTGTTTCTGGAAACACAGGAAGACCAATCCAGAGTCGCGGTGTGCTTTAGTCAGGGGCAGGGGTATCGACGCCAGCTGACCGATATTAAGTTTTACTCAGGCGCGGGTGGCTTGGGCAGTTCGAACTATGAAATCTCCCAACAAGGCGACCTGCTAGTAGTGCGAATTGATGAGTTTGAACACAACGCCGGGAGTAGTTATCTCACGGTGTCTTACCGTTTTGATACAGCTATCGCGAAATTTAGGATGGTTGACAGCTCTGGGGATGACTCTCCGGTGATTTATGATGGCGAACCGTACCCGATGGCGCTGCCGACGATGCCGAGATTATTTTGATTGTTTAGCTATCCATAGCGGTGGAATTGCTTAATCCACACTACACTTATTGGTGAGCGCTCTTCCAGAGTGCAATTTGGCCAATAGGATCAGGAATGATGAATAAGCAACGCGCTGTTTTTTTGATAGGACTTGGGGTGGTCATCGCCAGTAGTCATATGACCGCCTCCGCCGCAAGCCGTGCTGAAGAGTGTGCCAGCTATGCCAGTACTGCAACGGATCAATACCGACTTAGTAAACATGCTCAATGCAATTACAACGGATCTCGCTGGAGTGGCGATCTGGCTGGTCAAACGGCATGGTGTATGGGGGTGCGTAAAAACATTACCGATGCTGAAAATACTGCCCGTAGCCAGCTGCTCACTTCCTGTTACGCCAATAAGGCCGATGCGGATAACAACCGGTCTCCCATCAATCTGCCGGGAGCTTGCCGCTATAACCCTGAGCAATATAAAGCGGTGCGCTATATCTTTACCCGCACCAGTTACAACACGCCCCCGACCAATGTCATGCCGATCCCTCGTGGCTTGATCACTTATGATTTTAATGAGGATCGCAAGAATGACTATGTATTTGTTGAGCGCAATTCGGCTCTGAAATTTCGCACCATTATGTGCATGAGCTCTCCGTCTGGCTGGAAGCGCCAACAGCTCTGGAGTATTACCGCCGATGTGAGTAATGACTTTACGGCTAATCTAACGGATTACTCGTTTAATAACGGCAAGTTGAGCTATAGCACTGGCTACCATGAGCATAACCTTGGCTCGTACTCAAACACTTGGACCTATGCTTATTCGGTGAGGGAGAAAGCCTTTTTATTGGAAACCTTTGTCGCCCGATCCGATAGTGGGGATGGTATGACGCCCAATACCCAAGAAGTTAGTGACTACGTAAAGGGTGAAATCCGCGAGACCGTTGACTGTAGCGCCGTGCATACCTATGGCATGCCTTGCGAGGCTAAAAATAATGTTGTTAGGAAAATGAAGCCGGCTGATTACACGGTGGCAAAGCGCCGGCTTTAAAAGGTGGGCGTTGGCTATATTTGCCCGTTAAGCCGTTGAGCGATCGGGCGTGTTAAAGCGCTCGTTGTACCATTTAGTGCTGGCAGCAAGGTAGGCTCTGGCTTTCTCGATATCCGCTTCAGGGATTGTAAGCTGACTACCTTGTTTAAAAATAAGCTTCTTGATACCGGACCGCTTGATCGCTGCAATCACGCCTGACAAACCATTTCGTATCAAGAAGCGCACAGTGACATTAGCCGCTCGCATTAGCAGAGGGCTTCGCACACAGCCAATCGCAGCTGAATTGACCTTGTTCTCAAAGGCATAATCCGCATTGAACGGGACGCCGATTATCTCGCAGGTCTTTTTCATAAAGGACTCAGGGTCTTGCTTTAGCTCACGATAATCCAGAAAAAATACATTGTCTTCGCCAAAGGCGGCAATCCATTTGCCGACAGGGTTCATTATCCAAATCACTGTGCAGCCATTATGTGAGCAGTGTGGTGGAAATGTGGAGATGTTGAGAGCGGCTTATTTGAGTCTCTGTGCCTGTATTCGCCTGCTTGAGCTCATTATTCGTATCACTATGCATCACGTTGTCTGATATATTGCGGCAGCTAGGGGCCTGGAAATTCGATAAAGCAAGAGAGTCTTCATGTGATAAATAAACTTTACTGTCCATTAAATGACGCAAAATAAATATGAGCAATACTGAAATCAATCTAAAGTCACTTATTGGCGATAACACCAGAGAAGAATTCTTAACGTTACTCAAGTCTCGAACACCTTTTGTATCCCATGGTAATTCAGAGTCTCTTAAAGCTTTAACGATTCTTCCATTTCTTAATTCTGTTGAAGATCTTGCGGACTGTTGGCGAGACACAGTGGATGTCTTCAATCCAGAAGTGGCAGATGAGATTTCAAAGGCTTCTATCTCTCCTGAAGATGCTCTCCATGAATATCAGTATGGAAGCTGCATTCTATTTAATGACGTCAATAGAATCACGCCTGAGTTTGACAGGTGGAATCAGGACATTAGAAGAGAAATTGGTTTTTCTGAGTTGACCTATGTTAGAAACCTAGTCTACGCAACACCAGCGGGTAAAGGAAACGCGCCTCATTTCGATCAGAATTTTAATTTTGCTATTCAATTAGAAGGAACAAAGAAATGGTGGCTGGCAGATAATACAACCATTAATAACCCAATGACTCGTCATGTGATCGGACACCCAGTTGACAGTGAACTAGGAAGTTATACCGCTAAGGATTTTCCAGAGTCATTCCCCGAAGATTGTACTGAATATATTTTAGAACCGGGCTCAATTCTGTTCGTACCACGAGGCGTTTGGCACATGACCGAAGCTGTGACGGATGCTGTTTCGTTTAATTTTACGTTTACACCGCCGACTTGGATTGACCTTGCGACGACTGCCTTAAGAGAAAAGCTCTCTCATTCTGAGAAGTGGAGGGAGTCGGCAATTTTTGATGATAATGGATCAGACAACGCTGAGTTCAAGCAGCTTCTAAATGGTTTGAGTGCCGATGCTAAAAATTGGAATGCGGAAGATTTCTTAGAGGTTACTGAGCACCAAGAGATATAACTAACTTTTAATTTTTTTGGGTTTTGGAAATGACGCATATCTTCGAGCCGCCATTTACCGATCAGCATTGTACCTGTATTCGCCTGCCTAAGCTCATTATTCGTATCACTATGCATCACGTTGTCTGATATATTGCGGCAGCTAGGGTCCTAGAAATTCGATAAAACAAGAGAGTCTTCATGTTAACAGGCAAAATTCGTAATCAAGTCGATCAAGTATGGGAAATGTTTTGGACAGGAGGCGTCGCTAACCCCATTTCGGTTATCGAACAAATCTCTTATTTGCTCTTCATTCGCCGTTTAGATGAGCTACAGCGCACCGCCGAGCGCCGCTCGCAAGCTACCGGCGTGCCACTGACCAACCCAACGTTTGGCCCTGACGAACAAGCGCTGCGCTGGAATAACTTTAAAGACAAAGATCCCAATACAATGATGGAGATTGTCCAGTTTAAAGTATTCCCAAAAATCAAAACGTTGCAAGACAAAGGCAGCTTTGCTGAACACATGAAAGATGCCATTTTCATGATTCCGTCGCCCAAGCTGCTTGATCAGGTGGTGCAGCTACTCAGCGCCATCAATATGGACGATAAAGACACCAAGGGTGACCTTTACGAATACCTGCTCAGCAAGCTGCAACACTCTGGTGTGAATGGTCAGTTCCGCACACCACGCAATATTATCAAAATGATGGTTGAGCTAATGCAGCCGAAAGTTGGCGACACTATTTGTGACCCGTCATCTGGTACTTGTGGCTTTCTGATGGCGGCGATTGAGCATGTTGAAACGCATCACCAAAGCGAAGTGAATAAACCGGATAACCGTAAACATTTCAATAATCACATGTTCACCGGCTTTGATTTTGACAAGCACATGCTGCGCATTGGTGCGATGAATATGTTGCTGCACGGCATCGAAAACCCCAGTGTCCACTACCGTGACAGCTTGCAAGACCAAGGCGCTGAGAATATTTCAGAAGCGTATAACCTGATCTTAGCCAACCCGCCATTTAAAGGCTCAGTAGACTTTGAGATCGTTGCGCCAGACTTACTACGGGCATTGGGTAAGAATCCCATTGTCAAAAAAACAGCCCCAAAGTACAAAACCGAGCTCGACGAAGACGGTAATGAAATTCAGGTCGAGATCAAGAAAAAAGGCCCTACTGAAAAGTCTGAGTTACTGTTTTTAGCGTTGATCCTCCGCATGTTAAAAGTCGGTGGAAAAGCGGCGGTAATCGTGCCGGATGGCGTACTGTTTGGCTCGACTAAATCCCACAAGTCCATTCGTGAAAAAATCGTGTCTGAGCAAAAGCTGGAAGCCGTTATTTCACTGCCCTCTGGTGTGTTTAAACCGTATGCCGGTGTGAGTACCGCTATTTTGATCTTTACCAAAACCAATAGCGGCGGCACGGATAAGGTCTGGTTTTATGATATGCAGGCGGATGGCATGTCGCTAGATGACAAGCGTACTCAGCTATACAAAGACGATGAAACGCCGACGCATGAGCAAAGTAACATTGCGGATATACAAGCACGCTTTGCATCGCTTACTAATGATGATGGCACACCGAATACTGACAGCCCTGAATACCAGCGTGGCAAGACTGAGCAGAGCTTTATGGTGGAAGTGGATGACATTATTGGTAATGGCTTTGATTTGAGCTTGAACCGCTATAAAGAGGTGGTTCATGAAGAGATTGAGTATGACGAGCCTGCGGTGATTTTGGGGCGGATTAAGGCATTGCAGGCTAGAATGGCTAAAGGCGTTGTTGAGCTAGAAGGATTACTAAAATGAGTTTCCCTTGTGTTGCTTTGTCTTCGCTTGTTTATATCAAAGGCGGGGGAACTCCTAGCAAGTCCCAGCCGTAACCCTTCACGGGGGGCTTACGCTGATATAGCGTGCTGACCTAAGGGTAGCCGTACGGTAATAGCCTCACCACACAGGCCTTGTTCACAGACTTTTCTCAATAGTCCATAAACGCCTAAGCCCAACCGCTTACAGGTTTCAGTCAGAGTCAGAATCACCGGACGGAACTGATCTCCTCTGGCAGACTGACTGAAGAAACTGGTTTTACGCCAGATCACATAAGGACGTATCGCACGTTCTGCTTCATTGTTGGTCATGGGAATCGCGCGATCCTGCAAAAACGTCCAGAGCATCGATTCATCCGCCAGCAGTCGTTTGCACTGATTGGCTGTTTTGCTGGCTTTTTTTAACGGGTCAGCGGGCGCGGTCTCACACCCCAGGCACAGTAGCGTATGGATCGCCTGTTTGAATCGTCGCATTCGTGTGTGGTAGCCAGCATCAGAATAGCCGCCCGATCGCCAACGATTACGACAGTGTACAATCAAGCGGGATAATCGCCAGAGTTGTTTCCCCAGCACCCCGGCCCGTCCCACACGTTCTGATATTTTCCGAAACTTACGGATAATATGCGCCCAGCAAAGCTGGCGCTTTTCGACCGGATAATCGTTGTAGCCGCCATGTTGGTCAGTGACCAGTATACCCTCAAAATTATCCAGTAAACCCTTCGCGGCACCTTTACCCCGAGAATGATGCGTTAGAAAGTAGACGACTTGCGAGGAACACAGCACCCAAAGCCAACGCTGCTCATTATTGCGGTAATGACTGGTTTCATCCGCATGAGCAACGGGTAAATTCCGTACCGCCTGACCCACTTGCTGATACAGCGGCAGCAACCATCCCGTGACCGAGCGGGTGGCCTGGCTCACGGCACCGGTACTGAAGGCGAGTTGCCAGTGATCTTTCAGTAAGCGTTGAATGTTTGACACCGATAAGGCATAAGCGCCATTCATCAGCGTAATCCAGCTGACCAGTCCCGGCCCCATTTGCCCACAGGGAACCGTGTCTGGCAAGCGAGCCACCTGACGCTTGCGGCAACCCGGACAGATTGCCTCATAAAGACAATGTTCAGTGACTTGACTGCGAACCTCAGGCAGGTCAAAGACCTGATGTCGCTGATAAGGCTCCTGAGCGACATCACACACCGCACCACAGGTGCATTGAGTGCCTGGGTAGTAATGAACTTGCTCATCCGTCGCAGACAGCTCTACCCGAACGCGTTGATGACCCTGATGACCCGGCTGGGCTCCTTGCTTGCGAGGACTCTTAGGCTTCTTCTCGCGCTTAGCCCGTTGTTCCGGTGAATCCTGGGACGGTGGTCTGGAGGAGTTTCTGGAAGAACTCCCGCTGCCTGCGATGTCTTCCAGCTCAGCGACACGCTGTTCCAGTTGGGTCACTAAATCCAATAACTGACGATTGAGACGCTGCGACGCCGCCAGATCCGCGGGCAGTTGGTGATTGAAAAGCGCCTCAGTTAGTTTGTTCATTGTTTAATCATAACGAATTGTGGCCTAAATGCAACCCCGTGAAGGGTTACGTCCCAGCCTACCTATTGGAATGGCGATATTCCTTGGGTATCAGTTAAAGATTTCAAAAGTTCAACGATAGATGGAGCCAGTAGCTACATCACTCAGGAAGGTATCGATAACTCAGCAGCTTCAATCATTCCAAAAGGAAATCTGATTATTCCTACCCGTATGGCTCTGGGAAAAATTGCTGTAAACACTGTTGATTTAGTGATTAATCAAGACTTAAAAGCACTGATAATTAAGGACGCCAACAACGTAGATCGTGATTTTCTTTTTCGATGTATTGAATCTAAAGCTGAAGAGATAATCGAACAAGGGAAAGGGGCTACTGTCAAAGGTATCACCTTAGATGTGCTCAGAAACTTACAAATCCCACTCCCCCCACTAGAAACCCAAAAACAAATTGCAGCCGTCTTAGAAAAAGCCGATCAGCTACGCAAAGATTGTCAGCAAATAGAGCAAGAGCTAAATAGCCTCGCTCAATCGGTGTTTATTGACATGTTTGGTGATCGCTTGGAGTCTCCTCACTCCTCTTTGGGAGAAGTATCTCAAGTGGTTTCTGGGGTTACTAAAGGGCAGAAACTACAAAACAAAGTAACAGTAATGGCTCCATACATGAGAGTAGCTAATGTACAAGCAGGCTACTTAAATCTCGATGAAATTAAAGAGGTCGAAGTCAAAGAAACAGACGTAGAAAAATACAAACTAGAAGTTGGCGATGTTTTGCTAACGGAAGGTGGGGACTACGATAAGCTGGGCCGAGGGGCAATTTGGCATGGGGAGATAATTGGGTGTATCCATCAAAACCATATATTTAGGGTTCGTCTTGACCGTAACATCTATACGCCAGAATGGTTGAATGGTTACTTGAAGACTACTTTTGCTAAGCGCTATTTTATGAAGTGCGCTAAGAAAACAACAAACTTGGCTTCTATTAATATCACTCAACTCAAGGGCTTACCGATGCCAAAGATAAGTCTAGAAAAACAAAAAGAATTTGATCATAAAAATGAAGCTATTAAAAAACAAATTTTATTAAATATTGATCTAGCGGCAGAGGCTCAAAACAACTTCAATGCCTTAATGCAAAAAGCCTTTAAAGGTGATTTGAACCTCGACAAATCAGCCACCTAAAAGAAACGAAAATATGCTTCGGGAAAAGGCCACGCACTGCGTGACCTTTCTTTTGCCTGTATTGGGCTATTTGGTTTTAACACGCACTGTTAAAACGTGACTTGCTGATAAATACTCTCAACTGCCACCGTTTTATCGACTGATTTCAGATGTAATAAAGCATCTAACTCACGGTACTCCTGAAGCAGCCACTCATTACTATTTTGGCGTTGGTAGTGTTCGATATGGATACTTTCAAAGTCAACCAACAGATAATCCTGCAAGCTCGGAACAGAGCGGTAATGCAAAAACTTATCACCACGATCATAGTTTTTTGTGCTGTGTGATAAAACTTCGATTAGCAGTGCAGGGTTGAGTAAAGTGCAATTGTTATCGGTTAATTCAGGGTCGCCGCAAAACACTGAAATATCAGGATAAGTATTCAGACCTGAGGGCGTCGTGATGCGCATATCACTATTCATTGGACGACAAGGCGTTTTATTTAATAAATTCTGTAATGTCGTGGTGATATTGGTGCTAATCGCTGAGTGATTAAACGACCCGCCCGACATGGCGAAAATCTCACCTTGATAAAACTCATGCTTTTCTTCCGAGGAATTATCAATTTCCAAGTATTCTTCGCGAGTGATGTGACTTTTCAAGGCTTGCTGACCTCCGGTGGTTTCATTAACTATAAACCAAGCGGTGAATCCTAGCCATGTGTTAGCAAATGGTCTCTAATCGGTTTCACCATACCTTGATAAGTTAAATTCTAAGTCGTATGATAATGTCATACAAAATATTTACGGACATGACTATGGCCACATCAATCCTAAGCGTTCGCGTCACTGACGATGAGCGTGGTTTAATCGAAGCAGCAGCAGCAAATGCCAGAGTAAAACTCAGCGACTTCGTGCGCCGCAAAACATTAGAGGCTGCTGAAGAAACACTGATGAATAGAAGAGTTATTGAGATTCCAGCAAACAAATGGTCTCAAATTGAGACTCTGCTTACTGCTCCAGCTAAAGCTATTCCGGCCGTTCAAGAGTTGTCTCAGTTCAAGCCAACATGGGAGAACTAAACTCCATCAGGCTACTGTCTGAAACAGATGATCGTAGTAGTTTTGATTGCGGCAAACCAAGCCTAAATAACTGGTTCGAGAGACATGCATGGAAAAATCAAAATAATGGCGCGTCGAGAACTTATGTCATTACTAAAGATGGCGCAATCGCTGGATACATTACGCTAGCAGCCGGCGAAATACACCGCGCTTTTCTTCCGAAAGGAAAGCAGAGAAACATGCCAGACCCTGTTCCGGTTATTCTTTTAGCCCAGCTAGCTGTTGATACGACTTATCAAGGAGCCGGTATTTCCAAAAGCTTGCTCGCAGCGGCTTTTTCTTACGCAGTAAAAGCATCAAACATTATTGGTGGCTTTGCGTTGCTCACACATCCATTAGATGAAGACATTCGCGCTTTTTATAGCCACTGGGGTTTCCAATTATTGGATGCCGACCCCAGAGGTTCGATGTACATTCGCATCTGTGATCTGAAAGCTTCAGGAATTGAGTGATATTTAGCTTTAAATAGATTGTTTAAGCTGCGCCAGCCAGAAATCCCTGAACACGCTTTTAAAACCAATCATGGCACGTTTGTTAATTTTTTCTGCTATATTGCTGACCATCAGGCTTGTAGTTAATCAAGGAAATCATGCCAACAAAAACGATCAGTAACTTCGCTTTCTTCAATGTGGCCTTAGCTAAGCAAGGCGAAGCACAGAATGTTTTTACGGCAAGCTGTGCTGAGATTGTGTCTCGTGCCATCAAGGCTGAGAAGAATATACAAAGCGATCCGCGTATTGCTGGCTTCTATGCGCGTAATGCCTTGGAGCTGATGGTTGAAACGGTTTTTGATATTGATAACTGGCTAAAGCGTCCTCGTCACGACACTACCTTGATGTCGTTGATTCATGATAAGGATTTTAAGCTCAACCTAACTACTAATTTATTCCCCAAGCTCAAGCTGATTATCCAGTTAGGTAATGAGGCGGTTCACGGTAAAACGCCATTACCGCAGCGCGATGCTTTGCAAGCGGTTAAAGAGCTGCATCATGTGTTGTATTGGTTTGTGCGCACTTACATGCCCGACTTGGACCGCAGTACGTTTGTGGTGCAGCCGTTTAATGCGGATATTATTCCGCAGCAGGTTACGGTGGATGCTGCCGTGGTGGCACAAGCCCAGAGCAGCGCTAAACGCATCAAGGAGCTGGAAAAACAGCTAGAAGATGATGACCGCGTTAAGCATGAAAAATACCAGCAACAGCTTAAAGAAAATGACGCGTTAAAAGCGGCTAATCAAATCCTGCTTGAGGCCGTTCAAAAGGCTAAGGAAGCAGCCAGCGAAGAGACTGACCGTCACGATTACAATGAGGTGGAAACCCGTGACTACCTCATTGACACGTTGTTACATGAATCAGGCTGGTTGCTAAAAGATCAGCGCGATAGGGAGTACCCGGTAAAAGGGATGCCTGTTTCACCCGTCAGCCCAAATGGTAATGGCTTTGTTGATTATGTGTTGTGGGGTGATGACGGGACTGCACTCGCGGTGGTTGAGGCTAAGCGTACCAATCTGAGCCCTGAGCATGGCCAGCAGCAAGCTAAGCTTTATGCCGATTGTTTAGAAAAACAGTGTGGTGTTCGCCCTGTGATTTTTTATACCAATGGCTATGAAACGCGCCTTTGGGATGACTACTTTTACCCACCGCGCACAGTTCAGGGCTTTTATACCAAAGTCGAATTGGCGCTGATGATTAAGCGCCGTAAGGATCGGGTATCGTTCTTTAGTGATGACGTTGGTAATGCGAAAAAGCTGACCGCAGCGATTAGTGATGCCATTACTAATCGCCATTATCAAAAAACGGCGATTACTGAAATACTTGAAGACTTTGAAGTGGAGCATGAGCGCAAAGCGTTGCTGGTTATGGCAACGGGAACGGGTAAAACGCGGACGGTGATTAGTTTGGTTGACTTGATGGTCAAGCATGAGTGGGTAAAGAACGTGTTGTTCCTGGCTGATCGCAATGCCTTATTAACTCAAGCGAAGAAGAACTTCGTTAAGTTGTTGCCACGTGTCAGCTGCTCCATTCTTAATGCTGGCCAAAGCAAAGATAACATCGATAGCCGATTGTACTTTTCGACGTATCCCACGATGAAGAATTTACTGGATCGCGGTGCTAACGAGCGTCCCTTTGGCATTGGCCACTTTGATTTGATTATCGTCGATGAGGCGCATCGCTCGGTTTATTCCAAGTACCGTCAAATTTTTGAGTATTTTGATGGCTATTTGGTGGGCTTAACGGCGACGCCAAAAGATGAGGTTGAAAAAGATACTTACGGTATTTTTGACTTACAAAAAGGCATGCCGACGTATGCTTATGAGGATGCCAGTGCTTACGCTGAGAACTTCCTTGTACCTCCGACTAAGATTTCGGTAGCCACTAAATTCATCCGTGACGGAATTAAGTACAAAGAGCTGTCTGAGGAAGAACAAAAAGAGTGGGAGGAGAAAGAAGCGCTTGAAGGCCGTGATGAGGTTCTGCCTTCAGAAGTGAATAAGTTTCTGTTCAACGAAGATACCGCCGAGAAGATGTTTGCTCAGTTGATGCGTAAAGATGAGCAGGGCGGCATTCACGTTGAGGGGGGCGATGTCATTGGTAAAACCATTATCTTCGCTGCAAATAATGACCATGCTGATTTCTTGCAGAAAATGTTCGATAAGAATTATAAGAAATGGGCCGGCAAGTTAGCGAAGAAGATTACGTTTAAAGAGAAATATGCTCAGAGCTTGATTGATGAGTTTGGCGGCGATGAGAACGAGATCAAAGCGTTTGACCCAAATAACCCGACTTGTCGAATCGCTATTTCGGTAGATATGTTGGATACAGGGGTTGATGTGCCTGAGGTGGTGAACTTGGTGTTTTATAAGGTCATCCGCTCTAAGGTTAAGTTCACGCAGATGATTGGACGCGGTACGCGGCTGTGCCCCGATTTATTCGGCCCTGGCGATGATAAGACGACATTTAAAGTGTTCGATTACTGCCAGAATTTTGAGTACTTCGATGCGAATCCTGAAGGCATGCCAGTGGGTGTGGCCAAGCCTGTTAGTCAGCAGGTATTTGAGAAGCGGGTGAAGCTGAGTACTTTGTTGAATAAGCAGCTTGCCGATGAAACGTTTCAAGCGGAGCACTCGGAAGACTGTGAGCGTCTTGTTAAGTTAAATAGCTACCAGCTGGATATGTTGCATCATTTGGTGAATGGCATGAATTTGGATAACTTCATTGTCAGACCTAAGCGGCAAGCAGTTGAGCCGTTTCTTGAACGCGAGTACTGGAACGAGATTGACGATACCAAGTTTACTGAGCTGGAAAGCCATGTGTCGATGTTGCCGACCGAGGCAGAGGCGTTTAATGCGGATGAGCAGAATAATCACTTGTCTAATCGCTTTGATAATTTAGTGCTTGGTATGCAGCTCTCGTTATTAGAGAAAGGCATGATTCCAGATGCGAGTCGTATTCGGGTGATGGAGTTTGCTCAACAGTTAGAAGGAAAGTCGACCCTGCCAGCGGTACAAGCTCAGCTACAGTTCATTCAAGATATTCAAACGATGGAGTTCTGGCAGGACATTCATCTGGTGACACTTGAGGATGTGCGTAAGCGGTTACGCAACCTGATGTTTGCCTTGGATAAAGAAGATAAGGTCGTGGTTTACACTAACTTTGAGGATGAAGTTCAAGGTGTTCAGGATGTGACTGAGGTCTATCGCAGCCCAAGTGTTGATTTAGCCCAATATCGTAAGAAAATAGAGCAGTATATCCAAGATCATCAAGATCAGTTAACCATTCAAAAATTGAAGCGAAATAAGCCAATCACCCAAGCGGATTTGGATGTACTTGAGGGTTTGCTGCTAGATGCTAGTGGTATGAGTGATGTCGAGGCGTACCGTAAGCAGATCTTACAGGAGAAGCCATTGGGTGCGTTTATTCGTGAGTTGGTGGGCCTTGATATGAATGCTGCGAAGGAGGCGTTTAGTAGCTTCTTGGATGAGGGCGCGTATAACGCTGAACAAATGAACTTTGTTAATCAAGTGATTGATTATCTGGTCACTAATGGGGTTTTGGAAATGACGCATATCTTCGAGCCGCCATTTACCGATCAGCATAGTGAAAGTGCTTACGGCTTTTTTGAAGAGGGTAAGGTGGTTGAGTTGTTTGGCATTATTCGAGCGGTTAATGCCAACTCTCAGGTTGACGTGGGCAATGTTAGTTATGCGTCATAAGCCGTAGTGAGTTGCGGTTTATAACGGCGGAATATCTAAATCAAATTCATGTCTGACGCGTTGATAATGCTCAATGTGGATACTTTCAGAGTCAACTAGCAGTGTGCTAGATATTCAAGCCATAACGCGTATTACGACCTTCGCCTGGCAGTTGCACCAGTACCGATTTATTGACCAAGTCCTGTAAATCGCGCAGCGCGGTACTGGGTGAACACTTTGCGCGCTTCACGTACTTATTACGGTTAACCGAGCGGGGATCGCCGCCTACACCGTTGCTAAATAGATCTAGCACGACCTGCAATTGCCGCTCATTCATCACAGCTTGGTGAGTCTTTAGGAAGTTTGCTTTCTGTACTGTCCACGCGATGGTGTCTTGAGTGATCTTGAGGGATTGGACTGTGATATCAACAAACCATGCGATCCATTCGCCAATATCCAAATTGCCTTTTTGTGCCTGCTCCAGCTGGTCGTAATATGCCTGTTTATTCTGTTCAATGGCGGTCGACAGACTGTGAAGCACCGGCTGATGAGTATCCTGCGCCAGTGCATGATCGGCTAAGGCGCGAGCGATGCGTCCATTGCCGTCGTCAAACGGGTGAATGGTGACAAACCAAAGGTGTGTGATGGCAGCGCGGATGGGGCCGGGTATCAGCGCTTCGGGTGAGCTGTGTTGTGGGTTGCTTTGGTTGTACCACTGGAAAAACGTCGCCATTTCCTCAGCAACCGAAGCGGCCGGCGGTGCTGAAAAGTGTATCTTCTGTTTGTGTAATGGCCCGCTGATGACATCAATACCTTCAGTGCGCCATGCGCCAACAATCAGCTTGTGACCCCATGCATCATAAGTATTTGGCAGTAACATGCGATGCCAGCGAAATAAGGTTTCCTCATCCAGTTGTGGATCTGCTTGTTGGAAGTTATGCACCATCAGCGCAGAGATACCCTGTGCACGTGGGTCGCGGATATGCAGGGGAGGATGGCTTAAGCCTAGGTGGTTTCTCAGTGAGGAGCGCACATCTTCAGGGTTAAGGTGTTCACCTTCAATTGCTGAGGTCGTAATGGCTTCATTGACCATGAGATCAATACAGGCATCCAAGCGTTGGTCGTCTGGAATACCTTGTAGTTGATTACTGAGCCGACCTGCGTTTTGCGCATAGTGGTAGAGCTGATTTGCAGGTATAGCGCTATCAGCATATGTGAAGTCGGGCCAGTTGGAGTGTTGCCAAATATAGTTCATGACGCGATTATATCAATTATTCGCGTCATAAATCGCCTAATTATGACGCGAATAAGCTATCTAATCGCATCATCGCATAAAATGGTTTAAACCAGACGACATTCTGCCTAAGCAATAGCTTTAATCGTTGAGGTTTATAAAGGTGGAATATCCAAGCCAACTTCACGCCTGACGCGTCGGTAAATATCGGTAACCGGAAGCTCCAGATCAATTGATTCTAAGACTAAGCTTTACTCCGCACCAAAGGCTTCACGTTGCCAGTTGTTACGACGACGGTAAACCCATACCCACGGAGTACTCGTGTCATGCTGCTAAATCCTCATCAACTTCTTCGCTTTATGATAGTTTATTAGTAGAGTGCTTTGCACCTCATCAAAAATTGAAACTATAAAGTTGGTAGAACAGTTAATGCCGTCACAGACCATGATCGATATCACACCACCAGAAGCATGGGTTGAGCGTTTCCCAGGCCTTTCCCAGCTGGATGCTTCAACCAAGTCAGCCTTATTGGCAGGCAGTAAACTAGTCGATATCGCGATGGGCTCCAGTGTGTTCGCACCTGGAAAAACGGCCAGTAATCTGCTGTTTCTGCTTGAGGGTACGGTACGCGTGCAGCAAACCTCCAGCTCGGGTCATGAGATCGTGCTTTACCGCGCTCATGCCGGTGAAAGTTGCGTGATGACTAATGCTTGTCTGTTTGCCTATCAAGGTAACTCAGCAGAGGGGATTGCTGAAACGCCGGTGCAGGCTGCGAGTATTCCAAAGCAGCTCTTCGATAAGCTATTGGCTGAGTCGTCCTCATTTCGTGACTTTGTGCTCTACGCCTTTTCGCGGCGCATTACTGACTTGTTTCAGATGGTGGGTGAGGTGGCCTTTAAGCGCTTGGATGCTCGCCTGGCAGAGAAGCTGCTTGAGCTTGCAGATGAGAATGGAGTGGTTACCACGACGCATCAAAAGTTGTCGGTGGAGTTAGGTACTGCTCGCGAAGTGGTATCAAGGCATTTGAAGCAATTTCAGTTAAATGGTTTGGTGGAAGTGTCGCGCGGCAAGGTGGCTATTCTTGATCGGCCTGAGCTAATTGCGGTTTCCGAAAAAATATAATTTGCCCCGCTTCATGAGTTTGGTGACTAAGTCACCAACGGTACTTCTTTAAGGCTCTATACTGTACAAATCTAATAAAAGTTTTGAGAGGTGAATCATGGACTACCCAGTCAATATGCAGTCTGTTCCAGAGGTTACGGCGTTTTTGGAAGAAGAAACCGGTACGATTTGTTACTTGGTTCGTGATCCTTCCAGCAAGCATTGCGCCATTATCGACAGTGTACTTAACTTTAACTTTTTCGCCGGACGCACCAGCTACGAGCATGCTGATTCGGTGATCGCTGTGGTCGAGGCCGAAGGTTTAACGCTGGACTGGATTATTGAAACCCACGTCCATGCGGATCACTTAAGTGCTGCGCCTTACATTCAAAGTAAGCTGGGCGGTAAAATCGGCATCGGCGATCATATCCAAACCGTGCAAGAGACTTTCGGCATTTTCTATAATGAAGGCTCTGAATTTCAACGCGACGGTTCGCAGTTTGATCAGTTATTTAAAGATGGCGATACGTACCAAATCGGTAATATGCAAGGCTTTGCAATCTATGCACCAGGTCACACGCCAGCCTGCATGGCTCATGTGATTGGAAATGCAACCTTCACCGGCGATACCTTGTTTATGCCAGATAGTGGCTCTGCGCGGACTGACTTCCCAGGGGGTGATTCAGGTGTACTGTATGACAGTATCCAGAAGATCTTGGCAATGCCGGATGATATGCGTTTGTTCATGTGCCACGACTATGGTGGAGAAGGTCGTGGAGTGGCTTGGGAAACTACAGTTGCTGAGCAAAAAGCCAAGAATGTTGATTTTGGTGGTGACACTACGCGTGAAGAGTTCGTTGCTTTACGCGATAAGCTTAACTCTGGTTTGGCTGCGCCAAGGCTCATTATTCCATCGCTTCAGGTGAATATGCGAGCCGGTCATTTACCAGAAGATAAAGATGGTAATTTGATGTTGAAAGTACCGGTCAACAAGCTGTAAGAATCATTTTTTCAGCCGCCACTGAATGGTGGCGGCTGGAGTTTTTTGTACGTCTGCATCATTTAGTTATATCCTTTCAAAATTCGCTGCCCAGCGAGAGTATCCCTAAAAGTTCCTGAGCTTATTACATCTCTGATACGTCGGACCGTTGATTTTTTAATTAAAGTTAAATGTTAATAATGCTTTGTATCGTATTGATTTTAAATAATAAGAGATCTTCGATCTAAGTTCCTGTTATTTGATCAAAATACAGGGGAATGAAGTTGAAGCCGGGTCAATTTAGGAGAATGGAGGGTCCAAAAATCTAATTCACCACCATAGATATCAATCTAATATCAGTAAGTTATAGGGTTTTATTTACTATAATTGTTATGAGTTGATGGGATATGACGAGGATGATGCGTCAGGTGCTGAAAAGCCTTTGAGTGCTTTGATAATAGGAACCATTTCTGATGAAAGACGGCGGGTCTGGCGATGCACTAAATACCAATAAAACAATTACCTATAAAGCATTAGTGACAAATAACATTGCTTTGAAATACCTGGCTTAAATGCTCCATATTTTAGTGATGGTAAGCCTTTGACAGTGCACGGCTTGTTGTTTTACTGGCAGGGCTAAACGTGATTGATTCGCAGTAAATAGTCATAGCAGACCCATCTTTATTTTTAATTTTAGCGGGTCTGCTACTGTATCTGATGGCTCAATCGGAGCGGCTACTTTGCATGATCTCAAACACATCTTCCGACTGGAGAACATGGCAATAAATCATATTGATAATCCTCAGCTCTTGCTCATGCAATTCATCGGTTGCAGCCGCACAGCAGTCTTCAACGACGACGACTTCAAAGCTCTCATCGGCGAGTGAGCGCACGGTGGAGCTCACACATTGATCGGTGAAAATACCGGCTACCACCACAGATTTGATTCCCATATTCTGAAGAATCAGGCGCAGATTTGTTCCTGTGAGTGCGCTGTCTGTGGTTTTCAAAACAGTGATTTCATCGCCTTGTGGTTCTAAAGCAGGCACGATCTGGCTATCGGCTCGGTCTTTGGGGAGTAGCAGGTAATTAAATCCCGGCTTTTTCTGGCTTAAGGAGCGATCCCTGCCATCGTCTTTTAAGCAGGCGATTCGCGCAAAAATAACTTCAATCCCAGCCTTACGGGATGCCTCAATCAACTCAGCCGTTTTGGGGATCACTTGCTGATTCATTCGTTGAAAGAACGGCTGCCAGCGCTGGCGCTCAGTCTCATCATCCGGCTCTTCCAGATAGGTATTCTGGATATCAATCACTAATAACGCGGTTTGCTCAGCAGGCAAACTGATGTCTTCCGGCTCTGGGGCATTTTCATAATAGAAAGAACGGTAAGCGGTTTTCCAGTTACTCATTTGATTTATCTCCAACTATTAGGGACATAACTGCCCAAATTTGCTTTCAACAACCTTACGGAAGGTTCGGCTAACGGGGACTTCTTTATCGCTGGCTAGCTTTAGTTTCATGCTTTGCCCTTCAACAATGACGCCTTTCACAGCCTCATGTGCAATCCAATGCGAGCGATGAACCTGCATGCCGAGTGCTGATGGCATCTGTTTTACAGCATCGGAGAAGCGGTGCAGTACCAAGCGAGACTCGGTGCTTGTGGTCACCAGTATGTAATGCTCCTGAGCTTCAATACAGCAGACACTGCCATCCAGCGGAGGCTCTAGCGAGTCGAGAAATCGTAATCTTACACTTCCATCATTCGAAGGTGTAAGTTCGGGTTCACGGTCTGGCTCTGGCGGCTGGCCAATTTGCAAAAGTACACGTGGTATCAGCAGCAAGCATCCAAGCACAATGTGATTATCAAGCTGATAGAAAAGCTCAAGCGCAAATGCGCTACTTCTGGAGGCTGGCTGTGTCGTATCATCATTTAAGCCCATCTCTGGTAATCCCACGATGATATCTAAGGCGGTAATGGCCAGCGTGAAGGGGATTAAGCTCAGCAGAATAGCCACGGCATAACTGGCCCATATGGGGAGTAGGTGGCTCAAAAACTTCTCAACGGCAAACAGTGCAGTCACAAAGAAGGCCGCTTCAATCAGCACTCTGAAGACCCAATAGAGGTAAGTACCCAGAACACCAAACAGTGCATATTGCGTGTTTTGATTGGCGGCTAGAGTCAAGCCAACCAACAGGGCTATTGCTACGATCCAAAACGCTTCAAACCGTAAAGAATTAAGCTTCAAAATTAGTGTCACTCATGTATTCATTCATGCTTCTTGAATGGATTTTTAGTTTTATGCTATTGAAAAATAATATAAATAGAGTCAATGAGTGTATATGAAAATGGCCACCAATGGCACTGGCGAAATAAGCGAAATGTAGCCGTAAAATATCGATAATTTGTGTCTATTATAGACCTCACAAACATAAGCACGTTTTCGCAAACCCACACAATCGAGGTGTTCCATGAAATTATCTATCCTACTCGCGTTAAGTCTGACGGCAGTCTCTGCAGCCCAGTATGCCCATGCAGCAGAAGAAGACACATCCATGAGTTTTTTTGTGACCAGCGTTGGCTCTGGTAAAGGTGGCGATTTAGGCGGCCTTGAAGGCGCAGACAAACACTGCACAACTCTGGCTGAAGCCGCTGGCGTTAAAGGAAAAATCTGGCACGCATATTTAAGTACGCAAGAAGAAGGCAAGCGCGGCGTTTCTGCCCGTGATCGTATTGGTGAAGGCCCATGGCACAATGCTAAAGGTGAATTGATTGCTAGCAATTTAGATCAGCTGCACATCATGCCTAATATCGTAAAGACTACAGCACTGGATGAGAACGGTGAGCTGGTTAATGGTCGTGGCGATGCACCAAACCGTCATGACTTGTTAACGGGTACGATGGAAGACGGAACAGCCTACTTTCCAAGCGTGACTGAAGATCGTACTTGCAGCAACTGGACAAGTTCAGATGAAGGCAGTGCGACGCTGGGTCATCATGACAGACATGGTGGTGGCAACACTTCGTGGAATTCAGCGCACGGCTCACAAGGTTGCTCAATGGATGCGCTAGCTAAAACTGGCGGTACAGGCTTGTTTATGTGCTTCGCTTCTAAATAAGTAATAGCGTCTGATGCGTGCTTTTGTGTAAAAACAGAAGCACGCATTTACGGCTTAGCCTTAGCCATTACCTTCAAAAATACTTCAGATGTTAGCCAAGCTTGCAGCCAGTGCTGTAGCTTCGGATAATCAGCCCCATCAAACCAAGCTTTATCAACATGCGCAAACTGACGCACAAATGGCATAGTGGCAATATCGCTTAGCGTGATTGTCGGGCCAGATAAATAGGTTTGCTCTGCAAGCCTATCTTCCAATTTGTGTAAAAACACCTCTCCCTGCTGCCGATAATATTCAAGGCTTTGCTCAGGATGATGCGTTGCGTATTTATAACGATCCAACCAATGCTTAAAGTCGCCATCATTTTCAGCGATTAATGCCAGCGTATCGGCTAATTCATTCTCCGGCGGCAGGAGTTGCTGCGGGTCATTTTGGCGCAGTGCCCAGAGCATAATATCAAGGCTTTCTTCCAATACGGTTCCATCTGCTAGCTGCAATACTGGCACCGTTGCTTTAGGACTAATGGCTAGCATTTCCGCAGGCTTATTACTTAAAGCCACTTCATGAATCTCTACTGCTTGTGCTGCATAGTGCAGCGCTAAGCGGGCGCGAATGGCATAAGGGCAGCGGCGAAAAGAGTAGAGTATTGGAAGCATGGTTTACCTGTTAAGCAGTATCGAAGCCCGGTGCGTATCATCCGGGCTCGCTAGTTTAGGGCAAAAGCGTAGTACTGGAAAGCTTGCCCGAAATACTCATCTACGACCTTATTTTGCTCCGACACGAGTCATACCCAACTTCTCACGAAAATAATCCTCAATCATTTCTGCCACATCCTCACCTTCAATGTGTTTAGCCAAGTTCAGTTTTTCTCCGGTATGCAAGCTGGCAAATACCGAGAAATACACCGTATGTTGATTACCAGATTGTGAGCGCATGGTTTCTTTCTTTTGGATGGTCGCAATGTCGGTAAAGGGAATTTGCTGGTTTTTGCTGAAGATGCCCAGTAGTCCCGTCGAGACGTTTAGCATTCTGTTTTTCAACACGACAGTAAGTGAGGAGAGTAGCCCTTTTAGACTAAAGATAAGCATAAGGCTACCAGCAATACACATCATCCAGAACACAAAGGCGGGCATTTCATCACGGAAGGTACTAACGATTCCGAGCATAAATCCACCCGAAATAGCCACAATAAGCTTGAGCGCCGGTTTGTAAAACATCGGGTAATGAACGCGTATTTCATTCCCTTGTTCCTGAAGTGGCAGGGAGTTGTTTAGGTTGACTTGGTTTCGATTGTCTACCCACTGTTTTGGCGCTTTGTATTTGACGGTTGATTGCTGACTGGTTCGATACACCGGTATTTCAAACGTCCGTTTGAGTTTGATGTCTGGTGACTCCACCTCAGCGCGCCACTCGTGCCAGCTATCATGCTTATCAATATCGGACTCCGGCAGGCCTTCTGGTACATCGAGGCAAAACTCAAGGCCATTGCTAATGCCGTGCGCGAAGTGCTTAGCCAGCGTATTGCCTTCCCAAATCAGATGCTCGTTTATCCGTCGGTTTTTACCCGAGCCAGAATACGATTTTCTAAGACACGAGACCTTCACGGTGTAACTGGCCAGCGCGGAGGTATTATTAGGCAGTGCTATTTTGCCTCCAATCTGCCCACCGATAGAGCCGGGAAATGGGGTCAGGCTTAATGGTGTTCTTCCAAACTGCCTGTGCTGTCTGATTGCTTTAATCATCAGGTAGATGAGGAATAAACCAGCCGCCGGAAAGAGGGCGAGTAGTGGCAGGATAATTGCAGGAAAGTCATCAATAATCTCCGAGCCATTCGCTAGCAGCACCGGCCACGTGATCAGGTTCCAGATTAAGCTGAAAATAGTAATGCCAATCATTTCAAGTTTGGCGTTGGAGGTGATTTTATTATCGGCCCATTTAGGATTGGATAGCCAAGGTTTATCGGCCGTTTCTGGCGAGATAATACGAGTACTCCCTCTAAGGCCGAGATACATAATCCCGCCACCGACTAAACCGAAGGTGACTACAAAGATAGAGGCAAAGCCCAACATTCCCCAGCGTAGGTTGCGATCAATAATGGCTTCCTGAGGATTATCGGGGTTGTAAAGTACAGTGATGATTTTATCCGAGTGTCGAAGCCTGCTCGCCATATCTTGATGGTAGCTACCCACATTATCGCTGCCGGGATGCACCGATACCCGATCACCTTCATAGACGCGGCCATTCACCTCATAGATGTAATCTGCAGTCGCTTTATAGGTCGTGCTATCACCCGTGGTATGAATGAGTTTTGAGGAAAGCAGTTTGGCGTCGACCGGCACCCATGATTGCATACGCACGGCATCGTAAAACGGGCTGCCGAGCATCATCACCAACATAAATAAGGCCGGTAGCGCAAAGCACGCGCCGAATATAGCCAGGAACCAACTGCGTTTTGTTTCTTTGTGGGCGTTCTTCATGAAAGTTCCTGTTTTTATTGTTGTTAATCAGGATTGTAATCAAGAAGTGAGGCGCTATCGAAAACGTGCGACTAATGGAGTAAAGTTTGCGGCTTACTTGGCCGCCGTGCGGACCGTGGATAGCAAAATACTGGTCTCGGATGACACAATCCCGCTGATATCCCGAATGCGCCCCAGCACCTCATCAAACTCGGCTAATGAACCGGCTTGTAACTCGATCACCATATCCCAGTGGCCATTGGTGGAGTGAATCGCGGTTACGCAGGGCTCTTGCAGCAATTTAGCACGTACTTTTTTCAGCGACTGACCTTCCAGCTCAATACTGGTATGCGCCCGCACCAGTGACAGCCCTTGGTCTGCAGCGGTTGAGATGAGGGTGGTGTAGCCGGTAATCACGCCTTTCTTTTCCAGCTTGTCGATGCGGTTTTGTACCGTGGCGCGAGAAACGCCAATGGTCGTGGCCAAGCGTGCCACCGGCTCACGTGCATTGCTGCGTAACAAACCAATTAATTGTCGATCAATATTATCAAGGCTATACATATCGCTAACTGAACTTATCAGAAAGTAATAATCATAAGCAATTTACCAGAGTTTATGCACTAATCTTTAGCTACGCGCGCTGAAATAATGGGTCACTTCGTTAATCAGCGCAATCAAGGCGGCCAAGCATGAGCAATACCCAGCAATATCCTTTGTTATCTACCCAGTCACCAGCGTCGGTGGTAATGATCAGACCACACCATTTTCATCCCAACCCTGAAACGGCTGATGACAATGTGTTTCAGCAAGTTGAAGTGGTCGGCAGTCGCCAGGAAACCTCGGCAAAGGCCTATCAGGAAGTGACTGAGGCGGCGGACACCTTGCGAGCTAATGGTGTAACTGTTCACTTGTTCGAGGATGAATCGCAGCGCACGCCGGACTCGGTATTTCCAAATAACTGGTTCTCCACACATGCCGGTGGCCATGTGGCGGTGTATCCCATGTATTCGCGTAATCGCCGACTTGAGCGCCGTAGCGATGTACTGGATATGTTGAAAACTGAGTATCGGGTGCAGGATACAATTGATTACTCTGGGCTGGAGCCAGACGGTTTATTTCTGGAAGGTACTGGTTCCATGGTATTGGACCATATTGATCGGGTTGCGTACACCGCACGCTCCAACCGCGCCAATGCCATTGCACTGGAACGCTTCTGTACTCACTTTAATTTTGAACCAATGGCCTTTGATTCGGCGGATGAAAATGGCGTGCCGATTTACCATACTAATGTGTTGATGAGTATTGCAGAGCGCTATGTGTTGATTGGATCGGAGTTAATTTCTGAGCCACAGCGCCGTGCTGAAGTCTTGCAGCGCTTTGAAGCGACGGGCCGTGAGATTATTGAATTATCCAATGATCAGGTGCGCAGCTTTGCCGCCAACGCACTAGAGCTTGCCACGCCCGATGGCAAAGTGCTGGCGATGTCGGCGACGGCTTATGAAGCGATCTCGCCAGCGCAGCGAAAGCAGATCGAGCAATATGCGAAAATCGTGGCCTTATCAGTGCCTACCATTGAGCAAGCAGGTGGCTCAGTGCGTTGTATGCTGGCAGGTATTCACTTAACGCGTCGCTAGGGTACTGATAATATTGCAGAATTATTTATGCAAAATATTTAATGGCCTCAACCTGATCTAGATCAATTTTTCCTTATTTGTGCGGGTTTAGAATTCCCAACATCTTAATAAGGAGTGACAAAATGAACACGGTTAAAGGGATTGTACTAGCGGTCAGCTCTGCGCTGTTTGTGTTACCAATGGCGGCATCTGCTTATGATAAGGGTGACATTCTAGTAAAATTCGGTGCGGCTTCTGTGAGCCCGGAGTCTACCAGTGATGATATCGATGGTTTTATCGGTGCGTCGGTTGGTGCGGATGATGAAGTGCAGCTAGGTGTGTCTGGTACTTACATGGTGTCTGATAGGCTGGGTCTTGAGCTACTGGCAGCCACACCTTTTAGTCATGACATTACTGGTAAGGACCTGCTCAATGGTGCAGATATCGGTTCAATTAAGCACCTGCCACCAACCTTAAGCGCTCAATATTACTTCATGGGAAGTAAGAGCAAGTTCAAGCCTTATGTTGGCGTCGGCGTTAACTACACCGTTTTCTTTGATGAAGAAACAGGTTCGGATGCAGAAGGTTTAGGTTATAGCGATTTAGATCTTGATGACTCAATAGGCTTGGCTGCACAGGTTGGCTTTGACTATCAGTTGAATAACAAATGGATGTTAAATGCCTCTGCTATGTATGCAAAAATTGATACCACTGCAACTTTATCTGGTGATGGTATTGATGATCTGACTGTCGATTACGACATTGATCCAATGGTTTATCGCTTGAATGTTGGTTTCACATTCTAAATAGTGATTGCTTCAAAAAAGCCTGCTGTCAATAGCGGGCTTTTTATTGCCTGAGTGTAATTCATACCTCGTTAAAACATCCTTTCTAAATGTCGTGAAGTAATAGGGCTATCGTACTGGAATTCGCATTGCAGTAACCAACCTGATCAGAGGCTCTGCTTCGCTACAATTTGGTGTAGTAACTCCATGACCGCTTCAGCGCGCACACTGGTTTGTATATCCGCCGCACGGCTAATCACAATCTGTAACGATTTGCACAGCCCAGCTTCCAAAGGAACCATTTTGAGCTCCCCGCCATTATAGGAAATATTGGTTTGAGGGCGCTGATTCAGTAGGCTAAAGCCAAGTCCTGAAGCCACCATACAGCGCACCATTTCAAAACTGCGACTACGATAAGCGATCTCTGGTTGGCAGCCAATGCCATTAAACAACGACAGGAAGTAATCGCCACTGTGAGGCAAATCCAGCAATATCATGGGCTCTTGAGATAATTGCTTTAAGGATATGGAGTCAAGCTTGGTCAATGGGTGAGCGGCGGGTAATAAAACATAAGGCGGGCAATCTGCCAGCGGCTCATGATGAATTCGCTTGTCCTGATCCAAACCATAACTTAAGGCTAGCTCCAAATGGCCACTTAATAACTGAGCATCCAGCTTGGCCAGATTGTCTTCGGTGACATGGATTGATAGCGCGGGATACTCTTTGCGGGCCAGCTGTAACAAGCGCGGTATAACCAATGGGCCAAGCGTTGAAAAACAACCAATACGAATCTTGCCAGCCACTTGTTTGTTAAGCCCTCGCGCATAGTCATCTAAGGCGTCGGCTTGCTGTAACAGCTGCTTACATTGGCGCAGTAATGATTTGCCGTCTGCCGTTAAGGTAACACCTTGTGCCTTGTGACGGATAAACAGCTGGGTATCCCAGATTTCTTCCAATTGACTTAAGGCAGCTGACAATGCCGGTTGGGAGATATGCAGTAATTTGGCGGCTCCGGCAACTTTTCCAGACTCTGCGATGGTCACGAAATAACGGATTTGCTTAAGAGAAGGATGCATGGATAAGCCTAAATTAACTAAAATTTATCTTTCATCGTAGTTAAATCAGTTTTTTATTTCAATTGAAATCATTTAAATTAAAACACCTTAACCAAATGGTCGATCAAGGCTCGAATTCGAGCCGTTAGGTGACGACCTGGTGGATACACCGCATGCAGGTCAATGGCGGAAGCTTCCTCAGCTTCAAACAAACACTTCAGCTCCCCACGTGCTAAAGCCTCCTCCACCGCATACAAAGGGCACATGCCAATTCCTAAGCCTCCGATCGCGGCCTGAGCGATAGCTCGTGGCGCATTGGAGTAAAAAGACCCTGTCACTGGAATAGTTACTTTTTCACCACCCACATTAAACTTCCAACTGCCGGTCTCGGAGGAAAATCGCTGTAGCAGGCAGGGCAAACGCATGAACATAAATCAAACAATCAGTCCCAGAATATGGCATAAGTACTTCTCACTCCAGCCACAGCCTTTCCGTTTATTTTTGATGCCTAGCTTAATCGTCGTATCTTGTTTAAGTAAATTCAACGCAATTTGTCGGGCAGTGGCCAGGTTCTTAGCGGCAAATCCCTGCCGAGCGCGGGATTGATCCTCATTGAAAGCAACATCCAACACCCAATGCAGATTATTCTCCACCTGCCAGTGCTGGCGACTGGCGATCAGTACCGCCTCGGCGGACATCACCCGGCTACTCACAAAGTAACGAATATCACTGGTTTTCTTTTCGCCTACCTCCCGATCATACTGAATTGCGGCAACCGTTTTAGCCCCCAGCTCTTGAGTGCCGGCCACCCGGAAGCGTCTTGCACCGAACAACGGCGATACTCCTGACGGTGGTGTTTCGCATCCGTCATCACACTGAACGCTGGATCAGTCGGTGAGTCCTCCGGATGCTGTGCCCAATAACCCATAAAGTGAGTATCGATGGCGTTATACAGACTCCGTTGGTTCTTTTTAACCGCTAATAGGTAATCCGCTTGCTGCTTCACAATTTGACTCGCAATCTTCTTTTGACAGCTCATTGCATCCGCCGTCACTAAGCACCCTTTAATCGCCAGCTTTTCCAGCAAGGTAGGGACTGCCGTGATTTCGTTTGACTTGTCATTTACCGTCTCCTGACCTAAACAAATACCCAGCTCAGTGGACCAGGCATTGACGGTATGACTGGTGGGGGCAGAGTGACCGCGGGAGCCACGTTGCGTTTTCCCATCAACCGCAATGACACCCGCTAACTCCGTTTGTACTAATGTGTCCTGTACCCATTCGATAAAAATATCATGAAAATGCGCCGGATCCAGCAATGAAAACAAGCGGTTAAAGGTATCATGAGACGGAACACCGCCAGGGAGTTTCAGATAGCGACGAAACCAATCTTCACGGGTTTTTGCGTATAATTCGATGCTATTCCAGTCATCAGCACCACACAAAATACCGCAGACCGCCATAAAAATGGCTTCACTAAAGCGGTGGCTGCATTTGTTAGACTGACGAGGGTCGGGGAGTTGTTCGATGTATTCTAAGAGTGAGCGCTGACTCATGAAGAAAAATCTTCATTTTATAGGATACCTGGCCCTGAAATTGATTATTTTATGTTCATGCGTTTGCCCTGCTGTAGCAGGCAGTTATGCTCGGTCAGATCTTGCGGCTGTTTTGGCTCGCCATAGTTAGCTAAATAGCTTGGTGATGCGACAACCACCACGCGCATATTCATTAGCTTACGCGCCACTAAACTGGAGTCTTCCAACTCACCAAAGCGAATCGCCAGATCAAAGCCTTCCTCTATCAGCGCGATATGTTGGTCGGATAGATGCAGGTCGATTTTTACATGTGGGTGCGCCAGTTGAAACGGGTGAATGGCTTCGACCAGTTTGCTACTGCCAAAGCCGGTTGGTGCGGTAATACGGATGGTTCCGGCCAAATCCGCCTGACGCTCTTGTACCAAACCCTCTAACTCGTCTAGTTGATCCAATAACGGCACGCAGCGGTTTAAATAGGCGCGACCAGTTTCAGTCAGCCCAACGCTGCGGGTCGTGCGGTTAAACAGCTGCGCGCCTAATCGCTCCTCCAGCTGTAAGACATATTTGCTGGCAAGCTTGGTGCTAATGCCTAGCGACTTTGCGCCGCTGGTAAATGACTTCTGCCGCGCCACCGCGACAAAGGTTCGCATGCCATCAATAGTATCCATTGTGTGCCTGATTTGTTTAAAAGTGATTATCTACATTTTAGCGATAATGTTTCCATAAATCGATATATTGTCTCTGAATTGTCAAGCACCTATGCTGAGCACACTCAACGATTAATTAGGGAACTCAGCATGTCAGACACTCTACGTATTTACAGTTTTCCGCTTTCCGGCCACTC
The DNA here is from genome assembly GCF_000419525.1 of Leucothrix mucor DSM 2157. Lineage (NCBI taxonomy): Bacteria > Pseudomonadati > Pseudomonadota > Gammaproteobacteria > Thiotrichales > Thiotrichaceae > Leucothrix > Leucothrix mucor. Next base: position 1,509,889 of record NZ_ATTE01000001.1, read on the forward strand.
GCATCGCGTGGTGTTATTTGCCAATCTGGCAGGTATTGCGCATGAGGTAATCAAGGTGGATTTAGCGACAGGTGAGCAAAAGCAAGCGCCGTATCTGGCGATCAATCCGCTTGGGCAAGTGCCTGCAATTCAGGATGGCGAGGCGACCATTTGTGACTCGAATGCGATTTTGGTTTATCTGGCGCGTAAGTATGCGCCGCAATACTTGCCGACTGATCCGGTGCTGGAAGCTGAGGTGCAAAAGTTCTTAACTGTCGCGGCGGGTGATTTGATGTATGGAGCCTGTGCAGCGCGCTTGATCACGGTGTTTAATGGCCCCTTTGATCCTGCATTTACAGCGTCGGTGGCAGAGGCTTATCTTGGCAGAATGGAAGCGCATTTAGCAGGGCGAGATTACTTAGTTGGCGAAAGTCCGACGATTGCAGATGTGGCTTTATACACTTACACCGCTCATGCGCCTGAGGGGAATATCTCCTTAGAAGCCTATCCGAATGTGCGTCGTTGGTTAGCCACTATCGAAGCGCTGGATGGCTTTGTGCCAATGATTGAAACTAAGGTTGGTTTGCGTGCTTGATCGCTAAGTAATTCAATAAAATCGATCCCATCGGTTCCATTGATGCTATCCGTTATTGGTTATTGGCAAAATAAATAAGGTAATGATTATGCAAGATGACACTCCGGAAGCCCCTGAAGTAGCACTGTTTCATGCTGGCGAAATAGCGATCCAAATACGCGTGGGACGGCAAGATATGGCGGAGCGCTTTGGTCGTCGTGCTATTCATAATGAGATTCCGGAGCAGCATCGGGCATTTTATTCGCAGCTGCCATTTTTAGTGATTGGCAGTGTGGATGAGCAGGGCTGGCCTTGGGCATCATTAGTCTGTGGCCGGCCTGGTTTTGCGCACTCGCCAGAGCCGCAGACGTTGCAAATTAATGCCATGCCTGATTCATCAGATCCACTGGCGGCAGCGCTAAAATCAGGTGCGCCGTTAGGCCTGTTGGGGATTGAAATGCCAACCCGCCGCCGTAATCGTTTAAATGCCAATGTGGCAGCGGTTGATAGCGATGGTTTTACCGTAACAGCAGTGCAAGCCTTTGGAAATTGCCCTCGGTTTATTCAAACCCGAGCTATTGAATTTGTACGGGAACCTCAACCTGCCACTGCGCCAACCGTCGTCAAAAAGCTAGATACTTTGGATGATGCGTCGCGTCAAATGATAGCAACGGCTGATACCTTTTTTGTCTCCAGCTATTTGCCGACAGAGGCCGATGCAGTAACGGAAGGCGTGGATGTCTCACACCGTGGCGGACTTCCGGGGTTTGTGAAAGTGGAGGGCAACACGCTAACGATTCCCGATTACAGCGGCAATAATTTGTTTAATACCTTAGGCAATTTCTTGCTGAATCCTAAAGCTGGGTTGATCTTCTCGGACTTCACTACGGGTAATGTGCTTATGCTCACCGGCACGGTCGACATTCTCTGGGAGGACTCTCCCGAGGCGCTGGCATTTGAAGGTGCAGACCGGGCATGGAAATTCACACTAGATCACGGCCTTTACTTGGAAGATGCGCTGCCATTTCGGGCTGAATTTGGGGACTATTCCCCCGCGACCTTAAAGACGGGTCATTGGCCAGAAGCGCAGAAATCGGCAACGGCTCAGCTCTGACCCTATCCTCAAACAAGCTGCGCTATATCCAATTATCCGAGGATAAATAGGTTTAGCTTTGCCGCCTTAGTCCCTAGCGCCTATACTCCCCGCTTTGATCTGTTGATGAGTGCTAGTGAGTCGACACATCGCCACGCAGTAAGGGAGCAATACCAATGCAAATCGCTTTTCTCGGAACCGGCCTGATGGGAGCACCAATGGTGCGTAATCTGGCAGCAGCAGGACACGATCTGCATATCTGGAACCGCAGTCTTGATAAGGCTCAGGCGCTAAGCGGTTTTGCCACAGTGTACGAAACGCCAATTGAAGCGGTCGATGGTGCGGATATTGTAATCACCATGCTATCCAATGGCCCCGTGACTGAGCACATGTTGCGAGAGCAGGGCGTTATGGCCGCTGCTCCGTCGGATGCTATTTTCATTAATATGGGCTCGGTTGAGCCAGACTGTGATCGTCACCTATCGGCATTGGCAGTCTCGCAAGCTAAGCATTATCTGGATGCGCCAGTATCCGGTGGCGTGCATGGCGCTGAAGAGGCGACATTGACTATTTTGGTTGGTGGCGATAAAGCTGTGATGGATGTAGTTGAGCCGGTGCTAACCGTGATGGGGACTCCGCATTATCTAGGCCCTGCAGGTTCTGGTCAGGTAGCTAAGCTAGCCAATCAAATGATTGTGGCCATTACCATCGGCGCAGTGGCCGAGTCATTTAAGCTGGCAGAAAGCGCGGGTTGCGATCCAGCCTTATTGCGCACGGCATTACGCGGTGGCTTTGCTGATAGCAAGATTTTAGAACTGCATGGCAAGCGCATGGTCGATCGTGACTTTGAACCAGGCGGGCGCTCATCCATCCAGCTAAAAGATCTGCATAATGTGCTGGCACTGGCGGCTGAGTCTAATTTAGATCTACCCATGACTGTGCAGGCAAAAAATGCCTTTACTGATTTGGTTGAACAGCATAATGGCGGCGATCTGGATCACTCAGCCTATTACTTATGGCTGGAGCGCAAAGCTAAAATCTAAGCTTGCGCCACCAAATGCTGAACCAAATCAGCCGGCGTATCACAGTGCAATTGCCCAAGTACCTGCTGTAATTCCTCTTTCAGCAGGTCAATGGTATGTGCTGCGCCGGTTTCGCCATGCGCCGCCACACCATACAAAAAGCTGCGACCAGAAAACACCATTTGCGCACCATTCGCTAGAAAGCGGGCAATGTCCACGCCGCTTTCCACGCCGCTATCCGCCATCACCACAACATGCTCAGGCACGGCCTCGACTATCTCACGCAAACATTCCACCGATGAGCGAGCCGCATCCAACTGCCTGCCGCCATGGTTAGATACAATCAAACCATCCGCGCCACACGCCACCGCCCGCCGTGCATCCTCTACCGTGATAATGCCTTTTACAATCAACTTACCCGACCATTGCTCGCGGATTTGTTTTAGCATCGGCTCATCGACCACATCTTTTAAGGTGGTACGCACATAATTGGCGATGTCTTCGATATTACTGAGGTTTTGAATATACGGCTGCAGCGAAGCAAATTGCGGTAGCCCAGCACGTAAGGTGGCGATAGACCAGCTTGGGCGCAGGGCGCTTTGAAACACGGATTTTGGGGTGATTTTGGGCGGAATCGCCAAGCCACTGCGCATATCTTTAGGGCGACGCCCCGCAACCGGTACATCAATGGTCACCACTAAATGTTTACAACCGACTGCTTCAGCACGGCGCATTAAATCTTTGCGAATTTCCAGATCAGACGGCGGGTATAGCTGAAACCAAAAGTGTTCTTTGGCAGCGGCTGCTGCACCTTCAATCGCCACTGTAGAGAGCGTACTGAGTACAAATGGAATCTTGGCCTCATGGGCAGCTCGCGCATGAAATAGCGAGGCATCCGGCCACACCAAGCCACTTAAACCCAGCGGTGCAATCCCAAAGGGCGCTTGATAGGTTTGATCAAATACCGTGGTGGTCAGCGCCGGTGGCGTGTAGGGTTTTAGCGAGTCCGGTCGTAAATACACAGCATCCAGCGCCGCACGGTTATGCCGGAGGGTGTGCTCCTGATTGCAGCCACCCTCGACATAATCAAACACAAATCCCGGAATACGCCGCTTGGCTCGCGCTTTTAAGTCAGCCACACAAGCTGATTGTCGGATTAGTGCTTGTACCATGGTTATTGGTTTCCGATTGCCTGCATAAAGCGCTGCTTAATCTCGGTGGCTTTCAGTGGAATCTCGCCGCCGACCTTATCGTTGCCTGCCTCAATCATGTAATGAATAAAGCGTGTTTTTTGCTGGATGGCATCGACCAGCTCGGCGGTATCATCGGTCATCACGGTTGACTCAATACCGATCGATTTTACAATGGCGGATAAATTGTAACCTTGAGAGCTAAGGGTTGGTTGGTTACCTGTCGAGCCCCAGCTGCCATTATCTAAGCAAATAATGGTCAGGTTTTTAGGGTTGAACGAAGCCAGATCAAGCAGCTGATTTGGGTTAAAGAAGAACGAACCATCACCATCAATCACATACACATGGCGACCTTCAATCGATTTGGCTAAGCCGATACCGACCTCAGTCGCCGCACCTAAAGCACCGAGCATATAAAAATTTGTGTCGCGGTCTTTATTGTTGTACAGCTCTTTGGAGGGGAAGCCGATTTGTGACAGCACAATGTCGTTATCGTTAACCGCTTCCACAATGGTGCCAATCGCATCATAACGCTTACGGGTGGGTGTGCCTTCATAGCCCGGAACATCCACGCTAATAGCTTTGATTTTTGGCTGACCAAACACGTGATAATCGGGGGTATTTTGCTCCCAAAGCTGCGGTGAGCAGAGATACACCTTCACTTTATTTTGCGCATAGCAATCTGCAAGGTCTTGCTCAATGCCTTCTAAATCCGCACCGGTTTCAAGAATCACGTATTCCACATCAATGGCTTTAAGCAGGGTTTCCACTTTGCCACCAAAAATGATCTGCGCTTCAATGGGCTCTTGAAAGTGCCCACGCCAGGAGACAAAGATCGGTAGGGCAGTTTGATAAAGCTTTTGCATGGTGTACAGCTCGGTCACCAGATTGCCCAAGCCGGTATTTTGAATCATCATGGCAGAGCGCTTATTGGCTAAGCTGCGACCAAAACACAAACCTAAACCGGCCGACTCTTTGGTGATATCCCAAACCGTGACATCATCCGGCTTATGGGCCATCAGAGCATTGAGTTTGTTACATGGCAAGTAGGTGACGGTGTTGACATCATTGCTTTGCAGCGCGTTCCAGATACGTTGACTGTTGTTCATGCTCGAATATCCTGTCAGTGGTTTTTAAGTAGGGAGTCGGGTTGTAAAACAATTTTTGCAGCGGCAACTTTGCCAAGGTGTAAGTCGGTAAAGGCTTGTGCGCCAGTGGAGAGCGGGCGTACATCCACCCAGCTTAAATCGCCTAACTGTTGGCGGTGTAGCAGGCTGATGGAGGCTTGCAGGTCGGCTACGGTGTAGCAGTAATTGCCGAGTACCGTGATCTCCTGCAAGGTGATGCGGCGACTATCAAAACCATCGCCCGAATTTTGCAGGCCAACATGGGAAATGATGCCGCCAGGGCGTACCGCAGCGCTGGCAATTTGTCGGGTTTTATCAGCACCCACGCAATCAAATACCACCTCATAGTCACCAGCGTGCGGGGGCTGCTCGATAATGGGGTCAAAGGCATCGGCGCAGTGCTGCGATTGAATGCTATGGCGGCGTAGCGCATTGGTTTCAGCCAAATCTATTTGCGTGCAGCCTTTGGCTTTTAATATCAGTGCGGCGAGCAACCCGACCGCGCCACCACCGAGCACCAATACCCGCACTTCAGAAATCGGGCGATATAAAATGCGCTCGACTAAGGCAATGGCGTGTAGTGCAGTGGCTGTCGGTTCGGTTAGTGCAGCGCTGACTGGGTCCATGCCCACGGGCATAGGCAATAAATTGCGCTCAGAGATAGCAACTTGCTCAGCCATAGCGCCGGGTAAATACATGCCAATTAGCTCGCGTTCGGGGCATAAATTACTGCGGCCACTTAAGCAGTCATGGCACACGCCACAGGTCATTAGTGGATTAATCACCATCGACTGGCCAGCATATTTTCCGTCTTGCACAATGCCGCTGACTTCATGGCCGAGGATCAGTGGCGGCACGCGTCGCTCATCTTTTCCATGGTAGGCGTGCATATCCGAGCCACAAATCGCCACGGCGGAAACGGACATCACCACGTCACCATCACGTGGATTCGGTGGTGCTTCGCTGCGATAAGTCACCTCGCAGGTATCGGTATAAACCAAAGCTTTCATTGTGCACTCCAGAAAATTACTTGGCGGTAAAACCACCGTCGATGTTTATGATTTGCCCAGTTATGTAATCCGAGGCGTGGCTGGCTAAAAACACACAGACGCCATCCAGATCACTTAACTGTCCATTGCGGCCAATGGCGGTTTGGCGGGCTAATTGCGCAGATAACTCATCTTGCTCAAACACTGCCTGAGTTAGCTCGGTGGGGAAGAAGCCCGGCGCGATCGCATTGCAGCCAATGCCTTGCGATGACCACGCTTCGGCCATGGCGCGCGTTAGCTGGCTAATCCCACCTTTGGATGCGCCATAGGGCAAGCCATTCGCAAAGGCGCGATTAGATTGCAGCGATGCCACATTAATGATCTTCCCCCAGCCATTTTTACGCATGGCAGGAACCAGTTGCTGAGCGATAAAAAACGGTGCTTTTAAGTTTAGGGTGAGGGTGTCATCCCAGACTTTCTGCGTTAGCGAATCTGCAGGTTGACGTGGATTCATTCCGGCGGTATTACACAAAATATCAATTCGCCCGAAGCGTGCTAATGCGGTTAGAGTTAGCGTTTCCCATTGCTCGCTATCCAGCAAGTCAGCCGCCAGTGATTCGGCTTGACGACCTTGAGCTTGCAGTTCCTGGCATAGGGCATCCAGACGATCCTGCCGCCGCCCTACCAACACCACTTTGGCACCGGCGGCGCTCAGTGCTTTGGCCTGCTGGCTGCCAATGCCTGAGGTCGCGCCGGTGATCAGCGCCGTTTTCCCAGTTAGGTCAAACAGGCTCATACCTCTTCAACCTGTAGATTGAATGTTTCGTTCGGGAAGTATTTCGCCAAGCGATCATCACCACTGCGAGCATGGCCTTCCATGCCTTCTAGTCGGGAAATACGAGCAGCGGCAGCGGCTACTTCACGGTTAGCTTCCTTGGTCATACGCTGGGTGGTCACAGTCTTAATAAACTTACCGGCAGACAATCCACCCGTGTAACGCGCGGCGCCTTTGGTTGGCAAAATGTGGTTGGTGCCTGAACACTTATCGCCGAAGGTAACGGTAGTTTCCTCACCCACAAACAAGGAGCCGTAGTTACGTAAACGCGCGACCCACCAGTCCAGATTTTCACAATGCACTTCCAAATGCTCAGAGGCATATTGGTCGCTGATGGTGGCCATTTCTTCATCGGTATCACACAGAATCACTTCGCCATAATCGGCCCATGCCACGCTCGATGCATTGCGCGCGGTTTCAGGCAGCTTGGCAATGTACTGAGGCATTAGCTCAATGACTTTATCTGCCAACGCACGGTCGGTCGTGAATAGCCAAGCAGGGGAGTCGGGGCCGTGTTCGGCTTGTCCGGCAAGGTCGCAAGCGATTAGGTTGGCATCCGCGGTGTGATCCGCCACGATGCCAATCTCAGTTGGGCCTGCAAATACGTCAATACCCACGCGACCATAAAGCATACGCTTAGCTTCTGCGACAAAGCGGTTACCGGGGCCAACTAAAATATCAGCCGGTTTACCGGTGAACAGGCCAAAAGCCATCGCGGCAATCCCTTGCACGCCACCCAGCGCTAAAATCGTATCTGCACCGCAAAGATTGGCGGTATAAAGAATGCCATCATGCACACCATGCCCAGGCTTTGGTGGAGAGCAAGCGATGACATGATCAACACCTGCGGCTTTGGCGGTGGCGACTGACATAATTGCAGAGGCTACATGCGAGTAACGACCACCCGGAATATAGCAACCTGCGGCTTGCATCGGGATCTGGCGTTGTCCTGCCCAAAGGCCTGGGGAGAGTTCAGTTTCAAAATCAACCAGCGACTCACGTTGCTTAACCGCAAAGCCATACACACGGTCATAAGCAAAGCGGATATCATCTTTAACTTGTTGTGATAAGCGGCTTCCGGCGGCTTCGATTTCTTCCGGTGTTACAACAATATTCCCAGTGTAACCATCTAACTGTTCGGCATATTCTGCACAGCGAGCTTCGCCACCGGCTTCAATTTCAGCCAGCATGGTGCTCACGATTTGACGGGTATTATCTTCGCCAGTCGTTGCATTTTTTGACGCTTTTTTTATGAAATGGATAGCCATTTTAAGAACTCCGGATTGTCATGTTTGTTGAATAAATGGGGCGAGCTCAGGTAATCGCCCACAGAGATAACGCTGGTATAAATGCTAGCATTAACACGATCGCTAACATGGCCAGTACAAAAGGAATGGCATGTTTTGCAATCGACAAGATAGAGGTGCCGGTAATGCCGGACACCACAAACAAGTTCAGCCCCAGTGGCGGCGTAATAAAGCCAACCCCCAGCGCAGTGATCATCATGATGCAAAAATGAACTTCATGCATACCGATTTCTTTTGCCAGTGGCAGCATAATGGGCGCCAGAATCACGATATTGGGGGTCGTTTCCATTACGCATCCGGCCAAAATCAAAATGCCAATCATCAGTAAGATAATTAAGGTTGGGTCATCGGTCAGGCTAGTAATCAGGTACACAAAGCCTTGCGGGACCTCTAATGCGGCCAGCGTTTGTGCCAGTGGCAGGGAGAAGGCAATGATGGGGAGAATCACGCCGTTCACTTTAGCGGAGCTGGCTAACATGGGCGGAAAGTCGGCCAGTGTAATCGTGCCTTGGAATAGACCAATGATAATGGTGGTGATGACGGCAACGGCCGCTGCTTCGGTCGGTGTAAACACACCGCTATAAATACCGCCTAAAATTACCACCGGTACGATTAGGGCATAGCGACCATCAACTACGGTGGTGACGATGCGCTTTAGCGAGAAGCCGTACTGTGATTTTTCATAGCCATAAATACGATTCAGTGCGACATTGGCAAACATAATGCAGGCCATAATCATTAATCCCGGCACCATGGCCGCCAGAAACAAAGTTGATGCTGAAATACCTAAGATAAGCCCGATAATAATATAAGCAATCGAAGGTGGAATCAGGATACCCGTACAGGCACCAGCAGCTACCAGCGCACAGGCATAAGGTTTGGGATAACCTTGCTCAACAAGCCGGTCGATGGTCATCCGTCCAACACCTGCAGCACCCGCTGCATCCGAGCCTGAGATACAGGCAAAGAAACCACAGACCAGTACCGTCGCGGTTCCAAATCCGGTCTTAACACCGCCAGTGAGTGCTTCGGCGATATCGAGTAATTTGCGGGATAAGCCGGTCCGCACCAACACGTCACCGGTTAAAATAAACAGGGGAATGGCAATCAAAGCAAAAGCATCGATGCCGTCAAATAAGGCCTCGCCCAGCAGCGCTAATGGCAACACACCACTGAAGTGTAAAATCAGGATGGAGATCATCCCCAGTGAAGCCCATACCGGCACGCCCAGTACCAGCAACAGCACGCCAAACAATAAAGGTCCGGTCAGCTCCCAACCCCACTCCAGCGTAACTTCTGTATTTAGGTAGTCATACATAATGGATTATCCGCTTAGTCGAAGAGTTTCTTGCCGGTGTATAAAGGTTCGTTGGTGTTCCACATGCCAAAGTCGCGATGCAGCGACTGCAGCAAGCGAAAAATCACCATGCTAAAGCCAATCGGTACGGCGGCCAGGAACCAAGCCTGACTAATCCCCAAGCCGTGAGTCACTGAGCCAAATTTCAGTGAGACTTGAAAGGTCTCAAAGGAAAAGTACACCGCCAGTACGGCAACGAACAGGGTGACCAGATCGCCGATAATATAAAGCGTTAACTGGCCACGACGGGGAAGGAAGTTTTGCAGCACATCAATTCGGATATGTGCGCGCTCCTTGACGGCCGCCGACGCGCCAATCCATGCCAGATAAACGAAGGCATAACGTGCAACTTCTTCTCCCCAAATTGAGGAGTAAGACAAGACAAAGCGCCTGAACACTTCGATCCCGACGGTGAATACAATCAGACTGTAGAGTACTAATAGTAGCCAGCGCTCGCCGTCCTGATCTAAGAGTTGCCAAAGACTTAATTTAGATTGTTGCATGTTACACCCTTGCCTTAATTAGACATCGTGAACGTAATATTTGCCTTGAGTATTAGCCGCCTCGAAAAGCTTGTTAAAGGTTTCCATGGAACCGGCCAGCTCTTTTTTGGTGTCATCCCAGATCGGTAGCTGATGACCCGCTGCATCTTTCCACAGCTGTAATTCATCCGGCGTGGGTGAATAGAACTTCACGCCAACCTCGGCGAGTTCCGCCATGGCGTAACCACGAGCGGCGGGGACTTTGGCTAAGTTCTGCTGAGCAGTCACGCTGCTGGCAAACAAGATGCCTTCCTGAACAGTGTCTGGCAGGCCTTTAAACCACTCCAGATTACAGGAGTAGACTTGGGCATCGGGCACGGAACGAATAAAGGTAACGGAGTCCAGAATATCGCGGAAACCAAATACGTTTAAGGCTTCAACCGAAGGGTCGAGCGCATCGGCAACGCCTTGCTTAATGGCTGAGGGTGTTTCACCCCATGCGACGGGGGTAGGGTTAGCGCCGAGTAAGCTGTAGAACTGTTGGAGAATTTTGGAACCTGGAACGCGGAATTTGATGCCTTTCATTTGATCGGGGGTTTTGATCGGGCCATCCATGCCTTTGCGCAGCGCCACGACCCGTGGGTCAATATTCACATACCACAGTGGTAAAAAGCCTTTGGCTTCAACCTTCGGATTAACCTCGCTTCTCCAAGCCTCAGAGTTAACCAGATTGGTAAACTGCTGGTTGTCGCCACACCAGTAAGGAATATTCACCAGATCGACCACTGGAGCAAAAGGGGCAAAATTAGCAATGGAGTGTTGAGCGGCTTGAATCGTGCCTTGTTGTACTTTCTGAACCAGTGCGCCACCAGCGCCTAACTGTCCACCCGGTGAGAGTTTCACATACACTTCACGATTCGTCAGGTTTTGAATGTTCTCTTTAAAATCCAGCTGCATGATCGGGTAGCTGCGGGAAGCACCCAGTACATACGCGGTTGCCACATTCATTTTGTACTTAGCAGCAGACTCTCTTTCTTTTTCCTCCTTGGAGATAGCAGCCACTGCTTCGTCGGACATTAATAAACCGGAGGAGACCGCGACTGTTGCCACTGTTAAGCCAAATGTACTGGTGACCGATAGGAAGCGGCGACGCTCGATTGATGCAGGGATATTGGGATCTTTCATGATTTCACTCCAAGGTAGGTTTTTGCTTAAGCGCACTTTCCGCTTTCAGCGTTGTGATTACAAAAAACACACAGGCGAGGAGTAATAGTAGAAATTCAGCTACATTATTGTAGCTAGAGGGTGCGGTATAGCCGTTTAAAACGACCGACACTTTGCCCCAAATAACATTGCTCATATAGAGTAAAAACAGGGCGATAGTAATCGGTAAAGACCACTTAACCAGTATCTTAGTCATCATTCAGATCCTCCTCGTATCGAAATGTAAGCGCTTACATCTTGCGATAGCATTCGAGGGCTGTCAATTCTTTTCGGTAAAAATTCTCACTAGTCCGGTATAATCGATGAACGATAATTGAGGTTACTATGCAAGATAAAAAGCCAACGTTGCAGGATGTTGCGGATAAAGTCGGGGTTTCTACCGCGACCATTTCCCGCTGCTTAAGTGATCCGCAAAAGGTAAAGCCTGCTGTGCGCGAGCAAGTGATGTTGGTGATTAAAGAGCTGGGCTATGTACCGCATGGTGCGGCCAGAGCGCTGGCTTCACGGCGCACCCGTACCATTGGGGCCATCGTTCCTACAGTGGATAATGCAATTTTTGCCAAGGCGATTTTGTCCCTGCAACATGAGCTGACTCAGGCGGGTTATACCTTGCTGTTGGCTAATAGCAGCTACTCGCTGGAAGAGGAGTGGCGTGAAACTCAAGCCTTGCTCTCCAGAGGCGTGGATGGCTTGGTATTAGTGGGTGAGCAACATCTACCAGAAACCTTGGAAGCCATTCGACGCCAAGAAATCCCTTATGTGAATTTGTGGGTGTATAACCCGCAAGCGCAATACAGCTGCATTGGTTTTGATCATATTAAAGCCAGCCGACAAATTGCCAGTCACTTGTTTGACCTCCAGCATCGGGAATATGGCGTGATCAGCGGGATGCTGAAACACAATGACCGCGCCGCACTTCGACTGGCGGGAATGCGTGAGTTTTTAAAAGAGCAGGCTATTGAACTGCCGGATGCGCGAGTGATTGAATGCCGTTATTCGGTAGAGCAGGGAAGGCAGGCGATGCATCAACTGCTGACGGAGCATTCTGATATTACAGCGGTGTTTTGCGGGAATGATATTTTAGCGCTGGGGGCTTTGTGGGGCGCTCGGGAGTTGGGGATTTCGGTGCCTGATCAGTTATCGGTGACGGGTTTTGATAATCTGGACTTTGCGCTGGCTTTATCGCCGCAACTGACGACCGTGAATGCGCCATCGCGTCGGATGGGCGAGCAGGCCGCGGAATATTTACTGAAGCAGATTGAAAACAAATCAGCTGAGATTGAGTATATTGAATTGGAGGCCGAGTTGATTGTGCGGGAGTCGACTAGCTTGGCGAGAGGTTAACGGGTCTGTCTGTACGAACAGAGCATGGCTTTGTATTTGGGAGGCAGTGACTCCCGAATCTATAGATGGGTGCTATCGGGTGTCCGGTTGTTTGGCTGAATTTGCGTATCAGGATATACTTTCAACCACCTAATCAAACAACAAACCATCAACAAAGGACTGAACCATGATCGAACGCACACTGACCGGCCCCAAGCCTAAATACCCGCTGCCCGCTGGCACAATTGATACCCAAATGCATGCGTATATGCCGGGCTTTCCAGCAGTAGAGGGTGGCCCTGCCGTGCCATCCGGAACGCCAGGGCCAGCTGAGTATCGTCAGGTGATGGAGTGGTTAGGCATTGATCGCTTAGTGGTCACGCAGGGTAATGCGCATCAGCTGGATAACAGCAATCTGCTGGCCAGCCTTGAAGCCTTTGGACCCATTGCGCGAGGCATTGCTGCTATCGATGGAAATGCGACTCGCGAAGAACTGCAAGCATTGCACGATGCCGGCGTGCGTGGCACACGAATTATGGATTTACCCGGTGGCGCGATTGGTATGACGGGACTGGAAACCGTTGATGCGCTGGCTGCAGAAATGGGGTGGTGCGTTGCGGTACAAATGGATGGTGGCAAACTGCTTAGCCATTTACCACGTATGTTGACCATGCACAGCCGTTATATCTTTGATCATCATGGAAAATTTCTTCAGGGCGCTACGCCAGATTCACCAAAGATCGATGCGGTGAAGCGTATGCTTGATCGTGGGAATTGCTGGTTTAAGTTTGCCGGTTGCTATGAGTCTTCACAGGCTGGAGCGCCGGATTATGAAGATATTGCTGCGGTAGCGCGTGAGATTGCCGCTTATGCGCCGGAGCGTATCGTGTGGGGGACTAACTGGCCGCATAATATGACTCAGACGACTGCAGATTACCCTAATGATGTAGCGCTGCTGGATCTGGTCATGGAGTGGGTGCCGGATGAGGCGACCCGCCAGAAGCTGTTTGTAGATAATCCGGCGGATCTATTTGATTTTTAATTCAAGCCTGAACGGCGCTTCGCATCCCGCGAAGATGACTGCTAAAAGCCGCTGCCGCCAATACCATGGCGAGCAGTGTGCCTGAAATAGCATAGCCATAATGGCCAAAATCTACCGACGCCGTATAGACGCTTGAGCTTACCGCAGAAAAATAGTCCAACTCAGACAGTGCACCCAACAACAAGGCCGTGTGTACCAAACCCCAAACAATCCACAATACTGAGGATACTTTTAACAATGGCGAATGTGCTTGTTGAGGCATGGCTTGCGTTCCTTATCAGTAGTTTGCGCGGTTAATATTTTTTGGCTTATTTCAGGTTATTGAGTGCAGTGCGCAGCTGTTCCGCTAGTTCCGGATCAATTAATTTGCCTGCGTCTACGTCAAACTTTGCAGAAAACGGGCCGACTGAAAAACTGCCTCGCACATCTGCGGTAAAATAGGGTGCCGAATCGGTTGCGACTTTCAGTACACTGGCAGCACCACCTGGGCCAGGTGAGGCAGACATAATCAGCATTGGCTTACCCTGAAAGACTTTTGGATTGATGCGTGACGTCCAATCGAAAATGTTTTTATACGCAGCCGTGTACGAACCATTGTGCTCAGCATAAGAGATTAAAATCGCATCCGCCGCGCCGATCTTGTCATGAAACTGCTGCGCGAGTGGTTGCACGCCGCTTTCTTCTTCACGATCAACGCTGAAAATCGGCATCTCGTAATCATTTAAATCCAGAATTTCAATATCAGCTTGCGTGTCGATTTCTGTTTTGTAAACATCGGCGGCATGGCTAACTAATTGCTTATTAATGGAATGACGGCTGTTGCTTGCTGCAAAGGCTAAAATTTTCATAGGTGTACCCTTAATATCATTGTGTGGTTGTTTGAGGCTTATCAGTGCCTCTGTTTATGGGAGTACTATAGTCTGCTGCAAAAATTGATACAATGCGCTAGTTTCAACAGTATGTGTGCGTTTTTGCAAAGGAGCTAATACGGCAATGAACCGATGGACTGAAATCAAAACAGCGTATCAAGTTGCGCGCTCCGGCACCATTAGTGCAGCTGCAGAAGCGCTCGGCGTGCATCGAGCCACCGTACTTCGCCACATCGACTTATTAGAAAAAGAATTTGGTGAAAAGCTATTTCAGCGCAATGCGCGAGGCTATGTACCCACTGAAGCGGGCTTAGATTTGATGCGCGTGGCACAAGCAACTGATGAGCAATTTAGCCAGTTGTTAGGCCGTACCCGTGGCCGCTCGGCAGAGCTTAGTGGTGAGTTTATTGTAACCTCATTGAGTATGGTGGCACCGGCTTTACTGCCTGCGCTAAAACAGTTTCAGGAAAACCATCCCAAGATTACCGTGCGCTATCTAACCAGCGATAAGCTCTTTAAATTAGAATATGGTGAAGCGCATATTGCAGTACGCACTGGCCCGAAGCCCGATCAGCCGGATAATGTGGTTCAGCCATTTCTGACTCATCGCATAGGCATGTTTGCGCATAAGGATTATGTTGCTAAATACGGAATTCCTGCTGATGAAACCGAGTTTTCCAAACATGCCTTTATTGGTTTAGATGACCAGAACAGCAAACCGGCATTTCATCATTGGATGCTAAAACACGTGCCTGCTGAGAATGTGGTGTTTCGGTATAACGACTCGCTAGTTGGATTGCAGGCGGTGCTCAATGGCGTGGGGATTGCGTTTATGCTGACGCATCAGGCTAGCAGCTATCCTGATTTGGTACAGGTGTTTGAGTCGAAGCCGGATTGGGATATTGAGCATTGGTTAGTGACGCATGGGAGTCTGCATCGGAGCCCGAAAGTGCAGGCGTTTTTGGCTATTTTGAAAGCAGGGAATACAGCGCCTGCTTAGGCGGTTTCTTTAGGAATCCGTATGAAGTCATTCATTTGGAAAATGGGATATCACTCAGGAAAACCCTGAGTTAAAGTAGAGCTTCACACTCAGGATAGGAAAAATGGAAGTAAAGCAAATAACGCTGCATAATATCGGGCGCTTTTCCGAGCTAACGCTGGATCTTGCTCCGCTTGAAGACTTAAAGGGCAATGTCACCGTACTGGTTGGTAATAATGGCTCAGGAAAAACGTCGATTCTGAAGTCTTTAGCAACCTCCCTAAGCTGGTTAGTCGCGCGAATCCAAAGTGAGCGTGGCGTCGGTACTCCAATTCCTGAGTTGGTCATTAAAAACGGAAAATCGTCTGCAGCTATTGAACTGGAAGTCTGTAACGATCGTGGTGATCCGTTTTGGGATGTTCTTGAAGATGACTCTGTTGAGTATCCTACCAATCCTCGTACTAACGTAAGTTGGAGCGTAACAAAAGCACGTAAAGGCCGTAAGGGTGAATTTAAAACGGACCTCTTGGGTGCAACCAATCTTGCAGGTTATTACCGTAGTTTACTCACTGAAAATGAAGATGCATCGCTGCCCTTAATCGCATTTTACTCAGTGGAACGGGTAGTTATTGAGATCCCGCTAAAAATTCGAGGCAAACACAGCTTTCGTCAACTCGATGGCTATGATAAATCGTTGAGTCAGGGTGTTGATTTTCGACGTTTCTTTGAATGGTACAGAGAGCGTGAAGATACCGAAAACGAGTCGGGACTTTCGGAAGATGTATTTGAAAAAATTCGGGCAGTACTCGGTGATAATGAAGAAACTTGGGCAAAACTCAAAGAACTAAAAGCGTCAACCAAAGATCGACAACTAAATGCAGTAAGGTCGGCTTTGTACAATTTTATGCCTGAGTTTTCAAACCTTCGTGTTAAACGCAAGCCGCGTCTACACATGGCCATTGATAAGGGAGATCTGACGCTGGATGTCGCACAGTTGTCACAAGGCGAAAAGTCTCTGATGGCCTTAGTTGGTGATATTGCACGACGCTTGGCCGTTATGAATCCCGCCTTAGATAATCCGTTAATGGGGGACGGGGTGGTGCTGATTGATGAAGTGGATATGCATCTGCACCCGAAGTGGCAGCGCACTCTAGTTCAACAATTGACTACAACGTTTCCCAATTGCCAGTTTGTATTGACAACCCACTCGCCATTGGTAATCAGCGACAGCAAAAATACCCTGACGTATATGATTGATGGCGACGACATTAAAAAGCTGCCTCCTTTGTATGGTGAAGATGCTAATACCGTGTTGTTGGAAATTATGGATACCGATGTCCGCAACGCTCAGATCAATATCAAACTGAATAATTTACTCGATGCGATTCATGATGCTGATATTGATACCGCAAATGAACTATTGGACGGGCTGGAGGCTGAATTGCCCGCAAGCAATATGGAGCTAGCAAAAGCTCGGCTAATACTGCGTAAACAGGCGTTACGTCATGCGAAGAATCCTTAAACGCGAGGGCTTCGAGCCAGAGTTGCTGAGGCAATGGAAACGACATAATCCCAATAGCGATTATAAAGGCTTGACTGGTAAAGCAGGTCGCGAACTACGTGTGGCAATTAGAAAAGCTTGCCTCGAAGAGCAGCTCTATCTCTGTGCCTATTGTGGTCAATCACTCTCTGGTGATGGTGACAGCATGAACGAACATGTTGAGGCAAGGCGGCTGGCCCCAAGTCGAAGTCTGGACTTTACGAATATTGTTGCTAGCTGTAAAACGCCAAAGCAGTGCGACGATGCACACGGCTCATTACCACTGCCGCTCACCCCCTTTATGCCTGAGTGTGAATCTGAACTTGTGTTCAAGCTAAGCGGCCGGGTAGTCGGTACAACGCAACGGGCAACGGAAGCAATCAAAGTACTAAATCTTGGTGATACGGAGCAAAATAACCGTAGCTTGATTGAGAAGCGAAGGAATCTTGTGAATGTCCTATTGTTTACCAATGGAGTGGACCCTGAAGAGGGGTTGGAAGATAACGAGTTAATAGAGCTTATCATTGATGATATTTCACAAGCTGTTGATGGAAAGTTAGAGGCTTTCGCCCCCGTAGCTGTGAACATTTTGAATCAATGGATTGCGGGGTAATGCCCATAATCCCTAGGGTTGTTGTTTAGAAAATCAGTATGACTAAGGTTGATCTGTATTACAAAAGAGCGTCTGCGGCCACTATCAGAATCCTCAATGTCTAAATAAACCACCAAACACCCAGCTAGTCGGGAAAAGTTGAGTCCACGCCACTCATAGTCTCTAATCCCGATTAGTTATAAACCCCAGAAAAATAAAATGATAAGGGAGTTTTTGTTTGGAAAATCAGATCCGTGTCGACTGTATCGATTGTGTCGAGCAGTTTCGTGCACTTCATTCGCAGTGGAATACGCTGGTCGAGCAGTCTATCCATCCGCAGCCGTTTCTTCTATGGGAATGGATTTTCACGTGGTGGGAAGTCTACCAAAAGCCTGATTACCGCCTGTTAGTTTTAGCGGTTTACGACGGCGACAAGCTGCTGGCGATTGCGCCATTTTATATCGATAACTCCCATTGGATGTTGCGCGGTCGTCTGCGCATGTTAGGTGAGGGCGAGCATCGCGATGATGAAGTAGTCAGCCATTATCCTGATGTCATCTCGCTAGCCGAATCACGCCCCGTGGTCGTTAGTGCGCTGGTGGAATACTTACTCACCCATGAGCAAGATTGGAATATCGGTCAGTTCCGTTTCATGCTGGGTAACTCTGTCCTGTCCGACATGCAGCAGAAGCTCTCTAAAGCCTTCGATCATTATACCGTGAGCAGTAGCAACTCCTATGCGATCCAATTGCCGGATAATGCGGAGGAGTATGTGCAAAGCCTCAGTAAGTCCATGCGCAAGCAGTTCCGTTCACGGCTAACGCGTATGCAGAATGCCGGTGATATTGAAATTCGCTCCGCCAATGACTTTGATGACCCACATGAAGCGCTGGAGATTTTAGAGCGCCTGCATCGCGACCGCTGGCAGGATAGGGATAGCTCCAGTATTTTCGACTCAGGGCCATTTAAAACCTTCCATCAAACCCTGTTCAATCGATTGCTGGATAAGGGCATTATTGATATCCGAGTGATGTATCACGATGGTGAGCCCATCGCCGCGGTCCATAACTTTAACTTCAAGCAGCGCTGTTATAGCTATCAAAGTGGTTTCAGTAGTCAGGATGACAAGCGATTTTCACCGATGGTGGTGTTCGATATTCTGGAAATTCAGGCAATGGCGGATGAAGGTTATCACCAGTACGATTATTTGAGTGCCGATGGTGATCAGTCTTACAAGTCACGCTTTAAGTGCGAGTCAGAGCCAGTATACGAAACCTTATGGCTTAAGCGCGGTTGGCAATCGATTACTATGCGCAGCTACCGCCGTTTACGCGCTTTGGTAGGGCGGCAGTTGCGAGCCTTAAAAGCCGCAGAGCTGCCAAAGCCGGTTGCCAAATTATTGGCTAGCTTTCATCACTAACCGGTTTAGCTGTTAAGCGCTTTAACACTTCAGAGACCGCCAGCAATGCAAAGCTTGCGGTCACCGTCATACAAGAGCCTAAGCCACCGGCGCATGATAAGTTCGTACCGGTTCCGGAAGGCTTGTTATAACTAAATGAGCCTTCATCCGTTGCATAGCGCTGCGCTTCCTCAGAGTACACACACAACACCCCAAAGCGACGTTTCAGATTTGTACTAAAGTCATATTCCATACGAAGCAGTTTTCGGGTTCTGGAGAGCAGGGGATCTTGCTTGGTTTGGCTGAGATCAGCGACCTTAATTAGGCTGGGGTCTATCTGCCCGCCGGCACCGCCTAAGGTAATCACTTTAATCTTCTTACGTTTGCAGTGATTGATCAGTGCGGCTTTAACCCGCGAGCTATCAATGCAGTCAATCACAAAGTCCAGATTCTCCCCCAGAAAGGTCGCGGTATTTTCTTCGGTAATGAAGTCGTCTATGATATTAATCATGCAGTTCGGGTTAATTTCACGAATGCGATCGGCCAGAACGGCGGTTTTATCTCTACCTAAGGTGCTGGTCATAGCCGGGAGCTGGCGGTTAATGTTAGACTCCGCCACCACGTCCAAATCAATCAGGGTAATTTCGCCGATGGCGCTACGAGCTAATGCCTCGCAAGCCCATGAGCCAACACCACCAACCCCGATGACACACACGTGGCTATTGGCTAATTGTTGTAAGCCGTGATCGCCATACAGGCGGGCGATCCCACCGAAGCGGCGTTGCCAATCGGCATTTTGTGTCATTTGACTCTCCATTTGTGGTAAGGCGGCGGATTATTTTTAAAAATCTTGCCAATTACAACATAATTTCTTAGCACTGGAGGGTGGTTTTTGGTTAGAATACCCCGTTTTCCAAGCTGGACAAACAGCCACCTACGTTAAGCGATTGATTTACTTGACGGTTGCGGGCTGGGTTGTTGAGAGTATTAAACAACTTACAACAGCGCCAGTAATTTTTTTCGCCTGACAATATTTAGAGTACAGACATGAAAGACCTAACGCGTTACCGCAACATTGGTATTTTTGCCCATGTTGATGCGGGTAAAACAACCACTACTGAACGTATCCTGAGCTTGACTGGAAAAATCCACAAGATCGGTGAGGTTCATGACGGTGAATCGACCACTGACTTCATGGAGCAGGAAGCGGAGCGTGGTATTACTATCCAGTCTGCAGCAGTAAGCTGTGAGTGGAAAGGCCATCGTTTAAACGTTATCGATACACCGGGCCACGTTGACTTCACAGTTGAAGTTTATCGTTCTCTGAAAGTACTTGATGGCGGCGTAGGTGTATTTTGTGGATCTGGTGGTGTAGAGCCACAGTCAGAGACTAACTGGCGCTATGCGAACGATTCAGAAGTAGCACGTGTTATCTTTGTTAACAAATTAGACCGTCTGGGTGCTGACTTCTTCCGTGTTGTAAAGCAGGTTGAAGACGTACTGGCTGCTCGCCCGTTAATCATGGTTCTACCAATTGGCCGCGAAGATGACTTCGTTGGTGTGGTTGACCTGTTGACTCGCAAAGCTTGGGTTTGGGATGGTTCTGGTGACCCAACTAAGTACACAATCGAAGACGTTCCAGCCGATATGGTTGATCAGGTAGAAGAGTACCGTGAGAAGCTAATCGAAACGGCTGTTGAAATGGATGATGACGCAATGGAGCTGTACCTTGACGGTACTGAGCCAGAAATGGACGTTATCAAGAAGTGTATCCGTAAGGGTACTCGTGACTTGTCATTCTTCCCAACATACTGTGGTTCTGCGTTTAAGAACAAAGGTGTTCAGTTGGTACTGGATGCAGTTGTTGATTACCTGCCTAACCCGGTTGAAGTTGATCCTCAGCCAGAAGTGGACGAGGAAGGTAACGAGACCGGTCAATTCGCAATTGTTGATCCAGATAAGCCATTGCGCGCATTGGCATTTAAGATCATGGATGACCGTTACGGTGCCCTGACCTTTATCCGTATTTACTCTGGCCGTCTTGAAAAGGGTCAGACTATCCTGAACAGCTTCACTGGTAAGACTGAGCGTATCGGTCGTATCGTTGAGATGTCAGCGGATGATCGTATCGAGCTAGACTCTGCACAAGCTGGTGACATCGTTGCTGTCTTGGGTATGAAGAACGTTCAGACTGGTCACACCTTATGTGATCCTAAGTTCCCAGCAACACTTGAGCCAATGGTGTTCCCAGAGCCAGTTATCTCTATCGCAGTAGCGCCTAAAGATAAAGCCGGTGCTGAGAAGATGGGTATCGCAATCGGTAAGATGGTTGCTGAAGATCCTACGTTCCAGGTTGAGACTGACGAAGATTCTGGTGAGACAATCCTTAAAGGAATGGGTGAGCTTCACCTGGACATTAAGATTGACATCATGAAGCGTACTCACGGTGTTGACGTTGTTGTTGGTAAGCCTCAGGTTGCATACCGCGAAACAATTACTCAGTCTTGTGAAGACAGCTACACGCACAAGAAGCAGTCTGGTGGTTCTGGACAGTTCGGTAAGATCGACTACATCATCGAGCCAAACGAGCCAGGCGAAGGTTTCGCATTCGAGTCTAAGGTTACCGGTGGTAACGTTCCTCGCGAATTCTGGCCTGCTGTTGAGAAAGGTTTCAAAACAAGCATGGTTAAAGGTGTGCTTGCTGGATTCCCATGCTTAGACGTTAAAGTAACGCTAATCGATGGTGCTTTCCACGCGGTTGACTCCTCTGCACTAGCGTTTGAAATTGCTGCTAAAGGCGCATACCGTCAATCGATCCCTAAGGCTGGTCCTCAGTTGATCGAGCCAATCATGGCAGTTGACGTGTTTACTCCTGAAGATCACGTTGGTGATGTTATCGGTGACCTTAACCGTCGTCGCGGCATGATCAAGTCTCAGGAATCTGGCCCAACGGGTGTTCGTATTAAAGCGGAAGTCCCATTGAGCGAAATGTTTGGTTACATCGGTGACTTGCGTACTATGACTTCTGGTCGTGGTCAGTTCTCTATGGAGTTCGCGCACTACTCACCATGTCCTAAGAACGTTTCTGAAGCAGTAATCAAAGAGACTAAAGAGCGCGAAGCAGCTAAGTAATAGCGGCTAAACGTTTGAGTTAGACAAAGGCGGCCGGATTTATTCCGGCCGCTTTTGGTTTTGGGGTTAGGAGAAAAGCTTATGAATACAACAGTAGACCTGCATCCGAGCTGGTTAGCGGTGATTAAATCCGAATTTGATCAGCCATACATGCAACAACTCAAAACTTTTTTGGCGCAAGAAAAAGCCGCCCACAAGACAATTCTGCCGCACAGTTCATTATGGTTTAATGCGCTGAACAGCACGCCGTTTGATCAGGTCAAAGTCGTGATCTTAGGGCAAGACCCATACCCAACCCCCGGCCATGCTCATGGCTTATGTTTTTCGGCAATGCCGGAAGTCAAACCCTTACCTAAGTCGCTGCAAAATATTAATAAAGAACTAATTGACGATTTAGGTATCAATAATACACACGCCGCGTATCTGCAGCCGTGGGCTGAGCAGGGCGTGTTTTTATTAAATGCTGTTCTGACTGTTGAAGCAGGCAATGCCAATTCGCACCAAGGGAAGGGCTGGGAAGGCTTTACGGATGCGATCATTCGTGCAATAAATGAACAAGCCGAATCAGTGGTATTTATCCTCTGGGGTAGCTACGCACAAAAGAAAGCCGCCTTTATTGATGCCGATAAGCATTGTGTCATTAAAAGCGCTCACCCCTCGCCATTAGCGGCTTATCGCGGATTTTGGGGCAGCAAACCGTTTTCAAAGACGAATGACTACCTGCAACAGCATGGTAAAACACCCATAAACTGGCAGCTGTAAGCGACCTTCTATAGGGGAACATAGCCATCAGCCGCCATTAAAAATAAGGCCAACGCCAAGGATTAGGTAAGCGATGCAATATCGGGCAGAAATTGACGGACTCAGGGCAGTAGCGGTGATTCCCGTTGTGCTGTTTCATGCGGGCATTGCCGGTTTTGGTGGTGGCTTTGTGGGAGTCGATATTTTCTTTGTAATCAGTGGCTATCTGATTACCTCCATTATTTTAAACGAGCAAGCCAAGGACAGTTTTACGCTGGCAGGCTTTTACGAGCGACGAGTGCGGCGTATTCTTCCTGCACTCATGCTAGTGATGCTACTCAGTATTATTGGCGCATGGCAGCTACTACTGCCGGAAGAGCTGGTCGATTACGGGCAAAGCCTCGCCGCCGTGGGACTGTTCGCCTCCAACTTTCTATTTTGGATGCAGAGTGATTACTTCGCTCAAACCTCTGAATACCTTCCTCTGCTACATACTTGGAGCTTGGCGGTTGAGGAACAGTTCTACTTAGTCTTCCCGCTGTTTATGATCTGGAGTATTGCCTGGTTTAAAGCCAAGCGCTTAGCCGTATTAGTGATAGTGGGTATCGCCAGTTTGCTATTTAGTGAATGGGCATGGCGTAATGCGCCGGAAGCCAATTTCTTCTTAATTCCATCGCGCGCTTGGGAGTTAATGGCGGGTGTGTTCTGCGCTTTTTACTTGCAGCATAGCCAGTTAAACAACACCACACTCAAGCAAGTGGGCAGCGGCGCGGGTTTATTAATGCTGCTGTACTCGATCACCATTTTCGATAAAACCATTCCATTTCCAAGCCTGTATGCCTTAGTCCCGGTGCTGGGTACGGCATTGATTATTCTGTGTGCGGATAAGCACACGTTGGTGGGCAAGCTGCTGTCATTCCCGCTGCTGGTTGGTATCGGGCTGATCTCTTACAGTGCGTACCTTTGGCATCAGCCACTGTTTGTGTATGCGCGCCTGAACGATATGCAAGAGTTGCCAGTGACTACGTTACTCGGGCTGAGCGTGTTGTCTTTTGTACTGGCCTACCTCAGCTGGCGATGGGTAGAAAAGCCATTCCGTAATCGCAACTTCCTAAGCCGTGCACAAGTGCTGTGGATTGCTTTTGGCTGTAGCGTGCTGCTCATTGCGATTGGTGGTGTGCTGATTGTGGGTGAGGGCTTTAGCGCTCGCTTTGCTTAACAAGGAATTTTCTGGGTGACTGCTTTATTAATTACCAAATGGTCACCCAGATCCCTTGCCACTTACTGGTGCTTCAGGAATGATACGGATTCTTTCATTCAGAGGCATTGCGTTCCATGACAACAATAACGACGCCGGACACCACTCCTAATCTGGAATCCCACCTATATCTCGAAGAAGTACTGGGCGATAAGGCACTCAGCAAAGTGCGTGAGTGGAATGATGTATCGACCGAGCGGCTGGAATCCGACCATCGCTTCAATACCCTGCAAGCCCAGGCGCTGGAGATTCTAAACTCCAAAGAGAAGATCCCGTTTGCGGCCTATCGCCATGGCAGAATGCATAACTTCTGGCAAGATGAAACCCATGTGCGAGGCATCTGGCGAGCGACTACACTGCAAAGCTATTTAAGCGATACGCCAGAGTGGGAAACCATTCTCGACTTCGATGCACTGGCGGAAGCCGAAGGTAAAAACTGGGTTTACGCCGGTAACAACACGCTCAGCACGGACGATTCTAAATGCTTAGTGAGCCTGTCAGATGGCGGTAAAGATGCCAAGCAGATCCGCGAATTTGATGTCGCCAACAAGTGCTTTGTGAAGGATGGCTTTGTTACCCAAGAGTCCAAAGGCTCAGCCACTTGGCTAGACGCTGACCACTTACTCATTGGTGTGGATTTCGGCGAAGGCAGCTTGACCGATTCTGGCTATCCCATGATTGTAAAGCTCTGGCAGCGCGGCACGCCGCTGGAAGATGCCACTGAGCTCATGCGCGGTGAGCAGAGCGATGTGGCAGTACAAGCTTACAGCCTTGAGCTAAGCGATGAGCGCCACGAGATCATGGTGCAGCGTGCGGTGACATTCTACACCTCAGAAGCCTACTGGCTACCACGCGACACCTTAAAGCCCGTCCGCTTACCGATTCCCGATAAATCATCTACCCACGAACTATTCAAAGGCCAGCTGTTACTGAGCATCAATGAAGACTGGCGCGGCTTTAAAAATGGCGACTTGCTGTCATTCTCCTTTGATGCGTTTATGAAAACCGGCGAGATCGACACGTTGAATCTGGTCTACTCGCCAAATGAGCGCTCCTCGCTGGGCAGCATTGGCGCAAGTAAATCAAAACTCCTGATCAGCATCTTTGAAAATGTGGCGGGCAAAGCCTATGCCTTTGATTGGGATGGCAGCCAGTGGCGCTCCGAGGTATTAGACTTTCCGGATACCGGCTCAGTCTATATCGGCGCGACCAATGACAAAGAAGACGAAGCATTCATTATCACCGAAGGCTTTTTATCGCCCAGCACGCTCTGGCTCTACAACACCGCCACGCAAGCACAGCGCGAAGCCAAGTCATTGCCCAGCTGGTTTGATGCCTCCAGCATGGTCGTGGAGCAGTTTGAAGCCGCCTCCAGCGATGGTACGCAAGTCCCGTACTTTGTGGTGCGCGATAAACACTGCAAGCTCGACGGAACCAATCCCACGCTCTTGTATGGCTATGGCGGATTCGAAATTTCATTAACGCCAAGCTACTCCGCCGTACGCGGCAGATTGTGGCTAGAGCAGGGCGGCGTGTATGTGATTGCCAATATTCGCGGCGGCGGCGAGTTCGGTCCAAAATGGCATCAGGCCGGACTAAAAACCAAGCGCCAATTAGTCTTTGATGACTTTATTGCCGTGGCTGAAGACCTGATCGCTAAAAAGATCACCTCACCAAAGCATCTGGGTATTGAAGGCGGCTCTAACGGCGGTCTATTGGTTGGTGTGATGTTTACCCAGCGTCCGGATTTGTTTAATGCCGTGATTTGCGCCGTGCCATTATTGGATATGTTGCGCTTCCATACGCTGCTGGCCGGTGCCTCCTGGATGGGTGAATATGGCAATCCTGAGGATGAAACCGAAGGCCAATTCCTGCGCTCAATCTCGCCTTATCACAATGTCAACGCTGATACCGATTACCCTGAAATTCTATTCGTCACCTCCACCAAAGATGACCGCGTACACCCTGGTCACGCTCGTAAAATGGCGGCGCGTTTAGAAGATATGGGCTATGACTTTTTGTACTATGAAAATATCGATGGTGGGCACAGTGCCGCAGCGAATCTCAAAGAACGCGCCCGGCAACAAGCCTTACAACACGTGTATTTACTACAGAAATTAAGCGACCCCGCTTAAGCCATTTGATGCCCGAGCGGTCGTTCGCATCGCTCGGGTGTTGAAAAAACTTTCAATAATTAGAACTGATTGGCCAACTCATGGTCAGACTACATTCCATGAATTCGGGGACTCACCAATGATAAAAAATAAAAAACTCACTTCAGCTTCTGTACTAGCACTTGCGGCAGCCGGTGTTTTGTTTGCCACGCTCAGTTTGAATACGGCGCAAGCGGCCAGCCAAGACCTACTCAAAGCGGCAGATCCTGATGTAAACAAGGCTTATGTTCGGGCGCGCTTTGGAACGATTCAAAACAAAGCGTTTAACCCTGGCGATGGGCGTAAAAAAGTACTGATTATTGGCGATAGCCAAGCGCAAGACTTTTTAAACTCCGCGATGGAGCACGGTCACCTGAATGGCTATCAGGTGCGAACTCGCCACATTCCTGCGCAATGCCAGCTATATTATGGGGATGCGTCCGGCTCTGGCGTTGAAAGTAAAGACGAAGCCTTATGCGCCAAATCCGAAAGTCTGGCCAAATCCAAGCGGCAAATTGAAAATGCCGATGTGATTATCTTCGCCTCGCTATGGCGCAGTTGGGCCGTGGCAAAACTGCCGCAAACCATTCAAAACCTTGAACTGCGTGATAACCAGAAACTGGTGGTAGTTGGCCGCAAAAGCTTTGGCCGTATTTCGTTGCGCCATTATCTACGCATGTCGGATGCCCAACGTAAAAACGTGCGCAACCCGATTAACCAGCAGTTTTTAAATGACAATCGAAGTCTGAGCCAGCGTTTACCTGCGGCCATGTTTGTCGATCAATACGCGTTGATTTGTGGCGCAGGGCAAAACACTTGCCCGGTGTTTACGCCCGATGCAGAATTGATTTCTTTTGATGGCGGCCACCTGACCAAAGCCGGTGCGCAGTTTGTAGGCGATCGGATTTTTAATAGCCAGGCACTCTCAGGCTTATAAACCACTCTGCACAATACGCTTGAAAAGATGAATATATTCATCAATAATGGGTTTTTAATCTATTTTGATGGATATATTCATCTTTATGCTATCCGATATTAGCCAAACCATACGCACTGCCCGCAAAGCACGGGGCTTAAGCCAGCAGCAACTGGCGGATATCGTGCACCTTGATCGCACCACCATCGGCGCACTGGAGCGTGATGATTACTCAGATATTGGCATTCGTAAAGTTGAGCGAGTGCTAACCGCATTGGGTAAAACATTGCACGCTAAAAATGTCGGCATGCCAACGCTTGAAGAGCTGGTTGCACACAATGAACGAGGTTGATGTTTACACGGTAGGCGAGTCAACGCAGCTAAGTGGCTGGCTAAGCGCTCGAAATGGCAATTACTCATTTAGCTATCACGACAAGGCGACAGAAGCACTTTCTCTCACAATGCCGACCCGACGCGAAAGCTATCCGCAGGCTCATTTGCATCCTATTTTTCAAATGAATTTGCCCGAAGGTGCCTTGCGCGAAGCCATTGAGCGAATGACTGCAAAGCAATACGGCAGTGACGACCTCACGCTACTAACCATACTCGGGCGAAATCAGATCGGTCGGGCAGCTTATGCGCCTCCCGGACAAGCACTGGCTCCAAGCGGCGATCATGAGCTTAGTTTGCAGCAAATACTGGGCAATCAAGATGCTCAGTTGTTTGGTAGTTTATTGCAGCGCTATGCTAAATCGTCAGGTGTTGCGGGCGTTCAGCCTAAAGTGCTAATTGAAGTCAAAGGCCATCTCACACTGCCAGTTGAACATTACATTATTAAAAGTTGGGGCGATGATTATCCTCACTTAGCCTGTAACGAATTTGTGTGTATGAGCATCGCTCGGGATGCTGGTTTAGAAGTGCCCCTGTTTTACCTCAGCGATAATGCAAAATTGCTGCTGAGTCGTCGCTTCGATATTAGCGAACAGCATAAGCCTCTTGGCTTTGAAGACTTTTGCGTACTGCAAGCCAAAGGCACCCGCCAAAAATACGACAGTACGCTGGAAGCCTGTACCCACACGATCAGGCAATATGTATCCCCATCGCTGGTGACAACCGCGCTTTATGATTTTTACAAACTAACGCTGTTAAATATCCGTTTGCGTAATGGCGATGCACACTTGAAAAACTCCGGTGTTACCTACAAAAATCTACAAGGACTGGCTCTGGGAGAAGTCCCCGCCATGGAGCGCCGTCTGGCACCCATTTTCGATGTCGTCAGTACCGTGCCGTATCTGCCAAATGACACCATGGCATTGAGCTTAACTGGTACAAAGCGCTGGCCAAAAGCCAAGGTATTACACCGTTTCGGGCTTAATCACTGCCAGCTGAGTAAGCAACAACTCGAACAAGTGGCTGAAGAGGTCGACCTCGCAATTAACCAAAACCTACCACTGCTCGAATCCCTCAGCCAACAACATGCAGACTTCGCAGCAATCGCCGAGCGCATGCACGCACTATTCATTCAAAAACCCGCTTGACCTTCCAGTCACTGGAGGGTGTATAAAGACCACCTGAATACAATAATCGGTATGAGGTTGTTATGAACGCACCCGTTTCCAATTCGTCCAATAGTCACTTGTCGCTCTCCGTAACCGGCATGAGCTGTGCCTCTTGCGCTAACTCCGTTGAAACCTTGCTCAATAAAGTCAGCGGCGTGGAGCAGGCCACGGTGAATCTCGCACTTGAAAAAGCTGACATCAGTTTCGATGCCAACGCCACCAATGCCGCCCGCTTAAGCGAGGCCATTAAAGCCGGTGGCTATGGCGTGCGCGAGCAGCAATATCTGGTGCATATCACTGGCATGACGTGCAGCGGTTGCAGTAGCGGTGTTGAGAAAAAGCTCCGCGCCTTGCCGGGCGTGATTCGTGCTGATGTGAATCTGGCATTGGAGCAAGCCACCATTAGCGTGATTCCCGAGCAGTGCGATCTTGAAACCATCATCAAAACCATTACCGCTGCGGGCTATGGCGCAGTGGCCGATGCCGACATTAAAAAAGTCGATCTCGATGAGGAAGCACGCGTGATGGCCCGTCGCGATTTAACTGAGCTGGCGATTGCCTCCGTGCTCACGCTGCCGCTGTTACTACAAATGATTGCGATGTGGATTTGGCCTGGCGTACACATGTCGGTCTGGCTGGAGCTGGCGCTGGTGACCCCAGTGCAGTTTTGGATAGGCCGCCGCTTCTACAAAGGCGCATGGCGAGCGATTAAAGCACGCAGCGGCAATATGGATATTTTGGTGGCGCTGGGTACTTCTGCCGCCTACTTCTTTAGTTTATGGCAAGTCATCACACGTGGAAGCGGGGCGGCTGGCCATGTTTACTTTGAAGCCGCTGCCGTGGTGATCACTCTGATATTAGCCGGTAAAGTGCTGGAGTCGCGCGCTAAGCGTTCGGCCTCTTCAGCGCTGCGCAGCTTAATGGATTTGCGCCCTGAAACCGCACGAGTGATTCGCAATGCTGAAGAAGTTGAAGTCGCCATTAGTGAAGTCGCTATTGGCGATATGGTCGCCGTGCGCCCCGGTGAGCGTGTGCCGGTCGATGGCGAGATTATGCGCGGTGAAAGTGAGCTGGATGAAAGCCTGCTAACCGGCGAGCCGATGCCCGTATTGCGTAGCAAAGGGGATGTTGTCGTTGCCGGAGCCATGAACGGCGTAGGGGCCTTACGCATCCGCACCGACCGCATTGGCAATGACACCACGCTGGCGCGCATCGGGAATCTAGTCGAGCAAGCGCAAGCAGGCAAAGCGCCGATTCAGCGCTTAGTCGATCGCATAAGCGGCATCTTCGTGCCCGTGGTATTGGTGCTAGCCTTGCTGACCTTAATCGGCTGGCTACTGAGCGGTGCAGGCTTTGAACAAGCACTAACCACCGCCGTGAGCGTATTAGTCATCGCTTGCCCTTGCGCCTTAGGCTTGGCAACGCCGACTGCATTAGTCGCCGGAACCGGAACGGCTGCTAAGTCGGGCATTTTGATTAAAGATATCGACACGCTGGAACGCGCCAGCCACATCGACACAGTGGTCTTTGATAAAACCGGTACATTGACCCTCGGCAAGCCAGAAGTTACTGCTGTGACTGCTTTGAGCGGCACACAAGATGAAGTGCTCACGCTAGCCGCTTCGGTACAGCAAGACTCCGAGCATCCGCTAGGGCGCGCGATCGTGAATGCGGCCCGCGCTCAATCGCTGGATCTTAAAAATGTGGATCAATTTAAAGCCGTGATCGGGCAGGGCGTGTCCGCCACATTAGATGGTCGCGTGATTCGCATTGGTAAACTGGAATTTGCTGCAAGCGAAGCCGATGCCTTGGTTGCCTCAACATTGGCAGACTTAAGTGCTGGTGGGCAAACCGTGGTGTGTGTGTCAGTCGATAATCAGGCCATTGGTTTAATTGCACTGGCCGATGAGCCACGCCCCGATGCCAAAGCGGCAATTGAAGCGCTCCATGAGCGTGGTATTCACACCGCTTTATTGACCGGTGATAACGTCGCCTCAGCCACTCGCATCGCTGAAATACTGGGCATTGAAACCGTCAAAGCGAATCTCAAGCCCGAAGATAAAGCCACTGAAATTCAGGCGCTAACGGCTCAAGATAGACACGTGGCGATGATCGGCGATGGCATTAACGATGCGCCTGCACTAGCGGCGGCAGCGTTGGGTATTGCCATGGGCAGCGGTGCCGATGTGGCAATGGAAAGTGCCGGCGTGACCTTGATGCGCTCCAAGCCAATCCTAGTCGCCGATGCGCTGGATATTGCCAAAGCCACTGCCAGCAAAATCCGTCAAAATCTGTGTTGGGCCTTTGGCTACAATGCGGTGTGCATTCCGATTGCGATGATGGGATTTTTAAGCCCCGCACTGGCCGGTGCAGCGATGGCATTTTCATCGGTGAGTGTGGTGACCAACTCGCTCATGTTGAAGCGTTGGAAAGCCACTGAGCGACGTGAGAGCAAGTAATATGAATATTAGCGAAGCCGAAAAGCGCAGCGGACTACCGACCAAAACCATCCGCTATTACGAAGAGATCGGGCTGATCCAACCGGCCCGCACCGCCAACGGCTATCGCGACTTTGGTGATAAGGACTTGCACGTGCTGTCATTTCTGGCACGTGCCCGTTCGCTGGGGTTTCCGATTGATGACTGCAGGGCGTTGCTTGGGCTTTACGAAGACCGGCAACGCACCAGTGCCGAGGTCAAGCAAATTGCCCAAACGCACCTTGATACCATTGAGATCAAGCTCGCTGAGTTGCTCGCTATGCAAGCGACACTCACAGAATTGGTGAACCGCTGCCATGGCAATGATCGGCCGGAGTGCCCGATATTGGAAGGCTTAGCGGGAGAGGATCAATAGAGACCTTACTGATTAGTGTGATGGGCTAGTAGGCTTGGTTAAGCCTGCTCCACTTCAAACCCCACAATATTCCGGTTAGCCTTACTAAACTCCACACCAATCAAGTAGATAGGCTGGTTCAGATCTCGGTATTTATCCGCATACTGCTTGTCTTTGATCTGCTGTAAAGCCTTGCCTTTCGGGGCCAGCTCAACCACCTTAAACTCAAACAAATACACTTGGCTGTTAAACTTCAGCGTCATATCCAAGCGGCCATGATTGGTGCAGTCCTCAACGGTGACATCCAGGCCCAACGCCGCAAAATGCGAGTAAAACACACTTGCGTAATACCCTTCAAAGCTCTGAATATTATTGCTGGTATACCAATGATGCGGGATGCTGGCAAAGAACGCATGAAACAGGGTTTTAAGCCCTTCAAAGTCATTTTTTATCAGCAGCTCATACAAGCGTATACGTTGACTTACCTGAGCCTCAGGCGCATGGATCAGGTGTTGCAGTAGGCTATTATTCAGGCTTTGGTACACCTCACGATTGGGGTAACCCAATTGGTAAAACAAATTCCCACCTAAGTTGGTGGTTTCTTTGATCGTAAGATAACCGGTTTGAAACATCACCGCTTCAAGTGGCATCTCATCAATATCAAACGTCGATAATAGCTCGGCATCGGTATTGCGATGCGCCAGATTTGGGGTGGCTACCTGTCGCTTGCTAATTAAATCAATCAAAAATGTGGGCGTGCCGGTTTCAAACCAGTAGTTTTTAAACACACGTGTTTTGAATAACTGGAGAATATCAAATGGGTTATAAACGCCTTCACCTAACCAATTATAACCGTTGTACCACTCACGAATCTCATCCCGGTCTAATCCCGCCAGCTCAGCTTCAAAAACCGTATCAATATCGTTGTCGGTATAGCCGCAGATACTCGAATACTGGCGGTCCAACGTAATATCAAACAAGTTATTTAAACCTGAAAACAGGCTCACTTTAGAAAACTTACTGACGCCGGTTAAGAAGGTGAATTTAACGTGTGCATCGTAGTCTTTGATCGTGCCATAAAAGCCGCGCAGAAAATCACGATTCTTTCGAGCAAGCAGAGGGTCTTGGATGGCATCTAAAATAGGTTTGTCATATTCGTCCACCAAAATCACAACGGGTAAACCGGTTTGCTTATGTAAGTGGCGAATTAAATACTGGAAGCGTTCAGGGCAGGTGTCGTAACCAGACTCCGAGCCTGCCTGAGTTTCAAGTTGGTCAAGCTGTGCCATCAAGTTGCTTTGCAAGTAGCTGGAATCAGAGAAGTTCCCACTACCGAAACTAAAGCGCAGCACCGGATACTTCACCGACCAATCCCACTGATCATGCACTGCCAAGCCCTGAAACAATGGCTCATTGCCTTCAAATAGCTCTTTTAGCGTATCTAAAAACAAACTTTTACCAAAACGGCGTGGGCGAGAAAGGAAGTAGTGCGAGCTGCCGTCAATCAACTCCAATGCTAGTGCTGTCTTATCGACATAATAATAGTCACCGCTACGGATCTTAGCGAATGATTGAATACCAATGGGTAATTTACGTCGGTTCATAGTGTGTCTGGCCATGAGTCATCAGAGCCCCAAGTTTAGCATGAAATACTATGACGCCAGCCTTAGTTGTCAGTCGTCCCAGTAGGGCGCTTTCTCCGGAATAATCCAGCGAATGCCACCGCGCGGATCGGCAATATCACCCGTAAAGCGCGGGATGAGATGAATGTGTAAATGCATCACCGACTGGCCCGCGACTTCCCCGATATTTACCCCGACATTGTAGCCATTCGGCGTAAACTCAGCCTCCAGCACCTGCTTGGTTTGTGCCAGTACCTCGTGCAGTGAGGAAAACTCCTCCTGAGTCAGTTCAAACATATCCAGCATATGCCGCTTGGGAATGATCAGCGAATGCCCCGGTGAGACAGGGTAGAGATCGCGCAGCACGAAAAAGTGCTCGAATTCGGCAGCGTAGGCGGCGGGTGGAATGGTGCAGAAAGGGCAGTTGGTTTCGCTCATGGTTCTCACTTGGTGTATTTGCTTTGGAATACTTCCCGAATATGCCAGTCGGTGAAGTCTGGGTTGGGTAAATAATCTTTGTTTCGCGGTGTGCGCAATGGCTTACCTTCGAAGTCTAACACCCATTCCTGAAAGCCTGCATGTCCGTTGGCTTTTTCTGAGACCAAAATATTAAGGTCGCGATTAATCGCCATGACGCCACGATCAAGTAGTTTGTGATGCAATGAGCAGAGCGCCAAGCCATTAGTTTCAACGTCTGGCCCACCAGCCTGAAACCATTTAATGTGCGCCGCTTCCAGTGCAATCGGTGTGTGCTCCATGCGAACGCTGAAATCACAAATGGCGCAGCGGTATTCATAAGCTTCCATGATGCGCTTGCGAAATGCCGGATCGCGTTTGGCTTTGCGAGCGCCACTGACGGATAAATCAGCCTCAAAATCCAAACCGGCCTCATCCAAAATATCCTGCCGGATTGAGGGTGGGAAGTGGTTATCTAAAATGATGTCGCAGATGCGTTCGACCAGTTCTGGCTGCGCTCGAAGTAATTCGTAAACCTCAGCGGTGAAGCCACCTTCGACATTGTTATCGCGTAGGAATTTGCGGCTGATGCTACCGGATGAGGTGAGTACACCTTCAGGCTTGGGAATTTCCCAGAAGCCGTCAGACTTTAAATGCCAGAAGGGAAGGTGTGGTGTTTTTCTGGCGCTGACAGGGCCGAAATCAGAGAGCATTCTGACTAGCTTTTCTTCGATTTCAGCGAAGGGCACTAAGCGCGGTTTACTAGCTTGTACCCGCGCTAGGTTTAGCAGAATCAGCAATGGCTTGTGAGGTGAGCGTTTGTCGCCATTGGTGCAGACGTTGATTTTTGAGATTCTTTCTAAAAGTGCTTCTTGTATGTTTTTCATATTATTTTTGTAGTAAACGATGACGTGTTTTAGAATCGGCCTTTAAATACTTGTTTTAATTGCCAGTTTGTATACTCGGGATTTGGGTGAAAATCTTGATTCACAGGAAGAAGCAATGTTTTTTCATGTAAGGCCAATACTGTTTCGTGGCAATCGTCATTACTTCTGATCATGTCTGTAACTATTAGCTTTCGAATATTTGTGATGCCAAGCACTCCGGAGTCAAGCAGCTTGTGATGGGTTGAGCATAAAGCTAATCCATTATCCTCAGTGTCTGGGCCTTTGGCTTCGAACCACTTTATGTGTGCGGCTTCAAGCGCTAAGTGTTTGTCGTGTATTTGAAGATTGAATCCACAGATAGCACATTTGTAGTCATAGGCAGAGAGTACTCGCATGCGGAACTTTCTATCTCTTCTGGCGAGCTTTTGTATGTAGTAATAGCTTTGTGGCTCCGTATCTAAGGAAATATCATCTCGGATGCTTTCCCACTGGGAGGGTTTGAAGTGCGTTGAAAGCAACTTGCTCGCAATTTTCTCCACCAGATCAGGATCACTTTGCAGCAGTTCGTATACCTGCTCAGTGAAACCGCCAGTAACCTTATTATCTTTTAGGAACCCTTGGCTGTATGAACCTTTTGACATAGATAGTAGTGACAGCTCTGGGTTGTCCCATATGCCATCATTCGAAAGTCTCCAGAATGGATCTATCGGATTGTTTTTTGCGGTGCTTGGGCCATAAATTGCGAGTAAGTTCACAAGCTCACCAACAATATCTTCAAACAGCATCAGCCTCGGTTTGCCATTAGAAATACGGCCTAATGCTAGAAGTAATAATAAGGGCTTGTGTGGTGATCGGTCTCCATTATTTGTGCAGATTCTAAGGCTATCAATTTTTTCCAATAAAATATCAGGAGTCATGTTTATGTCAGAGCTCATTGAGTGGTTTGTGATCTCTAGTTAGCGTATGCGTTCCTGTTTTCGATGTCGAGCAATAATGGCGATAAACTACTCATGTAGTAATGGCGTCTTGGTTCGTACAAGTAGCTTGGCTATTTTCATGATAAAGCTTGCTGCTATTACAGTTCGCACATTCCTCAAAGAACCGAAGACCTTGCTTTCTGATGCGAGGTTTACACTCATCAGTGATGCACTTCAGTTTGATGGCGGTATTTCCATCGCAATCGCCACACTTAAAATAGTAGCCATATCTTCCGTAAACAATCTCGGTATTGTCACTACTGCATTTTGAGCAGACATGATGACTGGGAGGAGCAACAATTGCTGGTGCTGGTGCTGGTGCTGGTGCTGGTGCTGGTGCTGGTGCTGGTGCTGGTGCTGGTGCTTTGGCGACTTTTTCCGTTAATGGCATTGGTTTTTCGGTGATTCCAAACCTTGCCGCGTAGTCAATAGTAATGGGCTTGTGTGAATACTTAAGCTGGCGGCCAATCTTCTCCAGCGTTTCCCTTGATATTATCTTGCCTAAGCTTCCGAAAAGATCGACCACGCCCATGTTATCTGCATCAGCTCGCATCGTTTTGTAAAAGGCATCACACTTGATCATAGAGCTGCTATCGAAGCCTTCTGCACGATCTATCCGAGCATTTTTTGAGACCAAGACATAAGAAATCATTTTAGGTTTGAGGGTTATGCCTACACGCTTAGGGATTGCTATTTTCTTAATGACCTCCCTGAGCACATCAATGTGTCGCTCATTTTGCTCAATTGGCGAGGGTATTCCTTCATAGCATTTCTTGTAGCTATTCCAACTTACAAACTCCCCAAGTTCGTTTATTTTAACGCCTGAGTTGAAGTGCTTGGTTTCCAAAACATACACTTCCAAAATTCGATTAATAAGCAGGTGGTCAATCTGCGCGACACGACCATTTATTTCAAATCTCAAGTCATGAAGTAAGATGCTGTTCTTGCTATCTTTAAAGTGAAATTCAAGCTCATAAGCGGCTTCTTTCTCGCCTTTAATACCAGCGCGCATTATTGCCAACTCTTTGATTATGGCTTTGCGTTGAGTGGCGCTCAGGTTTGAGCTGTCAAGAAACTGCTGTAGCGTTTCGATAGCAGGGGACTTGTCATCGGCAGCTTTGAGTAGCATGTTGATTCCTTGGTTTTATATTTTATAGGGAATCCCTAAATCTACGCTCAAATACTAATCAGCTGATAGTGAATTCCTATGAGCGGCACATGAATTTGATCGTTTTTATGTGTTTGTAATTAATACGATTTCACTTAAAGTAAAGAGACAACCTTGTCACTATCTCAAGGCAATACCCCTGTAGCGTTAGGCTGAGATTGTAAATATCTTTACTTTGTGAAATATTCTGTAAAGTTTATAAACAAATAGTTGTCAGAATCCAACTTAGCTTTCCAAATTAATGTATTCCTTGAGTTTTCCTAAGCCGGTCTCTGTAATATACTTTCCTGCCGCGAGTTGCGTAATGAGGCTATAGGCAAATCCACAATGATTTACGATCCCTCCTCGAATAATTTACCCGAAAATTACCAAGACGATCCGGAGTTTCTGGAGTCGTTTGGCCGCTACGCCACGCAAAAACACATGCTAAAAATGCAGCTGGTGCCATACCAGGCTGAGCTGATCAAATTGCAGCGGCATTTAGAGCGTTACGGTCGCAAGTTGATTATTTTGTTTGATGGTCGCGATGCCTCGGGCAAGGGCGGCACCATTCGCTGTATTACGCGCTATATGAATGAAAAGCACTATCGCACGGTGGCATTGGGGAAGCCGAGTGAGGAGCAAAAAACTGAGCTGCACATGAAGCGCTATATTGAGCAGTTTCCGAGTGCGGGTGAGGTGGTGTTGTTTGATCGCAGCTGGTACAACCGCGCGATGGTGGAGCCGGTGTTTGGCTTTTGTTCGCAGCAGCAGTACACCAAGTTTATTGCGAATGTGAACACCTATGAGCACAACTTTCTGGAAGATGATAAAACGACGCTGATTAAGCTGTATTTTTCGGTATCTAAAAAAGAACAGAATTCACGCTTTGAGCGCCGTAAAAACGACCCGTTGCGCCAATGGAAGTTAAGCGAGATTGATTTGCAGGCGCAGGAGTATTGGGATGAGTTTACGGAAAAGAAGTACCACATGTTGCTCAAGACCAGTACCGATTATGCGCCGTGGTCGGT
This sequence comes from Leucothrix mucor DSM 2157, assembly GCF_000419525.1. NCBI lineage: Bacteria > Pseudomonadati > Pseudomonadota > Gammaproteobacteria > Thiotrichales > Thiotrichaceae > Leucothrix > Leucothrix mucor. Next base: position 1,547,523 of record NZ_ATTE01000001.1, read on the forward strand.
GATCCGTTCGGATAATAAACACAAGGCGCGGCTGGAAACCATTAAAACCATTTTGAACTCGATTCCGTATCATGGTCGCTCGCGAGAGTTGGATTTTACGGTGGATGATCGGGTGGTGATCACGGCTAAGCGCGAGCTGGCGTCGATGCGTTATCAGCGCAATAAATACGGTAAATTCCGGCGCTAGTCTCGCGGAGTGCAGACCACTGCTTTGAGGGCGGGGCGGCGGCGCTGTTGAACCATGTGACAAACTGGCTGACCAAACAAGAAGCAAACTAGTAATAAAAATTTAAAAAAAGGGAGACATCATGAGGTTATTCACGAGCCTGCTTGTATTGAGCTTGATGGGGAGCATTGCACACGCCGAATCGCACACGGCAACGACCGATGCAGCAGCGGAGAAGCCTGCCAGCGAGGCCGCTGCAGTCACAGAGATTGAAACCACGACGATTGCCATTCGTGGCAAGCCGGCGTATCCGCCGGAGTTTACGCATTTTAAATATGCCAATGTGGATGCGCCGAAAGGTGGCTTGTTTACTGATTGGGTGATGGGGACGTTTGATAATTTTAATCCGTATGCTCAGCGCGGTGATGCGGCAAGTGGGTCGGGTACCCCCGGCGCTCGTAGCAGCCAGATCGGGCCAATTGGTGTTCATGAAAGCCTGATGCAGTCATCCAGTGATGATTTGTTGAGTGCCTACTATCCCTTTATCGCTGAAAAAATTACTTACAACAGCGACTTCTCAGCGATTACCTTTCACCTTGATAAGCGCGCGCGCTTTCACGATGGCGAACGCATTAAACCCTCTGATGTGAAATTCTCCTTTGAAAAGCTGACCAGCGAAGGCCTGCCGGGCCTGAAGCAGTACTACAGCTTTGTCGAGAAGATTGAGGTGTTGGACGATACCCGCGTTAAGTTTTCCCTAAATGTTAAAGACAAGGCTCGCATGATGGCCTTGTGTGGCTTTACCGTGTTTGCGGAGCACTTCTGGAAAGATCACCGTTTAGATGAGCCATTGAAAGAGCCACCGGTTGGCAGTGGTGCCTATAAGGTGTCGGATTATAAATTCGGGAAGTATGTAAAGTATGAGCGGGTGAAGGATTACTGGGCGGATGATCTGCCGGTCATGCGTGGCATCTTTAATGATGCTGAAGTGCAATACGACTACTACCTCGATGGCACCGTAGCGTTTGAGGCATTCAAAGCCGGTCATATCGATATTTGGGAAGAGAATACTTCAAAGCGCTGGGCAACTGGCTATGATTTCCCGGCGGTTAAAGAGGGTCGGGTTAAGCAGCTGAATGTGGTGCATAAAAACCCATTACGCGCTCAGGGCTTTGTGTTTAATGTGAAGCAGCCCATCTTTAGTGATCTTCGGGTGCGCAAGGCGCTGACGTATCTGATGGACTTTGAATGGATGAATAAGAATCTGTTCTATGGTCAGTATATTCGCGTTGATAGTTACTTTATGAATACGGCGTATAAGGCGACTGGCTTGCCTTCTGAGGCGGAGCTAAAAATTCTGGAGCCGATTAAAGATAAGATTCCGGCCAGTGTGTTTACGGAGGAGTTTAAGCTGCCGACTACGAAGGGCGATGGCAATATCCGCAGTAATTTACGCCAAGCTTTGCGCTTGTTTAAACAAGCTGGCTGGACGGTGAAAAACCAGAAGCTGGTGGATAAAGACGGTAAGCAGTTTGAGTTTGAATTGCTGCTGGGAAGCTCCTCAATGGAGCGGGTGGCCTTGCCGTTTCGCAATAACTTAGAGCGCGCCGGTATTAAGATGAATATCCGCACGGTGGATAGCAGCCAGTATATGAACCGCAGCACGGGCCATGACTATGACATGGTGGTGAGTGGTTACGGGCCGTTTGCGTATCCTAGCTCCGGGACTAATCAGCAGTTTCATTCTGATAGTGTCGACTCCAGTTATAACCCGGCTAATCTAACGGATGATGCCGTGGATTATCTGATGGAGGAGATGCTGAAAGTGCAGGATGACGATGAGAAGCTGATTCCGCTAGGGCGCGCGATTGATCGGGTGCTGATGCATAGCTACCTGATGATTCCGCAATGGAATAGCAGCAGTTACCGCATTGCGCATTGGGATAAGTTCGGCAAGCCTGAGCTGCGTCCTGATTATGGCTTAGGGCATGAGGCTTGGTGGATTGATACCGATAAAGCCGCGAAACTCAACGCTAACTAATTAGTCAGGAGCGCGTGTGACGGCTTATATTGTCCGACGGTTATTGCTGATGATCCCTACCTTGTGGGCGATCATCACGCTTAATTTTTTTATTGTGCAGATTGCGCCCGGTGGGCCGGTTGAGCAGCAAATGGCGATTATGGCGGGGCTTGATAACTCCGGCCTTGATCGGGTGAGTGGCGCGAACCAGAGCGACCTGCCAACTTCGGGTGGTCAGGGCGATGGCGCGACGGCTTACCTTGGCGCGCGCGGGCTTGATCCGGCGGTCATTGCAGAAATCGAGCGACGCTTTGGCTTTGATAAGCCACTGATGGAGCGTTATTGGATGATGCTCAAGTCCTACCTTACCTTTGATTTTGGCGACAGCTTTTTTAAGGGCGCGTCGGTGATGGAGTTGGTGAAGGAGCGAATGCCTGTCTCCATTTCGCTGGGGCTGTGGAGTACGCTGATTATTTACCTGATCAGTATTCCGCTGGGGATTTATAAAGCCCGCCATCACGGTGCGCGCTTTGATACGGGCACCACGACTTTACTGATTGCGCTGAGTGCGATTCCGGGCTTTTTGTTTGCGGTGTTGCTGGTGATTGTATTTGCCGGTGGTAATTATCTGGATTGGTTCCCGCTGCGCGGGCTGGTCTCGGATAACTGGGATGACTTGAGTTGGTTCCATAAGGCGACTGATTACCTTTGGCATATGGTGTTACCGACTATTGCGTTGACCATTGGCGGCTTTCTGGGCCTTACCTTGCTCACTAAAAACTCCTTTTTGGATGAGATCAGCAAGCAATATGTAATGACTGCGCGCGCTAAGGGTAATACTGAGCGGCAGGTCATGTATCGCCATGTTTTCCGCAATGCGATGTTGATTATTATTGCAGGATTTCCGGCGGCCTTTATCGGCATTCTGTTTGCAGGCTCGCTATTGATTGAGGTGATTTTCTCACTCGAGGGGATTGGCTTGCTGGGTTATGAGGCGCTGATTCAACGGGATTATCCGGTGGTGTTTGCAACCTTGTATGTGTTTACCTTTATCGGGCTGATCTCTAATTTGATTGGAGATTTGATGTATACCGTGGTTGATCCGCGTATTGACTTTGAGGCCCGCTGATGAGTTTATCGACGATTAATCAGCGCCGCTTTGAGCGCTTTAAGTCCAACCGAAAAGCGGTTTGGTCATTCTGGATTTTCTCCATTTTATTTGTACTGAGCTTGTTTGCCGAGTTTGTGGCAAACGATAAGCCGCTGCTGGTTTCTTATGATAACGAGTGGTATTACCCGGTGCTTAAGTCCTACCCTGAAACAGCGTTTGGAGGCGAGTTTGGAACTGAGGCGGAGTACACCGACCCCTTTGTGCAGGAGTTGATTAACGAGAAGGGCTGGATTCTGTTCCCGCTGGTGGGTTACGACTATCAGACACAGATCAATAATTTGTCCAGCCCCGCACCATCGCCACCGGATGCGCAAAACTGGTTTGGTACCGATGAGCAAGGGCGGGATTTGTTTGCCCGCATTTTGTATGGCTTTCGGCTATCGGTGTTGTTCGGTTTTAGTTTGACCATTGCCTCGGCGATTATCGGGGTGGCAGCGGGGGCGGTGCAGGGCTATTACGGCGGCTGGCTGGACTTGATGTTTCAGCGCTTTATGGAAGTGTGGGGCAGTATGCCGCAGCTGTTTATCCTGATTATTTTATCGAGCATTGTGCAGCCGAGTTTTTGGATGTTGCTGGTGTTTATGTTGCTATTTACTTGGATGGGCTTTGTGGGCGTGGTGCGTGCCGAGTTCTTCCGCTGCCGTAATTTTGACTATGTGAAAGCGGCGAAAGTAATGGGCATGAGTGACCGGCGCATTATGTTTAAGCACATTCTCCCCAATGCCATGGTGGCGACCATGACCTTTATGCCACTGGTGTTAAGTGGCTCGATTACCGCATTGACCGGATTGGACTTTTTGGGCTTTGGCTTACCGCCAGGCTCGGCGAGCTTGGGTGAGATATTGGCGCAGGGTAAAAATAATCTGCAAGCGCCGTGGCTGGGTTTATCGGCCTTTGCGGCAGTGGGGATTATGACGATATTGCTGGTATTTATCGGCGAAGGCGTTCGGGATGCGTTTGACCCAAGGCAGGTGTATTGATGACTGCGGATATTAAACAGGCGTTTGGTGCGCCATTGGTTGAGATCGATCATCTTACGGTGCAGTTTAAAGTCGGCGAGGCGGTGAATACCGTGGTGTCGGATGTAAGTATGACGATACGCCGTGGCGAAACGCTGGCTTTGGTGGGCGAAAGTGGCTCGGGTAAAACCGTGACCGCGATGTCGATTTTAAAGCTTTTGCCATCCCCGCCTGCGCTCTGGCCATCGGGTGAAATCCGCTTTGATGGTCAGAATATGCTGACGATTTCAGATAGCGTGCTGCGCGAAATGCGCGGTAATCGCATTGGGGTGATTTTTCAGGAACCGATGATGTCGCTTAACCCGCTGCACACGGTGGGTAAGCAGATTGCTGAGGTATTGCAGATTCATAAGGGCTTATCACGCAAGTTGGCTGAGCCATTGATTTTAAAGTGGCTGGATCGGGTGGGGATTCCTGATCCTCAGGCAAAGATTAATGCTTATCCGCATCAACTCTCGGGTGGTCAGCAGCAGCGGGTAATGATTGCCATGGCGCTGGCGAATGAGCCGGAATTGCTAATTGCCGATGAGCCAACCACCGCGCTGGATGTGACCATTCAGGCACAGATTCTTGATTTGATTGATGAGCTGAAGCAAGAGCTGGGTATGTCGGTGCTGTTTATCACCCATGACTTGGCCATCGTAAAGCGCTTTTCTGATCGCGTGGTGGTCATGAAAAAAGGCGAGGTGATGGAGCAAGGCGACACTGCGGCGGTGTTTGCCTCGCCGCAGCACCCGTATACGCAGGAGCTGCTGCAAACCTTGCATGTGCGGCGCAAAGATGTGATTGCCGCCGACGCGCCCACGCTGATGCAAGTGGATAATTTTAAGGTGTGGTTTCCGATTCAAAAGGGTTTATTTCGTAAAACGGTGGGCCATGTAAAAGCGGTGGATGATATTAGCTTTACGCTGAAACAAGGCGAGTCGCTAGGCATTGTAGGCGAGAGTGGCTCGGGTAAAACCACGCTGGCACATGGCTTGTTGAAGCTGGTGAAAAGTGAAGGCGAGTTTAGCTTTGATGGCCACGCGATGGCGGGTATGGATAGTAATACGCTGCGGCCATTTCGACGCTCAATGCAGCTGATATTCCAAGACCCTTATGGGAGTTTAAGCCCGCGGATGTCGATTGAGGAAATTATTGGTGAAGGGCTGGAAATTCATAATATTGGCACACCGGGTGAGCGCAAGGCTAAAGTGATCGAAACCATGAAATTGGTGGAGCTGGCTCCTGCGTGGAAGGATCGTTATCCCAATGAGTTTTCTGGAGGACAGCGCCAACGCATTGCCATTGCGCGAGCGTTGATTATGGAGCCTAAGTTGGTGATTTTGGATGAGCCGACCTCGGCGCTGGACCGTACTATTCAGTTGCAGATTGTGGAGCTGCTGTTAAAGCTGCAACGTGAAAAAGGGCTGACGTATATCTTTATTACCCACGACCTGATGATTGTGCAAGCCATGTGCCACAACACTTTGGTGATGCGCAAGGGGCAGGTGGTTGAGCAAGGCAGCACGCGGGAAATTTTTGATAATCCACAGCAGGCGTATACGCAAGAGCTGCTAAGCGCGGCGCAAATTGCTTAGCGCTGAGACCTTGCAGCGCTGGCAGCGGCACCGCTTGGTCACGGTGCTGCTAATTGTGTTGTTTAGTGCGCTGGTGCTGTGGCAAACGGCGTATTGGACCACCCGCATCGCCAGCGATGAAATTCGCAATCGTAGCCAAAATACCTTGCAGCTGGTGGTGGCGAACTTAGAAGCGGAGTTGCGCCGGTTTCAAGCTTTGCCAGAGTTGGTATCCGCTGAGCCTGATTTGATTGCGGTGCTGGAAGGCTCGCAGGATAACCACCTGCTTAACCTTGAGCTGGAGCGCATTAATTCCGTTTTAGATTCCAGCGATATCTACTTGATGAATCCCGATGGGCTAACCATTGCGGCCAGCAATTGGCGCTCGCCACTGACGTTTATTAATCGTAATTTCAAATTCAGACCGTATTTTCAAGATGCCATGGCTGATCAGCGTGGTAGCTTTTTTGGCTTGGGGACCACCTCCAAAGAGCGCGGCTATTTCTTTTCTTATCCGGTGAAAGTTCAAGGCAATATTCTGGGTGTGATCGTGGTAAAAATTACCGTCGATATGCTGGAGAAAGAGTGGCAGCGCGCGGATGGTCAAGTGTTGGTGGTGGATGATAATGGCGTGGTGTTTTTATCAACCGATGAGCGCTGGCGGATGCATTTGTTATTCCCGTTTTCTGACGCTGAGCGCAAGGCCTTGCGGGAGACTGCGCAGTACCAGCAGAAAGATGACCCGCCATTAGAGTTAGTGCCAGCGATTGAGTGGCAATTTAATGATGCCAATCAACTGCAGCGCATTCGTATTAACGAGACAGTGAATCGTAAGCCCCGTGCCATTGATTATTTGGTTGAGCAGCGCGTCATGGCCAATCAAGGTTGGCGCGTGATGTTTCTGGCTCGGGGTAATGAAGTCTCGCGGCAAGTACGTGAGGCGCTCATGGTGGCCGCTTTAATGCTGGCGAGTGTATTGCTCACTGCGGCGAATTTATTGCAACGTCGCCGACGCTTAACCGAAATGATGGCCATGAAAGATGCCACCAGTCGCGAGCTGGAGCGACGGGTTGAAGAGCGCACTATCGAGCTGCGCGAACGCACGGTTACCTTAAATGAAGTGAATGAGCAATTGCGTGAGCAGATTAAAGAACGAGAGCAGGCTGAGGCGGATTTGCGTGAGGCTCAAGCGGGTTTAGTCCAAGCTACTAAGCTGGCGGCGCTCGGGCAAATGTCCGCCGGTGTAAGCCATGAGCTTAATCAACCACTCGCTGCGATTCGCTCTTATTCGGATAACGCCAAGGCCTTTATCGAGCGCGGCAATATTCAAACGGCAAGTGATAATTTACAGCTGATTACCGAGCTGGCTGATCGCATGGATCGCATTATTAAAAACCTGCGCACTTATGCGCGGGATGAGTCGATTTCGATGCGGCCTGTGGTGGTTGAGCTGCCCTTAAAAGAGTCGCTGACCTTATTGCAAAATCGCATTCTAAATGAAGCCATTGAGATCGATTTACAGTTGCCTGACGAGTCACCTTCGGTCATGGCCGGTGATGTGCGCTTGCAGCAGGTGTTTGTGAATATTATCTCCAATGCTTTTGACTCAATGCGCAATAGTCCGCAAAAAGATTTGAGCATTCGGGTGAGTGAGCAGGGCGATAAGGTGCTGGTGAGTTTTGCCGATAGTGGCCCTGGTGTACCCGAAGCCTTGCGGGCACATGTGTTTGATCCGTTTTATTCGACGAAGTCGGTGGGTGAAGGCATGGGGCTTGGGCTGTCGATTACCTACGGAATTGTTGACCAGTTCGGTGGTAAGATTGAGATCAGCGATGGCCCTGACGGTGGGGCTGTGTTTACGGTTATTCTAAATAAAGTTGCTAGAGATATTTAGAATCACCGTCAACACCAAACAAATACAGGAGAGTTCATGAGCAGTCCCGAGCGCCAACAATCCATTATTCTGGTTGATGATGAAAAGCATCTTCGCCATGCCTGTACGCAGGCGTTGGAGTTGGCAGGGCTGTCGGTGCAGAGCTTTCCTTCGGCTGAGGGTGTGCTGGATGAGTTGAGCAGCCATTGGCCGGGCATTGTGGTGACAGATATTCGAATGCCGGGGCAAGATGGCTTGGCGCTGATGGCGGATATTCTGACGCGTGACTCTGCGATTCCAGTGATCTTAATTAGCGGCCATGGCGATGTGCCAATGGCGGTGCAAGCCATGCGCGATGGCGCTTATGACTTTATCGAAAAGCCATTCCCCTCCGATATGCTGGTGGATGCGGTTAGGCGAGCGCTGGAGAAGCGGCGCTTGGTGCTGGAGAACCGCGCCTTACGCGAAGCGCTGGATACAGGTGTAGAGCTGAGCAAAAAAATGATCGGCACGCAGCCTTCCATTGTGCAATTGCGCCAGCAGGTGTTGGACCTTGCCAATGTGCAGGTAGATGTTTTAATTACGGGTGAAACCGGCGTGGGTAAAGATCTGGTTGCCCGCAGCTTGCATGAGCAAAGTACCCGAGCCGATGCACGCTTTGTAGCGATCAATTGCGGTGGCTTGCCGGATAATGTGATTGAGAGTGAGTTGTTTGGTCATGAAGCCGGGGCGTTTAGTGGCGCAACTGAGCAGCGCATTGGTAAGTTTGAACATGCCAGTGGCGGTACCTTATTCCTTGATGAAATTGAAAGCATGCCGCTGGAGTTACAGATTAAACTGCTGCGCGTATTGCAGGATAGGGTGGTGGTGCGTCTTGGCTCTAATCTGGAAATTCCGGTGGATGTACGCGTGGTAGCGGCCAGTAAAATTGATTTGCTCGCAGCCTGTGCGGAAGGCTCGTTTCGGGAAGATTTGTATTACCGCTTAAATGTGGTGAATATTAGTGTGCCGCCACTGCGCGAACGGCGTGATGACATTCCTTTGTTGTTTCAGGCCTTTGTGGATCAGATTGCTAAGCGCCATCATAAAGAAGCGCCGGAGATTTCAACGGATACGATTGCCTCGCTAGTGGCTCATGACTGGCCGGGGAATGTGCGGGAATTACAGAATGTGGCCACTCGCTTTGCACTGGGCTTAGCGATTGAAACTACTGCCAGCCAAGTTGAACTCATGCCAGAGCATAATACCTTGGCGGAAAAGGTGAATGCTTTTGAGCGACAGGTGATTGAATCTGCCATCCGGGAGCATCAGGGGAGCTTAAAGGCAACCTATGAGGCGCTTGGGGTCTCACGCAAAACCTTGTATGACAAAATTCAGAAGCATGGAATTCAATCGGAGTCCTCCTAAAACTGACTGCATGAATTCTAGCGTACGGATACCCTTTGTCTGTACAAAAGTGCCGCTTATTTTTACACAATAGATATATCTTATTATTAGTGTTAATTGTCTTGTTTTATCTTTAAAGCAAGGATTAGCCATGAGATTAAAAAGAATACTACTAGTGCTATTGGTCTCTACGTGGGCCAACTATGCCGCTGCAAGCCCTTGGCCTGTGGGCGTCAATGATGGCGCACCAACATTAACCAACATGCCCATCTCTATCTCAGTGCTTGAAAATGACATTGGGAACAATTTGATAATTTCAGCCGTCAATGAAACCTCTGTCGCTTGGGGTAAAATCACTATCAGCGCCGATAAAAAAACACTTAATTACACGCCTTATAAAGATTACGCCGGTGGTGATGAGTTTTGGTATGAGCTAAAAGACGATGAAGGGCGCACCAATGCCGCGAATGTTCAAGTAAGCGTTTCTCGTGAGGCTGGGTTACCTGACTGGCCTGTCGCTGTGACGGATAGCGTTACTGCAAACTATGACGCGGTCGCTAAATTTAAGGTTCTGGCCAATGACATTGGTGCGGGGTTGAAATTAGTAGAGGTGAATGAATGGTCGACTAACCAAGGTAAGGCGTGGATCAGTGGCTATAATGAAATCAGCTATCAGCAATATGGCGAAGCCCGTGGGGAGCGGCAAGATGAGTTTTGGTATGTAATGGTCGATCGCTGGGGACGTAGGAATGCAGCTAAAGTGATTGTCTCGTTGAAGGAGGCGACCTATACGCCTTGGCCAGTCGCCACGCCTGATTTTGCAGAGGCCAAGAATGGCTTACGTGTCGTTATCCGAGTGTTGGAGAATGACAGTGGGACGGGGCTGAAGCTTGAGGAGTCTAATCCATCGACTGCGAAGGGTGGTCAGACTGAAATTATGGGCACCTATATTCGTTATACGCCTCCTGCTGGCTTTTCAGGGGAGGATAGTTTTTGGTACTCATTAGCCGATGATGAAGACAGAACCAATAGCACGGAAGTCAAAGTGCAGGTTAGCGCTAACACTGAAAAATCAGTCGTTGAGTTTTGTGGAAATACCTACGAAACCGATGGTACTAAAGCTGGAACACAGTTAACAAGCTTGTTACCCGCCTCGCCAGTGACTTACCCCTCTACTGCAATCCCCCCAACGGGTATTAGTGGTGAGCTTGGGGTCATTCAAGGTCGCCGTTATTATGTTGAAACGGCTGGATCACAACAAACGCTCTTTATGGATTTCAATGGTTCAGTTTCAGAGGTTTCTTCTGTTGATAGCGACTTGCAAACCACGGCAATGGGAACGTACAAAGGTGTTTTTTATTATGCCGAAGCTGGGCGCTATCTGCTCGCTCATGATGGCAATAAGCTAACGACTTTAGGTGACTTGTTACTTACTCTGGGAGCTGGTAATTGGTATATGAGCGCCTATGACCCCTCAGCAGTCGAAGATCCTGAACGTTATGTCAATACAGTTCGCCTTGAAGAAGGCGCGGGGGATGCGCTTTATTTCTCAATAAATAATACTATCACCCCTTCTGATGGACTGTTACTCAGAGAGAGGGTTACGTATTTGCGTATCAGTGATGATTTGGATTGGAGACCGGTTAAAGTACAAGAGGTTATTCCATTTCATAGTGATACTTTCAACCGCGAGGAAAGTGTAAGAGCACTCCAGTTCTTTAATGGACTTGACTACTATGTGCAAACGTTATCTATGACGCAAACGCCATCGCCTGAGACTAATGTGTATACCATTAAGCAGAGGGATCACTATTATTTTGTAAAAGGTATTGATGCCGATGTAACTGCTATCACAGAGGACAGGGGGCGCTTGTTTATCGCAACTAAAGCATCGACCACGAGTATTGTTAGTCAGAATATCGATAACATGGCCACATTGTTTGTTGTTGATAATGTGACCGATGAGTATGTTCAATTGGCTACTTGTGAGTAAGTAGTCTTTACCGCTTGCATACTATTGTTGGCCCGAAGCGCTACTGTTCGGGCCAACACATAAGTGCTAATCGCTGCCTCAAGTGTAGGCTTCTATACACATAAAAATCCTCAATGGGTAAACTCCTACCCATGCGCACACCTGTCACTTCTTCTATGCTTTGATCAAAACTCCTAAAAAATCATAAATTACAATAACTTAATTTGATATTTTCTTTATTTAAGGGTTCAGCTTTCTGAATCCTGAATGGCTTGCTACTATAGTGAGAGTTTCGTTTTTCATTCGAAACCGATCGATATATTCTTTTAAGAGGAGAGGATCAATGCGTAAATCTTTATTAGCTGTGATGATTAGTGGTGCATGTTTACTGGGCTCAAACGCGGCATTTGCTGCTGACGCTTGTGACGATGGTGAAGTGGTAATCAAGTTTAGCCATGTAACTAACACCGACAAACACCCTAAAGGCATCGCGGCTTCTTTGCTGGAAAAGCGTGTAAACGAAGAAATGAACGGCAAAGTGTGCATGCAGGTATTCCCAAATACGACGTTGTACAACGATGACCAAGTTTTGGAAGCCATGCTGCAAGGCGATGTACAATTAGCCGCTCCTAGTCTGTCTAAGTTCGAAAAATTCACTAAAAAATACCGCATCTTCGATCTGCCATTCATGTTTACTAACATTGAAGCGGTTGATGAGTTTCAGCAATCTGAAGCTGGCCAGAAGATGAAAGACAGCATGAAGCGTCGTGGCCTGCAAGGTCTGGCGTTTTGGCACAATGGCATGAAGCAAATGTCGGCTAACAAGCCTCTGCTACTGCCTACCGATGCGAAAGGCCTGAAATTCCGTGTTCAAACCTCTGACGTGTTAAAAGCTCAAATGTCGGCAATGGGTGCTAGCCCACAGCCAATGGCATTCTCTGAGGTTTACGGCGCACTGCAAACGGGTGTTGTAGATGGTCAGGAAAACACGTGGTCTAACGTATTCGGTCAGAAGTTCTTCGAAGTACAGGACGGCACGACTGAGACTAACCATGGTGTATTGGATTACATGTTGGTGACGTCTACTGAGTTCATGGATAGCCTGAAGCCAGAAGTGCGCGATGAGTTCCTGAAGATTGTCGCTGAAGTGAGTGCAGCCCGTAACGCAGCCTCTGCCGAAGTAAATCAGGAAGCAAAAGAGTCAATCATCGCTGCTGGCGGTAAAGTGGTTGAGTTGGATGCAGAGCAACGCGCCGCTTGGATCGCAGCAATGAAGCCAGTTTGGGCGGAGTTTGAAGGCGATGTTGGTGCAGAAAACATCGAAGCAGCACAAAAGATTAATGAAGCCTTAGCGGCCAAGTAATCTGTTTTGATTTGACGGGTATATCGCATACCCGTCGGTGGCGCTGGTGGATTCCTACCGCGCCACATTCTCATGTTTACCTCTAGGGAGTAGGGATTATGAGCGCTCCAACTCAGAATATATCCCAAGGATTTGTTGGCCGCACCGTCAATGCACTGGAAGAAAATGCCATTGCCCTAATTCTTGGTTTGATGATTGTCATCACATTTACCAACGTTGTTTTACGCTACACCATGAATACCGGTTTGGTCTGGGGGCTTGAAGCCACTGCGGTTTTATTTGCCTGGTTGGTGTTATTTGGAATCAGCTACTGCGTTAAAACGACATCACACCTTGGTGTCGATGCCTTAATTATTTACTTTAAACCGTCAACTCGCCGCGTGATTGCCTTGATTGCGGGCGCGATTTGTATTGCCTATGCCATGTTGTTGATGAAGGGCGCATGGGATTACTGGGCTAACTTCGCCAATCTACCGGGGACCACGGGCCGCATTTTCCCAACCGGTTTTGAAGAGAAGTTTTTGGCGAAAGGCTGGTACGAAATGAATGATGTACCGCTGCCAGAATTTATGCGTTTTCTGGAGCCAATGATGAACGAAGGCGAAGCTTATGAGAAATTCCCTCGCTTCCTGCCTTACATTATTTTACCCATTGGTATTGCCTTGCTGTTGTTCCGCTTTATTCAAGCCACAGTACGCATTTACAAAGGAACCGCAACAGGGCTGATCGCCAGTCATGAAGTGGAAGATGAGATTGAAGCGCTGGAAGCGGCGCGCGTTGGAGGTAAAGACTAATGGCCGTCGCACTCTTATTTATTGTCATTATTACGCTATTGCTGTTGGGTGTGCCGATTGCCGTGGCGCTCGGATTTAGCTCTGTTTTATTCCTGCTGACACTTTCTGATACGTCTCTGGCTGCGGTTGCGCAAACGCTGTTTCAGGCGATGTTTGGTCACTACACACTGTTGGCGATTCCGTTCTTTATACTAGCTTCGACCTTTATGTCGACCGGTGGTGTGGCGAAGCGAATTATTCGTTTCTCGATTGCTTGTGTGGGGCATTTCCACGGTGGTTTGGCGATTGCGGGTGTCTTTGCTTGTATGATGTTTGCGGCTTTATCGGGCTCCTCACCGGCAACGGTGGTGGCTATCGGTGGTATCGTGATTGCCGGTATGCGCCAAGTCGGTTACACCAAAGAGTTTGCGGCAGGGGTTATTTGTAACGCCGGTACGCTGGGTATTCTGATTCCGCCATCCATTGTTATGGTGGTTTACGCCTCAGCGGTTGATGTGTCGATTGGGCGGATGTTCTTAGCCGGTGTTATCCCAGGCTTACTGGCAGGCTTTATGCTAATGCTAGCGATCTATGTGATTGCGCGTATTCGCAAAATGCCAAAAGGTGAGTGGACGGGCTGGAGAGAAGTATTCTCAGCAGGCTCGGCGGCAGGCTGGGGATTATTCCTGATCGTGATCATTTTGGGTGGTATTTATGGTGGTGTATTTACGCCAACGGAAGCCGCTGCGGTTGCGGCAGTGTATGCCTTCCTGATCTCTAACTTTATTTATCGCGATATGGGCCCATTGGCTGCGAAAAATGAAGATGAGAAGCCACTAAGCTTATTGAGCAAGCCTTATGCGCTGGTTACGGTGTTTTGGCATCCTGATACGCGTAAAGCCTTGTTTGAAGCGGGTAAGCTGACCATCACGCTGATGTTCATTATCGCCAATGCGCTGATCTTAAAGCATGTGCTAACCGATGAGCAGATTCCACAGCAAATCACCAATGCCATGTTGGCTGCCGGTTTAGGGCCAATTATGTTCCTAGTCGTGGTTAACGTGATCCTGTTGATTGGTGGCCAGTTTATGGAACCATCAGGGCTACTAGTAATCGTTGCGCCGCTGGTGTTCCCGATTGCTATGGAGCTAGGTATTGACCCGATTCACCTTGGTATTATCATGGTGGTGAATATGGAAATCGGGATGATTACACCACCGGTGGGACTGAACTTGTTTGTTACTAGTGGCGTGGCGGGTATGCCGATGATGGCGGTTGTGCGCGCGGCACTGCCATTCTTAGCGATCCTGTTTGTGTTCCTGATTATGGTGACTTACATTCCTTGGTTATCAACCTTCTTACCGACCTACTTTATGGGGCCGGAGGTAGTGATTAAGTAGTTTATGTAAGCTGCTAAGGGAAAATTAAGAGCGCTGCCTGTGATGGGTAGCGCTTTTTTTAAGCCTGTATTTACACATTTGTACATTTGATGCTATGTTGAAATTACCAAACAATTGGATGTTAAGTTATGAGCCGATTAACGATTGAAGTCACTCCCGAACAACATCAACGCATTAAAGTGATGGCGGCCATGCAAGGTCAAAGCATAAAAGACTATGTGATTACTCGTGTGTTATCCGATGAGCAAGCAGCGGAGACGGCAGCCTGGGAACAACTCAAAGTATTGCTAGCTGAACGTATCGATGATGCTCGTATGAGAGGAACCTCTCCAAAAACGGTACAGGAGATTACAGAGAGCGCATTGCAGTCGCTGAATAAAATATGAGCTATACCTTAAGCGTTGCGGCTGAAGAGGATCTCTTCAATATCGTGCTATATACCGCCGAAAATTGGGGTGCAGAGCAAGCACGAACCTATACCCAGAAGCTAGCAGACTGTATGGAAAAGCTATCAGCCGGACAGGGAGCATGTAAACAACTACATGACTTTCGTCCACCTATACGAGTGAAACACTGCCAGCATCATTATCTGTTTGGGCAAGAGGCAAATGACACCTTTCTGATTCTTGCAATACTGCATGAGATAATGGATTTCATGACGCATTTGCATGGGCGGCTTACTTAAACGTAAGACTTAAAAAACCAAGTGAAGCCAGTTCGCTTGTGAATCAAGCTGTAAGCACTATAATAATGCATTAAACATTATCAAAAATAAGAGTGGAGCCCACCGGATGCTAAATTCTGCAACTGCGAATGCCGTGATTGATCATGCGCTTTCCCTCGGCGCTGATTTCGCCGAACTATTTATCGAAAAACATCGTACCTCATCAATTGATACCCTCAGCGACCATGTGAAGTCAGTGGATTCCGGCATTGATTTTGGAATTGGCTTGCGCATTGTGTTTGGTGGCAAGGTGCTTTACGGCTACACCAACCAAACCGATGCCGACACACTAAAGCGCATTGCTTCCAGCCTTGCCGCACGTGATCAGCGTGAGCGTATTAATCAGCTAATGAGCTTTGATTTTACCGTGCCACAAGAGCGCCATCCTGCAAAAGTGATCTTAAGTAAGGATGCAGCAATCGACAGTAAAGTGGAGTACTTGCTTAAAGCCGATGCGGCAGCACGCGCGGTGAGCGACAGCATTACTCAAACGCGTGGCTACTGCATGCAACGCGAGCAGATGATCGAGATTTTCAATAGCGAGGGCTTACATGCCACTGATACCCGCAACTACATTCGCGCAGGGCTAACGGCCATTGCCAGTGATGGTGCTGAGCAAGCCACCGGCGGCTGGAATGATGGCGGCTTATTGGGCTGGGAGTTACACGATACGCTAGACCCGAAATACACCGGCGAAGAAGCTTCGCGCCAAGCGCTGGTTAATTTGGGTGCAAAGCCTTGTCCTTCCGGTCATATGCCAGTGGTCATTGGTAATGGCTTTGGTGGCGTTATTTTTCATGAGGCTTGCGGGCATTTGTTGGAGACGACGTCGGTCGCTAAAAAGGCATCAGTATTCCACGACCAGATGGGCGAGATGATTGCTAATCCGGTGGTGAATGCCGTGGATGATGGCACTATTCATAATGCTTGGGGTTCGATTAATATTGACGATGAAGGCATGGATACCCAGCGCACGCAGTTGATCACTAATGGCAAGCTCACTAGCTTTTTGGTGGATCGTTTGGGCAGTGAGAAAACCGGCTATGCACGCACGGGCTCAGGTCGTCGCCAATCGTATCGCTATGCGCCAGCGTCTCGTATGCGCAATACTTTCATTGAAGCGGGCACCAGCGAATTAGATGAAATGATCGGCTCGATTGAGCGTGGTATCTACGCCTCGCACATGGGCGGTGGTTCGGTACAACCGGGTACCGGCGAGTTTAACTTTGCGGTCAATGAAGGCTATTACGTTGAAGATGGCAAGATTCAATATCCGGTGAAGTCAGCCACGCTAATCAGCACGGGGCCAGCGGTACTTAAAGAAATCAGCATGGTGGGGAAAGACTTTGCATTGGCTTGCGGCATGTGCGGTTCGGTAAGTGGGGCGATTCCAACCACGGTGGGCCAGCCTGCCTTAAAAGTGAATGATATTCTGGTCGGAGGAAATGCCTAATGGAACAGTCAGCAATTAATCCGGCATTGATCGCAGCCAGTGAGCAAGTCTTTGATCGGGTCCGTAAAGCGGGTGCCGAAGCGGATTTAATCATTTTAGAATCCGAGTCGCTGTCTTTAAAGGCTAGCCAAGGAGAGTTGGAAGAGCATTCCATTAGCCAAACGCAAACCTTTGGTGTGCGGGTGATTAAAGATGAGAAAGTCGGAATTGCCTACAGTGAAGCATCCGATGCGGAGTCTTTAAGTTGGATTGTGGATCAGGCATTGCAAAATGCGACGTACTCCGCTGCAGAGCCAAGTGAGCGCATTCCCGCAAATGCACAAACCTTATTTACGGATGACTCCTACTTTTGCCCGAAGGACTCCGTCACGATCGATCAGCAGATTGATATGGTACTGGGGCTTGAGCGTGGCTTGTTAGAAAAGCCTAAGGTTAAAAACGTTCCTTATAATGGCGTGTCAGAATCTACAAGCGGTCGCTACTTATTCTCCACGGCGGGCTTAAGCGCCGCCAGTCGTCAACGTGCGGTGTATGCCTATGCTTACGCGCTGGCTGAAGATGGTGAGAAGAATGCCATGGAAGGCACCGGCCAAGTCTCGCGCTTGAGTACTGAGCTGGATATTCCCAAGTTGGTGGAGTCTGTGGCGAGCTTGAGCTTGGATATGCTGGAAGGCAAAGCCATTCCATCTGGGCGCTACGATGTGATTTTTGATCATGAATGTCAGATCAGCCTGTTTAATGTGTTCTCCATGGCACTCTCCGGTAAAGCGGCTAAAGATGGCATTAATCCTTGGCGTGAGAAAGTAGGGCAGTCGGTTGCCGATCCCCGCTTGCAGTTATCCGATAAGCCTTTAATGATGGATGGCTTCGGCTATTCCTTATTTGATGATGAAGGCACGGCCACTGCTGATACCCCATTAATTATCGATGGCGTACTGCAAACGCTAATCCATAACACCGTCACGGCTAATCACTTTGGCGTGACCACCACCGGACACGCCTCTCGCGGACCTCGCTCTGGTTTAGGGGTTGGCTATCATCAGTTAATGATTGAAGCTGGAAGCGCTGCAGATGCTGAGCTTAAAGCGGGCGAATATCTGGAAGTGACTAGCATGGCGGGATTGCACTCTGGTGCGAATGCGATTTCCGGTGACTTTAGTCTGGGTGTTTCCGGATTCTTATGTCGGGATGGCCAGCGCATTAAGCCAGTGCGCGGCGTTACCGTCGCGGCTAATTTCTACAAGCTACTCAATCAAATCCAATGCATTGGCGACACCTTGCACTGGAACTGGGAACGTTCTTCAGTGATGCCGTCCATTCGGTTTGCTGAATTAGCCGTGTCTGGCGAATAACGATGTTCTTTTTTGTCGATACACTCAAGCGTCTGCGGACGCTTCGGGTGCTCAAGGAAAATAAGCGATTGTTGCTATTTTTCTTGGGCATTTCGTTATTTTTCGCTGGGTACATGTGGCAGGTCGAAGGCCTGTCGCTGATCGATACCTATTATTTTCTGATTACAACAGCCACTACCGTTGGCTACGGTGATCTCTCGCCTAAAACTGATTTCGGAAAAGTGCTGGTAACCGTGTACATGGTGGTCGGCATTGCCTTGCTGGGTTTATTCCTCGGTAAAGTCACTGAATGGATGGTGGATGTGAGTTCACGCCGCAAAAAAGGATTACTACGCATGAAAGGTCAGGTTGATTTGATCATTGCCGGCTACCCCAGCGATGACAAGGTACACACTATTATTACCGAGCTGCGTAATGATGACCGCTATCGCGAGGCTCGCATCGTGTGTGTCAATAATCAGCTGGAAGAGGCGCCGCCTTGGATGGCTCCCTTGCAAGTGGGCTTTGTACGCGGTGCGGCTTCAGAAGGGCAGGTGCTAAAAGCTTGCGGGATTGATACGGCGCACACGGTACTCATTCTGGCTAATGATCCTGCGCTGGTAGAGTCAGATGATCACTCTGCGTCGATCTGCGCGGTAGTGGAGCGTATGCATCCTGAGATTCGTACCATTATTGAAAAAGTGCGTAAGGATACCTTGCTGTTCGATGTGGTGAATACCGACACAGTAGTGGATGTGGCTTCGCCTAGTGTATTAGCTCAGGAAGTTCTGGATGCGGGTGCGATCGAGTTGCAGAATGCGATTTTCTCCACCCATACCGAAGGCACTCAATATAATTACCACTATACGGGTGAGGATACGACTTGGTCGGCAATTGCTTTAGCGCTATTGGATCATGATGCGATTCCGGAGGGGTTTAAGAACCCTGGCGATCGTCATTTTAAATTATTGCCAAAGCGCGCTGATGTGATTAATAGCCAAGCGTTGATCAAGTATCGTGGCACCCGTTTATTGGATGAACTGGTTATTTAGACCTATTATGCAAATAAATTAAAAAAAGACTTGCGCAGTCGGAAGACCATCCCTATAATGCGCACTTCTTCTGGTGCGGGATGGAGCAGCCAGGCAGCTCGTCGGGCTCATAACCCGAAGGTCGTAGGTTCGAATCCTACTCCCGCTACCAATTTTACAGAAGAATTTTTACCCCTTCCCCAGCTAATCTAATTAGCGATTCTAAATATTTACCTCATAGTAGTTTCTATTATCTAAGTTTGTTGTATGCTATTGCTTATGGCGTCGGATAATTTTGCTGCGAACGAAACCAATCCCATTACGTCTGGTCATAAAGTTTACAGGTCTGGTTTTAAATTAACCTGCGCTTAAACCCGTTTGATGCTCTACCGTCTGTCAGAATTTGTTTGTTTATTATACTTCTGTGACGCTATATGGAGGTCGTACCTCTAATCAGTATTTCGTGTAATTCAGCGACTCAGACGCTATATAAAACAACAAGCACGGTCATTAATCTAAAGAGGTCTCTCCCAACACTGGGTCCGTGATTCGTTAATCGCGAGTCATATAAGGCCAAACTATAAAAAGAAACGCTAGTCTAAAATTTGGTGGTAAATAACATGAGTATTTTTGATCATTATCAATCACGTTACGAGTCTTTAAAGGAAGAAGAGTATTCACTACAGGAGTATCTTGACCTGTGTAAGAGTGAACCCTTAACTTATGCCACCGCTGCCGAGCGCATGCTTAAAGCGATTGGCGAGCCAGAGGTTATCGATACCGCGAAGGATCCGCGTCTCAGTCGGATTTTCATGAACAAAATCATTCACCGTTATCCTGCCTTTGAAGATTTCTACGGCATGGAGGATAGCATTGAGCAGATTGTGTCTTTCTTCCGTCATGCGGCTCAAGGCCTTGAAGAAAACAAGCAGGTGCTTTATCTCCTGGGCCCGGTGGGTGGTGGTAAGTCCTCGCTGGCAGAAGCACTTAAAGCACTAATGCAAAAGCAACCCATTTACTGCATTAAAGGCTCTCCCATTAATGAATCACCTCTCGGCCTGTTTGGCGATGAAGATGCGGTGATTCTGGAAGAAGACTACGGCATTCCAAAGCGTTACCTCAATACCATTATGTCGCCATGGGCCTCTAAGCGCCTGAAAGAGTTTGGCGGTGATATTAGCCAGTTCCGCGTAGTACGCCGTTATCCTTCAACGCTGAATCAAATTGCGATTTCCAAGACTGAACCGGGTGATGAGAACAATCAGGATATTTCATCGCTGGTCGGTAAAGTTGATATCCGCAAACTGGAAGATTTTCCACAACACGATACCGATGCCTATAGCTATTCTGGTGGTCTCTCGCTAGCCAACCAAGGCTTGATGGAGTTCGTGGAGATGTTTAAGGCGCCGATCAAAGTGCTGCACCCATTACTGACGGCCACTCAGGAAGGTAACTACAACGGAACTGAAAGCATTGGTGCGATCCCCTTTGATGGTGTAATTTTGGCTCACTCCAATGAGTCGGAATGGCAGACCTTTAAGAATGACCGCAACAATGAAGCGTTTATTGACCGTGTTTCCATTGTCAAAGTGCCTTACTGCCTGCGGGTAAGTGAGGAGATTAAGATTTATGAAAAGCTCATGCAGCACAGCTCGCTGTTTGAAGCACCATGCGCACCCGATACGCTAAAAATGTTGGCTGAGTTCTCGATTCTGTCACGCTTAAAAGTGCCTGAGAATTCCAGCATTTATTCTAAGATGCGCATCTATGATGGCGAGACGTTAAAAGATGTCGACCCTAAAGCCAAAACCATGCAGGAATACCGCGATGCCGCGGGCATGGATGAGGGTATGAGCGGAATCTCAACCCGTTTCGCCTTTAAGATTCTCTCTAAAGTGTTTAACTTTGACTCCACTGAGATTGCGGCCAACCCAGTTCACTTGATGTATGTGCTGGAGCGCCAGATTGAGCGCGAGCAGTTTAGCGAGGAAGTTCAAGACCGCTACATGGGCTACATCAAAGAGTACCTCAGCCCACGTTATGTCATCTTTATTGGTAAAGAGATTCAGACGGCTTATCTGGAGTCGTACTCTGAGTATGGCCAAAACTTGTTTGATCGTTATGTTACTTATGCTGATTTCTGGATTCAGGATCAGGAATTCCGTGACCCTGAAACCGGCGAAATTCTGGATCGTACGTCATTGAATACCGATCTTGAGAAGATTGAGAAAGCAGCCGGTATTAGTAATCCGAAAGACTTCCGAAATGAGGTGGTTAATTTTGTACTGCGTGCCCGCGCTAATAATGGCGGGAAAAATCCTGACTGGACCAGCTATGAGAAACTGCGCCGCGTGATTGAGAAGAAAATGTTCTCTAGCACGGAAGAGTTGCTACCAGTGATTTCATTCAGCGCCAAGTCGTCTACGGATGAGCAGCGTAAGCATGATAACTTTGTGAATCGCATGGTAGGCCGCGGTTACACCGAAAAGCAGGTTCGCTTGCTGGCCGAGTGGTATTTGCGGGTTCGTAAATCACAGTAATTAAGGGATTGTAGTAACTGATTAAACACGCATGAGGGGCTTATGCCATACATAATCGATCGACGTCTGAATAGTAAAAATAAAAATACGGTGAATCGCCAGCGGTTTCTGCAACGTTACCGCAAGCAGATTAAGAAAGCCGTATCAAAGGCAATCGGCAAACGTAGTATCACCGATATGGATCGGGGTGAAGACGTAAGTATCCCTCGTGATGATGTGAATGAGCCGGTGTTTTCACACGGCCCGGGCGGTCGGCGCGATTTTGTGCTGACCGGTAATAAGGAGTTCACTACCGGAGACCGTATTCAACGGCCTCCGCAATCTCAAGGTGGGGGCGCGGGTGAAGGCGAAGCCTCTGACTCGGGTGAGGGGGATGATGACTTTGTCTTTCAGATCTCTCAGGAAGAGTTTCTTGAGTTTATGTTTGAAGATCTGGCCTTACCGAATATGGTTAAGCGCCAACTGGCCGACAGTAGTGAGTTTAAAACCGTACGTGCTGGTTATAGTGAAGCCGGCAGTCCTAGTCAGTTAAATGTGGTGCGTTCGTTAAAGAGCGCCCATGCTCGTAAAATTGCTTTGGGTGGTAAAAATCGCCGTAAGCGCAAAGAATTACGCGCGGAGTTAGAAGCCTTTGTCGAGCCATTAAGCGATCAGGAAATTTTACGCAAGCAGGAGATCTTGGAAGAGATTGAGGTCTTATCGCGCAAGCTCAATGCCATTCCGTATATCGATGAGTTTGATCTTAAATATAACCTCACGGTGAAACTGCCTCAGCCATCACCTAAAGCCGTGATGTTTTGCCTGATGGATGTGTCTGGCTCAATGACTGAGGAAATTAAAGATACTGCTAAGCGTTTCTTTTTCTTACTGTATTTATTCTTGCAGCGCAATTACGAGAAAATTGAGCTAGTATTTATTCGCCATCACAATACGGCTTCTGAAGTGAGCGAGCATGACTTTTTCTACTCGCGTGAAACTGGTGGAACGGTGGTGTCCAGTGCGCTGGAATTAATGGATGAAGTGATTCAGGATCGTTACTCGCCAACCCAGTGGAATATCTATGCGGCGCAAGCTTCAGATGGGGATAACTGGCAGGGCGACACGGAAAAGTGCGTTGATTTACTCAACAATAAAATCTTGCCTTGTGTGCAGCACTATTCTTATATTGAAATCGGTAAACGCCCACCACAGGAACTTTGGTACAGCTACAAAGAAATCCAGGGCGGCGTGTTTGGTGACCGATTCGATTTAAAAGCCGTGCAGGATAATACGCAGATTTATCCGGTGTTTCGTCAGCTATTTGAGCGAGGTGTGAAATGAGCAGAAAACAACCCATTTCAACCGGTCCGGATTGGACATTCGAGCTCTTAGAGCAGTACGATCAGGAAATCTCCCGGATTGCTAAAGAGAAGTTTAAGTTAGATACCTATCCTAATCAGATTGAAGTCATTCGCTCTGATCAGATGATGGATGCTTATGCGTCGGTGGGTATGCCGGTGAGCTACCATCACTGGACTTATGGTAAAAAGTTTGTTTCCACGGAGAAGAATTACAGCCGCGGACGCATGGGCTTGGCCTATGAAATCGTAATTAACTCTAACCCCTGTATTGCGTATTTAATGGAAGAGAATTCCATGACCATGCAGGCGTTAGTGATCGCACATGCTTGTTATGGACATAACTCATTCTTTAAGGGGAATTACTTATTCCGTACCTGGACTGATGCCGATGCCATTATCGACTATTTGGTATTCGCTAAAAACTATATTGCTGAGTGTGAAGAACGCCATGGCGTTGAGGCGGTTGAAGCGACCTTGGACTCTTGTCATGCCTTAATGAATTACGGCGTGGATCGTTATAAGCGGCCGGTTCCAATTTCAGCGGAAGCAGAGCGGGTTCGTCAAAAAGAGCGCGAGCATTATATTCAAACGCATTTGAATGATTTGTGGCGCACGATTCCGGATAGCGTAAAGGCTGAACAAGAGCCAGAACGCCGAACTTTCCCGGATGAGCCACAGGAAAATATTCTGTATTTTATCGAGAAAAATGCCCCACATTTAGAATCTTGGCAGCGTGAGATTGTGCGGATTGTGCGGAAAATGGCGCAGTACTTTTACCCGCAACGCCAGACTCAGGTCATGAATGAGGGCTGGGCCACGTTTTGGCACTACACCATTCTCAATGAAATGTATGACGAAGGGTTGGTGACTGAGTCATTTATGATGGAGTTTTTGACTTCGCATACCAATGTGGTGATGCAGCCAGAGTTTGATAGCCCATATTATTCCGGCATCAATCCTTATGCGCTGGGCTTTGCAATGATGACGGATATTCGTCGTATTTGTGAGAACCCTACGGAAGAAGATCGCCGTTGGTTCCCGGAAATTGCAGGCAGTGATTGGTTGGAAACCTTGCATTACGCCATGCAGAATTATCGCGATGAAAGCTTTATCGAGCAGTATTTATCACCGACGGTAATTCGGAACTTCCGCTTTTTTGCACTGGAAGATAACGAGTACAAGTCAACGATTGATGTGACCGCGATTCATGATGATGAAGGCTACCGTCGGGTGCGTGAAGTATTATCTCAGCAGTATAATCTGAGCAGCAATGAGCCGGATATTCAGGTGTACAACGTGAATGTACGCGGTGATCGCTCACTGACCTTGCGGCATTATCAGCACAATGGTCGTCCTTTGGATGGGCAAACGTCTGAGGTGTTAAAGCATTTACGTCGCTTGTGGGGTTACGAGGTGCGCTTGGAGTCGTTTGGCGATAACCAACGTGCTTCAGTTTTTGAAAGTGAGTAAGCGCTGATACCAGATAACTATTGCGACTCCAGAGCCCTTGCGGCACTATCATTCTAAATTAACTATGAGGAGTGTATTGTGCCTGGATTACTACCCAATATTGACCCGGATGGCTTGCTGGAATACTCAGTTGTTTATACTGATCGTGCGCTAAACCACATGTCGGGCTCGTTTCAGGGTGTGATGAAGGATATTTCATCGACCCTGAAGCACGTTTACAACGCACACTCTGTGGCGATTGTTCCCGGCAGTGGCACCTTTGGCATGGAAGCAGTAGCCCGTCAATTTGCTACCGGCAAAAAGACCTTAGTGATCCGCAACGGTTGGTTCAGCTTCCGTTGGACTCAAATCTTCGAGATGGGGAATATCCCTGCCAGCTCTACCGTGCTGAAAGCGCGTATGACCTCGGATGAAAAACAAGCTCCTTTTGCACCAGCCCCGATTGAAGAAGTGGTTGCCACTATTTTAGCTGAGCGCCCTGAAGTCGTTTTCGCGCCGCATGTTGAAACCGCTGCTGGTTTGATCCTTCCTGATGACTACCTTAAAGCTGTCTCCGATGCTGTTCATGAAGTTGGTGGACTGTTTGTGTTGGATTGCATCGCTTCGGGCACCGTTTGGGTGGATATGAAAGCAGTTGGCGTTGATATTCTAATTAGCGCACCTCAAAAAGGTTGGAGTGCATCACCATGTTGCGGCTTGGTAATGATGAGTGAAATGGCTCGCCAACGCATCGAAGAAACCACGAGTAGCAGCTTTGCCTGCGACCTTAAAAAGTGGCTGCAAATTATGGAAGCTTATGAGAATGGCGGCCATGCTTACCACGCCACCATGCCAACCGATGCCTTAACCCGCTTCCGCGACATTATGGATGAAACCCGTGAATATGGTTTTGAAGAAGTCCGTGATGAGCAGTTGGAATTAGGTCGTCAAGTCCGCGAACTACTCAGCAGCAAAGGCTTTAAAAGTGTAGCCGCAGAAGGCTTTGGCGCACCGGGTGTAGTGGTTTGTTATACCGAAGATGATGGCATTCATAGCGGCAAGAAATTCTCCGAAGTTGGTCTGCAAACAGCAGCCGGTGTGCCATTGCAATGTGACGAGCCTGCAGACTACAAAACCTTCCGTATTGGATTGTTTGGTTTGGATAAGCTGCACAATATCGATGCAACGGTTGAGCATTTAGCTAAAGCACTTGAGGCGGTTTCTTCTGAAGCCTAATGCCTCAAATTTGAAGCTCTGTATCTGGCAGCCCCGAGCACAATCGGGCTCAGTGAATGAGGCTTTGATTAAGCTGGAGGCGTCTGCGACTATTGCCAGCGCCTCTAACGCTCAATTGCTGATTACGCCTGAAATGTATCTGACGGGATATAATATCGGGGTTGCCAAGGTGAGCGAACTAGCCGAGTCGAGAGATGGCTCTATGCTGACAAGTGTCTCTGAGATTGCCCGCCGCCATAAGATTGCGATACTGGTTGGCTTCCCAGAGTTAGATGCTGACGGCAGTATTTACAACGCAGTTGCCTTTATTGACGAGCAGGGCGCTCTCCTTAATCTCTACCGGAAAACGCATTTATACGGCGACGTTGACCGCCAGCAGTTTAGCGCTGGAAGCTGTTTAGATACGCCATTTGAGTTTCATGGCTGGACCCTCGCTACCGCCATTTGCTACGACATCGAGTTCCCAGAAGTAGCACGCCATTACGCGCAGCTAGGCGTCGATGCTTTGCTAGTCCCAACCGCCAATATGACTCCCTTTGATTCCGTTGCGACTCGCTTGGTACCTGCCAGAGCGGAGGAAAATGGTCTGTATGTCGCTTACGCCAATTACACAGGAACCGAAGGCGAGTTTAAGTACTGCGGTCTCTCTTGCCTGTGCGGACCAGATGGTGAGGACATTGCCAGAGCAGGCCGCGACAGCGAGCTAATCTTCGGTGAAATCTCTGCGCAAACACTTCAGGCTCGTCGCGAGCTATCGCCTTATCTTCAAGGCATTCGACCAGAACTTTATTAACACCAGAATGAGTGGGTATTATGAGTAATGCATCACAGAAGCCAGTCACCGCATTTGGCCCCGACTTTCCTTTTGCTTATGATGACTGGATTAGCCATAGCGCGGGCTTAGGCCAAATTCCTGCCGCACGCCACGGTGCGAAAGTGGCCATTATCGGCTCGGGTGCGGCCGGTATGATTGCTGGCTATGAGTTGATGCGCTTAGGGGTTAAGCCGATTGTGTATGAGTCCGGTCAGTTTGGTGGTCGCTTACGCTCGCAACCGTTTGAAGGAACTGAGGGTGTGATTGCTGAATTAGGCGGTATGCGCTTTCCGGTTTCATCGACTGGTTTCTATCATTATGTCGATAAAGTCGGAGTTAAAAGTGAGCCGTTCCCGAATCCATTAACCGCAGCTGCAGGCTCGACGGTGATCGATTTAGAAGGCGAAACACTCTACGCTGAAACGCTGGATGATTTACCCAAGATCTATCATGAAGTCGCGCAGGCTTATCATGAGGCGCTGGAAGAAAGCGCCCAGTTTTCTGCCTTAAAGCAAGCCATTCGCGATCGTGACCCTGAGCGTATTAAAGCCATCTGGAATCCTATCGTTCGCGATTGGGATGAGCGGACTTTTTACGATTTTATTGTCGCCTCAAAAGCCTTTCAGAAGCTGTCATTCCGACATCGGGAAGTGTTTGGGCAGGTAGGCTTTGGAACGGGTGGTTGGGACTCAGATTTCCCTAACTCCATGCTAGAAATCCTGCGTGTCAATGTAAATGAGTTTGATGATAATCAGCGCTATATGGTTGGCGGCGTTGAGCAAGTGCTACACAAACTTTGGCAGCGTGTGCCAGAAACTATGGCGCATTGGCCAGAAGGCATCACACTCAAAATTTTGAACGGCGGCGCACCACGTCCCGGAGTCACTAAGATTTCGCGCAATGAGGCGGGTGAGTTACTGATTACCGATCGCTGGGGCAAAGTCGAAACTTATGATGCGGTACTGGTTACTTGCCAAAGCCATCTACTGACCACCGCAATGGACACGGACGAGTCGCTATTCGATCAGAAATTGTGGATGGCATTAGATCGCACACGTTTTATGCAATCTTCCAAGACTTTTGTGATGGTTGATCGCGCCTTTTGGAAAGATAAAGACCCAGAAACCGGCCGCGATGTGATGTCGATGACCTTAACCGACCGCATGACGCGAGGCACCTATTTATTTGATAACGGGCCGGATAAGCCCAGCGTGATTTGCCTGACTTATTCGTGGATGACCGATGCACTGAAAATGCTGCCATTACCGGTCGATCAGCGAGTTAAGTTAGCGCTGTCAGCGCTCTCTAAAATTTATCCAAAGGTGAATATTGCCGATCATATAATGGGCGACCCTATTACCGTGAGTTGGGAGTCTGACCCGAATTTCTTAGGTGCTTTTAAAGGCGCACTGCCGGGGCATTATCGCTATAACCTGCGTATGTATAGTCACTTTATGCAGCAGAGTTTCCCGCAAGAGCAACGCGGTATCTTTATGGCCGGTGATGGTGTGAGCTGGACGCCAGCGTGGGTAGAGGGTGCGGTGCAGACTTCACTGAATGCAGTGTGGGGAATCATGACGCACTTAGGCGGCACGACACACCCTGAGAATCCAGGACCAGGTGATGTGTATGACACGCTAGGGCCAGTTGATCTTCCCGAGTAAAGCGCATAAAAAAGGCCCTGCGATGAGGGAGTCGCAGGGCCTTTTTTGTGTGTCATCAGTGAGTGACCAAACCACTCAGCGAGATGATTTACACACCAATCTCACCACCATCAACGCGAGAGATTACAACCGTGGTTGCACGTGGGCGAACCGTTGTGCCAGTAGGCGTTTCTTCTGTTGCATCATCGCTGTAAGGCCAGTTACGTGGGTGCTGGATATTCAGGAAGCAGTGCTTGTGATCAGGCGTAAAGGTTAGGCCTGTGACTTCACAACCATTCGGGCCAACAAAGAAGCGACGTAGCTCTGTTTGGTTGTCGCTATTCACAACGTCCTGATTATTGTCAGCATCGCGCAGCTTAGATGGAATCACCGCCAACATTTGGTCATTGGTGTACTCCGTTACTTCGCTCGCGCCGTTATCCGTTTGTACCCATAGAATTCCGCGATCATCAAACACCATTCCATCCGGGCTGGCTAATTGGTTCAGCTCGCTCAGGCTAGATAAGTTGGATTCGGTATCGCCTTCAGCGGGCGCACCAAACAGGAAGATATCCCAAGTGAAACCAGTGCCGGTTGCCGCATCATTCCAGCGAATAATATGACCAAAGCTATTGTCTAAACGTGGGTTAGCGGCATTAGCTTCTTCACGGCTCGTGTTATTGGTAAGTGTCAGGTAAACCGTGCCGGTGATTGGGTCAACCGCAGTCCACTCAGGGCGATCCATTGGTGTTGCCCCGACTAAGTCAGCCGCGCCAGCCGTATTCAAAATGATCTCCGCAAGGCTATCGAAATGATCAGCTAATGTACCGCCGCCTTTTACTGCGCCTTCCATGCTCAGTGGCAACCAAACGCCAACACCGGCTTCATCAAAGCGCGCAACGTAAAGTGTTCCCTTATCCATGTACTTGGAACCCGTCGCTAAGCGGTCTGTGCTGTTGGTATCGGCTGGGTCCCAAGCGGCTTCTGATACAAATTTGTAGATGTACTCAAAGCGGGAGTCGTGACCAGAGTAGAATGAAATTGGCTTGCCAGCTTCCAGCTTGCCATATGCACAGCCTTCGTGTCTGAAGCGACCTAGCGCGGTACGTTTAACCGCTTTGCTGCTTGCATCGTAAGGATCGATTTCAACGATATAGCCGTGGCCATTGGCTTCGTTACGGTAATCTTCGCTAGCACTTGCGCCAGTTGCTGTGGTATCAAAACGGGCGAACTCGCTGTTAACTTCGCTCGCATCGCCAGCAACATTATCCCAGCCATAACGGGTTCCGTTCGTGTCGATACCAATACGCGCTTCCTGATCACTCAAAGTGCCGGTATTAACAAAGTAGCCAGGCCAGTTCTCTTCACACGTCAGGTAAGTGCCCCAAGGTGTGTAACCGTTTCCGCAGTTGTTTAGTGTACCGCGCGCTTTCATACCTGTTGGTGCATAAGGCGTGATTAGACTTGCGTGACCAGCCAATGGGCCAGAGATATCCATTTCCGTTGCGCCGGTGAAGCGGCGGTTTTGAGCAGCATTTGGAACGACCTGCCACACGCCAGCAGCCAGTTGAATGTGTACAATAGTTACGCCGTGTGCATTGATTTCTTTGCGAACTTCTTCAACGCTGGTACGCAGGCCAGCATCGTCAACGGTTTTGCCGGTTGGGTGCAGGGCGTTTTGATCGATGTATTCGTGATTGATACACAGCAAGCCTTCTGTGCTGTCATCATTGAGCGGGAAGAAGCGCATGCCATCGTGGTGCATACCCACTGCATTGTCTTGATCGATTGCAGAGTTGCTACCATCGGCTTTCCACTCGCTGGCGGTGCTGTTCAGTGGTGTGCCCCAAGGCGCTAGAATTTTTGCAACGTAACCTGCTGGAACGGCAACTGCATCCAACTTAGAGCCCGCGATAGACTGGAAGCCAAGGCTCACATCTGCGCGTTTCTCAAGGTCAGGTACGTCATCTTTGCTGTCGCTATCACAACCTGTCAGACCAAAACCGGCTAGCATACTCAGGGCAGCCATGCCGCCACCAAACTTTAAAATAGAGCGTCGTGAAATCTCTTTTTCTAAGATCTCAGAAAAGGCTTCATTATTGCTTTTATTGTAACGGGTTGGATCAAACGTTGCTTTGCTCACTGTGAATACCTGTTTTATAAATGTGAATTAACTTTGGGTGTCACCAAATTTGAGCCGGAGCTTATATCAGCTTTGTTACGGTTTAATTACAGCGATGATTTTTGTTCGTGCATAGCGGCGATTGGGTGCAGTATGATCAGGATTTTACCCCGGAGGATTGCCATGTCTGTGAACGAAGTCACCACCCCAGAAGATGCTGCACAACGACGCGCGGCGCCAGCAATCGTGTGCTATCCCGTTGAAAAACTACCTGCTTACGACGCTGAGTTTTATAACGGTGTACGTGACGGGATGCGCAAAGTTTCCGAGATTAAAATTGAGCCGCGCGATGCCGGAACCTTTACCGTGCCGGCTGGCCATTTGTTTCGCATCGTCAGCACCGAAGGCTCCCAAGTCGGCGACCTGAATTTGTGGAATGCCAATGACTTAAATGAGCGCTTTTTCAGTGGGAAGACTCGCCAGCTGCATGCCACCCATGTCAGCACGGGTGACTGTTTATGGTCAAACCTACCGGGATTACGCCCGATGGCAACCATCACGCATGACACACTGGACTGGTATGGCTGGGATGAAGATGGAGGCGGAATTCATGATGTGATCGGCACGCGCTGCGACCCCTACACCAACTTTATGTTAAACGGTGTGGATTACCATCACTGCTGCCATTCCAACCTGACGCGCGCATTAGCCGCAGAGAAGGGCATTAGCGCAGAAGAAGCCGAGCCCTACGTGCATGATGTGTTGAATGTATTTATGTGCACCGGCTTTACTAAAGACACCCATCAATATTTTATGAAAGCCAGCCCGGTACGCCCCGGTGACTTTATCGAGTTTTTTGCGGAGATTGATTTACTAGGTGATCTATCCACTTGCCCTGGTGGCGACTGTGGCAGTAGCCACTCTGATGACAGCACGCCATGCTATCCTTTGATTGTTGAAATTTATGAACCCAAGCCAGAAGCTCTAGCCGGTTGGAAATCGCCTGAGCGCAATGGTTATAGCGGCACGCACGGCCTTTAATTATGGATAACATGGAATGAATATAGAAAAGCTGTTTGAGCTTCAGGGAGACTTCTTTGCACGGTTTCCTGATGGCTTTGAAGACCCTGAAATGCTGAAAATCATTAAGAAGCATAATGTTGGCAAGCTCTCCGATCAGGCGCAAGAAGCCTTTGATGAGATGCAATTTGGCAAGCCAGAATCCATCATTCAAAGCATGATTCAGATCATGTCGCGCTCTTCAATGATTTCAATGTTTGATAAACCGAAGTTTCGCGATGCGATTGGTTCCTTGTCGCCTGTCGAGCGTGAGGTGACGGTTGATGCGTTACAGGCGATGTTGCATGGGGATGAAGAGCAAGGCTTTAATCAGTTTTTGGAAATATTGATTCCGTTAAAGTTAGCGCGCTGGTCAATGATTAGTGCGCTGCCGTTTTATTATGCACCGACTGAGCGTTGGTTTATTAAGCCGAATACCACTAAGTCTATTTTGAAGTATTTTGAAATGGATCAGGAGTTGGTTTACAAGCCGCGGCCGTCGTATGAATTTTATCGGGATTATAGCGCGTTTTTAGACTCGATGAGGGATGAGTGTGATCCGAAGTTGAGTTCGAGCAATGCGGCGTTTACTGGCTTTTTGATGATGTCGATTCGGTAATTTTGAAGGAAATTCTAGTTTCAGTCTGGTCTATTTGTACCAGACTGAAACCACTGTGGTGGACTAGCTTTAACCCAGCTTCATTTCTTCTTTTACCGCTGCGAATGCCTCAATCGCTCGCTCTAAATCCTCACGACTATGACCCGCTGAAACCTGCGTACGAATCCGCGCTTTGCCATCCGGCACGACCGGAAATGAGAAGGCAATCACATACACGCCATGTGCCAACATACGCTCGGCAAACTCCGCCGCAATTTTCGCATCGTAAAGCATGACCGGCACGATCGGGTGTTCACCTGGTAAAATATCCAGCCCAATTTTCTGTAACGCATCACGGTAATAGCGAGTGTTCTCACGCAATTTATTACGCGCCTCTGATGACTCGCTGGCTAGCTCTAACGCTTTAATAGCTCCGGCAACCACCGGTGGCGCAACAGTATTGGAGAATAGATAAGGGCGTGAACGCTGACGCAGCAGCTCTACAATTTCAGCCCGCGCACTGGTATAGCCGCCACTTGCGCCGCCAAGGGCTTTCCCTAAAGTGCCGGTTAAAATATCAATACGCCCAATCACACCGCAGTGTTCGTGGCTGCCGCGACCATTGTCACCCACAAAGCCGGTAGCATGGCAATCATCAACATGCACCATCGCACCATATTTATCGGCCAGGTCACAAATCTGATCCAGCTTGGCGATGTAGCCATCCATGGAAAACACACCATCGGTGGTGATCAGTTTAATCCTTGCGCCATCGGCATCCGCTTGTTTTAGGCAAGCTTCCAGCTCGGCCATATCGCTATTGCTGTAGCGATACCGTTTGGCTTTACTCAAGCGTACACCATCAATAATACTGGCATGGTTCAGCGCATCGGAAATCACCGCATCTTCAGCGCCCAAAATTGTTTCAAATAAACCGCCATTGGCATCAAAGCAAGAAGGATACAAAATGGTATCTTCAGTGCCTAGAAACTCCGTAATCTGAGCTTCCAGCTGCTTATGAATATCTTGTGTGCCACAAATAAAGCGCACTGAAGCCATGCCATAACCATGATCTTCCAGACCTTGTTTGGCCGCCGCATTTACTTCCGGATGCTGGGCCAGCCCCAGGTAGTTGTTAGCGCACAGGTTTAGCAATTCCTTGCCATCTGCCAGCGCCACACTGGCGTTCTGCGGACCAGTAATTATTCGTTCATTTTTAAATAAACCCGCGGCGCGAATGCCGTCGAGTTGTTCTGCGTAAAAAGCGCGTGTGTTGGTATCCATAATTAATCTTCCCAGTTCAGAATGACTTTACCGGCTTGACCGCTAAGCATTGCGTCGAAGCCTTGTTGAAATTCGCTGTAGTGCAGACGATGAGTGATGACCGGGCTTAAATCCAGCCCGGTTTCGACCATCATCGACATTTTGTACCACGTATCGTACATCTCACGACCATAGATGCCTTTGATGGTAAGCATGCTGAAAATCACTTTATTCCAGTCGATTTTCACCTCGCCGGAAGGAATGCCGAGTAGTGAAATTTTGCCGCCATGATTCATATTATTGATCATGTCATTCAGCGCTTGCGGGTTGCCGGACATTTCCAGCCCCACATCAAAGCCTTCCACCATACCAAGCTCACGCTGCACATCACCTAAGTTTTCTTCAGCGATATTCACTAAGCGCGTTGCACCCAGCTTACCCGCTAGCTCAAGGCGATAAGGGTTCACATCAGTAATCACGACATGACGTGCGCCAGCGTGTTTAGCGACTGCTGCGGCCATACTACCAATTGGGCCAGCACCGGTAATCAGTACATCTTCACCTAACAGTGGCCATTGCAAAGCCGTGTGCGTGGCGTTACCAAATGGGTCAAAAATCGCAGCAATATCCTTGTCGATATTTGGACGATGCAGCCAG
This sequence comes from Leucothrix mucor DSM 2157, assembly GCF_000419525.1. Classification (NCBI taxonomy): domain Bacteria; kingdom Pseudomonadati; phylum Pseudomonadota; class Gammaproteobacteria; order Thiotrichales; family Thiotrichaceae; genus Leucothrix; species Leucothrix mucor. The sequence goes on from NZ_ATTE01000001.1 coordinate 1,581,485, forward strand.
ATATTTGCCATGGGTAGGGCAATGTATTCCGCAAATGCGCCCGTGCGATTAACACCGATGCCGGAGGTATTTGGGCAGAAGTGACGCTTACCTGCCATGCAATTACGGCAGCGCCCACAGACCACATGGCCTTCGCCAGAGACTAATTGGCCGGAGAAAAAGTCCACCACATTGGAGCCAACATCCACGATTTCGCCAACAAACTCATGGCCTACGGTCATTGGGACAGGAATGGTTTTTTGCGCCCATTCGTCCCAATTGTAAATGTGCATATCGGTGCCGCAGATGGCGGTGCGGTGTACTTTGACTAGCACGTCGTTGATACCAATTTTAGGCATTTCAACTTGCTGCATCCATAGGCCGGTTTCGGCTTTGCTTTTGACTAGGGCTTTCATCACTATTCCTCACAGTGGAAATATTTCCAATATAGTGTCATTTGTTTCTGGCGTGATGCAAGAAAAAAATATGATATAATGGAATTTTAATCTTTGATGAGATCCTGCATGTCCGACCCGAACTTGAATACCTTGGCTGAACGCCTTAAAAAATGCCGCAAAAAGCTGCACTGGACATTGGATCAACTGGCCGATCAATCTGGCGTTAGTCGCTCGATGTTAAGCCAGATAGAGCGCGGTAAAGCCAACCCGACTTTGGCAGTGGCTTGTCGCATTGCACAGGCATTGAATATCTCAATCTCAGAGCTGGTTGAAGAGCCTTGGACACAGCCAACCATTGAAGTCGTGCGCGGGAATGATCCGACGAATGTAATGCGCGATGATCAAAATGGCCAAGTGCAAATGCTGACCTCGCCTAGTATGGATGCGACCGAGTTTTATCGGGTAACTTTGCCACCCTCAGCGCAACTTAACAGCAAGCCACATTTTCGGGGAACGCGTGAAATTATCACCGTGCATAGTGGCTCCGTTGAAGTGGTTTCGGGCGCGGATATTGTGCAGTTGGAGCAGGGTGATACCGCCTATTATCAAGCCGATCAAAACCATCGTATTATCAATCGCAGCGACTCTGACTCTTTGTTATATATGATTATTTCTGTGGGCGCAGCGACTAACTCATTAAGCCATGTGTGGGATATGGAGGAACTCAGCTAAGTATTGCATGCAGAAGTGCAGGGTGTGGACGGCATTGGTGAAACGCAGCACACAGAATACGGAGCATCGCGAGATTTGCCATAACGATGTGCATAAAAAAACCTCCCCCAATAATGGAGGAGGTTAAGGCTTACAGGGGCGTGCTCAATACAGGTTTATTGTTTGTCGTAAACCAGTCTGAAGCTGGCAGGAACAGTGACATTGATTGAGGTTAACGCGGCTAATTCGCGTAGCACCTCTGCACCACCATCCAAGCCATAATCAGGCGCAGCAATCACAACAGGGGCCAGGCTCGATACGGTGATCTGTTTATCATCCTGCTCGACAAATACTTGAGTAGAAACTTCTTTCTCAACGCCATGCAGGCTTAGCGTGCCAACGATGGTTTGCGCACCGGATTTAACAGCTTCGCTGCCTAAGTCTATATTGAAGCTGGCATCTGGGTGCTTTTCTGTTTCAAATAGCTGCTTTTGCATGCGCTCATCGCGAATCGGGTTGGCCGTATCCACGCTGTCCAGTTTGATCGTTAGGCTGGCTTTGCCATCATCGCTGATTGCACCGCTGAGTGTTTTAAAATGGTGTACTTCTGAAACGGTTGCGTTTTTAACCGTAGCAAAATGTAGGCTGGACTGCTCGCTATTGAGTGTCCAAGCTGCTTGTGCTGTTGAACAAAGTAATCCTGTGCTCAGGATGCCGAGTAAAAGAGTTGACTGTTTAAGCATGATCCGTCCTTAGATTTAGGCTATCAGGTCTCTAAGTGTAGTACTTAATTTAAGAATTGAGTCTTAAATTACTTTAATGATGCCACTTTAAAAGTTATGCACTCAAGACCACAAACCTGAAAACTTAGCGCACCTAATGATCTTACTTTGATCTATGGAGTGAAATCCTTATAATGATTAAAAATATAGGATTATATTCCAATGACTAATCAGTCAATCAATCAGCTCATCACGATTCACAAGCGACTCTTGAATGCGACTGAGACAACGCGTCACCGCTACTTGTTTGACGCATTCAATATTAAGAACCGGCTTACAGGGTTGATTGGTGCCAGAGGAACGGGGAAAACAACCTTGTTGCTGCAGTTCATTAAAGAGCGACTGAGTAAGCAACAGTATGAAGTGATTTATGTATCGCTGGATCATCTATATTTCTCTGATCATTCGCTGCTGGATTTTGTGAATGAACTGTACGAGGTACAGGGTTGTCGCTACTTCTTTTTTGATGAAGTCCATAAGCATCCTAATTGGAATCAAATTCTAAAAAATATTCATGACTCCTATCCTGATGTTTATGTGGTGTTTTCCGGTAGCTCCAGCATTGATCTGATTCAAGGTACCCACGATTTATCGCGACGCGGGGTATTGTTTCGACTTGGTGGTATGTCATTTCGTGAGTATCTGAGTTTTCAGGGTATTGCTGAAATAGAGCCGGTAGGGCTGGAGCAGTTGCTATCAGATCGAAGCACATTGGAAAATCAGGTGGCAGAAATACCCAAGTTGCGTGGCTATTTTAAAGACTACCTACAGTCTGGCTACTACCCGTTCTTTCTGGAAGGCACGGATACTTATCAAGAAAAGCTGTTGCGGGTGATTGATAAAACTATCTACGAAGACATCGCCAATCACTATCGACTCAATACGGATAAATTACCGTATTTCAAACGCTTATTGTCGTATATGGCAACCATACAGCCGGGCGAATTGAGCCGGAATAATATTTCAAAGCATGTTGGCTTGGATAATAAAACGGTACAGCACTATCTGCATATTTTGCAGGAAACGGGCTTGGCTGAATTGATTCGGGATAATCGTGCAGGTAGCCAGCTTCTGAAAGCCAATGAAAAAATCTATCTGGATAATCCTAATCTATATCAAACCATCAGCCACGAAATCGGCCAACCGAGTCAGGTAGGCACGGTCAGAGAGTTATTTTTTATCAAAATGCTCAAGCATGCAGGGCATCAGGTGTATTACAGCAAAGTAGGTGACTTTGAAGTGGATGGCGTAATTTTTGAAGTTGGTGGTAAGGGCAAAACCACCAAGCAAATTCGAGATATTGAAGGCGCTGCTTATCTGGTGAAGGACGATATTTTGTATGGCGGCAAGCAAGAAATACCGCTGCATTTATTTGGTTTTTTGTATTAATTACTGAGGCCTGCATGTCACTGGCTTATGATAAAGTCTGTGCTCTGTTTCTGCTTTAGATAGGCAAGATTAGCCATGAAAATTTTAGTGAGTGCCTGCTTACTGGGCCATAACGTCCGTTACAACGGCAACGCCTTAACGCAAGCCAATACAGACTTTGATTGGTTAATTAATAACTATCAGATCATCCCATTTTGCCCTGAAGTATCTGCTGGTTTGCCAACGCCGCGACCACCCGCTGAAATACGCAATGGCACAGGGCAAGATGTATTGGATGGTCACTCCAAAATTTACTCTGTCGATGGAAAGGATCTTAGTGCCGAATTTTTATTCGGTGCAAAACTCGCGTTGGCGCAATGTCAGGCGCATGATATTCAATTTGCAGTGCTAACCGAGTCCAGTCCTTCTTGTGGCAGTGGAGAGATTTACAACGGTGAGTTCAACGGGACCAAACAAACGGGCAGTGGGGTGACAACGGCCTTATTACGCGAGAACGGCATTCAGGTTTTTAGTCAGCATCAGCTTGAATTATTACGATTAGCATTGACGGAACGTGCTGTTAAGCCTTTCTAAAACCTGATGTCTCTAGCGCGCACCGCACCGACCTCCCAATACGGTTCTGATGAAATCGTACTTTACATATGTGTTTTTTCATATACCCTAGGCCTTACTTATATACGGCTATCCGTATATTATTTTTAGCTATCTAAAAACACTAGAGTCGACCAATGAACCCTGTTCAGTTTTACAAATGTCTGGCAGATGAAACCAGATTACGCTGTTTGCTCCTTATCACCAACGAAGATGAACTTTGCGTTTGCGAGCTCACTGAAGCCTTACAAGAGAGCCAACCCAAGGTCTCACGCCATTTAGCCCAACTGCGCCAATGCGAACTGCTGGTCGATCGCAGACAAGGGCAGTGGGTATTTTATCGGCTCAATCCTAATCTACCGGAATGGGCGCGTTCTGTATTAACCGAAACTACCGCACACAACACCGGTTTTCTCGACATCAATCGACAGCGCCTGAAGCAAATGGGCGATCGCCCTGAGCGTGTAAATAATTGCTGTAGTTAAATCGTTAAGATCAAGGAAGTGAGTTATGGGTATTTTTGAGCGTTACTTATCCGTCTGGATTGGCCTCTGTATTTTGGCTGGCGTCGCGTTGGGTAATGTATTTCCGGGCTTTTTCCAAGTCATTGCAGGCTTTGAATGGGCGCATGTCAATTTCATCGTTGCCATCCTAATTTGGGTGATGATTTATCCGATGATGGTGCAAATTGATTTCAGTGCCATTAAAGATATTGGTAAAAAGCCTAAGGGGCTAGTGCTAACGCTGGTGATCAATTGGCTAATCAAGCCATTCACCATGGCGGCCTTGGGTTGGTTGTTTTTTAAAGTGTTTTTTGTCTCATTGGTTGATCCTGAAACCGCCAATGAATACATCGCAGGCATGATATTACTGGGAGTCGCGCCGTGTACCGCGATGGTATTTGTCTGGAGCCAGCTAACCAAAGGCGATCCCAATTACACATTGGTACAAGTCTCGGTCAATGACATTATTATGATCTTTGCCTTTGCACCGATCACCGCATTTTTACTGGGCGTCAGCGATATTGCCGTGCCATGGGAAACGCTGATGTTATCGGTGGTTCTGTATGTGGTATTGCCGCTGCTAGCAGGTGTGCTAACTCGTCGATATTTGCAGAAAAATCATGGCGAAGATCGGGTTACCGCCTTACTCGCCAAGACCAAGCCGTGGTCAATAGTAGGCTTGCTGGGAACGGTTGTTTTACTGTTCGGCTTTCAGGCTGAAACCATTATTAATCAACCATTGGCGATTGTGCTGATTGCCATTCCTTTGCTGATCCAAACCTATGGCATTTTTGCGATTGCGTATGCCTCGGCGAAGGCGATGAAGTTGCCACACAATATTGCTGCACCTGCTTGCATGATTGGTACCTCCAATTTTTTTGAGCTAGCGGTGGCCGTGGCGATTTCATTATTTGGATTACATTCCGGTGCGGCTTTGGCAACCGTCGTAGGTGTTTTGGTTGAGGTGCCGGTAATGTTGTCGCTGGTGTACTTTGCCAATCACACACGGCATTGGTTTAAAGAGGCTGATCAGCAGTGACCAGCCCCGTTTGAAGGATCAAATCGGCTCAAAGCTCAGCTTACTTAGCTCGTATTAATACTTCATATCTTTCGCATCGTAAACCAAGCCTATGCTTGCTGACTGCTTCTGAATGGCTTCAAAGATTTGCACATCCAGCGAGTCTTTAGCCGTTCCGGAGGCGGCAACTTTCTCTTTCAGATAGCTATCTCGCTTCTCAGAAAGCTGACGGATTTCACTTTGTAAACGCTGACGTGTTTCAGCCTTTTCTTTAATAAATTCCTGCTGTGCTGCCGGTGCCATCACCTTCATTTCGGATGGCAATTCATCGCTTGAAATATCGGCTAATTCCGCCTTACCGCTGATTACTTCCTCCACCAACTCTTTCTCGCCTAGGAAGTTTCCTTTACCGCTAGAGGAGGTATTAAATGCCGCCCGACGCGCTTGAGATTCGGTGCTAGATTCTACATAAAGCTTGCTACTGGCCGCGACTTTAGCGGACTGTTTGCGCTTATCTTCCGCATTGCCGTAGTAGACTCGGGTGGTATCTAATTCAGCGGATAATCTGGCCAAGTCCGCATCAAATGGGGTCGCAATCGCCACCGCATTCCCAGATTGCGAGACCTGAAAGTAGTTACCTTGACCCAAATTCGCAATTTGCTGCCAGTTTTGCGTGGTTGCACGGTTATTGCCGCTTTGAATGGCGTTAATCACAATGCCTTTATCGCCTGCGATTTTAACGGTTTCAGGGTATTTAACATCATCCTGATAATCCATGTGTGCGGGTGCATCGCCGACTAAAAACACCACTTTGTATGTATTCTTATCCTGATTCCACGACATTTTATGTACGGCATCATACAGCGCTTGGTTCACACTTTCAGGACCATCTCCGCCGCCTCGTGCTTGAAAGTCCATCAGCTTGGCATACATCGAATCCAGGTCTTTCGAGAGGTCAATGGTTTGCGTAATATACGCATCGCCACGGTCGCGATAGGCTACCAACCCCATTTTGATTTCCGGAGCCGTTTGCGCTTGCGCCATGGTGCTGGCAATCGACCAGATTTTTTCTTTAGCGGCATTGATTAAGCCACTCATACTGCCGGTGGTATCCAGTACAAATACGACTTCAATTTTCGGTTTCTGTGACGCTTGCTGTGCAATGCTATCGGTGTCTGAAATGGCTGGCGAGGTCTGAGGAGTCGCTGGTGCGATGATTGGTCTAGGCATCGGAGGGACTTCTGCCACTGCGCTTTGCAAGCCAGGTAATAAGGTGGCACCAGCAGTTGCGGCGAATAGGCTAAGGGCGATTAATTTGATTTTCATAATGAATTCCTGGGAGCTGTTTGGTTACTGGTTACTGGTGTTGCCATGTGCTGCGCTCCTATCTTTGGAAGTTATTCGCAGCGCTGGTTGACTGTATGCACAGTTTACGAAGCGCAGGGAATTACAAACAGGCACAGTTTGGTAAAAGCTGCAGCAGGAATTTTTACAAAAAGTTTACAGCGCACAGGGTGTGCCTTGTTACACTTGGAGTACTGATTAAAAAGGACCACACGCATGTCAACTGATGCCAGCATTCTGATCGTAGAAGACGAGCTCGCCATTCGCATGGGACTGATTGATGTGTTTGTGTATCATGGCTACCACGTTGATTTTGCAGACAATGGGCCGGATGGCTTAGCCAAAGGATTGAGTGGCGACTTCGATTTAATCTTGTTGGATGTGATGTTGCCGGGTATTGATGGCTTTGAGATTTGCAATCGCATTCGGGAGAAAAGTCGCGACCAAGCCATTATTATGCTCACCGCCAAAAGCAATGATGAGGATATTATTCAGGGCTTATCGTTGGGTGCGGATGACTATGTCTCTAAGCCGTTTTCAGTCGCGCAATTGGTATTACGGGTGCAGGCCGTGTTGCGTCGCACCGCCGCTTCCAGCGCGGTAAATGATGTGATTGAGCTATCACCAAGCTTACAAATTGACTGCCGGAATTTATCCGGCACCCGTGGCAAAGAAGTCTTGTCATTTACTTGCCGTGAGATTGCACTGTTACAGTATTTACAAGCACATTCCGAACGACCTGTTTCACGCGATGAGCTACTGCATAAGGTGTGGGGCTACGCGGATGATTTATCGTTAGAGACTCGCACGGTCGATATTCATGTCGCAAAACTGCGCCGAAAAATTGAGGCGGACTCTTCATCGCCTGAGTTTTTAGTCACTGTGCGTGGCGCTGGTTATCGTTTATTGAGCCAGTCATAAGCTATGCTTAAGCAGACTCTGAAAACACTGGATAAGAAAAAACTACGCCGTTGGCTATTGCTGTTTTTTGTGGCGCTATTAGTGCCAACGGTGGTGTTGATCCAGCAATCGTATAGTCGTTTAAAGTGGGAAGCTTTCCACCAACATCAGCAAATGGCGCAGGAGCTGTCAGTACGGATTGACAGCCGCTTTGCTGAGTTAATTCGTAAAGAAGACCAGCGACCATTTACCGATTACGCCTTTTTAAATGTGGCAGGGGATGTAAAGGCGGGCTTTTTGCAGCGTTCGCCATTATCTGAGTTTCCGGTTGCTGCGGAGTTACCGGGTTTGATGGGCTATTTTCAGGTCGATAATGCCGGTCAACTGGTAACGCCATTAGTGCCGGATGCCGATGCAAGCCAGTATGGGATTTCTGAGCTGGAGTTGGGGCAGCGGTTAGTACTACAAAATCAGATTCGGGATATTCTGGCGACCAATCAGTTACTGCAAAAGACAGTCTTGGCAGATATTGATGAGCCGGATAATGAATCCAGTGATTCTCTAAGTTCGCAAAGAATGGGCTCCGTAAGCTCACAAGGAGTGACTTCGGTGAGTGATTCAGCAGAGCCCTATGTGTCCGGAATGGCTGGGGTGTCGAAATTCTCTGGTGATTCATTGTCATCTCCTCAATCAATGCAACCCGAACTTTCCAGCCAATCGATACAAGCCGGTCAGTCAATGAGCATGATTGAAGCCGATAGCAGTATGGATAATGTGTCATCAGATAGTATTGAAGAAATGGCAGAGTTTGCAGACGTGGCCGAGCTTGAAGCAGAGGATGAGCGTGAATTGATGCAAGAGGGGGTTGATAAGAAAGAGCGCAGCCAAGCACCTGTTGCTGCACCTATATCAAAAAGCCTTGCAAGGCAGTCATCCAAAGCTGTCCAGTATTCCGCAGAGCCACAGATTGCTTTTGACCAATTAAAAAGCTTGTCTAAATTAGCGCCTCAAGCCAGCGAATTAGGGCGCTTAGAAGATCTAAATATCCAGCAAAACTATCAGCAGGCAGCACCTGTGCCACTTGCCGAAAGACTGGAAATATTTCCCGTACAAAAACAAGCAACCTCCAAAGCTGATATCCAAGCCAGACAAGCAAAGTCGGCTCCGGCAAAGCGTGCACGAGTGGAGCAAAACAGCTTGCCCGAAGCTGCTACATTGCCATCGCTAGGTGCTATTGTCAGCGCAGACTCAGCGTCCAGCACACAAGCCGCTCCTCAAAGCACTCGCATTCTCACTTTTGAGAGCGAAATCGATACATTTGAGTTTAGCCAGCTAGCTAGCGGCCATTTTGTGTTATATCGCAAAGTCTGGTTAAACGGACAGAAATATGTGCAGGGCTTATTAATCGAGCCTGAGGCGTTTTTAAGCTCAGTCATTAACACCGAGTTCCGTGCTACCGCACTTTCACAAATGAGTGATTTGCTGGTGGCTTATCAAGGTAATGTGCTAACGGCATTTTCAGGTCGGTCCTTACGGGGGTACTTATCCAGTAGCGCGGAGTTAACCGGTGAGCAGCTATATAAAACAAGACTGTCAGCGCCATTAAGCGATATGCAGCTACTGTATAGCGTGACGCAATTACCCGCAGGGCCGGGCGGACAAGTGATTCTGTGGTTAGCGGCTATCTTAGGCATTGTGCTATGCGGCGGTTTTTATCTGCTGTATCGCTTGGGATTAGGACAGATCAATCTCGCTAACCAGCAGCAGGACTTTGTCTCAGCCGTCAGCCATGAGCTAAAAACACCGCTCACTTCCATCCGCATGTATGGCGAACTGTTGCGCGAAGGCTGGGCTAGCGAAGAGAAAAAACGGACGTATTACGACTTTATTTTTGATGAAAGTGAGCGATTATCCCGACTGATTAACAATGTACTACAGCTGGCACGCATGACTCGCAATGAGCAACAAGCCGAGCTGCAGTTAATGGATGTGGGTCAACTGCTGCGCACCATCGAATCCAAAATCAACTCACAGGTCGAGCGCTCTGGCTTTGAACTGGAAGTACATTGCGTCGATGCAGTGAAAGACGCCAGCATTATGGTGGACGCTGATTGGCTAACGCAGATTATGATTAATCTGGTGGATAATGCGATTAAGTTCTCCGCCAAAGCCCCAGTCAAGAAAGTCGCAATCAGCGCTCAGCAAGGCAGTGACCATAGCGTGCAATTTACGGTACGCGATTACGGCCCCGGTATTGAAAAAGCACAGATGAAAAAAATCTTCCAGCTCTTTTACCGCTCAGAGAGTGAGCTAACGCGCGAAACGGTTGGCACAGGTATTGGTTTATCGCTGGTACAACAGATGGTTAGCAATATGGGGGGCAAGATCAGCGTGGCTAATTGTGAGCCTGGTGCTGAGTTCCGGCTGACGTTTGCAGAGCGTGGCAATTAAGCTTATATTCGCGAATTGAAAACTTCCGATGGTTGGAGTGACTATGCTTTCGTATGATGTAACTTTAAATGCTTTTGTGACGCTATTTGTCACCGTTGACCCCATTGGTAATGCGCCTCTGTTTTTGGGCCTGACCATTGGTATGTCCTCGATGGATCGACGCATGGTCGCTATTCGTGGCTGTGTTGTGGCGTTGCTGATTCTGACCTTATTTGCGGTTACCGGTACCGCAATTCTGGATGCAATGGGAATTACCATTGATGCTTTCCGTGTGGCGGGTGGTTTATTGCTGTTTTATACCGCGTTTGAAATGATCTATGAAAAGCGTCAGGAACGTAAGGAAGAAGTCTCTAAGTCGGCGGTTAAAGAGCACATTGCCAGTATTTCAGTCTTCCCATTAGCCATTCCACTACTGGCAGGGCCGGGGACTATTTCAGCGACTATTCTATTGTCTTCGGAGATGTCAGCCGCATCAACTGAACATCATTGGATGGGCATTGTGACTTTGCTGGCGGTTATTTTCGTGCTGCTATTGTTGACCGCGATAACGCTAATGGCCGCTGAGCTTCTTGATAAATACATTGGTAATACCGGCAAGATGATTCTAACTCGTTTGCTGGGTGTATTGCTGGCCGCCTTATCCGTGCAGTATGTTGCAGATGGTGCTCAAGCCTTATTTAGTTAAATGACTTGCTAGCAGGGCTCCAACTTAGCCTTATTAGCCTGCTTGCGAGTGACAACTATGGCTTGCGGACGCTGCTTAAGGACACTTACGGGGCTTGCTTGCAGGTAATTATCCCAGCCTTACTTATATTAGCTCAAATGATGTCTACTGCCAATCAAATAGGCAGTAGGCATCAAATAACTTTCACCGAATACTCCAATACCATATTGCCTGCCTGACCTGCTGGCACGGCATCAATCGCAGCCTTAAGCACACTAGTTCCATCTCCTTTATGCTCAACCACGCTACCAATTGCCTCTCGGCTATGCACATCACGAATGGAACGATACAGTTCAGTGTGCTCTGGTATTAAAGCCGTTACCTCGACATTACGGGCAGTTTGTCCGCCAGTATTCTCAACGGTGATGCGATAGGTAATGCAGTCACCAGGGCGCAAAGTATTAACATCGCTAGGCGCACCGGTACACAGCGCGCTGGTTAATTGAGTCAGTTCTAATTTGATCTGCGGTGGGCCTTCTGCCTGCACTTGAGTAGCGCCCATGCTGGCAACGAGATATAGCGCTGGTTTGATTCCGTTCATGAGTGTTGCTCCTGTTAAGACACATTTGTCTGGCTTTATGATGCAGCGCGTCATGCCACACGGGTAGCTGAAGTAGGATTAGCTGGCACGATTGGCTGTTAAGGGGTTGTTTGATATTTTAAAGGGTATTTTGACGGATCAATTTAAATGAATTAAATTTAGATCAATCGGTTTAAACAAGGTCTCAACGATCGAATACCCCAATGAGACAGCCGAACCCCATTCAATAAGGAAATAGTATGAACACTCAAGCTAAGACGCTCGAAATCGACATCGTATCGGATGTGGTTTGCCCCTGGTGCATCGTCGGTTATCGGCAGTTGGCAGAGGCGCTGGAGGCTAGCGGTACACCACATGAAATTCGCTGGCATCCGTTTGAGCTAAATCCCGCCATGCCGCCTGAAGGTCAGGATATGGAAGAGCATTTAGTTGAAAAATATGGCTTAACCAAGGCACAGTCTGATGAGAATGTGGCGAGATTGAGTGATGCAGGTTCCAGCGTAGGATTTGAGTTCCGCTTTGGTGACACAATGCGCATGCACAATACCTTCAATGTACATCAGCTGCTGCACTGGGCTGATCAGCAAGGAAAAAAGCATGAACTGAAGCAGGCATTATTTACCGCACACTTCCAAGCGCATAAAAACCTATCTGATATTGCGGTACTGGCCGATATCGCTGCTGGCATTGGGTTAGAGCGTGAAACGGCTTTAGCTGTACTTGAAGATCAACGCTTTGCAGAAGCGGTGCGAGAAGCCGAGCAGTTCTGGCAAGGTCAGGGCATTAATAGCGTACCGGCTGTGATATTTAACCAACGCCATTTGGTGAGTGGTGCGCAGGGTGTTGAGAACTTTACAAGCATTCTGAAGCAATTAGCGGAAATGAAAGAGTAAAGGCTAACAGCCACTTCAATCCCCGTTGACTCTAAGCAATTATGAGTCAACGGGGATTAGGCTTATTTAGTTGTTAGTGAATCCGCCGATACAAATAGCCAATAATCACTAAGCAAGGCAATGCCATAATCGCCATGGCGCTGCCCACTGACAAGGCCGGCATATCCGCCAGCAGCCCAATCGTGAGTGGTGCAACCAGTACAATACTGCGCGAGCCTGCGGTCATTGCCCCAAGTGCAGCCCCTGAGCGTGGGTCTTGCGCAGCGGCATCATACAGCGATGGAAACAAGACCGAAATCCCAATACCCGCCATGGTCAGCGCCGCATAAACCAATGGCACAAAGTCAACTAAACAAGCAATGCTCAAACCACAAAAGGCAATAATCACTGCATAGTTTAACAACCGTGCTTTACTCATTTTTGAGGCTACCCAATCGCCGGATAAGCGACCAATTACCATGCCGACCGTGAATGCTACATAACCAATACCGGCCATTCCTGCGGTGGTCTCCAAGTCATCTTTAAGCCTAAACGGCGACCAGTCACTACCCACCATTTCCGGCACAAAAGCCGTTCCGCCTAAAATAGCAAACACCCATAAGCTCACTGGCGCACGAAATGGAGTAGGGGCCGCGTTTTCATCGCCATCCTCAATAGGTACTGCTTTATCTGATGTTAGTAGTCCGCTACCGATATAGATCAAACCGCCGCCCATTAATGCCGCCGCCCCAAGCAAATGCCATTGCAATGGAATTAAGAAAGAGGCCATGGTCGCGGCAATAATTCCGCCCACCACCGAGCCCACACTCCACAAGCCATGCAGTCGATTCATCACTGGCATTGCACGTCGGTTACTCAGGTTAGAGCCTTGAATATTCATCGCCACATCCACTAACACATCGACCAGCATAATGGCTGAGAGCACCATCAACAGCATCCATACCGATGAGGCGGCTGCGATCAATGGCAGCAGAATAATCAACATAATCGTGCCATAGATCATGGTGGTGCGCGTACCAAATTGGCGCACAACCCGACTCGATAGCCAGCTACCTAACAAACCAGTCACACTGGCCGCCGTCAGCAATTGCCCAATTGTCGTCAAATCCACTCCCAAGTGATCGCGAATCTCTGGCAAACGCGGGATGTAGGAAGCAGTTACTGCGCCATTTATAAAAAACTGCATGGCAACCGCCCGCAAGGCACGTTGGTCTTTAGTGATTTGAGTTGAGGTCATGGGCGGTCATCATTGGTTAATGGGCGTATTTGAATGAGTTCATTAGCGCGGTGCGTTTCTGGGCCAAAATGGTTTTTGTAAATCATTACGGTCGGCGACGGCAAACTCAAAAATGGAGAAGCCTTCCGACCCCATGCGCAAGTCGCTGACAACGATCATGTTCTCGCGATCACTCATGCGGTAAAAGCCGCCGGTAAACCATGCCAGCCGATGCGCCGCCCAGTTATTCGGGAGTTTATTGAGCCAGTCTTTATTATGGCGATAAGCATTAAACCGCAAGGGGCCGCTGGGTTGAAACACGGAGGCACGCGTCTCATAGTAATTCTCTTTATCCATCACAATGCCTCGCCAAAATAGCGTGTTATAGCGCTCAGGCGTGACTTTCATCTGCTGGTAAGGAATGTTCTGGCGGGCTAGCTCTTGGCGCATATGCTGCACCACCATATGTTTTGCGCCCATGCTCCAAGCCAAATAGGCGCTACTGATACACAAGCCAGCAACGCTCAACGTGGCGAGTTTAGGGCGCTTAAATAAAGCCCACAAACCAGTGATTAACAATGGCACAGTGTACAGCGGGTCGATAATAAACACCGAGGCCCAGGATTCCGGCACGCGGGGCAGCGGCCAAAATAGCTGAGTGCCATACACCGTAAAGCCATCTAATAAAGGATGCGTAATCAGCGCCAGCCAAATGCCTAATAACAGACGCCCACCATCAATACTTTTAAAGGCATTAAAACGCCGTAGCAGAAACCAAATAATCGGGCTAACCGCCGTTAGCACCAATAGCGAATGGCTAAAGCCGCGATGATATGTGAAGTTGCTTACCGCATTGCCGTATTGAATAAATACATCCAAATCGGGCAGGGTACCAAGCACTGCGCCCAGGTAAAGTGATTTGCGCCCCAGCGTTTTACCGGTAACGGCGTGGCAGGCTGCAGCACCTAACACGACTTGTGAAACTGAATCCAAGTGTGACTCCAAAAATCGCGGTTTTAAACCGATTCTAATAATGCCCGCAGCATGGCCGCTCGGTGGCGTTTTTGTCAAGCCAAAAGCCAGTGCAGCGATTTAAGCCAAACTTGGCTGGATAAAAACAAATTATTCATGGCTCGACAAGGTTGGATGTGTGAGAATTCTTTGTTTTAAATCAAGCCACTTAATACGATGTCCTTTCTAAAACAATTATCTCCCGTCAGTCCTAAAGATGACGTTCTCTCGGGGCTAACCGTTGCCCTTGCGCTCGTACCGGAGGCCGTTGCATTTGCACTGGTTGCTCAGGTGCATCCACTTCTAGGCTTATATGCCGCCTTCATTATCGGTTTAATTACCTCTGTATTTGGTGGTCGACCGGGGATGATCTCCGGTGCGACTGGCGCAATCGCTGTGGTACTGGTGAGTTTGGTTGCATTACACGGTGTTGAATACCTATTTGCTGCGGTTATCTTAATGGGTATCTTGCAGATTATTTTTGGCGCGTTGCAGCTGGGTAAATTCATTCGCTTAGTGCCATATCCGGTGTTTTTGGGATTCGTAAATGGATTAGCGTTGGTTATTTTTATCGCACAGCTTAAGCAGTTCCAGGTGACTGGTGAAGACGGTTCTAGTGAGTGGATTGTTGGCGCACCTTTAATCATCATGATTGGCCTGGCGCTTGTGACTATGGCGATCATTCACTTCTTGCCAAAATTCACTAAGGCGGTTCCTTCCACTCTGGTCGCGATTATTGCGCTAAGTTTATTGGTGGCGCTGTTTAATATCGATACCCGTACGGTCGGCGATATCGCATCGGTAGCCGGTGACTTACCAACGTTCCATATCCCAACCGTTCCGTTCACTTGGGAAACCTTTATGATCATCCTGCCATACGCTGTTGTCATGGCGCTGGTTGGTTTGATTGAAAGTTTGCTGACGCTAAACTTGGTTGATGCCTTGACTGAAACACGTGGTCAGGCAAACCGTGAAAGTATGGCACAGGGTTTAGCTAACTTCGTCACTGGCTTATTTGGTGGTATGGGTGGTTGTGCCATGGTTGGCCAAAGTATCATCAATATCAATTCTGGTGGTAAAGGGCGTTTATCCGGTATTACCGCTGCCTTGGCTTTACTGGCAATTATTCTGCTGGGTGCGCCATTGATTGAGCAAATCCCGATTGCAGTATTGGTCGGCGTGATGTTTATGGTGGTTATTGGTACCTTTAAGTGGTCCAGCCTGCGCTTGTTTGGTCGTGTGCCACACGTTGAGCTGGCGATTACGGGTGCGGTTATGCTGACCACCGTATTAGCTGATTTGGCTGCTGCGGTTATCTTGGGTGTGATTCTATCTGCACTGGTATTTGCTTGGGATCATGCTAAGAAAATCCGCGTTCAGAAGTTTGTGAATGATGGTGGAAACACCGTTTACGAACTGATTGGTCCGATCTTCTTTGCGTCAGTTCATAACTTCCAGGAGCTGTTCCAGCCAAGTGAAGATGCTCAAGATGTAATCATTGATTTTAAGCGCTCACGCGTTGCCGATCACTCTGCATTGGAAGCCATCGATCAACTGGCAGAGCGCTATGAGCGTGCTGGAAAGCGTCTGCACTTAGTTCACTTAAGCCCTGAATGTCGCTTGTTATTGAAAAAAGCGGGCGATTTGGTCGAAGTTAACGTGGTAGAAGATCCGGTGTATGCCATTGCAGCAGGTTTAACTGCCGCAGAGATCGACGCTTATGAAGCTCGCAGTAAAAAGGCAAGCTCTGGTCATTAGGAATACCATCGATCTGTTGTTGATTTATTCATCTATTGGGCTGCTGTATACTAAAAAGTAACCTAAGTGTCACCCAATAATAAAAATATGAATAAAGCACCTCAGATTGTTTTTGACAATGAGCATCATGATTTAGGACGGTTAGCAGGCGAGATTAAGCTTGCTAACCCCCTTGGCGTCACCATTTTCATGGGCAAACGCTATCCACATACAAAGCCAACAATCGATGCTTTTTTGCTGTCGTTAGAAATGCCTGTTTCTGGTGGCATTTTTCCTGAAGTAATTTATGGCGACACCTATTATGGCGATGGTGTGATCGCATTATTGTGGTTTGATAAACCTGAAATACGCACCTTCAAAAACATTAGCGATCCGCAATCTGAGCTTCATCAGCATCCATCAGCCCTTGAGCACGACCCAAGCCAAGTCAGTTGTTTGATGATTATGGATATGGTGAGTGGGGCACCTGAAGCGGCACTTGATGCGCTTTATTACTCGAATGGAACTGACCTTACTTACGCAGGCACGGGCGCTGGTTATGCTGAGGGCGGATCTTCACCGTGTGTGTTTTGTGAAGAAGGAGTGATTGCAGACGCTTTGCAAACGATTTGTTTACCCTATACCCAGAAAACCTATGTCGGACATGGATGGCAAGTGCTATCCGGACCACACTTAGTGACCGAGTCGGAAGGGAGCCATGTTAAGTCGCTCGACTATCGCCCCATAAAGCCGCACTTTGAACAGATGATAAAAGACAGTCACCCTGACGATGTGAGTGATTTATCATTCGATCAGTTAATTAGTCGCTTTCCAATGGGCATAAAGCCATATGACGAAGATATATTAGTCCGCGATGCCATGGGCTATCAGGATGGAACCATTCGATATATCGGTGATATTCCCGTATATTCTAAGGTTTATTTGCTGTCAGGCACGCCGGATAGCTTATTGGGATTTGTTAAAGACAACCCGGAATCCTTTGAGCCAAACGCCGAAGAGTCAACCTTATCCTTAATTTTCAGCTGTGTTGGTCGTCGCTTTCACATGGGTGAGCACAGTAATACAGAGCTTAAAAGCTTGTCACCTATGCTTAAGAGTAAAAATATTATTGTTGGCACCAGCTCCGTAGGCGAAGTAGCCGTGAATAAATCAGGCCTACCGTGCTTACATAATATGAGCCTAGTGGTGTCGAGGCTGTCTATCTAATGAATCCCGCCCATAGCTTGATAATGTTGCAGCATGAGTTGCTGATGAGCTTAGATGTTTCAGATGAGCCTAAAAAGATTCTGATCAGTTTTGCCATGAGAACTTTAAAGACTCTCAACCTGCGGGCACTGTATGTGCTGGAAAAAGATAATGCTGAAATTGGCATAGAGGTTTCGACCCACCAAATTCCCCAAGCTTCAACCCCCATTGAAGAGCATGACTTCTTAAAGAAGTACATTGATGGAGATGCACCGAATAAGAATGAATTTCTTGAATTAATCCAAACCCAGCGAGGTTATTGGTACTGTTTTGCGCTAAAAGACCTTGGTTATCTGTTATTTGAGCGAAGCACCAAGCGCTTTGATCAGACCTTGATCTATGCACTCTCTGCGCCGATGTCGCGCTTTGCTCAGACCTATATCGATCGTAAGCAGTTCTTGCTAAACGAACGCAATCGCTTATACATCAAAACTATTTCCGAGCACCTGCAATCCGAGAAAGGCAAGCTGGAACACGTCCTGCGTTCAATTCAGGATGGCGTATTGGTTGTGCATGAGTCTGGCTGGATTAACTTTGCCAATGAAGCGGCTTACCAGCTATTAGGGCTTCCGGAAACCGACCAGCTCGACGAGCATTTCAAAAACTATTTTAATATTTTGGAGACTGAAACCGAGCGCAGAATGAATGCTGAGATTGTCGGTTTTTGCATGGAGCATGATAGCTGGACGCAAGCTAAACCCGTCATTTTGAGACCTCATACGGGTAAGGATGTTGTTGTCATCTTGAAGGTCAAGAGCATGCTAGAGCCTCCTCAAAATGACATGCCGGCACAGCGCTTTTTTGTGTGTAGTTTTCATAATATTACCGAAAACTACGCCATGGAACGTCGCCTGAAATGGCAGGCTACTCATGATCCGCTCACCAGTTGCTTAAACCGACATGGCTTTCAGGAGCAGTTGGAACAATACATCGAATCTGATCGCGAGAATGAAAGAGGTGTGTTGCTGTGTTTGGATTTAGACCGCTTTAAATATGTGAATGATATTGGCGGACATGTCGCGGGTGATGCATTGCTGCAGCAACTAAGCGCACTGATGCAGCAAGAGCTGGGCGATCTGGACTTTTTAGGCCGTGTCGGTGGTGATGAGTTTTGTGTGTTATTACGAGACTGCAGCTGTGAACGGGGCCTAAAGGTCGCAGAATCAATACGCCGGCAGATCGATCGACTGCGCTTCAAATGGGAAACCAATATTTTCAGCGTGGGCGTCAGTGTTGGTGCATCGGCTATCTACCAAATTGATAAAGATGCCGATGCGATACTGCTCAGAACCGATGAAGCCTGCATGGTTTCCAAGGAGAATGGTCGAAACCAAGTCACAGCGGTTGATAAGCCCAGCGCCAGCGGGAGCGCTCAGGCCAATACCGGTCAATCTAAAAACTTGCAATACCTTAACCGTGCCTTGTCTGATAATGATGACGATTGCCGTTTTATCTTATACAAGCAGGATATTCGCTCTTTATCCCCGGAGACCCAAGCAGGGCACCAGGAGGTATTGTTGCGCATCTTAAAGGATGGAAAAATTCTGGCACCCAACAGCTTTCTACCAGCCGCCGAGCGTTCAGGCAAAGTGGCTGACCTTGATTTATGGGTGTTGAGTAATACTTTAGATTATCTCTCTTATAATAAAGAACATCGCCTGAATGTGAATCTCTCGGGCGTGACACTCAGTAATAAAAAGGTCTGCGATAGAATTTATGACCTGATTAAAGCCTATCCGGTTGAAGCCTTGCACTTGTGTCTGGAGATTACAGAAACCTCCGCCATTATCAATTTAGCCAAATGCATCGCCTTTATGGAAAAGCTGCTAAAGCTGGGCGTAACCTTTGCACTGGATGACTTTGGAACCGGTGTTTCATCGTTTAGCTACCTGAAAAATATGCCGGTTGAATACTTAAAAATAGACGGCTCATTTATTCAGGATATCTGTAATAACAAGATTGATGAGATTGTGGTGCAGTCTATTGTGGCCGCTGCGCGCGCTATGGATATTCGCACGGTGGCGGAGTATGTGAGCGATCAGGCTATTTTGGATAAGGTCACTGAGTTGGGGATCGATTTTGTACAAGGCTTTTGCCTTAACGAGCCCGAGCCACTGATTCGAAGCAGCAAGATTAAACTCGGAAAAAAGCACAAACTCCTCGTACCTTACTGAGAAAGAGCATAGCCGGATAGTCCTTTGGGGGTGTAAACTGCAGCTGTTTTAAGTCTGCTAAGATCAACAAGGAATTCCAATGCTTTCAATTAATCAGCGTTTTGATGCGGGTAACATTGTGGTGGTCGAGGCCACTGATCCTGCAGCCATTCAATTAGAGATCCGCGCGGATCATCAATCAGAATTCTTTCAGTGGTTTTACTACCGCATCTCTGATGTGAAAGATACCCCTCTGAAAATGACCATCCTTAATGCTTCTGAAGCCGCTTATGTCGATGGTTGGGAAAACTACCAAGCCGTTGCCTCCTATGATCAGCAAGACTGGTTTCGGGTTCCGACCTCCTATGTCGATGGCCAGCTCGTCATTGAGCATGAGCCGGTTTGTGACTCGATTTATTACGCCTATTTCACTCCGTATTCATTAGACCGTCATCAGCAGTTTGTTGCGCAAGTGCAGTGCGACCCACGTTGTAACTTGATTATTGCCGGCCAAAGTATCCAAGGACGTGATCTTGACGTGTTGCGCTTTGGCGAAGAGGGCGAGGGCAAATCTAAAGTGTGGATTAATGCGCGTCAGCATCCTGGCGAATCAATGGCAGAGTGGTTTGTGGAAGGCCTGATCTTGCGCTTATTAGATCCGGATAATGCTATTTCTGAAGCGTTACTGGCATCCTGTGTATTTTATATCACGCCGAATATGAATCCTGATGGCAGCACCATGGGCCACTTGCGGACTAACGCGGCGGGCGTGAATCTTAATCGGGTATGGGGCAATGCCTCTCCTGAGACCAGCCCTGAGGTGTACCACATTCAGGCTATGATGGAACAAACCGGTTGCGATCTATTTCTGGATATTCATGGGGATGAAGCCTTGCCATGGAACTTCATTGCCGGACAAGCAGGCTTGCCGGTCAGCAACAAGATCCTTAAGCAGGAAGAAAACTTTAAAAAGCGCTTGGCAAAAATTAACCCGGACTTCCAAACTCTGCATGGCTATCCCCCTAAGAAGTTCGGAGATGAGTCGTTAACACTGGCCAGTAATTGGGTCGGTGACCGGTTTGGTATTGCATCGATGACATTGGAAATGCCATTTAAAGATAATGCCGGACGCCCCGAGCCATTGGCCGGTTGGTCTGCCGAGCGGAGTATGCGGTTAGGCTCTTCAACCTTGTACCCTATTGCGATGCACTTGAAGGTTTAAGCCCTTATGTTTTTATTTATACACGGCTTTACCTCTTCCTCGCAATCGACCAAAGCACAGCAATTGCGCAACTGGTTAACATTGCAAGGGCGCGAGAGTGAGTGGGTTTGCCCGGATTTACCGATTGATCCGACAGAAGCAATCGCCATGCTCAGTGAGATTATCGAGCAAGCACCCCAGCCACCGAAATTGGTGGGCAGCTCTTTGGGTGGGTTCTATGCGACGGTATTAGCCGCTCGCTATAATCTGAAAGCCGTTGTGATTAATCCGGCAGTACATGCCGGTTTAGTCTTGCGCCAAGCCATTGGGCCACAGAAAAGCTGGCACTCTGAGGAACTCATGGAGTTCACGCAAGCGCATGTTGACAGTTTAAATGCGATGGATTTACTGGCACCCGCTGAGCCTGACAATATCTTTTTGATGGCTGAAAAAGCAGATGAAACCTTAGATTGGCAAGCCGCTGGCGATTATTACCGCGACTGCCATCAGCTCATTTTCCGGGGTGGTAACCATAGCTTCACGCGCTTTCAGGAAGTATTAGAATTGATTGACCGCTTTTAAGCGTCTGTCACCACACTAGCAGGAGATAACAGATGCACACACGTCAAATAGGCTCATTGACCGTTTCGGCGATTGGCTTGGGCTGTATGAATATGTCCATGGGTTATGGCCCGGCAGATGATGAAGTATCCGCGCAATTATTAAATGAAGCGCTGGATACGGGGTACACTTTTCTGGATACCGCCACGCTATACGGCGGTGGCCATAATGAATCGCTAATAGGTGAAGTGCTCAGAACTCGTCGTAAAGAATATGTGCTGGCGAGCAAATGTGTATTGGCTAAAGATGCCGAAGGTAATAACATTATTGATGGTCGCCCAGAGTCTATTAAGCGCCAATGCGAAGCGAGCTTAAAGCGCCTGCAAACGGATGTGATTGATCTTTATTATTTGCACCGTCTGGATAAACAAGTGCCGATTGAAGAGAGTGTCGGTGCCATGGGTGATTTGGTACAAGCCGGTAAAATTCGTGAGATTGGCTTGTCTGAAATGTCTAGTGCTACCTTGCAGCGGGCTTATGCTGAGCACCCGATTGCCGCTATGCAGTCCGAGTATTCACTGTGGTCGCGTACGCCAGAGTTTAAGATGCTGGCGACTTGTGAAGAATTAGGCGTGACATTTGTGCCATTCTCACCCTTGGCACGTCAGTTCCTGACCGGTAAAGCCTGCGACAATACGATGCTTGGCCCGAAGGATATTCGCTGCACTAATGCGCGTCCTCGTTTTGAGCCCGCCGCTTATGCGAAGAATGCCAAATTGCTAGTGCCGTATGCGCGTATCGCTGAGCAGGTAGGTTGTAACATGGCGCAATTAGCCTTGGCTTGGATCATGTCTCAGCAAAACTCTCAAGGCAAAGCCACATTGGTTCCCATTCCGGGGACTAAGCATATCGAGTATATGAAAGAGAATGCCGGAGCAGGGGATATTCAACTGGATGCTGATGTGATTGCTGAGCTCAATGAGTTGATTAATGAACAAACTATCGTCGGCCGACGCTATACGGATGATCTGATGATGTCGACTGACTCTGAGCAGGATCGTTTGGCTTAAATAAAAACAACTCAGCGTCACGATTCATTCTGGCGTTGAGTTGCTTCCTGGCATCATATTGCATTGCCCTAGAATTTTTTGCCATGCTTTAGTATGACGCTCACGAGCCTGCACCCATTTCCCCCATAAGCTATCTTCACTCTCCAGTGCCAGCACTTGCAGCCGATAGCCCTGCATGGATTTTGGAGCAGGTAGCTGTTTAATCATCGCATCATGCAGTCCAAACCAGCGGCTTCCTTCGCGTTGAATAATGGCCATATACGGCTGCACTTCACCCGCATAATATTTTTGAAACACATTACTGAGAATAGTCGCGCGAGGTGGCTGGTGCCCTTCAAAACAAAATGGTTTGCGTGCAAGCCGGGTTTCAATGGCTTTCGCGGTGCGATCTAGCGTATGAGTCATCATACTCAAACTCACTAACAAACCTGCACCAAGTTCACTACGATGCAATGCTTCATAATGAGTTTCGATATCATCCAACCAATCGGGCAGGGTGATCGACTCGCTGCCACTCATCGCGGCTAACTCCGAGAGCTTTTCCAATGCATTTTGCGGGCTGCCATAGCTGATATTCTCCATTGGCAGTGGTGGCTTGCCCAACTTAAAATGATGACTAATCTCATCCGAGCCATAAATACCATTCCAGACTTCAATCGGCAGATTAGCCAGTTTCGTTTGGTAAATTGACTCTAAGCGCTCTTGAAATGCTTGCTGCGTTTCATCCGGCTCTTCAATGGATTCCAAAGTTTGGTAGCAGTTCTGTAGCGCGCTAACAAACCGCAATTCATAACGCATTTTTTGGCTGGGTGGCATCACCTTGCCCAGAGTGCTGTTGCGCTCTGATATCAGGTGCAACATATCGCATTGGCGAAAATCCAAGACATCCCACAAGCCTTCGCGTAACTCGGTCGTTGCCACAAGGCGCTCGCGCTTAACTGGAAACACCGGTATTGCCAGTGCAGCCTGATCAAGCTCCAGCTCGATTTCAGTTTCCAACACATTAGCCATGCGCGCAGCATAGTCTTTTAGCATTGCTTTAGGTGCCGACTCTTGGCAAGCACTTAGCAATAACACGCCAACTAAAAGCGTTATGAACCGCAAGGGTGAAGAGTATTTAATCAAGATTATCCATTTTAATAAAACACTTATTGATTAATAAATAAACAAAAAGTTACATTAATAATTCATTAAGTATGGCAGTGAGATACTTAAAAAACTAAATTAAATAGTCAAATCATGGGTTTGCGCAATAATAAAAATAAGCTTGCAAAACTTCTGTTCGGATACGCATTGTTGTTCGGGCTATTGCTTGCGTCAAATGTTTACGCAAATACTACGGTTACTGTGTCGGATGAGGCCTTCGGCAATAACATCGCTGGCCGCGCTGCCGCAGCAACGCTTGATGATGACTGGGCGGCTTCCTTACCCAGTGGTATTTTCAACCCTGATTTATTTGAAGGCGGCACGGGTTACGATGGGGCTAAGACCATTATTGATCCCACTGGTGCATTCTATCGTGTGGGTTGGGAAGTCGGCTCGATTGATGACACGGGCCCCGGCACGCCCACCTCAACCACCTTTATAAAAGCCACTTCAGGCGGCGTAACCTACGGTAGCTCAGCTAGAATTCAGGCAACTGCGCCCAATCCGGTGAGTGAGTCGCGCTTATCATCCGGCCATTCTGCGCCAGGCTTAAACTCTATCCTGCTCGACTTCTCGGATAGCTTAACGCCCATTTATGAATTTGGTATTTTTATTGGAGATGCCGAGTCGCGGATCAATAACGGGACTGCTGCGCGGATGATTGTGTTTGATAAGTCCGGTGCATTGCTAAAAGATGCACCGATTATCTATACCGGTACGGTATTAACCGGCACTGGCGTTGGCGATCGTTATACTTATACATCCGTCGAACCACTGGGCTCACCCTCTGGTGATGCCAATACACCATCGGGATATTGGGGCAATAACACCACCGCATTTGTTACCGTCAAGTCCGATCACATTATCGGTAAGGTGATTTTTCAGGCGGGGGATGATGATCACACCACGCGTAACGAAGGTACTCAAGAACAAATCGGAATGACGGGTATTTTGCTGCCGTATGAGCCTTATGTCCCGCCTGCAGCACGGCCACCAGAGCCGACGCATCCGGTATTTGAAGCTAATCACCAGTCGCAGATTTTACCCGGCAATGTGTTGTTCTACGCCCATAAATTCAGCACGCCGAGCAATGGCACCGTAAACTTCAGCAGCATTAGCTCAGGTAATCAAAGTGTTGGTTGGGCACAGCGAATTTATCTGGATAGTAACTGCGATGGCGTACTGAATGGCAATGAAGGCAGCGCCACCTTTTATGGCACCAAGCTAAGTAATACCAACTGGGAATCTCCCTCTGAAAGTCTCGCCGCAGATGATGAAATCTGCTTGATCAATAAAGTCTTCGCGCCTGCTAATGTAGCCGCTTATGATCGCTACACGCTGCAAATTAGCGCTGAATTTATCGATGAAGATGGCAAGGTTTGGATGCTTAAAGTACAAGATGCCACCAGCGCCAAACAAGCTCAGTCAGTAGCGACACCCACAACCCCAGCGGTTGGTGCATCGGCCCTGGAGCTGCGTAAAACCGTCCAAAACATCACAAGTAATACTGATGAAACGGCAACCATGAATCAGGCCTTGCCGGGCGAGACTTTGCAATACCGCATTTACTATCGCAATACCGGCACCGCAGCGCTGAGTGAACTAGTGGTTAATGACACACCACCAGAATACACCACTTACAAAGCAGGCAGCATCAGTTGTCATACACCGCCATCCAATATGCTCTGCAATCCACTAGTCGGCACGCCGGAGTTACATTGGCAGTTTACCGGTCCACTCCAAGCGGGCGAACAAGGGGTGGTGAGTTATCAGGTACAGGTTGATCAATAGCCATATTACTGCGGGTAAAATTAACGATTAGTTATCCCACTAAAAAGCTGACATATATCAACTAGGCCACGCGCGCAATTATCTACTATCAGGCTTACTACTCCAATGCCCAAACACAAGGATTAAGTCATGAACGAATTACGCGCCCCTAAACAGCCGTTTTTCATGCCTGATTTTGAAAACAGCGCCGAGATTCAGGACATTATGGACCGCTCGGTGCATGCACTACAGGCTCGCTCGACCTTAGGTCTCTCCCCAAAAGCCATTACCGGCGCTTATGCCGACTGGTTTACCAACCTCATGAACTCTCCTGGCAAGCAATATCAGCTGGTGGAAAAGGCGTTGTCTAAAGCGATGCGACTGGCTAACTTTACCGGTAGCCACCTGCTACACGGCGCTGATTGCGAGGCCTGCATCGAGCCATTGCCAACTGACAAACGCTTTAAAGGGGATGCGTGGAAAGCGTGGCCGTTTAATGTGATGTCGCAAGCATTTTTGCTGAACCAACAATGGTGGCATAACGCAACAACCGATGTGCGTGGTGTGACTAAGCAACATGAAGATGTGGTTGATTTTGTGACGCGGCAAATGTTGGATATATTTTCCCCATCTAACTTCTTAATGACCAACCCTGAGCTATTGCAACAAACTTTGCAGGAAGGTGGTCAGAATCTGGTGCGCGGCGCACGCAATATGCTCGAAGACTGGGAACGAACCAGCCAAGGCAAACCTGCAGCGGGTACTGAACAATTTAAAGTCGGTCAGGATATTGCCATTACGCCCGGCAAAGTGGTGTACCGCAATCACCTGATCGAGTTGATTCAATACTCGCCCACCACCGAAAACGTACAGCCAGAGCCGATTCTGATCGTGCCGGCTTGGATTATGAAGTACTACATTTTGGATTTATCACCCGATAACTCCTTAGTGCGCTACCTAACCCAACAAGGCTTTACCGTGTTTATGGTGAGCTGGCGTAACCCCGACAAAGATGATCGCGACTACGGCATGGATGACTACCGTGAGCTGGGCATTATGCAAGCGCTCGATGCGGTCTGCAGTATTACCGGTCAACAAAAAGTGCATGGCGTTGGCTACTGCTTGGGTGGAACGCTGCTCTCCATTGCCGCCGCTGCTATGGCGCGCGATGGCGATACGCGCTTTCAGACGCTCTCCTTCTTTGCCGCACAGACCGACTTTACCGAAGCCGGTGAATTGATGTTGTTTATCAATGAAAGCCAAGTCACTTTCTTAGAAGATATGATGTGGGAGCAGGGCTTTTTAGATACCAAACAAATGGCCGGTGCTTTCCAAATCCTGCGCTCCAATGACTTGATCTGGTCACGCATGGTGCACGACTACCTGATGGGCAAGCGCTCACGCATGAATGACTTAATGGCGTGGAATGCCGATGCCACCCGTATGCCATACCGCATGCACTCTGAGTACTTGCGCCAACTGTTCTTAAATAATGACTTGGCAGAAGGGCGCTTTAAGGTGAATGGCAAAGCGGTTAGCGTTGAGGATATTGATGCGCCAATCTTTGCAGTGGGCACCGAATGGGATCACGTTGCGCCATGGCATTCCGTGTATAAATTTCGCTTACTCACCGATACAGAGCTTACCTTCTTGCTAACCAACGGCGGGCATAATGCAGGGATTGTGTCAGAGCCTGGCCACCCACGCCGACACTACCGCATGGAGACCATGACACGTACCAAGCATTATGAAGAAGCAGATACTTGGGCAGAAGCGCAAACCGTGCATGAAGGCTCTTGGTGGCCTGAGTTTGCCAGCTGGCTAAAAGCCCGCTCTGGCGAACCGGTTGCGCCACCCGCCATGGGCGCACCGAAGCTTGGCTTTGAGCCGATCTGCGATGCACCAGGCACTTATGTCATGCAGAAATAGTTACGCTTTTAACAGATCGGTAAGGGGCGAGTCGGCTAATGGCTCGCCCCAGCCATTTCGATGCACCAACTCATCCAATGGCAAACGCGAGCGCCAACCTTTAGCTTCCAACTCCGGCTGCTCCAAAAACTCACTCACATAGCCCAAGCACAAATACGCCAGCGGATATACCGACTCAGGCAAGTTAAGCGCTGCGGATAAGTCATCCTGATCTAAAATACTCACCCAGCCTACACCAATGCCTTCGGCACGAGCGGCCAGCCATAAATTTTGCACCGCCAAGCAGGTACTGAATAAATCCATTTCCAGAATAGAATTGCGCCCCAATACATTCGGCCCGCCACGGCTGCGATCGCAGGTAATGCAGAGGTTAATCGGGCTATCCATAATGCCTTCCAGCTTAAGGCTGCGATAATGCTTGGCTTGCTCACCCTCATAATTATTGGCGGCTTTTTCATTCTCACGCAGGTAGAGGTCTTTAATGGTTTGCTTCACCTCAAGCGAGTCGATCACAATGAAATCCCAAGGCTGCATAAAGCCCACTGAGGGCGCATGGTGAGCGGCTTTGAGCAGGCGTGCTAAGACTTCATCGGGAATAGGATCAGGTAAAAACTGAGAGCGTACATCCCGTCGCTCGTGAATGGCGCGGTACAGACCTTGGCGGTCGGCATCGGAGAAATGTTGGTTATTATCCATAGTAAGGTGATCTTCCTCAATTCTTAGTCCTTTAGGGCGCGAGTATAACGCAAGGTTGATCGCTAGCTACGCCCGTTAATGCACTCCATCAGTACTTGATCGCGATATTTAGGTACAATTACAAAGTGGTGCTGTATTTTGAAAACGGGATGACTGCCATAACGATACTCCAGCGGATAAATCTGACCGCCTAAAGGCAGTGGTTCTAACCTTAAATAAAACTAATAAAAAAGGAATATTATGAGTGCGATTATGTTGCCGTCTACGTCTTGGCTGAAAGCCTTCTCAGGTAAAACCTTTGCGGTATTTGGTAGTTTTAGCCGGTGGCCGAGTTACTACGGGTCGCGAACCAGCCCTAGGGTATGGCTAGAGAAATATGGTGGGATCAGCGTAGATACGGTAACCAAGGATACAGGCTTCCTGATCATTGGTGACAAGCGAGCGAAGGGAAAAGCGGATGCAATCCGTAAAGCCGAGAAGTACGGCACGACCATTATTAGCCAAGATGATTTTTTCTACCATATCCGACCTGATTTAGGCAAAAAGCGTATTACGTTCACGGGTGGTTTTTTGTTTTTGCCAGAGTCCGTGAGTAGCGGTCACGCTTATCCAATTTTAGAGACATTAGGCTGGGAGCAAGATAGTGCTGTAACAGCGGATACCGACTACCTTGTTGTGGGTGAGAAGCGTGGCAAGGGTAAAGCGGGAGCCATTAAGTTGGCCGAGAAAGGCGGCGTATCCATGCTCACAGAGGAGCAATTTCTCGACTTGATTGGTAATCAGTTCAATCCTGACGATTTGGACTTTCATTCCCTGATCATCAAACTGCAAAGAACGATTAATCCGAATCGCCTACAAAAAGCGCTGGTCATGCTTAAAACCTCAGCCTTTGACCTCTACAATGAACATGACGCTATTTCCGCAACCGGTATTATCCAGAGCCAGACTGGTACCAGTTCTGCTTATGCCTGTACCATTGACGATAAAGGCGTGTACTCCTGTTGCGATGATAATCTTGATGCTTGCTGGGGGATGCAGGGTGGTGGCGTGTGCAAACATAATTTGGTCTTATTATTAGGGCTGGTGAATAACAATGCATTGGATGCCAGTACGGTGTTCAACTGGATAACGAAGACCAATCTGGTCGGCCCATCGAGCAGTAAAAGTACTGAGGATAATCTGGCAAAGACTTGGCTGCGATACAAAGGCGTTAAAGCAGGGAAGTTGGATTGGCGACCCATGGAAACGATTCCGGAAGACTATTACGCTTTTTAAGCGGAACTGTTTAAGGATTCAAGGATTGTTGAATCAGGACATGATTTGTACAATGCACTGGGTGAGTTGTTCTGGCGTGCAGGACAGAATATCCACTCCTTGTTTGGCCATCTTTGCAGCGGTTACCCGATCATAATCGGGGCGTGCATCGTAACCCAGTGCGGCTAGGCCCACGGTACGGGCGCCACTTAAGTTAATTGCCCGAGTGCATTCCAATAATTTAAGCTCATCACCACCCTCATAAAAATCAGTGATTAAAATAACGATGCTGCGTCGGGGCTCCTTAATGAGCTGCTGGGCATATTGCATTGCTCTAGCAATATCAGTACCGCCGCCAAGCTGTACTTTTAGGAGCACATCAACGGGCTGCCCGACCTGATCAGATAAGTCTGCAATGTCTGTATCAAACAAGAACAGTGAGGTGTTGACCGATGGTAACTCGTAAAAAATTGATGCCATAATCGTTGAAAAAACGGCAGACTCCAGCATTGAGCCAGACTGATCCACCGCAATAATAATATGCCAAGGCCGCTGCGTACGCTCACAGGCATAGTAATAAGCCCGATCCACTACCAAGCGCTGATTGTCTTCATCCCAGTTTTGTAGATTGCGGCGCAACGTGGTTTTAAGGTCTAAATTACGAAATACTTTGGCCGGTGAGTGACGATTGCGGTTAATGACTCCGGTGATAGCTTGCTGTATTTCTGGCTTAAGTTTTTCGCGAAGTTCGTTAACGACTTTTTCAATCACCTTTTGCGCCAGAACACGAGTGTCCTCATTCAGCAGGTTTTTAAACGTCAGGATTGTTTTGACCAGCTCAATATTCGCTTCAACTTTTTCCAGTAATTCGGGCTCTTTCAGTAGCTGCGCGATGCCTCTGCGAGCAATGAGTTCTTGTTCCAGTATCTCTTTAGCTTCACGCGGGAACAGCTCATCCACGGCTTGCACCCAATCAGGAATGGTAAATACCGATTTACCTTTGCCTGCCCCTTTGCGCGAGCCATTTTTCTTGCTGGGTTCACTGCCCGTCGACGGCGTAAATAAATAATCCAATACCTCCGCTTGCCGTGCAGATTGTGCATCCAATGTTTGAATGCCATGGGCTTCTGCGGAAGGGTCGAGCACCAAGCGCCAACGGCTTAAGTTCTGGCGTTGCTGACGTGAGAGTTCACTGAGTTTTTTCATATTAGTTTTCCGTGCTGGAGAAGCAAGACCACTGTTTCATAATACCTGCAACCTGCTGATCCAGTTGTGCGAATACCTGTAAACCATCTGGAGTCGCCGTATCCAGCTGAAGCTCCTCAACTTCCGTTAATCCATAATGCTGTGCAACGGCATCACCCAAACGATTGCGTTGTGACCTTGAAAAGTGCTCAAATCCAGCTCGTAAATGCACGAGCATCAGGTCAAAGGTTGTTTGGTCGACGCGCTCCAGCAATGAATCAATGGCGGCAATCAGTGCTTTAGCGCCTAACAGTATCGACGTTTGTGACGTGGTCATGACGCCCTGGATAAACTGACTGCAATGCACAACCTCTTCCGGCGGTGCATAACGATACTGTTCAATATGCGCGGCTAAAGCCTGTCCATCACGTTGTTTTATCTCCATCAGCACTCCCCAGAAACTACCTTGTAAAAAGGGAGCCTGATAGCTGTCTGCGGCTTGTTGCAGGTATTCGATAAATAAGTCTCGATCA
Organism: Leucothrix mucor DSM 2157; assembly: GCF_000419525.1. NCBI lineage: Bacteria > Pseudomonadati > Pseudomonadota > Gammaproteobacteria > Thiotrichales > Thiotrichaceae > Leucothrix > Leucothrix mucor. The sequence continues at coordinate 1,612,437 of NZ_ATTE01000001.1, forward strand.
AGCCCTGGCAAATCATCACTAAGGTAGGTCTGAGTCAGCTGCAATAAGCCTTGAATAATCGCTGTATCATTTTCTCCGGGTGTGCTGCTAATCAGTAGTAAGCTATGCGTGGCCCGCAAAAAACACTGCTCCAGTAACGGCTCCAGCGATGGAATCTGATGATCCAGTCGCGCGAGTTGATGCCTGCAGCGCTGTAAGTTGGCGACACTGTTAGCCAGTGATATGAAGTGTTGATCTCGTTGTAAGGCTTGTTGACACAGGCTATGCGCTTTCATGATGACCTGCGGTAAGTCCATCTTCAGTGCATCGAGCAAAGTGTGACTGATCGCCTGCATGGATTGCCGTGCATTGGCGAGCTGGTCATTAATATGACCGAGTATGACCGTCTCAATCGTATCGCCATAAGGGCTAAGCCTGATTAGGCTTTCCTCGGTACCCACCTGAAACTCACAGTGCCATGTTTCGGTAAATATCAGATTGTCGTCATCCGATGAAAACTGCTGTTCAGAAAATGGAATGCTGAGATAACTCAGCCGGTGTAGAAACGCACTGGTAGAGCGCCCATTTTCCGTACGGATATCAAGCTTACATTGCCAGCCATAACCCTTGTTCTTGTTTAATTCATACCGCGCTAATAACTGATAAAAGTGACTCACCAGCGGTAATTGGCCGGCACGCGGCGTAATGTATCCGCGCTTTATACCAATCAGGGCTTTATCCAATGCGCGTTGCAGGGCCAGGCCTTCTTGTTCAGGGTTCCCTTTACAACAGCAAGTGATGATTGCATCCAGTATGTCATCGAGGATTGGCCGCATCCGGTTACGGAGTTGGCATAACATAAGCGCGTGTTGGCTACTCGATAAGGTATCAGCAGCGGATAAGCTTTCACCTTGCTGGCGGGCGCTATGGATCAGATATTGCATGGATTTATACAGGGCTTCTTCGTTCAGCTGTTCGGCGATTAGGTTTTGCCATTGCAGCTGGTAAAAGTAGGGCGCGCGATTGCCCGCCTGATAGCCACTTTGCTCGGATAGCCGCTCGTAGGTGTAAGGCACCAGCGTGTGATAAGCCTGTCCAATATTATCTTGATAAGCGATGTGGCGCTGATGTTGCTCCATAAATAGGTGCAAGCCACCACACACGACCATTGCCTCATCCGGTTGTTTTAGGTGTTGCTGAATGTGTTGCCACATAAACGCCTCGCGCTTCAGCGTATCTGCGCTGAGCTGCGTGGTTGCCCGTACGGCCGCGCAAAAGCAGGCCAGTTGATAGCGGAACTGTTCTGGCTCAATGGCATCCCGTTCAAAATGCGCATCCCAGCATTCATTCCAGCTTTGATAGCCACCGTTCTCTACTAACTGCTGATAGAAATGACTCGTGAGAAAAGGCGTGATGTCATCCGACTCATCGGCTTCATCGCTATCAGAGTTCGCTTCGGTGAATGACGGACGCATATACGCAGGCAGGTCAATCAGAATGACTTCTGCGCCTATTTCCTTGGCGAGCTGAATCGCCACGTATTCAGGTGAGTAACTTAGCAGCGGGTGCCAGGTGCCCAAGCTGGGCATGATGTCGGCTGAGGGCGTATTGATGTTAGCCAGACCAAGCTCATTATGTTGGTCGCTAAAGCTAGAATATAGCGCCACGGGCGGCTTGGTTTGAGGGTCGGTGAGTAGGGGTAGTACTTCTGAAAACGAATAGGGCAGTTCAATAAAGATTTGTTTGGGACGACGCTTGAGAATGGCCTTACGCAAAAAATAAGCACAGTGAGGCGAGTGATGGCGTATCGGAAACCAATACAGTGCCTCATCCAGACGCGTTTGTACCTGATCTTGCAGTTGCTCAATGAGCGGCTCATCTAAACCGGCTTGCTGCCAAAGCGTGTTGATAGCGGGCACCTTATAGTGCCGCGCGAGTGGCCGCGTAAAACTTATCCCACAAGGCGCTATCGGCTGCCCGTCGTTTGGCGACGAGATTCAGGTATTCGCGCAGGGTGTTGCGGTCCGCTTCATCTTCTTTAACCACCGCGCCCACCAAGTTTGCGGCGATGTCATCGATGCGTACTTTACCGCCACCTAAATACTGGGCATGAATGGCAGCATCCAGTAAAACAGAGATACTTTCAGCCGTTGATAAGGTGCTATTCACCTCGGTAATCTTCACTCCCTCGGTCGTTCGCCCCTGCCGTAACTCCCGAAATACCGTACTGAGTAGTTCAATGATATTAGGCTCAATGTCTACCTGTAGCTGATACTGGCTACTCAATTCAGTGATGCGTTGTCGAATAATCGCCTGTTCGGTGGCGCTATCCTTAGTCATGGGAATATGGATGTAATTAAAACGGCGTTTTAGCGCAGCTGATAACTCATTCACCCCTTGATCTCGTGAATTAGCCGTGGCTATGACATTAAAACCGGGCGTTGCCCAGACCATATTGTCATCCGGTAGCTCAGGGACTGCGATGGATTTTTCCGAGAGGATTGAAACCAGACTGTCCTGCACATCAGGCACACAACGCGTGATTTCTTCAAAGCGTAATAGGCCACCTTGCTGCATGGCGGTCATGGACGGCGACGGGATGCGGTTTGAGCTGCTGTAACCTTCGGCAATCACCTTGGCGATATTCCAGGTGTATTTAATATGCTCTTCTGTGGTGCCCGCCGTGCCTTGAATCGTTAGCGTTGAGTTGCCACTAATGGCCGCAGCCAGATTTTCAGATAACCAGCTTTTACCAGTGCCCGGATCACCGATTAGTAGCAAGGCGCGCTCTGAGGTCAGCGTAACAATGGCACGCTCAACTAAGCGATGATCCCCAAAAAACTTGGTAGGAATCTCCACCTCAATGGTTTTGCGTCCTTTTTTTAAGGTTTGAGGCTTGCCACCCACAATAAACTCCAAGACCTTACGGGGAGATAGCTTCCATGAAGGGGGCGCAACATCGGTATCATTCTGTTTTAAGGCAGCTAACTGCTCGCTGTATTGTTGCTCCAGTGGCGCTCGGAGTACCTTGTTTTTAGTGGCCATATTGTTACCGTAATTTTTTTAATAGTGTTTTATAGTCTGTTTTATCCTGACCCAACATCAAGTGGCGTGGGCCATTTTCTTCCAGCACGCTGAGTGGCTGTAACACTCGCTGCCCCAACTCGTAATGCATCAATGCAAATAAAGGTGGATGCGATGCTGACTTTTTCAATGCATTGAGTGCCAGTAATAAAGCCTCGCCTTCGGTGTAACTGCTGACCAAGGCAATGTAATCCGTGCCTGCTGCTCTGATATCGATGACGTAACGATCTTCAAAAGCCGGATCATGGCGCGTATCACCCATTTCCCAGGTCTCTAATAAGATCTCACTTTGCAGATCAATCTCCAGATCAAAAGGGCTTGGGCAATAGTTTTTTAACTGCGCCCGAACAGTTTCAGGGTTTTCGCGTGCTAGCGTGGAAAGTCCATCCTGATGCGCTATGGGGTGTAAGGCTGTCACAGTAGAATCTGGCGTTAATGTGAGCCTTGCTCGCTGCTCGGTTTCATGACTTATTTTGACATGACTAAAACGAATAGCGTGAGAAAGCAGGAAGCGAGGGTAATAGTTTTGTGGTTGGCTAAAATCGAGAAAAGCTTCAGGGTGAACAGTCGCTTCCTTGCCTTTGGACGCTAGCGAAAACACCAAAGAAAATATCAACGTTTTACCTGCTAAGGCATGCTCTTGGTCGAGCACTCGCAGTCGAAACTCAAAGGCTGCAAACACATTGGCGATCAGTTTTTTGGAGACACCTAAGGTAATCACTTCGAGGTCATCCAGAGTTTCAGTGGAGGGCGTTAGATTTAGCGATTGCCAAAGTGTTTCGTTCTGTTGCTGCATGGCTTCCTGTAAGCCTTGGCACATCAGCCAGCTACGGTTTAAAAAGAACGATAAGCGTCTCGCGGAAAAGGCATCATCTTGCTTAACATAGCGCTGTATTTCCTGAGTTAATAAACGCAGATTAGAGCCTAAACGCGTGACACCTAAGCTGGAAATATGACTAAATGATTCACCAAATTGGGCGACGGTATGATCGGAGCTGGTGCTCATGCCTGTTTGCAACAATCGCTCAATGGCCGTACTGGTTTGGGTGAGGGCAATAATCAGTGCCTTGCCTTGAGAAGAGTCTGCACAAATTAGCTGCATTATATATCCACTCCAAAACCTTGCTCATCATCACTTTCAACGATGTCGGCTAAACAAGCCTGCTGGGTAAATAAGCGCTCAAATAGAAAGAGTGCGGTTTGTAATTTTAGGCACGCGATGGCCGCATCGGACTGTTGGTGAATGGCTTCGGAGAGTTGCTTTAAGCAATCGGCGAGATAAGTCGCATCTTGTGATGAAAAAAGTATTTGGGCTTGTTCCAGTAATTGCAGCTCGGATTCATCGACCGAACTTAAGCCGCGTAATAGCAGCCTGTCGAGTAAGCTTTTTAGGTAAACCAGAGTGTTTACCACTTCTTGTCGAGTGTCAGAATCAATCATTTTTATTTTTATAAATAGAACAGATCGGGCAATATTAGCACAGATTAGTGGACGATATTATGGGAACCCATTCCAATAGACGGCATGGGCTAAGTGGGTCTAATCATCTCTTGTAATTGGCTTTTTGTAGCGTATTGTTAGGTTTAGATCAAATAGCAATTAAATCAAGGATTTTCTATGTCTCCACGTTTTCAGGTATCCAGACTATCACTTTGTTTATGCCTAGCACTCTTCGCGCACCACGCCAGCGCGGATGAGAGTGAAGCGCTTGCTGATAAACTGAAAGCAGTTGCCATTTCAGCTCAATCAATAGAATCCAATAAAGACTCTAATTTACGGCCCGTTGTTCTGGAAACAGAGCGTAAGTTAGTGATGCCTGCCTATTTACGAACAAGACTTCCCGAATCAGCCATAGCGTATGCCAGAGTGCCAAATATCTGGAGCGCTTTAGGAACTGCGAGTAACGATGTGCTTGATTCTGCTAACGGCTCACAAGCATTCGTAAATGCCACTCGCTCGATAAAAGAGGGATTTGTCGAGACATTAATCCCAGAATTCCCCCAAGGCTTACGCCAACTTGTAGAGCTAGTACTGCAACATACAAACTCTCCCATAGAAGCCGTTGCATTGAAAAGTGCCGCTTCAGGTCCTCTTCCTGCGAACCTACTTATCACCACTGCAGCAGACTTTGAATCACTTGATGTGCTTAAAGAAATATTGACTGAAATAGCGTCACGTTCTCCTAAAATAACAATCCAGCAAGCATTGGACGAAGACGGCTTTTCAGAAATAATCGTTGATGATTTAAAAGTACAAATCGTTTGGAGCAAGACACTATCCCGCCTGTTTTTCTTCATTGGCCAAGGCGCTACAAAAGAGAGTGTGATAAGCCTCGCCACTAATTTGAAACTCAATGAAAGTCACACAATGCTCGTCGCAGAAAAAGACATTGATGATAGTGAGCAGGGTAGTTTTCTTTGGGTAGGTCCGCCGCAGCTAATCAGTATAGCCAAGAAAATAGGATTCTCATCAAGTGATCTGTCTGTGCTTTCAACAGCAGGGGTAAACACCATGAGCAGTGCCGCGGTAGGTATTGGCTCTCACAATGGAATCAATCATTTGAAGCTTGCTTTTGACATGCAAGCAATGGGCTTGAGAGCACTGATCCCCAGCATTGATACTTTTCCGACCTTTAACTTGAATGGAAAAACCAGCCTGGTTGCGACCATAGGCCTTCCAGAAAAGTCACACATCATGGCTTATGAAACGATGATGTCAATGGGCTCACCGGAGAGCATGGCGGGCTACAACCAATTCAAAAAAGCCTTTGCAGAGACCGCGGGGTTTAAGCTGGAAGATATCTTTGACTTTTTTGGTCAAGACATCAGTATTGTGTTTGGCGAAAGCGGCACCTTTTTCGCAGTGCGTTTAAGCAATGAAGCCGCATTCAAAACAGTCCTTGAAAAGTCGGTTAAAGATTTTAATCTGGCCTATGAGCAACGAGAAATATCTGGCCACACCTACCATCATCTACAGCTACCAAATATTTCTCTTGATGAGGCAGTAATCGCTAATCTAACCAGCAGCAATGGTATTGTTGCTAAGCGACTGCTCTCTGTTCCGACGCATTTGTATTGGGAGCAAGAGGGTGAGTATTTAATTATAGCCAGTCTTCCCCAAACATTGATGGATCGACATAATGTGTCACCCTCTGTACCAGCCAATGAGTGGCTCAAGGATACCCAACGCGTCGACCCTGATGGGGCATTGCTGATGGTCTCGGCCGTCACTGAGGGCGTTCCTGCGTCTGTTTATCGTACGCAACTGTCCATGCTCAGCTTTTTTGGAGACTTAACCGAGCGGCCTGTGGATCTTTTTAAATTACCCACGCCCAGAGAAGCCAAGCTCCCCAAGCAAGGCACTTATGGGTTAAAGCTAACGTCCAGTGACACAGGACTTGCGATAGAACTTTCTTTTGAAGACAATCCCTTTGAGTTGTTTGGCGGCAGCACTTACCTCAGCACTGCCGTTGCAGGTGCTGCAGCACTCATTGGAATATCCGCACAAGAGGAATACGAAAAACAACAGGTTCGACAAAAAGTAGCCGTTGGCTTTACTGCAGCTAAAAGCGTCAGCGATGCACTCGACCAGTACAAGACTAAATACGGTAACTACCCAGACCAAGCAACCATAGATTTACTTGATTTAGAAAGACAAGAAGTGACTTATACGCTATCTATTGAAGATACTACCGGCATCGTGAAAATTGAGTACCACATCAATAAGTACTTGGGTGGAGACGATCAATTAATACTGCAGCCACCCTCCGGTGAGTCATTAGAGTGGGTCTGTGAGTCAGGTATTTTCTCTTGGTATTTACCGGAATCATGCCTGTAATACGGGTTGATATCAGTAGCGACAGAGCCAACAAACGAAAGTGTCGCTGGCTCTGCGCACTGTCTACTTATAGCGATAATGGAAAATAACACCCCCTAAAATTGCACCAATGACCCAAGCATATACAAAGCAGCTTATTTGCTAAATTTAATCAAAAACTGATATATAATCCGGCGCTTTAATACTACTTTAGAGAATAATCATAATGAAAAGTAAGATACTAACAGCCACCCTAGGCGTAATAGTGATGACGGGTTGTGCACCTTCATTTCTTATAGATAAGAACCTAGAAGCACAAAATTCAGCTCGTATCAAAAACGCCGTAGCAAAAGACTATACGCTGAACACTCAAAAAGCCTATTTAACCAAAGTTGACGGCGACACGATTGCTGAGATTCCACGAGAGTTTTTCCACTTTGTAAAATCTGGCAGACGCCAGTTAACTGCTCGGTGTTTTTACAAGCTTAACTCATTTAAATCTTACATCGGCGAAGAAACTATCACAGCAGACTTAGTTAAAGGGCGTTCATACGAGCTATTCCCCATTGTTGATCTTAAGAAAGTCCCGAAGGATGAGACTTGTAAGGTTGGCATCAGAGATATTACCGCTGAATAAAGGGTTATGAGAAGGGGCTTATCTAGCGTTTAAAATTCAAGCGCACTTTAGGCAAAAATTGATTCTAGTCAATCCGCATAGGCGCAGCTTCGGCTAAAGTCTGCGACCGTCGATTAACCAGCCAGCCAATAATTATGAGCACAGAACTTCTCTCACCTGCCGGAACCCTAAAAAGCATGCGCTATGCCTTTGCCTATGGCGCAGATGCGGTCTACGCAGGCCAACCACGTTACAGCCTGCGGGTTCGCAATAATGAATTTAAGCACTTAGAGAACCTGCAAGCGGCGATCAATGAAGCCCATGCACAGGATAAGAAGTTCTATCTGGCCAGCAATATCGCCCCGCATAACAGCAAGGTCGATACCTACCTGAAAGATCTGGAGCCGGTGATCGCCATGCAGCCGGATGCGCTGATTATGTCAGACCCCGGGCTCATTATGATGGTGTGCGAAGCGTGGCCGGAGCAAACGATTCATCTCTCGGTACAAGCCAATGCGGTAAACTACGCGGCGGTAAAATTCTGGGCGAATCAGGGCATTGAGCGCGTCATTTTATCGCGCGAGTTATCCATTGATGAGATTGAAGAAATTCGCCAGCGCGTGCCAGAAATGGAGCTTGAGGTGTTTGTGCACGGTGCGCTGTGTATTGCGTATTCCGGGCGCTGTTTGCTGTCTGGCTATATGAGCCATCGCGATCCGAACCAAGGGGCTTGCACCAACTCTTGTCGTTGGGAATACAACGCGCACGATGCTAAAGAAAATGAAATTGGCGATCTGGTGGCGGTCGATACCAGCGCAATGGGGCAATGGTCGCCGCACGATGAAGTGCAGCCGGTATTGCTGCAAGAGAAGAACCGCCCCGGTGAGTTTATGCCTGCTTATGAAGATGAGCACGGCACTTACATTATGAATTCCAAAGATTTGCGCGCGGTGCAACATGTCGAGCGGCTAGTGAAAATGGGGATTCACTCCCTGAAAATTGAAGGACGCACCAAGTCGCATTACTACGTCGGGCGCACCGCTCAAGTGTATCGTCGGGCAATCGATGCGGCAGTGGCAGGTGAAACCTTTGATATGAACCTGATGACGCAGCTGGATCATTTAGCTAATCGTGGCTATACCGAAGGCTTTTATCGTCGCCATGTACCGAGTGAATATCAGAACTATGGCAAAGGCGCGTCGGATAATCCGAATCAGCAATTTGTGGCTGAGGCGATTGCCTGTGATACGCAAGCTGGGTGGTTAACGCTGGATGTGAAAAATCGCTTTGGTTTGAAAGATGATATGGAATTGGTCACGCCAGCGGGTAATATCCGCTTTAACTTGCAGCAGCTGGAAACACAGACTGGGCAAGCGATTGAAGTGGCACCTGGCTCTGGGCATGTGGTGCGTATTCCATTGGATAATTTGGCAGGGGTGAAGTTGGCTGAAGATGGCGGGTATGCTTTGTTGATGCGGCATATTGGCTAATGCAACTCTGACTTACCTTGGAGAGGTTAGATTTACTTTTCTAGCAATTTGCCAATGGTGGCAATCGGCAAGAATAAGTTATCTAACTTCTCCGGCAGGCTAAGAAAACCAAACTGTTCGTAATATTGCTTGGCAGCGTTATGTTTGGCGTCAACAAATAACCCAGCTATACCCAAGTTCTGAGCTGCCAATAATGTCTTCTCCATTGCGTCAATCATCATCAGCTGGCCATAGCCTTGCCGCTGCATTTGGTTATTAACTGCTAATCGGGCTAATTTGGCAGCTGGGATAATCGCTGGATATTTCTTTGCGGATTTCTCTGGAATCTCAGCTGAGGCTACTTCACAAACAGTTATTGTCATATAGGCAAGAATGTCGGAAGGGGCAGCTGAGTCAATGAGTACGAATGTTCTCGAAATACCTTTGTCGATGTGCTGTCTGGCAACCTTGACCAAATAGTTATCTAGTGCTTCATCACCACAACTGAACTGAGTACGATTATGCTTTTTAGTGAGTACTTCAATATTTAATGACAAAGGAATTAACCTATCTTTAGTCGATAGTTAGCAAGTGCTTTCTTTAGCTTTTGATTCGGCTCTGGCGGGCTATCCAAGGCATCAAAAAATAGCTCACTGTCCCTTCTTCCAAGATAAATTACCCGTTCTTTTTCGATAATGGCTTCTGCCTTCTCTAGTGCAGCCTGTACCAAAAATTGGTTTAAGGTCGCGCCGACTAGCTCAGCAGCAGCGCTTAGTGTGCTTTTCACCTCATCATTAACCCTTGCAGTGATGCGATCATTTTTTATTGTAGACATCGGTCCTCTCCAGTGGTGTCATAATGACACCGTATTTCTTTTTATGGATATAGTCAAGTCAACTAGGGGCGATTCATTGTCATTTATTGATCCAGATGACCAACAAATGCAAATTGTATTAAATATCATTGGGTCGAGAGTAGATACCTTATCGAATCCTCTAGCGAAAAATGATGAGCTCTGTAGCTCAATGATAGAGTTTGGAAAATTACTTATCAAAATAGGTGAAAGTGGGCTTCCAAAGTGATTCAGGCGCTGCGCCGGTGGCCGCCCAAACTCCATAATTTCTCCACGTTTAAACCTGACCACTGGATGTCTATCAGCGCATAATGTTGTCTTAATTTTATTGTTAACTACTTGCAAACCAAGCAACGTCATTAAGAGAGTTAGTTATGAAATACCGATATTCAGCTTATGCTTTACCTCTAACAGCCTTGCTCAGCCTATCGCTAAGCAGTGCGCAAGCAGCTAGTTATCCGCTAGTCGATACCATGCAGGATAAGTGCTTTGATGTGGCGGGTAATGCGATTGGATGCCCAGCTCCGGGCGCAGCGCTGTATGGTCAGGATGCGCAGCACAAGCATTTGCCAGCGTCTTATACCAATCTGAATAATGGCACGGTGAAAGACAACAATACCCAGCTAATCTGGCAAAAAACGCCCACCAATCAGCGCTTGCAATTTGCAGAGGCAAAAACTTATTGCGGCTCGCTTAGCTTAGGTGGCTTGTCTAATTGGCGCGTACCCACCATTAAAGAACTGTATTCGCTGGCCGATTTTCGCGGTGAATTGCTCAAGCCAGAGCAGGGCAAGCCGACGCCATATATCGACACCACCGCATTTGACTTTAGCTATCCAAACCCACCGATGGTATTTGCTGGTCAGTACTGGAGCAGCACGCTGTATGTAAAAGGGCCGGTAATGAATGGTAAGAATGAGGGCGCATTCGGCTTTAATTTCGCGGATGGTCATATTAAAGCTTATGGCACGGGTTTGGACTTTTTTACGGGCAAGGCAGCGGCCAGCAGTGGCTTATCTAATGGCCCAAAAGATGGCAAAGCGCCGGGTAATTATGTGCGCTGCGTGAGCGGTGATGAGAACAACTATGGCATGAATGCCTTTGTTAAGCATGACGATGGCACAGTTTCAGATACGGCCACAGGGCGTGTTTGGCAGCAGGCGGATGATGGCGTCAGGCGCGAATGGAAAGAGGCTTTGGCCTATTGCGAGGGCTTGGAGCTGGCAGGGTATAAGGACTGGTATTTGCCGAATTCTAAAGAGCTTCAAAGCATTGTGGACTACGATAAGAAGGATTTTCCTGCAATTAATGAATCGCTATTTGGTATCACCAAGGACTCTGAAACACTGGATTATTGGACCAGTACCACCTTTGGCGATATTAAAAGCCATGCCAATGTAATTGCTTTTGGAAAGGCACTGAGTAAGGCCGGTGACCAAACTGAGTATACGGATTGGCATGGTGCGGGTGCGCAGCGCTCATCCATAAAATCATTGGCAGATACCGCACTGACCGAGGAAGATACCTGTTCGGTGAATGCCTGTGATGTGGATCGGCCTGATAATCTGGTGCGTTGCGTGCGGCTTGGTTCCTAAGCTAATGCGTAATTAAGGTTGAAGCGCGCACCTCTAGCTCAAAGCCAAGGTCAACAATTCTAGCCTCATTACTGAGCGGCTCTTTCTGGGCCGCCAGTATCATTTCAACGGCTGTTTTCCCCACTTCAAATCGTGGCGTGTGCACGGAGGTTATCTCCGGATAAATCTGCGACGTGGTTCCCAAATCATTAAAGCCACAAATCCCAAAATCGTCCGGAATCCGAATGCCTTTACGTTGGCATTCAAAAGAAGCACCGACTGCCAAGTCATCATTGCTAAAAAAGCCTGCATCGCACTCTGGCACATTGCTGAGTAATTGATTAAACAACTTACGGCCAAGTTCGGCGCTGGAAGGTTCTGGGGTCGTGACTATCAGGCGCTCATCAAGCAAGCCGTGGGATTGCATCACTTCGCGATAGGTCATCATCCGTCGTTGAGTTCGAAGGTCCATGCGTGCGGCGACAAAGCCAATTTTCTTAAAGCCTTGTCCGATCATGTGTTCTAGCGCTTGGGTCGTGGCGTCTGCATTGGAAAACCCCACAATCATATCGAAGGGCTGATCGCTTAAGTCCATCACCTGTACCACGGGGCATTGCGCTTGGGTTAACAAGGCTTTGGAGTAGGGCGTTTGATCGATTCCGGAAATAATCAGGCCAGCGGGTTTTACGCTTAAGAAGCTGGCGAGTTGCGCTTCTTCCATTTGCTGGTTGTATTGCATATTACCGATCTGGATATTAAAACGGGTGTCTTTAGCGGCTTCATAGGCGCCGGCCAATACATCGGCAAAGACGCTATTGGAGAAGGAGGGAATCAGCATGCCGATAATGTTTGAGCGGTTGGAGGCCAGTGTTGCGGCGGCAGAGTCTGGCACGTAGTTGAGCTTTTTAACCGCAGCGGCCACTTTCAGGCGCATGGCTTCAGAGACCAAGTCGGGCTGGCGCAGGGTGCGGGATACGGTAATCGGGCTAACTCCGGCTTCCTGTGCGACATCTATTAGCGTTGGCTTTTTCATCCTCTCCCCATTAAATTTTGAGCCGGATTTTACATTGAATTCAATGCTATAGCAGCTACTTAATAAGCATCTCCAAAATTATATTGGTTGACTTATGATTGCGCTATCATATACTTGCCACAAATGATTGCGCAATCATTTTCACTCCGGTTTATTTATTCAAGCAATGACCGGTTCAATGTTCCATTAGGAGGAAACATCCATGAAACAATTACTTAGCACACTATTAGTGAGTGCGGCAGTAAGCGTTAGCGTTGCAGGTACAGCATTTGCAGCTGACTATAATTTCAAATTCCAGTCTTCAGACCCTTCAGGAAATTCAAACTTTATTCTGCAACAAGGGTGGACTGAGCGCGTTAAAGCAATGTCCGATGGCAAGATTGAAGTGGAGTTGCTGCCGGTAAACTCAATCGTGGCGCACACTGAAACTCAGGATGCGATTGCCGGTGGCATTTTAGATGGCCACATCACTGATACCTCGTATTTCTCCGGTCGTGATCCCGCTTTTGGTTTGATTGCTAATCCGGTTGGTGCGTGGTCTGCACCGCAAGAAATGTTTGATTTCATGGCGACCGGTGGCGGAAAAGAGCTAATGAATGAGCTGGTTGAGCCCTATGGCCTGCACTTTATTGGCGCAACAACACCGGGCTTGGAAGCGTTTATTTCCAAGAAACCACTGAATAGCGTTGCGGATTTAAAAGGCTTGAAAATGCGTGCGCCAGAAGGTTTGGTACAGCAAGTGTTTGCAGCCGCAGGCGCATCGCCGGTTAATCTGCCGGGCTCTGAAGTGTTCACTTCCTTGGATAAAGGCGTAATTGATGCGGCTGATTATTCGGTGTATTCCACTAATGACGCGCAAGGCATGCACGATGTCGCGCCGTTCCCTGTATACCCAGGTTTCCACTCTATGCCATTGGTAGAGATCTCGATGAACAAGCAAAAGTGGGACAAGTTACCGGCTGATTTGCAGGAAGTGATGGAGAAGTCAGTCACTGAGTTTGCAAAATCCCAAGTGGCAGCGCTATCTGAAAAAGATATGGCCGCGGTTGAGAAGGCGAAAGCTGGTGGCAAGGTGACCGTGTCTGACTGGTCAGCAGAAGAGCGCGCTAAGTTTCGTACGATCGCCACTAGCCAGTGGGTCAAAGTTGCTGAGCGTTCGCCCAATGCAAAGAAAGTTTACGATGTCTTGACGACTTACCTGAAAACCAATGGCTTGATGAACTAAAGCCGCCTCGCACGATGAATGACAGGTGGGTCGGGTGAGTGCCCGATCTGCCTGATAACGCTAAGGAGCTTAACATGCTTGAGCAGGGAACAGAGAGACCTGACGAGGTGGTCGAGGTCGCTATTCCGGAGTCGGGATGGCTTGGCAAGGTCGTAGATAAAGTGGGGATCGTGTTTGCGTTGGGCATTCTCGCTTCAATGGCGATTCTGATTAATGAAATCGTGTTGCGCTATGTGTTTAACGAGCCGACCAATTGGGCACACGAAACCACAATATTCCTGTGCGGGACCGCGTTTATATACGGCGGGCTTTACTGCACGGTACGCGACAAACACATTCGCGTTGTACTCATTTATGACATGGTGCCGGCTGGTGTGCGGCGCGTGTTTGACTTTGTTATCTCGGTCATTTCAGCGGTGGCCAGCGGCATGTTCGCTTGGGCCGCTTGGGTGATGGTAAAGCGCGCGGCGTTTATGCCCGATGGCAGTTTTCGATTAGAGCGCTCCGGTAGCGCGTGGGACCCGGTGTTTCCGGGTTTACTGAAAGTCTTTCTATTTGTAGTACTGGTGCTGATGGCTATTCAGTTCTTAGTGCTGGCAGTCAATTATATGCGGAGAGCTAAATAATGGAGTTTTTTGGTTCACTGCAATCGCTGGGGATTGAGTACGGCACCTTGGTTATGTTCGGGCTGTTACTCGCGCTATTAGTTAGCGGGATTCCTCTGGCTTATGTGACGTTATTAGTCGCACTGGTATTTGCGCTGGGTTGGTTTGGGCCGCAGGTGGTGCCACTGATTACCAGTCGCGTGTATTCCTTTGTATCCTCGTTTGTGTTTGTCTCGGTGCCCATGTTTGTGCTGATGGCCGCGATACTCGACCGCTCCGGCATTGCCCGCGATTTGTTTGATGCGATGCGCATTATCGGAGGCCGGTTACGCGGTGGTATTGCGGTGCAAACGATTCTGGTTGCTGTTGTGCTGGCGGCCATGAGCGGCATTATCGGGGGCGAAATTGTTCTGCTGGGCTTGGTGGCTTTGCCGCAAATGTTGCGCTTAGGCTATGACAAGCATTTGGCGATTGGTGTGGTATGTGCCGGTGGTGCGCTGGGTACCATGGTGCCGCCATCCATTGTACTGATCATCTATGGCTTAACGGCGAATGTGTCGGTGGGCGATCTGTTTACCGCTTCCTTTTTACCGGGCTTAATGCTGGCAAGTTTCTATGTCGCCTATGTGTTGATTCGCTCTTACCTGAATCCGAATTTAGCGCCGATCCCAGAAGCGGAAGACATTCCAACCGCTGAAAAGATGCGCTTAATGAAGGGCCTGTTTTTACCAATGTGCGTAGTCACGGGGGTCTTGGGTTCTATTTATGGTGGTATTGCCAGCGTGACCGAAGCCTCAGCAGTCGGCGTGGCGGGAGTCATCCTATCGACCGTGGTGCGCGGTGAATTCACCTTTATCATGATTAAAGATGCCGCGCTGCAAACCTTGCAAACGGTTGGCATGATCGTCTGGATTGGAATGGGGGCTAGTGCCTTGGTTGGTGTATTCAATCTCATGGGCGGCATCAATTTTGTCTCCGATCTCATTACTGGCGTGTCAGACAATCCAACCATTATTTTGCTGTTTATGATGCTGATTTTGTTTGTGCTGGGTATGTTCTTAGACTGGGTGGGTATTGCGCTTTTGACTATGCCGATCTTCGTGCCGATTATTGTGACGCTGGGGTATGACCCGGTTTGGTTCGGCGTGTTATTTGCCATGAATATGCAAGTGTCGTTTCTCTCGCCGCCGTTTGGGCCCGCCGCGTTTTACCTCAAAAGTGTGGCACCCGAAGGCATTACTTTGGCGACTATTTTCAGATCATTGCTGCCATTTATCGCACTGCAAGTGTTAGCGGTGGCGTTGCTGATCGCCTTCCCCGGAATCACCGGGCGTTAAAGGCGAGGCGGATTAAAACAATGACTGAACTCAATACAGTATCAATTTATAGGATGATGGAAATGACAACAATTGCAATGCGTGGGCTTTGGCTTAAGGAGTGTAACTAATGACATTTGTACCGGCTAAATGGCCTCGCAAACTGCGCTCTACAGAATGGTTTGGTGGCGTTTCCAAAGATCATATTTATCATCGCAGCTGGATGAAAAGCCAAGGCTTACCGGCAGACTTATTCGATGGCAGACCGGTGATTGGTATCTGCAATACCTGGTCGCAGCTAACACCCTGTAACTCGCATTTACGTGACTTGGCTGAGCGGGTAAAGCATGGCATCTATGAAGCCGGTGGCTTGCCGATGGAGTTTCCGGTGTTCTCTGCCAGTGAAAGTGCGCTGCGCCCAACGGCGATGATGTATCGCAATTTGGCGGCGATGGATGTTGAGGAAGCCTTGCGAGCAAATCCATTGGATGGCGTGGTGCTATTAGCAGGCTGTGATAAAACCACTCCGGCTTTACTCATGGGTGCAGCAAGTTGCGATATTCCGGCGATTATGGTTTCTGGTGGTCCAATGCTCAATGGCTGGTTCCGTGGTGAGCGCATGGGCTCAGGTACCGCCATTCGCCAAATGAATGAAGATATTAAAGCCGGCAGAATGTCGACCGAAGATTTTCTGGAAGCTGAGCAGTCGATGTCGCGTAGTGCCGGTGGGTGTAACACCATGGGGACCGCCTCGACCATGGCGAGCATTGCTGAAGCACTCGGCATGGCGCTCTCAGGTAATGCGGCGATTCCGGCAGTCGATAGCCGTCGTCGGGTGATCGCGCATTTAAGTGGTCGCCGCATTGTTGATATGGTTAAAGATGACTTAAAGCCTAGCGATATCTTAACTCGCGATGCCTTTGAAAACGCGATGCGGGTGAATGGCGCAATTGGTGGCTCTACCAATGCGGTTGTGCATTTATTGGCGCTGGCAGGGCGGGTAGGCATCGATATCACGCTGGATGACTGGGATATTCAAGGGCGCGATATTGCGACGATTGTGAACTTGATGCCATCCGGCGAATACCTGATGGAAGAGTTTTTCTATGCCGGTGGCTTGCCTGTAGTGATCAAGGCGTTAGCGGATGCGGGCAAGTTGCATTCTGATGCGCTGACCGTTTCTGGCCTTTCAATTGGCGAGGAAGTTGAGGGCGTTAAAAACTGGAACGAGGATGTGATTCGTCCCGTTGAACGCGCACTGACTCAGCAAGGTGGCATTGCGGTGTTACGCGGCAATCTCTCGCCCAATGGTGCGGTATTAAAGCCATCTGCAGCGTCTCCTGAGCTAATGAAGCATCGCGGTCGGGCAGTGGTGTTTGATGATATCGCCGACTATAAAGCCAAGATCGAAGATGAAGACTTGGATATCGATGAGACCTGCGTGATGGTGCTGAAAAACTGCGGCCCTCGCGGTTATCCCGGTATGGCCGAAGTTGGCGATATGGGCTTGCCGCCGAAGATATTGCGTAAAGGCATTAAAGATATGGTGCGTATTTCGGATGCCAGAATGTCGGGAACCGCGTATGGCACGGTAGTGCTGCACGTCTCGCCAGAAGCGGCTTTAGGTGGTCCACTGGCTATCGTTAAAAACGGCGACATGATTGAGCTGGACGTGGAAGCACGACGACTGCATTTGGATATCTCAGATGAAGAGTTTGCACAGCGAATAGCGGATTGGGAACCAACCATTCAGCCGCCTGCCAGTGGCTATGCTAAGCTATTTTTCGATCATGTCGAAGGGGCTGAAACTGGGGCCGACTTTGACTTTCTGAAAGGCTGTCGTGGCTCTGCAGTGCCTAAAGAAAGCCATTAAGTAATGGTCAGTAACGCACCAAACAACACACCATTTGATAAGCACAGCTCATAATAAAGGAACCAAATTAATGACAGTACCAAGTTGGATAGGCGTGGATTGGGGAACCAGCAACCTACGTGCCTTTGCAATTAATGCCTCCGGTAATCTCCTTGCCGAAGGCGGCTCAGATCGCGGTATGGGCACTTTGGAGCCGGATCAGTTCGAGTCGGCGTTGATCGAAGTTATCGGCCCATGGTTGACGGAAGGCAAGGTCACGCCTGTGTTTGCCTGCGGCATGGTTGGGGCGCGACAAGGCTGGGTTGAGGCGCTGTATCGCTGCGTGCCTTGCGAGCCGGTTAGTGGCAGTGGCTTGACCACCGTTCCCACTAATGATCCTAGGATTCAGGTACAAATCCTGCCCGGTTTATCGCAAGCCGAACCCGCTGATGTGATGCGCGGTGAAGAGACGCAAATTGCAGGCTTGCTTGCCGATCAACCGCAATTTAGCGGTGCTATCTGCTTACCCGGAACACATGCGAAATGGGTGCGAATGGAAGCCGGACAAGTACAGCAATTCCAGACCTTTATGACCGGTGAGATGTACTCGGTATTGTCCAAGCATTCGGTATTGCGCCATAGTATTGCGGCTAATGCGGAGCTGGATAAAGAGGCCTTTTTAAGCGCCGCGTTAGAAGCTGCTGCTAAGCCTGAAATGGTCGCCAGCGCCTTATTTAGCCTGCGGGCGACGTCATTGCTGCATGGCACATCACCCGAAACGAATGCGGCGCGACTCTCTGGCTTGTTAATTGGTCAGGAGATTGGCATTGCGCGCAGCTACTGGGATGGCAAGCCAGTTGTTCTAATCGGCGCGACAGAAATCACCCAACTATACGCTGAGGCTTTACAGGCCTTAGACATCAATTCAACGATTATCAATGCGGCTAAGGCAACCATAAAAGGCTTGTTTATCGCCGCGACACAACACAGAGAATTAAACTAATGAGCAGAAATTTGATTGCGATTCTTCGCGGCATCCAACCTCATGAAGTAGAAGCAGTTGCTGAAGTTTTGATTGATGCGGGCATTACCAAGATCGAAGTGCCACTAAACTCACCAGAGCCATTTGATAGCATTGAGCGAATCATCAAGCGCTTTGGCGATGTTGCAGAAATTGGCGCAGGGACTGTGGTCAAGGTTGCAGATGTGCAGCGCTTATCTGGGATTGGCGCGCGCATGGTGGTATCGCCCAACTGCAATGTTAAAGTGATTGAAGCGACTAAAGCGGCGGGAATGAGTTCTTACCCTGGCGTAATGACGCCGACCGAGTGCTATGCCGCGTTGGATGCAGGGGCTGATGGCTTGAAGTTTTTCCCATCATTTTTGGTTGGCACCAAAGGCTTGGAAGCGATCGCGACTATCTTGCCAGCGGAAACAGAGCTGTTTGCTGTGGGTGGCGTAGGGCCGGACAATTTTGCGGAATGGGTAGAGGCTGGGGCGACTGGCTTTGGGATTGGCTCAGCGTTGTATAAGCCGGGTAAGTCGCTGGAGTCGATTGAAGCGGTGGCTAAGCAAATGGTTGTGGCATTTGATCATTGTATGGCCAAGTAATATTAGTATTCTGGCTACGGCTCAAATGTAGATGGGGCGCAATGCAGGAAGTTAATCTGTATTGCGCCCAATCTTTATGCCAAAAAATCTCAGCCATGCACCAAACTAAGCCCCGCCACATCAAACAAATGCAGCTTATCGGCCTTAGCAGTAAACGCAACTTTATCACCACGCTTTAGCTCAATAATACCGGGCAACTTCGCCACAATCGGCTCTTCATGATCTGCGATATTCACATACAGCATGGTCACTTCACCCAGCGACTCAATAAACGACACCTTACCCTTTAAGATGCTGTCTTCAGCATCGCACAGGGTTAAGTCCTCAGGGCGTACCCCAAAGTGAACAGGCTTAGCTTGTTGCGCCGCATCGACTGCAATTGGCAATTTAATCCGATGCTTATCCACCAATTCAATTTCACTACTTTCGCCGGTAGCCGTTACCGTCGCAGGTAAAATATTCATTGCTGGCGAACCAATAAATTGCGCCACAAATAGATTCGCAGGGCGGGTATACAGCTCTAGCGGGGAGCCCACTTGCTCAATAATTCCTCGTGATAACACCACAATCCGATCAGCCAATGTCATGGCTTCCACCTGATCATGGGTTACATAAATCATGGTAGTTTCAGGCATGCTTTCTTTGAGGTTGGCAATTTCTAAACGCGTTTTTACCCGCAGCGCCGCATCAAGGTTGGATAGCGGCTCATCAAATAAAAACACTTTCGGATTACGCACAATCGCACGTCCAATAGCTACCCGCTGACGCTGCCCACCAGACAAAGCTTTCGGCAAACGATTCAAGTATTCCGTCAGCTGCAGCATCTCTGCTGAGTCACGCACACGCTTATCGATTTCCGCTTTGCTGGCTTTAGTAATCCGCAGGCTAAAGGCCATATTGTCGTACACGGTCATGTGCGGATAGAGCGCATAACTTTGGAAGACCATGGCGATGCCGCGCAATGAGGGCGGTACTTCATTTACGCGCTTGCCATCAATTTGCAGCTCGCCATCAGTGATGGATTCCAGCCCGGCAATCATGCGCAATAACGTTGATTTACCACACCCTGAAGGGCCAACAAACACAATAAATTCGCCTTTCTCGATCTCCAGATCGACGCCGTGCATTACTTCGACTTTACCGTAAGATTTCTTGATATTGGTGAGTTTCAATCCGGCCATCTTACAGTTCCTTAGCGTCGGTGTTAGTGGATAAATGCAGGTGTGGAATGCGCACAATCGAAGCACTCCAGGCAGGTAGCGCCAGTGATTGATCGCTGAGTGTGCTATTAAACAGCCCATGCTCAGCAATGTTTTCAGCACCCACGGGTAGCTCTACTGTCACCGCCTGGTCGCTAATATTAAAAGCGCAAAGCAGGCTTTCATTATCATCGTGACGTACAAATTGCAGTAGCTGATCAGTCGCCTTTAGCTCACTTAACGCACCTTTTGCGAGTACAGAATGTCTACGGCGCATGGCTAGAGCAGATTGGTAGAAATGAAGCATTGAGTGCTCTGCTTCTTGCTGTGTATCCACACTTAAAAAGCGGTGTGGTTCGGCCAGTGGCAGCCACGGTTGATGGCCACTAAATCCGGCATTCAGCGCTTCATGCTCCCAAGGCATTGGCGTGCGGCAACCATCGCGGCCTTTGAATTTTGGCCAGAAGGTGATGCCATACGGGTCTTGTAAATCCTCAAACGCCACATCGGCTTCTGGTAAACCCAGCTCTTCACCTTGGTACAAACACACCGAGCCACGCAGGCATAAAATCAGCGTCGTCATCAGGCATAGGTAATCATGTTGTTGTGGGTGATGCTCAGCCCAACGCGTCGCATGGCGAACTACATCATGATTGGAAAAAGCCCAGCATGACCAACTCTCCGGCGCTTCAGTCATAAAGCTGCGTAATACCGCTTCGATGCGTGGCGCATCGGGCGCATCACCAGATAAAAACTCAAAGGAGTAACACATTTGCACACGCTTATCGCCAGCGGTGTAGTCCGCCAGTATTTGCATGCCGTATTGCGCATCGCCCACTTCACCGACGGCAGCAGCTGCAGGGTATTCATCCATCACGCCGCGCAAGCGCTCCAGAAATTCAATGTTCTCTGGTTGGTTTTTGTCGTAGAGGTGGTTCTGGAAATTATAAGGATTCACCGAGGGCGCAATGCTGCTATTGCGTTGGCTATCGGGTAGGGCAGGATTATCCCGCAATAATTTATCGCAGAAGTAGAAGTTAATAGTATCCAGACGGAAGCCATCGACGCCACGGGCTAACCAGAAGTCCGCCACATCCAATAAAGCATCCTGCACCTTAGGGTTATGGAAGTTGAGGTCGGGCTGCGAGGTTAAAAAGTTGTGCATATAGTACTGGCAACGAGTGGTATCCCAAGTCCAGGCTGGGCCACCAAAAATGGAGAGCCAGTTATTGGGTGCGGTGCCGTCTGGCTTGGCGTCTGCCCACACATACCAGTCATGGTATTCATTATCCCGACTGCTGCGACTTTCTTTAAACCACTCGTGTTGATCAGCCGTGTGCGAGAGCACTAAGTCAATCATGATTTTCAGGCCGAGGTGATGCGCCGTTTTAATCAGCTCATCAAAGTCATGCAGATTACCGAAGATTGGGTCGACGTCTTTATAGTCAGAGACATCGTAGCCAAAGTCTTTCATTGGCGACTTAAAGAATGGCGAGATCCAAACGGCATCTACACCCAATCCTGCAATATAAGGCAGGCGCTGGGTAATGCCTTTTAAGTCGCCAATCCCATCGCCATTAGCGTCTTGATAAGAGCGAGGGTAGATCTGATAGATTACGGCGCCACGCCACCAGTCTTTATCAACGTCTGGAACAACTGAAATATTTGAATTCAAGGTCTAGCCTCCTTTAACCGAGCCAGCGAGTAGTCCACGGACCAAGTAACGCTGCAAGCTGAAAAATACTAATAAGGGAACAGTGATGGTGATGAATGCGGAAGCGGTCAGGATTTCCCAGTTACCACCCCGCGAGCCGAGCATTTCACGCAAGCGGCCGGTTAGTACTAATTCATCCTCGCCATTGCCTAAGAACACCATCGCAATCAACAGGTCATTCCATACCCAAAGGAACTGGAAAATGGCGAATGACGCCAGCGCCGGAAATGATAATGGCAGTACTATTTTTCTGAAAATGGTGAAGTGATTCGCGCCATCAACACGCGCTGATTCCATAATTTCACGGGGCAAGCCAGCGATATAATTACGCAGTAAATAGATGGCAAGTGGTAAGCCAAAGCCGGTATGCGCCAACCATATCCCGAGATAGCCTTTTGCACCCACGCCAAAGAATGCACCAACGCCGTTGTACATTTGGAGTAGGGGGATGAGCGACATTTGCAGCGGTACAACCAGTAAGCCAACCACGGTTGCGATCAGGATTGCACGTCCGGGGAATTGCATCCAAGCCAATGCATAGGCAGCAAAGGCGGCGATCAATATCGGAATCACGGTGGCGGGAATGGTAACCGTCAACGAGTTGATAAAGGATTGTCCGATGCCTTCAGAACTGAGTACTTCGCGGTAATTATCCAGCGTAAAGCGTGGAGGAATATCGGCGGTATAGAATACCCGCTTACCCCGCGAACCGGTCCAAGGCTCGGGCGAGCTGAACTCGTATTGGCCATCGGCTTGCACGGTGAGTTGCTGACCTTTGCGCATTTCTGCGGTCACGCCTGGGGGAAATTCAGCGGGGTTTTGTGACTGCCAACCAAAAGCAGAGACCACACCAGTACCTTCCTCGAATACATTGCCCGATAAAATATAGCGGCCATCGCGCTCGATTTGTTTATCAGGGTCTAGCGAGCGACCGACTAAATTTTGCTGCGAAGTCGCTAGTGACGTCCACCAGCCAGAGACTGCCAGTTGGTCTTTATCACGCAGAGATGAGATAAATAATCCGGCGGTAGGAAGGGTCCACATAATCACCAGAATCAATACGCTGAGGTGTAAAAAAACAGTGACAGCGGCACGGTTTTTCGTTGCTTGTAACATCTTATCGTGCTCCTGAATCCTGATTAGCCTGACGAATATTCCAGATCATAATCGGAACCACCAATATCATAATAACCACCGCAATCGCGGCACCTCGCCCGAAGTCACCGCCACCGCGGAACATCCAATCGAACATGAGGTTCGCGAGTACTTGTGTGCTCCACTGGCCATTAGTCATAGCGAGTACGATGTCGAATACCTTAAGCACTAGGATAGTGATGGTGGTCCAAACCACGGCAATCGTGCCCCAGATTTGCGGGATCATAATTTTAAAGAAAATCTGAAAACCATTTGCGCCATCAATCACCGCAGCTTCAACCGTTTCCTCTGGAATGCCTCGCAATGCGGCCGATAAAATCACCATGGCAAAGCCGGTTTGTACCCAGACCAAAATGATCATCAGGAAGATATTGTTCCAAAATGGCACGGTAATCCATGCTTGGGCATCGCCACCAAAATACTGAACGACGGCATTTAACAGACCAATTTGCTCAGCACCTTCGCCACGATAATCGTAGATAAACTTCCAGATAATGGAGGCACCGATAAAGGAGATGGCCATCGGCATAAAGATTAGGCTTTTGGCGATATTACCCCACCAAACCCGGTCGGTCAGGGCGGCAATAATCAGGCCAAAAAAGGTGGAGAGCGCCGGTACCACGATCAGCCATAACATATTGTTTTTGAATGACTGACGGAATTCTTCATCATCAAACAGCCACAAGTAATTGGCGAGCCCGACGAACTCCTCACTGCTGCGCCCATAGAGCGACAGTCGCAGCGATTCAAACACCGGATACACCAAGTAGATCCCGAGTGCCAGCAAAGCCGGCCCCATGAATAACCACGGGCGTATCATTGCAATGCGGCGTAAATTGCGCGAGGCAACATCAGGAGATTTCCCCTCAATGCTGTAAATGCGGTCCAATAACACATTGGAGCCGACAAAATATAAAACACAGCCAGCAATGCCAAGCAGCATGACTAGTAGGGCGGATAGGATTTGTTCCATAACTTTCAACGACTAGAAGGTTAGGTAGCGGATAAGCCAGACTCGAAAGTGGAGTCTGGCTTAGGTCAGAACGTGCGGGGCTTTACTTTTTCAGGTCATCCCAAGTCTTTTGGATGGCTGCGCCGACTTCGGCAGAAGATTTGCCGCCGGCATAATCAACCATGCCAGTCCAGAACGCACCGGCACCGATTTTGCCCGGCATCAGATCAGAGCCATCAAAGCGGAAGGTCGTGGCTTCCAGCAGAATATTACCTTGCTTCTTCAGCGACTCATTGGCGTACAGCTCAGGGTTAGCACCCTTGAATGGAGTCAGGAAGCCTGATTGCGCCATCCAGACTTCATGCGCAATCGGCGTTTTCAGGAAGTCGATAAAGGCCGTTGCTGCCTTGGATGGGTTGGTAATCGCGAATAACGTACCTGCGCCCAATACCGGCTTACCCAAATCCTTTTCTGCATAAGCAGGGAAGTAGAAGAAGTCAGCATCTTCGCCCAGCTCAGTGCCTTCAGGAAAGAAGGATGGAATAAATGACGCTTGGCGGTGCATGTAGCACTTTGGTGGCGAGCTAAACAAACCTTTAGGGCTTTCACGGAAGTCATTAGTCGCAACAGAAGCTGAGCCACCATCGACGTATTTATCGTTACGGGCGAACCAACCAAACTCATCAATGGCACCCAATACTTTAGGGTCATCAAATTTCAGTTCATTGCTTACCCACTTATCATAATCTTCAGGAGATTGTGTGCGCAGCATCATGTCTTCAACCCAGTCGGTTGCAGGCCAGCCTGTCGCACCACCGGAACCCAGACCAATACACCATGGCTTGCCACCATCGGCAGCAATTTTCTTGGTCAACGCTTTGAGCTCTTCCATTGAAGTCGGGACTTCATAGCCCGCATCCTCAAAGTTCTCAGGGATGTACCAAGTCAGTGACTTCACATCGACTTTATAAAAGAAGCCGTAGTATTCCTTTTCGCCTTCTTTATTGGCGTACGTTCCCAGATCAACCCACGACTGGCCCGCACCGTAATTCTCAGCAACCCAGGCTTTCGTGTCATCACCTAATGGTGAGAGCAGGCCTTTGGAAGCTAGGTCAGCAGCCAAGCCAGGCTGAGGGAAGATGGAGATATTAGGAGGGCTACCCGCTTGGGTATCAATAACGATTTGCTGCTCAAAGGAGTCAGAGCCTGCGTACTTTACTTCAGCGCCAGTGGCGGCTTCAAAGTAGTCGATGACGCTTTCGATTAAGTCTTTATCGGGGCCAAGCCAAGGGCCAAATACCGTGATTGACTCACCTTTAAGGTCGGTTTTCTTTAGGGCTTCATAGCTATCCCAGTTAAAGCGCTTGTCTTTGCCTGGTGCAAATTTAAGCTTTGGGGTATCTGCCATGACACTGCCACAGGTCAGGCTAGCGGCAATGGCTGCCGTAAGTAAAAGTTTGTTCATCGTCTGAGTATCCTCCCGGTAACTCCAGTCAAAAATAGAAACTATCAATTCTAAAAGTCTGGCCTTATCCAAAGCGCTTTGGTTTTGCGTTTGGGTAATCTGGAGCCTATAGGAAAACAAAAAGACAGGATTAAGTCAATGAAATGTTAAAAATCTGCAATATAACCGTGAGGCTTGTTAGTTTTATTGGCTTGGGCTATATTCGGTAAATTGAAATAACCAAAGCGCTTTGGGTGCTTTGATGAAAATCAGGTGGCTATGAATCTCAAACAACTTGCTCAGCATCTTAAGCTTTCGCCGACGACCGTTAGCCGTGCGTTAAATGGCTACCCCGAAGTCAGTGAACGGACCCGCGAGCGAGTCATGAGCGCCGCCGCGCAACACAATTACCATCCGAGTCATCATGCCACCAGCCTTGCGATTGGTAAATCCCGAGCCATCGGCCATGTGGTGCCGCTGACGGAGCATAGGATGATTAACCCGCATTTCTCGGACTTTATTGCAGGAGCAGGGGACGCCTACGCCAAAGCGGGCTTTGATATGTTATTGAGTGTCGTGCCTGAGTCAGAGGAGGAAGCGGTCTACCGACGCTTCGCCAAAGACGGGCGAGTCGATGGCGTGATTGTGCATGGCCCTTTGGTTGAAGATTCCCGCATTGAGTTATTACAGTCTTTAGGATTGCCATTTGTGGTGCATGGTCGCACCTTGGATGAGGAGTCTACCTACAGTTGGATGGATGTGAATAACTTCCGCGCCTTTGAGCGGGCGACTCAGTTTTTGATTGATTTGGGTCATCAACATATCGGCTTAGTGAATGGTTTTGAATACATGAACTTTGCTGCACGACGCCGTGATGGCTACTTTAAAGCCTTGAGAAATGCTGGTATTCAACATGACCCTGAGTTGCGCTTTAGCGGGGAAATGGTCGAGCCGCAAGGCTATCAGGCGGTGCAAGCACTAATCGCTGCGAATAAAGTCCCAACAGCTTTGCTGTTTTCCAGTATTTTACCGGCACTTGGTGCGGTACGGGCCATGCATGAGCATAATTTAGTGCCGGGCAAAGACATTTCATTAATTGTCTATGACGATCAATTATCATTTCTGCAAAACAGTGGCGACATTCCGATGTTTACCTCACTGCGCTCATCGATTCAGGATGCAGGGAGTAGCGTCGCGCAAATGTTAATCGACATGATTAATAGTAACGATACCCAACCCCGAAATTTACTTTGGGAAGCCGAGCTGGTGCTTGGTAGTTCGACTGCGCCGCCGCGTTCCTTGTAAATGACAGCGCTCACCGCCAACTCTTGTTAATAACTACCTAATAAACTTGACCACTAAATCTCGACTGATAACCGCTATCACTAACCCCAGCCAATTTTAGAAAACGGATAAAACCATGACTATTGAATTCACACGTAAAGATTTTCCCGAAGGTTTCGAATTTGGCGTAGCAACCTCAGCCTATCAAATTGAAGGTAGTCAGTTTGGTGGTTGCGGCCCCTCACAATGGGATGACTTTGCGCTCACGCCGGGCAATGTGGTGCGGGGTGAAAATGGCTCACGTGCCTGTGACCATTACCATCGCTGGGCGGAAGATTTAGACTTAATTCAAGGCTCGGGCTTGGACTCTTATCGCTTTTCAACCTCGTGGTCGCGAGTGATGCCAGAAGGACGCGGACAGGTAAATCAGGATGGATTGGATTATTACGACCGGTTAGTAGATGGCTTACTGGAACGCAATATCAAACCCTATGCCACCCTATATCATTGGGAATTGCCCAGTGCCTTACTGGATATGGGCGGCTGGCGTAACCGTGATATCGCGGATTGGTTTGCGGACTTCACACAAGTCATTATGGGGCGCATTGGTGATCGTGTTGAAGCGGCAGCGACTTTTAATGAGCCTTGGTGTATTGCGTGGCTGAGTCACTTTCTTGGGCATCATGCACCGGGCGTTAAAGACATTCGTGCAGCCAGCCGCGCCATGCATCACATCCTGCTAGCCCACGGCAAAGCGATTCAAGCCATGCGTGGTTTAGGCATGGATAACTTAGGTGTGGTGATGAACTTTGAATACGCCACACCGGCGGACAACTCCGAAGAGGCCATTGCCGCAGCGGATCTTTATGATGGGATTTATAACCGCTGGTTCTTAGGTGGCGTATTTAAGCAGGCATACCCTGAAGATGTCTTAGTAGGCTTGGAGCCTCACTTACCCAAGAATTATGCCGATGACTTCCCAACGATCGCCACCCCAGTTGATTGGCTCGGCGTGAACTACTACACCCGTAAATTAATTGGGCCAGATGGCACTAATCAGTTCCCATACCACAAGGAATTTCCGGGGCCACTGCCAAAAACTGCCATGGACTGGGAAATCTACCCCGATGGCTTACATCATTTCCTAACCTGGGCTGATCGTGAATACACCAAAGGCTTACCCATTTATGTGACTGAAAATGGCATGGCTTCTTACGATGAAGTGGCTAATGGCGCTGTATCCGATCAGGCACGTATCGAATATTTGAATCAACACTTAGCTGCCGTGAAGCGCGCAATTGATGATGGTTCGCCGGTTAAAGGCTATTTCATCTGGTCGTTATTGGATAATTACGAGTGGTCGCTAGGCTATGACAAGCGCTTTGGGCTGGTGCATGTTGATTTTGACAGCTTAAAACGCACACCAAAAGATTCGTATCTGGCATTGCAGAAAGCCTTGCGTTAAATACTGATATCGCGGTCAGCTTTACGGTAGAATGAGCGATTGATTGATTGTTACTGTGAATACCATGCCTACTATACCTGAAGTTCATCCATTCGCTCGTTTTGAGCTGGATCCCGTATTGCTGACTGCGATTACTGCGCAGGGATTTTCGCGTCCTATGCCGATTCAGGGGCGTAGTATTCCGAAAATCATCGAAGGCCGCGATGTGCTGGCCCGCGCTGAAACCGGTAGCGGAAAAACCGCCGCGTATGTGCTGCCACTCCTGCAAAAGCTGATTTCTCAGCGCCGCGAAGAAGGGTTGCAAGCCGCTCGTGGTCACCATATCCGTGCGTTGATTTTAGTGCCAACCCGTGAGCTGGCCTTACAAGTGTCAGAAGTGGTTGCGGCACTCGGTGCCGAGATGCGCCCAACCGTGCGTTGCGCTTGTGTATATGGCGGTGGTGATATTGAGCATCAAGTCACGGTGTTAAAACGCGGCGTTGAAGTGTTGGTTGCGACACCGGCTCGCTTGCTGGATTTGATCTCTGCCAAAGCGGTAGTCTTTAACAAGCTCAGAACCTTGGTGCTGGATGAAGTTGATCGCATGGTCAGCGTTGATTTTCAGGATGAGGTAGAAACGATTCTGCGCCACCTGCCAAACAGCCGCCAAAACCTATTCTTTACGGCCACATTCCCGGATTCCATTCGTGACTTAGTGCGTAAGGTGCTGGACAACCCAGAAGTTATCGATGTACCAGCAGGCCCTAAAATCCTGATTGACCAACACGTTGCCGTGGTTAATTTGCGGGATAAGATCCATGCGCTTAACTACCTGTTAAAAGAGAATGACTGGGAACAAGTACTGGTGTTTGCCACCACGAAGACCAGTTGTAATGAATTAGTCGCAGCGTTGAAATCGTTAGGGGTTGATGTATTGGCGCTGCACGGCAATATTCCTACTGATCAGCGCGAAGCAGCGCTTACTAAGTTTAAAATGGGTGATTTGCGTGTATTGGTGGCTACCGATATCGCTGCCCGTGGCTTGGATATTGGTTCGCTGGATTGTGTAATTAACTACGAGTTACCACGCCAGGCGAATGATTATCAGCATCGGATTGGTCGTACTGGTCGTGCCGGTAAAACCGGTCAGGCAATCAATCTGGTTGCGCACCATGAAATGACGCACTTTGAAGCGATTGAAAAGTTCTACCGTGAGCAATTCCCACGTGAGACGATTCCAGGCTTTGAAGCAGATGCTGTTGCACCGCCACCACCTGCGCGTAAAAAGCCGAAGAAAGTGATTGGTAAAAAGCGCAAGGTGCAGCGTAAAGTGGAGAAGAAAGGTCGTCGCGAGAAAAAGCCATTTGGCTCTAATCTTGCAGCAAGCAAATCTGAATCGACTAGCCCGAATAAAAAGACGGAGTCGGAAAGCAGCTCAGTGTATGGCTCAGCCAAAACGACGAGCACTTCTAGCAGCCCTTACAAAAAATCGACTCCAGCTACACCAGCTTCTGATAAGCCGGTCGCAGCAAAGAAGCCCGGCGCATCTTTTTACAAGAGTATGCCGGACTCCGACGACGATTAATTAATCGCCTTAGGCACAGTGCAGTGTGGCATCACTCGATGCGCACTGCACGACAGCAACCTTTAAACGTATCCCCATCCAAATTGGCTTCAACCCAATAATGCACACGCTCATTGCGTAAGGTGTAGTTGCATTGCTTGGTGTATTTGATGGTCATGTTAGTGCTGAATGGGCCATTGGTGGCTTTCAGTACCGTCTTCATTGCCGTATTCCAGCGGTTACGATTCTGCTTCTCATAGGTAATTGGCAGCATGCCGATAGCTTGGCCGTGCTTATTCACATCCAACGCTTTAGGGTGAACGACTACCCGCCAGAATGGACTGCGATCGCCACACTCTAATACCCATTTACCTTTAGAGTTACTAACAGCCGGGGTTCGCGCAGTGGTTGGGCGTATCGCTTGCGGCTGAGCTGCAGGTGGCTGCGCATTAGCCGTATTACGAGAGGCTGGCGCAGCAGGTCTGGGGGCAGGGGCTGGCGCACTAGCCGCTTGCATTGGGCGAATATAACGAGAGCTAACCCAGCCATTTCGGCCTTGCCAGATCACATTTACCCAAGTGGTATTACCCACCTTAACTTGCTTTCCGAGATGGCGGATATTTTGACCATTAGCTGGGATTTTGCCAACCACGCTAGCCGATGCGCCGGGCTTTGCGCGCATGTTTAAAGAGTCCCAATTGGCAACACCTGCAATTTGAAACATGGAGGCATGAGCCATTTGAAAGCTCAGTAGCGTGCCCGCAGCCATCAGGCAGACCTGTTTGATCGTACGAATGCTTTTCATATAAACAATCCTTATTATTGATAGACAAAAAAAGCCCCGAAACAAGATCCATCTTGCCGGGGCTATATTGGGGTCTGACATACGGGGGTATTAGTTTTGTGCTTAAATTAATACCAGTTGAGTCATTCCGTCACCCGCTAAACACTGACCAATGGTCATAAAAGCGTGATGACCGACCCCAACACCACAGGCAATTAGCGAGCACCGCCATAGTTGTGGTTATGCGAGTTAGCACCGTTTAAATGGGTATGTGTCACTGAGTTGGTGAACTGATTCTTAGGGTGCGTATGTGTATTAGCAGAGACTTGAACTTGCTGCTGCGCTTGAGTCTGTACCGCAGCTCTAGGCATCAGGAAGTCATGTGGATGAATCACATCACCGCCAGCATGGGTATGTGTCACTTGCTGGTTATACTGTGTCGCTGGGTGAATGTGAGTCACGAGTGCGCCTTGCGCTACTGTAACCTGCTGGCGAACTTGCTGCTGTTGAGTCGCTGCATTATTTCCTGCACGCTGACCGCCATAGTTATGACTATGACCCGCTGTACCACCTGGGTGGCTGTGAGTTACTGCATTGGTAAATTGGTTACGTGGATGAGTGTGTGAACCCGCCTGAGTAACACGAACCGCAGTTTGGCCTTGGTTCACATTCGCTGCACGTACTTGCACTTGTGGACGCGCTGCTGGTTGAGCTTGGCCTTGGCAACTGTAGCGATGTGAATGCTGGTTAGCACCGTTTGGATGCGTATGAGAAACCGAGCGTGTGCAACGGTTAGCAGGGTGGCTATGCGTATTTGCAGTATTGGCAGCTGCTACTTGTGTGCGGTTAACATAAACTGGGGCTGGGCGTTGCTTGCTAACAATCGGTGGCAAACCTGCGCCAGGGCCAACATAGACACTTCGGGTCGCGCCGGTATTAGTGGATGTTGATGAGCCTGCGGCATAAATGCTAATGCCTGAGCGATTAACCGTTGCTGGCAGTGGTGTCGGCGCAGGTCTTGGTGCTGTTTTTACCGCAGGAATTGCGCTGTAGCTGTAATCAGTCGCCAGATAGCGCTTGTTAACCCAACCACTGACACCATTGTAAGCCACTTTTACCCAAGTACTACGACCAACCTGAGTGCTTTCGCCATTACTGGTTACGTTGCTGCCGGATGCTGGAATCTCACCAATAATGGTGCTGCTAGCATTTGGCTGGCTGCGCATATTCAGGGTATCCCAGCTCGCAACGCCTGAGACGATGTAACGCTCGGCAGCCACTGTCTGGCTCATTGGCGCCATGCCGAGGCTGAAAATAATGGTAGACACAGAAGCTACCTGCTTTAATCGGCTCATAACATTCATAAATGTTCCTTCCCTGATATCGGTTTTATTAAATTAGTCAGTCAACTCGGTAACTTACTGTACATTTTGAGCGTTTATCTTATAGCACTAAGCAAGTAGTATCAAAGGTTTGCACGGACTTTGTTATAAACTTATGCGCTTATCCAAGATGCTCTGAGCACATAATAATCAATGTGCTTTTAATGCCGTTAGTCTGTCATTTCCGACTCCCTATGCCGACCAGAGGTTCCCTGAGCGGGCAATAAGAAGCCAGCTGATTAATAACTTGGCCTGAAGTTATTAGGTTAATCGATGATCTGGAAAATGAAGCTGCTATGATGCGAAGCTATTAAAAATAGCCATTTATCAACGAGGTAAGCATGTCAATTTCATTAGTACTAGGTGGTGCTCGCTCAGGCAAAAGCCGCTACGCCGAAAATCTGGCTAAAGCCGCGGCGCAGACGGTTGTGTATGTCGCCACTGCCGAAGTGCGAGATGAAGCTATTCAAGCCCGAGTCGAATTACATCAGGCAGACCGTCCTGAGTATTGGCAAACCGTTGAAAGCCCTTTGCAATTGGCTGAGACCTTAAAGCGTCATGCCAGTGAAAACACTACGCTACTTGTTGACTGCCTAACCATGTGGATCACCAATCTATTATGTGCGGAGGAGGCCGTTGATATTAAGGGCGAGACGCAAGACTTTCTTGAGGCGCTAGCAACACTGCCGGGGGAGATCATTCTAGTGAGTAATGAAGTAGGTATGGGCATTATCCCAATGGGCTCGCTTACACGGGACTATGTCGATACTGCCGGTCGCTTACATCAGGATATCGCACACATTGCAGATCACGTGGTATTGGTGGTTGCAGGCTTGCCGATGGCATTCAAAGGAAAGGCATAAACGGTATGGCCTCCCGTCTGATGATTGATTGATTCGTGTTTTATGGCGTTATCATTCAGCTACCACTAATAATAAGGGAGTTTAGCCATGTCTGACCTGTATATAAGCTATGGCACTCGAGAACGACACTGGGTCTCTTTATTGGCCTCACGATTGGATGATGCCGGTTACGATGTCTGCTGGAATAGTACCGTTGTACCCGGACAAGATTTTTATGAAAGCAATGGCCAAGCCATGCAAGCCTCGCGCTGTATTTTGAGTATCTGGTCTGAGACTTCAGTAGAGGATTACTGGGTATTAAACGATAGCGAAGCGGCGATGGCTAATAATACCTTGCTGTCATTACGGCATCGTGAGGTCGTTATTCCTGAATCCATGCGCATCGCTCCCACTGTAGATGTCACGGCTTGGGATGAAGGCTCATTAGATAGCGTATTAGAACCACTACTCAAGCTTGTTGCCAGCCGCTGCGAACCGAGCAAACCGACCTTATTAGAGCGCAAGCAAGCGGCAACAGAGCGAGAGAATCGGCTCAAAGCGGAGTCAGCTCGTCGTGAAGCTTCGCGCCAGAAGCGTGAACAGCGCGCAGCCGGACGCCGTAAAAATACCGTCAGTAGTTAGCCGAATACGTTTATCGCCGTATTTTTGTGTGCTTTGGTTTTACTCTGCCAGTAATCCGAATACACTAGGGAAGATATAAATTTCCCAGGAGTTGATTATGGTTGTAATGCCCGAGAGTGTGACATTGTCTCAACGCTCTGATGTAATAGAAGTTCTTGAGATCGACAATGAATTTGCAGCCGCCTCAATTTCTTTGTGGGGTGCCCACATGCTGAGCTTTGAGCCCAAGCATGATAGCCGTGAGCGGCTGTGGGTTAGCGAGACGGCACGCTTCGATGGCAGTAAATCTATTCGCGGTGGTATTCCGGTCTGCTGGCCTTGGTTTGGTAGCCGCGATGACGACTTACAAGCACATGGCTATGCCAGAAAGCGCTACTGGCGAGTGATTAATGCCTCTGACGAGCCATTATTTACCGAAATTACACTGGAGCTGACCGATACGGCCGGCAAAGGCTTTGAAGGGTCTGCCAGCTTATTGCTGACCATTCGGGTTGGCGACTCTTTATCCGTATCATTAAGTACTGAAAATACCGGCGATACCGCGTTTACTTATAACGGTGCCCTGCATACGTATTTTGATGTGCTTGATATTAATCACACTGAGTTGCAAGGCTTGTCTGGCGACTATTCTGATAAAACGCAGAACTGGGCCATTCTGCCAACGCCGGAACCGTATCGCTTTAGCGAAGAGACTGACCGCATCCACTTGAACCCTGTAGGTCGTGTGAGCATTGCGCAGGGCGATGGTAAAACGACGGTGGACTCCGTTGGGCATGACAGCTTGGTGGTTTGGAACCCGTGGACTAAGCGTTCGGCAGATCTTGTCGACATGGCTGATGATGGTTATCTGGGTATGTTGTGCGTAGAAACCGCAGTCACTCAGGGAAAAACCTTGGAGCCTGGCGAAGTTCATGTGCTGGAACAGACCATCTCTTAGTGTAAAATTAAAACTCAATTATTGGAATTATACTACGCAAGGATATGCGCCGATCTGACTAATTATAAAGCAATGAGAGAGGCTCAATTTTCAGATAAAACAGCAATTGGCAAGTCTATTATTTCTGTTTTTTAGCTAAAATGAGCCGTTTTTCGCTTGACTCGGTAGTCTGCAAACTTGTCCACAGAAGTTGTGGATAAGTCTGTTAGTAGTGTTTCAAAAAGCCGCTTCAGACCTTTAAATATCAGACTCTAAGCAGATTGATTAGTTTTTATTCATTTATTTTTTTACGCTTACAATCAATAACTTAGAGTGCTTTACAATATTGCACATTTACACCCTAAAAGGTCTTGACATTTCGTCGCCGACGAACGGTATGTGTGAATAAGTGACAAAGCTACTACGCCAAAAATGGCCGAAACCGATATGGCGTAAGCCCGCTATAATGACACTAATCTTTGAACGTGAGACACTTCAGGCATGATTAAACGCTATACCTTAATTGCAGCAGCGTTCTCGCTGCCTTTACTCGCTGCATTCTTCTGGTGGTTTCAAGGCAACCTAATGGCCACCGGCTTGTACCTTGTGGTCGCGGCTGTGGCAGTCCTCAGTGTGCCATTAGTCTATCGCTTCGCGGGCTACTCCGAGTCAGATGATGTGGAGTGGCTGGAGGAGCGGGAAGCCAAAGAACATGCCGAAATGAGCCAACGGCTCAAAGACATTAAAACCGAACTCAAGCAATTGAAGCTTGATGAGGGGATTCGTCAGGCCGATGTACTCAATGACATCATTGATGATTATCATTCGGTGGTAGAGACTCGCTTCTTTGGCAAACCCAATAGCCCGGTTACTTATTTAAGTGCTGCGCGTACCGTTCAAAAACATGCCATTCAAAACTTGGCCGATATTACGGCGGTGAGCCACAGCATGTCATCCTTATCGCGCAACTACCGCCAACAAGAACAGATCGGAACCAGCCAGCAGCAAGAACGCCACGATAAACAAACCGAGCTCTATGATGAGCAACAGCAGCGCATGAATAAGCTACTGGAAGAAAATAATAAATTGTTCCACTCATTGACTGAAACAGCGGTTGAGATCGCCAATATCCGCTCCTTCAGCCAGTTTGAGCGAACCGATGCCTTGGCCCGACTGGTTGCTCTGGCCCAAATTGCTAATAATGATCGCTAATAAAGCACAGGAATTTACTATGTCACTCCCACGCTTCACCCGTCACGCTAAACGATTTTCAACTTTGTTTATAGTTAGTACGGTGGCTATCGTTCTGAACGCCTGTACCACCGAAATTGATTCTCCTGAGAAAGCCGCAGAGAACATTAAGAAACTGGTCACCGAGACGGTTCAACCGACTTATCGTGAGAATCAGGTTCGCGCCAATATCCAGCTGACTAAAACCAATCTACTGTCTATGTTGCCAGACTTGGCAGAGTACCCGATTTCACTAAATGCGCGGGATGATATGCGTACTGAGGCGGTAGAGATTTTCACGTCCTCGGAGAAAGCCGGGCAAGGGCGTGATGGCTTCTATATTGAGATGGCAGAAGCCTTTAATCGTCAAGGCAAAACCATTAGTAATGGCAAGCAGGCTAAGATCGCGATTCGTAAAATGGCATCGGGTTTAGGTGCTCAGTTTATGCAAGCGCGCCGCTATATGCCGGATGCTTATTCGCCAAGTAGCCAGCTTTGGGCTGATTTGCTGAATGCCAATGGTGTGCCACTGGAAACGATTGCGGAAGTCACTGCACCCAATACCGCCGGCATTATCGTTAAAAAATCCAAGGTGGATATGATTGCCACCGATGGCAAACTGGATGTCGCCAAGCTGTTGACCAATGTAAGTAGCGGCAGCTTTGCAATGGGTTACACCAATCCTTATCAATCCAGTACCGGTCTTAACTTCCTGCTGACTGTATTGAACTCCTTTGCTCAAGGCGATGAGTCACAAATGCTGTCACCAGATGTGGCAAGCGCCTTTGAAGCGTTCCAAACGGGTGTGCCATTTGTCGCGCAAAACACCATCCAGATGCGTGATGCCGCGCAAGGTAGTGGGGTGCTGGATGCCTTAGTGATGGAGCATCAGACTTGGGTAAATGTCTCCGGCATGAACGACTATCAATTCTTGCCATTCGGGGTACGCCATGACAGCCCACTTTATGCAACACCTGAAGCCGATCCTGCTGAGCGCGAAGTGTTAAAACTATTTGCTGAGTTTATTGAATCCCAGCAGTCAGTTTTTGATCGCTTTGGTTTTGGTAAAACCAGTGATTACAAAGATGCTTATGCATTTAAAGATGGCTCGATTATTGGACAGGCACAGAAGCTTTGGAAATTGAAAAAGTCTGGCGGTCGCCCAGTTGCTGCAGTATTTGTTGCGGATGTCTCCGGCTCAATGGAAGGCACACGAATTAAAAACCTGAAGCTCGCTTTGGCCGAGTCCTCTGATCTGATCAGCTCAACCAATGCCATCGGCTTGGTTACTTACAGTGACAAGGTGAATGTAGATTTATTTATCCGTCCATTCGATGTTCAGCA
This sequence comes from Leucothrix mucor DSM 2157, assembly GCF_000419525.1. Taxonomy (NCBI): domain Bacteria; kingdom Pseudomonadati; phylum Pseudomonadota; class Gammaproteobacteria; order Thiotrichales; family Thiotrichaceae; genus Leucothrix; species Leucothrix mucor. The sequence goes on from NZ_ATTE01000001.1 coordinate 1,649,366, forward strand.
AAAGGCGTTGTTTAACGGCGCAGTAGGGCGCTTAACCACTGGCGGGCGAACCGCAACGAATGATGCGGTGTTGGTCGCTTCTGAACTGTTATTAGAGTTTGGTAAGCAAAACCCGGATCATAAGAAAGTCATCTTCCTGCTGTCGGATGGCGAAACTAACCGTGGCGTTGATTTTGCTGATATCCAGACAACATTAGAATGGTCTGGCATTCCAATTCACACGATCGCTTATGAGCTTAGCTCAGAGCACTTACGTTCGCTGGCCAGCTTGGCAGAAGGGGCTTATCTTGAATCAAGCACTGGCTCTGCCTCTTACCGAATTGGTAACTTGCTGAACTCGGAGATGTAATTTCACTATGAAACTACTGAAGGTGTTTTCGCTATTTATTGTGCTACACGTTGCGAGCTGGGGTGTCGGTCATTGGTACTTCAGCTCACATCAGTCCCAAGTACTGGTAGTGGTTGATACTTCCTACTCCATGAAGCCGAAATTTGCGGATATGGATGATTGGATCAGTGACTTGAAATCAAGCTCTCGCTATCAAACCGTGATTGTCGGTACTGATAAGGCCATGCTGGGCGAGCTGGATGCGCTGAAGTCGCAATCAGTGATTTTTCGCACTGCCTTTGGACGCATGACTGAGGAGAGCTTGAATCGCTATACAGGCTCATTGGCCAAGCAGAAGATTCTGCTATCCGATGGCTCGATTCAGCCTCCGGGTTGGACCTTAGTGAAGTTTTAATTACTTACAGATAAGCCTATGAATACGATCAATCCTAAGAAGCTGCTTAATAGCAAATGGACTGCGGTTAATCCACTAAACCGTGAAAAGCATTTCATGGTGACAGAGGTGGAGTTTGATGAGGAGGGCGTTGTTATTGCTTGCCTGATCGAAGCCGTGCTATCAAAGCGCGCCACGCCGATTGAGTGGCAGGACTTAAAAGACAGCGAGCAATGGCTGCAGGGCTGGAAGTAAACCGCTACGCAACCAGTATAACTAGGAAAAGGCTTTGTTTCTGACAAGGCCTTTTTATTGCCTTATCAATGAGCCACTGACCTTAAGCCTAATCGTTGACTGGTTCGCGCTCCGCAGGGCCAAAAGCATAATGAGTTACCTTATTACGCCCATCCGTTTTGGAAGCGTACATGGCTTGATCTGCCAGCCTGAAGAAATCCTTTACCGCCATTTTTCCATCTGAAATATGATGAACTGTGCCAATCGATAAGGTTAGATTGAGATCACCATCCGGTATTTTAAGTGGCGTAGTTTGTGTTAAGTAACGGATGCTTTCAGCGATTCGCGACAAGGTTTTCTGGTCAGCCGAGTGAATGTAAATAACGAACTCATCCCCACCCAAACGTGCAAGTACATCCTCTTTGCGAACGGCACGTTTAAAAATCGCTGCTAAATGAATCAACGCGGCATCACCGATCTCATGGCCATATTGGTCGTTAATCGACTTGAAGTGGTCAACATCAATAAATATAACGCCGATAGACTCGCGCGTTTTGCGAGATAGCACTTCGTCCAAATGGTTGCTGAAATAGCGTCGGTTAGGCAGTGATGTTAGGTGGTCTAAAATACTGACTTCATACAACTCTTTATTCTTGGCCAGCAATGCTTCAGTCGCTTTTTCAATATCCTGACTCAGCGACACATTAAGCCGCTTAATCTCTTTATTTGAGGCTTGCAAACCGGTTAGCAAACGTGAGAATGAGCGCCATAGCTTTTTGATTTCCTTGGGGCTGTTGTAAGGAATTGCGCCCAGACTGAATGAATCACGACGGTGTTCCAGGTTTTCAGTTCTAACGATAAGCTCTTTAATTGGGCTAACAATTTGCACCGATAAGCGCCATGCCACCCATGCAGCAATAAGTACCCCCGCCAGTAGCCAAAGCAGGGTGTTATTGCGTACCGCATTGAAGGTATAGACCAGCTCAGACTTAGGCTGAGGAATCATAACGCCCCAGCCTAGCTTCGGAACGGCGCTAAAGCCCGCGACCATTTGAGCTTGCAGTGCAGGTGAATAAAACTCAGTAGTACCTGATTCCCCAGCCATCATTTTTTTAACGATACTAACTTTTGATATATCACGAATGTCACTAACCCAGTTTTTATTGGGGTGTGCAGCCACCTGACCTAGGTTATCCACAATCGCGCAGTGACCTTTAACACCAAAGTTAATTTTTGAGCACATCTTGGCGATATTGAACAATGATATCTCGGAAAATAAGGTGCCTAGCAGCTTTCCGTCTTCGTCCAGTACACCATACTTCAACAACACAACTGGCTTTTTAGTCACGCTACTTTTAAATACTGCCGATAAGTAATCAGGCTCTGAAGCCTCTGGAACGGCACTGCTAATGGGGTGAGCCAAAACATCGTCATAATTGGGCCTAAACTCACGATCAACTCCAAGCTGATTGGTCGCAACACAATGGATTTTGGAGTCTGCGCCGGGAGCAAATGACAGTGCAACCATGTCGCTGAAGTTTCGAAAATGGCTATCTAAAATAGTTTGGACTGCCGCCTTCCTATCGATAATAGAGGGCTTTGAGAAAGCGTGAACAATGTTAGCACCGACCATACGCAGTGATTGCTGACGGGAGGCAATAAAAAAATTTAATGGCTCAACTAGTGCCGAAGAGATTAAATGGTGCTTTTCCAGCATGCTTTGTTCGGCCTGATCCCAAGAGTGTTGGTACAAACTATTGATGAAAAAACCAATCGGAAGCAGCAGCACAATAACAAAGCTTGCGATGACTAAACGGCTGATCGATTTTTCAAAAAAGTCTGGAAATAGGGTAACCATGTGCTGAAAAGTGCCTTTCTTATTGTTCTAATGTTGTTTAAATATATATCACTTTTGGGGTCAAGTACACAGGATAAGCGGTAAGAAAAGCATCAAAACAATCGATCTATTGAGGGATATGACCGGATTAAAACAAAAGGCGTACACTCAGCCCATGAGCAAGTATTCATTCCATCCGGCTGTTGCGGATTGGTTCGATCAAAGCTTTGATCAACTGATTTCTGGGCAACTTCAATCCTGGGCCGCCATGGCAATATATGCATTATCATATATCGCTATGATGCATTAACAAAAAGCAATAAAAGCAGAAAATCCTTGATCGGTGGCTGTATTATGCCTATTCTAAACATCCCCAATCTAGCAGTACCTCTGGCTCACTTCGGTCTCCGATCTGAGCCGGTTTTTTATCTGGACCAAACACATTTTATTGATCGGGGCATCCTTACTTGAATATCTGCAAACAATCCGGCTTATTATCAAACGCACGCTTTGTGGCTTCGCCCAATTTTGATGAGCGCAGCAATCCGGACGATATCAAACTTATCGTTATCCATAATATTTCCTTACCACCGAATGAATTTGGTGGGCACTATATCGACCAGCTATTCACTAACTGCCTATGCGCCAACGAGCATCCGTTCTTTGCGGAGATTGATCATTTGCGCGTCTCCAGTCATGTGTTAATCCGTCGGGATGGCGAGATTGTGCAGTATGTTCCGTTCCATTCTCGGGCATGGCATGCGGGTGTTTCTTGCTTTCAGGGTAGGGAAGTGTGCAATGATTTTTCGATTGGCATTGAGCTGGAAGGTACTGACACCGAGCCATTTACGGATGCGCAATATACTGCGTTAAATACGCTCGTCCCGTTACTGCAGAAAACGTATCCCAGCCTTGAAAAACAAGCGATTACCGGTCATGAGCATATTGCTCCGGGTCGCAAGACTGATCCCGGTCCATTTTTTGAATGGGATAGAGTTGGCGAGGCTTTAGCGCTTAAGTTGCCAGCTGAGGCGGGGTTACCCAATGATACTGAGCAGACTGCCATTAGCTAATCTGCAAAATAATGAATGGCTTGCAGAAGTGATGCGGTTTTAGCTAGCCGCATCATCCTTGGTCGAGATCAAACGTCCGGCCAAGTTAGCACCTTGTTCTAATTCGATATCATCGTAGTGAATATTGCCAATCACAATCGCGCCGGGTTTTAGATTAATCCGGCGAGCAAATACATCACCCGTGATTTTGCCTTTCACCATGATGTACGGCGCTCGCACTTCGCCCGTGATCGTTGCGCTGGGCTCAACCAACAAGGTTGCGTCAGAATCTGCCGGTGCGATCACATTCCCATAAATATTTCCCTTGAGCTGCAACAGGCCAGAAAAGGAAATATCCCCCACTAATTTGACATCAGGCTCTAACTGCGAGGCGATTTGTTTTTTAGGTTGAGAGGGGGCAGGTTTAGTCTTTTTTCCGAACATGAGTGCGCAGGCCTTTGGGCGATTTAAACGGTTTTTTCTTGTCGATTTATACTAACAAAGCTTAGTGCTACGGTGGCGATACAAGCCAGCAATAAATCGATTTAATGTGTTTATAGATGGCTGTGCAGTATAAAGCCGGATGATTTTTATTATCAATGCTTTCTTGGCGGGACTGAAAAACGTGTGTGAAAAAACACCTTGCGTGTATCTTTTTATTTACCTTTCTTATAAAGTCACGACAGTCACATTCCAGAACTCCTTGAGTGTCAATCAGGATTTTAGGTAACAAACTCATATGAATGTAAGCCGTTTACCCGCAAATGCGCTGGACGTCTGCCAATTGCCTGCCACATTCAGCATGGATAATCTTAACGCGTTACAGCTGGATGCTAGATATACGTCACCCCCATGTCGTAAACATTTAGCCCACCATGTAAAGCGGTATCCGCTGGATCTTCGTGCGCAAGTGCAACGCGTTTTAGCTAGCCAAGACCAAGATAACCTGCCCGGTGTGTTGCAGGATTTATTCATTGCCTTGAAAGATAAAGGGCTAAAGCTGCGTGGCTTGGTATTTGAGCAAGTGCGTGAAAGGCTCTCTGAGGCTGATCAAACCTATTTCTCCAATTGGCTAACCCACGATTTTGAGCACAGTTATGATGGCCGCTTTCTACCAGGCTCAGTGCTAGCCACTGGCGTCGCTCAAGCACCTCAGCCATTGATTGTGCAGGCCGCGAGAGTACAAAGCAGCTACACCAGTTTTTACCAGGAAGCGCTGGATTGTTTGGAATACGGGCAACTTGAAACGGCTCAGGAATTACTGGAGCAGGAGCTATTAAATCCCGAAGGGGATGAGCGCGCAGAGCAAGAATTGCTGCGTGTTTATAGCTACACCAAAGATTATGAAAGTCAATCACGCTTGATGCAGCTATTGCAGTCGCAGGGACGTGAACCGGGTGCGGAATGGAATCTGCCCGATCCGGATACTAAGTAACATTGACAGAGACCTAATGATGGTTGAAACCAAGCAGAATATGACTTTGAAGGTGTGTCTTGAGGATGTAGGCACCCATAACAAGGCAATTCTCGATTTCTTTTTTACAAAACTCGGACAGCATATTTTCCAGCAGGTGGACAGCCAGCAAGCGGCGAATACGTTGATCATTGATTATGATTATCCGCCAGCACGTCAACGCTTTGAAGTGGATTATAAGGATTGGCAAAAGCCTGCCTTAATTCTGTCCATTGCGCCGGTGGCGCTGGATAATGTGATCTGGCTGGCAAAGCCACTGACCAGCCGTGCTTTGCTGGAAGCTGCTGAAAAAATTCAAGTGCAGTTGCGTGATGGGATTAGTCATTCTGATCCAGCGCCTGCCGCAGTTTCAGAAGCACCAGTTAGCCCGGTAACTGATACCCCAACTGAGTCACAAGCTCCCGCTAAACCGGTTGAGCAAACAACACGATTTGCACCTCCCGTACAGCGACCAGAAAAGAAACCTGCCACAGCACCGGTTAATTTACCGCTGGTTAAAGATGCCAAGGAAGAGGCGGCAGCGGACTCAACGTCTGCACCAATACCGGTGGCTTATCGCAAATCATTACTTTCAGAGTCCGAACAAACTCAGCGCAGGATTGATCTGTGTGGTGAACGAGATGATGTGCCCACCACAACGGATGTGGAAGAACTACAAGGCGATGACCGTTTTTTCCTCTCCAGCTTAAAAGATGCGGTGAGATTAGCCAGACAATGCCAACAAGGCGTGATGCTGGATTTCCCACAACTTAGAATTTATGTGTTACCAGAAATACATCGGGTGTTCTGCGCGGTAGATCTTTACAGTGATGAGTTTATTCGCCTGACCAGAGAGTGCAATGCAGGACAGGGCGGCAAGATGCACATCCTTAGCACTAAAGAGATTCATGAGCTCAATGACATGATCGCTCAGCAGGTTTCAGCCTTATACGACCTGGAAGCTTTCCTCTGGAGTAGCGCACTATTATCATCACAGGGATTGTTATCTCGGGGACTTGATCCAACGCAGGCTGTGGGCTTACGGCACTGGCCAGGACTGACCCGAATTGAGCACTTTCCGCACGTTATGTCGATTGCCGCACAGTGGTCTGTCGCAGCCATTAGCGCATTTGAGGTTGCAAGGTCATTAAATATCCCGCAACGCTATGTGTTTTCCTTTTATAATGCGGCAAATGCCCTAGGTTTGATCGAACAGGATCCTGATAAGTTGATTAAGAAAAAGTCCGTACCCCGTACCACCGAAGCCCCGCGCGGCCTATTCTCGCGGTTATTGAAACGGTTGATTGGGGGGTAATGACACTATTATGAGTACCGTTAACAGGAAAATAATTTTCACTGGTCCAGTCGGTGCGGGTAAAACAACCGCCATTCGCTCCATCAGTGATATCGAAATTGTCACCACTGACGAGCAAGCCTCCGACATGGCTAAAGCCCGTAAACCAGCGACCACAGTGGCCATGGATTATGGAATGATTAAGCTTGGCGATGAAGAGCGGGTACACCTCTACGGCACGCCGGGTCAGGAACGCTTTAGCTTTATGTGGGACATTCTCACTGAAGGCGGCATTGGTCTGGTGTTATTGCTGGATAACTCCCGCAAAGACCCACAGCAAGACCTCAAATTTTACACCCACGCATTTCGCGACTTTATTCAGGCACAGCAATTGGTGGTTGGTATCACTCGTATGGACACGCATCGTGTGCCAGCGGTGAACGATTACCGTCAGTGGCTGGATCAGTTAAAAATCAAAGCACCCGTATTTGAAATTGATGCCCGTCAGCGTGACGATGTGTCTCTCTTAGTACAGGCGATGCTGATCTCTTTGGCACCGGGAGCAGAAATAACATGAGTGAATACGTTTCAAGCGAAGGACTGTTCATGGGAGTCACTCCCGGTGGCAGCTTTTATGCCGTTCAGGATGATGCAGACGAGTTTGGTCGGCAATTCTTGCGTCGCCTATTGAGCGCCGATGAGACACCGTCCTTTAATTTAGAGATTGCGCAAGACTTAAGCGGCCTGAATGATCAAACCGAAACAATGGAGTTTGTGCATTTACTACAAGATGCCGGCTTTATTTATGGTCAGGCAAAAAAAGAAGCGGCTCCGGCTGGCAGCTTGGAAAGCATGCTTCCGGATATCTTGCAGCGCTTATCGGGTGATGGCCGTGCCGTATTGGCTGAGGGACAGGGCTTGTATCTAGGCAGCTCTGGCTTTCCTCATGAGGCCGCTGAAGAGCTAGCCGCATTGAGTGCCAGCTTGAGCGCTATTTATCGTCGCCATAAAGATGTATTGAAAGGAAATTTGGGCTACCGCCAACGCGCCTGGGGATTGATTGACGCGGCGGGTAATAGTGAAATTGGCTTCTGGCCATTATACATAGGTAAAGATCGTTTTACCTTGATTGTTGGCGGGATGCCACAATTGAATCAACCAGCTTTTACACAATTAATCTGGGCACTTGAGCGTCGCTACGGCTCAACAAGCCCATTACAGCTAAATTAAAATACGTTACCGGAGAAAGGGATATGCGTGCGGAAATGTTAAATTCGATATTGAGCGACCTGAATGGGTCAACAGCTGACATTGAAGCGTCAGCTGTGCTATCAAAAGATGGTCTGATGATGGCGGCTTTGCTACCGGCATCGATGGATGAAGATCGGGTTGGCGCAATGAGTGCGGCAATGTTGTCACTGGGTGATCGTACAGCTCAGGAGCTGGCACGCGGTACGTTGGAGCAAGTCCTAATCAAAGGTGACCACGGTTACATTCTAATGACGCATGCGGGCCATGAAGCAGTTGTTACCGTATTGGCAAAGCCAAATGCACGCTTAGGTTTGATCTTCTTAGATGTGAAGCGTGCTGCCGAAAGCATCGCCAAGATTCTTTGAGGGTAATCTAATGACAACCCATTCACACGTGGCTTTAGGTGTTAAACGCGCGCTAGGTTTAGCGGTACTGGCTACCTCTATTAGCTTGCCATTGGCGCATGCAGATACCAATTATGGTCCTGTTCGCCCCGGTGAAACACTGAGCGATATTGTGAATGGGCATTATCTGGTCAGCCCGCTATCTGATCAAGCCATTATGCAGGCGATTGTCCGGAATAATCCCGGCGCCTTTATTAATGGTGATATTGGGCGGTTGCGGCAGGGTGTGATTTTAAGCTTGCCAGCTGATCCTGCAATCAGTCAGCTGCAAAATGGTGGCATTGATCTTGATGCGGTGAGCCGCCTGGTGAGTTCGCAGTCAAGCCGACCTGCGCCACGTGCTGTGGTCAGCGCGCCTGTCACGCCATCACCTTCTAATACTTCCGAGCTGAGCAGCCTCCGTCAGGACCTATCTCAATTGCGTCGCGAACGGGATTCATTGAAAGATGAATTAAGTACGCTGGAGCAAAACACGGATGAGCTTCGAAGCAAACTGCAGGCGCTAGAAACCGAAAACAGGCAGGTCAATCGTCAGTTGTTATCGGCTGAAAGCTCATTAAATACGGTACGTGAGCAACTTAAGCAGGCCGAAGCGGATAAGGCTGAAGCATTGGAATCAGCTACTGCCGCTCAGGCGAAGGTTGAGGCGTCAGAAGAAGCCGCGACAAGTGCTCAGCAAGCTGGTATCAATACTGATATCAGTAGCAGTGAGCCAGCTAACGATAATAGAGATATAACATCTGAAAGCGAATCAGCGGCAGCGCCAGATCCTGAAATACTGGCTAAAGAAGGTCGCCGTGTTGCCGAGTTAGAGCACACCATACGGGAAATCCAAACTCAAAAAGAGCGTGAGTTGGCAGACTTACGTGATGCAATCGCTGAGAAATCCACGATTCAAGAGGCCATGGAAGGAAATCTCAATGATCTTGATGAAACGGTACGACGTTACGAAGCAGAAATATTCGAATTAAAAACAACAATCACCACACTGAATGATCGCATTGATGCAACGGCATTAACGGGTGAGGCTCCAGCGGCTTCAACCCAAGTTGTTCAGGAAAACAGCAGTACTGAAATCATTACTGAAGCTTCGCAAGCGCTGACTCAAACCACCGCCTTCGATCCATTTAGTGTTCGCTCGGTTGATGATTTAAAGCAGTCAGTCAATGTACCGCTCTGGGGCTTACTACTTGGCGCTTTGGCACTGGCCTTAACCAGCTTAATGACCTTACTAGGGCGCAGAAAACGTCATGATGAAGTCATTGCATCGCCGAAGATTACTCCAATTATCGAGAATGAGCCGGCAGCGGAATTGGTATTCCGCACCGGAGCCTCTCAGCTGCAAGACCCTGATGTAGAAAGCTTACGTGTACCCCCAAGACGTGATGCTTCTCGTGTTGCCGTATTAGACCCAAGCATCATCTCGAGTACAGAAACTGCAAACGAGCCGGAAGCCACCGAGTCGGAATACACTGCAGAGCAATTACAAGAAGGGCAGCTAAAACTCGCGATGGCAGAAGCTTATTTAGAGCTTGATGATGAGTCAGCGGCAGCGGAGCTACTGCAGGAAGTGCGCCAAGAAGGCTCGACTGAGCAAATTGCCACAGCCAATAAGTTACTGAGCCGACTGGCTTAACTCGCTAGAAAATACCGTTAGTCTGTTTTTAAATGATTTTGCTAAGACTGGTGATACATTGTCAGGCATGATTCGTGCCAAAATAAAATAATAACTCGCACAAATTCCGGAGCCATCGAAACAACTCGTTGGCACCTGTCTGGAGCATAACAATAATGACAATGATTACTTCCCTTCAAAACATTTCCCTTAAACCACTCGCCAGTGGCTTAGCCTTTGCCTTGATCGCAGGCTTAAGTTCACCTGCTTTTGCCGATCAGGTTTATGGGCCGGTGGCATCGAAGGACACGCTGGGGAAGATTGTTAATCGTTTTTATGTAGGCCCCAATCGCAGCACGATACAGCTAATGCGCGACATCGTACAAAAGAATCCCCAAGCCTTTATTAGCGGCAATATGAACCGGCTAAAGCTAAATGCCTTACTGACATTGCCTGGCGATGAGTGGCTAGTTAATGAGCCCCGTTTTCGTACTCCCGGCGCACAAGCGGCTGCGGTAGCCATTGCCAATAGCCGCAGTATTCCTGTTAGTATTGCGAAGACTGTCTCTGCTGATTTGCCAACGGATAAAATGCGTTCACGTTTAGTCTTTTTGGAGGCCGAACGTAGCAGCTTAATCAGTCAGGTCGCTGAACTTGAGCGGGAAACCGAGCGCTTAGAAGCGGTTATTAAGCAGTTAGAAATCAATAGCCGCGCCAGTGATGAGCAGTTGCGCGCATTAGATATTGAAATTTCTCGCCTGACTAAACTACTTGAAGGTAAGCAGGGTGTACCGCTTGCATCGGGTGAAGTGATGCAATTAAGTGCTCTGCAAGATCGCCTCGAAGCAGTTCAAAACGAGACGCAATCCTTACGCCGTGAGCTTTCAAAAGCCAATACTGAATTAGCAAATAACGCCTTTTTAAAGCAGCAAGCTGACGAGACGATTACCAAGCTAACTCAGGAAAACCGTCAGCTACATCATTTACTTCAAGATACTCAGCCGGGCGTTAATTACTTCGGCGAGAAATCTGAAGAATACCAATTAAGCTTTTTCGACGGCAAACTTCAGTTTCCACTCTGGATGGCGATTGTTGGCGGAGCCTTGTTGTCTGTCATGATGATCACTTTGCTTGCGACACGCCGTAAAAACCGTTCACCAGAGCCGGAGCCAACGGATGCATTGAATGATTCCACTCCGGCGAATTACAATGATTTACTAAGTGGCCATACCGATCACATCGACCCAGAGATTAACCCTGAAATTCCTGAAGAAAATGTCTTCAAAATGTTTGATGAGGGCTCGCTGGAAGTGGAGCTTAAGCTAGACATGGCTGAAGCCTATCTGGAAGTGTCTGACTTTGATTCGGCGCGCAATATTTTGGAAGAAGTCATGGAAACAGGCAGTGAAATGCAGCAACGTAAAGCAGCCCGCTTGTTAAAGCAGGCCGCTTAACACCAAGCGATTATGGCTGGTCGACATGCTTACCCGCTTGTGACCAGCTAGAAAACCCACCATGTACATTAGTCACAGAGTTGAATCCCATTTGTTGTAGGGTTTGAGTCGCCAATGCTGAACGTCCACCCGTTTGGCAAAACACTAACCAGTTATCATCTCGACCATCACGAAGAGCAGGGTTAGCACCTTCAAAGTCAATATCCGCAGCCGCTTCGAGCAAGCCGCGAGGTACATTTAAAGCGCCCTTAATGGTTCCATTCAAATACTCACCCGGCTCGCGAACGTCTAAAATACGATAGCCTTGTGCCATCAATTTCTCTGCCTGATCAATATCCACTTCTTTTACATTTGATAGCGCTTCCGCAATCATCCCTCTAAATGTTTTATCCGACATAGTCAGTCCTCATGGTTAAATTTTAAATTAATGTATTAGCAAATACTTATATTGTCAATTAAATAGTTCCGCTTAGTGTTTGCCTGTAGCCTTTAATAAGCGCCATAATTGGCTTATTTGGCAATCGCATCATTTTAAGACTTATGACTGAAGCAGCAGTAATCACTATCGACGGCCCCGCAGGTTCGGGAAAAGGCACTATTGCAGAGCGGGTTGCATCCGCTTTGGGGTGGCATATTTTGGATAGCGGTGCACTGTATCGTTTGGTGGCGTATTCTGCCGAACAAAAACAGGTCAGTTTTGACGATCCTGACGGCTTAACTCAGATTGCGCTTAATTTAGATGTGACCTTTCAGGCGCAACCTGAGGGCATCGTACTGACCATTCTGGAAGGTGAAGATGTCAGCCAAGCCATTCGCAGCGAAACCGCGGGGGAGGCGGCTTCTAAGGTCGCCGCAGTTGGTGAGGTTCGTGATGCTTTGCTAACACGCCAACGTGCATTTGCCACAGCGCCCGGTCTGGTGGCTGATGGGCGAGATATGGGAACAGTCGTTTTTCCGCAAGCACCGCTTAAAGTCTATCTCACGGCAAGTGCCGAAGTTCGTGCACAAAGACGCTTGAAACAGTTGAAAGATCATGGGCTTAATGCTAATCTCGCCGGCTTGGTAAGTGATATTCAGGAACGTGATGCCCGCGATATGAATCGGGAGCATTCACCTTTACGTCCGGCAAGCGACGCGGTAACAATTGATACCAGCGCGCTAACGATCGATGAAGTAGTGGCAAGAGTTTTGTCATTTTTCGAATCCCGCAAACCATAATAATAGCAAGCACTGCATAACGCCCTGTTGACTACGTTTTCTTTTTTATCAGTCATTTAGCCGTGTAAGCTGATTTGTTTTTCCAGATAATACTGTCTTGGAAAAAATTAACTCAACCCCGACGTAGGCAGGGTGCTGTCGTCTATATTTATTTAAGGTTTTATACCATGAGCGAAAGTTTTGCAGAGTTATTTGAAGAGAGTCTAACGTTTATCGAGATGACACCAGGCTCTTTAGTCAACGCTACCGTTGTCGAAGTAACTGCTGATTTTGTTACCGTAAGCGCAGGCCTGAAATCTGAAGGCGTTATTCCTGCTGAGCAGTTCAAGAACGAAGCCGGCGAAGTGACTGTTGTCCGTGGCGATGTTGTTGAAGTTGCACTGGAAAGCGTTGAAGATGGTTTCGGTGAGACTAAGTTGTCTCGCGAGAAGGCTCGTCGTCTGCGTGCGTGGGAAGTTCTTGAAGAAGCGCTCGAAAATGACGAAATCATTACGGGTATCATCAGCGGCAAAGTGAAAGGTGGTTTCACTGTTGAGCTGGGCGATATTCGTGCATTCCTACCAGGTTCATTGGTTGATGTGCGTCCTGTACGTGACACAACTTACTTGGAAGGTAAGGAACTAGAATTCAAACTGATCAAATTGGATCAGCGTCGTAACAACGTGGTTGTATCACGTCGTGCAGTAGTTGAAGAAGAGTACAGCGCAGAGCGTGATGCACTTCTGGAAACTCTGGCAGAAGGCAAAGTAGTTAAAGGTATCGTTAAGAACCTGACTGACTACGGTGCATTTATCGACTTGGGTGGAATCGACGGTCTGTTGCACATCACAGATATGGCATGGAAGCGTGTTAAGCATCCTTCTGAGATCATCCAAATGGGTGACGAGATCGATGTTAAGATCCTGAAGTTCGACAAAGAGAAGAGCCGCGTATCTTTGGGTCTGAAGCAGTTGGGTGAAGATCCATGGCAAGATCTGGTACGTCGTTACCCGGTTAACACACACCTGTTCGGTAAGGTGAGCAACCTGACTGACTACGGTTGTTTCGTGGAAATCGAAGATGGCGTTGAAGGTCTGGTACACGTTTCAGAAATGGATTGGACTAACAAGAACGTTAACCCATCTAAAGTTGTAACACTGGGCGAAGAAGTTGAAGTCATGATCCTTGACATCGACGCAGAACGTCGTCGTATCTCTCTGGGTATGAAGCAGTGTAAAGCGAATCCTTGGGATGAGTTTGCTAAGTCATTCAACAAGAACGACATCGTTAAAGGCAACATCAAGTCAATCACTGACTTCGGTATCTTTATCGGTTTGGACGGCGGCATCGACGGTCTGGTTCACTTGTCTGATATCTCTTGGAGTCTTCCGGGTGAAGAAGCAGTTCGTGACTACAAGAAGGGCGATGAAGTTGAAGCAATCGTTCTGGCTGTTGATCCTGAGCGCGAGCGTATCTCTCTGGGTATCAAGCAGATGGATCAAGACCCATTCACAGCATTCTTCGCAGCTAACCCTAAGGGCAGCATCGTGAAAGGTACTGTGGTTGAAGTGACTCCTAAGATGGCTAAAATCGACTTAGGCGATGGCATCGAAGGTTCACTACGCGCCTCTGAGTTGTCTCGTGAGCGTGTTGAAGATGCTGGTACTATCCTGAAAGTTGGCGAAGCTATTGAAGCTAAGTTCATGGGCGTGGATCGTAAGAGCCGCACTATCAACTTGTCTATCAAAGCGAAGGAATTCGCGGATGAAGCTGAAGTAATGAAAGAGTACAGCAATCGCTCTTCTTCAGGTACTTCACTGGGTGATATCTTCAAAGAGCAAATGGGTGAGTAATTACGTAATCACTACGTAGAAAACCCCGATAAGATAGACCGTTTTATAACGATCTGACTTATTAAAAAGAGCCGGTTATGCTGATGCATGATCGGCTTTTTTCATTGAAATTCAAACCCTTATTAACTTTCATTCTATTAATTTGTATAGAGTCGTAGTAAACTCTAAGCGAATCATGTCAGGAGGACACCTTGTATGACTAAATCCGAAATTATTGATATCCTTTCCAGAAAACAAAGTCACCTCAGTGCTCGTGATGTGGAATCATCAGTTAAAATTCTGCTGGAGCAAATGAGTGATACCTTGTCATCAGGTGGGCGTATCGAAATCAGAGGATTTGGCAGCTTTTCTCTGCATCACCGTGCTGCCCGTCGTGGCCGCAATCCGAAAACGGGTGAGACTGTAGATTTGTCACCGAAACATGTCCCACATTTTAAGCCAGGTAAAGCATTGCGCGACCGGGTTGATGCCTCCAAGGATACTTTCCCAATTCGCGAGCAATAAATCTCACCTGCTAAGATCAACTCCGAGAGGTCGCTTATCCATGAATGAGCTGTTGTTTTTACTGCTACCCATTGCATTTTATTCCGGGTGGCGAGCTTCCGGAAAAACTAGCAAACGCAAAGCGCCCGAAAAACGTCCACTGTCTGATAACTTTGTTAAAGGGGTAAACTACCTCTTAAGCGAAGAACCTGACAAGGCACTGGATGTTTTCTTAAACCGCCCCGAAATCGATGAATACACCGCTGAGACTTACTTGTTATTAGGTAATCTGTTTCGTAATCGTGGTGAGGTTGATCGCGCCCTTAGCGTGCATCAAAACCTGATTGGGCGAGCAACGCTAAGCCGCGAGCAAAAGACAGTCACCATGTTAGCGCTGGGAAAGGACTTCCTGGCTGCTGGCATGTTGGACCGCGCTGAGCGAGTTTTCAATGAGTTACTGCAAAGTGACAGTGAAGATATCGAAGCTCGCGAGGCCTTACGCGCTATCTATGAGCAAACTCAGGAATGGGTTAAAGCAATTCAGGTCACCGAAGAAGTCCAGCGCCTGAAAGCCGAAGATGTTTCCAATCTAATTGCCAATTACTATTGTGAACTTGCCGAGCAAGAGCTGGATAAAGGCCACCTACACCGCTGCGCTGAATACCTGACTCAAGCCGGCGAAGTCTGCCCGGAATCTACTCGCACTCAAGTACTGCTCGCCAGCATGAATGTGCTACAGCAAGAATACCCACAAGCCTGCGAGCGTTATCTCGATATCGCTCACAAAGCACCGCGCTTGCTGGGAATGATCTTTGAGCCGATGGTCAATGCCTATGAAAAAGCAGGTATTATCACTCAACTGCAAGATCAACTCTTTGATGTGTACGAAGAGTGTAAGGACGTCAAAGTATTGGAGTTCACATTACGCTTAGCTATTGAGCATGGCGTAAGCGATAAAGTAAAAGAACAATTACCCGACGTACTCAGCCAAAAACAGCTCAATGTGCGGACCATCAGCAAAGCAGTCAGCTTATTCCGTGATCAAAAGCCTGTAGAAGCGCCGGTAGCGTTAGAGCTATTGGAAAAGTCGATGGGTAACTATCTGTCAACACAGCCTGGCTTCCAATGCCGTTTTTGCGGCTACAAAATGCATGATTTCTTATGGCGCTGCCCAGCGTGTAATCAATGGGATGAAGTGGCCCACGTCTAATATTTTAATACAGGATTTTTATGTCTAGCATGTTAATTGTTGCTCTGGATTTCCCAACAGCCGATCAGGCTCTACAGTTTATCGAGCCATTGTCGCCTGAGGACTGCATTTTAAAGGTAGGTCTGCAGTTATATGTCGCTTCAGGGCCAACATTTGTAAAGCGCCTGGTTGATGCCGGTTTTCGGGTATTTCTGGATCTTAAATTCCATGATATTCCGAATACCGTGGCAGGCGCCTGTCAAAGTGCTGCCGACCTTGGCGTATGGATGATCAACGTGCACGCTTGTGGTGGCCCGGTCATGCTAGAGGCTGCCGCCAAATCATTACAGCAATACAAGCAGGCTCCGTTGCTTATCGGCGTAACCGTATTAACCTCGATGGATCAGGCTCAGCTTGAAACCACGGGTATCAGCATCGAGCCACAAGATCAGGTTAAACGCCTTGCTAAACTAACGGCTGACTGCGGATTAAATGGAGTTGTATGCTCAGCCCAAGAGTCTGCCATTTTGAGAGCGCAGCAGGGCAGTGACTTTGTACTGGTTACACCGGGAATTCGTCCAGCAGGCTCAGCTCAAGATGACCAGCAACGAATTATGACACCGCTCGATGCAAAAAAGGCCGGCTCCAACTATATTGTGGTAGGCCGACCCATTACTAAAGCAGAGAATCCTGTTTCAGTGATTCAAAGCATCAATCAATCGCTGAGTTAATCACTTAACGTAATCTGATTTTACTGCCGACTTTAATCGTATTTGATTTTAGTCGGTTCAAACGCTTTAGTTTTGCCACCGTCGTATTGTTTGCTCGCGCAATGCTGTAAAGCGTATGGCCTGTCTTAACATGATGTGCCTTCTTAATGCTGACTCTTCTTGTATAACGCTTGCTTTGAGCCTTACGTGCTTTCACACGAATAGTTTTAGCGCTACGCTTTTTGTACTTTCGTCCCTTACTTAGCGTGTTATAAGCGCGCATCACATTTCTGGAATAGCGTTTTACCTGCTTAAACTTCGGCCCATGTACCTTGCTGACCGCACCTGGACCACCATTATAAGCGGCGGCTGCAAAGTGCTTATTGCCGTTGTAACGATCTAACAAGCTGCGTAAATAACGCGTACCGCCATGAATATTTTGCCAAGGGTTGTAGCCATTTTTTACACCCAGCTCGCGAGCCGTTCCGGGCATTAACTGCATCAAACCTTTTTCACCCAAGCCACCACGGGCACGAGGGTTAAAGCAGCTCTCTACAGCAATCACCGCAGTTATAAAGTGAGGGCTGACATTATATTTTCGGGACGCCTGATTAATGGTCTTTCTAAAGCGAGCCGATTTGCGTATCAACGTTTTGTGACCGTACTGATCACAAGTAAACACGCGGCGGGGCTTTTTACGACGTTTTGAGGATTGCTTATAGCCGAGGGACTGCTTGCTGACAAGCTGACTTTTAGCGGATTTGGCAGAGGTTTCTGCGAGCGATAAAGACACCGGACTCAGGGCTAACATTACTGCCAAAGTACTCAGGCAGACAAAAAACTTGTTCATTACAACTCCATGCAACATATCATCCGGCCACGAATAAGTTGGAGTGACCGTAAAATTCCGGAACAGATTTTTTGACTAATGGGTAAGTAGAACAAGCAGCTATCAATTGAATAAGCACATAAAAAGACGGTCAGGTAACACGACCCAACCATCCATAGCATACACAGTTCATTTATTTTGGCTATATGCCGAATAAACGTTTATCCAGGCTAAAGGTAAGTTTCCAACATCCTTGTTCTAACAAAACCGTTAGTCGATAAATACACAAGCTTCGGGGGTAAAACTGTGCATTAAAGCACCACAACAGTCCATTCCATTTGATCCATTGTGGCCCTATAGCGAACCCTTCCAGTTCAGCTGACGCTAAGGTCTCATTAAGCTTATGCGCATGCAAATAAATAATGATAATTTGGTGTTATTATTAAAATGAATCATTTTACTATTCAAAGTGAATAAATTGCTTATCTAGTAGACACTCAGGCTAATTAATATTCTAATAATGATCAGTAAGCCTATGAACCTAAATTAGAAATTTATTTCACCACAATCGGTTTAGTCCAATTATAGTGAAAATAGAGGTACGTAGATCAGGATTAAAGCTCACCACTAAACCCCCTAAAAACACAGTCATTGAATTTATTAATACCACCATAAAACAGCTATAAATGCATAGCTGATCGACAAAAAGGGAGAAAGTGAACCCTGAACTTTATTTTTTAGTTTGCTAATATGAACGAAATAACGATTAAAACCGACACTCAATTACTCCCCTTATTCCTTTAATCAAGTGATCTGAAACCATCTATGTTAAAAGCATCCGACACGCTGGACTCTCTGACACACAGTCAGATTCGTGATAACAACTTCATTCGCTTCCTGCCTAGCGGTGGCGAGTCGTACGAGGTTCGCTGGAAATTGTTAGACAAGGCTCGGCACTCAATTCACATAGCCACCTTTTCAATGATGAAAGATGAGACCACCGACCGCCTTGAAAAAGTGCTCATGGAAAAATTGAAGCAGGGTGTTGAGGTTCGGATTATTCTGGATGAAATCGTTAATCGCAGCACCTTCGCTGGTCCAATGATTAAACGATTACGCGCAGCGGGCGCGATGGTTCATGGCTATAACGGTTTGCTGGAAGAATGGTTGCCAACCCCGGCTCACCTTGGCCCATTCAAATATGCCATGCGCAATATCAAGCTTAAGCTAAAGCGCCATTATCATGAGAAATACATGATTGTGGATGGGCGTGATGTGGTTCTGGGTGGCATTAACTGGGGTGACAAGTATGCTTACGGCGGCATTAAATCTTTCGCTTGGCGGGATACTGATGTGTATATGCGTGGCCCGGTGGTTAACGATATCCAGATTCAGTTTCTAAAAGATTTCACTCGCTATCAAGACTGGGATCATCGTGATTCCTCTCAACCGGGCGGCTATCCGGAGTTTGTAATTCAGCAACAAGTACCGAGCGAAGCCGATATTCGCAACCAATACCCAAAGCACATTCCCGCACAAGCTGCCGAGGGCACCGCTGCAGTACGCTATGTGGCGCACAAGCCTTACGATGATAATGACCTGCCATTGACCAATGCGTTTTTATCCTTGATTGAGTCGGCAGAGCATTCTATTTACTGGGGCTGTCATGGTATTCGTCCGCCTAAAATTGTGGGTGAATACTTGGCTCAAGCCGTGGCTCGCGGCGTTAAAGTGCATTTGATTACCAATTCCCAGTACTCCTCGCAGTCGCTAATGGTCAAAGGCTTATTAGGTTGGATGTATAAGGAGTGCACCAAGCATTACCGCTGGTTACTAGAACGTGGCGTACACATCCACGAATGGCAGTTGGAAGGCGCATTTCACTCTAAAAACTTTTTGGTCGATAATGAAATTGCCTCAATCGGTTCATACAACATTGCACGTGGCTCGACCTATCATCACTCCGAAAGCAATGTCTTTGTGTACGACGCAGGCTTCTGCGCACAAGTCGCTCAGCAATTTCAGGATGATCTAACGCACTGCAAACCCATCACCTTAGAAGAGCATGGCGCACGTTTGCCCGCAGAAGATGCTTTTGCGCGCCCACTGCACGAGCGTGATCTGATGGTGAATAAGGAACTCATTCCCGAAACTATCCAAATGGAATTGGATACTGGTAATTACATAAGGATTTTGACATGAGTCTGTGGACACAGATTTACAACACCACACTAAAAATATTTGGTGATTTGAAGGTTTACAAGTTTCCGTTTTTCTTCCTGTATGACCCCGGCAGCTACCTGATCAAGGGCGATGAAACCCGCGAGATCATGAATATCTTAAAGCCCGGCGATATTGTGGTTCGTGGTTATAAAAATTACCTGGACGGCTACTTTATTCCAGGCTTTTTCTCACACGTGGGCTTGTATGTGGGTAATGTGCCGAACGAAGATAACATCACCTTATTACCCTCAGCGAAAACGGAATTTTATGCCGAAGGCGAGCAAATTATGATCCATGCCATGGCGGAAGGCGTGTTTATGGAAGACTTGCTCAACTTCTGTCGCTGTGATTACATACTGATACTGCGCTCAAAACACGTGACACAAGATAACGTCAACGAAATCTATAATCGTGCGCTCATGCGTCTTGGCACGCCTTACGATTTCAAATTCGACTTTGCGCAATACAATAATTTATCCTGTACCGAATTTGTGTATTTATGTCTGGAAGATATTCTGGAGCAGGAAGGTGTTAAGTTGCGAGACCGCCGCGCCCCAATAACACCACGCCCAACGTTGATCCCCGATGATTTTATCAATTCATCCCTTCAACAGGTTTGGCGGAGTAAAACAATACCCGATGGCAAGCTTGAAGCCATCCGCAGCAAGCCCTAATAACCGATAATAAATGACCCCAAGGAGCTTTAATGAGTTTTAGCGATCAGTCCAGTCCTTACCGCGTGCCTGCCGATGGCAAGTTTGATTTTTCCGAACTTAAAACCTCGCCAGGCGATGACGTTCCCGAAAAGTCAGCCCTCAAAAAAGCACTGAAAAAAGAAATCCAGAAAATCACCGAGCTGCAACATACTTTGTATGCCGAAGATAAGCGCTCTGTGTTAATGGTATTTCAGGCAATGGATGCGGCGGGCAAAGATAGCACCATCCGCGCCGTCCTCACTGGCGTCAACCCAGCTGGCTTTCAGGTGTTTTCATTTAAGCAGCCGTCCCAGCTGGAACTTGAACATGACTTCCTGTGGCGCACTCACTCACGCATGCCAGAGCGGGGCAGAATAGGGGTGTTTAATCGCAGTTATTATGAAGAAGTGCTGGTCGTTAAAGTGCATCCTGAATACCTGAGTAATGAGCGATTTGATTTGCCGGAGAATATGGATTCCTTCTGGGATGATCGCTATGAGTCAATTAATAACTCTGAAAAGCACTTAGAGAAAAATGGCACGGTCATTCTTAAGTTCTTTTTAAATGTGTCTAAGGATGAACAGAAACAACGTTTTCTCTCCCGCATTGATGATGAACATAAAAACTGGAAATTCTCCAGCTCAGACCTGAAAGAACGGGCGCTGTGGCCTCAGTATCAACAAGCCTATAAAGACCTGCTGGAAGTGACATCAACCGATATTGCACCGTGGTATGCGATTCCGGCGGATAACAAACCGTATATGCGCTTACAAGTGGCGACCATTCTGCGCAAAACGCTGGAAAATATGAATCCGCAATTCCCGCAGGTTGGTGACAATAAACTTGAACGTTTGCAGGAAGCTGAGCGCGTTTTAAATAACGAGAAAGACTAACAATTGATTGAACACAAAGCACTCGGGTAAATTATTACTAGCTTACTGATAATACTTGTGGGGCGGCTTATTTTAAGGTATTTCTTAAGCCATGAAATCAGCCCCCCATACCCCCGAACTGCTGTTTATCGATCTGAATAATTTTGCTGCGTATCCAACCTTAGCGGTTGGCTACCTGATCAGATCCCTTCGCGATGCTCAATTCAAAGTCAGGCTATTAAGCCCCTTGGCTTTGGGAGTACCTGCATTCACCCGCGACAATCCGGAAGGCTGGAAAGATCAGCTAATCAGGCGACTGTATTTTTCCGGTAATCCCATTATGAGTCGCAGCCGGGACTTCTTGCGAGAACAAGTCTCGCGCTGGAACTCAAGGCCGCACCCTGCGATGATTGCGGAGGTGGAACGCGCCATTGCAGCCAAACCTGCCGCCATCCTTATTTCTTCCTATTTAGATCACTATGAAATGTGCCGGTTTATTGGCGAACGCGCTAAAGCTGAAGGCATTCCCGTGTTATTGGGCGGGCCATTCTTCAACCTCAATCGCGTCACCGAGCAGTGGTTATCATTACCCGGCATTGCCGCCATTGTCGGTGGCGAAGTAGAGTTTGAGCTACCGCAAATGGTCAAGGCGCTATTAGCCGGTGATTCACTAAAAGGTCGCGCAGGCGTATTTACTCAAGACTCCGATGAAACCGTCAAACCACTACTACCTCTGCAAAACCTACAACGCTTACCCGTACCAGACTTTACGGACTTCCCATGGGAAAAGTACCCACACAAAATTATCCCACTGATGTCCGGTCGTGGCTGTGGCTGGGGTGCTTGTACCTTCTGCGGGGATGTCGTCTCAGCAAACGGTAGAACCTTCCGCTCACGTGGATTAGATGCTGTCTTACAAGAACTCAAGCAACAATCCGAAACCCATCAAAGCACCGACTTTATTTTTCTGGATATCAAACTCAACTCAGACCTTGAGCTCTGGTACGGCTTAATCGAAAACATACAACGCGTCGTGCTGGGTGCTCGCTGGATTGCCACCGTTCACGTTAACCACCTCGGTGATAATGGCTTAGACAAGGACACCTTATTAGCCGCCAGCAAAGCCGGCTTAACCCGTATCTCTTTCGGTTTAGAGTCTGGCAGCCAACGCCTGCTGGATACCATGAAAAAGGGCACCAAGGTCGAAGAAGCCGGTGACTTCTTAAAACATGCTTACGATGCTGGAATTAGCGTGCGTACTTCCATGATGCAGGGCTTCCCCGGCGAGACAGCGGATGACTTGCGGCTCACCGTGGAGTTCATAGATCAACACGAGCAATACCTGGATCGAATTCGCCTGTCACGCTTTAAACCCTTACCCGATACGCCGTTTGACCGCCTCTATCAAAAGCAACCCGAACGTTTCCCCTACATGAAGCATTTCAGCTGGGACTACAAACTCGCCCGCGGTTTATATCAGTACATGCCACCACGCGATAAGGAATACCGACAGCAGAAAAACCGCTTACTCAAACAGGTTTATCAAATTAATTGTAAGGCGCTAAGAGACGATGCCAGCAAGTTCAACGGGATGATGTAGTTTTACTATCGGCAATCTATTATATTTTTTGCTGGCTATGAAATTCCGCTTTCCGATAAACTGCCCGCTCTGTAACGATTACAGCCTAATCAATCCGTTTTAGTAATAGCAGTAAAATGTCAGGAGTAGTGACGTGTTTTCCATCAATATGAATATCGAAGATTACGATCAGGAACTGTATAACGCTTTGGCTGACGAAGCCCAGCGTCAGGAAGATCATATCGAATTGATCGCCTCTGAAAACTATACCAGCCCCCGCGTTATGGAAGCACAAGGTTCTGTGCTGACTAACAAGTATGCGGAAGGCTACCCTTCGAAGCGTTATTACGGCGGTTGTGAGTTCGTCGATGTCGCTGAAGATTTAGCTATTTCACGCGTTAAAGAATTGTTCGGTGCGGACTATGCCAATGTGCAGCCTCACTCCGGCTCTTCAGCTAACTTGTCTGTGTTTATGGCACTGCTTCAGCCAGGCGATACGGTTCTGGGTATGAGCTTGTCAGACGGTGGTCACTTGACTCACGGTTCTCACGTTAGTTTCTCTGGTAAAGTTTACAATGCGGTTCAGTACGGCCTGAAAGCTGAGACTGGCGAAGTTGATTACGATCAAGTTGAAGCACTGGCTAAAGAACACAAGCCAAAAATGATTATTGCTGGTTTCTCAGCATACTCTCGCATTATGGATTGGCAGCGTTTCCGCGATATTGCGGATGAAGTGGGTGCCATTCTGTTTGTGGATATGGCTCACGTTGCAGGTTTGGTTGCAGCGGGTATCTACCCATCACCAGTACAGATTGCTGATGTGACGACTTCAACGACTCACAAAACATTGCGCGGCCCACGTGGCGGTATCATTCTGGCTAAAGCTAATCCTGAAATCGAGAAGAAGCTGAACTCAGCGGTATTCCCGGGTACTCAGGGTGGCCCTCTAATGCACGTGATTGCAGCGAAAGCCGTTGCATTCAAAGAAGCAATGGAGCCTGGCTTTAAAGATTACCAAGTGCAAGTTGTGAAGAACGCACAAGCGATGGCCAATACCTTTATTGAGCGCGGCTTCAATATCGTGTCTGGCGGTACTGACAATCACTTATTCCTGCTGGATCTGATCGATAAGGGTCTGACGGGTAAGCAAGCTGACGCAGCACTGGGTAATGCCCACATCACGGTAAACAAAAACTCCGTACCAAACGATCCACAGTCGCCATTCGTGACCAGTGGTATCCGTATCGGTACGCCAGCGGTCACCACACGCGGCTTTAAAGAGCAGGATTGTGTTGATTTGACTAACTGGATCTGTGATATATTGGAAAACATTGAAGATCAATCTGTCAGCGACGGCGTTACAGCCAAAGTCAGTGAGATCTGCCAACGTCTTCCGGTTTACGCAGAGTAATAGTTTGTCATGCATTGTCCGTTTTGCAGTGCCACCGACACCCGAGTTGTGGATTCACGACTGGGTGCCGAGGGAGATCAGGTTCGCCGCCGCCGCAAATGCGGAAGCTGTGGTGAACGATTCACTACCTATGAAGTAGCCGACCTCAATATGCCGCGTGTGCTGAAAAGCGACGGGGTAGGGGAAGCCTTCAATGTGGAAAAGCTGCGAGCGGGTATGATGCTTGCGCTGGAAAAGCGTCCGGTCAGTATGAGTAGTATTGACCGGGCGATTCAGCAGATTAAGAAAAAAATTCTCAGCAGCGGCCTGCGCGAAGTCAAATCCCATTGGATTGGCGAGCGGGTCATGCACGAGCTGCGGGAGCTGGATGGCGTGGCGTATATTCGCTTTGCGTCGGTGTATCGCAGCTTTAACGACATCGATGAGTTTGTGGAAACCATCAACCTGATGGAACAAAAAGCGGCGACACAATCCGACAACTGAAGATTCTGCCATGCACTCTGACCAATATTCTCTGAACGCTACCACGCACCTGTCATTTATGGCACGCGCGATTACGCTTGCCCGCAAAGGTCAGTACACTACGCACCCCAATCCTCGGGTTGGTTGTGTCTTGGTTAAAGATGAGCAGGTCATTGCAGAAGGCTATCATCAGCGCGCTGGTGGCCCACATGCCGAAGTCGTGGCCTTACGCGCGGCTGGCGATGCGGCTAAAGGCGCAACCGCCTATGTCACTTTAGAGCCTTGCTCCCATACCGGTAGAACGCCGCCTTGTGCCGATGCATTGGTCCGTGCTGGCGTCAGTATTGTCGTGATTGCAATGCAAGACCCTAATCCTTGTGTTGCCGGTAGTGGCATTGCTCGCTTAAAAGCCGCTGGCATCCAAGTCATTTATGGCGTGATGGAAGCCGAAGCCCGCGCACTCAATCCGGGATTCATCCGGCGTATGGAGCATGGCTTGCCATTTGTTCGTCTAAAAATGGCGACCAGCCTAGATGGCCGTACTGCCTTAGCCTCTGGAGAAAGCAAATGGATTACGGGCGCCGCTGCGCGACGTGATGTGCAATTCTGGCGTGCCCGTAGCGATGCGATTCTAACCGGTATCAATACCGTTCTAGCCGATGACCCATCTTTGAATGTGCGCCTAAGCGCTCAAGAGCTTGGGATTGAAGGCGAAGTCATTCAACCGATTCGCGTGATTATGGATTCACAATTGCGCTGCCCGCCTGACATTAAACTCTTAAGCTTGCCCGGTGAAACGCTGATCTACACCAAGCGCTATAACTCCGATAAGGTTTATGAGTTAGAGCAGGCTGGCGCTACCGTCGTGGTATTGGAAAGTGCCGACCCAACCGCGCGTTTATCACTGGAAGCTGTGCTGCGCGACTTGGCAAAGCGCGAAGTGAATGAAATCCATATTGAAGCAGGCTCCATCCTTGCAGGCCAGTTACTGGAAACCGGCATGGCGAGTGAGCTATTATTATACATGGCGCCGAATATACTCGGCAGCGATGCCATGGGGGCCTTCCGATTACCCAACTTGCAGCAGATGCAGGACAGAATTAACCTGAAAATTCAGGATATTCGTGCAATTGGTGAAGATTGGCGTATCATAGCCGCCCTTGAACAAACACAGGTTGTATAGATGTTTACCGGGATTATTCAAGCCGTAGGTACCATACGCACACTCCGCGAAAAAGGCGGCGATGTCGCGCTACATGTGGGCACTGGCAAGCTCAAAATGAGCAATGTCGCACTGGGCGATAGTATCGCAGTGAATGGCGTTTGCCTGACTGCTGTGCAGTTAAGTGACGATGGCTTTGTCGCTGATGTCTCGCGCGAAACCTTATCGCTAACCTCCTTAGGCCAGCTCAGTACCGGCTCTTCTGTGAACCTCGAAAAAGCCCTGACCCTGCAAGACCATTTAGGTGGTCATTTGGTGAGTGGCCATGTCGATGGCTTAGGCATTGTCGAAGCGCGCCGTCACGATGCACGCTCCGAGTGGTTCCGCTTACAAGTCCCTGCTGAATTAGCAAAATACATTGCGGCCAAAGGCTCCATCACGATTGATGGCGTGAGCCTGACCGTCAACCGCGTGGATGGCTGCGCGTTTGAAATCAATATCGTTCCCCATACCTTGCAGGAAACCGTTATCGGCACCTATCAAGCGGGTACGAAAGTCAATCTTGAGGTCGATCTGGTAGCGCGTTATCTTGAACGCTTGCTGCAGGGCGACCAAGCTGCAATCAGCAGTTCAGGCCAAGGTGGAATCACCGAGGCATTTCTCGCCGAACACGGCTTCTAAAAAGCGTTAAAATCACTATGTTCAATTCCATAGAAGAAATCATCGAAGACCTCGCCAATGGCAAAATGGTCATTATTGTTGATGATGAAGACAGAGAGAACGAAGGCGACTTCCTGATGGTGTCCTCAAAGGTACGCCCGCAGGACATCAACTTTATGGTGACCCACGGTCGTGGCTTGGTGTGTATGACCATGCGCCGTGAGCGCTGCAAGCAGTTAGATCTGCCACTGATGGTATCTGCCACTAATGATGTTCATGGCACTAATTTTACGGTGTCGATTGAAGCCTCAGAAGGTGTAACGACGGGTATCTCTGCCTATGATCGCTCGCTGACCGTACACGCGGCAGTAGCACCGGATGCAACGCCGGCGTCGATCGTACAGCCTGGCCATATTTTCCCGATTATGGCGCAGCCTGGTGGCGTACTGACTCGTGCGGGCCATACGGAAGCGGGTTGTGATTTAGCGGCATTGGCAGGCTACGAGCCTTCTGCCGTGATTGTCGAAATCCTGAACGAAGATGGCACCATGGCTCGCCGTGATGATTTGGTTGGCATTGCTGAAAAGCACCAGCTGAAGATCGGCACCATTGAAGATCTGATTCGCTACCGTCTGGATAACGAGACAACGGTAAACCGTGTGTATGAAAAGACCATTGACACGGCACACGGCGAATTCAATCTGATTGCTTATCAGGATATTGCCAGCAACCAAACGCATCTGGCGTTGGTCAAAGGCGAGATCAGCGAAGATGATGAGGTGCTGACACGGGTGCATCTGGAAGATTCTGTGTGTGACTTGCTGTCGATGCGTGGCCCCGGAATGGGCTGGCCGCTGCAAGACGCAATGAAAACAATCAATGAAGCCGGCAAAGGCGTGGTTGTAATTTTACGCGAAGAGCGCACAAAGGTTGATATACTGGCACGCTTAGAGCAACTGGATGTGATTGCCGAAAGTCAGTCAGAAAAGCAACCAGAAGACAAAAAAGGCACGCCAGCAGAGCTACGTACCTACGGAATTGGTGCACAGATCTTATTGGATTTGGGCGTTCGCAAAATGTGCGTAATGAGTGCGCCGATGCACTTAAGCGGCATCGCCGGATTCGGGCTTGAGATAACCGGTTACAGACAGGAATAATTGAAATATGAGTAATGTTAAAGAATACGTTGGTGACTTCACACCCAATAAAGCGAAGTACGGCATCGCGGTCGCTCGCTTCAATGGCTTTGTGGTTGAAAGCTTGGTAGCAGGCGCAATTGACGCCTTAGTTCGTCACGGCGTTGATGAAAAAGACATTGAAATCACTCGGGTACCGGGCGCATTTGAATTGCCATTGATTGCTCAGCACATGGCTCAAAGCAAAAAGTACGATGCAGTGATTGCCTTAGGCGCAGTGATTCGTGGCAGCACGCCACATTTTGATATCGTTGCAAATGAGTCGGCTAAAGGCCTGTCGGCGGTTGGCTTACAGTCTGGCCTGCCAGTGGTTAATGGCATCCTGACAACTGACTCTATTGAGCAAGCTATTGAGCGTTGCGGCACTAAAGCCGGTAACAAAGGTGCGGAAGCGGCTCTGACAGCGCTTGAAATGGTATCTCTGATTAAGAAATTCAATGACTGAAATAACTCCCAATATGCAGCTGGTCACCCAGCGGCAGTTAGCCCGTAAGCTGGCGATGATCGCGGTTTACCAATGGCAAATGACCAACAATACGTATCAGGATATCTATCTGGCAATTCAGGACGATCGTGATTTGTCCAAAGATTTCCGTCGCTGTGACCCAGTCTATTTTCAGTCTTTGGTTCGCCATGTGATTGATAATACCGAAACTGTTGATGCGCATTTCTTGCCATTGCTGGATCGTGGTGTTGATCAGCTGGATCAGATTGAACTGGCGGCTTTACGCATTGGTATTACTGAACTTCAGCACCACCTTGAAGTGCCTTACAAGGTCGTAGTGAATGAAGCGGTAAACCTAACCAAGAAATTTGGTGCGGATCAGGCGCATAAGTTTGTAAACGGTGTACTGGATAAGCTGTCGAAGACACTTCGCGCAGCGGAAACCGGTCAATCGTGATCTGCGATTTAGGTATTTAAATGGCGGGCGAGTTTGATTTAATCGCCCGCTATTTTAGCTGGCCTGCGCACTCAGATAGCGTCAACCTCAGTGTTGGCGACGATGCTGCCTTATTGGATATATCCCCCAACCACCAACTGACCGTTTCGGTCGACACTTTGGTTCCCGGTGTACATTTTCCTGTTGATACCTCGCCTTATGATATTGGCCACAAAGCGCTCAGCGTAAATGTGAGCGATATCGCCGCAATGGGTGGTGAGCCTCGCTGGTTTACACTGGCACTGACATTACCCACTTATGATACTGCTTGGCTAGAAGGCTTTTCCGCCGGCTTACGCGCTGCTGCAGAAAGCTATGGCGTAGATTTAATTGGTGGCGACACCACCCGTGGCCCACAAACCATTAGTATCCAAATCATGGGTGAAACACCCGTCAGCCAAGCCTTACGCCGTAGTGCAGGTCAGATGGGCGATATTCTGTATACCACGGCAACCACAGGCGATGCAGCAGCAGGATTGGCTATTTATCTGGAACAACTTTCGGAATTATCAGCGCCGCAACAATACTGCCTGGATCGACTCAATCGACCTACAGCACGTGTTGCAGAGAGTCGTGTGATTCGTGACTATGCCAATGCCTGTATTGATGTGTCGGATGGTTTGTTACAGGATTTATCGCATATCCTGAAAGTTTCGGACTGCGGTGCGACCATTTACACCGATCAAATAAAATTCTCCCCAGCCTTAAAGCCGTTATACAATCACCAACAATGCCTGAGCTTTGCACTCACCGGCGGCGATGATTACGAGCTGCTATTTAGCGTGCCACAGGTAAAAAGCAAAGCATTTGAACAAGCCATGCAGCAATCCGGCTATACTTATCAGGCGATTGGTAAGCTGACTGCAAACAGTGGCTTGATTCGCGACCGACAAGGCAACCCATTAACCGCAACCGGCTTTCAGCATTTCTAATGACTCATTCAAATACACCAGCGCCACAAAAACCGACGCAAGCCGAGCTAGCCAGTATGGTTATGCGCAACCCCATTCACATTTTAGCGTTTGGTTTTGGTAGCGGCTTAGCGCCTTTTGCACCGGGTACTTTTGGAACAGTCGCAGCTGTCTTGCTATATCTGATGTTTCAATCGTTAGATGTGGTGACTTACTGCTTGCTAACGGCTGTAGTGTGTGTGGTTGGAATTTGGATTTGTGGACGCTCATCGGAGATGCTGGGCGTGCATGATCATTCTGGGATTGTATGGGATGAGTTTGCAGGCTACTTCATTACGATGATCGCTGCGCCCGCGGGCTGGGTCTGGATTATTATCGGATTTGCCTTGTTCAGGCTGTTTGATATTTTAAAGCCATGGCCCATCAAATGGGTCGACCAGAAAGTGCATGGCGGTTTAGGCATCATGCTGGATGACATTCTGGCTGGCTTTATTTCTTTGGCGATTTTACAGGTGCTGGCTTACTTTTTCGCTTAAGACCTTACCCATGACAAGCCTTGATTCGAATGGTGTATCAAGGCCTGACTCAACGCTTAAGCCACTTGCTTGGCAGGGCGCTTTACATCATCCGGACGGTTAGAGCGTGGCAAACGTACCGGCTGAGAGAACCCAGCTTCAGTTAGCGCCTTAGCCAAGGTATTTAACTCACGGATTTTCTGCAACACAAAGGCATTCTCAGCTGTTGCCGTGCCGGCAACTTCCGCATCCATATCTTCAACCGGCAAGTGCTGGAATGACAGATTAGTCGCTAACCATAAACGCTCTTTCAAGCGCTTAGCGAATGGTTGCAGGCGAGCTAATAAATCGCCCAAATCTGCTTTTACCAAAGACTCTGCACTGACTACGCCTAGCGATAAAATCTTATGGCGTGGCAACCAATCAATCACGCGCAATACTTGCTCTGGCGCACGACAAGCATCAATGTGCAGCGCCTGTACGGGCAACTGAGCGGCCAGCTGTAAATTCTTATTCAATGCACCAAAGCTACTAGCCACCATGATTTTAACCGGCGCACGCTGTAATCTGAAATAGCTGCTGCGGTAAGCATGCGTCCATTCACGGCTCAGCGGCTGCGATAACATTGGCTCATCCAACTGCAACCAAGGCAGTTTTGTTTCGCCTAGTTTGCTTAGCAATTTAGCGTATAAAGGCAGAACTTTATCTAGCAGCGCTAAACGCTGTGAATCATCCGTACACTCAACAGACCAGACCAAGCTAACCGGACCAAGGATAACCGCTTTGCACTGGTAGCCGGCTTTCGCCACGCGCTCAACCTGTGCCACTAACTCGCTGGCATCTAATGTCAGTGCTGCGTCATTAGTCATTACTGGCGCATTGTAATACTGCGTGCTATCGAACCACTCACGGCTCTTAGTTGCAGTCTGCTCCAAACCAAACAGGTGGTGATTAAACGCCAGCTGCTCGGTTACACTGCCAGCTTGCAAGGTTAACCAATCAGTGTGCACACGCTCATTAGCCGGGGCGAGTGTAGCGGCGGTATAAACCTGGCCTAATGTGTGTGTGGTAATCATAAATGGTCCTTAAATTTGCTGTCTGTTAGTCTATGATTGCAGTTTACAGCGATAGATTGATGATGAATAATGATAGTTACACAACTATCCATGAGCAGAACTAATCAATGATAGAGCGCATTCACTTACAGATCATTCTCGCTTTGCATCAGTACAAGACACTGACCGCCGCCGCCAGCTCACTAAATCTCTCGCAATCCGCGCTATCACACCAGATCAAACACTTAGAAGAGCGCTTAGGCGCTAAATTGTGGCAAAAAGAAGGGCGTCTATTGCGCTTAACCCAGCCCGGCGAGCAATTACTTAGCTGTGCGCAAAGCGTGATACCGGTATTGCAGCGGACCGAGCAGACTCTGCAAGCCTACGCAGAAGGGCGTCAGGGGAACTTGCGTATAGGCGTGGAGTGTTATCCCTGCTATGAGTGGCTAACGCGGGTAATTGCGGACTTTTTACAAGCCTCGCCAGATGTCGATGTGGATATTGTGCAGAAGTTTCAGTTTTCCGGTGTTGAGGGCTTACTGAATCACTCGGTCGACTTACTGATTACGCCTGACCCCTTTGAAAACCCATCGCTGATTTTTGAAGATTTGTTTGATTATGAATTGGTGCTGATGGTGGCTAAAGATCATCCGCTGGCTGATGTGGAGTATTGCACCCCGCCAATGCTATCTGATCAAACCTTGATATTATTTCCAGTGCCAATTGATCGATTGGATATTTACACCGAGTTTTTGATACCTGCGCACGTCAGTCCAAAAGCGCAGAAATTCACAGAGTCGATTGAAATGATGTTGCAGTTGACCGTCTGCCAGCGCGGTGTGTTTACGCTACCGCGCTGGCTGGCAAATCATTACTGTGAGCAATATCCACTTAAGCCCGTAAAACTGGGTAAAGAGGGCGTCTATAAAACGCTGTTTGCTGCCTTCAAAAAGATCGATATTGAAACACCGTATATCCATAGCTTTTTAGAGCTGGGAAAGCAAAAACAGCTTTAAGCCTATGGCTCTGTGCCTGCAAAGAAGCAACTTTAACAATTATTCCCAAGGCTGCTCGCGAGTACGAACCACCAAATCATTCTCCAACGTACGATGCACCGGACAACGATCTGCAATCTCAATCAACCGCTTGCGCTGCGCCTCGGTCAAATCGCCTTTAAGCTCAATATCGCGAGTAATGCGTTCGATTTTTCCGCTTTGGCCTTCACAGTCGGCGCAATCATCGGTATGAATACGCTCATGCTTTAGGCGCACATTGATATCTTCCAACGGGATTTTCTTGTGATTGGCATACATGCGAATCGTCATCGACGTGCAGGAGCCTAATGCCATTAACAGCAAATCATAAGGACTTGGGCCAAGGTTGCGACCACCAAAACTGACCGGCTCATCGGATAACACATGATGGTCTTCGGTATACAAACCACGCAGGAACTTTTGGTCCTTTTCAGTCACCAGTACTTCGCCATGCTCCAAGGTTTTCACCAAGGCTGGAACATTTTCAGACATGGTCAGCTGTACAGCCTCATCCGAATCCAGCGGCGCTTCATCTAAATAACGATCAGCCCAGCTAGCCAGCGTCTGTGCCACAAACTCAGCGTCAGCGGCTTTGGATAACATATGATCTGCATGATCCAGCGAAATAAAGCTCTTTGGATGCTTGGCCGCCTTGTAAATTCTAGCTGCTTCATCAACCGATACAATGTTATCAATCGGTGAATGAAATACCATCAGCGGGCGGCGTAGGTGGCCAATATGCTCAACATCAGCATGAGCGCGTAAATCATCCAGCAGCTGCTTTTGAACGTTAAATTTGCGTCCGCCAATATTGACTTCTGCTTTGCCATTGGCCTCCAGTTCACTCTGTGAGCCGGTAAACAAATGTTGTACGTGATCAGCGGTTGCTGGTGCGCCAATCGTCGCTAACGCTTTAATTGATGGCATACGATCAACTGCGCTTAGGATCGCGGCTCCACCTAGACTGTGCCCAATCAATAATTGCGGTGCTTTAAAGTCGCGCTCCATCATGGCAGTGGCAGCCAGCAAATCATCCACATTGGAGGAGAAGTTGGTGTTGCCAAAATCCCCGTCGCTATTGCCTAAGCCCGTGAAGTCAAAGCGAAATACCGCAATGCCATGCTTGGTTAATGCGCGTGAAATTCGTGAGGCAGCAGCGATATCCTTACCGCAAGTAAAGCAGTGGGCAAACAGCGCGTAGCTGCGAATGGCAGAACCTTCTGCGGGCGTTTCCATTAAGCCAGCTAATTGCTGACCTTGGGCGTTATCAAACGTGACTTTTTGGCGGGGCATAATAATTCCACTAGCTATTCGTGAGTGTTAATACGGTCGGCGGCTTATTTTAGATCAATTAGGCTGCAAGATAGTGTAATAGGGTGCGCAGTGCAATGGCAACCAATGCGCCATAAGCGGCAGGGCGGACCACGGATGCAACGCGTGGGCCAGCGCTCATTAGTATCGCCACGCCAGCTACATCAAATGGGGTAATCAACAAGCCCGCACTGATATGAAATTCTCGCAAACTAATAATATCTTGCTGCAAGTACTCGGTCATCACTCCCATCATGGCGGTACCGCCGGCAATCGCTTTGGTAATCAGTGGCAACAGCATTTCGGGAGATAAATCCAGCGCATTGAAGGTTGGGGTCAGCAGGGTTTCTATCCCGCTAATCATGCCGGACGAACGCAGAATATTAACCAGCAATAATGCCAGTACCAGCATTGGTAAGGAGCTTACTGCCAGATTAAACGCTTCGCGGCCGGCGCTATTAATTAACTCTAGTAAGCCGCGAGTGTCATTTGCGACCGGATGCTCAGGCAACTCAACAAAGGGTGCCTCGGCATCATTTAACCCACGACCAAACAGATAATAAGTGGAGGCCGCTCCAGCCAACGCACCAATCACCGAGATACCAATAATCAGCATGGTATTGGCACCAAACGCCGCCATCGGAAAGGTGACATTAGCTTGCGCTGCGCCAAATACCATCGCTAGCGTAGCTGCAATTTGCCGACGAGGAATCACGCTTTTATCCATCATTGCCAACGTGGCTAAGGGCGCAGCCACACCCACAAACAGCACTTGTATTAAGGCAAATAAACCCAAGCCCGGAATTCCAAATACACGTACGACTGGCGTCGAGTGCCTAACAATCCAATCCAAAATGCCGCGCGCTTCTAAAATGCGCATAATGGTTAGCATTACAATCATAATGGGCATCAATACAAACAATGCCAGCTCGACACCGGAACGCCCGGAGAGCAGTATTAAATCAGCAATTTCAGTCATGGTGTATCCGAAGCGGGATAGGTAAGAGGGCGGCTGTTAATCCGTTTGAGACAGGATATGATCCAACAAACCCTGCGAGGCTACTTCTACCATATCCAACACAGTTTCAAAACCCTGCGGACCACCATAGTAAGGATCAGGAACTTCGGTCTCCGGTCGCTGTGGCGCATACGACATCAGCAGGTGAACGCGTTGGCGCAGTGCCGGTGGCGTTAATTTTCGAAGTGCGCTCATATTGGCCTGATCCATCGCAATGACATAATCGAAGCGCTCAAAATCATCCACCGTAACCTGCCGTGCCCGTTGAGCAGACAAGTTATAGCCTTGCTTCAGTGCGGTGGATTGCGCACGTTTATCGGGCGGCTCGCCAACGTGATAGGCATGGGTTCCAGCAGAATCCACATGAATTTTATCACTCAGCTTATTGCGCTTAACCAATGCCTGAAATACGCCATGGGCGGTGGGTGAGCGGCAAATATTGCCCATGCAGACGAAGAGTACGTTTGTTTTACTCATGAATTGATACCCGAAAATAGCCTATGAAGAGTGCCGAACTTTGACATAATAAACGGCACCACTCAATGCAGGAATCCAAGCTTGAATCCAAACATAGACCCGCACTTAGCCACCATTATCCTTAACGCGACCGGCGCTAGTGAGTTATCGCTGGCTGGCACCATTCAAAACTTGTGGAGTGGTTATGGCAGTATCGACCGCTATCGTTTAACCGGCGGCGAACAAGCATCGGTAATCGTGAAGCACGTACGCCTACCCAAGCGCAGCGAGCACCCACGCGGCTGGAATACCAATCTCTCCCATCAACGCAAACTGCGCTCCTACCAAGTGGAAACTGCTTGGTATGCACAGTGGGCAGCCCGCTGCAATGAAGATTGCCGTGTACCGCATTGCTTATCGCTAGAGCAACGCGATGATGAGTTTCTAATGGTGATGGAAGATCTCGATGATAGCGGCTATCCCGCCCGCAGGGAGCAAGCCTCCCTAGCTGAAATCAATGTGTGCCTACATTGGCTAGCTAATTTTCATGCCACGTTTTTAGGTGAGAAGCCGCAAGGGCTTTGGGAGACCGGTACTTACTGGCATTTAGAAACTCGGCCTGATGAGCTAGCTGCTTTGCCTGAAGGCGCTTTAAAGCAAGCCGCCGCGAGCTTTGATCAACGCTTAAAAGACGCCTCCTTTCAAACCTTAGTCCATGGCGATGCCAAGCTGGCTAACTTCTGTTTTTCTGAAGATGGCACTGAAGTAGCCGCGGTTGATTTTCAATATGTTGGCGGTGGTTGCGGCATGAAAGATGTGGCGTACTTTATTGGCAGCTGCCTCGATGAACACGATTGCGAGCGGTTGGAAGGGCAGTTACTCGATACTTACTTTGCGGCGTTAAACACGGCCTTAGCCAAGCACCAGTCAACCATTAATCCACAAGCGGTTGAAGCGGCATGGCGACCATTATACGCCGTAGCATGGTCTGATTTTTACCGATTCCTGCAGGGCTGGAGCCCCGGCCATTGGAAAATTCACAGCTATAGCGAGCGACTCGCTAATGAGGTTATCTCAACATGACCACACACTCCCCAAATCCCGCGTACCTTGCCGACGATAAGCGCTACACGCAAATGACTTACCAGCGTTGTGGCCAGTCCGGCCTTAAGCTGCCTCGCTTATCCCTTGGCTTATGGCAAAACTTTGGCGCCGTTGATAACACCGTCAACTCACGAGATTTACTGCGCTGCGCCTTTGATAATGGCATTAACCATTTTGACTTAGCCAATAATTACGGCCCACCGTATGGCTCGGCAGAAGCTAATTTCGGCAAGTTGTTTCAAGCTGACTTCAAACTCATCAACCACGTTACAATCTGTTTGATCGCCGGATTGAAGAGGGCTTGTGTGAAGTGCTGGATGAGAGCGGAGTAGGTGCCATTGCATTTTCACCCTTGGCGCAAGGCGTACTGACTAACAAGTACTTAAACGGCATCCCTGAAGATTCACGCGCCGCCAACAAAGCCATTGTGCATTTAAGTGAGAATGATATTAGTGCCGAGAAAATTCGCAAAGCGCAAGCATTAAATCAAATTGCCGAAGCGCGAGGTCAGAACCTTGCACAAATGGCGGTGGCTTGGGTACTGCATAATCCGGCGATTACCTCCTGCCTGATTGGCGCCAGCAAAACCGCGCAGATTTTGGATTCGATCAAGGCGTTGGAGAATCTGACCTTTAGCGATGAAGAGCTTCACTCAATCCGTGAAATTATTAGCTAAATTGAGCCATCACAGGTCAAATACCTATAATTTTACGATAGCGTGGAATAGCACTACACAGAACGCCGTAGAAGTGATAGAAATAAGTGTGTTATTCGAAAACGAACCAATTCGCCAGATTTAGTGCTAATCCGGACGTTCATGTTCCGGCTGAAAACCCTCGCCGTCATAGCATAACCCCTGCTAAACGGTAAAAATGGAGTGAAGAATCTACATGGAAAAAAACAAAAGTCACAACAAGCTAAGCACACTGAAACGAACCAAACTTGATCATTACCACAGCCCGACAAAGTTTCGATTTGATACCTGGTACGCGCTGGAAGAATCTACTCAGCGCTTGCGTGACAAATACCGTCGGGGTGACAATACGGCGAAGGAGTTGGAGGCCACTCGCCAAGGGCTGGAAACCTTAAGCATTATCGAAGAATACACCGCGTTTCCATCGCAGGATGATTGCCAATATTTAAAGACCTTATTTGATGGCGAGGACTATTCCTTACTGGCGCAAACGGTCTCGTATATCGTGCGGGCTTTATCCAGTGAGCTGTACCGCACTCGCACTATCGACCTTGGCAATACCAAAGAACTGAACTCGCTGGATGCCATGAATGAGGCATCACGCCGTAATGATGATAACGTCAATAATCGTCACTATTTTGAAGTGCTGATTGTCGATGATGGCTCCGAGGAAGACACGGCGTCATTGCGCGACAGCCTGCGTCAGGTACGCCGTCCGGAAGATAATTTCATCTACGATGTGGTCATCGTACCGAGCTTGGAAGATGCACTGATTGCGGTGATGTTTAACTACAATATCCAAGCCTGCGTGATTCGCTATGGCTTCCCGCTGCACTCCAAAAATCATCTGGAGTTATTGCAGCAATACCTCACCAATATTGATGACAGCAGCTATGAAGACACGCCGGAGAAAGAACGTGGTCCGCTACTGGCTGATCTGATTCGCACTTTGCGCCCAGAGCTGGATTTATATCTGGTCACCAATACGGCAGTGGAAGATCTGGCCAGCCGCGTAAGTCGCCGTTTCCGACGCATATTCTATCGCCAAAAAGATCATCTGGAGCTGCATTTAAATATTCTGCGCGG
The DNA here is from genome assembly GCF_000419525.1 of Leucothrix mucor DSM 2157. Taxonomy (NCBI): domain Bacteria; kingdom Pseudomonadati; phylum Pseudomonadota; class Gammaproteobacteria; order Thiotrichales; family Thiotrichaceae; genus Leucothrix; species Leucothrix mucor. The sequence continues at coordinate 1,687,328 of NZ_ATTE01000001.1, forward strand.
CATACAGGACCGCTACCAGACGCCATTTTTCACCGCACTGCGTGAATACAGTCGCCAGCCAACCGGCGTCTTCCACGCCATGCCGATTTCGCGCGGTAAGTCGATTACCAAGTCGCACTGGATTCAGGACATGCTGCACTTTTATGGCATGAATATTTTCCTCGCGGAAACCTCTACCACGTCCGGTGGACTCGACTCCTTGCTGCAGCCACATGGGCCCATTAAAAAAGCTCAAGAGCTCGCCGCACGCGCGTTTGGCGCTAAGTGGACCTTCTTTGTCACCAACGGCACCTCGACCTCGAATAAAATCGTTGTGCAAGCACTGGTACGCCCGGATGACATTGTACTGATTGACCGCGACTGTCATAAATCGCATCACTACGGCATGGTGCTATCCGGTGCGCGAGTTAGCTATCTGGACTCTTATCCGCTACATGATTACTCCATGTACGGCGCAGTGCCGATTCGCGAAATGAAGGAACGCTTGCTGCAATATCGCGAAGCTGGCTTGCTCGATAAAGTGCGTATGCTATTGCTCACTAACTGTACCTTCGATGGCGTGGTGTATAACGTTGAACGCATTATGGAAGAGTGTTTGGCGATTAAGCCTGACCTGATTTTCCTATGGGATGAGGCCTGGTTTGCCTTTGCCGGTTGTGTGCCGACTTACCGTAAACGTACCGCCATGGCGACCGCAGCGCGCTTACTGAAAAAATACCGCACTGACGAGTACCGCGCGGAGTACGAAGCCTTTACCGAGCGCACCAAGGATATGAGCGATGAGGAGCTGCTCCATGAGCGCCTGATGCCCGATCCGGATAAGGTCCGCATTCGCGTTTATGCTACGCAATCCACTCATAAATCGCTGACCTCTTTACGTCAGGGTTCGATGATTCATGTCTACGATCAGGATTTCAAGCACAAGGTACGCCCATCGTTTACCGAAGCCTTTATGACGCATACCTCTACCTCCCCCAACTACCAGATTTTGGCCAGCTTGGATGTGGGTCGTCGGCAAGTAGAGTTGGAAGGCTTTGAGATGGTGCAGCATCAGCTGGAGCTGGCCATGGCCTTGCGCGAGCGGGTGGCAAAGAATCCATTAATCAGCAAATATTTCCGCTTCTTAGTCGCTAAGGATTTGATTCCGGCAGAGTATCGCCAATCGGGCATTGAGTCGTATTACAGTGTGGAAACCGGCTGGGCTAACAGCAGCATGGAGCAAGCTTGGGATCAGGATGATTTTGTCATCGACCCCACGCGCCTCACGCTGTACTTAGGTAAAACCGGCATCGACGGGGATACCTTTAAAAACGAATACCTGATGGATAAATACGGGATTCAGATCAATAAAACCTCCCGTAATACCGTGTTGTTTATGACCAATATCGGTACCACACGAAGCTCAGTCGCCTTCCTGTTGGAAGTGTTGGTACAGATTGCCACCGAGCTGGATCGGGACGCGGAGGATGCCAGTCAGGCAGAGCGCTTGATCAACCAGCGTCGGATTAAATCACTCTCTGAAGACTTGCCGCCGCTGCCAGACTTTAGCCGCTTTAGTCCGCAGTTTTTACGCGGTAAAGATGCCACTACGCCGGACGGTAAAATTCGTGATGCTTACTTCTTAGCCGCCGAACCTGATCAGTCGGAGTATTTCTTGCTGGATGATGGCAGTATCGAAGCGGAGATGGCAAAAGGGCGGGATTTGGTATCCGCGACTTTTGTGATTCCGTATCCACCAGGCTTCCCGATCTTGGTGCCGGGGCAGGTGATCAGTAAGGAGATACTGGACTTTATGCGCGCGCTGGATGTGAAGGAAATTCACGGCTATCAAGTAGAGCTTGGTTTGCAGGTGCTGACTGAAGAAGTGTTAGCAATACAAGCTAAGAAGCAGTAATCGCCTCAGCTTATCAGCCCGGTATTGGCATTTCGCCTTGCCGGGCTTTTTTAATGCAGACTGTAAAGGCTACAATTGCCCAAAAAATAGTATTTTATTGATAAGCATGCTATACAAAATAGACTATAAGCGCGGGAGAGCGTCGAAAAGATGCCAAAGCAAACTCTAGATAAATCATCGACCTCATTGTCGAAGCCAATCTATGACGCCTTAAAAGAGGACATCATTACCGGCAAGCTGGCGGCGGGGAAACCACTACGTCAGGACGAAATCGCCAAAGAGCATGGCGTGAGCAAAGTGCCGGTGCGTGAAGCATTGCTTAAGCTGGAGTCGGATGGCTTTGTGGTATTTCGCAAAAACTGCGGTGCGACGGTGCGTGAATTATCGATTGCTGAAATTTTGCATCTGATGGATATCCGCGTGGCGCTGGAGTGCAAAGCGCTGGAGCTGGCGATTCCGAACTTAATTCAAGCCGACTTGGTTGAGGCTAAAAGAATCTTAGACGAGTATACGGATGAGGATAGCCTGAGCTATTGGAGTAAGATGAATCAGCGTTTCCACCACCTGCTGTATGAGCCTTGTGGCAATGTGCAGTTGCTGGAGATGATCGCTGAAGTGCAGCGTAAAATGGGGCCAACCATTCGCTTACTGGTGACTGAAACAACCGGATTAACCAGACCGCAAGCAGAGCATCGGGACATTCTAAGCGCCTGCGAAGCTAATAATGTGGCTTTGGGCGTGGAGTTGCTCAAGCAGCACATTGAAACCACTAAAAAAGAAACCGCCGCCATGTTACGGCGACGGGATCAATAGACTGACCTACTACAAAACGCCTTTTGCACTCTCCAAAAGGCTTGTCATTAGCGCTGCATTCTCATAGCGTTGGAATGAGAAATCTGCCGCATACTCTGGCAACTCACCACCAGCTACCCAAGCCGCACACAGCTCGCCACCTGCGCAAGATGCCATCGTACCAAAGCCAGAATGGGCACAATTCATAAAGCTGCCTTCAGGGCCCATGGGGCCAATCAGCGGCCAATTCTCATCTGTCATTGTGTACCAGCCGCCGTAATGATGCATGCTGCGAGGCAGTTTGCCATAGTAGGCTTTAAGCGCAGGGTTAAGCCGTGCCGCACCGCGCAATACAATCTCAGGGAAGTTGTCGTTTAGCGGCGACTCCCACGTTGCTTGTTCTGGCTTTTCATTAAAGGCCCAGCCCATCTTTATCCAATTACCATGATCGCCACCATCAGGGCGACAATGAATAGAGCCAGGCATCACCTCTGCTAGCCAGCGGTATTCCGGGTCTTGCAGCATCATTTCGCGCTCATCATCAGCCCAGTCAATCAGCTGGCCATCCAAGTCGATAGAGAAAGGCATATTGCGCGGAATGGCTTTTTCCCGATCTTCAAACGCGATCTTTTGCTGGAAGGTGTTGTACAGCGGTAGTTTGACATCCAGCATGGCGGCGATTTTATCGGCAAACGGGCCAGCGGCATTCACCACTTTAAGCGCGTTTAGCTTTGTGGTTCCCGCCGTATTATTTGAAGCGCTGCTAATCTCTAATTGATAGCATTCGTCGGTCTTATTAATCGACTCCACCGAGCCGATGATGCGAGTAGCACCGTTTGCTTTTAGGTACTCAAGCATGTGCATACCCAACTGCTGACCGCTGATATCGCCACCCCGACGAATATGGATAATGGTTTGAATATCATCGGCGTAAGAGGGGAATGTCTTTCTAATCAGCGCTTGGTTACGCAGGATATCGACGCCGCGAGGGGCTGTTTCCCAGTCGGGCGCGATAGGTGGCTGATAGCTCGCTGAGCTGGCACTTTCATGATAACGAATTTCGTGCTCTACTTGCTCGCCAAGTCCATTATGCAGCTCCTGAACAATTTGATCGATATTGGTTTCCCGAGTCGCCAGGGAGTAGCCACGTCGATTCATATTGATGCGATTACCACTCTCGCGGGCAACGGCTTCGAGCAAATCAATTGAGCGATTAGTCAGCGCCACCATCGAAGGGTGCGGCCACCAGTTTCGGTAGTTTTCTCCAGATTGGGCAGAGGTGAAGTACATCGGCTGATCACGGTCGATCAATACAATATTGCGCACACCGTGGTTTTTAGTCAAGTAGTAAGCGGCTGCTATTCCGACGATACCAGTACCGATAATTGCAACATCGGTTGTCTTGTTTGCCATCTGAAACTCTCCTGATTGACGACCTGTTTGAGCGGGATAATGGATGAAAATATTATTGTATTCCATATATTTTAAATAGTATACGAAATGAAGTACTGGATACTGCTAAGCGCTGCGCTCACGGTCGCAAGACTTCAATTCAGCTTGCGATAAATCAAAACGCGCTTACAAAAAAGGCTAAGATGTGGAGTTTTAGTGGTAGTGATTTGCGCAATGGAAAAACCAAGTATTCAATTTGCCAATGAGCTGGCGGAACTGTTAGCGCCTTTTGAGCAGCCACTCAAGCTCATCATCCATGTTGGCACGCCCAAAACTGGCACCACCAGCTTACAAACCTACCTCGACAAACGACAACGCAAATTGCGAGGGAAGGGGATTCTCTACCCGCATAATTTTAAGAATATTAAAAACCCCAGCGCCCCCAAACACCAGTGGTTTGAGAAAAACCTAGTCTCAACACACTTGGAGAACTTCTTAGAAAACTTTAAGAATATTATCGCGCAAGTTAAGGAAGACACTCACACCCTTATCCTGTCATCAGAGGGGATTTATAATTATTGGTGGGATTTTCCGGGTGACTCCAAAGACTTGTTAAAAGCGCTAAGTAAGCTTTTCGATGTCGAGGTTTGGGTATGGTTTCGCGAGCCGCTGGCGTTTATTGAAAGTTATTACAAGCAATGCATTCGCAACCCGCAGCTTGAGAGTAACCCCTGTTACGGCAAGGACCTATCTTTTGCTGAGATGTTGGATATTGACTGGTTTGCTCAGCACTTGGACTATCAGGGCTTTGTTAATGAGTGCCAAGCGCTGTTTGGCGAAGATAAGGTTTCAGCGTTTAAGTATGAGGGAGATGTGGTGCAGGAAGTCATCCAGAAACTCGGGCTGGCAACGCCGCATGACAATCCAACTCCGAGACAGAATAGAAGCTTAAATACGGCCTCGATCGCCTTACTCCGAACGATCAATCGCTATGATATGACGGCTAAGGACAAGGAGCTGTTGATTCCCCATTTAAAAGCGATGAACGAGGTGCTTGAGGATTATGCGGAGGATACGGTGATTGATGAGGAGTCTCGGAAGCGGGTATTGCAGCTTGCGACTAGCATAGAAACAAAAATTAAGTGAGTGCCTCGCGAGGGTAATTGTAACAATTAATCGCGGGCACTCTTCTAATACCGGCTGCTCATTTCATCAACGGTAAGAAATAAGCTTTCCCATTTCCCCAGTTGGTTACGGCATCAACACCACGACTCCACACACCCGGCCATGTTTTTGAGTTAATTGGTTTTGGGTAGCCGGGGTCGGCTTTGTCAGTTTTTATGTCATAACGGATGTACTCAGCTCCCTTAAAGAAATAAGCCTTACCGTTTCCCCAGTTGATTGCTGCATCAACACCGTTTCGCCATACCCCAGGCCACGTTTTTGAGTTAATCGACTTTGGATAGCCTGAGTCAGCTTTGTCATCTTTTATGTTATAACGAATGTATTCAGATCCCTTGAAGAAATAGGCCTTTCCATTTCCCCAGTTGATTGCCGCATCAACACCATTACTCCATAGCCCAGGCCATGTTTTTTGGTTGATTAATTTTGGATAGCCAGAATCGGCTTTGTCGGATTTTATATCATAGCGGATATAACTGGATCCTTTAAAGAAATAGGCCTTACCATTCCCCCAATTAATTGTTGCATCGATACCGCTATTCCATACCCCAGGCCATGTTTTTTGGTTTATCAATTTTGGGTAACCCTGATCGGATTCATCAGATTTTATGTCATACCGGATGTATGAGTCAGCCGCCTGTACAGTGCTATATGTGAGAAAAATTGTGAAAACCATGACAATTGACGCAAGTAATTTCGATTGAACTGTATTTTTATACATCATTTTACATTTCCTCTCTGATGAAACTGGACTTCTTATTTTACTTAATTCTCATAATGCGCACATTGATATATATCAAAAAAATAGCAAGCCACTCATGAAAAACTTACAAATAATATTTAATATGAATTAAATTAAAATTTATTGATATTTAACGATTTAGGAATATTCTATAGATAAGTAATGAAGAAATTTACAAACAGTTTTTAAGTAGATAACCACTATTTTAACTAGGAGTCACATTGTGAATGGCCATATCAAAATTTACTCGGCAGTTCTTTTATCTATGTTTTTACTAACTGCTTGCGCCTCAAAAGAACTAGTTGATGAGAATCCAAGCAATGTCGTTAAAACTATCTCAACCAGCGAGAGCAATGTAAGCCTTCCTTATGGAAATACCACGACGATTAAGCTGAGTGACGATTTGGGCTTAAACAAGGTCATAAAAGGCCCTAAAGGGGATACGGTGGTTAATAAAACGGTAAAAATCAGTCAGTCACAGTTTGATGATCTAATCAAAAAAATTAAAAATATTGATATATCAACACTCAAGCCAATTGACCATCCTCCGCTTGTTGGTGGTCGGAGTGTTACTTTACTCATCGTAACTGACAAAGGCTCGTACAGCTTCCACGATAGCTACAGATCAGACTTTCCTCGCATTATTGCTCAGTTATATAGTGATATTGATCGACTGATACCTGACTAAACTGTGATGACTTTTCAGTGATTCAAAGCATTGACGAATGCCTACGGATAGAGTGATTTTATAGCCAATTACTGAACTGGCTTTAACGCATGTTAAAAACAGGGAAATGATAAAATGACCAAAATATCAGCGCCTCCTACACAATGGGAAGTCAATATTTCTATATTAAACAACCCGCTGCTCTGGTTTCAGTTATTTATGGTTGCTTTAATTTCCTCCTCTTACCTTGCTCTGCTACTGGTCGGGTTTAATCTATTTGAGCATGCTTGGGACGATATTCCAGTATCACTTAGTATTGGCTTACTGATGGCGGGAGGCTTATTTGTAGCCTTTAGCTTAATTCTATTCTTAATGTATTGGCGAGGCGTACCAACTCGATATGTGCTGCATGATGGCTATATTGAGCAACATACGCTTGCAGTTGGAAAGAAAACCTCAACCCTTTTGAGTCTCTTCGGATTACTCTCTGGAAAAAGTACTGGATATGCAGCGGCTGGTGCTACTTTACTGGCACGCTCCAGGGAGCAAATAGCGGTTAACTGGAAAGAGGCTACAAGTATAAAAGTATTTCCTAGGCGTCATGAAATACAGCTTTACAATGAGTGGCAAACCATTATGCAAGTCGTTTGCCCTGAAGATCAATTTGACAACATTCTTAACTTTATTCAACAACAAACCGAAAATAAACAACCTACTGGGAATTTTAGCAACAGTAGAGAAATGCCTTTTTCTAAAAAAATCATTATTAGTTTATTTTCACTAATCTTTGGTTTTTTCTTATTTCCACGATTACCCATTCACTATGTAGGTATCTTCTCCATTGCCACAATAGGCTTTGCTTTTATGGCTTTGTGGTCAAGTGGACTAAAACAAAGAATTTTTGGAGGGATTCTTACAGTACTACCAATACTAGGCAGTGCACTTGCTTATTTTTATGGCGAGATAGATATGTCTCAACAAGGGGCAACTTATGCCTTGCTCATTGAGCTATTTATATTTTTATATTTCACACTATTAGGAGTTACAGTTGCATTAAGACTTATTCGATAACACCAAATCATGGAGAACTAACATGAAAAAGCATCTTATTTTCATTTCATTAATGGTACTTTTATTTACCAATACATTCAGTAGTGCAGCAGGTACTTCGGCATCGGGAATAAATATAGCTAAAGGCAAACCAGCTAAACAATCTTCGACTGGATGGGGTGGTAGCGCAAGCCGTGGGGTCGATGGCAATCCAAATGGACAATACAATGCCAACTCCGTCACGCACACCAATCAAGATCAAAATGCGTGGTGGGAAGTCGACCTGCAATCAGTTCATGTTCTGAATTCAATCAATGTCTACAATCGCACAGATTGCTGTGGTGAGCGTTTAAATGGCTTTCGGGTTATTACTTCCATCAACCCGCTACCCAACAAGCCGTTAAGTAATAGCGAAGTCAATGCACTTAGGCATTGGGATGTAAAAACAGCGGGGAAGGTCAGTCGTATTAATCTTGGCAATGTTTCAGGGCGTTATGTTCGAATACAGCTGATCGGCCGAAACTACCTGTCTCTGGCAGAAGTTGAAGTGTTTGGACAGCCCTAATAATCTTAAAGGTAGGAGGCTGTAAACCCTATTAAATACCTATTAAGACGCGGCTTATAAATGTCATCCAGATTATACGACAGTCAGCCTTAGCAACTAACAGGAGCTCTACATCATCCGTTTGATTAAAAACGGGGTACCAATCAGATGTAGAAGCTCCTGTTAGGCCTTATTGCCGGCTTTATTTAGCGGCAATAATAATAACTTCTACCTTATAATCCGGTGTTGCCAGCTTCGCTTCACCGCATGCTCTGCCAGGTGTATGGCCTTGAGGTACCCAGCTATCCCACACCGCATTCATCGTTGCAAAGTCAGCCATATCCGCAACCCAAATAGTCGCTTGCAGAATCTTAGTTTTGTCGCTGCCAGCTTCAGCCAGTAGGTGGTCAACTTTTGCCAGCATCGTGCGCGTTTGCTCGGTGATGTCGCCCGTAGGGTCGCCAACTTGGCCAGCAAGGTAAATCGTTTCGTTGTGTATGACCATCTGGCTCATGCGTGGGCCAGTTTCGAATCGTTGAATTGTCATGTGCTTGTCCGGTTAGGGTTGAATGTAAATTTACTGATAATGGTTAATGCTGCTTAAGGCCAGCAGACCTTGCCCCGCATACTACGCCCACATGCATCAATAAAACATGCTCAGATACATCAACGAGGGAATACCTTTCTCCGACGCCGTACCATCAAACGACTTATCTGCAAAGAATGCCGTAACTACTGAGTCTCAGCATTAATTGGAGGGCAGTTTGTTATTGCACAGCCATGGGCCAAGTTTCTCCTAGTGAATAATCACTTGATTTGAATCAAGAAACAGCAAACAGAGGAGATATAGACTGTGAAGCATCTAAGTTGTTATTGGCCTATACCCTGAACCTTGCCAACTTCAACAAAAACTCTGCAGCACGACCTCGCCTAAAATGGATCTTACTCAAACCAAAATCACTATGAAAAAACCATCAGAGAATAATCAGCATAGCGATTGGCACCGTATTGATATTGATTTAACGGCTCAACAGATCGATGTCGACGTTGCTTCTGGTTTGAGTGGACAAGAGGCTAAGGCGCGACTTGAAAGTCATGGCCCGAATGAAATCTCCAGCACCAGCAAGCGGAGTCCATTTGCCTTATTACTATCGCAGTTTAGTGATTTTATGATTCTGGTGCTCATTGCTGCCGCTGCCATTTCCGGTTTCCTCGGTGAGCCGACTGATGCACTAGTCATCCTGGTCATTCTCATTCTTAATGCAGTCATTGGTTTCGCACAGGACTTTCGGGCAGAAAAGGCGCTGGAAGCATTAAGCCAAATGGCTGCCAGCCATGCGCTGGTGCGTCGCGATGGTGAGTATCAGGAAGTCCCTGCCGCTGAGTTGGTGCCGGGTGATGTGGTGCTGGTTGAAGCGGGCAATATTATCCCTGCTGATCTCAGGCTGATAGAAGCCGCTAACTTACAAGTGAACGAGGCATCGCTCACGGGGGAGTCCTATACGGTCGAAAAGCAGTCCGCTACCCTCGAAACGGACACTCATGCCTTGGGAGACCGCACCAATATGGCCTACAAAGGCTGTGTAGTGAGTAATGGGCGAGGGGAAGGCATCTGTGTGGCGACGGGCATGGATACCGAGTTTGGTAAAGTTGCCAAGCTTTTGGATAACAGCGATAACAATAAAACGCCACTTCAACAGCGCTTGGGACGCTTTGGTAAACGACTTTCCTTAATCATTCTGAGTGTCTGTGGCCTGATCTTTGGTCTCAGCTTATTGCGGGGTGAAGACCCGGGATTAATGTTTCTGACGGCGGTCAGTCTAGCCGTCGCCGCGATTCCCGAAGCCTTACCCGCCATTGTCACTGTTTCGCTGGCGCTGGGTGCTAAGCGCATGGTTCAGTCGAACGCACTGATTCGACGCTTGCCGGCGGTTGAAGCATTGGGCTCGGTCACTTTTATCTGCTCGGATAAAACGGGCACCTTGACTCAAAATCGCATGTCGCTTGAAGCAATACAGGCCGGTGGCACACGCTATGAATCGCTCCCACCAGCGGATGAGTCGGAATTTTGGCAGACCTTCGGGCAAGCTCTGGCACTGAATAATGATGTCCAGACGGGTGCTCAAGGTCAGTTACTGGGTGATCCCACTGAAGTTGCGCTGTATGAGGCAGCTACTGCTGCTGGCTATAACAAGCTAAAACTAGAGCAAGCCATGCCACGGGTTGGGGAAGTCGCGTTCTCATCTGAGCGTAAATGTATGACGACAATGCATACTCACGCCAACGCCATCATTGCCTTCACCAAAGGTGCGCCAGAAGCCATTCTGGAACGCTGCTCTAAACAAATGTCAGTTGATGGCAGCAAAGTGCCACTAGATCAGCAAGCGATACATCTGGCCGCTGAAGACATGGCAAAACAAGGCTATCGCGTATTGGCTATGGCCTCTAGGCACTGGGATAGCAACCCCGCTAACCAAACGGAAGATCAGATAGAAAGTGAGCTGTGTTTTCTGGGACTGATTGCCCTGATTGACCCACCACGTGACAGTGCCAAAGAGGCGGTTGCCCAGTGTCATGATGCCGGTATAAAAGTGGTGATGATTACTGGTGACCATCCTGCAACCGCATTGGCGATTGCTCAACGACTCGGCATAGCCAGTGAGCACGATAAGGTGATTAGTGGCGAGGACTTGGAAGCCTTGTCGGATGAAACGCTAAAAGCATCGATTCTGGATACAACTGTTTACGCACGCGTGAATCCTGAGCAGAAGATTCGTATCGTCGAATCACTGCAATCCCATCAACAGTTTGTTGCCATGACAGGCGACGGGGTTAACGATGCTCCGGCTCTCAAGCGTGCCGATGTGGGCGTGGCTATGGGGAAAATTGGTACGGAAGTTGCACGCGAAGCCTCTCAGCTGGTGTTGCTGGATGATGAGTTCAAAACAATTGTGACGGCCGTGAAGGAGGGCCGACGCATCTTTGACAATATTCGCAAATTTATCAAATACACCATGACCAGTAATACGGGGGAGATTCTGACTTTGCTCCTTGCTCCATTGTTAGGAATGCCTATCCCGTTGCTACCGATTCATATTTTATGGATCAACCTCGTCACCGATGGCTTGCCGGGCCTCGCCTTGTCGGTAGAGCCTGCGGAGAAAGAGGTGATGAAGCGTCCACCCAGACCTTCCACTGAAAGCATTTTCGCCCACGGCATGTGGCAGCATATGCTGTGGGTTGGCTTTCTGATTGCCGCACTATCATTGTCACCGCTTGTTTGGGCCGACTTACAAAGCTCTGAGCACTGGCAAACGATGGTGTTTACAACGCTGACTTTTTGCCAACTGGTTCATGTGATCGCTATTCGTTCGGAAAGGGAATCGCTATTCTCAATTGGGTTTACTTCTAATCCCATCTTGTTGATTACCGTTGTGCTGACCGTCGGTTTACAGTTAATTGTTATCTACACGCCTTGGCTGCAATCCATATTCAAAACGCAGCCGCTTAGCCTGCAAGAGCTCGGACTGTGTATGCTATTGTCATCCGTGATCTTTTTTGCCGTGGAAATCGAAAAATGGTTAGCAAGGCGAGGTCTTATCTACGCGACTGTTAAAGCGTCCGTAAATTAGATTTACGCAATGAGCCGATAGTCTCTTTTGAATTGGATAAACGATCGGATGCCTTACGTCTGTTTATCAGGACTAACGAATACGCCACTGATAGAGACTAGCCTCGCTATCGCTAACCACATATAAGTGATTACCATCGGGGCTGACAACCACACCTTCCGCCTTATCGATCGCTTTGCGCTTGCCTTTACGAGTGAGCCGGTAAAGTGGCAGGCTTTGGGTGACTTTGCCAGCCTCAAGATCGTAGAGAAAAACTCGTGCAGCCTGATCACTTACAATCCAGAATCGCTTGCGTGTCGCATCATAGCTCAGGCCAGAAAAATCAACAGCAGCCTTGGGCTTGTCTGAATCAACAAAGCCTTGATCGGCGGTTAACTGTGTTGATGACAGAATGCGCTTTAAGTCAGCCGAGATTTCTACGAGCAGACCCGGTGGACCTTCAAGCAGGGCAAACAGGCTTTGGCGCTCCGGATGCCAGGCAATTCCTTCAAAACCATTGTTGTTGCCGGCGGCTTTGACGGTATCGCGGATTGCTGAATAGCCTTCCATGTCCTGAATTTTTTCGCGCTCAAGTCGCTTGCCATCCGCCATTGAGAAGCTGGCGATGCGCCCCTTGCTTTCATTGATGGTGTAAAAGGTTCCGGCTGTTTCGGCTAGGGTAATCGCCTCCATTTCGGACTCTTTGATGGACAGGGTGGTAATCGCTTCCGGGTCGGTTGGAGAAAATCGGAAGACTGCGGAAGTATCATCGCTGATCGCCCATAGCTCACCGGTGCTTGCTGAGATTGTTAGGCCTGATGGCTCGTCTAAATCCTTGGCGATATCGTTGAGCTTGGTGCTGCTGATGTAGTCCAGGGAGAGGGTGGGCTCTGCCATTAGTGGACATCCGGAGAGTTGTAGGCAAATGATCAGAGACAGCCCGCTAAGCATTGGTAATTTTATTTGCCTCATAAAGAGCTAACCTCAAACGCCACCACATTGCGAGTCTCTTTACTAAACTCCACGCCAATCAAGTGTATCGCCTGACCTGTTTCCTTAAATTTATCAGCATAGCCCTTATCTTTAATCTGCTGCAGGGCTTGGCCTTCTGGTGCTAACTCCACCACTTTAAATTCAAAAATATAGACCTGATCATTGAACAATAGCGTCATATCAATACGGCCAAGATTGGTTGCATCCTCCACCGTTACCTGTAAGCCTAACGAGGCAAAGTACGAGTAAAACACGCTGGCGTAAAAACCTTCAAACCGTTGAATGTCGTTATTGGTATACCAGTTGTAAGGAATGCTGGAGAAGAAGCGCTGAAATAGGGCTTTCAAACCCTCAAAATCATTGGCTAGCAGTAACTGGTAGAGCGCCACGCTGTTGTGGCTTTGCGCACCTTTATCTTCCACCATCAAGGAGAGCAGGCTTTCATTGAGGCTTTGGAGCACTTCCTGATTGGGATAACCCAAGGTGTAGTAGGTTTGCCCGCCGACCCGCTGGCTACTTTTAATGGTCAGGTAGCCGGTTTGGAACAGTAGCGCCTCAGTATCCATACGTCCCACATCGAAGCTGGAAAGCATTGCACTGCTGCTGAGTAGGTTGTCCAGTTTGAGACTCGGTACCTGACGCTTGAACAATATATCGACCAGAAAAGAGGGCGTACCGGTTTCAAACCAGTAGTTACTAAACTCGCGCTGATCAAATAACTGGAGGATATCGAAGGGGTTGTAGACGCCTTCTCCTAGCCAGTTATAGCCGTTATACCAGCGACGAACTTCATCTCGGTCTAAGCCATCAAGCTCGGCGGCAAACACCGTATCAATATCGTGATCGGTGTATCCGCATAGCGTGGAATAGCGACGATCGAGCGTAATGTCTTTGAGGTTGTTAAGACCTGAGAAAAGACTGACTTTTGAAAACTTACTGACGCCCGTTAGAAAGCTAAACTTGATGTGTGCATCGTAATCTTTAATCGCGCCATAAAAGCCACGCAAGAAGTCGCGATTTGCTTTAGCGGTTTCAGGGTCTTGAAGTGCATCGAGGATGGGCTTGTCATATTCATCAACGAGTATCACAACAGGTAGCTGGAATTTTTTATGTAGTTGAACAATCAGATCGGCAAAGCGCCCGCTGGAGTAGTCGAACTGTCTTGTTATCTCAAACTTCTGTTCTAAGTGGCTTAGCTGCGTATCAATAATATTCGCCAAGCCATTAGGGTCGAGAAATTTTTCACTGCCAAAGCTGATTCTCAATACCGGATATTTAATCGACCAGTCCCACTGATCTTGTGCAGCCAAGCCCTGGAATAATGGCTGATTGCCTTCAAATAACTCTTTGATGGTATCCAGAAACAGGCTTTTACCGAAGCGCCGTGGGCGGGAGAGAAAGTAACTCTTTCCGCTATTAATTAGCTCCAGCATCAACCCGGTTTTATCCACGTAGTAGTGATCATCCTTCCGAATTTCACTGAAGGTTTGGATGCCAATCGGTAATTTACGTCGTTCCATAGTGTGTCAAATAGTGGGTGGCCAGAGACTCAAGCTTAGCATGAAATGGTGTTAGGAAAATGCTCCATCATTAGCGCATCGCCTCAACAATCCCCCGCGCCGCCAAACACGGATCATCCGCATGGCAAATCGCTGAAACCAGCGCAATGCCATGCACCCCAGTAGCCGCCACTTCCCGAATATTCCCCTGATTAATCCCACCAATCGCCACCACCGGCAGCGCTGTTTTTTGCAGGGTATCGACCAAGCCATCAAGCCCCCAATGCATTGAGGTATTGGTTTTGGTTGGCGTGGCAAAAATGGCGCTCAAGCCAATGTAATCCAAGTCCAGCTGCTGCGACTCGGCCAATTGCTGCGGCGACTCAATCGACAGGCCCAGAATTTTATCCGGACCAATCAATTGTCGTGCAAGCGCTGCTGGCATATCCGACTGTCCCAAGTGCACACCGTCGGCATCAACGGCAAGCGCCACATCGACCCGATCGTTGATAATGAGCGGAACACCAGTGCCTACCAAAATAGCTTTAAGCGCATTGGCCCGCTCGATAAAGGCACGAATATCGCCGTGCTTTTCCCGCAGCTGAACCATCGTGACGCCACCTTTTACCGCCTCCGCAACCACGTGCATCAGCGTTGCTAAGTCTTGCTGATCATCCGTGACCAAATAGAGTTGGTAAGGGTTGCTTGTTTGCGGTGTTGGTCTTGTCACGATGTAAGCCTCTTTATTTGCTTTAATGCCTGTGCGCCTGTTGGCTATGCGCTAATTGCCTAGCGGTTGATTGGCTAGGTGTTTTATTAGCTGGCCGTTTATTGACTAGCTATTTTAAATGTTGACGACGGATAGTTTTAAACGCTCAGCAAGGGTGTCTACATCTAAAGCATACAGGGTATCCAATAGCGCGACTTGCAAACTGCCAGGGCCATTTGCTTGCTCGGCGGCAATCTCACCCGCTACACCCATCACGGCTGCGGCGGCTAAACCGGTGGTTTCACCGACAGCAGCAAAGGCTCCGGTCAGGGCGGTTAGCGAGCAGCCCATGCCAGTAATCAATGGCATCATCGCGTGGCCATTATCCAAGGCGATAATCGTAACTTCCAGCGTCTCAGGGTCTTTACTAACGATGTAATCCGTCTCACCAGAGACCACAACATTACACTGGTAAGTCTCTACCAACGAAGCCGCCGCGGTTAACGCGGCCGAGCTGCTATCCTGTGCATCGACGCCTTTGCTTTGTGAAACCTCACCGGCTAACGCAATAATCTCCGAGGCATTGCCCCGAATGATTAAGCGCTTGGCCAATGCCGCAAAGCGACGCGAGGTATCGGTTCTCAAGCTGCTAGCACCACAGCCAACCGGGTCCAGAATCACCATCTTCTGATTTTCATTAGCCTGCTCAATGGCAAAGGCCATGCGCTCAATCCAGACACTATCCAACGTGCCAATATTGATTACCAGCGCTCCGGCAAAGCTCATCATCTCTGCCATTTCCAAACGTGAGTGCGCCATAATCGGCGATGCGCCCACGGCTAACAGGGCATTAGCGGAGTTATTCATGACCACGTAATTGGTGATATTCACTACCAACGGCTTTTGCTCACGTAAGGTCGTCAGCGCATCGGTTATCAGTTTAGTGTGCATTATGCGTTCTCCGTTGAAGCATTGAGGCCTTGCTGCCAAAAGGCAACTTCCATGCGGGTTGCTGTGCGAAACACGTCGATTAAGCGTTGTCCGCGTGGGCTGTTGATCTCAATGTCTTTAAGTAGTTGGTTAAAGTATTCCGCACTGTCCGCTGCGCCACGTTGGAATTCATCGCCGCCGTATAACTGCACCCAACTGGCGAAGGGGTTGCCGTCAGTCACGGTATCGGGCGCAGTAAGGAGCTGCTTGCCAATCACCGCATAGCCAATGGAGCAGGGGGCCAACGCGGCATATAAATCCACCAGATCGCCACTCATTCCGGCATCTAATACATAGCGGGTGTAAGCGACGGTGCCGAAATCTTCGGTTTCCGCTTCCATGCTTTGCTCGCTGATTCCCCACTGCTGGCAGTAGGCAATATGGTGACCCATTTCGTGAGTCAGTAGCGCTTGCACATGGGGCAAAGCTTGGCGCATACCTTCCAGCGTTTGTGCTTTGTAAATCGCTAGCGCATAGGCACGGGCGTATTGCTTTAGAAACAGAAAATCCTGCTTTAGATAATGCAAAAAGCAGTCTTGATTGAGTGTGCCAACGGCTAACTGCTGTACAAACTCATGCTCGGTATAGGCCTGCCACTCGGTCTCGCACGCGGCAATTAAGTCTTGAAACTGCATGTTATCGCCTCAGTTTAGGGTCGGAATGTAATCTTTAGCCGCAGGTACGGTGGAGATAATACCGTGATCCAGCATGAACTGGCCGTAGTCGTCATAACGCTTAAGATCAATCGCGGATGGGCGCAGGGCAAAGCGGTTTAAAGTATCTCTCCATGCGCGTTTGTTTAGTTCATTATCCAGCGTATCCGGTGCGTATTTGATAAACTCTTCCCACGCATCGGCGGGGTGATTGGTGATGTACGTGGTGGCTTTTTCAATGGCGGCGTTAAAGCTATTAATGGCGGCCTTTTCGTAGGTTTTTGCATTAGCTACAAACACCAATTCATCATAGGCTGGCACGCCATTTTCTTCCGGGAAAAAGGCCTTGGCTTCAAAGCCTTCCAGCGCTAATTGGTTGGTTTCAAAGTTGCGCAAGCCGCCCCAAATCGCATCCACCTTGCCAGAGGCCAGCGATGAAGACAGCGCCCAACCCACATTAACAATACTCACGTCGGAGTACTTGAGATCGACTTGTTTTAGCATGGTGCTGATAATAGCTTCTTCATTACCTGCAATCGCGATGCCGATCTTTTTACCTTTTAAATCAGCCAGCGTTTTGACCTTGCCGTCTTTTAACACCATTAAGGTATTGAGTGGGGTAGCAATCAATGTCGCTGAGCGAATCAATGGCAAGCCAGCGGCTACCGAGATGGTGAGGCTGGGCTGGTAAGAAATCGCTAAATCAACCTTGCCAGTGGCGACCAACTTAGGTGGCATATTCGGGTCGGCTGGCTCTTGAATATCGACCTCTAAACCTTGGTCTTTAAAGTAGCCACGTTGCTTAGCGATCACAATTGGGCCGTGGTTTGGGTTTACAAACCAATCCAGCATTAGGGTTAGTTTTTTGGTTTCAGCCTGTGCAGGTAGCAAGCCTGACAACAGGGTAAGCAATAACGCGGCAATGACTTTTTTCATGGGGTTCCTTTTGGGGGGGTAGGTAAAAAATTAGGGATTACAAATCCCAGGGGATGAGTTTTTTAAGCAGATAGTCCGTCATGAAATACAAAACGACGGAGAGCATGGAGAGCAGAAATAGGGCGGCGAACATTTCATCGATCATCATGCGCGCATTGGCTTGCAACATGAGATAGCCCAAGCCTTCGCTGGAGCCCACCCATTCACCGGCTACTGCGCCGATCGGGGCTACGACCACTGCCACCCGAATGCCGGAGGCCAGCGCGGGCAATGCAGCAGGGAGTTGAATGTGCCGTAACCGTTGCCAGCGACTGGCTTGCATGGTTTGCGCTAGATCGAGAAAGCCTCTGGGCGTATTGCGCAGCCCGTCATAGCAACAGGTCGTCACCGGAAAGAAAATAATGATGGCCGCCATCGCCACTTTGGAGGCCATGCCATAGTCCAGCCAGAGCATTAGCACCGGCGCAATGGCAAATACTGGCACGGCCTGACTGGCGATCAGCACCGGTAGCAGCCAACGTTTAACCGGTTTAAACAGCAGCATTTGCAGGGCAAACATCAGCCCTAAGCTCAGGCCCAACACAATCCCTAGAATAATTTCCTGCCCCGTGACCCAGCCGTGATAGAGCAGTACGTCGTAGCGCAGTATCAAGCGCTCCAGCACGGCCAGCGGCGTTGGCAAAATAAACGGCTGCAAATCGAACAGCAGAATTAAGCCCTGCCAAACACCCAGCAATACGGCAACCGTAATAGCTAAGCGCAGTAGGGTTTGTGGCAGCGAGCTACGCTGCTTTAGCTTGAGGCTTGGCTGCGCCAGTTGAGTAAGCTCAGTCATAATCGTCCTCCAATAGCTGAAAGATCTGCTGTTGAATGGCGGCGGACTCTGCGGATAACTCACGCGGCGGCAAACTCTCCGGCAGCGCGATGGACTCCGCCTGTGCGGGACTGCCTTTTAAAATATATAAGCAATCGGCTAAGCGAACAGCTTCTTGTGGGTCGTGCGTAATCAGCACTACCGTTTTGTCTTTAAGCAGTTCAAACGACAGGGTTTGTAGCTTGTGACGCGTCACGGCATCGAGCGCGGAAAATGGCTCATCCATTAATACCAGCGGTTTATCCTGCATTAGCGTTCTGGCTAGAGCGACGCGCTGACGCATACCGCCGGATAAGGTTTGCGGCAGGGATTGGCTATGCTCTGAAAGCCTGACTTGCTGCAGTAATTGTTGTGCTTTTTGCTTAATTGCTGGGGTGATGGCTTGGCCGCTGAGTCGATAACTTAGGCACACATTTTCCTCAACCGTTAGCCATGGCAGTAGCAAATCCTGCTGCGCCATATAAGCAATGCGGCCCGCTAGCGATTGCCCACCACTGACTTGTAGCTCACCTTGCCAATGCACTTGCTCATCCAATAAGCCGGCCAAATAGCGCAGTAGGGTGGTTTTACCGCTACCGCTGCGACCGAGTAATACTGTCCACTGCTTCGCTGGAATCGCCATGGAAAAGTCTTGCAAGGTTGGACTGGTGGCTTGCTGGTATTGCAGCGTTGCGTGGTTAATGGCGATGCTGATATCAGCGTGGGGCATGAGTGGCTTCCAACTCAGCATCTAGGGCATGTTCAGGCAGATTATTGACTGCAATATCCGCGCAATTGTCTTGGGAGCTTTCCACAGAATTTCCAAGCGCAAAGAAGTGGTGCACCGGGCCATGGCCTTGGCCAATATTTAAAGTATCAGCCTGAGCGAGCGCCGCATGCAGATACGCTTTAGCTTTTGCTACGGCATCAGTCAGGGATTCGCCTTGCGCCAGATAAGAGGCAATCGCGGAAGATAAAGTACAGCCTGTGCCATGCGTATTTTGGGTATCAATGCGTGTAGCACTTAGCCGCTCCACCTTATTCGCCGTAATCAACAGATCAACACTCTCCGGAGAGTCGCTTAAATGGCCGCCTTTTAGTAGCACTGTACGCGCACCCAGTTGGCGTAAGTCATTCACCATTTGCATCATTTCGGCTTCATTGCGCGGTACAGGGCGGCCAATTAGCAGGGCGGCTTCAGGCAAGTTCGGCGTAATCACATCAGCCAGACCAAGCAACTCACTTTTAAGGCTGCTAATGGCGGATTTCTCAAGCAGGGGATCACCGCTGGTGGCGACCATTACAGGGTCTAGTACAAGAAACTTGGGTTGGTACTGGCGTATTTTAGCGGCCACCACCCGAATAATATCGGCATCGGCCAACATGCCAATTTTAACGGCGCTGACGTGAATATCGCTAAACACCGCATCCAGCTGCTTTTCAACATGCTCCAGTGGTATCGGGAAAATGGCGGACACGCCAAGGGTATTTTGTGCGGTAATCGCGGTGATTACCGAGCAGGCATAGCTACCGGTTGCCGAGATGGCTTTGATATCGGCCTGTATACCGGCACCGCCGCCGCTATCGGAGCCTGCGATGGTTAAAACAATGGGAGTGGAAATGGGCTGGTGTAACATGTGCGCTCCTCGACTGATGCGGGAACGACAATTATCGAGTGGGCAGACCCCATGGGGAGTCTGGGGCTAATGACCGCGTCGATAGTGCTAGTTCCCTACGTCAGTATTAACTGAATCAGGTTCAACGGGTCTCGCAATGCGCGATCTCAGCAAATGAATGCTCCCCGACTATGTGGTGCAGTATAGCCAAACTTCAGTGTGATGAGCAATGCTCTATATTACTCATCTTCACCCACTGGCTATGTCTACTAAAAAGCAATCAATACCGACTTAGAAACGCCTGAACATCATTATAGCTACTACTTAAACGACGCAGCGGTGCCGCCAGACTCGCCACAATTCTCACATGATCAATCCCAGGATAAAAACGAGTCGTTACCGGATTACCCGCATTCTGCAATGCCTGAGTAAAGCGCTGCGTGTGAAATGGCAATACCCGCGTATCAGCTTGCCCATGTAGCAATAAGGTTGGTGGCATACCCGAATACACATTGGCGGTCGGCTTGGCTTTTTGTGCAGTAGCGCCTGCAAAAATCGGCTTCACTTCGGCATCATTCAGCGGTAAATCATAAGGCCCTGCCATGGCAATCAGCCCCACCGAGCGCGCTCGAACACCACGCTGATTCAGATAGCTGCGATCAGTCGCTAACAAAGCGGCGGTGTGCGCGCCCGAAGAATGCCCCATCAAAATAAAGGCGTTCATCGGCTTACCCAATACGCGGGTAGCATTGGTTTCGGTATAGCGAATGGCATCGGCCACATCATTCACAAACGCCGGAAAGCGCACTGCAGGATATAGGCGATAGTTCGGCACAATCACGGTATGGCCTAAGCCGGTTAAGGCATGAGCAACAAACTCATAATCTCGCTTATCACCTTGCTTCCACGCGCCGCCATACACAAACACAATGGGCGGTTTATTGCTCGCTTGCTTGGGCTGGTAGACATCGAGTGACTGGCGCTGATCGCTGCCATAAGTGAAAGTATTAAGCGTGTAGCTATCGGATGGAATCATTGAATTCAACACGGCAGCAGGCTTTAAACTGCTGCAACCAACCGCAAATACCAGTAGCACGATTGGCAATATAATCCATAGTAACTTATTCATAGTTTTCCCCTGCAAACACGTTTTGTGTGAACCAGCCCAGTGCGATAAGCATAAGCCTTCTGATGCCGGCATCCAGCATCCACACATTCTCTATGTCTACGCAGGGGAGGCGCTAAGTGGATTCTATGGGGCACATTTACGGCTGAAACACACCCAAAACAATGACCTTGAAACCTTAAAGCGCGTTACCATAGTTCATATTTTAATTAATTTAGGTAAAACAATGGATATTTTAAAGGAAGTCAAAGATGCGTGGGGATGGACCGGTGTTGAGCCAGTGGAAGTCGTCACCGAAAATGACTTTGGCAATCTAATCCTAAAAGATGCGAATAACCACTTTTGGAGGCTGTGCCCGGAAGATGTGTATTGTGATGTCATTGCAAAATCCATTGAAGAGTACAATGCATTGATCGAAGACCAAGAGTTTGTTGATGATTGGTTTATGGACCCGATGGTTGCCGAGGCAAAGAAAAAGCTGGGTGATTTAAGTGCGAATAGAAAGTACTACCTGGTGACGCCTGGGATACTGGGTGGTGACTATGACGCGAGCAATATTAAGATTTCAACGCTAGCAAAAATCATCCGTTTCTCCGGAGAGTTGGGGAAACAGGTGAGCGATTTACCGGATGGCGCAGAAGTGGAGATCAACGATATTCGCTAGCCATTACCATCGGCGCACAGATACAGCCATCCAAAAAATTAGTCAGATACCCAGATCGCTTTAATCAGATTGTCATCTGACTACTTTATGCTCACGCTTTTGGCATACGTCTGGCGGCGAGGATTTGATGTGCAACTGTTTCTGATTGATGGGATTGGTCCGTTTTTCAAAGGCTATCGTCGTAAGAAAATTAATTGGTCGAAAATTCCGTTTGCGCATATCAAAACCGAAGGGCCCGAACGTCACGAGCAGTTCGCTGAGATTCGCAAAGATCTCACAGAGTTTGCCGAGCGGGTAAGCCAGCAAGGTTATAATGCGGTTTCACTGGATGATGTCACGCATCTGGTACCGCACCTTTGGTACGAGCCTGAGCTTAATGCGCGCATTGAGGTACTGCGTGAGGAGTACCTCGCCTTATTTGAGATTCTTAGCGCGCGGGGCTTGGCTATTTATCTCACCATGGATATGTTTTCCACCACACCTGCTGTTCGCCAAAAATTGGGCAATTCGCCGCAAGCCATTAATGATTTTGTAAAGCAATTGCTGGATCGCTTTTTGCGTGATTTCCCGCAAGTGGCCGGCGTGATTGTGCGCATTGGCGAGTCCGATGGCTTGGATGTGGCCGGCGAGTTTCGCAGTGAGTTACAAATTCGCACCCCCAAAATGCTTAACCGCTTTTTGCATCGCGTGCTGCCGGTCTTCGAGGCGCATGGCAAAAAAATGATTCTGCGCACGTGGACAGTGGGCGCATATCCGGTGGGCGACCTAATCTGGCATCGCGGCACCTTAGCTAAAGCCATTGAGGGAATCGACACCGACGCCTTTATTCTCTCCATGAAATATGGCGAGTCGGATTTCTTCCGATATTTACCGCTCAATAAAAGCTTCTTCCGCACCAAGGTTCAAAAGCTGATCGAGCTGCAAGCACGTCGCGAATACGAAGGTGCAGGGGAGTTTCCCGCCTTTATTGGCGAGGATTACGCACACTACGCTCAGGAGCTACAAGGCGCTGAGAATATGGTTGGCATTAGCGTGTGGTGTCAAACTGGTGGCTGGCTGCCATTTCGACGCTTGGCTTTTATTGGTGACGGCTCGATCTGGACGGAAATCAATGCGGCGGTGACATTGCGCCTGTTTCGAGACAATTGCACCGTCGCCCAAGCGCTCAAGCAAAGCTATCCTGACTTAAATACTGCTGAGTTAGGCAAGCTGCTGCGCTTATCCGAAGAGGTGATTCACGAGCTGTATTATCAGGAGGAATTTGCCCGTCAGAAATTGTTTTTCCGGCGGGTACGCATTCCACCATTGGCAGGGGTGTATTGGAATACGATTTTTATTAATCATTCGCTGCGTAAGGTGTTGCGCTATTTTGTGCACGACCCTGAGGCTAGTGTAAAAGCAGGTTATGCGGCGCTAGGGAAAATGAGTGAGATGCGCAACTTAGCCCAGCGCTTAAATTTGCCCGACGATGATATTGAATACATGCAACACACGCTCGGCATTTTGGCGCTAGCTCGGGAGTACTTTTTCCAGCCTTTCGAGCCAGAGGTGTGTGAGCGCATTAAAAAAGCCAAAAAGCGCTATAAAAAACGGTACCCCAAAGGCACGCGCTATCGCTATGCCATACGAACTAATTTCGAGCCGTTTAAACTGCGGCGAAGGTTTTTAAATTGGAGTCTGGCGATATTGTTACGCCGCAAACGTGGCTATCGCTTGGTTGATCAGATATTTACGATTCATTTGTTATCGCTGGGGTATCGGCTGATCAAAACCCATCGCACGCGCTTTATTCCGAAATTTGCCAGAAAAAGTGCAATGGGCGTTGATGCGATATTGAAATGATCTTAGCGCTAACCGTTGCTACGACTTTGGAAAGATTTAGTGTAAGCCCGCCGCCAGTTACCAGTGGCGAGCAGTTCGGTTATCCGAATGGTTATTAACGGCGCAGCAATAACATCAAATAACCAATGTTCAACATACTGGAAAGCGCTGCGGCAAAATAAGTAAACGCAGCAGCAGTCAGTATTTTTCGCACGGCGGGCATTTGCTCTGGGGTCACATAGCCTTCTTCCAAAATCGGCAGGGCTTTACCAAAGCTGGCATCCCATTCTTCTGGCAATACGATGAGATAGGTCAGGGCGGCAATTAGCTGCATCACTACGCTAATAATAATGGGCAAGGCCATTGCGATGGGGGTACGCAAAAAGATCGCCACCACAGGCGAGGCCCACAATACATAGATCCCATATTGGCGTAGCTTAATCGCTTGTGGAATATACTTTTCACGAAGTTTGAAGACTTCTTCTTTACGGGAAAATTGAATGGCATGGCCAACTTCATGCGTGGCAACCGCAATGGCTTTCAGCGAGCGGCCATTATAATTAGTCGGGCTTAAGCGCACCATTTTGTCGGTCGGGTCAAAGTGATCACCATTTTCTTCAGTGACTTCCACCCCAATGCCGCTAAGCCCAAAACGTTCGATCAGGTGTTTGGCCAGCTCGCCGCCGGTGCCTTCGATGCCCGGTAGATCCTGCGAGTGTTCGCGCATCACTTTGCGAATCCACATTTGCGGTAGATAGCTCAGGATTATCAGTAGGCCAAAAATTACGATCAGGATCATGCGGGGCGGTCTCTGCGAGGGTTGGTGCTTAGTATAAGGCTAAATCCGCCGCCGCGTGGAAATAGCCTCATACTTCTCAACGGATTAGTCCATCCAGATAAAGCCCACACACAGCGCAGTTAGCACTGCCATGGTGATATTAAACAGCCGCAGAACATTCTGCTGGCCTAAAAACTGGCGCATATATTGCCCAAACCCCGCCCAAACCATAATGGATGGCGTGCCCACTACCGCATAGATCGTGGTAATCATCAGCACCGACCACCAATAGCCATCACCCATTAACGAGAAGCTGGCATTGGCTGAGATCACCATAATCCACGCTTTCGGGTTGATGTATTGAAAGGCCGCCGCTTGTACCAGCGAGAAGGGCTTACCTTCGGCTTTCTTATCACTAATCGCGGAGAAGGACAGCAGTTTGTAGGCCAGCCATAACAGATAAGCACTCCCGACAATGCGCAGCACCTGCTGTAGTACTGGGAACTGGGTAAATAGCGCGCCTAAACCCAAGCCCACTGAGACATTCAACAAACCCATACCGGTAATAATGCCGGCAATGTGTGGCAGCGTGCGTTTAAAGCCGAAGTTAGCGCCCGAGGCGGTCAGCATAATATTATTGGGGCCCGGTGTAACAGAGGTTACAAAGGCGAACAGAGTGACTGCGAGTATCAGTTCCAGAGAAATCATAATGGGTGTTTCCATAGCGTAGCAATGACAGTTATACGAAATTGTCATGGTGACAATTATTGTTTTACACCGCTTTAATCGGTACAATTTATTCTGTAATGCCCTGATATTTTAGTCAATAAGAGTATTGTACCCATGACAATGTGGACGCCGGACCTATCCAATTATAAGAATGCACGCTATCAGGCGATCGCCGATGAAATAGAGCGTGGGATAAAACAAGGCAGCTTAAATGCCGGTGATAAGCTGCCGACGCATCGTGCGTTGGCGGATCAATTAAGCGTTACCATTGGCACCGTCACGCGGGGTTATGCCGAAGCTGAAAAGCGTGGTGTGGTGACTGCAAGGGTCGGACGCGGCACCTTTATTCGCTCCGATGAGCAAGATCGCGGCTTTGCGATTTTGGCCCGCGAGCAGCGCAACCGTATCGACTTCACTCAGAACTTACCCATACCAATGGATACCGATCGCTACTTGCAAATGGCCCTACGCGAGGTCGCCGAGGATGTCCCCAATCTCGATCTGGTGGGTTACCAACCAGAGAAAGGCGTAAACCATCAACGCGAATGGGCGGCGCAGTGGCTGCAAGGTTTGGGCGTTAATTGTGTTGCCGAAGACTTAACCATTACTTGTGGTGGGCAACATGGCATTTCATTGGCACTGGCCGCCACCTTACGGCCTGGCGAACATTTGTTATGCGAAGGACTGACTTACCCCGGCTTA
The DNA here is from genome assembly GCF_000419525.1 of Leucothrix mucor DSM 2157. NCBI lineage: Bacteria > Pseudomonadati > Pseudomonadota > Gammaproteobacteria > Thiotrichales > Thiotrichaceae > Leucothrix > Leucothrix mucor. Next base: position 1,713,271 of record NZ_ATTE01000001.1, read on the forward strand.
AGCGCCATCGCTGCGCAAATGGGTGTGAAGCTCACGGGTGTCGAGCAAGATGAGCAGGGGATTATTCCCGAGTCACTGGAAGAGCATTGCAAAGCCGGTCATTTTCGGGCGCTGTATTGTACACCAGTGGCGCAGAATCCAACCAATAGCTGCATTACCGCCGCGCGTCAGGCGGCAATTGCTGAGATTGCCGAGCGCTATCATTTGTGGATTATTGAAGATGCGGTGTCGGCGTATTACTGCGATGACAAACCACCCAGCTTCTACAATCTGAATCCTGAGATTAGCCTGTACATTAATAGCCATTCTAAAATGTTGGCCGGTGGTTTACGTGTGGGCTATCTGGTCACGCCGCCACGGCTTAAACAGCAAGTCGCGGCGGCCATTCGCTCGCATTGCTGGTTTACCTCACCCATTACGGTCGAGGTGGCGCAGCGCTGGATTAGCAGTGAGCATTATGCTCGTTGTGAAACTAATATCCGGGCAGAGCTAGCCTCTCGAATCGCCGCTGCACGACGCATTTTAGCAGGCTGTAACTGCCGGATACTGGATGGCAGTTTTCATGTTTGGCTGGCCTTACCAGAGCCATGGCGGGCGGCAGACTTTGAAGCAAGGCTTAATGAAAAAGGCGTTGGATTACTCAGTTCAGAGCCATTTGCGGTTGGCCGATTTGCGGCGCCGCAAAGTGTGCGGATTTGCCTGAGTGCGCCGGTCACACTGGCCGATGTCGAGAACGGTTTGGAGATAATCCGTGAAGAATTAGACAGCGGTGTGAGCAACAAACTTTATGTATTTTGATGGATAGCATTTGTTAGCACCTCAGGCCTGCATTAGAATAGGGGGTATTTCCCAGCCTTTGGTATCCCCATGCAGACCTTGTTTGTTAACGATAACGCCATCACTCCCTCCAAAGTAGTCTGCGTTGGCAGAAACTACGCCGACCATATTGCTGAGCTGAATAATGAAGTGCCCAGCGAGCCGGTGATATTCGTTAAACCAAACTCTGCGATCGCTACCGAGCTAAGCGCCGGTAACGAGCAGGGCGACGGTGAAGCGATCCATTATGAAGGCGAGATCTCCTTTTTAGTGACAGATGGCAAACTATCCGCCGTGGGCTTTGGTTTGGATTTAACCAAGCGCGCTGTGCAATCACGCTTAAAAGCTAAAGGTTTGCCATGGGAGCGCGCCAAAAGCTTTGATGGCTCTGCGGTGTTTAGTGGCTTTGCCGCCTTTGAAGGCGATAGCAGCGAGCTCAGCCTTGAGCTTTATATCAATGATGCTTTGATTCAGGAAGGTGGCTACCCGCTAATGCTGCATAAGCCTGAAGCTTTGCTAGAAGAAGTGCAGAGCTTTATGAGCTTTGAGAATGGCGATGTACTGATGACCGGCACGCCAGCAGGTGTGGGCATTGTGAATCGTGGCGATGTATTTCACGGGAAAATTCTGCAACAAGGCAAGTTGATTGTCGAAGCGCGCTGGACAGCCGCCTAAGCTTAAGCCGTGTAATTAGAGCGGGCATCGGTTACTCTACCGCTGTTTAAACCCAATCAATTGACTTAAGACCAGAGGACCAGATGGCAAGCAAAGATAATAACTCCGAAGCGCAGAATAAAGAGCAGCCGGACGCGGCATTTTTCAAGCGTGCCGATGCGCATATTGATCTCTCAAATTCGCAAATGGGCAAAGATGCCAACAGCGGCCAAGTGAGTGCTTCAATGATGTTTTCACTGGCTCGCTTCAATGCCTGGCTCACCGCTGCCAGCAGTGGCAATGTGATCCAGATGCTGGACAGTAAAGAAGATGCAATCGAGTATTTTGTGGCGGAATACAAGCAGATGCTAGAGCAAAACCTCGACGAGTATATTGAAAATTTCGACAAATATATGGGTACCCGGGACAAAGAATGATCCGTTTAACCAATATAAAATTACCGCTTGATCATAACGAGCAGGCACTGCGCCAAGCTGTCTTGGCTGAGCTAAAAATCGACGATACTGAGCTGCTCAGCGTTGAGGTGTTTCGTCGTGGCTACGATGCGCGCAAGAACAGTAATATTTTCCTGATCTATACGCTGGATGTCACGACCACTCACGACGAGGCGCTTCTGGCGCAGTTTGCGGATAACCCGTTGATCAAGCAGACCCCGGATATGAGCTACAAATTTGTCGCTCAGGCCCCGACTGATCTGCAAGAGCGGCCGGTGGTGATTGGCTTTGGCCCTTGTGGTTTGCTGGCCGGTTTGGTGCTGGCGCAAATGGGTTATAAGCCACTAATACTGGAACGCGGTAAAGCGGTTCGTGAGCGTACCAAAGATACCTTTGGCTTTTGGCGTAAGCGCGAGCTCAACACCGAATCGAATGTGCAATTTGGTGAGGGCGGCGCGGGGACTTTCTCCGATGGCAAGCTGTATAGCCAAGTGAAAGACCCGAAGCATTACTCGCGTAAAGTGCTGAATGAATTTGTTGAAGCCGGTGCGCCGGATGAGATTTTATTTGTCAGCAAACCGCATATCGGTACCTTTAAATTGGTAACGATGGTCGAGAAAATGCGTGCCAAGATTATCGAGCTGGGCGGCGAAATTCGCTTTAATGCACGGGTCGATGATCTGGATATTGAGAATGGCCAAATCACCGGCCTGACCTTATCGACTGGCGAGCACATTAAGTCCAAGCACATTGCCTTGGCCGTTGGCCACAGTGCGCGCGATACCTTTGAAATGCTGCTGAAAAAAGATGTGTATATCGAAGCAAAGCCGTTCTCGGTGGGCTTCCGTATTGAGCACCCGCAGTCACTGATCGATGCCGCGCGCTTTGGTAAAAATGCCGGTAATGAGATTTTGGGCGCCGCCGATTATAAGCTGGTACACCATTGTAAAAATGGCCGTTCGGTTTACAGCTTTTGCATGTGCCCCGGTGGTACCGTGGTGGCCGCGACCTCTGAAGAGAAGCGCGTAGTAACTAATGGCATGAGCCAGTATTCGCGGAATGAGCGCAACGCTAACAGCGCAATCGTGGTGGGCATTGACCCGTCTGATTATCCAGGCGGCCCATTGGCAGGGATTGATTTTCAGCGCGATTTGGAAAGCAAAGCCTATATCCTGGGTGGCGAGACTTACGATGCGCCCGCACAGCGCGTGGGCGACTTTATGCGTGGCCAATCCTCTGAAAAATTGGGTGATGTGACGTCATCTTACACTCCGGGAATTAAGCTGACAGACCTCAGCAATATTTTACCGGACTTCTGCACCAAAGCGATTCGTGAAGCCATTCCTGCGTTTAATCGCAAGATCAAAGGTTTTGCGCTGGATGATGCTTTGCTAACCGGTGTTGAAACGCGCACCTCTGCGCCAATCAATATCAAGCGCGATGTCAGCTTCCAGAGCATTAATACCAAAGGGTTGTTTCCAGCGGGTGAAGGCGCAGGGTATGCCGGTGGCATTATGTCGGCCGCAATCGACGGCATCAAAATTGCAGAAGCCATGGCATTGAGTATCAATGCGACCGAATTCTAACCTTTAAAGAGTAACAACCGTATGCAAACTATTGTGATTGTCGGAGGTGGGGCTGGTGGCCTTGAACTAGCCACAAGCTTGGGTAATAAGCTTGGCAAAAAGAAGCAAGCTAAAGTCATTCTGGTGGATAAAAACCGGACCCATATCTGGAAGCCCTTGCTGCATGAATTAGCCACCGGCGCACTGGACCGCAGTACCGATGGCGTGGTGTATCACGCGCACTCCGTTCGACATCACTATCAGTTTCAACTGGGTAATATGATTGGCTTAGATGGCGCAGCCAAGACTATTAGCTTAGCGTCGTTAGACGATGACAAAGGCAATGAAATCCTCCCGGAACGTACCCTAAAGTATGACACGCTGGTGATGGCGGTTGGCAGTGTGAGTAATGACTTTGGCACCAAAGGCGTCGCCGATAACTGCTACTACCTTGACTCTCACAAGCAAGCTGAGCGCTTTCACCATGCCATGCTAGATCAGTTTATGCGAGTCTATCAGCCGGGTGCGGCGGGTAAGCTGAAACTGGCGATTGTGGGCGGTGGTGCGACGGGGGTTGAGCTCTCTGCTGAGCTATATCACGTGTCTGAGTTGATGAAGATGTATGACCTCTCAGATGAGGGAACGACTCAGCGCCCCCAAGTGACATTGCTGGAAGCAGGGCCACGCATTCTGCCAGCACTGCCTGAGAAGATCGCAACCTCTGCACGCCGTGAGCTTGAAAAACTGGGCGTAAAAGTCATGGTCAACACCCGCGTAATTGAGGCGGATAAGAATGGCTTTATTACCGCAGATGACAGCCGGGTGGATGCGCACTTAACGGTGTGGGCTGCCGGTGTTAAAGCGCCAGACTTTATTCCAGAACAGGGCTTTTTCGAAGTTAATCGCATTGGCCAGATTATGGTGAAGCCAAGCTTGCAAAGCACCGTGGACGACTCGGTATTTGTAATCGGTGATTGCTGTGGTTGCAAGCAAGAAGATGGTAGCTGGGTGCCACCTCGCGCACAATCGGCGCATCAAATGGCTAGCCAAGTGTATAAAAACATTATGCTACAACGCCAAAACAAGCCGCTTAAAGATTACGTTTACAGCGACTATGGCTCACTGGTTAACCTCAGTAACTACAGCACCGTCGGTAGCTTAATGGGTAACTTATCTAAGGGCTCGATGTTTATTGAAGGGCACTTGGCTCGTATGGTGTATGTCTCCTTATACCGCATGCATCAGATCGCCATTCATGGCTGGTTTGGTGGCGCAGCGGTGTGGATGGCGCATAAAATCGGTAACACCGTAAAACCAAAAATGAAGCTGCACTAAACTGTAGTGGCATAACACTCGGGGGAACACATCATGCAGGCCATTCTCTGGATGTCTGGCGCACTGGCATCGTTTTGCGGCATGGCAATCGGCGCACGTGAGCTCAGCGGCGAGATCAATACCTTTGAAACGCTGTTCTTCCGAAGCTTGATTGGCCTGCTGGTGGTGACGACTGTCATCTTCTCCAGCGGGCAACTCTCCCTATTTAAAACCCAACGCATTAAGCTACATACTCTGCGCAATGTCTTTCACTTTGGCGGCCAGTACGGCTGGTTTCTGGGGATTGGATTATTGCCGCTGGCTGAAGTGTTTGCCATTGAGTTTACCGTGCCATTTTGGACAGCAATTCTGGCGGCAGTGTTTCTAGGGGAGTCGTTTACCTGGCGGAAATCGCTGGCAGTCCTATTAGGGCTGTTGGGTGTGTTAGTGATCGTGAAGCCCGGTACGGAAATCTTCAATAGCGCCTCGCTGATTGTACTGGCTGCGGCGGTCGCTTATGCCGTTTCACATACCGCTACCAAGGGGCTGGCGTCCACTGAAAAGCCGCTGACCATTTTGTTTTATATGTGCTTAATCCAGCTGCCAGTGAGTTTGATATTGGCCATTCCTAACTGGACGGTGCCGGAATGGGTGCATTGGCCGTGGTTGCTGCTGGTAGGCATCACCGCGCTAACGGCGCACTTTTGCATGACCAAGGCAATGCAGTCTGCCGAGGTGAGTGTCGTGGTCACGCTGGACTTTATCCGCCTGCCTCTGATCGCAATGATTGGTGTGCTGCTCTATGGCGAAAGTGTCAATCTGTCGCTGGCGATTGGCGGCGTGCTCATGTTGCTGGGTAATCTGGTGAATTTCTACAAGCCTAAAGCGGCTAGTAATCAATAAAACGGTGAACAGCAAGCCAAAGAACTATGATAAAATCGATACTTAGCTTAAGGAAGTGAAAATCTACAGGATTCGGCTTGCCCAAGCCCTTGATCAATTGTACTGTCATAACGCGGCACCTCACTCGATGGTATCGCGTTATTGCTGTCTATCTTTTGAGGGAATCTATGTCAAATATCCAACGTTTTCGGCACTTCATTCAGGACTTCACTCGCCTAATTGATGGCGCTGAGGGTAACGAGCCACAGATTCTAGCCACTGGAAAACCCTTGCTAGTCGACCTGATTAACCACGATGATTGGTTACCGTCCCGATTCTCTCAACCCGACCGCAATACCTATCAGCAGTTTTTATTGCACTGCGACCCGCTGGAACGTTTTTCAGTGGCCAGCTTTGTCTGGGGGCCGGGCCAAACCACGCCAATACATGATCATACCGTGTGGGGCATGGTTGGCGTAATGCGTGGCGGTGAACGTTGCGAAGAGTTTAGCCACGATAGCGAAACCGGCGCATTGCAGTGTACCGCTCAGCATGAGCTAGGCGTTGGTGATGTGGATTTAGTCTCACCTACCATCGGTGATGTGCATCGGGTAAGTAATGCCTTGAGCGATCAGGTCTCGGTTAGTATTCACATTTATGGCGCTAATATCGGCGCAGTCAAACGTCATACTTTTGATGAAGCCAGCGGTAAGGCCAACACCTTTATCTCCGGTTACAGCAATAATGTCATGCCCAATCTTTGGGACCGCTCGCTGGAGGCTTAAGCCTTCGGCAATACCTCAACCCCGATCACATTCTCAGGAATCCCCATGTCTGAATCAACCGAGCGCCTACGGGTGCTCACGGCGGGTATACTCAGCCTTATTTTACTAGTGGGGATTGCCCGCTTTGCCTATACGCCGCTATTACCGATTATGCAGCAGGAAGCAGGATTAGGTATTTACGATGCCGGTCTGCTGGCTACCATCAATTACATCGGTTATCTGTGTGGCGCGATTATCGCCTCACAAATTAGCAGCATGATTTTAAAAGATAAGCTGTATCGATTAGGGCTGGTGGTCGCGGTACTAACGACCATTGGCATGGGCTTAACCACTAATGTTTGGCTTTGGTCGGCGCTGCGTTTTTTGGCGGGATTAAGCAGTGCGGCAGGCTTGTTGCTGGCTTCTGCCTTGATTATGAACTGGCTCATTCGCAATGATCATCGCAGCGAACTGGGTATCCACTTTTCGGGCTTAGGGTTAGGGATTGCCTTTGCTGCGATTGCTGTTGAAATCCTCCATCGTTATTTTGACTGGGATCAGCAGTGGTTTATTTTAAGCGCCATTGGTGTGCTGATTTTGATTCCAGCATGGCGTTGGCTGCCACCACCAGATACCAGCGCGGTAACCCGTAGCGGCAGTGCCATGGTGGACAATCCGCCTGGTCCGGCCTTTATGCGCTTGTTTATGATTTCCTATTTTTGTGCGGGCATTGGTTATGTGGTGAGTGCGACCTTTATTGTCGCGATCGTCAATAAGCTGCCGGGGCTGGAAGGTAAGGGCGCTTGGACATTTATGGTACTGGGTTTAGCGGCGGCACCGGCTTGTATTATCTGGGATTTGATTGCACGGCGAATTGGCGATATTGATGCGCTGATTCTGGCTGGCTTAATCCAGATTGTGGGGATTATGTTGCCGATACTGGTACCAGGGTTTGCCATGGCAATACTTGGTGCAGCGATGTTTGGTGGCACGTTTATTGGGATCGTAAGCTTGGTGCTGACTATGGCTGGGCGCTATTACCCGACACGGCCTGCGAAGATGATGGGAAAAATGACTGTGTCGTATGGCTTGGCGCAGATTGTTGGACCTATGATTGTAGGGCTGATGGCGCAGCAGAGTGGGGATTATAGTAATGGTCTGTATCTGGCGGCTGGGGCGATGGTGGTTTCGGTGTTGGTGATGGTGCCATTGCGGAAGATGGCTTGAGGTAGGGCAATATTGAAGACGTCACAATCGCAAACTCCAGAGCAACTGCCGATGCGATGAGAGGTGCTTTAGTCTAAAGCAACAAACACCAAAAAAACGCCCGCTAAACTCAGCGGGCGTTTTTATTTTGGATAATCGCTTAACAAGCCATTACCTGTTAACTAGCTTAGCTACGACGTAAGCGCACCAAAGCCAATCCAAATAACGAGAACAACATCCACAATGGCGAAATCGCACCACCACCACTCTTAGGCGTGATATTTAGCCCAACAATCACCGGATCATGATCTGAAGAGCGGTAAGCACTATCGCCATAATAGGAAGTCACTTCAGTATCCGCCTTGAAGTTAGTGTTGTAATCAAAGCCAATCGGCTCATCCGCATTGATATGCCACTCAGTTGTATCGCTGACTTTGCCGACCAGTGAAGCGCTGGCAAAGGCATAATCCAAGGTTCCCCATTCACCATCATAGACATACGATGAGGATTCACCGGCTTTAGCACCTAGGTCCACGTAGCCTGCATCTTTCAGGGCAGTGATTGGGTCTTCCATTGCGTAGGAGTTGAAATCGCCCAGCAGTAGGATGTTTTGGTTGTCCATGCTACCCAGTTCAGTCAATAGCATTTCAACCGCACCTAAGCGAGTCAGGTTGCAGTTACCTTGACCATCATCCAGATCAGGATCACCAAGCTCATCACAATCTGAGCCTTTAGATTTCAGGTGATTAACCACCACGGTAAAGGCATCTTCATCATCGCCATCTACGGCTTTAAAGCTTTGGATCAGGCTAGGGCGGTTCTTATCATCGTTATAATCAACCGATGAGTAGTCACCAAACGGAACCACTTTTGCAGGCTTATAAATTAGCGCTTGCTTGATGGCATCATCACCTAGCATGCCGGTCTTGATGTAGTCATAAGTATCGGTACCGACAATGCCATTTAGATTATCAACCAATGTCGCGACGGCGGTATCATCAGCATTATTCTCGATTTCGATCAAGCCAAAAATATCGGCATTGATGGCCGACAGGGCGCTCATTAGCTTGGCATTCTGACGCTCAAATTCCGCGTCATCATCCGCGCCTCGGCAGTTAGTATCGCCGTCGCCACAAATTTCTGAGCCTGCGGACTTGAGTGTTGTGAAGTAGTTAAGCACGTTAAAACCAGCGACTTTAAACTCACCACCAACAGACTCTGGTGTAGCTGAGCGCGCATTGGCTGCTTCGAAAACGACATCCGCTGCCGGAACGAGGGTGTAACTACCATAGCTATAATTCACAACACTCGTGAGGCCAGTTACGGTGTAGCCACCGCGAATGGGGTTGTCATAAGTCAAATCACCAAAGCCCGGATAGCTCACGGTAGGGTTCTGTGCATTACTGCCGTCATCCATTACCACCACATTTAACTCATTAGCGGCTTTTTGCAGATTAGCGTCATCACCCGGTGCAGCGACTTGAGTGGGGTTAGGTAGCTTGCCTGAAGATGATAATGACACCTGTCCATAACGCGCTAATGAGTACGTCTCCGTTACTGTCAACGCTTGCGGGAAGGTGATCAACATCCCCTCGTATTTTTCAAGGTCATCAGCTGCACTAAATGGCAGACTGACGTCTGTTGCGGCTACGGTTGCACCCGTTTCACACACTTCATAGCTACTCAGGCTTTTCAGCTGAGTCAGATCATAATACTCATCAACCACACCTTCGACCGCTACCACGTCGCCCACGGCCGGACTATTGTCGCGATCGTAAACGAACAAACCTTCCGAGCTGGCAGGGTCGCCATCTTCGTCGGCTAGCTCTTCCTGAATCATATAGCCGTTCAGAGCAGGCAGTACCTTAGTAACCACCGCTTGCAGCGTCACAGTCTCATCGACCATGGACGAGTTTGCGCCAGTGCCTTGCACCTCAGAAATGACGTGAGTGGGTAAGTAACATTGGCCGAATGCAGTGCCGCTCAGTGTTAACAACGCTGGTGCGCAGTATAGAAAGGGTTTCAGCTTCATGCAGTATCCTTTTTATGTGATGGTAGGAGTGATCGCTATGGGCGCATAAATGCGCGAGAACGACGTAGCCTATGGGTTGAATGTTAAAGTTTTGTGTATCTGAAGCGTTTTTTCTTAGTTTGCGGATAACTTAGGGTTGGAACGGGTGGATAAAATCTCAAACGCTTAGCTTTGATCGTATATTAATGTGCATGGATATGGCAAACACAAACCGTTAGTATTTAGACATTGATGATTTTCACTAAATGATTGGGATTTTGATAATGTCTAAGATTGAAAACTGGTTTTGGAAGGCCGTTGCGGTGCTGACTGGATTGCTATTAATCGCACTGGGACTGTTTTCACTGTATGAGCTGGTTAGCTGACAAGCAAAAGCCCTGTGCATTGTCCACAGAAACTGTGGATAACAGTGTTAATAGCGAAATGACAACCACCGTAGAGCGAGTCAGAGCCTCGCCTCTAGCTAATTGATTATTAATTAATCAGTGTGTATATAAGTAAAATGATGACCCAACCCATTCTAACTACGGCACGCCTCACACTGCATCCTTTTACGCTGGAAGATGCGGCCATTATCACATTATTGGCGGGCGATAAGCGTGTGTCGGAGATGACGGCCAGCATTCCTCATCCGTACTCTAAAGACTTGGCTCTGCAGTGGATTGCCGGTCGCGAGCCCCAATGGCAATCCGGGCATTATGCTTACTACGCCATTACGTTAACCGACTCAGGCGACTTGATTGGTGCCGTCAGCCTTATGGAATCCGATGAGCCTAATCAACCGCAGCAAGCCGAGTTAGGCTATTGGATTGGCGTGCCATACTGGGGCAAGGGCTATGCGACTGAAGCGGCGCAGGCGCTAATCAATTTTGGATTTGAGTCATTGGATTTTCAGCGCATTGTCGCACGTCACCTAAGCCGCAATCCGGCTTCTGGCAAAGTGCTCACCCGTTGCGGCTTTCAACATTTAAAGAAAACGGAAGGTAGCTGCGGCGAGAAGTTCGAAGCATTGGATTATTATGAGATGATAAAGCCTGATCCCACCCACTAAGCCGGAGCACTCATGTTAAAAGGCATTCACCACGCAGCGATTATTTGTTCGGATTACACGCGCTCCAAACATTTTTACACGCAAGTGTTAGGGCTGGAAATCGCCGCTGAGAATTACCGAGAAGCACGCGACTCCTACAAGTTGGATTTACAATTACCCGATGGCACTCAGGTGGAGTTGTTCTCATTTAATGGCTGCCCCGAGCGACCGAGTTACCCCGAAGCACAGGGCTTGCGGCATCTGGCGTTTGTGGTTGAGGATTTGGATAGGGTAGTTGCCCACCTTGAATCTCATGCCGTAGCAGTTGAGCCGATTCGGGTTGATGAATATACTGGTAAGCGCTTCACCTTTTTCAGCGATCCGGATAATCTGCCGCTTGAGCTGTACGAACGCTAAGGCCATAGTATTGCCTTATGCACATTGTCCACAGAAACTGTGGATAAGATTGTTGATAGCAAAGTCATAAGCCGCACAGAGCGAGACAGAGCAACCGCTCAAGCGGATTGCTTAAAAAACAACCAGTAACTATTGCTGTAAAAAAATGGCCTCAGGCAGTATTATCCGCGCAACCTTATTTCACCCAAACCCGGCACACATTCCATGACTACAAACCTTCATATCATCGACCATCCTCTGATCCAACACAAACTGACGCTGATGCGTCGTCGCGAAACCTCCACTCGTACCTTCCGCCAATTAGTCAACGAAATCGCTATGCTGCTGTGTTACGAAGTGACTCGCGATCTGCCGCTGACCACTGAGCTGATCAATACGCCTATGGAAGAAATGGATGCACCGATTCTGGCTGGTAAGAAGCTGTGCTTCGTGTCAGTGCTGCGCGCGGGTAATGGCTTACTGGATGGCATGCTTAACCTGATCCCATCCGCACGTGTTGGCCATGTGGGCTTGTATCGCGACCACGATACACTGCAAGCGGTTGAGTATTACTACAAAGTACCAAGCGACATTGCTGACCGTTTGGTGATTGCCGTTGACCCAATGCTGGCAACTGCAAACTCTGCGATTGCCGCAGTACAACGCTTAAAAGATGGCGGCGCGAACAACATTCGTTTCTTATGCTTGCTGGCAGCTCCGGAAGGCGTTGAGGCATTTAATAAAGCGCATCCTGATGTGCCGTTATACACGGCAGCGGTTGATCGCCAGTTAAACGAAGCAGGTTACATCCTGCCAGGTTTAGGCGATGCGGGTGACCGTATTTTTGGTACTAAATAAGTCACCGAAGCCTAAGCCATCATTGATTACTCAATGATACACAGCGCCCTGATCGAATGTATTTTGATCAGGGCGCTGTGGATTACTAGCCTTCAATAAACCGCTCTAACTGCAAACGGTAAGCTGCGTTTTCACGCTCCAAGGCTTCTTTTTGCTGCATCAGATCAATCATCATTGATACGGCAACCCAATCGATTTCAAAGTCATTGGCTAAACGTGCTGCCTTTTTGATGACAGGTACGGCACTGGCTTCAAACACCCAGTCCGCAGCCAACTCACCCTGAATCGGCGTGACGATATCATGACTGACGATTTCAACGATCACGTCATGTTCCAGACGCTCCAGATTGCACAATTCGGCAAACGAGATATGTAGTATGGTGGCACTCATTTCGTATTCCTCCAATCTGCTCTGGGGTCAAACTCGGCACTCTCTGCAAGTTGCGCCCACAGCTTCTGAGCCTCCTCATTGCTGTCGGCTGGCATCACAACTTTGACCACCGCATACAAATCACCGGTTTCTTTTTTACCTTGTAAGCCTTTTCCTTTAATGCGCATCTTCTTACCGGCTTGCGTATTGGGTGGAATGGTCAGGCTGATTTTACCGGTGAGGGTAGGTAGCGTGACCTTAGTGCCCAGCGCGGCTTCCCACGGTGCCAGTGGCACAGTAATCGTGAGGTTGTGCCCCTGAACATCAAACAAAGGATGCGGAACCAAGCGCACATGCAGGTACAAATCACCCGCCTCGCCACCGCCAAAGCTCGGTACTCCCTGACCTTTTAAACGAATGCGCTCGCCATCAACCAAGCCTTTAGGAATAGTGACCTTGAGCTGCTTTTTGACCTGCGTGACTTGGCCATTTTCCATCTTGGGAATCGTGTATTCGATCGTGCGCTGTTGATCGCCGATAGTCTCTTCTAGAAAGACTGGCAACTCAATTTCGGCATCTTCGCCGCGCATTGGTCTACGCGTATGGCCGCCTGCACCTGCAGGGCCACCGCCACCAAAGATCGAATTAAAGAAGTCAGAAAAGTCTTCAGAAGACTGACCGCCAGATTCAAAACCACCGCTACGTTGCCAATCCGGTGGTGGCTTAAATCCTCCACCTGGCTGACCGCCGTATTTGCGAAGCTCATCAAACTCTGCGCGCAGTTTCTCATCTTTCAGAACGGCGTAGGCTTCGGCGACTTCCTTGAACTTCTCGCCCGCACCTTCCTCAGGATTGACATCCGGATGGTATTTGCGGGCCAGCTTGCGGTAAGCCGTTTTGATGGCTTTAGCATCCGCCTCAGGCTCCACGCCCAGTATTTTGTAGTAATCCTTAAAGTCCATACGTACCTTCGGGTAAGTGAATGAAACACGGTTATTACTATGCGCTTAAAAGGGTGGGTAGGTTATGATTTTAATCAAGTTGTTTAAGGAAAATGCGCATGTCTTCGTTATCAACTCGCTGGTAAATCTCCTCGACAGCTAAGGTGGCTTTAATAGACTCAAACGTGATCTCTTGTCCGGGGTAATAATACTCCGAACGCCAGTCTAAACGGCGACGCTGTACTTCAATTTCAGCGACATCCTGCTCAATTAGCACATATTCCTGAACACTGGGTAAGTCTAGGTATTCGGCTCGCTTTTCAGTTTTATCCGCACGACGGGTACTGCGTGACAGAACTTCAACAATCAGAATTGGAGACTCCCGAACATGCTCATCATCGGATGTATCGCTATCACAGATAATTTGTAAGTCGGGGTAGCGATAGCGGTTTTCTTGAGTCTTCAGCAACATATCGCCACCGACCGGAAAACAGGGCTGGCCGCGTAACTCATTCCATAACAAGCCATACAGATTGCCAGTAATGAGATTGTGCCAGAGGCTTGCTCCGGCCATTGCAAATACCTGACCTTCAACAAACTCATGCTTAACTTCACTCTCACGCTCGCCAGAGAGGTAGTCTGCGACGGAGATGTCATTAGTTTTCAAGTTTAAAGGCGATGCTGTATTAAGAACATTTTAATTGGCTGTTTTTTATGAAGAAGTGTCGCCGTAATGGTTCTGCAGTTTCTTCAACAACTCCAGCCCACGCTTTTTATCGCCACGACTGGCAAGCGCCTTAAAACGATTTTCCGCATCGAACTCGGTTAGCGCCATGATGGTGAACTCTTCGTACAGCTTGTTGATACTGATCTTGCGAGACGCAGCCAAAGATTTAACCCGCTGATGGGTGTCTTCCGGCAGTCTAACTGTAATCATACCCATGATGACTCCTTAATAAATGTTTGGGGGGTAACGACTTTTAGCTCGTCGAATATTAACTCCCCACTTTTAAAATCACGCACATTGCTGGTAATGATGTATTTGGCTCCACCAGCGACCGCAAGTTCAATCAGATGATTATCACCTTCGTCTTTCAGGTTGGGACGCCAGCCGAAATAAATCTTGCACCATAGGCAGCAGGATAAAAAAGCTGATAGGAACTCCAAGCGTTCACTATCATCGAGTGGGCATTTCTGCATGATATCTTCACGGCTAATCACGTCTTGATATTCGTTGAATAGCGCATCACCCATCAACGGCATGATTTTATCCTCCAAGCTAAGTGCTATCACCTGCCTTGCAGTACCCGCTTCTTTTCCCAATAAGGCTGCAGCCATAACATTGGTATCAATGACAACTTTCAAAGAACTTACTCCCCAATCTTGATATTAAATGCTAGCATATACACTAGCATTTTAAAAGTTGAAGTTTTTAGCTCAACCAGTCCTATATCGTGAAACATCCAAAAAGATAATCGTATTACCCTATAAAGTACAAAAATAGCTACTTATACTGCGCTATTTTTAGAACATTTAGGGTAATACAATATTTCAAACCTGTAACTCTAGATTGTCAGGTCGCAGGAAATCTACCCAATCTTACAACCGAAAATCCACCGCCGAAGATTGCTCACCCAGCGTCACCGTACTCAAGCGCGGCGCACTAGTCGCAACCACCTTACCGCGACGCATTACCATCAAGCGATTACTACGCAAGCGCAATGCCTCTACCGTATCTTTAGCCTGCAACACCACCAAATCCGCATTACAACCAATCTCCAGGCCATAGCCTTCCAAATTCATCGTTTTCGCACCGTTTTCAGTGACGGATTTAAACGAGGCCTGCATCTCTGCCACACCAGTCATTTGTCCAACATGTAACCCCATGTGCGCCACATCCAGCATGTCGTAAGTGCCAAGGCTATACCACGGGTCCATAATGCAGTCATGGCCGTAAGACACATTGAGGCCTCGCTGAGTCAGCTCTTTCACCCGCGTCATGCCGCGTCGTTTCGGGTAGCTATCATGGCGACCTTGCAGCGTGATATTAATCAGCGGATTAGCCACCACATTGAGTTTCGCCTCTGCCATTAGCGACATCAGCTTGCTCACATAATAATTATCCATCGAGTGCATGGAGGTGAGGTGAGAGCCAGTCACGCGGCCATGTAAACCCAATCGTTGCGTTTCATAGGCCAGTGTTTCAACATGACGTGAGAGCGGATCATCCGACTCATCGCAGTGCATATCTACCATCAAGCCACGCTCGGCGGCTAGTTCGCACAGCGCTTTAACCGATGCCGCACCATCACTCATTGTGCGCTCAAAATGGGGAATGCCACCGACCACATCCACGTCCATATCCAGAGCACGGTTTAGGTTTGTAACGGAGTTTTTATAACGGAAATAGCCATCCTGCGGAAACGCCACCAGTTGCAGATCAATCCATGGGGCCATTTCTTTGCGCACTTCTAAAAGCACTTCGGTCGCCAGCAGGCTGTCATCGCAGATATCGACATGGCTGCGAATCGCCAAAGTGCCTTGAGCAACGGCCCACTGGCAAATATCTAAAGCGCGCTTTTTTATGTGCTCAGCGTTGAGGTCGGGCTTTAGCTCATTCCAGATTTGAATGCCTTCCAATAGCGTACCGCTTTGGTTTAAGCGTGGCTGTCCGAGGCTTAGCGTGGAATCCATGTGGAAATGGCTGTCAACGAAAGGTGTGGAAACCAAATTGCCTACGGCATCGAAGCTCTCATGTGCTGGTAGGTCTTTGGCTTGGCTGACTTCGACAATTTTGCCGTCTTTAATGCCGATGGACATGTTGCTGCGGCCATCGGGGAGGCTTGCGTTTTGGATTAGATAATCGAGCATCGTGGCATACCGTTAGTTAGATAGGGCTTATCTTACAATGAAATTAGGGGAGGGTAGAGAAGGAATCAATAGCCTGCCAGTGGAAAGCCAAAGGTGCATCTGTTACAACAGTTATAACCGTATCCAAACTTAGGATTCTCTATGGCCTTATCCGATTACGCTTTATGGCGCTCTCCCTCCCATCACGAAGATCTCGACGAGGCCCACGATCACGTTCACTGGGTTGAGTTGTTCTATGATTTGATCCACGTAGTCTGCATTTTCATGCTAGGTAACTACCTATCACACCACTTGTCTTTTCAAGGCCTGTTTATCTTTGCAGCGTTATTTACCGCTATCTGGATGGCGTGGGCAGAGGCTTCCTATTTCAGTTCCTTATTCGTCAGTACGGATGTTTACCACCGCTGCATTATGCTGGCGCAGGTTTGCACGGTGATGTTAATGGCCGCATCCATCCCGGATATTGCAGACGGTGGCGCTGTTTATTTTGGCGTTGCCTATGCCTGTAACCGAGCGCTTACCGCCTTATTATATCGGCGTGTTATCTGGCGACGGGCTGGAGCATTTGAAGTCTCTCGTGAAATGTCGCGTAACTTTTTCATTGCTGCATTAGTCTTTTTAGTGGCGGCCTTCTTGCCATCCCCTTGGAGTTACTGCCTGTTTGGCGTGATGATTGTGCTTATCCAAATCAGCTTTTTTCATCCCAAGTACGGCGTCATGCGGCTAAAGCGTTTTACCCCACGGGTGGCTCATTTCTCTGAGCGGTTTGCACTCTTATTTTTAATCGTGATGGGCGAGGGCTTTTTTAAACTGGTCATTGCTTTATCTGAAAAAGGGGTCGATAAGGTCAGCGCCGATGTGTTGATCAACTTTTTCCTCGGCGGTATTACTATTTTCATACTGACTTGGGCTTATTTCGATTTTGTTGGAAATGGCAGCCCAATCGCAGATAACAAAAAGCTTAGAGCACGTTGGTGGTATGGTCATTTGGCGCTGATGCTAGCGGGCGTAATGATTGGAGTGGCGTTAAAAGCGGAAGTGCAGGTCGATTTCTTTGATCAATACCCATTCAAGTATGCCGTTTTGGCTTGTGGCGGTTTTATCCTTTTCTGTCTGTCGTTGGCGACTATTCAATCCGCAATTGAACACCATGCTGGGCACCGCTTTTACACGCGAGATGTTCAGGTCTTTGGTATTGCCATGGCGATCGTGACACTCTGCGCAGTACCTTTTGTACCCGCGTGGGTAGGTAATGCCTTGTTCGGTATTGCGGTGGTCTCGCAGATAGCGATTCCGCTGGTGAGGGCTGTGCGCGCCATTGAAACCGGAGATAAAACATAAGCACCTTAAATCCGATCCCCCTTACGAAACGGCTGCAACAACGCCTTAGGATAAGTCGCCCGCCTAGCCATTACCATCATCGCCACAATGCTCAATACATAAGGCATCATCAAAAAGAATTGGTAGGGAATAGCACCATTGGTCATTAGGTTTGCACGTACCTGCAATGCATCAAACAAGGCAAATAGAATTGCACCAAGAAAGGCTTTACCGGGCTTCCACGAAGCAAAAATAACGAGTGCGACACAGATCCAACCACGACCATTAATCATCCCGAAGTAAAATGCATCAAACGCTGATATCGTGAGAAACGCGCCACCAATCGCCATCAGCGCACTACCAATCATAACGGCCCCAGTACGAATCGCCAGCACATTAATACCCTGTGCTTCATTGGCTATTGGGTTTTCACCAGCCATGCGAACAGCAAGCCCAATCGGCATCCGATACAGTACATAGATGATGATCGGCACCAATGAATAAGCCAAATAAGTCAGCGGCGACTGATTGAATAAGGCAGGGCCAAGCACGGGTATATCCACTAGAAAGGGAATCGCTACATCCTGAAAGGGAACGATTTTTGGTGGCGCTGTAGTTGACGGTATCAGCATTTTGAATATGAAGTAACTAAGTGATGATGCCAATAGCGTGATGCCAATGCCACTAACGTGCTGAGAGAGCCCGAGATGCACGACAAAAATACTGTGCAGGAAGCCAAACACCATTCCAACGAGTGCTGCAAATAGCACGCCTCCCCATAAATCACCGCCTTGGAAAACCCACATCCACCCAGCCATCGCGCCCATGGTCATGATGCCTTCGATACCGAGGTTGAGCACGCCAGCACGTTCACAAATCAGCTCGCCGAGTGTGCCAAATATCAACGGCGTCGCAATGCGGATAACGGCAGCCCAAAAACCGGTCGTAAGAAATAACTCAAGAATTTCCATGCTCGACTCCTAACGCCAGATGATGCGATAACGAGTCAGCATATTGCTCACTAAAATCGCTAATAATGATACGGAAACAAGTACGTCAGCTATGTAGTTTGGAATGTTAACTGCGCGACTCATAGCGTCAGCGCCCACATAGACAGAGGCTAGAAAAATAGCGGCAGGGATAACCGCTAATGGCCGCAACTGGGCAAGCATTGCCACGGCAATCCCGGTATAGCCAAACCCTGGGGAAATATCTAAAGTCAGGTAGCCTTTTAAGCCTGCCACCTCACTAACGCCTCCCATGCCAGCCAAGCCGCCACTCATCATGGCCACTAAAAACACCGATGAGTTGACTGGAATACCAAAGAAAGCCGCTGCTTTTGGGTTGTGTCCTACAGCACGGATTTCGTAGCCCCATACGGTATATTTGAGGATAAACCAGATAGCGACCGCCAAGCAGACCGCAATAATAAAACCAATATGCAGTCGTGATTTTGCAACGATAGTGGGTAGTACACCTGCATCAATAATGGGCTCAGCCTGAGGCCATCCCATTGACATGGGGTCTTTCCAAGGGCCTTCCAGTAGCAAAGACACAAACAATAAGACCACGAAATTCAATAGCAGGGTGGTAACGACTTCATCGACTTTAAGGTGTGTTTTAAGCAGTACAGGGAGTAGTAACATCAAACCACCAGCCACCGCGCCTGCGATAAATAGTGTCGGGATCATCAGGAGTGGTGGCAGATTTATCATGCCAGTCCCAATCCACGTTGCCATCATTGCGCCGCAATATAATTGGCCTTCAGCACCGATATTCCAAAACTTTGCCCGAAATGCGACTGCGGCTGCCAGACCGGTAAAGATCAATGGGGTCGCGCGAGTCAGACTTTCGGTAATGGCAAAGCTTGAACCTACTGCACCTTTGATCAATGCCCAATACGCGTTTAAAGGGGATTCGCCTGCCCAGATAATCAGCAGCGAACACAGTAGAAAAGCACTCAGTAATGCGAGAATAGGTGAGAGCCTGGAGAATGCAGGTACGTTTTCACGAAGTTCTAATCTCATGTTAATTGCACCTCATCAGCCAGTATTTCTCCACTCATCATTAGTCCAACTTTCTGCACATCGAGTTGAGCAACGGGATAAGGTCCACGAAGCTGGCCATCAAACATCACCGCAATTCTGTCTGATACTTGGAAAAGCTCATCTAAGTCTTCTGAAATAAGGACAATGCCTGCGCCCGATTGGCGAGCTTCTAATAATTTTTCTTGTACAAAACTGATCGCACCTTCATCCAATCCACGAATAGGTTGGTTGGCGATAATGAAGTGCGGGTTATTACTAAAATTACGTGCCAGAATGAGTTTTTGGATATTACCGCCAGAGAGTAGGCGGGTTTCAGCATTTGGGCCTTCACAGCGAATATCGTACTGTTCGATCAACTGCTCAGCTTCTTGTCGAGCCTCGCTTTGATTGATAAAAATACCGCGCTTCGCTTGAGTTCTGACCTTTTCAGCGATTAGGTTTTCCCACACTGTCATTTCGCCAACCACACCTTCAGTACCACGGTCTTCAGGAATGCGTCCGACTTTAAGTCCCACTAACGCACGAGGGTCTGCTTGCTTAATAGGGTTATTAAATAGCAGGAACTCGCCACCGTCAGGCAGCGTTTGACCATTCATAATGGCAGCAAGACTAGATTGTCCATTGCCCGCCACACCCGCTATGCCAACAATTTCATTTTGATGAACGTCGAGGTTTATATTCTCGAGTGCTACTAAGTTGGGAGTTGCTTTTAGTTGCACGTTTTGTAGTGCCATCACTCGCGTTCCAATCGCAAGTGGTAAGGCTTTCGGTCTGGTCACCTTGCGTCCGACCATTAGCTCAGCCAGCGAGGCTTTACTGGCGTCTTTGGTTAGCACTTCACCGACCATTTTGCCGCCTCGAAGTACCATCACACGATCACTCACCGCCAATATTTCATGGAGCTTGTGAGAGATGAAAATTATGGATAAACCCTCAGCGACCATTTGCTTGAGGATACTGAATAACTGTTGTGCCTCTTGGGGAGTGAGTACCGCAGTAGGCTCATCCAAAATCAATACGCTAGCACCGCGATACAGTGCTTTAAGGATTTCTACACGTTGCTTTTCACCGACGGATAAATTAGCGACCAATGTATCTGGCTTGATGACTAATCCAAAGCGTTCGCTCAGCTCGGCTAGTCTGCGGCGAGCGGCTTTGTCGTTGCGGTAAAGTTGAAATAGGGGTTCTGTGCCTAGCGTAATATTATCCAGAACACTGAGGTTATCGGCGAGCGTAAAGTGCTGATGCACCATACCGATACCTTGTTTAAGCGAGGCCTGTGGTTGCCCTGGGGGAAGGGGCTCACCGTTAACCTCTATACTACCTTCCTCACTCACATAATGACCAAACAATATGTTCATCAGGGTAGTTTTACCGGCACCGTTTTCACCTAAAATGGCCAGTACTTCCCCTGCAGCCAATGACAAGGAAATATTGTCATTGGCCACCAGAGACCCGAAGCGTTTGGTAATGTTGCTGAGCTTTAAACGGCAGTTAGTTTGACTACTGATTGGAGTTTCAGTCATCATTATCAAGCTCCGGGTAATTGCTTAGAAAGTTGACTTCGGCTCTTCGTCGTTAATAGCCACTTCGTGCTTTCCGGCAATGATGTCAGCACTCAGTGCTTTGACTTTGTCTTTCGCCTCATCGCTGATGCGATCTTCAAACTCATAGAAAGGGGCCAGCGATGCGCCACCTTTTGCCATCATTGTCCACTCTTTGTAGTTCTCAGCGCTAAAGCTGCCATCTTTTACTTTCTTAATGGCTTCGCCGATTGCATTTTCCATGTGCCAAAGTGCAGAGGTCACCACCACATCGGTGCCGTTCTCTTCTTTGTTCATGTCATTCACGTTACCAAAGGCTAGGATGCCTTTTTCCCGTGCTGCATCGACCACACCTGCACGCTCTGCGTACAAGATATCAACGCCGGACTCAACTTGTGCAAAGGCGGCTTCTTTTGCTTTTGGTGGATCATACCAAGAGCCGATAAAGCTAACTTTGAACTGCACTTCCGGGTTGACCGAACGTGCACCTTCCATAAACGCATGAAACAGACGATTCACTTCACCGATCGGATAGCCTCCAACCATGCCTATTTTATTCGACTTGGTCATCGAACCTGCGATGACCCCCATCAAATAACAAGGCTCATGAATGTAGTTATCGAACACAGACATGTTTTTACCGTACTCAGGGAAAGAATCGCCCATCAGTAATGCCAGCTCAGGATAGTCGTCAGCCACTTTTCTGACTTCACGACTAATACCAAACGCCTCGCCAACCACCAGATTAACACCGCTTTCCGCATATTCGCGAAGCACTCGGATGTAATCGGTATTGGCGACTTTCTCGGAATAGACGTACTCAATCTCGCCCGCATCAGCCGCAGCTTGCAACGCGAGGTGGAGTCGAGCATCCCATTTTTGCTGTAAAGGTTGAGTGTATATACCAGCGACTTTAATGGTTTCAGCGTAAACCGAAGCCGAGAAAATCAGGGCAAATGCCATCATGATCTTGGCGATAAACTTGTTTCGGTATTTCATAGTTCATTCTCTTGTTAATTGAAAAAGAGGGTCAACGTATGGATATCACTTACTTAATCTTACCCGCAACAAAATAGATCAAGCCACCTAACAACGAACCAGTAAACCAGCCATAGCTATAGAACCAGCTCAGCTCGCCCGTCATTTGCGCAAACACAGTCAACGCAACCGGTACGAAAAATGCTACAAATCCACGCCAGTTCCATGCAGGGTAGTCGCCTTTTCCGGTGTACAGGCCAGGTAAGTCTAATTGCTGCTTACGAATCAGGAAGTAATCGACAATCATAATACCAGCAATCGGGCCAAGCAGGCTGGAGTAGCCTAGTAACCAGTTGGAGTACATGCTCTCAACGCTCACGTCAGAAACGATCACATCCAGCTTACGCAGTAGCTCCCAACCCATCATGACCACACCGACCAAACCTGTCAGCATGACCGCTTTAACGTGGTTGATTTTCTTCGGTGCAATGTTCTGGAAGTCGTTAGTTGGAGACACGATATTGGCTGCAGTGTTAGTCGACAGCGTTGCAATGATAATCAAAATCATCGCGGTGATTACCCAAAATGGGCTCTCGATTTTACCAATCAGCGTCACAGGGTCAGATACCGTTTCACCGACCAGCTGCACAGACGCAGAAGTCAGAATCACACCCAGTGCCGCAAACAGGAACATGGTTAATGGTAGGCCAACAATCTGGCCCCAAATCTGGCTTTTCTGTGACTTGGCATAACGGCTAAAGTCAGGAATGTTCAGAGACAATGTCGCCCAGAATCCAACCATCGCAGTCAAGCCGCTTAGGAAGTAACCCATAAATGGCGCATCCGCTGGGCGGTTTGGTTCCTGAGCAAATAACTCGGTGATCGATGCTTGAGGGTAAGCCCACACGATCAAACCAACACTGACCGCTAGTAGCAAGGGTGCCGATAAGGTTTCCAGCCATTTAATTGACTCAGAGCCACGAATAACCACCAGCAGGTTCATTGCCCAGAAAATGAAGAAGCCAAGTACTTCACCGGTGCCGCCTAAGCTGGCCCAACCGGGGGAAAACTCGGAGATCAGCAAGTGAATCGCCAGACCACCAAACATCGTCTGAATACCGAACCAACCACAGGCCACAATCGCCCGAATCAAACAGGGCACATTGGAGCCGATAATTCCGAAGGAGGAACGTAAAACAACCGGGAAAGGAATACCGTATTTGGTACCGACGAAGGCGTTAAGAATGAGCGGGATTAAAACGATGACATTAGCGGCGAAGATGGTCCATAAAGCTTCACTAACCGATAAACCGAAGTAGGCGGTTAACACACCACCGAGCGTGTAAGTCGGTACGCAGATCGACATCCCGATCCACAGTGCGGCGATGTTCCATTTACCCCACGTACGTTGTGCAATTTTCGTCGGCGCAATGTCATCATTATAATAATCACTGCTAGCGACGTCATCGCCTAGCTCCAACTCAATAAACTCGCCCTGCATTCTAGTACTGCTTTGTTTATTCATAGTTCACCTAATAAACGGTCAAAGATCATGAAGGGCGACAGCGCAATGTGTCGCCCCGGTGTGGTATTTCCTCTCCGGTTTGCAAACAGGTTTTAGCCCGGCTGATTAGCCTTTTCCAGCATGGCGTTGATCAATACATCACAGCCTGCGGTAATCCACTCAGGCTTGGCATCTTCCACTTCGTTATGGCTGATGCCGTCAATGCATGGCACGAATACCATTGATGTTGGAGCTACTTGCGACATGTAACAGGCATCATGACCGGCACCGGCGACAATATCCTGATGAGCAAAGCCACAAGCTTCAGCGGCATTGCGCACCGCGTTGACACAGCCTTCATCAAACGGGACAGGCGCATAATAGAAGATTTGCTCCAGGTCTTGCTCTAAGCCAATGGTTTGGCAGATTTCATCGATGCCGCTGCGAATCGCCGCATCCATTTTTGCCAATACTGCATCATCCGGATGACGAATGTCGATAGTGAGGAACACATTACCAGGGATAACGTTACGCGAGTTCGGATACACATTCAGCATACCCACTGTGGCGCAGGCCACTGGCGCATTATCCAAACCGACTTTGTTCACCAGATCAACCACGCGTGCCGCACCTAATAGCGCATCTTTACGACGAACCATTGGAGTAGGGCCAGCATGCGACTCAACGCCGGTTAGGTTCAGTTCGTACCAACGCTGACCTTGCGCGTGAGTTACCACACCGATTGGTAGTTCGGCTTCTTCAAGGATTGGGCCTTGCTCGATATGCACTTCAAAGAATGCGTGAACATCGCGGCCGCCCACTTCCTCTTCACCAGCATAGCCAATGCGCTCCAGCTCTTCGCCCATGGTCTTGCCATCTTCATCGGCACGGGATAAGCCGTATTCCAAATCAAATACACCGGCAAATACGCCAGATGCCACCATGGCAGGGGCAAAGCGTGAGCCTTCCTCATTGGTCCAGATCGCCGCTTCAACCGGGTGCTCAGTCTCAATGCCGTGATCGTTTAAGCTACGAATCACTTCTAAACCAGACAGCACACCATAAACACCATCAAAACGGCCACCAGTCGGTTGTGTATCAATGTGGCTACCCGTAATTACCGGCGGGAGGTCGTTGTTCTTACCGGCACGACGGGCAAACACATTACCCATTTTATCGATCTTGATGGTACAGCCAGCGTCCTTACACCAGCTCACAAATAAGTCGCGTGCTTCCTTATCCAAATCGGTCAGAGCTAAACGGCAACATCCACCTTTTTCAGTGGCGCCGATTTTAGCCATTTCCATCAAGCTGCCCCACAGCCTGTCACCATTAATCCGTACTGCTTGTTGCTGTGTCACGGTGTCTACCTCGCTATTCATTGGTTATGAAAGCATTGCCGATGAGTCGCTTAAAACACGCTCATAAACCGGCGCTGCCCAATATCATCTTGGTCAGTGCTTGGGTTTTGGCTTGGAATGCTTTCTCAGAAAATTCTTGGTGATCGTTCAATATTGCAATTTGCGATTTAAAGTCGGCGTAGTGCTGCGTGCTCGACCAAATCAGGTACATAAAAGCATGCGGGTCAGTAATCGAAATCTTGCCTTCAGCCATCCAGCGCTCCAGCATAATCACCCGCTCATGCGTCCAGCTTTTCAGCGAACCAGAAAGGAATTCCTCCATCACCGGCGCACCGCTCATAATCTCCTTAGCCCACACGATAGAGCCATAAGGGCGATCATGCGCCAGCTGCATTTTTGCTTGTACGTAGTTAGTGATAACTTCTTTAGGGTCATCACTGTTTTCAAAGGTTGCCGAAGCCTGCATCCAGTCATAGAGCATATTCTCCAGCACCAGGCGATAGAGATTTTTCTTGGTTTGGAAGTAATACAGGACGTTGGATTTAGGCAATCCAGACTCATCGGCAATCTGTTGCATACTTGCGCCATGAAACCCATTAACCGCAAACACCATCTCTGCCGCACTTAAGATCAGTGCTTCGTTTTCCTCACGAATCTCAGCGTTGGTACGCTTCGCGGGGGCAGGGCTGTTGATTTGACTAATGGGCTGCATGGACGCTCCGTTAACTTGCTCGCAGTGGATTATTCGGGTGAGTAGTCCAGTCCGCATGCTCTGCGCTAACCGGGCGCTGCGTTCTCAGGTCCATCTCACCCGGTGCTTTGCTCACCATGGTAATACATTCCTCGACAGGACACACGGTTACACACAAGTTACAACCCACACATTCCTCTTCAATGATCTCAAATTTACGGAAACCATCAACCATATTGGTAATCGCCTGATGCGACGTATCTTCACAGGCAATGTGACAACGGCCGCAAGAGATGCATTTATCCTGATCAATCACCGCCTTATCCACGTGATTTAAGTTCAGGTTTTGCCAATCAGTGACTGACGGAACGGCAACACCGACTAACTCATCAACCGACGTCATGCCTTTCTCATCCAGAAAGCGGCTCAGGCCATCAATTAAGTCATCAACGATGTGGAAGCCGTAAACCATTGCCGCCGTACACACCTGAACGTTTGACGCACCGAGTGCCAAGAAATCAACGGCATCTTTCCAATCAGTGACGCCACCAATACCAGAGATAGGCATTTTGCTGGTGGCCGGTGTGCGTGCTATTTCTGCAACCATGTTCAGAGCAATCGGCTTAACCGCTTCACCACAATATCCACCGTGACTCCCTTGTGCGCCAGTCGTTGGGTACATGGTTAAGTTGTCATAATCAACACGCATAATCGAGTTGATGGTATTGATCAGAGACACCGCATCCGCACCACCGTCTACCGCTGCTTGAGCAGGGTGAAGTATGTTAGTGATATTAGGCGTCAGTTTCACAATAACGGGAACCGTGGAGTACTTTTTACACCACTCTGTTGCGCGTTGAATATACTCTGGAACTTGGCCCATTGCCGCGCCCATTCCACGCTCTGACATGCCGTGAGGACAACCAAAGTTGATCTCGAAACCGTCAATGCCGGTCGCTTCAATCAGTGGAATATGCTTCGCCCACGTCTCTTCATTCAGCGGAAACATTACCGAGGCAATGATGGCACGATCTGGCCAATCCAGTTTGCATTGGCGCATTTCATCAAGATTGGTTTGCAGCGGGCGGTCGCTGATTAGCTCAATGTTATTGAAGCCAATCACGCGGCCATCGTTGCTACGCATACCGGCATAACGGGGGCCATTGACGTTAACCACGCACGGGTCTTCGCCGACCGTTTTCCAAACAACGCCACCCCAGCCCGCTTCAAACGCGCGGTTGACGTTATACAATTTATCGGTTGGCGGCGCAGAGGCCAGCCAGAACGGGTTGGGTGAAGAAATACCCAGAAAATTCGATGTTAAATCAGCCATATAATTCTCGCTTGGTGCTTGTCGCAGCGTTAGTGGGATTGCTTCAGGAAGGCGTTAATGGATTGCGCGGCAACCTTGCCATCCTGGACTGCCGATACGGTGAGGTCATTGCCCCCCGCCACGCAGTCTCCGCCTGCCCATAGTTTGCTCACTGAAGTTCTACGGTCGGCATCGACTTTAATCTTGCCGTACTGCATTTCGATCTCTTCAGAGGCCCCACTTAAATCATTTGTTAGTAATTTCTGGCCAATGGCCTTGAATACGATGTCTGCCGGAATGTCGGTGTAAGCATCTAACATGCTCAGCTTGCCATCTGCTTCCGTCTGCGTGTGTTGGAAGCGTACGCCGGTGACCGCGCCTTCATCTAACAGCAGCGATTGTGGGCTTAAAGAATCCAGAATCGTCACGCCATTGATCTGTGCGTATTCCTGCTCGTGCTCGCTGGCACCCATTTGGGATTGCTCACGGCGATACACCAGACTGACTTTCTCAGCGCCTAACTTACGAGACTGCACCGCGATATCCACTGCGGTCATACCACCACCGATCACGACTACGTGCTCAGCCACTGGCAGCAGAGAAGGATCTTCGCTTTGGCGCAATGCTTCGATATAACGAACCGCATCGCTCACGCCGGTTGCTGATTCATTCTCAACGCGCAGCGAGTTTACATCGCCTAAGCCGACGCCGATAAATACCGCGTCAAACTCTTCTTCCAGCTTAGCCAGCGTAATGTCTTCGCCCAGCGTCACGCCATGCTGAATCTCAATCCCGCCAATCTCTAGGATGTAAGCCACTTCTTTTTGAGCGATTTCGTTTAAGGCTTTGTAAGCCGCGATACCGTACTCATTCAATCCACCCGCTTTCGGGCGCTTTTCTAAAATCGTGACCTGATGGCCTTCACGCGCCAAACCATGAGCGCAAGACAAACCTGCTGGACCGGCACCGATCACCGCAATGCGTTTGCCGGTTTCTTGGCCCCGCTTGAAGTACTGGATATTTTCATTAACCGCTTTTTCCGTCGCAAAGCGCTGGAGCAGTCCAATCTTAACCGGCATCTCTTCGTGATCGTTTCTAACGCAGGCTTGCTCACACAGCTCTTCGGTAGGGCACACGCGGGAGCACATCGCGCCCATAATGTTTTGTTCTAAGATCTTTTCGGCAGAGCCTGAGGTATTACCGGTTTTAATGCGGCGAATAAATTCTGGAATGTTGATGTCGGTTGGGCAAGCGATGGTACAAGGTGCGTCGTAACAAAAATAACAGCGATCGGCTTCGATGTGTGCTTGGTTCGCGGTTAGTGGTTCGGCCATCTCGACAAAATTTGTGCGGATCTGAGTGGCGTTCAATTTACCACTGAGTGCCGGGTCCAGATTAAGGTCTGGAGTGTTCTGGGTGTCCATAAGTGTGCCTCATTTAGCAAGGATTTTTTATATCTAGCGGAGCACCTCTCTGTGCTGTGCCACAGAGAGGGTCGGGCAGTGAGCTTTAGCGCTTTACTGCAACCGGTGCATTGGCTTTGGTTTGCTTATTTAGTGCTTCGTAGTAGCCTGCAAACGGTGGGCGATCCACGTATTTACCAGCTCCACGCTCAACATTCAGCTTGCCGTGTTTGTAAACGACTTTTCCGGCGCTAATGGTGTGTGAAGGGATACCCGTCACTTCCATGCCTTCAAAGATATTCACATCGACATTCTGGTGATGTGTTTTCGCTGAAATGGTCTTCTTCGCATTCGGGTCCCAAACCACGATATCCGCATCCGCTCCAGCAGACACGCTGCCTTTACGAGGGTGGATATTGAAGATTTGCGCCGCATTCGTTGACGTGACTTTAACGAACTCATTCATCGTCAAACGGCCCGTGTTAACGCCGTGAGTCCACAATACTTCCATACGGTTTTCAACGCCGCCGGTGCCATTTGGAATGGCACGGAAGTCATCTTTACCCGCCGCTTTTTGCTCAGCGCAGAAACAGCAGTGATCGGTCGCCGTCGTATGCAAATTGCCAGACTGTAAGCCTTTCCACAACGCTTCCTGATGCTTTGATTCGCGGAATGGTGGGCTCATGACATGAGCGGCCGCCAGCTCCCAATCTTCATTGCGATACACGCCATCATTCACCAACAAGTGACCGGCTAAGACTTCACCGAATACGCGTTGGCCTTCGTTTCTGGCTCTCGTGATTTCATCCAGCGCTTGGCTGCAGGAGTTGTGAACCACATAAACCGGTACGTTTAGCACCTCAGCGATGCGTAAGGCACGGTTAACGGCTTCACCTTCGACTTCTGGAGGGCGGGATAAGGCATGACCTTCCGGGCCGGTTATACCGCGATCCATCATCTCTTGTTGTAAACGGAACACTAGCTCGCCGTTTTCAGCATGTACGGTGGGAATAGCGCCTAACTCTAGAGAGCGGGAGAAGCTGTTTACCAGAATTTCATCATTCGCCATGATCGCATTTTTATACGCCATGAAATGTTTGAAGCTGTTAACGCCGTGATCGCGGACCAGTGTTTCCATATCCGCAGAAACCGTGTCGTCCCACCAAGTAATAGCCACGTGGAAGCTGTAATCAGAAACGGCTTTTTCACTCCACTCACGCCATTTATGAAAGGCATCCATCAAGTTTTCGCCGGGAGCAGGGATCACAAAATCGATGATCATCGTCGTACCGCCAGCCAAACCGGCGGCTGTACCCGAGTAGAAATCGTCGCTGGCGACAGTGCCCATAAAGGGAAGTTGCATGTGCGTATGTGGGTCGATGCCGCCTGGCATCACATACTGGCCAGTGGCGTCAACCACTTCGGCACCGGGTGGAACTTCAAGATCAGTTCCGATGGCTTGAATCACACCATTTTCGCAGTACACGTCGGCTAGCTTCGTTTCCTCAGCATTAACCACTGTACCGCCTTTAATTAGTAAAGACATATTGTGCTCCCTAGTGTTCAGGTCAATATCCGGCACGTTTCTAAAGGCAGAAGCGCGCTTCATCTTGGTTCTTATTATTATATTTTTCAGTATTCTATCGAGTAGCGCTATGTTGCAGAGCAACATGAAAATCAACTTCATGACCAACTGGTCAGGATGTTTTTAAGCATAGGTCGCACCTCGCTAATCTGTCAAGAAATTTATATATCTTTTGTTATCCATTGGTAAATCCAATACTAAACGGATTGTAAGGAAAATGTTTGGCGTGTTTTTAGCGGCTAATATCTGTAGAGAAAATTGGAAAATAGTCTGCTAAAAATCAAGTGATTTTGTTGGCTCACTGACTAGAAAAACCGGATAGATTGGTGGGAGTTATAATAAGCAGGAACTGCCTGTAAATTACAGAAATCCCGCTAAGTGACTAATTAATTTATTTTTTTAAACATAGTTTAAAAAAAGTAACATGGCAAACTGATGGCATGTACATACCCGAAAAATCGATAATTTCGGAGAAGGACAGGGATTATTGAATAAGCTCAAAAGCCATAAAACACAGCGAATACTACTGCCGAAAAAGATGGTCGCCATTATTACCTTAGCGAATACATCAAAGTAGGGTGTTTTTGCAAGGCAGACATAACGAGCACCTCCCACGCTCAAAAAATGAACGCAGGAAGCACTATTGCCAAGTTTCTAATCGATTTCTAAGTGCAAGAGTCCATTATCATCGATTGAAACAGGGATGGGATTCGGAAGCTCACCGATAAACTCGCCTTCAGGCGTATCATGTAAGAAGCCCAAGAACTTCAATCCCTCGTCGGTTTCAACCAGTTTACCGGCATAGCGCTCACAAGGAATGGCTCCATCAAAGAAGGGACCAGGCGCTACTTGCCAAGGACCAAGAATGCTGTCAGCCATTAGGTAATGAGAACCTGAGACCGGCTCGGTAGGCGAGGAAGCCTCATAAGCTTTGGACCAATGCTCATCCGCGGTACAGAACATACAGTACCACTTACCATTCAAGTGCATTACCTGTGGCACTTCAAGCTGACCAAAGCTGCCTTGCCAGATTGGGGCTTCAATAGTCCACTCATATAAGTCTTTTGAGCGTGCCAAACCAACCGCGCCACCTTCATTCGGCTCAGCAATGCCCGGAACCCGAGCGGTAAAGAACATTAGCCAACCATCCCCATCAGGATCACGCATTACCCAAGGGTCACGCATCGCACGGTCATGCCAGTGTCCCGGCGTATGCTCTTCGTACCAACGGGTGTCGATGTCTAAGCATAAACCATTGCCCACGCGTTCCCAGCTATGCATATCCATGCTAGTGGCATGACCAATGCGTTGCTTCTGTCCCTTATCCTGCTCACTAGTGCCGGTATAAAACAAGTGCCACAAGCCCGCATCGTCCTGAATCACTGAGCCGGTCCAGGTTGTTTTGTCATCCCAGGCAGGCGTTGCGGATGGTTGAAAACAGGTACCGAGCTGCTTCCAGTCCTTTAAGTCGCTAGAAGTCGCATGACCCATACTGACATTCCAGTGGCGCAGCTCTTGTTTGATCAGCGATTTATTCGCTTGAAGGAAATAAATATGCCACAAGCCATTATCTTGGGTTAGCCAAAAATCCCAAATCCATTTGTCATCTAGTTTAATCATTGAGTGTGATATCTCTTAGTTGTTGATCTTCAGGTGTAATTCCCGGAAAGCCCTAAGCCAGTCTGCCGGACTTTTCTGTTCATCGTTAAATGTCTTAAGCCGTTAAATCTTTAACCGACTGGCGAGGCACTACCTCGCCAGCGACCTTAATAGGATAAGTTTCCGCTCCCGCCTTGCTCTTCTCATCCAATTGTTGCAGCAATTTTCTTGCCGTCACCAGTCCCATCCGTTGATAGGGAAGGGCGACCGTCGTTAATTTTGGATTGGCCGCCGAGGCAATCGCCATGTCATTATCAAATCCCACTATGGATACATCCTCAGGAATGCGCAGCCCCAGAGACTCAATAATAGGAATTGCATTCAATGCCATTTGGTCATTACCAAAGCAAATCGCGGTTGGCGGCTTTGGCTGCCTCAGCAGCTCCTCTAATACAGTCGGCAGCACCGAGAAGGGAGTGTCTTCTCCGAATTTCATACCAAAAGTCGTTTGCACCTCATCATTTGCTAATCCAGCGGCTTGCGCACCACCGATAAAGCCCTCACGGCGTAATCGTCCGGCTTCCAACTCTGCGGCCAAGCCGACATAAGCTAAGCGTCGGTGGCCTTGTTCGACCAGATACTCCACTGCCAGCTGCTGGCCAAAGTAATCATCCGGTACAACTGCAGGGAACACCGGAGTGGAGTAGCCGTTAACCAACCAACAAGGAACATCCTGAGCGCTGGGCGGAGCAATCATCCGGTGGTAATCAAGCACGTAAACAATGCCTTCTACTCGATGCGACAACAGCACGTCAATATGGCTCTGAATGTCCGTCTCATCCGGCTCGGTATCAATAATCAGTAGCGTTTTACCGGCTTCACGACAAGCACGCTGCACACCCTTAACAATGTGAATCGAGGATAAGCCCGCTTTAACCGGATCACGACTTACCGTCGAGATCGCACTCGTAATTAAGCCAATCAAATTTGATTTACTGGAACGCATCAATCGAGCACCGGCGTGAGGTTTGTAGTGCAATTTGTCAATCGCACTTTGTACACGCTCACGAGTGGGCTCACGAACGCTAGGCTCCTGATTAACTACGCGGGAGACCGTCTTAATCGATACTCCTGCCAGTTTAGCGACATCGTGAATATTGGCCATGCTAGATCCTTAAATGACAACGTTAACAAATTAAGGCTAACGATTTGTTAACGGATGTTCAAGTTTTTCTTCAATTTCCTTTAAATCCTAGCTTATATTGTTAAAAACAAAGGCTTGACAGTATTTGTGATCTTTTGCAGAATAGCCCCGTTATTTTTTGACAACGTTGTCAAATATAGACAAAAGTTCCTTTGGAGGAGTAATCATGAAACACACAATGAATTTAATGGCCGCAGCAGTACTAATGGCGAGTAGCGGCATGGCTTTTTCGCAAACTGATCTGAGCTTGTGGTACCACGGTGCGGGTAACGATAAAGAAAAGGCAGTACTGACTGGCATTATTAGTGACTTCAACGGCTCACAATCGGACTGGAAAATTAACCTGGCCGAGTTTCCACAAGAATCCTACAACGAATCAGTCGTCGCAGCCGCCTTATCTGGCAAGCTTCCTGATATTCTGGATGTTGACGGCCCACTAATGCCTAACTGGGCTTGGTCTAAATACTTGGCACCGCTGGATATTACTGATGAAGAAGTCAAAGACTTCCTGCCGGGCACCATCGGTCGTTACGATGGCAAAATCTATTCTGTTGGTTTATGGGATGCGGCAGTAGCACTGTTTGCACGTAAGTCAATCCTCGAAAAGCATGAGCTACGTATTCCTACACTGGAAAAGCCATGGACGCTTGCTGAGTTCAACACTGCAATCAATGCTCTGAAAACCGATAAAGACTTTCAGTACCCTTTAGATTTAGGTCTGGCATGGAAAGGTGAGTGGTACTCCTACGCATTTGGTCCGTTCCTGCAAAGCTGGGGTGGCGACTTGATGGATGCTGAGAAGCCTAGCGCTGAAGGCGTTCTAAATAGTGACGAAGCAATTGCATTTGGCGAATGGTGGCAGAACCTGTTTAACAAGAAACTGGTACCGGGCACTTCTCAAGATGGCGCTGACCGCGAAACTGGCTTCTTAGATGGCAAGTACGCGATGCAGTGGAACGGTAACTGGGCTGCGCTTCCAGCATTAGAAAAGTACGGCGAAGACCTGTTATTCCTGCCTGCACCAGACATGGGTAACGGCTCTAAAATCGGTGCAGCTTCCTGGCAGTTTGGTGTCTCTGGCAGCAGTGAAAACCAAAAGGGTGCTAACGACTTCATCCGTTTCGCGATGCAGGACAAGTATCTGGCTAACTTCTCAAATGCGACAGGCCTGATTCCTGCGACAGCCAGTGCCGCTAAGCTGACTGAGAACTACAAAGAGGGCGGCAAGCTGAGCGTGTTTTATACCCTGACTGACAAGCAAGCTACCAAACGTACCATTACACCTGCTTACAATGTTGCAACGCTTGAATTTGAAAAGGCGCTATCTGACATTGCTAACGGTGCTGATGTTGCAGACACATTGGATGCGGCAACAGACTCAATCAACAAAGATCTGGAAAAGAACAACAACTACAAGTAAGCCTTAACCGCTCACCGCCTTCTCGGGTTTTAGTGAGGAGGCGGTAAGTGGCGTTGTCCCACTCTGTTTTTTCCAATCTTACGAGGTTTCACAATGGCTCAAAGTAAACCCAAGAGTCAAAACAAAGTCGGGTGGTTGATGGCTTTGCCAGCATCAAGCCTGATTATTTTGTTTCTGATCGTTCCATTCTTACTCGCATTCTGGTTTTCATTCACCAATCAACGACTGGTTTCCCCCAACCCAACAGAGTTTGTCGGGTGGTCCAACTTCAGTGAC
The DNA here is from genome assembly GCF_000419525.1 of Leucothrix mucor DSM 2157. Taxonomy (NCBI): domain Bacteria; kingdom Pseudomonadati; phylum Pseudomonadota; class Gammaproteobacteria; order Thiotrichales; family Thiotrichaceae; genus Leucothrix; species Leucothrix mucor. Next base: position 1,747,670 of record NZ_ATTE01000001.1, read on the forward strand.
TTGATGGGCGTCGGCGCACTCACGATCGAGCCTGAAAGGGATGCCGAAGGTAAGCCGGTATACAAGGCAAATGGCGACGTTCAATACCCCAGAATGCGTACATTTACCCGTAATAACCCGGATTACGAACACCTTCAGGGGATGCGTGAATGGTTCTCGATTCCATTAGGTGGCGAAAGCAAGTGGGTCGTACTGGCAAAAGATGCGCTATTTATGAAGGCATTGACCAATACCATCTTATTCGTCGTGATCGTTGCCCCGATACAAGCCGGGCTCGCCTTGCTACTGGCGTTGCTGATTAATCAAAAGCTGCCGGGAATCAATCTATTCAGAACCATCTATTTCATGCCAGTGGTTATCTCCATTGTGGTGGTCTCCATCCTCTGGCGCTTTATTTACGACGGTGAAAACGGCTTGCTTAACGCCATACTTGGGTTCTTTAGTTTCGGGCTCTTTGAACCCGTGGATTGGCTGGGGAATCCCTCAACCGCACTCGGGGCCATTATGGCCATGTCGATCTGGCAGGGCGTGGGCTTTCACATGATTATCTGGCTATCAGGCCTTCAAACCATTGCTGGCTCCCTGTATGAGGCAGCGGCACTGGAAGGGGCAACGCGCTGGCAGGTGTTCCGCTATGTAACTTGGCCGGGCCTTAAAAATACCGCTGTACTGATTATGGTAGTGATCACCATGCAAGCCTTCGCGCTATTTGCGCAGGTCGATGTCATGACCCGAGGCGGGCCGGTTGATAGTACCCAATCACTCGTATTCCAGTCAGTACAACGTGGTTACGAAAAGCAAGATATTGCCGGTGGTTCTGCCATTGCCGTCGTACTGTTTGTGATGGTGCTGAGTATTTCACTTATCCAACGCTATTTATCGAGGGATCGCTCATGAACACAGATAAACGTTCAACCATGATGCGCTATTTATTACTAGCCTGGGTAGCGCTGCTATTTATCTTTCCAGTCGTCTTCATGGTGGTCTCATCATTGAAGCCAGATATGCAGCTGCTGCAGGACAGTGCCTCGTTCCGTGCGTTTTTGCCGATTGGCGATATTTCGCTGGATAACTACAGCAACGCTTGGGATCGGGTGCCGATTGGCCGCTTCGTCATCAACTCAGTTGTGGTGACGGGAATTACCGTCGTGCTCTCGCTGTTCTTGTGCTCAATGGCGGCATTCTCCTTTGTATTTTTGGAATTCAAAGGTAAAGCCGTATTGTTATCGGTCATTCTGGCAACCCTGATCGTGCCATTTGAGACGATTGCGATTCCATTATTAATGGTGGTAAACAACCTGCCATGGATCGGGGTTGATGGCTTCCAAATGGGCTGGCTCGATAGCTACCACGTACAGATTATTCCGTGGATTGCCGATGGACTGACGATCTTCCTGTTTATCCAGTACTTTAAGGATTTACCGCGTGAACTAGTCGAAGCAGCCCGGGTTGATGGTGCCACTTGGTTTCAGGTGTTTTACAAGATCATCATGCCACTGGCAGGCCCTTGTTTTGCAACGGCAGCCATCCTTAAGTTTCTGGTGATGTACAACCAGTACCTGTGGCCTTTAATGACGACGCAGTCTGAGGACTACCGCCCGGTAATGGTTGGTTTGCAATACTTCTTCCAGCTAGACATCGCCTGGGGTGAAATCATGGCGTATCTGTCACTGATCACCGTGCCGGTACTGGCTTTCTATCTTTCTATGCAGCGGGCATTTATTGCTTCAATTGCATCCACCGGTGTCAAAGGTTAACGGCCTGAACATACGTATTACTTAAAGGATTTACATAATGAGTACTGTAAAATTTAGCGCCGTTAATAAAACGTACGGCAAAGTCACAGTGGTTCCAAGCCTCGATCTGGATATTCCAGAGGGTTCATTCACGGTATTAGTTGGCCCATCCGGCTGTGGTAAGTCCACAGTACTGCGGATGATTGCCGGACTGGAAACCGTGACCTCAGGAAAGATCACGATTGGTGGTGACGATGTAACCCATAAAGAACCAGCTGAGCGCGGTATCGCGATGGTGTTCCAATCCTACGCACTGTATCCGCACATGACGGTGGAAGAAAACATCGGCTTCGGCTTAACACTGAAGAAGACACCTAAAGCAGAAAAGGCTCGCATTGTTAAAGAAGCGTCCGAAATTCTGCAGCTGGATGCCTTATTAAAGCGTAAGCCTAAAGATCTCTCTGGTGGTCAACGCCAACGTGTAGCGATTGGTCGTGCGATTGTACGTAACCCAAAAGTATTTTTATTCGATGAGCCTTTATCGAATCTGGATGCCTCGCTACGTGGCCAAATGCGCGTAGAAATCGCGGAACTGCACAAGAAAATCGGCGCAACCATGGTGTATGTAACCCATGACCAGGTTGAAGCGATGACCATGGCAGACCAGATTGTGGTACTGCGCGCTGGCCAGATTGAGCAAGTCGGTACCCCCATGGACTTGTATAACACGCCTGCTAACCCCTTTGTTGCTGGCTTTATTGGCTCACCTAAGATGAATCTTATTGAGGGTGAGTTTGCAAAAAGTCAGGGTTGTGATACATATGGCATACGCGCTGAGCATATCGATCTTGATAAAGAGCAGGGTGAGTGGACAGGCACAGTGAGTTATTCTGAAAATCTGGGGTCGGATACCATCTCCCATGTAACGGTAGAAGGAATGGGGTCGTTGACTGTACGCTCCGAAGGCTCGGTGTTTTTTGAGCCAGAACAGACCGTGTACTTAACGCCACGCCAATCACTTATTCACAAGTTTAGCGGGGGCAAGCGTATTTAAGCTCCGAAAGAAAGCCTGATATCCCTTGCCCACTTAGCTTATAGTTACGCGGGTGAGGGCATGTCACAGCATGCCTGTTGAAAAACAACAAACAAATTACTTCATATGAAATTAAATTTACAGGCGGGCAGTGCTTATCAATTGGGTGCTCATTACGATGGCGAAGGGATCAACTTTGCTGTTTTTTCAGAAAATGCCACCCAGATTGATCTATGTGTGTTTTCAAAAAATGGGAAAACAGAGCTAGTCCGCTGCGCTCTGCCTGAACGAACCGGTTCAATCTGGCATGGCTATGCCCCCGGCCTAGAGCCCGGCACCTTGTACGGCTACCGCGCCCATGGTGAATATGCACCAGAAAAAGGACATCGCTTTAATCCAAACAAGTTACTGATGGACCCATACACCCGTGAAGTGCATGGCAGCTGGAGCAATAACCCGGCCACGCTTGGCTATGATGCCGACGCGGAGCAGGAAGAGATTGATCTCAGCTTTAGCACTGTCGATAGCGCACCCTTTGTACCGAAATCCGTGGTCTCTGATCCGGAGCTATTTAAGATCCTTGAGCGCAAGCCTGGCAACTGGGATAACACGCTGATCTACGAAGCCCATGTAAAAGGCTTAACCCAAGAACACCCCGACGTACCCGATGACATTAAAGGCACCTATGAAGGCTTAGCCTCCGATGCCATTATCGAGCACTTATTAAAGCTTGGTATCACCACCATCGAGTTACTGCCAGTCCATCACTTTATTGATGACAACTTCCTGCTGGATAAAGGTCTGACCAATTACTGGGGCTACAACACCATTAGCTTCTTCGCGCCTGAGCCTCGTTACTTTGGCCCACAGGGCTTGCTCGGCTTTAAAAACATGGTACAGCGCTTCCACGATGCGGGAATCGAAGTGGTGCTGGACGTGGTCTATAACCATACCGCAGAAGGCGACCAACGCGGCTCCACACTGAGCTATCGCGGGCTGGATAACGCTTCTTACTACCGCCTGTTTAAAGAAAACCCACGCTATTATATTAATGACACCGGCTGCGGTAATACCGTAAACGTATCCCATCCTTATGTACTGCGCATGGTGATGGACAGCTTGCGCTTTTGGGTGCAATGCATGAGCATTGATGGCTTCCGCTTTGATCTGGCCTCCACACTAGCCCGCGAAGACCATGGCTTTGACCCGAATGGCGGCTTCTTTGATGCCATCCGGCAAGACCCGGTATTAGCAGGCGTAAAGCTGATCGCAGAGCCTTGGGACATTGGCCCCGGCGGCTATCGCTTAGGTGGGTTTCCACCCGAGTTTGCCGAGTGGAACGACACCTACCGCGACAATGTACGCCGCTATTGGAAAGGTGATGATTTTAGCGCCCAAGGCTTAAGCTCTGGACTGCTAGGCTCTGCCGGCCACTTTGATAATGGTGGACGACGCGCTTGGTCCTCAGTGAACTTACTCACCTCGCACGATGGCTTCACGCTCGCCGACTGCACCCGCTATAACGAACGTCATAATCTGGCGAATCAGGAAAATGGGGCCGATGGCCACAGCGGCAACTACAGCGACAACTTAGGCGTTGAAGGTGACTCGGATGATCCTAAGATTATTCAAGCCCGCTTAAGACGACAACGCAATATGCTGGCGACCTTGTTCTTATCGCAAGGTACACCGATGCTACTGGCTGGCGATGAGCTGGGGAACTCCCAGCAAGGTAATAACAATGCCTATTGCCAAGACAACCCGATTGCCTGGATAAACTGGGCCGAGCAAGACACCAAGCTGATCGAGTTTGTGGCTGAGCTCTCCGCCTTTCGCAAAACCTATCGCGGCGTGCGCCAGACCAAGTTCTTACATGGACAAGAGCTGTGTAAAAACGGCATTCCCGATGTGGAGTGGATGGACTTTGAAGGCGGTGCAGTGGATTGGCACAACCCGCAACTGAATGGCCTGTGTTTGAATTTAGGCTTTTGTACGGAAGCCACCGCTGACTCTGACCATGCACTGGCGTTTATTATTTTTAATCGCGATGAAGCCAGCGCCAAAGTGCAACTACCAAAAACAACCGCCAAGCAACATTGGGTGAAAGAGATCGATACCGCCGCTGAGCATAATCGTAAACATGCGATTAATGGCAAGCAGGTTACGGTGGCGGGGAACTCGGTAGTGGCGTTGTTATTGACGGCTAACTAAGTCGGTTGATCTGACGCTAGCGCAATGGCCGATGAAGACATAATGATCAGCGAGCAAGATTACCTATCAGGTGAAAAGCTCGCTGATTGTCGTCATATCAACCAACGTAGCAAACTTTACATTCCCCATGCACCCATGCTGCGTCCCTACCAAAGCTCGCGGGGAATCACCTCCTGATAAATGCGGTTAGCAATACGCAACTGTGGGCGACTTACGATCAGGCCAAGGTCGACAACATATTCGACATCATCCATCGCCAGCGTATCAGGCGATGCCTCACCAGACAGCAGAGCACTGATGACACCATGTACGCGAGGCTCTTTTAGCTTGTCAGAGAGTTGTGACAAATGGGTCGAGCGGGAATAAATCAGTCGTTCGCGCGCAGCACGGTAACGCTCCAGAGTAATCGGGGTACTACGATCGCGAGCAGATTTGTCTTTCCAGGTCAGTTCATGCCCAAGCGCATTGACCAGCCATGGTTGCCCTAGCGTGTCTTCCCATAGCTCATTGAAAATGACAGGCTCGAACAGCTGTCCGGTTTCAGCGGTATGTTGGGCATAAAGGGCCTCGACTTCACTGCGGTTAAGGCTACCCATACGTAAGGACTCAGCCTTCACATTAAAGGCACTTCCTCCGGTAATGATTTCATGGTGACCTGTTTGAATACGATAATCACGCACATCGCGCACTCCACAAAGAATGACGCTATGAGGGAAAGGCACACCGGGTCGGCCAATATAACCCTCGCGCAACTGGCGCAGCAGCGAAATTAGCGTATCTCCCACCAATGCATCCACTTCGTCGATCATCAATACGATCGGTTTGTCGGACTCCTGCGCCCAACGGCTGAGTAGGGCATTGAATGCACCGTGGGCACCACTGTTATCCCAAATGACTTTACGCCAATCGCGCAGACGCGTTTCCTTCAAGCGAATGGCTGCTCCTTCTACCAGACTGTTAACGATGGTTCGCATTCCAGCGGCCACATCTCCCCGAGCGGACTGAGCAGACTCCACATTGATGTACAGGCATTGGTATTCATCTGACTGATTCAGTACATCCATCATCGACAGCAGGGTGCTTGTCTTACCCGTCTGGCGTGGCGCATGTAGCACAAAGAACTTTCCCGTACCAATTAGATGCTGAACGTCTTCCCAGTCCAATCGTGTCATCGGATCAATGCAGTAATGCTGTTCGGGGATAACAGGGCCGGTGGTGTTGAAGTGTCGTTTCATAAACAAAAAAACCTTTGCAAAGCTAACGGGAGGAAAGCGCTAAACTAACTGATTCCGGCCTAAGTGTATCACCTGCACTCTCATCAAACCCTCCTTACAGTATTGCTTATCGCTCTATGCTAATATTTTGAGTATCCACTGACTCTCGGAGCACTTCATGCCTGCCAATCAATCATCACAAGATACGCATATCAGCGAACAAGACTATCTTGCGGCAGAGCAACTCGCAGAGGTTCGTCATGAGTATGACAATGGCAAAGTGTACGCAATGGCCGGAGCTAGCAAGCGCCATAACAAAATCGCTCGTAATCTCATTACCAGCATGGCCGCCGCCGATCACTCAGGCTGCGAAACCTACTTTTCTGATATTAAAGTACGCGCTGAGAAATATAAAACCTACTACTATCCTGATGTTGTCGTTTCATGTGAGCAGGATGACAGCAGTGAATACTATTTAGAGAAGCCATGCCTGATTGTTGAGGTGACTTCGGCTTCTACTTTGCGTAAGGATTATCTGGAAAAGGCGCTTAGCTACCAGTCAATTGACTCGCTGCAAGCGTATTTGATTGTGGCGCAGGATAAGCCACAGGTCGATATGCTGTTTCGGGCGGAGGATCGCTCTTGGCAGCTACAGCAGTTTAGCCAGCTTGAGGATGAGTTGGTGCTGCCTTGCCCTGATATGACGTTGACGCTGGCAGCTGTTTACTCTGGAGTTGAGTTTGATGTGTCCAACGAGGAGTAACTTAAATGACAATCAATCAAAAGACGGCACAAACTACTAAAAAACGTTTCACTGCCATCAAAATAAAAACACGTGGCTACCGCTTTAATAGGGACGATGCCAACACGCGCAGGGATTAATAATAACTATGCAGCTTCTCGGCTCAACGTAAAGTCAGTATGGATTTTATCGAAAGGCACCTGAACGCCCTTATCAGTCTGCTCAACAATACCTAACTCTTTCAACGCCTTTACATCATCATAAACCCGATGCACATCTCGTTTTAACTGCCGTGACAGTTCACGCATGCTAATAATATCCAGCTTTTGCAAGGCAACAATCAACTCCCAACGTTTAGGGCTGATCGCACGAAATAGGGCGGTCGGGGATTCAAAGGTCAAAAACTCACCCGCATAAGCACCATCTTTCATGGTATTTGTGAAACGCTGCGTCATCATTTTCATCGCCGCATCTTCATCTAGAATTCGAATTGTTAGTTCTCTCATTTTTGACTCCTAATCTTCTTCACGTCGGCCATAAAGTCCATAATAAGCTGCTCAATACTGATTAGCGTATAAGGCTCCTCTTGATCTCCATAATGGCGATGATCACCTTTTGGACGTTCATTATCGTACCCAACAAGGCGACCGTGCTCAGCATTCCCATAGAATAAACTGTACTTGTAAAAATGTTCACTTCCGACTACCCGAGCCGGAAGATCCCATACGACAATCTCCAAAATTAAACCATCATCGTATTCGAAACGATCTTTATAAAGTTGTTTTGCACTCATGTTGTCATTTATAGCAACACAGCCACTCAGAATCAATAGTTATCAGTATTCTGAAAGGTTTCGTAATAAGTGAGCAAGATTACCTATCCGCTGAAAGGCTCGCTGATTATCGCCATGGGTTTGTGGATGGCAAAGTGTTCTTTTCTCTCTTAGCGCCCACTATGACTTGATTCTGATTAAAAAACTCTCGAAAAAGCTTTGCTATCACAACAGTGCTGATATTTAATGCACTTACCCTCATAATTAACTTAATTCATATGCCAAATCATACCCCGTAATTTACCCATGCCTTCCTAATGTCCTGCTGGGCACAAGACTACAAGACATATTGCGAAAGTGACGCAGATGATCAGTTAAAAATCAAACTGAAGCATTGGTCGGAGAAAGATTTTCAGCAAGAAACACAATCAGAGGCAAGTTTCTTGCAGACATTTTTTGTTGATCTCTGGGGCTATGTATCATCTGGAAGTGCAGATAAAACAGATGGGTATACTCTTTTTTCACAATTTCCAGTTGAAAGAGCAGGGCAAAATGGGGGCACAGGTAAAGCTGATGCAGCAATGGGATGGTTTGGCGAAACAGAGTTACCTAGTACACCACAAATACTCTGTGAATTTAAGGATATCCGATCAGGTTTAGATACTAAACAAAACCGCAAAGGTAATGATCGTTCCCCTGTAAAGCAATGTGCTGACTATCTTAACTTCGCACGCCAACAGTTCACGCCTTTTGGCAATGAAAAGATCAGACCTGTTTGGGGCGTGGTCTCAGATATGAATGAGTTCCGTCTTTACTGGAAGGCAAGAATGCCTCAACAGTATGAACGGTTTGTTATAAAACGCACCAGCAGCAACAGACTCGATTCACAAACATTCCTGCTAGATACCTCCGAGAAGGCACGTGAAAAGCGCTTCCTCTTCACGCGACTCTTTCATGCTGACTGGCTATTAAACCGCAATGGAACGCCTAAGCTTCTTGGCCTATTTTCGGCACAGGGAGAGAAAGAAAAGGACCTTGAAAAAGCTTTTTACTTTGAATATCGAGCATACAGAGAAGATCTATTCAAGATCCTACTTGCATCTAACCCTGTCTATAAACAGCACCCACGAAAGCTAGTACGTCACACACAGAAACTCCTCGACCGTTTTCTATTTGTTCTGTTCTGTGAGGACATGGGCGCACACTTGCAATATCCGGTTAATCTGCTTCGCGACTTAATGAGCGAATACAGTCAGGATGAACGCTACAGTGCTGATGAAGCAGACTTATGGGAAGAAAAAGTCCAGCGTCTATTTAAGTCAATGCGAAATGGAACACCTTTTCATCAGCATCAGATCAACCGTTTTAATGGCGGCTTATTCGCAGCGGATGATGAGCTTGATGAATTACACGTACCTAACAAAGTGTTCTTTGCTCCATTTCAGGGAGCAAGCAATGAATCACTTTTCAAATACAAGAAAACGCTGCTGTATTTTGCTGCCAACTACAATTTTGGTATTGAAGAAGGTGGCGAGCGTGCCATTGGCCTATATACCTTGGGTCGTATTTTCGAGCAGTCAATTACTGACTTAGAAATTATGGAAGCTGAAGCGGCAAAAGAAGTGTCGCTGATGAAGCTCAGCAAGCGGAAAACTAATGGTGTTTACTATACACCTGAGTGGGCCACAACCTACATCGTTGAGGAGACTTTGGGCCTTAGACTTCGCGAGCTAAAAACGGAGCTGGGTTTAGTTGAATTTGAGCAATGGACTGACGAACAGGTCGACGCTGATCACTATAAAAACGGTAAGCTAAAAAAGAATAGTGAAACTGGCCGTTACTTTGATTTATTAGATACTTACCACGAAAACCTCGGTAATTTAAAAGTTTTAGATCCTGCCTGTGGAAGTGGAGCATTTCTCATTCAAGCTTTGAAAAGACTGCTGCAAGAGCATGAATGGATTTCTTCCGAGAAGTCTCGAATTAATTACGAACTCAAGCAGGTAGTGGTCTTTGATATAGCTAAGGCTTATCGTGAGATTTTGGCTAAAAACCTTTACGGAGTAGACGTAAACGCAGAATCAGTCGAAATCACCAAGCTTGCTCTATGGTTGCACACGGTCATGCCCGGACAACCCTTATCTTCTTTGGATGATAATATTTTATGCGGTAACAGCTTGGTTGACGAACAGATTGAAGAAGTACTAGGTAAGCTTAGTGATGAACAGCTAGACCGTATCAATCTATTTAACTACCAAAAATCTTTTGCGGATGTGTTTGAAGCAGGTGGCTTTGATGTAATTATTGGAAACCCTCCTTATATCAAACTTCAAAATATGCGTAGCGTTCAAAGTGAAGCAACTGAATTCTGGGTAAAGGCGACTAAGAGTGATGGAACTCCGCGCTATAAAAGCACACAGACCGGCAACTACGATATTTACCTACCTTTCACTGAGCAATGTATTGAACTCTTAAACCCAAGAGGACGCATGGGTTTCATCCAACCAAATGTCTGGGCCGTTAATGACTATGGCCGTGGACTCCGTGAATTGCTGCATGAAAGCCGCCGAATGGATCGCTGGATTGACTTTAAGAGCTTCCAAGTCTTTGATGAAGCGATTACCTATACCGCTTTACAGTTCTTTTCTGGACAACCTACTGATGGCATTAAGTTACATTTTGCACCTAATGGTGGTGATGACCTTGCTAGTTTGGATTGGGATCAAGTAGAAACTCTATCGTATGACAAACTGCCTGTGTCAGACTCTTGGCAGTTTATGCAAGAATCTGAGCGCCTACTCTTGGAGAAACTTAAAACCAGCAGCAAACGTTTAGATGACCCATCCCTCACAACAGCTATATTCCAAGGCCTAATAACCAGTGCAGATAGTATCTACCAGCTGACTAAATTAGGTGATAATCGATACCTATCACACTCAAACAAATCAAATCCTGTCGAAGTTGAAATTGAGGACTCTTTGATGAAGCCACTTGTGTCTGGGGGTGAGGCGAAGCGGTATATTTCTCCAGAAACTGACACCTACTTATTGTTTCCTTATGATTTAAGCGCTCAACCTCCCATTTTATATGCAGAAAACACACTCAAAGAGCTATTTCCGAAAGGATGGAGCTACTTGAAACATCATGAAACAGAATTAAGAAAACGTGAGGGTGGTAAATTTGATACTCCAAACTGGTACCAGTTTGGTCGAAACCAGAATATTGATAAACAAGAGTTTGATAAATTAATTGTTGCCCAAACTGTTCCTGATCTTAGAGTTTGCTTTGACTCCGAAGCTAATTATTATCTTAACAACGTGCGTGTTAATGGAATATTTCCAAAGGACGGAAAGATTGCAGGTTGGTTCTTACTTGGAATCATGAACGCCCCAGTTGCTAACTTTGTATTCAAGCGTATTGCTAAAGTAAAAGATGGTGGCTATTACGAAGCTAACAAGCAATTTATCGCCCCTTTACCGATTCCTGATATGAGTGGACAGGGAGCTGAACAGGTGTCACAGCATGCCGAGACTTTGCAGTCACTCCGAACTAGCTATCGTGATGAGTTACAAAAGCTCAGAAAGCGCATAAGTGCCAGTCAACTAAGTGATGACACCAAAAGCCCTCAATGGATATGGGCAGATCTAACCAATGACTGGAAGTCATTTAAGGCATCTGAGGAAGCAAAAGCAACTCTCTTGAAGGGCTCTGCATTGACAAAGTGGGCCAAAGCACAATACGAATCAAACGTAGTCAATAAGCTTGAAAACTTAGCAGTGAGAATGCACCCGAAGCTAAAACTCACAGTTCTCAACGACGATGGCGAATTAAGCGTATTAGCAGATGGCGTACCAGCCTTTGATAGTATCTATGTTGATGAGAGCGAGGCCGAATTTATTGTTGCTCAATGGAATTATGTCATTCGTACTACCAACATTACTCCAAGCCTGACAGCTAAGAAACTTCTGGATCAATTCCTGAAACTGCAAAAGACTGACAATGAGAGCCTAAAAAAGCAAATTATCGCCATTGCCAAAAAGCTTGATCAACTTGAAGCAGATATAGAAAAGGAAGAGGCTGAAATGAACTCATTGGTCTATAGCCTTTATGGCTTATCAGATGCTGAGATTAGGCAGATTGAACAAGGGTAATTGCATGGTTCTGTTGGCTGTATTTCCATACACACTCAGCAGACTTTGTCCCTCAACAACTCAATTCCGACCAATCTAGATGGGAACACCTAGTTGGTCGGAAAAGCTAAGCTGCTCGCTCTTCGTTTCTTCATTTTTTAAGCAATCTCTTCATTGATCTAACAAACCTTTAGCAATTTCATATTCCTGCTGCACATCAAAGCCCGAGTCACTCCCCGGAGAGACCTTCTGCACGGCCACATGCAACAAGCACACTAGCGCCAAACCGGTGAACTTTCCGGGGAAGCTTTTAATGGTGTACGTAATTTCAGGGTCATTGATATTCAGGCCATTTTGACCAAGCTGAGCGACTTCCAGCGCCACGGCGGCAGTCTCTTTGGGGCTGGCATCTTTCAGCCTTTTCAGCGCATCAATGCAGTAGAACACGGCATCGGAGTTTTCGTGTTTGCCGGAGTCTTTGCGGAAGTTGTGATATGCAATTTTGCGCTGCAAGTCTTGGGCTTTTTCAGCAATCTCATTGCCGGTATTGGTCACAATCAGTGCATTGGCAATTTCGCTTGCTTCACTGATATTTTTATCCTGATGGGTTTTGAATAAGCAGGTTGCAAGGTTGAGCAGGCTGATCGCGTCTTGCGGCAATAGGCTTAAGCTATGGCGCAATACACTGATCGCAGAAATGTAGTCTTGCTTATGCATGTGAAGGGCGGCCAGCGTTCTTAGCGCATAAGGATCATCCGACTCAATGCTGAGTGCTTGTTTCAACGCGGCTTCAGCAGGCTCAGGGTTACCTGCTCTTAGCTGAGCCACACCCAGCGCCACAAAGGCGTGATTGTGCTTTGGATCAATGTCGGTCACTTTGCTGAGTAAGTTGATCGCTTCTTCAAGCTTGCCTTGATCGCTGTAGATCATCCCCAAGTTATAGAGTGCATCGGCATCATCAGGGCTACTGGCTAATATCGCTTGCAACACAGGCACTGCCTGCTTGATATCTCCCGCTTGGAGCAACGCCATTGCCTGTACTTTTTGCTGCTGAGTTGACTCGCCGGAGTGCCAACGAATTGCAGCGCTATCATCGCCAAGCTCAACCGATAAATGACCACCTAGCGAACGGTATTGCTTCTCCAACTCCGATTGCAGGTGTTGTTTAAATGCATCCGAGCCGACTACTTGTGAAGTCTGCGGGTACTCAGTGGTGTCGATCGTGTCGTAGCGCAGTACGAGTTCAAAAGGAGCTTTAGACATAATTAGACCCAGCGGTAGAGGTTTTGGATATTGAGCAATTTTCCCCAGTCATCAATGATGGCTTTGTCTTGCATATCGTCGTCATTACGATTGAGGCAGGCATCCAAAAGCTGCAATGAAATAGCTTCCATACCCGCCATTTTGTAGGGTGCAGTGAGTTCTGGAGAAGGGTATTGATAATCCACCATCGCCGCATGAGCCGCATTCATGTGCTGATTAGCCAGAATAATAGTTTCGGGGAATTGCGACTTATCGATATTCAACGCAGGCCAGTATTGGTGGACTTGTTGAGTCAGCACTTTTTCCTGTGTTTCCCGCAGCTCTTCGTACTCACGGAACAGGTAGATATCGACCAGAATGCCGATTGGAACGGAACGCAGCTGGGTGATTATGCCGCCAAGAATATGGTTTGCGAAGTTATCCAGCTCTGCACCTTGCATTGATGGGTGCAGCTTGCCAAGCTCTGCTTTGGTGCTTTCAAAGCCTTCGGGATTCTGGCTTATGTTTGCGCGATTTTCTTCATCCGTGCTAAATTGACGAAGGATGAAAACGGCTTGCCAAGCGACGTAATAATCGGCGTCAGCATTATGTTGTTTTAGAATGATCTGGTGTCTTAGACGACCGTCGCGCCCCGCCATTTTAACCGTGGAGTCGGTTGCCAGCGTTTCGTCGTAGCTAACGTCGCAGGCAAAGCCACTTTTTGCTTCGCATTTTTTTAGTAGCTGGTTGACACTATTTGAATATTTGAATATTTGAATGCTTGGGCATGGCTAACTACTTGCTGTGAAAGTTCGGGCAGGATAGCAATATTGGCGGAAAAGTTATACCTAAGTCATGGGATGAATTCTTTAGTTCTGAAAGCCAAGTAACTGAAGATTTCATGCAGGATAGGGTAGACCCACCCGCTCAAGAAAGAAGTCCGCTCTGAGTTTGAATGCAGCCAGAAGACGTTTACGCTATCAATACAACTCCATAATGTACGTAAAAATGTAGTACAATAACGAAAACAAACAACAGGGACTCAATCATGGCAGCAACTGCTCGATTAGATATGCGGATAGACCCTCAGCTACGCGAAGAAGTGGAACGTGCAGCGGCATTGACTGGTGCTCGCAGTTTAAGTGACTTCATTACTCAGGCTCTCCGTGAAAAAACGCGTCAGGTCTTAGAAACCCACGAAAAATTAGTGCTCAGTAATGAAGCATTTGATGATTTCTTTGAAGCCTGTATGAAAGATAGCAAACCTAGCGATGAGTTACGTGAAGCCGCTCGAGTCACCGATGAGCTAGGCATCCACTAGTGCAGCCTCTTAAGCGATTCGTCGCACTGGATAAAGCAAGCCACGACCGAAGTACGTTTGACTGCGGTAAGGACTCGTTAAATGCTTTTATCCAACGCAATGCAACACAAGGTATGAAGTCAAAGCTCAACTTCACCTGGGTGCTCCCTGCAGCGGGAACACCTAAAGGCCAGAAAAAACCGATTTGTGCTTACTTTACGTTAAGCGTATGCCATATAGAGCGTTACAACTTGCCGGACGATACCGCAAAACGGTATCCAAACTATCCCTTACCGGTATTTATGCTGGCTCAGTTGGCCGTAGACAAAAACTGCCAAGCGCAGAAGTTAGGAACGGCAACGCTTATCAATGCATTACGGCGTTGTGCCAAATTATCGCAAGGCGGGAAGGTTGCAGGAATAGGGGTAATTCTTGATGTACTTGATGAAGATGCGCTTGCATTTTACGAGCGTTTCAGTGGCTTTCAGCCGCTTAAAAGTGAGAGGGATTCGGCCATTCGGTTATTCATACCAATGAAGCAGCTGATGGATCTCTAGGCGAGACCTATATATAAAAAATAGTGATCGTCACAACAAATTTTTATCGTTGTATTGTTGCTAAATTTACGTGTAAAAATTCCCTTCCGAAAAAATAAAACTAACAATGTTGGAAGCTAATAATATGAAAAATAAATTCTCTTTCGCGTTACTTTGCGTGACGCTATGCTGCTCTTTTTCTGTGGTTGCCTATGCAGAAAATACTGATTTTGATGAAACTCCTCTCGCTTATGAAATGAGTGAAGATGAGTTAGACGACGTTATGGAGACTTGCAACGAAATAGCAATGGAAGACGAATTACAAGGTGATGAGCTAACCACGTTTGTGGCTGAGTGTGCGGAGGCGAATGCCAGCGCTCTGTAGACAGCTTTAACCATCAATAATAACTCTTATGATAACTCCGCCGCTTGCCAGCGCGCTGAGTTATCACGCCTTCAACTTGCCCAATGCCGCTAATCTCAATCGTGTCATACAGGTCATTGAGCGGCGCAAGATAATAACGCCCATCCACTATCCGCAGCTGCCGGAAGATATATTCACCCTCATTATCCTTAGCAAACACATACGCGCCATCTTTAGCGTGGCCGGTGGGGTCGATAATGATAATGCAGCCGGATGCAAACTCCGGCTCCATGCTGTCATCCAGCGCTTGCAGGGCAAATGGCTCGGAGTCTGAGCAGCTGCTGCCGGACTCCAGTTCGCTGGCGATATCAGGCTTAAAGGCATCCTGAATCAGTATTTTGGTTTCTTGCATATTATCCTTTGGATTGATGCAGGCTGAAATCGGTGTCTTTTACATGGCGCTCTGGCTCGTACCAGTGCAGTTTGTCATGTAGCTTCACGACTTCACCGATAATGGTCAGCGTCGGCGCACGTACGCCGCTTTCAATCACTTTTTCTGGCAGGGTGGCCAGTGTGGCGACATGCACGCGTTGATGGCGGGTGGTGCCTTTTTCAATCAGTGCGGCGGGCATATCCGGCGACATGCCATGCGCTTGCAGTTGGCGGCTGATTTCTGAAATGCCACTCAAGCCCATGTAGAACACCAGCGTGTGGTTTTTCTGGGTGAGTTGTTCCCAGTTCAGATTAATGCTGCCGTCTTTTAAGTGGCCCGTGGCAAAGGTCACCGATTGCGCATAGTCGCGATGAGTAAGGGGGATGCCGGCGTAGGCTGCACAGCCAGAGGCTGCCGTTACGGCTGGCACGACCTGAAACGGCACGCCATTTTCAGATAGCGTTTCAATTTCTTCGCCGCCGCGCCCGAAGATAAACGGGTCGCCACCTTTTAAGCGCAATACGCGTTTGCCTTGCTTGGCCAAGTTCACCAGCAGGTCATTAATCTTGTCTTGCGGAACGGCGTGGTCATCCTTTTGCTTGCCGACATACAGGCGCTCAGCTTCCGGATTGGCCATATCTAAAATCGGTTGCGAGACCAATCGGTCATACACCATTACATCCGCCAGCTGCATGAGGCGCACGGCTTTGAAGGTCAACAGGTCCGGGTCGCCAGGGCCAGCGCCAACCAGATACACTTCGCCCATTGGGCTGGTGTCTAAGCCTTGTTCCAGCATTTCATCTAAGCGCGAGCGGGCGCTTTCTTCCTGTCCGGCATACACCAGTTCAGAAACGGAGCCTTTGAGGGCGTTTTCCCAAAACTGTTTGCGCTGCGGTTGCTTGGGGAAGAATTGTTTGACCTTCTCGCGGTATTCTTCGGTAATGCGCGCCAAGCGTCCGGTGGCGGCAGGGATCATGCTTTCCAGCTGCATGCGTAGCTGACGGGCGAGTACTGGCGATGCGCCACCGGTGGAGACGGCAATCACAACCGGCGAGCGGTCAAGCACGGAGGGCAGTACAAAACTGCAATCATCCGGTGCATCGGCGATATTCACCAGTTGCTGGCGAGCGTCGGCCAGTTTGGCGATATCGGCATTTACTTGGCGGTTGTCCGTGGCTGCGAAGACTAAAAAAGCTCCGTCTAAATCGCTGCTTTCAAATTTGCGTGGTAGGTGAGTCAGCAGGCCATTCTCAACATGCTGGCGCAGTTCGCTGCTAATCTCAGTCGACACGACGGTAATAATGGCACCGGACTCGATTAAGCTGGCAACTTTGCGGCTGGCGACTGGGCCTCCACCGATTACCACGCAGGGTTTGTTTCGAATACTGACGAAGATGGGCAAATGCTTCATGGTGTTATTATCCTGATGCCATGCGTGGCGTTGAAATTAGCGGGTGAGGCTGGGAATTCTAGCGCATATTACCGGTTAATACCTACTATTGAAGCACTGACGCATTGCGGGGTTATTAGCTAGGCGTTTTCTCTGGCAAAACGACACATAAACTCAGCAAGGGTGGCTGCATTTTCTTTGGTCACGCCATTGTATAAACTGGCCCGCAGGTAGTCACCAACGCCAAATGGAGTGAGGGTGCGCAGGCCGATCATGCCTTGTTCCCAGCTTTCAATCAGGAATTGATTGGTCAGTTCCTCATCGCCGCCTTTAACATTAAAGGGCACATTCATGCGGCTTCTGATGGCCTTGTTAGCCACGGGCGTGCCATAAAAGCCATTGGAGTTGTCGATCACCTCATAAAGCTGTTTGGCTTTGGCGATTGAGCGGCGCTCGTTCTCGGCAATGCCGCCGTGGCTATCCAACCAGTCCATCACAATACCGACTACTTCAATATTGAAGGTCGCCGGAGTGTTCCAGAGGTTACCGGCTTCGCTGTTGGTGGTGTAGTTGAATACGCCGGGGCACAGGGGAGAGGCCTTACCTTCACCCAGCAAGTCTTTGCGGATGATCGTCATGGTTAAACCGGGATGGCCGATGTTCTTGGAGGCGCAGGCAAACAATACGCCGACATTACTGCCGTGCCAGTCGATGGGCTTGGTTGAGAAGTCTGAGCTGGCATCCACCACCAGCGGGATATGCTTGCGCGACTCGAGTAGCTTGGGCAGGCGGTGCAACTCAATGCCGTTGACGGTTTCATTGGAGCAGACATAGAGGTATTTGCTGTTGGGGTCGATATCCGCTTCGGTTAGCTCAGGGAAGTGCGTGTAATCACCGGTTTCAGGGGCGCTGCCATCGATGGTTTGCACGGTGCAGTAGCGCGACGCTTCATCGCGCCCGCGGATAGACCACGTGCCATTGACCACATAGGTCGCGATATCTGAAGCGTTGTGGCAGAGGTTTAACGGCAATGCGGCAAACTGTCCGTGGCCGCCACCGTGCGTGAATAGAATCTCATAGTCATCGGGGATTTCCATGACCTTGCGGGTACTGGCAATGGCATGCTCCAGTATCGCCAGAAACTCAGGGGCACGGTGGGATATCGCCAAGGAGGTAAGGCCAGTTGTATTGAAAATATCGGCGATCTTGGCTTCTACTTCTTTTGGTAAGGACGTTGGGCCAGGGCTGAAGTTTATGATTTGCTCAGGGGCGGCCGTTGAGCTTAGTGAGCCAAGCAGCGCCGGATGGGTTGGGGTCGTCATTGCATGTGGAGTCGTCATGTCATGGGGTCCTTATAGATAGCTATCGTTTTATGAGCCGGCCGTTGCGCTAATGCCTAGCACTGCGATCATAAACATGAGGGGTAGCGCGAATTGCTTTAACGAAGCGGGTGGCTTGCGGTTAAACAATGCTTGACCAACACGCACACCAATTAAGGTCGGTACTAATAAGATTAAGGTCATTTTCACGACTTCAAAATCGACCAAGCCGCCGCTGAATAGTGCGACAAGCGCAATCATTTCACTCACTACAAAAAACATAATCATGGTGGCACGCTGAGCCGAAGAACTCAGTTGGCTGGATAACATGTAACACACAATGATTGGCCCACCGACGGAGGAGCCAGAGGTTCCGGCACCAGCGAAGATACCAAAGCCCAGTTTCGTTCTGGCAGTCTCGGTGCCCCGAAAGCGCACATCAAAGGCCAGTAGTAAGGCAAATACCAGAATCAATACGCAGATCCCTAATTTAAGCATTTCGCTTGGCACTACCAGCAAAAGCGCAAGACCCACTGGAATGCCCAGTATGGAACCCAGTGTGAGCAGCTTAAAGGTTGGCATATCTGCCTGATCGACGGCCTGACGTAATAACGGCGCACTACATAATAGGTCTAAGCCCACAATCACGGGGATGCTTTGCTGTGGGTCTAATAAGAAGTTCATGCAAACAACCGCAACGGCTGCAAAGCCAAACCCTGCATAGCCACGCACCACACCGGCAATAACAACGATCGGGACTAAAAAAATCCATATAGAATCTAACGACATAGCTCACCTATTACTTATCTGGGTTAATTAAAGCCGCGAGTATGGGGGTGAGGATTGCAAGTTTTTTAGGGCCACGCGCTGGTTTTGGTGGTGCCACTTTTGCGCTTTTGCCAAATCTGAAAAGAGTCTTGGTGTGTGCACTGCACCATGATGATGAATTGGCGGCTTGGGCTAAGCGCTAAGTATTGAACACATAAGTACTTTACAGCGTTGCAATAATGACACTCAAAAACCACCTATCTAACTGAAAATATTTAATAAATTTTATTTACAAAGAGACTTTCATATAGTTTGAATTGGGCATTTTTAAGCGGTCATTTGGTAGTTTGAAGCCTTTTCGGTAGGCGCACTAAAGTAGCGCATTTTGGCTCTGTATTTGTGCATTGCAGCAGCTGGTTTTGGCCACGGAATAAGCGAATATTTTCTAAACCGTCGGTTTAGCAATCATTGGCCCATAGGGTTGACTTGCGCTGGTTCTATGGTGGGCCCTTGAGCTGGGGCTATGCTGTAATCACACTATTTATGACGCTTCTCAGAGGGTATTCACATGACAGAACAAAGACAGGACTTAGAAACTCAGTCGGCTATCTCCGGAGATGGCGCACACGTTTGGCATCACTTAACTCAACATCAACCCTTAGATGGCAAAGCGCCAATGATGGTGGTTGAAGGGAAGGGCATGCGTGTTTGGGATGCAAATGGTCGTGAATATCTGGATGCCGTGTCTGGTGGCGTGTGGACGGTTAACGTGGGCTATGGCCGCGAGTCGATCGCTAAAGCGGTTTACGATCAAATCCTTAAGATGAATTACTTTGCCAACTCAGCCGGTAATATTCCGGGCGGTAACTTTGCAGAGAAGCTGATTAGCAAAATGCCGGGCTTATCCCGCGTTTACTATTCTAACTCCGGCTCTGAAGCCAATGAGAAAGCGTATAAGCTGGTTCGCCAGTTGGCAGCACTCAATAATGGCGGCAAGAAGCACAAAATTTTATACCGTGACCGTGATTACCATGGCACCACGATTACCGCGCTAAGCTCAACCGGTCAGTCACAACGTAAAGATCAATACGGACCTTTTACCCCTGGCTTTGTGGAAGTGCCACATTGCATGGCGTACCGCTCACCAAACGGCGATGATCCTGATTTTGGTGTGCAGGCTGCGCGTGAAATTGAAAAGGTTATTCTGCGTGAAGGGCCAGATACGGTGGGCTCTATCGTATTAGAGCCAATCACAGCCGGTGGTGGTGTGATCACCCCGCCAGAAGGGTACTTTGAAACCGTTCAGGAGATTTGCGAGAAGTACGGCGTACTGATCCATATCGATGAAGTGGTCTGTGGTCTGGGCCGTACTGGTAAGTGGTTTGGCTATCAGCATTATGGCGTGAAGCCAGATATCGTAACCATGGCAAAGGGTGTGGCGAGTGGCTATGCGGCGATTTCGGTCACAGCAACCACTGAAGACTTGTTTAAGCAGTTCCTGTCTGCACCTGAAGATAAGATGCATTACTTCCGTGATATCAGTACTTTTGGTGGCTGTACCGCTGGCCCTGCGGCAGCGCTGGAAAACCTGAAGATTATCGAAAACGAGAAGCTGCTGGATAATGTCACGGCGATGGGTGAGTACTTTATGGAACGCTTCCATGAGCTTCAGGATAAGTATCCGGTGATTGGCGATGTGCGAGGTAAAGGTCTGTTTATGGGGCTTGAGTTAGTTAAAGATCGCGTGACCAAAGAGCCGGTTGATGAGTCGGTTACGGCAGGCGTGGTGGCCAGCTGTATGCAAGATGGCGTGATGATTGGCCGCACTAACCGCAGCTTTGAAACCTTCAACAACACCTTGTGCTTGAGCCCAGCGTTGATTTGTACGCGTGACGATGCGGATGAGATCGTCTCTGCAATGGATACAGCACTGGCTAAAATTGTTTTGTAAATAGCAGGTTCCACTAATCTCACCTCTTCCTTTTGAGTGAGTAGCTTTGGGCGCAGGAATTAAGTTTCCTGCGCCTGTTTTTTTGTGCAGCTTGCCGTTTTTCGGGTGCTATACTCACTCATTGCTATTAACCGTTCACCAGAGAAGGAAGCCTCTTGAAAAGTCTGTGGAATCGCCTGATTAAACTCGACCGAGATAGCAGTAAGAGTTTACAAATTCAGATACGGGAAGCCATTGTCAATGCAGCGCTGGAACGCCTGCTGGAGATGGAAAAGCCATTGCCGTCATCTCGTGAGTTAGCTAAAGACCTGAATGTTGCGCGCAATACGGTGGTATTGGCGTACCAGCATTTGGTGGATGAGGGTTTTCTGGACTCACGCGAGCGTAAGGGCTTCTTTATCAATCCGCAGGTGTATCAGGACCGCATTGATAAGCCACGCCATGAAGATGGCCGTGAGCTCGAACAGATGCCCGCCTGGTGCGAACGGCTGCTACTCAAGCAACCCTCACTGCAGCGTAATATCCGCAAGAATAAAAACTGGAAGGATTATCCTTATCCGTTTATTTTCGGGCAGCTGGACTTCAATTTGATCCCCATTCATGAGTGGCGTGAGTGCGTACATTATTCGCTGAACGTGGCTGAGATGCGCCAGTGGGCGACTGATCAGGTGGATGAGGATGACCCCTTACTGATCGAACAGATTCAAAAGCGGGTACTGCCACGGCGGGGGATTTGGACGCGCCCTGAGAATATTATGGTCACGTTGGGGGCGCAAAATGCCCTGTACCTGATTGCCAGTTTGCTGGTGGGTGAAAATACCAAAGTCGGGATTGAAAATCCGGGCTACCCTGACGTGCGCAATATTATGAGTTTAAAAACCAATAACTTGGCGGCGTTAGATGTTGATGAAGAGGGTGTGGTGATTAATGACGCACTCAAAAGTTGCGATGTGATCTACATTACCCCAAGCCATCAGGTACCCAGCGGGGTAACCATGAGCGAGCCACGGCGCAGAGCGCTGTTAGCCACTGCAGCTGAATATGGCATTGTGATTATCGAGGATGACTTTGAGGCCGAGTCTAACTTCAAACACGAACCTCAACCGGCCCTCAAAAGCCTGCGCAATTCCGATCAGGTCATTTATGTCGGCAGTACCTCTAAAACCTTCGCGCCGGGCTTGCGTTTGGGTTATATGGTTGCGCCTGCCAAAATGATTCATGAAGCGCGGGCATTGCGCCGGTTAATGTACCGCCATGCACCGGCCAATAACCAACGGGCAGCCGCGTTATTTATCAGCCTTGGGCATTACGACAAGATGATTGGTCGCTTGCACACCATCTACAAAGAACGCTGGAAAGCGATGAATGCGGCGATCGAAACGCACCTGCCAATGCTCAAGTGTGTCCCCAATTTTGGAGGGTCGTCCTTCTGGTTGGAAGGGCCAAGTTCGCTGGATGTCGATAAGATGGCCACCGCGCTGGAACAGAAGGGTGTCGTTATCGAAATCGGCAGTGTTTTTTTTATGGGGCAGGATGCACCAACAAATTACTTCCGCCTAGGCTTTGCCTCAATTCCGGTCGGTAAAATTGAAGCGGGAATTCTCATGATTTCGCATTATTTACGAGATCACAGCTAGTCATTTTGCGGCTGCACAGAGGCGGCAAATCAGCTTAAAAAACACCTGAAAAAGGGCACTTCTCCAGTGCCCTTTTTAGTGCACCATTTTGGTGAAATGCACTACGGTTGCGCATTTTCTCAATTAGCGCTCTGGCCTCAAAACTACAAAAAAACTGGCCCTATCCGCCGTTCAAATTGACGTTTACCGTAGAAAGGGTAAGCCAAAAACCACACACCTATGGAGAGACAAATGAAGTTAAATACCAAGCTGCTAACCTCAACGGCTTTAGTCAGCGCGATGTTAATTTTCCCGGTAGCTAACGCCAAAACATTCAAAATGGCACTCGGCGATGCAGAGGGCAGCGCCCAGTATGAGCTTGGATCTAAGTTCTCTGAAGTCTTCGCTGAAAAAACAGGTGGCGAGCACAAAATCGCAATGTTCCCTAACGGTCAGTTAGGTAGCGAGCAAGACACGGTTAACGAAGCGGCAATCGGCACATTGGATTTCTCTTTGCTGGCAATCAACAACATCACACCGTTTTCACCGAAGACAGGTCTGCTAACGCTTCCATACATGATTCAGAGTCTGGATGATGCGGTTAAGCTGACTCGCGGCGAAGTGGGTAAAGAACTGACTGAAAGCACCATTCAAGATGCGGGCATTCGTATCGTGGGTTGGTCTTACACCGGTTTTCGCGTACTGACCAACTCTAAAAAGCCAGTGACCAAGCTGGAAGATCTGCAAGGTTTGGTTATCCGCGTGCCTAAGAACGAAATCATGCTGGCGACGTACAAAGCCTGGGGCATTAACGCAACACCAATGGCGTGGTCTGAGACGTTCACAGCGCTCCAACAAGGGGTTGTAGATGGGCAGGATAATCCTTACCTGACCATCAGCTCGATGAAGTTTAACGAAGTCCAAAAGTACGTGACTAACATTCGTTACCTGTTCTCTTTGGAGCCATTGGTAGTGAGCGAGTCGGTATTTCAGGATCTGGATGAAGACGTTCAGAAAGCCATCTTAGAAGCGGGCGAAGCAGCAACGCTGCACAGTGAGCAATTCCTGAAAGACACTGAAGATCGCATCAAGAAAGAACTGGTCGAGAAGGGCATGGAGATCTCTGACCCAGAAGGCGGCGAAGCTGAGTGGATTGAAAAAGCAACCTCAGAAGTATGGCCAGCTTACTACGAAAGTGTTGGCGGCAAAGAGCGTGTAGACGCAGTACTGAAGCTGCTAGGACGATAATCGTCTGACTCCTCCGGGCACTTTGGCGTCGCCGCTAAAGTGCCTTTTTTGTATCTGCAATTTGACAACGAGGGCCAATGACATGAGTGTTGGAAGTGTCATGAAAAATTTCTTCGACAACTTTGAAAGTTATGTGTGTCGATTCCTGCTGAGCTTTTTTATCACCTTATTATTTGCTCAGATCCTATCCCGCGAATTTTTTCAACACACCATACCTTGGGGTGATGAATTAGCGACCTACATGTTTGTTTGGTTTGCCTACTTTGGTGCCAGCCATGCCACGCGCAAAGCGGCCCATAACCGGGTAACGTTTCAATTCAAACTATTTCCGAAACTGGTCGAAACGATTTCGCTGCTGATCGCGGATTTTATCTGGCTCTGCTTCAACCTGTATTTCGTGTACCTAAGCTCTGACTTTGTGTTTAACAAAATGAATGCTTTCTGGAAGTCGCAGACGCTGGGCATTCAAATGAAGTACATCTACCTGATTCTCCCGATCGCTTTCACACTGATGTCGATACGCATTATTCAGGTGAACTACCTCAAGTTTTTTGCCGGCGTTGAGTTTAAAGACCCGGATGCCGATGAGATGGAACGCTCCGCCAAACTAATGGTTGGCGACAGCGACTCTGAAACGAAACCAGCCACGGCTAAGCACTAAGGAATCAACCATGGAAGCGACAATAGTTTCAGTTTTATTTGGCTCTTTTATTATCCTGCTGATCATTGGTGCGCCCATTACCGTGTCTCTCGGTGTGGCGGCGATGGCGGCCTTTTTATATCTTGATGAAAACCCGATTAAGTTTGTTCAGATTGCCTTTACCTCGGTGGGTGCTTTTCCGCTAATGGCATTGCCTGCCTTTATTTTGGCCGGTGCACTGATGGAAGCGGCGGGTATCTCCAAACGTCTCGTAGGAATTGCTGAGTCGTTTACCGGCTCATTTACCGGTGGCTTGGGGGCTGCCACGGTATTTGCCTGCGTGTTCTTTGGTGCGATTTCAGGCTCTGGTCCGGCTACTACGGCGGCGGTCGGTATGTTGATGATTCCGGCAATGGTCCAGCGTGGTTACAGTAATGGCTATGCTTCTGCGGTCACGGCTTCATCTGGCGGCTTGGGGATTATTATTCCACCATCTATTCCCATGGTTATCTTTGGAGTAGCCGGTATGGGGATGAGACCACCACCAGAGGCGGTTGAGAAGTTTGGTGAGTTCCAGTCTTTGTCAATTCCAAAACTGTTTATTGCAGGCTTCTTACCAGCGTTTTTGATTGCGACGACTATCCTGATTCTTAACTATATTCGCTGCCGCAAAATGGGCTATACCGGTGATGACACCCCTAAAGTGCCGGGCACTAAGCGCAAGGCGATTAAAACAGGCTTTTGGTCACTGATGGCACCGCTGTTAATTTTGGGTGGTATCTATACTGGCTTCTTTACGCCCACCGAGTCTGCGGTGGTTGCGATTTTCTACACGCTATTTGTGGGTCTGTTTATCCATCGCGAGCTGAAGATAAAACACATTTTCAGAGCGCTGGAAACCACCACGTGGATTACCGGACGCGTGCTGTTAATTCTGTTTACTGCAACCGTGTTTGGTCGCTTGCTGGTTGAGAATCAGATTCCGGGCATTGTGGCGGAGGCCTTATTAGACTTCACCAGCAATATGTACTTGATCTGGGCTTTGATCATTGCCTTTCTGTTGTTTGTGGGCATGTTTATGGAAACGCTGGCGACGATTATGATTCTGACGCCGGTGTTACTGCCGATTATGTACAACTTGGGTGTTGATCCGGTGCACTTCGGTGTGGTGATGGTGGCAACCCTAGCGATTGGCTTCCAGACACCGCCATTGGGTGAAAATCTGTTTGTGGCTTCGGGTATCAGTAATGCCAGTATCGAAGATATTTCCATGAAGGCTTTGCCATTTGCCTTTGCGGCAGTGGTAGCCATCTTTATTATTGCGTATGTGCCCAGTATCTCGCTGTTTTTACCTGGATTATTGGGGTATTAGCCTGATGACTAATCCCTTATAAGGAGTATCTAGAATGCTACAAAAATACGAAAATATACTGTATTGCACCGGCTTGGCAGATGAGACCTCATTTGCCGCTTGCCATGCCTTATCCCTCGCTCAGCAAACGGGGGCTAAGCTGCACATATTGCATGTGGCTGAGCCTTTGTCTAATGACGCATTGATGACCATTGAAACGTATCTCGATGACTTTACCAACCGTCAGGATTTTGAGAAGCAAAGGACCCAACGCGCCAATGATTTATTGAAGCAACGGATGGATAAGCTGATGGCCAACGTGCCGGAGGGCGCACCTGATCCTAGAGAGACTGTAGCCTCAATTGAGGTGATTGCTCAGGCACATCCTGCAGAGACAATCTTAAAACGTGCCAAAGGGCTAAACTGCGATATGATCATAATGGGAATGCACCAGAAAGGGCGCTCCCGAGCAATCATCGGTAGTGTGTCAAAACAAGTGGTTCATCTATCCAGCATTCCGGTGATGCTGGTACCATTGTACGGACACTAAACATTGATTGCTTTAGTCCCTTAAATTGCCAATATGTAGGACGATAGATTATGAGCAGTAAGAATACTTACTATGCACCACGTGGTGGCTTGCCACCGCAGACTCAGTTACTCACCGATCGTGCGGTGATGACCGAGGCCTATGCCATTATTCCACGACGTGTGTTTACCGACATTGTCACCAGCACACTCCCGTTTTGGGACAATATGCGCATGTGGGTGATTGCTCGCCCCTTGAGCGGTTTTGCAGAAACGTTTTCTCAGTACATTGTCGAAGTACTACCCGGTGGTGGTTCTGAAAAGCCGGAGTTGGATAAGGCCGCTGAAGGGGTATTGTTTGTGGTCGAAGGTGAGATGGACATCACCATTGAAGGCGAACAACATCACTTGGTTGAAGGTGGCTATGCCTTCCTACCACCCGGCTGCAACTGGACGATTCGCAATCACGGCGACAAGCTGGTCAAGTTCCATTGGGTACGTAAAGCGTATCAGTTTGTTGAAGGCTTAGACGTGCCTGAGGCGTTTGTGGCCAATGAGAATGACATTTCACCTACCAGCATGCCTGACCTTGATGTGTGGTCTACTACGCGCTTTGTGGATGTGAATGACATGCGCCACGATATGCACGTGACCATTGTGACGTTCCAGCCGGGCGGAGTGATTCCTTTTGATGAAACCCACGTAATGGAACATGGTTTGTATGTTCTGGAAGGGAAGGCGGTGTATCACTTAAATCAGGATTGGGTGGAAGTGGAAGCCGGTGACTTTATGTGGCTGCGTGCGTTCTGCCCACAATCTTGTTACGCCGGTGGCCCAGGGCCATTTCGTTACTTGCTGTATAAAGATGTGAATCGCCACATGCCGTTTATTCGTCCTAAATAATCATTAAGACTGACTGTGGGCCCGAAGCTTAAACCGGGCCCACGAGATAAGGATCTGACACATTTACCTAGCCCTTACTGCCTCCAACAGTCAGACCCGAGACAATCCATTTCTGAGCAAACAAAAATACTGCTGTAATCGGAAGTCCACTTAGTACTGCAGCAGCCGCAAAGTCACCCCAGAGATAATTTTGCTCATAGAGGAAAAACTTGGAACCAACGGCTAACGTTAGGTTGTTCTCTTGGTGAAGTAATATTGAAGCAACGGGATATTCAATGAGTGTCCCAATAAACGCTAGTACAAATACAACCATCAGAATGGGTACAGCCATCGGCAATAGCACATAAATGAAGGTCTGGAACGTATTTGCACCATCAACGCTAGCCGCCTCCTCAATATCTACCGGAATGCTTTCGAAATAGCCTTTGATAGTCCAGACATGCAAGGCTATTCCCCCAAGATATGACAGGATTAAACCACCATGAGTGTCTACACCTAACCAGGGAATATAGTCTCCCAAGGTATCAAAAATCGAAAATATAGCGATCAGTGTCAGCGCTGCAGGGAACATTTGAAGCAATAAAATGCTGTTTAGCACAGTACCTTTAAAGCGAAACTTCATACGCGCGAAGGCATAGGCTGACGTTGTTGATAAAGCTAATATCAAGAATGCGGTAATCGTTGCGATCTTGACTGAGTTCCAGAGCCAGGTAAGTACCGGAAAGGGTGGATTGATTAAGTTTCCCCGAGCATCTTCATACGAAATACCCAGCGCGAGTTTCCAATGCTCAAAACTGATTTCCGGGGGGATTAAGCTACCGACTGCAAAGTTTCCGGGCCTCAGGGAGATAGAAATAATCATAAAGAATGGAAACAATACCAATGCCAGAAATACGAGAATTCCAGTATGTGCGGCGAGGTGACTGAGTAGGTTTCTTTTACCGGTGACAATTGCCATGACATGCTCCTATGCTTTGTTGTCAGACTCATTCACGCGAGCCATTCTGAGATTAATAACAGACATGATCGCGACCATGACGAAGATAATGGTTGAGATTGCAGCCGCCAGGCCAAAGTTTTGACCGGAGTCTTCAAAGGCGATGCGGTAAGTGTAAGTCACTAATAAATCAGTTGTTCCTGCAGGTACTTGTGAGTCCAGAAAGTCTGGACGGCCCCCAGTTAACAGTGAAATCAGTACAAAGTTGTTAAAGTTAAACGCGAATGATGCGACCAGCAGTGGTGATAGCGGTTTTATAATCAGTGGTAGTGTGATGCTCCAGAAATTCCTGAGTGGACTGCATCCTTCGATAGCCGTTGCTTCATAGATTTCACTTGAGATCGACTTCAATAATCCCGTACAAAGAATCATGATGTAAGGGTACCCCAACCAAGTATTCACCAGGATCAACATAACTTTGGCCAGTGCCGGGTCACTAAACCAGCCCGGACTAATATCAAACAAGCTGTTTAAAATGAGGTTTATTTCCCCAAAGTTCTCATTGAAGAGTCCTTTGAAAACCAGAATTGAGATGAATCCGGGCACAGCATAAGGCAGGAATAATAGTGTGCGGTAGAGTGTACGAAACCGAAGGGCTTCCCAGTTAAGCAGCACAGCAAGTAATACCCCAATTACCAGTGTGAATAATACGGTCAACGCGGAAAACACGACGGTCCACAGAAAGATCTTTAAGAAGGGCTTTTGAAAGTCAGCACTGCCAAATATCCGAAAATAGTTACCTAAGCCGATTGAGACTTTAAAACCGGGTGTTAATTGTTGTTTGTTCTCATCTTCAAAAAAACCAGTATCAAAATTAGGTGTAATGATGGTGTTGGTTTGCATGTTTATCAGTGTCTCGCCTTCAGAGACTTTGTACAGCGGACTGCTTAGGGCGAAACGACGTAAACCTTGCATGCCAAGTTGCTGACCATTGGGCAGGGCTAAATTGAGCTTTTTAATCGATTCACGCAGTTTGATGACTTGTCCCATCGGGATAGCATCACCCAGAGTATGCGACGAATTTTCATCTGCTTCACTCAATGTAATGTGCTGAGCCTCGCCTAAATCAATAGGAGTCGAGGTATAGACTTTATCTTCATTACTTAGCTTCAGTTGGTAGCCATCACGGTGCTTGTGCAGTGTAAACGCGAGTTGCTTATCGCCGGAGGTATAAGTTTCGTCTAAAAAATACTGTTTTGCGCGCTCATACTCTAAAAGATTGCTAGAGCTGAAGTTCGTCAGTCCCATATTGATGGTATGTATCAGCGGGTAAATAACAAACACAGCTATGCCTATTAATCCTGGCCATAAATACCGATAGGCAGTCATTGGTTTATGGATATAGATAAATAGCGTCAGGCAGCATACTACCAGCGTTATAAACGCCAGTACGGTATAGCCTGTCAGGTATATGATCGATACGATGTATAGCAATATTAAACTGCTAATGAGTAGAGCAGACCACTTTAAAAGGTGTTTGCTGAACGGCACGTGGTGTTGTGTAGGGAAGGGATGGACGCTGCTCATTTAGAGTATTGCTCCTAAAAAGCGTGGCAGGCAAGAAGCACCTGCCACAAAGTAGGGGTTAAGTAGTTACTTCTTCGCAGTTTTTTCAGCGGAAGTACCAATACGTTTGGCGGCTTGATCCATCGCCTCTTTGGCGCTTTGGCGGCCCTGTGTCAGGTTTTGCAGAGCGGATTCCATTGAGGACCAGAACTTACCCATTTCAGGAATATTGGGCATTGGTTCACCGAGCTCTACATTCCTCATGGTTGCGACGATATTTTCATTGCTGGAGAGCTTTTCAAAGAATGCTTTATTGGCTGGCGTACCCAAGGCAACGTCATTATCAACAGTGGTTAGTCCATCGACTGTGAGTAGGGAGTTTTCTAAGAATTCAACAGCGAGCTCTTTGTTAGGACTTGCACGATTCAGCATCGCTCCAAGAACACCAATGAATGGTTTACCAAGCTGCTCTTTGACGGCCGGTATAGGCGCAACACCGAAGTTAATACCGCTCTTCTTCAGATTAGACCAAGCCCATGGACCATTGATCATCATGGCAACTTTTCCCTGATTTACACCGGCTTCCATATCCGCGTAGTTAGCGCTTTTAGGCATGACACCATCTTTAATTAACTGAGATAACTCTGTCGCTCCACTAATAGCGCCTTCACTATTCACACCTATATCACTGGTATCATAACCACTGTGAGATTTCTTAAAAACATAGCCACCTTCCGCCGCTAGCATTCCCCATGTGAAGTAGGTGTTGTTATAGTCCCAAAGGATCGCTTTTTTGCCATCTTTCATGAGCTGTTTATC
Source organism: Leucothrix mucor DSM 2157 (assembly GCF_000419525.1). Lineage (NCBI taxonomy): Bacteria > Pseudomonadati > Pseudomonadota > Gammaproteobacteria > Thiotrichales > Thiotrichaceae > Leucothrix > Leucothrix mucor. The sequence goes on from NZ_ATTE01000001.1 coordinate 1,778,419, forward strand.
AAGCTCACGTACTTCAGCAAAGGTCTTTGGTGGTGTCTCTACTAAGTCTTTGTTGTAAATCAAACCTACCGCTTCAAAAGAGATTGGGTAGCCGAATACCTTGTCACCAATAGTGAAGGCATCCCAGCCTTTTTGGTTGATGGACGCTTTAATTTCTTTGCTAGGATTGATGCTCGCTAGCAAGCCACTTCCGTTCCATTCACCGATTCGATCATGTGCAAAGATAAATATATCCGGGCCTTTACCTGCACTGGCAGCTTGCTGAAATTTTGCGGTGACATCTTCAGGATGCTCCACTTTTACTTCGATGCCGGTTTCTTTGGTAAATGCGTCTCCCACTGCCTGAATACCATTGTAACCTTTATCTCCGTTTACCCAGATAAGGAGTTTTCCTTCATCGAAAGCATAAGACGTGCTTGAAGCTGACACGACTGAACAAAGTGCGATGGCTGTTGCTATTTTCTTAAGTTTAATCATATTGATTTCCTCCAATGATTATTATGAGTTGAACGGTTTGTATCAGCTTAGGTTTCGTCTGCCAGCAAGCGATGACAAGCCTGTTCGTCACTATCAAATAAGTGGTAATGGTGGCTTTTAGCCTTGAGGTATACGGTATCGCCAAGCTCAACTTTGCACTCTGCAGGTAAGCGTGCAATGCAGTGATCAATTGATGAGCTGGTTTCTATATGAATGAGTGTTTGGTCACCGAGACGTTCAACCATCAGAACGGTTCCTTTAATGGTGTTGTCGTCAGCTGCTTCAACCAAATCCAAACGTTCAGGGCGCACACCTAAAGTAATTTTTATCCCCAATGAAAGCTGGGATGCATCGACCGAAACATGGTGAATGGTTCCATCCTGATCGCGTACCACCGCCTCCGTTCCGCTGGCACTCATTAATGTTACAGCTAAGAAGTTCATCTTAGGAGAGCCTATGAATCCTGCGACAAACTTGTTGCAAGGGCGTCGGAATAAATCCATCGGTTTGCCTACTTGCTCTATACGACCAGCACGCAACACTACCATGCGTGTTGCCAACGTCATTGCCTCCACCTGATCATGTGTAACATAGACCATGGTTGAACCTAGCTTGCGGTGAAGCTGGGCTATTTCCATCCGAGTCTGTACGCGTAGCGCTGCGTCGAGGTTAGAAAGTGGTTCATCAAACAAAAATAAATCCGGATTGCGTACAATCGCCCGGCCAATTGCCACTCTCTGGCGTTGACCACCAGAGAGTGACTTTGGTTTGGCATCTAAGTAAGAATTCAACCCCAGAATATTTGAAGCCCAGTTCACCTTTTCATTGATTTCAGCAGTTTGCTTTTTTGCAATCTTCAGACCAAACGCCATGTTGCGAAAGACGTTCATGTGAGGGTAGAGTGCGTACGATTGAAAGACCATCGAGATGCTTCGCTCAGCGGGTGGTAAGTCATTGACTCGCCGACCTCCCATGCTTAGATCGCCACTGGTAATTTCCTCAAGACCTGCTATCAAACGCAGAATTGTTGATTTACCACAGCCTGAAGGTCCGACAAAAACACAGAGATCACCTTTTTCAATGTCAAGATCAACATTGTGAATGGTTTCTATGTCGCCGAATGATTTACAAACGTTTCGTAAAGTGACTTGGGCCATTATTTTTACCACCAAGATTCCAATTGAAAACCATAACTCATGCCATGGGTATCGGTCCCGAAGACACCGTTGGCAACCCCTTTAGCTTGTGCCGCATCATCCCAATCAGCATAGGTGACAAAAGCTCGAAGTTGAGGTCTGGACCAAAAGTTTGCAGTAGGCGAAAGGTATGGTGCCAGGGTGATCTTGTTCAAAGAGCGCACTTCACCATCTTTATCTTTAACGCGATCATGACCTAACTCCAAGCCCACCCCGAAGTGCTTGTTAATATGTAAAGTTGGACGCAAGCCGACAGACATCCAGGTATCGCCATCTTCTACTTTTTGGTAAACCGCTTCTGCCATACCTGAGAACTTTTCACCTTTCTGCCAAACCATTTGCTCGGTGACACGCAGCACTTTGTCGTCGCTGTCTGCACTATCATTAGGATATGGATTTAAGCCCACTCCTGAGCCATCCCCATATTGAACTGCTAGCTTGTTAAATCCTCCTAGTACATTGCTTTGTGTGTGCATCAAGTGGAACTGCTTGCCATTTGTTCCTTCGAAATCATCCTGACTTTCATCGGATCGTAATAGGTTAACGCCTACGTCCAAAGAGCCGTTTTTGTTAGTTTTGATACCACTGAGTTTGAAATCATGACTGGTCACTGCACGGTCATCGTCTGAAGTGTTTCGACGCATGGCATAAGAGAGCTTACCCACGCCGACATCTATATTTTCAACTCCAGCCCCCGGGCCAGAATTATCCCAGAAGTAGAAGTCATTGATATGAGCATCCTGACGGTTGTAGAAACGTTTACCAACCCAGAAATTTGCACCCTCAAGAACACCACCAAAAAGGTTGCCAGCTTCGACATAGGCTTCACGAAAGGCTGGGTCTGCTTCCTCCCAGTCTTGCGCTTGGTCTACAGAAAAAGCGAGGCGTGTGCTGACATTAAAATAGGCTCCATCATCGTTTTTCCAGACTTTTTTACCGAAAGAAAGCTCACCATAAGTTTCGCACTCGTTACCCAGGCGGTATTTAGCAGCAGCGCCATCAAGCTTAAAACAAGCTTGATCACCACCTTCGCTATTTGAGCCAATGCCTGAGCGTAAGTATCCATGGAACTCAAGATTATCGTCTGCGGCGTGTACGGTGCTAACTGCAGTGCTAACCGCTAGCAGTATGCCGATACGGCGTAATAATAAAGTCATTTATTTCTCCTCCTCACCCAATATGAATACTGGGGTTTTACATTGAAGACATGAACAGATGTTGCATGCCTATACTATCGATTATCAACTGTATCGTTTAAGTTAATAATCATAAAAAATACTGTATCGTTTAAGTTAACTGAGAAAAGTTAGCCCAATTATTGTCTCCATCGCTTTCCAACCAAGCGCCATCAAAAGCGAGAACTGCCAAACTTGATGAGTGATCTTTTACTCCCCATTGCTGGAGTAATTCTTCCCCAATAAGCTTTGTCTGATTACTTAAATTAAAGACCAAGGTAACTCTGTGTTCGTCCATAAACCGATGAAATGCTAATACACCTTCCGGGGCCTCGAGCCTTTTGATGTCACCTTGTACTAATGTCCGATTTTGCTGTCGCCAAGCCAGTAATGCTTTGCAGTGGTTCAGCGTTGAGCCTAAGTCTTGTTGCTGATGTGCAACGGTTAAGTCCATGTGCTCTGATGGAACAGGGAGCCAGGGTATTTCCTGTGAAAAGCCTGCGTGATTATCCGTTGAGTTCCATGGCATAGGGGTTCTGCAGCCATCGCGCCCTTTGAACTCCGGCCAAAAAGTGATGCCATAAGGGTCTTGTAATTTTTCAAAGGGGACGTCCGCTTCCGGTAGACCAAGCTCCTCACCTTGATAAAGGCAAACGCTGCCTCTTAGGCTGAATAGTATGGCGTGCAGTAGCCGTACAAGGTCTTGCTGATGATCGCCTTCGGCCCAGCGCGTAGCGACCCGCATAACGTCATGATTGCTCATTGCCCAACACGGCCAACCATCACCAATCATGGACTCAACGGAGTCAACAACGGATTCAATGTACTCCGCACCAGAGTCATGAGCGAGCAAATCAAAGGTGTAGGCCATATGGAGCTTGTCGCCGCCAGAAGTGTACTCAGCCATTAACTTAAGTGAGTTATCATCACCGATTTCGCCGACCGTAGTGCGGTTTGGGTACTCATTCATTAGCGAGCGTAGTTTCTTTAAAAACTCAATATTTTCCGGTCGTGATTTGTCATAGACATGCGACTGCATGCTGTAGAGATTCACATCATTTGACATATCACCACCTGCTGCAACATCTTTAGGGCGCGGTGGATTGTTACGTAACTCGTCATCGTGGAAGTAGAAGTTTGCGGTATCCAGGCGGAAGCCATCAACGCCACGCTCCAGCCAAAAGCGCATATCATCAAGCACTTGATTTACCACGACAGGATTGTGAAAGTTTAGATCGGGCTGACTATCCAGGAAGTTGTGTAAATAGAACTGTTTACGTGCTGGCTCCCATGACCATGCTGATCCGCCAAATACTGACAGCCAGTTATTAGGTGGCGTACCGTCTGATTGTGGCTCTGCCCAGACGTACCAGTCTGCTTTGTCATTACTATTATCTTTACGTGACTCGCCAAACCAAGGGTGCTGGTCAGAAGTGTGACTAATCACCTGGTCAATCATAACTTTGAGGTTCAGAGAGTGTGCTTTTTTGATCAGGCTATCGAAGTCTGACAAAGAACCAAACATTGGATCAACATCGCGATAATTTGAGATGTCGTAACCAAAGTCTTTCATAGGAGAGGTAAAGAATGGTGATAACCATATCCCGTCAACACCAAGCTCTGATATGTAATCAAGCTTGTCGATGATGCCATTGATATCTCCAATGCCATCATGGTTACTATCTGCAAAGCTTCTTGGGTAGATCTGATAAATAACAGCACCACGCCACCAGCTACTTTCCGTAGTTGTACTTTGTAAAGTCATTTCCCCTCCTGTAAGTGTTACTTTATCGATTAAGATAAAATTTAACAGCAATAACTTTATCGATCAAGTAATTTTCAAAAGAATTAACTTCTAGGAGATTTAGTAGATTGACGAATGACAAGTTTGGCTGGCAGCTCGATGCTTTCCGGCGGTTCGTCACTTATTGCTAATTCTGCAGCAAGCTGACCTTTCTCATATCCTAGTTGTTCAATAGTAGTCAGTGGCGGTGTGCAGGAGGCAGCTGCTTCGATATCATCAAAGCCGATAATTGAAAGGTCATCCGGGATTTTAATGCCAAGCTTATGCGCCGCTTTCATGAGACCAATAGCCAGACGATCACTCATGCAAAGTATTGCGGTAGGCCGATTTTTCTTAGTGAGAATTTCAAGGCCTACTTGGTAGCCTGCGTCTCCACTGTTCTCGGGGCATTCTTTGATAGTAATCTGCTTCTGTGGAATTTCAGCCGCTTTAAAAGCGCTTAGATAACCTTCAAGTCGCTGTATTGCGACGTGGTGTCTGGATTGGTTGAGTGTTTCTAGAGAGAAGAGTTTGTCACGTTCTTTAGCATTTAGCTGAAAAGATAAAATCGCAAATTTCCGATGGCCTTGGTCCAACAGGTGTTGGGCAGCATTGTTAGCGGATGTTTTATCACTGATAGTGACGCAGGCAAGACCATCGACCTGTCCATCAACCATGATTGCCCGTGAACCCTGACCTAATACACGTTTTACTAGATCATCAGTGATAAAGCAGCTTTGTATAATAAAGGTGTCCACCATTGCATCGAATGCCGGGAATTTTCTATCTGAGCGGCCTATACCGGGAAGTAGCATCATGCTCATGTTTTCACGGTCACAAACACTTGCAACACCCTGTAAAAAACTCACCGCCAACGGATCTTTTAATGCATAGCTAAACTCAGCATGATTAATGATGCCTATACTATTACTCCGACCTGTTCGAAGCACTCTGCCTGCAGCACTTGGGCCGTAATAACCTAGTTCATTCGCCGAAGAGACGATATGGTCACGCAACTTAGCTGATAACTGATCTGGTCGGTTAAATGCATTAGAAACTGTTGTGGTAGAGACGTTAAGGGCTTTAGCTATATCTTTTAAGGTGAGTTTTTTGGTCAAGGTTTAACGTCCAAAAGCGTGATAGGGCTTTCTAATTTATCATGTTGTTGATTGATGAGCTACGCTGCTAATGAATCAACTGTCGTGGATTGATTAACTAGTAACTCAACCTCAGCACAATCACGCCCAGAAACGCAGTGGTTAACCCTAAAAGCTCCTGACGACTAAAAGACTCTTTTAGAACAATACGAGAGTACAGCAGGATAATTAAAATATTCATCCCGGTAATCGCAGAAACCAACCCAGTATTACCCAGTGCAAAGGCCGAGATTATGGCAACCATACCAGCCACATTGGTCAGCCCGATCAGTAAGCCACAGGAAAAGGTTTTTATCTCCGACCAATTCGCCTGAGAGTCATCTTGAGCTGCTAAACTTTTTTTACGCTTCACCAGCCAACTCATCGCGAACAGAAAGCTACCAAAGCCAAACATCGAGGTTAAGGTCGCAAAGGTATCGGCTTCCAGTAGCGTTGATTGCTTACCGAGTAAGTCATTAAAGGCAAAGAACAATGCGGCGAGTAAACCCCACTGAGCGCCCTGTAGATTGCTGAATGAAATATCGTTGGAGTAGCGGATGGTATACAAGCCACCAAAAATAATAAAAAAGGCGACTAGCTGCAGCATGGTTAAGGTTTCTTGCCATAATAGAAAGGCAAAAATCAGCACAAACAGCGGCGTCAAGCCCGACAAAATACCAATTAGTGATGCCTTGCCAACGGAAAAGCCTTTATGCAAAAAAGCATTCGCGGAAAAAGAACCAAAGCCCAAGCCTAAACCTACCGCAACATCGGCCCATCCATACCATTGTTGGTCCAGCAAGATGACGCTTGAGAGGCTTATTACAAAGCCAACAAAAAAAACGCCAAATAATAATAAGTTACGATTAATTTTTCGCTGTGACGTCCATTGATACATTATTCCTCGCAAACCGAAAAAAACCGCCGCGAGTAGGGCAAATACTATCCACATAATGAAATCAACCTTTAATAATTAGAATAACGCAGTATCTGCCTGAAATTAATGAACAAAACTGCACAGCCATCACAGTATATTGGCCTTTATTGCGATTATAAATACGCATATCTGGGACGGTAGATCTCATAAATGGCACAAACAAGTGCATACTTGGCACCAAAGAAACTATAGGGTGGCTCTACACACATGGGGCCAACTTTTCTTACCATCGACCCCACTTAGAACATGTTGTGTTATTCGATTCTTAAAGAACAGGAAATCAACCAATGACAAAAATGACCCCGAGTGAAGCCTTTGTAGAAACAATGGTGGCAAATGGTGTAACCGAAGTTTTCGGCATCATGGGATCAGCGTTCATGGACGCGATGGATATTTTCACACCTGCCGGAATCCGTTTGATTCCTGTTGTACACGAGCAGGGCGCTGGCCACATGGCTGATGGTTTTGCACGTGTATCCGGCCGCCACGGTGTTTGTATCGCACAAAATGGTCCAGGTATTACAAACTTCGTTACAGCGATTGCGGCAGCCTATTGGGCTCACAGCCCGGTCGTTTGTATTACTCCTGAAACCGGCGCTGGCACCACGGGCCTTGGCGGATTCCAGGAAGCTGAGCAGCTCCCATTCTTCGAAACCATTACTAAATATCAAGGGCACGTGACGGTTCCTCGCCGTATGGCTGAGTTCACCGGTCGCTGCTTTGATATCGCCATGCATGAAAATGGCCCGACCCAACTAAACATTCCACGTGACTTCTTCTACGGCGATATCGAATGCGATATTCCACAGCCAATCAAGATTGAGCGTGGCGCTGGTGGCGAGAAGAGCCTGCAAGAAGCGGCTGATTTGATCGCACAAGCTAAAAACCCAGTCATCATCTCTGGTGGCGGTGTGGTAATGAGTGGCGCAGTGGATGAGTGTATTGCACTGGCTGAGCGTTTAGGCGCACCAGTAGTTAACAGCTACCTGCACAATGACTCTTTCCCAGCAAGCCACCCACAGTGGTGTGGCCCATTAGGTTATCAGGGTTCAAAAGCAGCGATGCGTTTGATGGCGGATGCTGACGTGGTTATCGCTCTAGGAACACGTTTAGGTCCCTTCGGTACACTGCCACAGCACGGCATGGACTACTGGCCTAAAGAAGCGAAGATCATTCAGATCGATTGCAACTCGCGCATGTTAGGTTTGGTTAAGAAGATTTCTGTGGGTATCTGTGGTGACGCAGGGGCAGCGGCAACCGCCATCTCTCGCCTAATAGCGGATAAAGAGCTGGCCTGTGATGCGACTAAAGCTGAGCGCCTAGCTAACATGACCGAGACTAAAGCGTCTTGGGAAGCTGAGCTGGATGCATGGATTCATGAGAATGATGACTTCAGTCTGGATATGATTGAAGAGCAAGCATCAGAAGAAGGCAGCTACTTACACCCACGCCAAGTACTGCGTGAGCTTGAAAAAGCGATGCCTGCTGATGTAATGGTCTCTACTGACATCGGTAACATCAACTCCGTGGCTAACAGCTACTTGCGCTTTGAGAAGCCACGCAGCTTCTTCGCGCCAATGAGCTTCGGTAACTGTGGTTATGCATTGCCTACGATTATGGGTGCTAAAGTCGCGGCGCCTCACCGTCCTGCCATTTCTTACGCTGGCGACGGCGCATGGGGCATGAGCATGATGGAAACCATGACTTGTGTTCGTGAGAACATCCCAGTCACTGCGGTGGTATTCCATAACCGCCAATGGGGTGCTGAGAAGAAGAACCAGGTTGATTTCTACGGTCGCCGCTTTGTTGCCGGTGAGCTGGAAAACCAAAGCTTCGCAGGCATCGGTCGTGCAATGGGCGCTGAAGGCATTACCGTTGATAAGCTGGAAGATGTTGGTCCGGCACTGAAAGAAGCGGTTCGCAAGCAGATGGAAGAAGGCAAGACCACAATCCTTGAGATTATGTGTACTCGCGAACTGGGCGACCCGTTCCGCAAAGATGCCTTGTCAAAGCCTGTGCGTCACTTAGAAAAGTACAAAGATTACGTTTAAAACTCCCCTCGGGACCGTCGGACTCTCCAGCGGCTCCCAGTTCCTCCGGACACGCCAGTACCTTACTGGCGTGTTTAACTGTGTGTATTTATCACCTATGCGAATATAATGAGTCCCAAAATTGCTCGCTAACGTATTAGCACGAATGATAAATAAGAAAGGAAACACTCTATGAATGTGCGCACAGTCTTCATGGCAACCTCAGTAATCAGCACGCTGGCCGTTGTTTTTATTAGCTTTTTCTGGCCACCGATACTCTGGTTATTTGTCGTCATCGTACCGCTGGTGATTGTTGGCATGCGCGATATGATGCAAACGCGCCGCTCTTTACTGCGCTTATATCCTGTCGTTGGCCACATTCGTTACCTCATGGAGTCGATCCGTCCTGAGATTCAGCAGTACTTTGTTGAGTCGGATATTGATGGTCGCCCGATTAGCCGCGAGTTTCGCTCGCTTATTTATCAACGTGCCAAAGGCGAGCGCGATACCCGCCCATTTGGAACGCTGTTTGATACCTACCGCGAAGGCTATGAGTGGATGACGCACTCGATTTCACCCTCGCACATTGAAGACACGAATTTACGCGTGGTGTTTGGCGGGCCGGACTGCAAGCAACCGTATGCCGCTTCGCCATTAAACATCTCTGCAATGAGCTTCGGCTCACTCAGCCAAACGGCGATTAAAGCCCTAAACCGTGGCGCTAAAAAAGGCGGCTTTGCTCACAACACTGGCGAAGGTGGCGTAAGCCCATACCACTTAGAGCCCGGTGGAGATTTGATTTGGCAGATTGGAACCGGCTACTTTGGCTGCCGCAATCTAAAAGGGGGCTTTGATGCGGACTTATTCGCAAAAACTGCCAACCTTGATAATGTAAAAATGATCGAGATTAAACTCTCGCAGGGCGCAAAACCCGGCCACGGTGGTATTTTGCCGGCGGCTAAATTAACCGAAGAAATCTCGATTATTCGCTTGGTGCCCATGGGGCAGGATGTGATTTCACCATCTGGCCATACGGAGTTTTCAGACCCGACTGGCTTGCTGAGATTTGTGAAGCAACTGCGTGACTTATCCAACGGTAAGCCAGTTGGTTTTAAGCTGTGTATTGGTCGCAAAAGTGAGTTTTTATCGATCTGTAAAGCGATGGTTGAAACCGGCATTACCCCTGACTTTATTACCGTGGATGGTGGTGAAGGCGGAACCGGTGCATCGCCTGTTGAGCTAACCAACTCAGTCGGTACGCCAATGCGTGAAGGCTTGAGCTTTGTAAATGCCGCACTGATTGGCTTTGGCTTGCGCGATAAAATGCGCCTGATTGCAGCCGGTAAAGTGTTCTCAGCATTTCATATGTTACGCACCATGGCCTTGGGTGCCGATACGGTCAATGCTGCACGTGGCATGATGTTAGCGCTGGGTTGTATTCAATCCCGCAGTTGTAACACCGACCACTGCCCAACCGGTATTGCAACGCAAAACCCAGACCGCTATATGGCGCTGGATGTCACTGATAAGTCAGAACGTGTGGCTCGCTACCAAGGCGCTATGATTCGCCACTTGGTGGAGTTGCTGGAAGCCGGTGGCTTGCACTCGGTAGAAGACATTAAAGCCAGCCATGTGATGCGCCGGATTGATAATGAGATTGTTAAAAGCTTTGCCGATTTGTATCCACGCTTAGAGCCAGGCTGCTTACGCGATGCTGAGACGATACCGCTAGCTTGGCGTCAGGATTGGGATATGGCCAGCGCGACCAAATGGTAATAGGAGATTTATGAGCATTTTACAGCAACTGATTACACGCGCGCAGGCGGCTCCGGGTCGCATTGTACTGACCGAGGGTGAGGATGCGCGCATTATCACCGCAGGGGTTAAGCTGACGGCCGATAAGATTGCCACCATTACGCTATTGGGTGATACCGACGTGATTACCGCTCAGGCTGCCAGCTTGGGCTTATCACTGGATGGCATTACGCTGATTAATCCGCTGCAATCGGAATTGCGCCAGCCACTGGCTGATCTGCTGCAACAGCTGCGCGCCAAAAAAGGCATGACGGCTGAGCAGGCTTACGAGCTGACGGGGCAAACTTTATGGTTTGCCAATTTGTTGGTGAAAGCAGGGCATCAGGATGGCGTGGTCAGTGGGGCAATTCACACCACTGGCGATGTGGTGCGCACGGCGATTCAGGTGATTGGCGTGGATAAAGCCTTTAGCATGATTTCCAGCTTCTTCCTGATGGTGATGGATCAGCCGCATCACCCACGCGCCGGTGGCATGGTGTTTTCTGACTGCGGATTAGTGATTGAGCCGGATGCGGCGCAGCTAGCCGATATTGCTTCGGCTGCAGCCAATAGCTATCAATCGCTCAGTGGCGAGGCGGCGAAGGTCGCGATGCTCTCATTCTCTACCCAAGGCAGCGCCTCGCACCCCACAGTTGATAAAGTGGTTGAGGCGACTCGCTTGCTGAAAGCGGCACGCCCTGATTTGAGTGTGGATGGCGAAGTGCAGCTGGATGCGGCGATTGTGCCGTCGATTGCTGCGCGCAAAGTGAAAGACTCAGCAGTTAACGGGGAAGCCAATGTGTTGGTATTCCCATCGCTGGAGGCGGGCAATATCGGCTATAAGTTGGTTGAGCGCTTTTCTGGCGCTAAGGCGATCGGCCCGCTGCTACAGGGGTTGGCGCAACCCGCTAATGATTTATCCCGTGGCTGCAGCGCGGACGATGTGTATTACGTTGCTACGGTTACCGTGGTGCAAGGGCAGCGATAATTTTGCTGCAAATGATTGGCCAGCTGGCCGGTAAACGAGGTTAATGTGACAAATATTCTGGAAATGAAACCGGATCAGCAAGTCTCCGTTCGTGACTTGTTTGGGATCGATTTGGACCTGATGGTACCGGCATTTAGCGAACGCGATGCCCACGTCCCGGAAGTTGATAGCGCTTACCGCTTTAATGCCGACGTGACGCTGGCCATTCTGGCAGGCTTTATGAAAGACCGTCGGGTCATGGTGCAGGGTTTGCACGGCACCGGAAAGTCGACGCATATCGAACAAGTGGCTGCGCGCCTGAACTGGCCATGTACCCGTGTGAATTTGGATGGCCATATCAGCCGTTTGGATTTGGTAGGTAAAGACACCATCGTGCTGCGTGATGGCAAGCAGGTCACCGAGTTTCAGGAGGGGATTATCCCTTGGGCATTGCAACGCCCGACCGCGCTGATTTTTGATGAATACGATGCCGGCCGCCCGGATGTGATGTTCGTGATTCAGCGCATTTTGGAACGGGATGGTAAATTCACGCTGCTAGACCAGAATAAGGTGATTCGCCCGAACCCTTACTTCCGTTTATTTGCCACGGCTAATACGGTGGGTTTGGGGAATTTGAATGGCTTGTACCACGGTACGCAGCTGTTAAACCACGCACAGGTTGACCGCTGGAATATCGTAACTACGCTGAACTACCTGCCACACGCCGAAGAAGTTGAGATTGTCGCCGCGCGGGTTGAGACCATGAATAACGAACGCGACCGCAAGATTTTAAGCGGCATGGTGGCCTTGGCTGAGCTCACGCGTAATGGCTTTGCGGCGGGTGATTTATCCACGTTGATGTCGCCACGCACGGTGATTTCATGGGCAGAGAACTATGAGATTTTCCGCGACTTGGGCGTGTCGTTCCGACTCTCGTATCTGAACAAATGTGATGACGCTGAGCGTGGCACGGTGGCGGAATACTACCAGCGCTGTTTTGATGCCGAACTGCCCGAGTCCTATGCGGTTGACATGCAGAACACGGAAGGCTCGAAAAACGCGGGCAGCACAGGTAGCTAAGCAGCATGACCGAGTCAGCGCAACACACTAAGCATCACGAGAAAATGGAGGCACTTTGCAGTGCTGCCGTGCGCGCCGTTTCGGGTGAGCCGCAGCTGCACTTCAGAGCGCGCAAGCTGTATAACGGCAATCAAAAGCTGCCGATTAATGCTGCCCATTTACAAGCTGATCCCGACGAGGATGGCTTTAGCGCCCAGCGTGCAATTAGTGATGCCATGGCCTTGCGCTATCAGTTTCATCGCCCGGACATTCACAATCAATACTGCCCGAGCGATGCGGTTGAGCGACTGATCTTTGAGTTGCTGGAGCAAATCCGCGTCGAGAGTTTAGCGCCAGACCGCTTTCCCGGTGTAAAACATAATTTACGGCAGCGCTTTATTGACTGGTCGATGGAGTTTTATCGCTCTGGCTTAACCGAAGGCCAGTTCGGCATTTTGCTGTACACCATTTCGCAGATTGTGTGGGCACGCTTAAACCGCTGGCACGTTATCGAGCAGACCGAAGACCATATCGAATCCATGCGCGCCAGCTTAGTGCCTTCGATGGGTAATGACCTGAAGGGCCTGATGGTGAATGTGAACGACCAAGAAGGCTATGCCAAGCACGCGTTGCGCATTGCTCAGCTGGTTAGCCACATGATGCAAGCGATTGACGAAGGCCCCAGCGCGCGCAATCGTGAAGGTGATGAGGAAGCCATCGACCTCAGCAAATTTAAACTGCTACTCGACTTTGATGATGAAGACGATGAGGTCATCGCGCAGGCCAAAAGCGGCCACAGCCGTGTGTTTGATGATGCGCTAATGGGCTATCAGGTATTCACCACAAAATATGATCGTGAAGTCAAAGCGGTCAAATTAGTTCGTGAAGCCAAGCTTCGGGAATACCGCGCGCAGCTTGATGAACTGATCGCCAAGCAAAGTATTAGTGTGCCGCGTTTAGCTCGTAAGCTGGCGGCGCTGTTTGCCGAGCCACAGCGCGATGGCTGGGACTTTGGACAGGAAGAAGGCTATCTGGATGGGCGTCGCTTATCGCAATTGCTGACTTCACCCACTGAGCGTCGATTGTTTTTGCGGGAACGCTATGTACCTAAAGCCGACAGCGCGCTGACATTCTTGCTCGATTGCTCCGGCTCCATGAAGCAACACACCGAGTCTGTCGCAATGCTGGTAGATATTATGGTACGGGCGCTGGAACAGGCGGGGATTGAGACGGAAGTCTTAGGCTTTACCACTAACGCCTGGAACGGCGGCAAGCCCCTTAAAGATTACCTGAAAGCAGGACAACCTGAGCACCCCGGACGGCTGAATGAAGCTTGCCACATGGTGTTTAAAGATGCGGATAGCAGCTGGCGTCGTACACGCAGTGGGATTGCGGCATTATTTAAGCAGAGTTTGTATCGTGAAGGCTTAGATGGTGAAGCGCTGCAATGGGCTTGTGGGCGACTGGCCTCGCGTGATGTGAAACGTAAGATGGTGGTGGTGATTTCCGATGGCTCACCCATGGATACGGCAACCAGCCGCGCCAATGATGAGTTTTATTTGGATAATCATTTGAAGGCGGTGGTTGAAGCGGTTGAGCAACGGGGCGAGATTCGGGTGTTTGGCTTGGGTGTGGGTTTGGACCTTAGTCCGTTTTACCGTAAGTGTTTGGCGGTGGACTTGGAAAGCGGTTTGAATCAGGAGCTGTTTGCGGAAGTGATTGGTTTGTTGGGGCGACGTTGAAACGGTACCTTGAGGACGTTCAGGCGAGAGGCATTTGATTCGCTTGCCGACTCACTGCGTTCGTAAGGTCGCGCTCATTCAAATGCCTTACACCTTCACTGGATTGGGTGCGGAGATTGGTAATGGAGTGCTGATTTCAGTCTGAGGGAAAGTGGTCGTTTTATACACTTCTCTGGTATAAGCTAAGCCCACTCTAATAAGCCATCTAATAGAATCTACTTTGTTTACCTGCACACACCGCCGAAGCCACCTACCGGCTTACTTAATATCGCTTGTTATTCTCATATCTTCGACTGCTAGCTGGTCTGAGGATTACCCCGTGATGCCATTATTTGGCGAATCAGAAAGCGGGGTATTTCATGATCTAAGCAGTGGCAAGCTACTCAAGCCCATCATCGATAACCAGCGCACCGTGTACCTCGAACAAGATGGCGATATCTTTGAGGAAGACGTTGCAACACTGGATGAAGCAGGCTTTGGTTTGCAAAGCACGTACTCCTTTGACCGCTCTAAGCGCTTACTCGGCACCGAGGTTTATACCGACCACTTATTAGCCTTTTACAGTGGCTGCCGCTATCGTTTATACGAGAAGAAATTTGTACCCGTCGCTAGCAGCTGCGGCTTTAAGTACCGCAAAAGCAAAAGCCGTTCAGAACGCATTGAATGGGAACACATCGTGCCTGCCTGGCACTTTGGGCATCAGCTGAAATGCTGGCAAGATGGCGGTCGTTTGCATTGCCGAAAATCCAATGAAAAGTTCCGCCAGATGGAAGCCGACATGCACAACTTGGTACCAGCCATTGGCGAAATAAACGGCGACCGCAGTAACTTTAGTTACGGCATGGTCAGTGGCGAGCCACGCGCTTATGGTGAGCCGGTGAATATGGAGATAGAGTTTAAATCTCGCACCGCAGAGCCGCCGGAGTCCGTACAGGGAGACATTGCTCGCACCTACTTCTACATGGCTGAGCGATACAATTTGCAGATAAGCAGCCAGCAAAAGAAACTGTTTATCGCCTGGAATAACCTCGACCCTGTTGATAGCTGGGAACGGGAGAAAAATAAGCGTGTGAAAGCAATACAAGGGGATGAGAATACCTTTGTTGCTAACTACAGGAAACTGGCGCAGGGTGATGTGATTACCAGCTCGCCTGACACTGATGCGGGTGAAAGCGGCCTAGGTGAAAACGACAGCAGCTTGGGTGAAATTAATGAGTCGTTAAAAGAGCGTTTTAGCTTTTTGTATGACTACCTGCCTGTACAAATTGTGGAAGGGCTATTGCTGATTGTCGCGCTGTTTATATTCTGGAGACGTAAGCGTAATAGGGAAGCTGAAGCGGCTAGTGCGGAAACGCCAGCCAAGCAGGAGCCTGTTAAGAAAGAGCAAGCTAAGGCACCAGAAAAGCCTGTAAGCAAAGTACCTGAGACTAAAGAAGCTAAAGAAGACTATCTAAAAATTCGCTCAGCAATGAATCAATTCGTATTATCGCTGAATGACGATGGCGAGTTGGTCGTTGAACGCAGCAGCCGTGCTCATTCGCAGCGCTGGAAGTTAGAGGCCACGAATAAAACAGAAGGCTTTGTATTTATCCAGCACATTGAAACAGGCCAAGTGTTAGCTGTCGAAGGTGCCTTGAAAAAGGATGATGCCAAAGTGATTGTCGAGAACCAAAAACGCCGGTCTAATAATCATCAGGAATGGCGTTTAACGCCTGTGGATGACGATGAATCGCAAGTGTTTATCGAAAATAGGGCGACTGGCTATGTGCTGGATATCACCGATAAGAATACAGAGAATGGCGCATCTGTTGCCAGCTATCATCGTAAAACACGCGGTACAGAAAATCAGCAATGGATTATTGGGGACGTTTCGGCGTGAGGTATTTGATTCGCTTGCCGACTCACTGCGTTCGTAAGGTCGCGCTCTATCAAATACCTCACGCCTTCACTGGATGGGTGGTGGGAGGTTAGCTGGGTGCCACTTAGGGGGTAACACCCAGCATCTCTAATAAATCGCCTCGTCTGAATGTCGCTGAGAGTTGTTGTAATGAAATATCCCGATCACCATAACAAGCTTTCAACGCGACAGAAACGGCTGAGATTGCCGATTGATGATAGTAATCACGCCGAGTATCTAACTGCTGAACGAAGTCCTTAAAGTTACGATGCGATAGCTGTTTAAAGTCGACCTTCAAGTCACTCAGTATGTGCTTACCAATCAACATAGCGATGTAGTGTGAAGCATATGGCAAAAAGTCAGGAGGAGTTTCAGAAGCAGGGCGCTTGCGCTCATTTTCAACCATTCTGAATATCAGCACAGCAATCAGTGCTTGAGCCGCATTTAACTCACCAAAAATAGAGTCATACAACTTACCGAAATGCTCTTTGCGTCGAAACTTGGCTTGGTGCGGTTGTTGCCGCCAAATAGCCAGAACGGCCTCTGCTACAACAGAGCTAGTGACCACGCTGGACCCTGTTATGCCTTCCTCACGTTGGCGTTTATAGGTATAGCCAAGGTCAGAAATGCCAATTTCAAGCTGCTTTTGTAAATCGTCATTTGAACGTAGATCACGTAAATCAACAGGGTTTTGGCTATTGGTGGCATACGTCATATCTTGAACGAAATCTTTATTGCTTTCAGCCAGTTGATAGATGCGTACCATGACATAAGCCGACTCGCCAGTTAATCCAGGCAAGCCCTCATTCAACGTTTCCTGAATAGTTTTGCAGGTTTGGCCACCGTTAATAACCTGAAGGCTTTTTAGTTGGACTTTATGGTCTGTTTGTTGAAAAGCGTTGTACTCAAACTTGTCACATACAATGGTAATACCATTGTTGAAAAAGTAAAATTTATCGGCTTTTTGCGGGTCGGACAAAGTCTCGTGAATAGCGGTATTGACGCGATTGGTATGCAGCCCCAAGTAACGACGAATATTGCGTTCAAGCAGCTTATCGCCATGCTCATTGAATAGCTGCTGTATTTCATACACAGAAATACGACCTACCAACACGCGCATGTAATTCATGTCCTCAACGATGGCTTTGCCACTAAGCGTTAGTGCGGTATCCACCTTTTTACTTCGCTGAAGAAAGCTAACGATTGAGTCATGATTGAAATGAATAAACTCAACTTTGTCGCCGTAATCCTTCTTGGCCTGATCGATCCAGTTATCAGCCTGTGCATTCCAACGAGCTCCGTTGTTACATAAAACGATACGAACATTAGGAATATAAGCATCGCGAATTAAAGAACGTATTTCTTCAATCTTCGGAGCAATTCTCTCGTTTAAGATGACCGTGCGATAAGGGTCAAACAATACCTGCACCGTATCAACCGCTTTCTGGACGCCATTTTCAGGGAAGTTAGCATCACCGGTCAGGCTCTTGATTTTGTACTTGCCTTGAAAAATCGTGACCAGGAACTCGCCATCATCCACTTCACCAATATGCAGTCCATCAACACCGGCGTCATTTCCACCTTCAGTAATCAGCTCTGCGGCTTCATCCATTGGAATTTCAAGACAAGTTGATACGCACAATAAAACAAATGCGGTTGCTTTTTTCTTAATTAAGTCACTGCCTGCGGGCAACCATTCAGGATGATCTTCTGCAATGCCGTTTACCCGTTGATCAATAATGCTGGCATTGATATTCATGCAGCTATCTCCCTAGACTGTAACGATTTATTATTCAGGCAATCAGCCATATCACTGACTAATGTTATGGCTCGCATCTTATCATGACTCGATTAGTGCGTTAGTGAAATCTATCAGCACGAGTGCAGGTGCCGCTCTTTGAATGAGCGCGACCTTACGAGCAACGCGAGTCGGCAAGCGAATCAAATAGCCGGCACCGGAACGGCACAAAACTACAAAGGCTTAACCGCCATAAAGGTCACAAACGCCGTATTAGCATTAATCACCTCAATCTGCTCAAAGCCCAAATTATTCAACGCATTCAAGTACCAACTAAACGGATAAGTCACCAACACGCCTTCAATCTGCTGGCGCTTTTTCTCGATCTCGACCTCCGTCACGCCATTGGCTCGCTTGTAGTCATAATAGAGCTCATGCGTGCGCTGGCTGCTCGACACCTTATCCGAGAGTATCAGCGTGCCACCCGGCACCATCGCACGCTTAATCGCTTCTAAATAGCTGAGCGGATTGCGAATAAAATGCAGCGTCCAGTTATTCAACACATAGTCAAACGGGCCGTGCGCTTCCGGAAACGCCTGCGAATGAATCAGCGTAGCTTGGTCAAAGGAACGCGCAATCATATCCGCCGAGGACTCCACGCCATACAGCTCACGATACCCCGCCTGATGCAATTGCCGCAAGGTCTCGCCCGTCGCGCTGCCGACATCAATAATCTTTGGCTGGCGGTTTTCACCCTTATCAATCACCCGCACACACAGGTCAATCACCCGCAGGTAATCCGGAATCTCACGCCGCGCAATGCCATCAAACACCTCAGCCACCTGCGCATCGAACTGCCAGGCGCCGGGCTCGGCATCGCTGCTTAACGATTTCGCCTGCTGTTGATAAGCGCTGGTTCTGGCTTGTGCGAGCGGATCAGTCTCCCATGAGCGCAATTGGCCGGAGTGATCGGGCAGGGTGCTTTCCAGTGTCGTGAGCGCTTGCTCTGCATCGAGGTAATAACGCACGGCAAAGCGAATCTGCAAGTCACTGCTACCCATCCTGCTTTCATCATAAATCACCGTATCTGGCCCCACCGGAAACGACAATTTATCCTCGCGCTTGGCAAAGCCATTCAAGCGAAACAGGATATCCAGCGCAGAAATAGACGTGGTCGCCGAGACGCCGAGCATCGACTGATTGCCATGGTCCAGATTCACTTCCTGATCGGTGATGTACTCGGTCATGGCGACATTTTGTGGCAACTTTCCACTGCGCATACTCGGCGGATAATTGGTTTCAATCATCACTTGCTCGCGCGACACCCGACAAGCCTCATCAATAATCTGCTTGGTATCGACAAAGTGATACAAAATCCCCGCCAGCAACACCAGATCAAACGATTGATCACCCGCCGCGCGTAAAAACCCGCGCACATCCTGCTGCACAATCTCAACCTGATCGCCCCAATGCGCCAGCCATTGGCGGGATTGGCTCACAAAATTTTGCTGAACCTCAACACCGGTATACTGCTTTGCGCCGTTAAATAAAGCCCATTGACCCGCCGCACCATAGCAGGAACCCAAGTCCAGAATGGTTTTGCCTTTCACTAAATGCGCCGGCAGCAACACCCCAAATTTCGCTTCCAGAAAGGCTTTGCTGGTGGGATTAAAACCACGGTAGCGGCGGTTATCATCCTGGTAAAAAACCGGATGCTCATCGAAGGCCAGCAATTGGTTTGGGCTTGTCATGGTACTCACTGCAGTTGGTGGATTTCAGGTAATTTCGAATGCGCGCTATCTTAACACGACAAAAGCGGTGGCTGTCTTTCAGCTTTGTGGGTTGTGCGCTGACTCTGGCTGATCTGTGCCGGACTTTAGGGCAAAGACTCGCTTATAATCGCAGGGTCGTCACGCTGATAGTGACCTGCAAACCCTCCTTTACTCTCACGGCAAATAGCGATGAACTCACAGGCCTCAACTAGACTTTCTCCCGCCCAACAACTTCGGGATTTACTGGCCCAAAATACGCTGCACGTCATGCCATGCTGTTTTGATGCCTTATCCGCCAAACTCATTGAGCAGCAACAATTTCCATTAACCTTTATGTCCGGCTTTTCAGCCTCTGCCGCGCGCATTGGTGCACCCGATTTGGGGCTCATGTCGTATGGGGAGATATTGGATCAGGCACGCAATATTTGTGATGCGGTCAAATTTCCCGTGATTGGCGATGGCGACACCGGCTACGGCAATGCCATGAATGTACGGCGCACCGTGAGTGGTTTTGCCAAAGCCGGTTGCGCCGCCGTAATGATTGAAGATCAGCTGGCACCCAAGCGCTGCGGCCACACGCCCGGCAAAGCCGTGGTTGGCAGGGAAGAAGCCTTTGACCGCATTAAAGCCGCCGTCGATGCCCGCGAAGCCGGTGCCGACATCTTAATACTAGCCCGCACCGATGCCCGCCATGAACATGGATTGGATGAAGCCATGGAACGCGCCCAGCGATTTTATGAACTGGGTGCCGATATTTTGTTTGTAGAAGCCCCTGCGAATGAGGCCGAAATGCGCCGTATCGGTGGAGAGTTACCCGGCTATCACATGGCGAATATGTTAGAAGGTGGGCAAACGCCAGACTTGCCACCAGCTGCGTTAGAAGAGATGGGCTTTGCACTGGCGGCGTATCCGCTGACGCTAATGGCGGCGGCGATGAAGGCTATGTTAGCGGCATTGGATGCGCTGCGCGATGGACGCCCTAGGGATGAGTTGTTGTTGGAGTTTGGTGAGCTGAAGCAGCGGATTGGGTTTGATAAGTATTATGAGGTTTCGGCGGGGTATGATAGTTCGCGTAGGGATGGAAGCATTGCAGGTCGGTAGTAACCAGCACTTATAGCAAGGACTGGTTACAATCTAAAGGCACGTTTTAAATGTGCTTCGCTGTCATTTCCTGAGCGATATACTCAGCCTGTCGGATCGCCAATGCCACAATGGTTAGTGTCGGGTTCTCTGCCGCACTGGTGGTAAATTGGCTACCATCAGATATAAACAAGTTCTTCACGTCGTGCGCTTGTCCCCAGCGATTAACCACACCGTCTTGAGCTTTCGCACTCATGCGGTTGGTGCCCATATTATGGCTGGCAGGGTATCTACCCAGCAGATTAACTTTAGTCGCACCCACCGCTTCAAGAATTTCGGTTGACCTCTCATTAGCATGCTTGGTCATCGCAATATCATTGGCATGATTCCCTTTGTAAACCACAGGGATAGGTAGGCCATTTTTATCTTTTTCAGTGGAGTGAAGTGTAACGCTGTTTGTCTCCATAGGCATATCCTCCCCGCAAATCCAGAAACCGGCCATGTTTCTGTAATTGGCTAATGAGTTCGCCAGCTCACGTCCCCAGCCGCCCGGCTTAAGAAAAGCAGACATGAAAGGAAGACCAAGGTGTAGCATCTCCAGTTCGTATCCCGCTACATGCCCGCGCGATGGATCGTTGTCTGCCCACTCCGATACCAGCCCGGGAACCACTGTGCTCTTGTACATATTCACTTCGCCCGGCATCTCGCCATAAACGGCGGTACTGGTATGCGTCATATAGTTTTTTCCAACCTGCCCGGATGAGTTAGCCAAGCCATTTGGAAATAAGCTGGAGGCTGAGTTCAGTAATAATCTGGGTGACTCGATTGAGTTGGCAGCAACCGCCACGATGCGCGCTTTTTGGAACTGCTGATTGCCATCTTTATCCACATACAGCACGCCTGTCGCTTCGCCGGCTTTGTTGTGCTCAATACGCAGTACCATACAGCCAGGGCGCACTTCAATATTCCCGGTTGCCTCGGCTTTTGGAGTGGCGGCATCCATGCTTGACCACTTAGCCCCATATTTACAGCCCTGATGGCAGAACCCGGTGACTTGGCAAGCAGCGCGGCCGTCACGTGGTTTGGTATTGATGGCTAATGGTGCGGGATGACAACGAGCACCAATGCGGCGGGCTCCTTCGGCAATCACTTTATAGTGCGCACTGGGTTTATGGTAAGGCAGTCCGGATGCCTTGGTCCCGGTTACACCCATCTTGCTTTCTGCTATTTCATAATACGGCGCAAGCTCTTCATAGGAGATGGGCCAATCCAACACATTTGCACCGGCGATATCGCCATTGGTGGTGCGCATTTTGAATTCATGTTCCTGAAAACGTAGGGCAACGCCTGCCCAATGCACCGTGGAGCCACCCACGCCTTTTACGATCCACGCGGGCAGGTTCGGAAAGTTCTTCGTTAGCGCCGTGGGGCCCGCAGTTTCCCGCTTGTCCAGCCAGGTAATTTTGCCGAACATTTTCCACTCATCATTCTCAATGTCCGCATTGGTAAAGCGCTTTCCGGCTTCCAGTACCACACAACGAATTCCTTTTTTACCAAGCTCTTCGGAGAGTGTGCCACCACCTGCGCCTGATCCCACGATGACCACCAAACTATCATCATTTAAGTCAAATTTTGTATTCATGCTATTCCCCTACGCCTTCAGCCAATCAAGTTCATCAAACCCTCTATGAAGATACCCACCTTTTTCCCACGATGAGCCGCCGTAGCCGAACCGTGGCCATAGCTCTTTTTTGTTATAGATGCCCATCATGACGGCATTTCTGAGGGTGTTAAAAAACTCAGTCGACTCAATCTCTGTAAGGACAATAACGCGGTCGTCTTCTTGTTTAACCTCGGCGAATGGTTTGCCAAAATGAGCCATTGCACGCTTATCCAGCTCGGCAGCACCATCGTTCAGTTGTTTTTTAAGGGAGGCGTCTTCATTGGCTTGTTTGCCCATGGGAGCAATGATGTTGGCGTAATGGATGTCTTCCAGATCATCATTTGGGAAAAGGTCTCGTGCCATTTGCAATAGCGTTAAGCTGGCCTGCTTATCCAGCGCGCCGTTTGCCCAGGCGTCTGCAGAGGCTAACAGGCCACTGCCCAACACGCCCACACTCACCACTGCAATGCCGGCAGAGGATAAAAAGTTACGCCTGCTAAGCTCTACTTCCGGCGCTTGACCGCTTGCTTGTTTCGCGACATTACGGCCGCGTATAAGATGTTTCATTCCTTTGTTCCTCCTTAGGGGGTATTACCAACTACGGGATAGCAGCAACTCACTCAATGGTAAGCAGCCGCTTAATCCCTGATTCAGTGTGACAAAGGCGTGGCAGTAGCAACAGAAGCGCGTATCACGATGTGGGTGGGGCACCTTGATTGTGTGTCACATTCACCG
This sequence comes from Leucothrix mucor DSM 2157, assembly GCF_000419525.1. Lineage (NCBI taxonomy): Bacteria > Pseudomonadati > Pseudomonadota > Gammaproteobacteria > Thiotrichales > Thiotrichaceae > Leucothrix > Leucothrix mucor. Next base: position 1,801,600 of record NZ_ATTE01000001.1, read on the forward strand.
AGATGAGACACTCTTGAAACAGCTTGTCCAATATTGACACAACGCGTAAACGATCCGGTTATTCGCTAAAGGGCTGCGAACACTTCTACTTGTATAATTAGCAGAATTTTAAATCATCGTGTTTGATACATAACCGGATGTTTTTTAGCTAACTAATATGGTTTTTCGGTGTTTATAGAGAAATGGAGTATTTATTTTCTCCTTACCCCTAAGGTTTTCGAGTTGCATGCGTTTACTCTAGTGATACTCAAAAAAGTCATATGTCATATAATGAGTATTTATTGATTAAAGAAATAAGCTTTAATTCTAACTTAGGAAGGAAGTATCTATGAAATTACCCTTACTCGTTTCATTGCTAGTATTGGCAAGTACAAGTCATGCGGCAGTCTTCACAGAAGACAGTCTGGACTCTGCACAATTCAGTCTGGCAAAAAAGCCAGTATCAGTCGAACTGGATATTAGTGAAAAAGATAGTATGGTTGCTGAGGCGACTGAGAAAGTAGCGGCCAAAGGCATGCTCGCACAGAAAACCTTCGCTGACTCAAGTATAAAGGGCTATGCCTGCAATATTTCACACACACCCAGTGAAGCTAATAAATGGTCAATTATTTTATACAACTTTAGTGACCCATCGGATGATGGTGAGGTTGTATTCAGTACGAATAAAAATCGAAAAATTCAATCAGTCGCATGTTTGCCAAATGGTGAGAAGCTCATATTCTCATATCAGGAGAGTGTCAGAGGCGATACTGAAATTTACAGTTTGGACCTTACCACGAATGAGGTGCTTCGCTTAACAGATAACGATACCGATGATAGTGATGTGACGATTAGTCAGGATGGTAAGGTTCTGGCTTGGCAAAATAGGTTAGCTGATGGGAGACAGGCAATCACAGTACGTACGTACAATGATAATGGTTCAGAGTTTACAGAAAAATCGTTAGCAAGTGCCAACCCGTTCGTACAGCCCTCATTGAGCGCAAATGGAAGATGGCTTGCGCTAGTGCAATTGCGAACAAATACCTTTTTGGCGCTACGCTACGATCTTATGAATAGCGCTTTCAAAACAATCTACAGTATTCCTCGGAGAAAGCGATTATTTAACCCAAGCATTTCCGATGATGGAAATATCTATAGCTGGGTCGAAAATAAAGCATTAAGCCGATATGTCGTTAAAAATATTTCTGAAAATACAGTCACCAGATTAATTACAGGGGTTGAAGGGATAGAGCATCCATTCCTTTCTCAGAGTGGTGAGTCGGTCATCTATTCCATCGGTGGACAAACGTTAATTAAAAATATTCGCACGGGTATAACCGAGGAGGTTGCATTTGCTGAGCGCTATGTTGGAAGTTACTGGATGGGAGAACCTGAGCCACCAAAGCTGAGTGGCTCTTGGAAGCTCCCCGGAAGATCCGTTATCTTACATTTTCTACCTGACGGACGTTACTTTGCAAAGCAATGGGAGCAAACAGACAATAATGAAGGCTTCGAATATGGAAAGTATGTGGCGAGTGACAGTGAAATTACATTTACAACACTCGAAAATCATGATGGCGATGCTTTAACTTGTGGAGAGAATAGAGGTGTCAGTTGCGGTGTTGATGGCATGTCTTCGAATGTTTGGGAGTATTCATTAACAGCTAACACGCTTGGGCTAATACCTCCTGACGAGTATGCTGTATTCACTCTCGACAGAATTGAACCGACAAGCTCACCTATCGATGGTTTGTGGGAATCTTTAGATGCTAAAGAGATTATCTACTTCACGGGGGGAGACAGTTACTTTTATATCAATTATTTAGGCGACACCCCAAGTGACGAAATTATTTTTGACCTTGGTCAGTACACAATTACTTCAGGAGAGAGTGGTAGCGGTGACATCACGCTAAAAACGACTCATACCTATAATTACGAAAATTATGGTCCAGTTTGTGAGCAAACAGGCAGTACACCTTGTGAAAGGTTTAATCTCGGCTTTAGTCTCGTTAATGGTCAGCTTTATATACTAAACGCTGATGATGGTGATAGAGGGGTGTTTACCCAGTTATTGGTCGATGATGGTTCACCTGCTGATACGGGTACTTTGATTGCTCAAAAAGACTACGCCAAAGACCTTGAAGCAAATCAAAACTACGGTATAGAAATCGATGATGACTATCGAACAAGGATAAGAACCGTTCAACAGCCAGGTACTCAAGCGAGTATGTTCAGTACCAAAATCACTATAGATGACGCGAGTACTTTGGTTCGAGAGGATGGAGCTAATATACAAGCACGCCTGACGGCAACATATGTAAACCCTGATAATAATATGGCTATCGACATTGCTGTACGCTTGCGTAGCGAAGGGGGAAGTGCGGTCGGAGACTATACCATGGGTACATGCTTTGATGAGGACTGTGATGACGAACTCTATCTTTCAGGAAGAGTGAATGGCTTAGGTGAGTTTACTGGTGACCATGAAATGGATATGAAATGGAATGCCGGAACAAAGGAGTTCGTATACACAATCGATGGCACTGAAATAGGCCGTATCGCGATGACTGAGTTTGCTCAAGATCCTCGTGTTATTGCTGCCGGTGGATATACGTTTGATCCAGCTGACTATGTTCAAGCTGGTGTTTATGCCGATATCTATAACATTGGTGTTGGCGAAAGTGCTTACATTGCCGTTCATGTGGATGAGGTGAGTATCGATGGGGCGGTTTATGATGACTTCAAAAATGGCCTAATTGATATTTCCAAGTGGCGTTTCGACTCGTACGATCGTTAAGCCTTAATTATCGAGTAGCCTCAATTGTCTTTTTCAATACGGCGATTTGTTTAACAACATCTCGCCGTTTTTTGGTTGTTAAACTACCCCTACATCATCCAGTGGCAGGTCATCAATGTCAGGGAATGATTCGTTCAGTGGCTCAAGAGAGGCTAGCACCTCTAGCAGGGTTGGCTTTGATACCGGCTCTATAATTAAGCGATTGCCTTCGCGTCGAATAATCGCCTCAGAGCCTTCTAGTTCAAACTCTTTAGGAATACGAATCGCTTGGTTACGACCATTACGGAACAGGCTTACCTTTCGTTCTGAATTACCAGTTTGCATTCTATGGCTCCTTTTAACTTGGCATATGTTAAAGCAAAGCCATTAACAACAAGCGGCATCAAAGATAGCCAGGCAAAGAGGTTTCTCAGTCAGTCGATTTCATTTCATAGCAATCTTCAAAGCCATTATATTTGGTCAGCCTGGCAAGCTTTTTAAAGTCAGCCGAATACTCAGCAAACGCACCATTAGCCGCTTGCTTCACAATGTACTCTAGTCCCCTTGGGTTGATTTCTAACATCATGATGCCGTTTTCAGGATCATCGATTACGGGGTCTGCTTCAAGCAAACGCACGCTTTTATCCGGTAATAGCGGATAGAGGTCGGCGAGCGACAGCTTCTCTAAATCAATCGAAATAACGTCTTCAATGTTATCGACATCGCCTAATCCCGCGAGTTTGATGCAATCAGGTTCGTATATGATGGTGCTGCCTAACATAACGGCAATATCCTTTGATTTAGAGAAAGAAACGTAAACGATGGGCCGCGCATGCTATCGTTTATTAAGACCGGTATAAAGGGATTTTGTACATGAGATCACGCTATAGATAAATCGGCAAAGCCTTCTTAGTAATCACTTCTCTGACCGACAAATGCGTATGAATATCTTTCACGCTGGTGATTTTATGTAGCTTGCGGGTAAACGCTTCGTACCCAGCCAGATCGGGGCTAACCACCTCCAGCAGGTAGTCGTAGCCACCAGAAACGATGTGCGCGCTAATCACTTCTTTCATATCACACAGCGCTTGCTCAAAGCTTTTGATCGATGCTTCCTGATGGTTGCTAAGACTGACTTCGACGAAGAAATTCATCGAGATACCAACCCGCGCTTTGTTCAAGTTTGCCTGATAGTCCTCAATATAGCCTTCATCTTCCAAGCGCTTTAAACGCCGCGCGCAGGGAGAAGGCGAGAGCCCAACACGCTCCGAGAGTTCGGCGGTTGAGAGGCGTCCTTCCTTTTGAAGTACCTCTAGTATGTGTCGATCTATTCTGTCCATATTTCCACTTAGTGGTTAAGTTCAACAATCGTGGATTTCGTGATTGAATCAACCAAGGAACCTTGTATTCAACCGCATAATAGCCGATTAAAGGCGTCTGTTTTGATAAATAATTAACTCATCAATACAGATGCACAGGGCTTGTTTAAATGGACAATGTTATACAGCCAATCATTGGCAAAGCGGGTCACAGTTTTCTATCACCCTTGGCGAAAGGGTATCTGGCGATGGTCGTGGTCTTGCTGATTTGGTCAGGATTTGCACTGACTGCTCGTGCGATTGGGAGCTCGCCGCTAACGATTGCCGATGTGGCATTGATCAGATTCTTTGTTCCTATGGTGCTGTTTATACCGCTGCTACCGTCGCACTATCAGGCGATCAAACAAGTGCGGCTTTCAGATGTGTTGTTCATTTTATTGGGTGGCGTGCCGTTCCTGTTTCTGGCGTTTTCCGGGGCACAAGCGGCCCCGACAGCTTATGTGGGAACGATCTTAGCGGGCACTCCGCCCTTATTTGTTGCGCTGTTATCTTATGTTTTTTATCGCCAAAAGACGTCGTTGAAACGCGCGTTTACCTTGTCGCTTATCTTGTTAGGCATTGTGGTTATGCTTAGCGGTAGCGCGGTGAATCTCTCTGGCGATATGGCGCTGGGCGTCTGTTATCTGTTGGGCGGAGCCGTGCTTTGGGCGGGCTACACGCTAGGGCTTAAGCGGGCAGGCTTGGGCGCTTTTACCGTGGTCATCATTCTTTCTTACTTGTCCTTTTTCATTACCTTGGCGTTGATTCTGTTTGGAATCCTCCCGACGAATTTTGGTGCTTTCTCAGTGCAGGAGGCGCTGCCATTTGTATTGGTTCAGGGCGTTGGCGTGGGTGTGCTGTCGACGCTTGGTTTTTCCTATGCGGTTAATCAATTAGGTACTGCGCGATCGTCGGTCCTGGGCTCAATCTCTCCGGGCTTGACCGCATTGCTTGCGGTGCCTGTCTTTGGTGAGTCTTTATCACTCGCTATTGTTTGCGGGCTCACCCTGACCATCGCAGGCGTCATCTTATCCAATCGTGCTTAAGTTTTAGGGAGCAATAAAACGATGTTAGACCATTTACCTCATCTGCAAGGCGATCCATTGTGGGCGCTTGCCGATCAATTTAAAGCCGATACCCGAGACGAAAAGATTGACCTGATTGTTGGCGTGTATCGCGATGAATCCGGCCAGACGCCGGTCATGCAAACGGTACAAGCGGCTGAGCGGTTTCTGGCTGAGCAAGCAATGTCAAAATCGTACAAATTGCTATCCGGCAATATGACATTCAATAATCAGATCGCTGAGTTTTTGCTTGGCGACAGCCCACGGCTTGAAGAGCAATGCACGATTCAAACGGTCGGCGGCTCCGGCGCACTTCGGGTACTGGCTGATTTAATTGCGCAGCTTTCTCCGAATTCCGTGGTTTGGAATACGGAGCCCGGTTACATCAATCATCGCCCGATTATGGAAGGTGCAGGCTTACGTGTTTCGCCATTTCGTTGGCAGGATAAAGCAGGGCAGTTGGATATTGAAACTTGCTTTGCTGATCTTGTAAACGCTGTCGAAGGTGACGTGTTGCTGCTTCATGGTAGCTGTCATAACCCAAGCGGCATTGATCCATCCCTTGCGCAGTGGCAGCAGTTTGCGGACTTTTGCAAACGCAAAAAGGTCACGCCATTTATTGATATGGCGTATCAGGGCTTTGGTGATGGTCCGGATGAAGATGCGGCGGGGCTTCGCTTGCTGGTCGATCAGATTGATGTGGTTTTACTGGCCTCCAGCTGTTCGAAAAACATGGGGCTGTATTGCGAGCGTACTGGTGCAGCCACGGTCATCACTAAGAATAAAGCGCAGCATAAAGACCTGCGGACCTTGTTAGAACGGATTACCCGCGCCAACTATTCCATGCCACCAAATCACGGCTCGGCGATTGCTTCAATGTTGTTTGATGACCCTGAGCCATGGCTGGAGGAGTTGTCGGTTTATCGCGATCGGGTCGCTAACAATCGTCAGGAGTTAGGCCGGATTTTATCTGAGCTGGGCGCACCGGCTTCACTTAATGCCATTGCGCAGCAAAAGGGGATGTTTTCATTGCTGCCGTTAAGCGCTGAGCAGATGCTGGTATTGCGTGATGAGTTTGCGATTTATGGGCTGCCGAATGGCAGGATTAATATCGCGGGGCTTCGGCAATCGCAGATTCGGACACTGGCAGAGGCATTGGTTTATGTCACTAAATAGTAGAATGAGAATTATTTGCGTTAATTGCTCAGAGGGCGCTTGCCTGCTGTAATTGTGTGGGATAAACCGTATACTAGGGATCTTATTTTAACGATACCGCGCCTAATATAACGAATGAGAATTACCCGCCTCCATAAACTCACATCAACCATCATGATCACTTTGGTCATGCTGATGATGCCGTTATTGAGCTTGTGGTCGACGCCGTTTGTGCATGGCGAAAAGGTTTATTTGTGTACGTTTCAGGGGATTCAAGCATTCACGCTAACCCCTGACCAAAAGGTCGTGAAAGTGCAGGTCGATAGCGACCTTGATGAGTGTACCGCACTCAAATTGGTCAAAGCATTTACCCATGCGGAGAGCTACGAGCTGCATTTTGAAGCGCAGCGCATCCACCAGCAACTGCTACGCGCTCATGCGCCGCCCGAGTTTTCTCCCCCGCTAATACTCTCCTACAATAGCCAGGCCCCACCACACCTTATTGGATAATTTTAAGCATTAGCAGCCCTGAAACCGCCGGTTAAAAGTCGGCAGGCTGCTCGTTATGACTGCTTGTTATTTCAATGAGGAAATTATGAATTTTGATCATATTCTGACGTGCTCAAGCGCTATGTCCGACACGCTGAGCATGGCGTTATGCATTGCTAAAACCGACGCGAATGCACTGATTACTGGCGAGTCTGGCACCGGTAAAGAACTGATTGCCAAAGCGATTCATGCCAGCAGTGCGCGCAGCAAAGCCGCGTTTGTAACCGTGAATTGCGCCACCTTGCCAGAGGCATTGGCGGAGTCCATCTTATTTGGCCACCGCAAAGGAGCCTTTACCGGAGCCAATGAATCACGCAGTGGCTTAATCAGTTCTGCGGATGGCGGCGTATTATTTTTGGATGAAATTGGTGAATTGTCGCTACCGGTGCAAGCCAAGCTATTACGCTTTTTGGAGTCTGGCGAAGTGCTGCCATTGGGTGAGATGAGACCACGCAAAGTGAATGTGCGCGTGCTTGCGGCGACTCACCGGAATCTCTACCAACATGCAGAAGCGGGGCAGTTTCGTCATGACTTGTTTTATCGTTTGAATGTGATCCCTTTAACCTTGCCACCGCTGTCGGAACGGAAGGGCGATATTCGTCTATTGGGGCAGCATTTTTTGCAGCAGTTTGCGGTACAACATAAGCTTCAACCAGCCACGCTAACGCCGGCAGCAATTCGTGTGATGGAGGGTCAGCGCTGGCAGGGGAATGTGCGTGAGTTACGTAATTACTGTGAGCGACTAAGTATTTTTCTGGCTGGACGTGATATTCATCCAGCGAACTTGCCGAGTTGTGCGGGCGAGCTGGCGGCTCCTGCGAAGAATTCCGGCTTTCATTTGCCTAAGCAGGGCATTAGTTTGGAAGCGGTTGAGCGAGATTTATTGAATCAAGCGCTGCACCGGACTTGTCATAATAAAAGCCGTGCGGCGGGATTGCTGGGCATTAGCCGGGATGCCTTGAATTACCGGATTAAGAAATACGCGCTGGTTTAAAGCGCTGATGTAAAACGCACACAACGAATGATTCAGTTGATTCAGCGCAGCACTGAATCATTCGTTTTATGGCGTTTAACTTATGACAGAATGCGCACTAGTGGCTTAATGCGTTGAATAATTAACACATCCAACGCCAGTACCGCTAATAAGGTCAGCCCCGCCAATGGGAACAGTAACGAGACCAATAACGTCAGCACCACTGCGCCTTTACCAAGTGCCACATCGACCATTGGCGGCGCACCCAGGCGACCGGATTTTTCAGGGCGGCGTATCCACCACATCACCACGCCACTCACCGATAAGAAGATAATCGATAAGCAAAATACTGTGTTCAGCAGCAGATTCCACAAACCCATATCGCCCTCGTGAAATGCGATACCAACCGCCATGGCTTGGGCCGGAATGGAGTAATCCGCAAAGCCAACTTGTGCCACAATCTTGCCGGTGTACTGATCGATATGCACCGTTTGATCACTCATTGGATCGTTTGAATCATTACTCATGGAGTCTTGTGAAATCGTCCAGACGCCTTTGTCATTCTTCGGGAAATTGACATGATAGCGGCCATCCTCAACCAGTGCTTTTCCCAACATGGCAATGCTATCCACATTGATCGGAGTGCCTTCTGGCAGACCTTCAACTCCTGCACCCGAACCAGACTCTGGCATCAACGTTTGCTCTAAGCCCCAAGGTACATCTTTAATCGCGCCGTGATTCATTGAGGCGTGAGTGTCATCTGAGAGCGGCACATTATCCCATTTTTCAGCGGGGAATGTACTCCAGGCTTGGGTGAATTTCTCGCCCCAGATACCTGACCATGACAAGCCAGATAATAAAAAGGCGACTAGCAATACCGAGCAATAAAAACCAATGGTTTGATGCAGTGATTTCCACCACAGACGGCCTTTGGCAAAGATATCCGGCACCAGCATCTGCCTGAAGCCTTTGCCATTACGTGGCCACCAAAGGTATAGGCCCGTAATCACCAATACAATGGCAAAACCTGCCGCGATTTCGATTAAGCGATCACCCAAGTCGCCGATTAACAAAGTACCGTGGATATTGCTGGCGAAGTCGTACCAACCATCGCGACGCACCCAGGTTTCAAGTACTTCAGCACGATACGGGTCAACCGCAACCATATTTTGTATGTCGCCCACGCTGATCCGAAAAACGGATGCGCTATCGGCGGTTAGCGGGCTGATCATCTCCACCAGCTTGCCATCGGGGAAGGCTTTCATCGCGGCATCGGCTTGCTGGGAATAGCTTTGAATTTCACCCATTGGAGCCACGGTAATTTTCTCACCATCGCGACCATCAAAGACGGCGAGATACATCATCAACATGCCGGTTAGTGCTAGCACCATTAAAAAAGGCGTTACGAATAAGCCTGCGTAAAAATGCCAACGCCACACTGAAAAATAAAAACGGCGGCCTAGGGAGTTGTCGTGTATTGGGGTATTGCTTTCCATGCGTATTTTTCCAAGAGGGTAAATAGTAATAAGGAGAGCAATAGTCGTGCCAGTATTTTTAGTTATTTATTTTCAATAACTTGTGGATTTTAGTGACTATTTTGAGGAGGGAGTTGTGTGATATCACGCAGTGTGGTTGGTGATATCACACAGGAAGTCCAGCCATTCGATTATATAGAAAAACAGGAAACTGAATTTAATTTTGAATCATTTATATATTCTACGGATATTGTATCGTACTCCCTACGACTAACACATCCAGTGGAGTATACAATGAAAGCAATGGTTCTTAATCAGTACGGCGATGCAGCTGAATTTCAGGCAACTGAAGTCCCTCAACCTGAAGTGACTAGCGGCCACATTCTGGTCAAAGTGGCAGCCAGCAGCATTAACACCGTGGATACAATGATTCGTTCAATGGGTGAGGCACTACCACTGTCTCCAGCGCTACCTGCTATTTTGGGTATGGATTTCGCCGGTACCGTTGAAGCGGTTGGTGAGGGGGTTACAGGGTTTGCAGTTGGCGATGAGGTGTATGGTTGCTCTGGCGGATTAGCTGACCTGCAAGGCTCTTTAGCCGATTACATGCTGGCGGATGCTAAATTAGTTGCTCACAAGCCTAAGTCATTGTCTATGCGTGAGGCAGCATCATTGCCACTCGTTGCAATTACGGCTTACGAAGGTTTGCATCGTGCTGGGGTTACGGCAGGTCAAAAAGTCCTGATTCACGGTGGTACCGGTGGCGTGGGTCATATTGCAGTACAGCTGGCTAAGCACTTAGGTGCTGATGTGTACACTACTATCGGTAGTGATCAGCAAGCAGCGATCGTTGAATCTTATGGTGCAACTGCCATTAATTACACCAGCGAGCCGGTGGCAAAATACGTGGAACAACACACTGGCACAGCAGGCTTTGATGTGGTGTATGACACCGTTGGTGGCATGAACATGCTGAACTCATTTGAAGCGGCAGCATTGAACGGACAGGTTGTTACCACAGTGTCTATGTTGGAGCTTGATTTAAACCCGGCTCACTTCAAAGGTCTGTCGATTCATGTTGTCTTTATGCTGATCCCTATGTTGTACAACCACAAGCGTGAAGTGCACGGTGAAACGCTGAACAAGCTTGCAGCAATTGCTGATGCGGGCGCACTAAAGCCTTTGTTGGATGAGACTGAATTTGTGATTGATGAAGTGGGCGAGGCCTATGCTCGCCTAAGTAGTGGTAAAGCCATTGGTAAGGTGGTTGTAAGCAACTAATCACGCGTTAATAGTCTCGGTTTCCCCCTGAGAAAGCCTGTCCTTTGTGACAGGCTTTTTTATGTGTCTCAGCATTTCAAAAAGTGTCTCATAAGTGTCTCACACCCAACGCATTGAGACACTATTCAAGCCTCCCGTTTACGACGCAATCAATCCACTGTGCTGGTGTTTCAAGAGCTGTCACAGTAATCCCAGATCACGGCGATACGCACCATGCTGTCGCTGTATCGCTTATCACAGGAGAGGAATGATTATGCAACCAACAACTGAACAGAAATTGTGGATGTATGAAACGATGGTAGTCAGCCGTCGCTATGAGGAGGCTATCGCAGCCGCCTACATGGAGGGCAAATCGCCCGCATTCAATATGGCTAATGGCCCGGTTCCCGGCGAGATGCACTTATCTAACGGTCAGGAGCCTTGCGCAGTTGGCGTGTGTGCCCACCTCATCGCAGAAGACAGTGTCACCGCGACTCACCGCCCCCATCATCAGGCAATCGCTAAGGGAGTCGACCTCAAACGCATGACCTCTGAAATCTTCGGAAAAGCCAATGGTTTAGGTGGTGGCCGAGGCGGTCATATGCACTTGTTTGATGCGGATGTAAATTTCACTTGCTCCGGCATTATTGGCCAAGGTCTTGGCCCGGCCGTCGGTGCCGCCTTATCTCAAACAATGCAAAAAAAGCCCGGTATCGCCGTAGCTTATTTGGGTGAGGGCGCAGCCAACCAAGGCGCTTTTCATGAAAGTCTGAACCTTGCAGCGGTTTGGAAACTGCCGGTTGTGTTTGTGATTGAAGATAACTCGTGGGGTATCTCTGTTTCTAAAAAGCAATCGACCGCTATCGAACGCAATTACCTGAGAGCTGCAGGCTACGGCATGCCGGGTAAGTATGTACCCGGTAACGATCCGATCGAAATCTTTAAAGCGGCGGGTGAAGCCATTGCTCATGCACGTGCAGGTAACGGACCAACCTTACTTGAGCTTGAAACCTCCCGCCTTGCCGGTCACTTTATTGGCGATGCAGAAGGCTACCGCCCTGAGGGTGAAAAAGCGGCACTAGAAGCCATTGATCCGATTCCAAGATTCCGCCAACAACTGATTGATGAGGGCACAGCCAGTGCTGCGGAAATGGATAAGCTGGATACCTCAGCACAATCACGGGTAGACGAGGCGATAGCGCACGCCAGAGCCAGTGAAGACCCAGACCCTGAAGATGCACTGACCAGTGTGTTTGCCTAAAAAACGTCGCGGATAGAGAGGAATAATCATGAGTACTAAAGAACGCAAGTTAACCATTGCCAAGGCGATGGCAGAATCCGTCGCACAATACATGCGCAAAGATGAAAAGGTCTTTGTAATGGGTGAAGACATCGGTGTATTGGGTGGTGTATACGGCAACACCCGCGGGCTGATCGAAGAGTTTGGTGATGAACGCATTCGCGATACGCCGATTTCTGAAACAGCCTTTATCGGTGCTGCAGTCGGTGCGGCTCAAAATGGAATGCGCCCGATTGTAGAGCTGATGTTTGTGGATTTTTTTGGGGTGTGCTTCGATCAGATCTACAACAATATGGCAAAGAACATTTATTTTTCAGGCGGTAACGTCAAGGTCCCGATGGTATTAATGACCTCCACTGGAGGGGGCTATTCGGATGGCGCACAGCACTCCCAATGTGTGTATGGCACTTTCGCCCACTTACCGGGAATGAAAGTGGTCGCCCCCTCAAATGCCTACGATGCGAAAGGCTTGATGAATGCTGCTATTCGTGAAGATAGCCCGGTGGTGTACATGTATCACAAAGGCCTTCAGGGTATGGGTTGGTTAGGGACTGAAAAGGGAGCCACCGTTCACACGCCAGAAGACTATTACGAAGTTGAAATTGGAAAAGCCGCAGTCGTTCAGGAAGGCAGCGATGTCACGATTGTTGGTATCGGAATGGGCGTTCACCATGGCCTTAAGGCGGCCAAAATGCTGGCCGAGCAGGGCGTGAGTGCTGAGGTTGTCGACTTACGCTCTCTGGTGCCACTGGACCGCGAAACCATTCGGGCCTCAGTTGCAAAAACCGGTCGCTTGATTGTGGTGGATGAAGATTATCAGAGCTACGGCGTGAGTGGTGAGGTAATCGCCTCAGTGGTCGAGCATGATATTTCAGTGCTTAAAGCAGCACCACAACGTGTGGCGTATCCCGATGTTCCCATTCCGTTTGCACGCGTTATGGAGCAGTTCTGCTTACCAAATGCTGAAAAAATTGTGGCCGCCTATAACGGAATTGCCGTTTAACTATTACACGCGGCCATGCCAGTACACGACGGCATGGACGCTCAATGATTGACAACATTAAACGAGGTAGACACATGGCAACGGACATTATTATCCCAGCGGATCTGTGGGAAGAAGACAGCGAAGGAGTTATCACAAGCTGGTTAGTTTCAGAGGGTGCGCAAGTTGAAGCGGGCACGCCCATTGCAGAAGTGATGGTCGAAAAAGCACAATTTGAAGTGGAGTCTCAGCTTAGCGGCACCATCACGCTTCTCAAAGAAGAAGATGACTTGGTCGAGAAGGGCGATGTGATTGCCCGGGTCACAAGTTGAGCCGATAACTGAGTCAATGAACCAACGAACTAATTGGGTGACATGATGGGTGATACTAAAACAGTGGTTCCGTTACGTGGCGTGCGCGCTATGATTTCGGACAAAATGGTCAGAAGTTTGCAGGAAGCGGCGCAACTAACACATCATGCCAGCTGTGATGTGTCAGGGCTGTTAGCTCAAAAAGAGGTCTTCGCGGCGCGGGGCGATAAGGTCTCGATTGAAGATTTGTTGATGCATCAAGTGGTCTCTGTACTACGCAAGCATCCGGATATCAACGGGACAGTGGCGGATAAGGCGATACATTTATCTGACGCTGTTGACCTGTGCGTGGCCATCGCACTGCCTGGTAACTTATTAGTTGCGCCGTCTATCTTTGGTGCAGAGCAAATGGATGTGTTGCAACTTCGGGCCGCCAGACAGGATTTGTCGGCTCGTGCCAAAACGAATAAGCTAAGCGTCACAGAAATGACGGGGGGCAGTTTCACGATTAGCAACCTTGGCCTTACCCGAGTGGAGCAATTCACACCGATTCTGAATACACCACAGATCGGGATTTTGGGGATTGGCTGTATTCGGGAAGTGGCAGTACGCTCAGGGGATAATATGCTCTGGAAGCCAATGATGGGCTTATCGCTGACCTTTGATCATCGCGCCATTGATGGTGGCCCGGCTGCTGCATTTTTATCTGATCTGTGCCACAGCATTGAGGCGCTAGCATAATGAATACACCATCTCGCACGGTTAATACCTTGGTTCAATTCACATCCATGGCCGATGCGCTGGTACGTGAAAAGCAACTATTTGAACGCGTTATCTATGATGGATTAGATCATGCGAGCTTTATGTGGTCAGCGAATCAGTGCTTGGTGGTGCCTCTCAAGTTTAGTCATCACCCTGCGTTTGAGGACGCTTCAAAGGCCTCTGCAGCAGCAGGCTGGCCGGTACATGTTCGACAAACCGGGGGCGGGGTAACACCACAAGGCCCGGGGATTATTAATGTGTCTCTGGCACTGGCCAATTCCTCAAATACCCGGCTTTCCATCGCTAACGGCTACCAGTTGTTATGCCAACCTATGATCACAGAGTTTAAGCAGTTAGGTATTTCTGCCTACTGTGCCTCGGTACCTGAAGCCTTTTGTGATGGAGATTACAATATTGTGGTGGATGGTAAAAAGATGGTCGGTACCGCTCAGCGTCACTCCAGAACCAAGGGGGAAGTGACTCATCAGGCTGTTTTTGCCCATGCGTTAATTCTCTATGAAACCGACTTTCAGGAAGTCACTAAGCAGGTCAATCGCTTATATAGCTTGATGGGCCTTAAGCAGCGCTTTGAGTCATCCGCTCATTGCTCGCTGGCTAGCGTTTACCCACGCCCTGACGTGCTTCCCTCAAAAGAACTTTTTAGCCAGCGGCTAATGCAGCGCTACCAGGCAGAGTTATGTCGTTTTGGTGCTTCTAAGGATTTTGACGAATGTAGGTAAACAGCGTACTTTTAACTGGTAATGCGTCGAGGAGGAATGAATATGGGCTCTATTGTTCAGCCAAATAGTGGTGTTAATGAATTGGCTATTGCCTCGTCGTGGCAGCGTTGCAGAAAGGATCACAAACTTTCGCAAATGACCCCCCGACCTTTGCTAAGGTTGCAGGATAGTGAAATTGGACATCGACTGGATCAACTCCTTGTCTCTCTTGGGGGCGAAACCAGAGAGATTGATCATCTGGCAAAGCTCGCACGACATGCTCACCGAGGGCTGGTAGTCGCCGATACTGACTGCACCTTACTTATGAGTTTTCAGGAGCAAGCGACGACGCATTACTTAGAACCTGCGGGTATATCCGCAGGGTACTGTTGGCGAGAGCCGCTGGCCGCCACGAATGCCATATCCATGGCGCTGGGCGGGCAAAAAGCAATCACCATTTCCGGTAATAATCACTACTACAAGTCGTTCAGACAGTTTGCCTGCACGGGCGCTCCCTTGTTTGATCAACACAACCAACTCATTGGTGCATTAGCGATCGCCGGGCTCGACTATAAGAATCCCCATAATTATATTTTTTACCAGTATATTCTGTCTCTGACTGCCGCCAAAATTCAGGCACGCTTGTTTAAATCGCACTATTCAGCGCTCGACATTATGCATGTATCGCTATCTAAGTCGGGTGCGGATATTGATGAATCTATCAATGCACTGTGTGCGGTTAATTCCCGGGGTGAAGTTGTAGGGCTGACGAATCATGCGGCTGAGCTACTGGGTTATCGCCAGTGCAGTGAGGTATTGGACCAAACAGTAGATGATGTGTTTGGAAAGAGTATTGACAGCCTTGCCAACCTTGCCGGAACGAATATTGATATTAATAGTCATCAGGGTGCGGCGATTATTGCGACGCCATTTTTACCCGGTAGCAACCGGTCGGCTATACGTACCACTTCGGTTAAGTCTTCCCAAAAGAAAAGACTTAGCGATTTAGCGGGTCATGATAAATACATGATTGCCACGACTGAGCGTGCAAGCGAGCTATACCGGCACGGTGTTCCACTGCTGCTGCAAGGTGAAACAGGCAGTGGTAAACAAGCGTTGGTGAAAGTGCTGCATGCTGAAGCCTCATTCAAACAGGCTCCATTCATCACCATCAATTGTGCAATTGCGGATATTTCTGACAAGAGTGTCGACACATTTTTATCCGAGCTTGACAGTGTTCGAAGCCTTCACCGCACAGCTGATCAGGAGTTTGCCGCAACGGTTTACTTAAAAGCAATTGATCGCTTGTCACAGAAACTTCAGATGCAGGTAGTCGCATTATTAAATGAAATTGATGTTGCAATACAAGGTGTGAATTTGAAGTTCGTCAATGCATTACGCGTAGTAGCTTCTGTGCAAGACGAGCCTGCTGAGTTACTGGGCAGTGAACAATTTTGTCCGGAATTGTTTCACCGTCTAAACGGGGCCTGTTTCAGGCTAAGCTCGTTACGTGAGCGTAGTGATTTAAGAGGGGTGATTAGTCAGCTTAGTCAGGAATTGGCGCAGTATCCCGTTGTCATCAGCGATGTCGCCTATGACTTGCTACTCAGTTATCAATGGCCCGGAAACTTTAGGGAGCTACTAAACGCTATTCGTTTTTCACTGCTATGCGGCAATGGTAAAAGCATTAATGACATCGATTTACCAAGCACTATTCGACAGCACCAATGTAACCAGACTCCCGGCAACACATTAAGTCAAGTATTGCAGGCTAATCTACCCGTCGAAAAAAGTGACGCCGAAAATCTACGCGTCACACTGGAAAGCTCAAACTGGAATGTCAGCAAAGCCGCACGCCGTTTGGGAATAAGTCGAGCGACTATCTATCGCAAAATCAAGGATTTTGAGATTGTCCGCTCCGAATAAGTGTATTAATTCCCATTAGATTTAGCGGGTTCTGAAGGCATAAAGCTGATAATAGTATTAAAATCCTCTTCATTCAGATCTTTCGACCACGGGTAAAAATAAATGTGGCCCACTTTATCGATCGCAGCAATCAGTATCTTTTCAGCAGGCGCTGTTTCAAGAAAATGACTCATTCTATACCGCTCTGAAAGGTGCGTAGTATTAAACTGCCAGCCATTATCGTAAGCTCTGACCAAGTCTGAGTAATATTTATCTTCACCAAATAAGACATCCCCGCGAATTGCATTGTCCGGGAGTTTTGTCTCTTTATTCGTTTTTCCTTTTTTTCCTTCAGCCACTGACTGCCAAGCCAGCTCGTAAGTATTATGGTGGCCCAGCTCAGGGGAGAAGCGACTACAGATCAGGGTGTTGTAAGCTTCGTTGGGGGTCATTGCAAGCAGCTGAGTGATGTGCGAAAGCTCTAAAACTTCCTCCGTTCTTTCGGATAATATCTCGCCGTAGTAAGTAGGGATATTTTGCATTCTGGCAGGCTTAAGTTGCTGCCAGTTGGTATCTATCAACACCACCGGGATGTTATTTTTATCAAGCTCTGCAGCCAGTGCGGTGCTCCAGGGCGATGCCCCAACCAGCATAATGCCATCAGGATGCGCTGAGGCAAGGCCCAGCTTTCGGGCAACCCAGCCGATACTCAAGCCATGTAAGCTTACAGTCAGAATAATCAGCGCAAACACTAATGGCAGTAACAGCTCAGCACCGTCATAGCCTTTTTTGACTAACTCAGCACCAAATAACCCGGCGATCGACGCGGCAACAATACCTCGCGGGGCTATCCAGGCGATTAACATTCTGTTCTGCTTACTGATATCAGTCCCAATAGTGGAGAGATAAATAGCCAGCGGACGAATCACAAAGATAACGACAACCAATAGTAACCACCCCTGCCAGCCAATTCTCATCAAAATTTCAGGGTCTATATCTGCCGTTAAGATAATAAAGGTCGATGACACCAGTAAGATGGTGACATATTCTTTAAAACGCTTGAGCTCGTGCAAAATATTTAGCTGCTGATTGGCCAGCGTTATCCCCAGCACAGTAGTTGCCAGCAGTCCGGCTTCACTCTGTACCCGATTGCACAGGCTATACACTAACAACACGGCAATCAGGATAATCGGTGATTTTAAGTACTCCGGTACTTGCCCTTGACGAAACACCCGCGCCAAAAATAAGCCCATGCCAACCCCGGTCAGTAGTGATGCAATCAGACTCACCAACATGCCACCCACAATATTCATGAACAGCGCATCACCTTCGGATAACACGTAATAACCGTAAATCAATACGACCAAAAGAGCGCCGATAGGGTCATTCACAATCCCCTCCCAGCGCAGTAGTGACGCGGGCTGCTGTTTCAGGTTGGCCTGCTTTAGCAAGGGCATAATCACTGTTGGCCCGGTGACAATAATAATTGCCCCGAAAATTAACGCCACCGGCCAGGACAAGCCAACCAGATAATGTGCGGTGAGACTCCCAAGGGCGAAAGTCAGGAGCACATTCCAGGTGATTAAGCGATAGATGACATGCGTATTCTGTTTAAGCTCGTGCCAGCGTAGATTTAAACCGCCTTCAAACAAGATGACCGCAACGCTCAACGACACCAGAGGCTGGAGTAAGTCACCAAAATCTTCTGATGGCTTCAACCAGCCGCTTAATGGCCCCATGACGAAGCCCGCCGCGATAAGCAATATCAATGCAGGGATTTTTAAACGCCAACCAATCCATTGCAGTGCGATACCCACAATAAGAACAGACGCGATAAGTTCAGCTATATGATGTTGCATTAAAAGAGTGCTCCCACTGGAGAGTTGATTGTTTATTGCTGAGTGTGATTGTCTACTTTCAGCAAAGAAAAAGAAGCTTCACTACATGCATAAGGAGCTTCCTTAGGGTATCTAGAGTAACGGTTAGTCGTGGAGGGATTTTTTTACCGGTTTCGCTAAGGCCAGAATCAGGAAACTAACGGCTGCAAGGGTAATTGCAATCTCATAGCGCTGGAATGCAACCGCCGCACCAACAGCGCCCGTTGTCCAGATGCTTGCTGCAGTTGCAGTACCCTCTACGCTGCCACCATCTTTTAAAATGGCACCACCTCCGATGAATCCTATACCCGTCATCAAACCGGTCAGGAGCCTCGCGATGGCATCGGGACTGTCATCTCCGATAAAGCTACTACCAAGCAGCATATAACCGCAGGAGGCCAAGGCGACCAACGGGAAAGTGCGTAACCCCATACTACGACTTTCCAGTTCACGGTTCCATCCGATTGGCAAAGCGATGATAAAAGCGATCAACAGCTCTTTGATGATAGAAAACGGGGCGAACGCTTCCATTGTGTTTAGTAGTTCAGTCATGGGATATTTGCTTAGTTTGGTTTAATTTAGGGGCCGCGTCTTTTGCCAAATATAAAGAAAAAGATCGCCAACACCAATCCTACGACCAATAGAATACAATGTTTCTTTGTCATATTCATAAGGCAATGCATTCGCAACTGTTCGATTGCGCATAGAAAACGGAGAACACGATGTTACTCAAACAAATGAAAGCCTCTCTTTTACTAATAATCAGCTTGGTATTCACTGCCTGCGCCACAACAAGTCCGGAAAAAGCCACTGCTATCGCATTGGTTAGTAAAGACCCTTATGCGTTGTATGATCTCGATAAAAAATTCAAGAGCGATAAAGATGTAGTGCTCGCAGCGATAAGAAAAGATCCACATAGCTTGGTGTATGCATCGGACTCTATGAAACGCAATAAGTAGCGAGTGTGGTTTGATGTCTCAACCCACAAACTCAGGCATACCCCGCGCCACCTTCTTCACGGTTTCAGCAAATGAGTGCACTGATGGATGGTGGCGTATTCCAGTTGGAAATGCCAAGTCATAGCCATAACTAACAGCAGGTTCAAACGGACGTGTAATAACACCCGCACCCGCCCACACCCGCGCTGAAAATGGCTCTATCACCGCCACTGCCATACCCGCTGCAATCATAGAGTACCCAGTATGCGCTGCGTCGATATCAATGGTTTTTTTAATCTGATCGCTCACACCCTCAAGGCTGTCATTTAGCTTACTCCAATAATTGGGGTGCTTATCTGAGATCACAGATAAGATAGTTTCGCCAATTAAATCTTCCGGCCTGATCACCGCTTTTGCTGCCAACGGGTGATCCTTATGGGCAGCAAAAACATAACGCGCATCACCAATAGGCTCACTATTAATCCCTACCAAGTCTGGCAGTTGCAGGCCGATGGCAATGTCAACAGAATTTGACTGTAACTTATTGATCAACGGACCAATATTATCCGTATAAATAATAACACGCTCTTCAGGGTGGTACTTTTTGTGCTCCGCCATGGCTAATGGCAGTAAGGATGCGGCTAAGGAGGGCGTGCAGGAAATTTTCAACTGCTTTGGCTGCTTAGTTCGTATTTGCTCAGCCATGGAAGAGAGCCTTTCAAGCCCCAAAAAGCTTTCATCGACTGCACTAAAAAACTCAGTAGCTTCCAGCGTCGGTTTCAGGCGACCCTTACGCCGATCAAACAGGGTAAAGCCTAGTGCGTACTCTAAATCACTAATAAGCCGACTGATTGCGGGTTGTGACACATTCATCTCGCCAGCTGCAGCGGCAGTGGTGCCACATAACATGACATATCGGAATGCTTCGATCTGGCGGAATCTCATCATAAGTCAATAATATTAGCTTATAGCTTATTCATTAATATGCTTGGATGTTAACTCTTTAAATAACTAAAGTGAAATGAAACGAGCAACTCTTCAGACATAGGACGGATGCATGGCTTCTTCGCTTAACCCAATTCTCGAAGTGCGAAATTTAACCCTGGCCTTTAATCAAATTCCGGTTGTTAATGACCTGTCATTGACTGTTCAGCAAGGTAAAACACTGGCCATCGTTGGCGAGTCGGGCTCTGGTAAATCGATTACCTCTTTAGCCATTATGGGGCTGTTGCCACACATCGGTGGTCGTGTAAAAAGTGGCTCAATTGAATTCACTGATGAGCAAGGCACCCGCGATCTGACAACCTTATCCGATGACGACTTTCGACGGATTCGCGGTAATGAGATTGCGATGATTTTTCAGGAGCCGATGACCTCGCTTAACCCCGTCTTTTCCATCGGCAGTCAAATTATAGAAGCGCTTTCACTGCATCGCGGTTTGCACGGTGCAAAAGCTGAAGCCGAAGCAGCCCGTTTACTCGATTTAGTCCGCCTTCCCAATGCTAAAGCGCAGCTCAAACGCTACCCACATCAGCTATCTGGCGGGATGCGCCAACGGGTGATGATTGCGATGGCAGCCTCTTGCAACCCCAAACTGCTGATTGCGGATGAGCCGACTACCGCGCTGGATGTAACGATTCAGGCACAGGTTTTGCAGATCATCCGAGACATGCAGTCTGAGCTAAATACCGCCGTTGTCTTTATTAGCCACGACATGGGCGTGGTGGCTGAAATGGCCGACGATATTGTGGTGATGAAACGCGGTAATGTGGTTGAAAGTAATTCCGCAGAAGAAATCATACTAAATCCTGCCACGGACTACACGCGCCAACTCATGGCTGCCGTGCCCAAAATAGGGGCCATGACTGGCAAACCCTTTCCTGAAAAATTCGATCTGATTGATCAGCCCAAAGCAAGCTCTGAACATAGCCAAGATGAAGTAAACACCGCTAAAAAAGACGACTCCCCACTTATCTCACTGAAAAATGTCACCACCAACTATCCCATTCGGTCGGGCTTTTGGGGGAAGGTACGCCACCGTGTACATGCCGCTGAAAATATCTCATTCGATATTTATCCGGGTGAAACAGTTGCGCTGGTTGGTGAGTCTGGTAGCGGTAAATCCACGGTTGGGAAAACACTGCAACAATTAGTGACACCCGCAAGTGGCGAAATCCTATTTCGTGGTCAGGAGATGTTGTCAGCCCCGGAAGATGTACGTGGGCGCTTCAAGCGTGAAATTCAATACGTCTTTCAGGACCCTTATGGCTCACTCAATCCACGAAAAACCATTAAAGCCAGCTTGCTGGAGCCCATGTATCACCACGGTTTAGTCTCCGATCCTAAACGTCAGGTAGCAGAGCTGTTGGAGTCGGTCCAATTACCCGCAGACTATGCCAATCGCTATCCTCACGAATTCTCTGGCGGTCAGCGTCAACGCATTTGCATCGCACGAGCGCTGGCCTGCAAGCCACAGCTTATTATTGCTGATGAGGCGGTATCCGCTCTGGATGTTTCAGTCCAGGCTCAGGTTGTAAACCTGTTAATGGATCTGCAAAAAGAGCGAGGTTTGTCTTACCTGTTTATTAGTCACGATATGGCAGTGGTTGAGCGCATTAGTCATCGGGTGGCCGTGATGTATTTAGGCCAAATTGTTGAGATCGGAACGCGCCAACAAATTTTTGAAGACCCGCAACACCCTTATACACAGCGCCTGTTATCCGCAGTCCCTGTGATGGACCCTCTGCTAAAACCAAAACGTCCGATTCTGGATGTTGAAATTCCAAGCCCGATCCGGGCTATCGATAATCCGCCCGTGCTACATACCTACCGAACGGTCAGTAATGGCCACTTGGTTGCTGAAAACTTTGTGCTGTCTTAATCATCTCAGGAGAAACACATGTTAAAAAACCATTCGCTAAAGAAACTTGCACTAGCCACGTTGTTGGTGGTCAGCTCATCAGCTGTTTGGGCAGAGTCATCATTGACGGTTGCTCAACGACAAGACCCCAATAGCTGGGACCCGATTGATACCTTCCTGGTGGCTTGGTCATCAGCTGGTGGGAGCCTGTTTGATGGCTTGGTACTGAGAGATGAAAATCTCAAACTGCAACCTGGTCTGGCCGCCAGTTGGGAAATCTTAGAAGACGGCTTACGCATGCGTTTCAAGCTGCGCGAAGGCGTTAAGTTCCATAATGGTGAAGACTTCAATGCGGATGCCGTCAAGTTTACCTTTGACCGTCTGCTGGGTGAGGAGGGCGCTAAGGGGCCGCAACGCTCTAATTATGTGAGCATTAAGTCAGTTGAAGTGGTTGATGAGCACACCGTTGATTTTGTGATGAATGCGGCTGACCCGGTGATGCTCACTAAGCTGGCTGGCTATGGCGCAATGATCGTTCCACCTAAGTACATTACGGAAAAGGGCGACGCTCATTTCAATATGAATCCGGTTGGTACCGGGCCATTCAAGTTCAAGTCCTACACACAGGGTGACAAGCTGGAACTGGTAATCAATCCGGACTATTTTGGTGGAAAGCCAAAGCTCGACACGCTGACGTATCGCTTTATCCGTGAAGATGCTACGCGTTTAGCAGAATTACAAGCGGGTCGTGTTGATGTGGTGCATGACATTGCTTTTAGTGCGGTTCCTACCGTTAAAGAAAGTGACAGCCTCGAGATTGTTTCAGTCGCTGGCCCCAGCATTATGAGCTACCAGTTCAACACTAAAGAGGGCATTACCAAAGACCTGAAAGTGCGTCAGGCAATTAATATGGCGGTCGACAAACAGGTACTGATTGATGCGTTTCTGGGTGGCTACGGTACGCCGATTGATAGCCTGCAAGGCAAATTATCCTTCGGTTATGACCCTGACTTAAAAGGCTATCCCTTCGACCCTGAAAAAGCCAAGCAACTGCTTAAAGAAGCGGGCGTAAAGCCGGGTACAGAAATTACCATTGATTACCGTGCGAACAATGCGGCAGTCGGGGAAATCTCGCAAGCAATGACCTCCTTCCTGCAAAACGTTGGTTTAAATGCCAAGTTGAAGCCCATTGAAAGCAGCGTTTTCCTTAATGACATCGTGCCAAAGGGTAAAACGGATGAGCTATTCCAATTCACATGGGGCGGTTGGACCTTTGACTTTGATAATACGGCTTACCTGATTTATCACGATGGCGAACGCTGGAATCCATACGGCACGTCTGAGGAAATGAATAAGCTGCTGGAAGCGCAACGCAGTATTGTGGATCAGGATGAGCGCCTGAAAATCTTGCGTCAAGTCGGCCAGTTAGCGCATGACAATGCCTACCATCTGCCGCTTTACAATGAAGATACGATCTATGCCGTTTCGAAGAAAGTAAAAGACTTCGTGCCGGCACCGGACCGCCGTATGCGTTATCTGACTACCTCTGTTGAGGAGTAATCGATAATCATGCCGATTGTATCTTATTTTATTAAGCGATTATTACAGGCGGCGTTTGTTGTGGTTGTCGTGTCATTGCTGGTGGCGTTTGCCATCCGCATGACCGGCGACCCGGCCATGATGATGTTGGGAGAAAGTGCCAACGTTACTGAAGCTGACCTTCACAATATCCGCGAGCAGATGGGGTTGAACCGTCCTTTTCTGGTGCAGTATTGGGGTTTTATGAGCGGTTTGTTCAGTGGTGATCTTGGCGATAGCTTTTTCCGTGGTGCGATTGCGCCGCTGATCTGGCAGGCCATGAAAGCCACCATGCTACTGGCCATTATCTCACTGGGTGTCTCCATGTTGATCTCGCTACCGCTGGGGATTTATGCGGCTCGCCACAAAAACTCCTGGGGCGATCAGTGCATCCGGATTCTTTCGCTGACCGGCTTGTCCTTTCCGAACTTCTGGTTAGGCATTATGTTGATGTTGCTGTTTTCCGTCACCTTAAAGTGGTTGCCGGTGTCGGGCTTTTCAGGGCCGTCATCACTGATTTTACCGGCACTCACCATTGGCATTATTTTAACCGCCAGTAACTTGCGCATTATTCGCAGTGCCATGTTGGAAGTGTTGAACTCGCAATATGTGATGGTGGCACGCGCCAAAGGCCTCAGTGAACATCGGGTGATTTACCGTCATGCACTGCGCAATAGTGCCATCACCATTATCACTTATCTGGGCTTGCAGTTTGGGGCATTGATGGGCGGCTTGGTGGTAGTTGAGCTGGTATTTAACTGGCCCGGCATGGGCACCTTAGCCATCGAATCCATTGCGCAACGTGACTACCCAATCTTACAAACCGTGGTGACCGTGCTGGCGATGCTGATTGTATTAGTTAACCTGTTGGTGGATGTGGCGTACGTCATGCTTGATCCCCGTATTCGTTTGGAGTAAGACTATGCGCGCATTATTTCGCTTTGAATTTTTGGCTGGTCTTGTCTTGTTAACGCTAGTGGGTGGTGCGGTTGCGCTGTCGCCTTGGTTATTTCCAGACAGCGGTAAAACCATGGACTTTCTGGCCCGCCTGACACCGCCTTTTGTTAATGAGGCTCATTGGTTGGGTACTGACCCGATGGGTCGGGACATTCTGGAACGCGTGGTCGTTGGTGGCAAAATCTCGTTTATCGTGGGTATTTTCTCCGCCTTAGGTGCTGTGACATTGGGCACGGTTATTGGCCTGCTGGCAGGTTATTACCGTGGCTTTTGGGATAGCTTTCTAATGCGCTTTGCCGATATCCAGTTAGCACTGCCGTTTATTTTGTTAGCCATCACGGTGATTGCCATTATTGGCCCCGGCCTTGACCGCATTGTTATCTTAATGATTGTCGCTCAGTGGGTGCAGTATGCCCGCCTGATTCGTGCTTCCGTCTTAAGTTTGCGGGAAGCCGAATACGTGCAAGCCGCCAAGAGTTATGGCCTGCCGGATCGAAAAATCATCTTTGGACATATCCTGCCGAATGCGATGGGGCCGCTGATTATTTTAGCCACCTTGAATGTTGCCAATAATATTCTATTGGAAAGCAGCCTGACCTTTTTAGGTTTAGGGATTGACCCTCTCACTCCAAGCTGGGGCGGCATGCTGGCCGATGGCCGCAACTACATTCAGACCGCACCGTGGATTACGATCTTTCCGGGCTTAGCCATTATGTTTACCGTTCTTGGCCTAAATCTACTGGGTGACTGGCTACGGGATTACCTTGATCCTTTAGGTAAAACCAATACTTAGCCCCCCATAGAACTACCTCAATACGTCGCCCGGACTTATCCGGGTGACGCTTCTCTTTCAGCAACTTCGGTATTACTCATGAAGCGTACGTACGCCCGTACTTTGTATAACTTACCCTCTGACACAACAGAAGCTTGGTTGTTTGAATCGCATGAGATGCGCTTAAGCGTCGAAGCAGAATGGGCAAAGCAAGGCAGGACGATTAAGTTACACAGCGCCTATAAGTCATTATTGCACCACTTACTTGAAAGCAAACTGCTTGATAAAGCCGATGAAATATTGATTCGGTATCCGGTCATAACAGGGGATGAGCCACAACGCTTTCGTCTGGAGTGTTACCCGGTTACTGATTTGTTCGGTGGCAAAGTAAGCTTCGAAGCACTTGAACAGAGTATTGAGCAGGGCGAATTACCCTTTTATGAAATCGTCACACAAGCCGACACCTATCAGTTCCCGATTCCGGTTCGTTGGGTACATACCCTAAGCCACAAACGCCAACTCGTCGCTTGTGGCTGGGTGATCAACCAATCCGGCAAGGGGCAGTATCTGCCGACAGAGTTTGATGGAATTTACAATGATGCCTGCCTGTATCACTCAGAGCTGCCACTGGACCCAATCCACGAAGAGCGTGCAACAGGCCCGTTTTTTGAACGCCTGACACTGCGCATTGGGCTGCCAATGCAGGATGTGAAACTCGCTGTCGCTGAAGAGTCGATTTCTCTGGTTGAAGCCATGCATGAAGATATTTATTTTTCTGCAATAGAAATTTTTCAGCAGCGATTAGGGCTACCGACTAATGATCGCAGCTTGATGCCGGGGCAGATAGTCCCTGATGTTTTCTATGCAGAGCAACCCAGTTTAACCATCAGCTCCGAAAGCTGTTCTCCTGAGGCGCTGGATAAAACCGCTCTGACCGTCAGCTTAGATGACGTTGAGCACTGGTTAACCCCTCAGCAAATATCGGATCAATTGATAGAACTGAAAGGCCAGCCGTTTGAGGTCGCCTCGCGACAGGGGAATCGGGTCGAGGGCTGTGCGGTATTAAGTGGCTCACCGATCAAGCTAGCCATTTCTGGTGGTCAGCATGCAAATGAAAGTAGTGGGGTGGTTGGCGCATTACGGGCTGCACACGCATTAAAAGCGCAAGGTGATGTGGATTTCACGGTGTGTCCCTCTGAGAATGCTGACGGCTATGCATTATTTCGTCAGCTCTGCCAGAGCAACCCAAAACATATGCACCATGCTGCACGTTATACCAGCGCAGGCAACGATTTAACCTTTGGCACGGCCTACGAATCACTGATTCGGGATGCTGCAAAACGTCATTTACTTGCAGATGTGCATGTTAATTTACATGGCTATCCATCGCACGAGTGGACACGGCCACTGTCTGGCTATGTTCCCGAGGGCTTCGCAACCTGGACGATCCCCAAAGGCTTTTTTATTATTTGCCGTTACAACCCCGGCTTTAAAGAACAAGCTGAAGCAATGTTGAATGCGGCGATTAGTGCGGTTATTGGCTTTGAGCCTCAGAAGCAGCAAAATATTGAGATGTTAACGCGGTTTTTAATGAGCGTGGAAAATGCGGGTTTTGAAATTGCTCAGGGTATTGTCCCTTATATGATTAGTGAATATGAAAAGACCGATTACCCAGTAGAAATCATCACTGAAGCCCCGGATGAGACAGTTTATGGTGAGGCATTTCGGATTGCGCATGAAAGCCATTATCGGGTTATTTTAGCGATCGCGGATGCCCTTAAAGCTCGGGTTTAGGGTCTGTATCCGCGAAAATCCACTATTGGGTACTGGTGATATGATTAGCGCATTAATCGTCTCATAATTTGATACGATTAATGCGCCTAATTATCTCATCATCTGAAACGTCATAAACGTCATAAACGTCATAAACGTCGTGGCAACATCGTCGCCGCAACCGACACCGACAGCAATATCCCTGCCAATAAAAAATAGTACATATAAAACGGGAAAATTAACCCAATCAGCGTAATGCACAGCGGCGTCATCAGCTCCGACATTTCCCGCCAAGTCGAGAACACCATGGTCATTTCAGTACGCTCATAGGGCTTTACTGTGCGCATAAACGGTATATTCCCCAGCACATCGACAAGCGCGCCTCCCATTGATGCTGTCATCCAAAACACAATACCTATGGGCTGGGCATTGCCAATAATCCCTAAGATACACATGGAACAGCCTGCCACCGCTAAGCCACAAATAATCACATTCTTAGTGGTGACTCGCTCCGCTAAGCGCCGAATTAATGGGCTTAAAAACAGCAAGCCACTGGCCGCAGAGAGCAAACCCGCCGCGAACATTTTGGAGTATCCCGCTTCCACCACATAGATTGGCGCATATACAAAGAGCGTCGCCCAAAACATTGAGCGGCTTAGGGTGACAAAGTAGGCAATGCGCAAATTCTTCTGGCCGAAGTAGCGAGGCAGCAAACGTAGAGGCGTAGTAGGAGGGCGAGGTTTGGCCGCTTTGAGAATTTTGTTATCACCCAAGCGCAGATACCAGAAAAACAGAATCATCAAACCAGCGGCCGTTGCGGATAAAATAAAAGGTGCAATGTGGCCGACTTTTTCCCAGAGGTAAACGCCAGTTAGCGGGGCAGTTAACCAAGCCGCGCCATTAAATAACATGCGCCTCGATTCGGTCTTGGTAAAGTGCGCTTTTTGGATATATTCCATAATGTACAGCGACATACACACGGTAAAAATCGATGCGGCCGCCGAGCGCATCCCGATTCCCATCGAGAAGAAGACGCCTTCTCCAAAGTACAACAACATCGCTGCACCGATCAGAAAGACGCCACCCAAGGTGACAACCCAACGCCGCTGTAACAGACGCTCCAATCGGTTAAAGTTGAGCGTGACAAACAGGGTAAAAAAGGCGGCTACCAGATAGGTTAGGGCAACGGCTTCTTTACTATCTAAGACCTCATAGGCAATGAGTGGTACAACTCCGACCAATACGGCACGGGAAAACCCCTCAACCGCGGCAAGCTTGGCGATGGAGCCGCCGGCATCTGAAGTAATGGTCGTCAGACCCAGCGGGCGTCGGTGAAACATGTCTAAATACCCTAGGTAAAAGAGTGGACTATATACCCAATTGAAAAAAGCTTGGTTTAATAAACTCGGCGCTCAGAGCCTATAAAACTATATGCCCTCGCAAGCTACCGTTATTCGTTTTTGACGTTTGGCATTGTTGCCTTAAAAACTTATGATAGACGATTACCTGAACCATTCACCCAAAGGAGATGTGCAGCTAAAACTGCCCGTAGCACCCTATGAAATATAATAATATTTTGGAAACCATCGGTAACACACCACACGTTCGTATTAACAAGCTTTTTCGTGATGACATTGAAGTTTGGATGAAGGTAGAGCGCTTTAACCCAGGCGGCAGTATTAAAGACCGTATTGGGGTTGCGATGATCGAAGCGGCTGAGGCGGCGGGCTTGTTAACGCCAGAGACTGTGATTATTGAACCAACCTCGGGTAATACCGGTATTGGTTTGGCACAGGCTGCTGCAGTGAAAGGCTACCGTTTGATTCTGACCATGCCAGAGTCTATGTCGATTGAGCGTCGTCGTTTATTGGCGGCCATGGGCGCAGAGCTGGTATTAACGCCGAAAGAAAACGGCATGGGTGGTGCGATTGCTAAAGCCACTGAGCTTGCTGAGCAGACGCCTAATAGCTGGATTCCACAGCAGTTTAATAACCCAGCTAACTCTGAAGTACACCGCAAAACCACGGCGCTGGAAATCCAAGCGGACTTCCCGGAAGGATTGGATTACATGGTAACGGGTGTTGGTACGGGTGGTCACATTACTGGCTGTGCGGAAGTATTAAAGCCTGCCATGCCAAACCTGAAAGTATTGGCTGTTGAGCCAAGCAAGTCACCTGTTATTAGCGGTGGCGAGAAGGGCTTACACCGTTTGCAAGGTATCGGCGCTGGCTTTATTCCGGGCGTATTAAATACTGAGATTCTGGATGGCACCGTACAGGTTGACGATGAAGATGCGTTTGAAATGACGCGCCGTTGTGCCACTGAAGAAGGTATCTTTGTGGGCATTTCTTCCGGTGCTAGCTTAGCCGCCGTGAAGAAGATCGAAGCCGATATGCCGGTCGGCAGCAAAGTACTCGTCTTTAGCTATGACACTGGTGAGCGTTACTTGTCGATTGAAGACTTGTTCGTATCCTAATTGCGAATGACAAAAGCCAGCTGAGTCGATTACCTTAAGTATCGCTCAGCTAGCTTTATTTAATCAGAATTGCTGTTCGGGAGCCTGAGTTTGGGTAAATTCAGGTTCCAGTGCAGTGTCACCATCCGAATAACAATAATGATGCCCATGCTGATTAGCATCGCCAATGCTTCATCAATAAACATCCGCAACAAGGTATAAGCAATGATGCCGATAATCGCGGCACTGGCATACACTTCACCTCGCATGACCAATGGCACACTTTGACTCAGAATATCGCGAATCATGCCGCCGGCAACCCCGGTAATCACTCCCATGACCACCGCCACTGGCTCAGCTAAACCTAATTGCAGCGTCTTCTGAGCGCCCAGAATAGCAAACAAGGCCAAACCAATCGCATCAGCAACATCCAAAATTCTTAAGCGAATCCCTTTACCGGTTGGAATGTATTGCACGGCGACAATCATGACTACTGTGGTCGGTAGAATGGCGGCCAGATAACTGAGATCTTTAGTCCAGAAAACGGGCGTCGAGCCAATTAGCAGATCCCGTAAGCTACCACCACCTAAGGCGCAGACACAGGCCAACACCAGCGCCCCAAAAAAGTCCATTTCGCTACGGGCAGCTTGTAATACACCACTGATGGCGAGCGTAATGGTCGCGATCATGGTTAAGATCAGGATGAAGAGTTCGAATTGCATGGTGCGGCCACAGTAGTCAGAAAATAGGGTGGAAAACGTGGGCGCGATTATGGGGGAGGATGTCTTGCTTGGCGAGTGCTATCGGAGGCGGGGTGTTAAAAAATCAAAACCGAAGCATCAACATTAGATGCTTCGGGCTTTCACGCTGATAGACTTAAGCAGTCAGATGCTTTTTAAAGAACTCGACCGTGCGGCTCCAAGCCAGCTCTGCGGCCTCTTCATCGTATCGAGCCGTTGAATCATTATGGAAACCATGATTCACGCCTTTATAAACAAAGGCTTGATAGTCAACGTCATTGGCTTTCAACGCTGTTTCATAATCAGGCCAAGTTGCGTTAACGCGCTTATCCAGCTCACCAAATTGCAACATGATAGGGCTTTTGATATTTGGAATCAGCTCAGCAGGACCAGGCGTACCATAGAACGGTACGGCTGCATCAATCACATCCGGCATTGCGGCAACCAGCATATTGCTGATGTAACCACCAAAACAGAAACCAACCACGCCCAGCTTACCGCTGCTTAATGGATGCTTTTTCAGGAATGAGGCTGCCGCTTTAAAGTCTTCTTCAACTTTTGCTTTATCTAATGAGGACTGCATGGAACGACCTTCGTCGTCATTTCCAGGATAGCCACCAAGCGAGTAAAGAATGTCTGGTGCAAATGCGACAAAACCTTGCTTAGCCAAACGACGTGCAACGTCTTCAACATAGGGGTTCAAACCGCGGTTTTCATGCACGACTAAGACGACTGGCGCTGTGCCTTCTAAATTTTTAGGCTTGACCAAATAGCCACGGCCTTCACCAAAGCCCTTCGGGGACTCAAACATTTCGTAGCTTGCGGTGATGTCATCATCATTGAATGACACTTGCTCAGCCAGTGCATAGTTTGGTAGTAGGGCACCAGACACTGCGCTGATGGTGAGTCCGGCAATTGCCAGCTTACCAAGGCGGTCTAAAAACGTGCGGCGATCAATGCCACCGTGGGCGTATTCGTCGTACCAATCAAAGGCTTCTTGTGGGATTTTAATCGGGGTGGGCTGTTGGTTCATGTGGCATCTCCATTACGGGTGAATGTCAAAAATTAGTTTTAGTCCATTAGCTTTGTTAGATTATCACAGGAATTTTGTGGTGATGTAATTCACTTAGTATTTCCACACAATCTCCTTTTTTGGGAGTACTTTGTTGTTCGCCCCTCACCGATATTAACTGCACTTCGCCGACTCGCTTTGCTCGTAAGGACTGCGTGAAGTTAATATCGGTGAGGGGCTGAGTTGGGCATAGTACGGTTTGGTTTGGGGTGGTGTCGTGTGAGGGAAATTATGTGGCGAGGTTTGGTTGAGGCATAGGGCTTTAGCGACTTACTGGGTGGGGACGTAGATGAAGGTGCAGCCGCCGTTGGCTTGTTGGCATTGGGCGATGTCGCTATCGGGGTGGGTGTAGATTTGGCCGTAGTAGCGGACTGATCCGGCTTGTTGTTGGTAGAGCCATTCTGCTTTGAGCATGGATTCGCTCTCTTCTGAACCGATTTCATAAGGGGGCGTGGTGACGTATTCTGGGTGCTTGTTGTCATCTTGTGCGCTGGCTAGTCCACTGCATGCGCAGAGTAATAATAGAGCGGCGGCCTGAGCGCTTTTTATTGTTAGCATTTTGTATTCTCCCGATGATCAAAAAGCAACTACCTGTAGGTCGTGACGAGGGGGTTTATTGTTCAATAAATATCACAGGAATTTCATTAAAAATGGTCTATTCTCAGAGGAGAATATTTTCATTAAAATGATCAATTAACGATCAATAAAAACATATTCCAGTGGTCTTTGCGTTATTATAATGATGCTCCCCCAAAGTAACTACCCGTAAAAGAGGATTTCTATGTCTGATAAGCCTGCTTCCGGTATACAGTTTCTGCTTCCCCCAGGCAGTCGTAGCCGTGGTATTGATCATGATACTCCCTCTAAAGACTTGCCAAGTATTCTTGGTGGGCGCAGTCGTGCGGCCCGGGATAATCGAGATCCCTTTATTAATGATCATGTGATTAGCGTGGAGGCAGTGTTTGATTTAGCTGGTGCTGCGCGCGGTGTGGGTGACAGTGACTCTAGCGAGTGGGTGGATGATGAACGTGTGCTGGCGTTGGAGGCGACTGATGGCACGACACTGATTGTACGGGCTGATAAGTTAAAAGCGGACCTTGCGCGGCTGTATCCTGATCAGGCATTACGCTCTTCGGGCGATGGGGAGTTACTGGATTTAAGTGTGCTGCATGATCAGGAGGCGGCGGCCCGTGGGGTGGGTAGCTGGATTTGGTCATCGCTGACCGTGTTGGATATTGCGCCGGATAGTTTGGTGGAGGCCGCGAAGGATAAAGCGCGTGATCTGCTAAAAGAAACCTTGGGCGAGGCGTTTTTAACCGCGGCTTCCAAGCAGCTAATCGAAGGCGGTGCTTCTTGGGCGGGAACGAAGGCGCTGATGTGGGCGATTGAATCCCGACTGGATGGCGAGCCGGGGCTGTATCGCTGGGGTTCGAATAAACAAATCCAGCCGCATGATCGGGTGACGGCTGATGAGCCTGCCTTATTGGAAGCGGCTGCAAATAATCATCCGATGTTGATTTTTATCCATGGCACGGCATCCAGCACTTTGGGCAGCTATGGCAGTTTGCGTGAAGGTAATGATGAAGGGTGTTGGGATAATTTAACCCGTGACTTTGCCGGTCATGTGTATGGCTTTGAGCACCGCACGTTTTCAGAAAGCCCGCTGGAGAATGCCTTGCAACTGGCGAGAACTTTGCCCAAGGGTGCGAATATCTCGTTGATCACCCACTCACGTGGTGGTCTGGTTGGCGATTTGTTGTGTATTGGTGAGATTACCGATGACATGATCAGCCGTTACCAGCGTAAGCCGGTGCTTGATCGTTACGGGCAAGAGTCGGATGAAAACAGGCGGCTCCGTGAAGCGGTGGCGCAGCAAGAGCGTGAGCAGCTTAAAGAGCTTCGCAACCTGCTGGAAAGTAAGCAATTTACCATCCGACGTTATATGCGTGTTGCCTGTCCGGCCAGTGGTACTAGCTTGCTGGCGGATAATCTGGATTTATTCCTTTCGGGGCTGTTATCGCTGATTAATACGGCAGTGGGTTTGTTGCCGGTAGTGGGTACGATTGGCGGCGCAACACTCTCGGCCTTGCGCCGGATTGTGCTGGAGATTGCGCGCAACCGGATTGACCCTCAACTCATCCCCGGTATTGAAGCGATGCTACCCAGCTCGCCAATGACTGTGTTGCTGGCTCAAGCCAAGCGGCGTGACGGCGTGGATATGGCGGTGATTGCCGGAAATGCTGATGGGGATGGCGGCAGCTTCCTTAAGCGCATTGCGGTGATGTTAACCGACTGGATTATCTTTGACCGCTTTGATAATGATTTTGTGGTAGATACCCAATCCATGCGCGCGGGCTTGGCTCGCCGCAATAAAACCCGCGAGTTTTATGTGCAGGGCAGTCAAGTTAGCCATATCCATTATTTTGCACGGCCCGATACCCGCCGTGCGCTGTGTCGATGGATGACTGAGGCCGAGCCGCAAATCTTGCCCGCGTTTAACCCGATCCCTACGGACTATGAGTTGAAGCTGGACGAGGTGCATAATCCACCGGTTGATCGCAGTGCTGAGCCGGTATCTAGCGACGCGCCAATTATTATTTATCTACCGGGTATTATGGGCAGCCATTTGGAAATCGCCAAACCAGAGCAGGGCAAAGGTGAGGGCGATCGGGTCTGGTTTGATCCGTTTGATCTGGCTGCCGGCGGCATTGGGCAAATTAGTCTGGATAAAGCTCATGTGCGCGCCGAGAGCCTATTCCAACGCTATTACGGCGATCTGGAGAATTACTTAAAGCGCGATAATAAAGTACTGAGTTTTGCTTATGACTGGCGGCTGTCGGTTGAGACGTCGGCCGATGAATTGGCAGTGCTGATTGTCGATACACTGGAAAGCATTCAAGGGCAGCGCCATCGCCAAGTGAGTTTGTTGGCGCATAGCATGGGTGGCTTGGTGGTTCGCGCCATGATCATTCGCTATCCGGATTTATGGGAGAAGCTGGTCACAGAATACTCTAGCCAGTTTGTGATGTTAGGGACGCCGAATCACGGCTCACATCAAATGGTTGAAAACCTGATCGGTAAAGGCCGTGCAGTACGTCAGCTGGCCGCACTCGACTTTCATCATGAGCTGCAGGAAATTATTGAAATCATTGGTGAGTTTGACGGCGTGTTGCAATTACTCCCGCCAGAAAGCTTTACTGATACCGGCTTGAAGACATTGGCAGAGGGTTACGCCGGCTTTAACTACCAAGGCGAGTCCGCTTGGAAAACCATTCGCAGTAAAAACGAAGACCGTTGGTTTGGTTATGATGAAACGGTTGGCTTGGGCGCCATGCCATCCAGCAAATCGCTAAAAGCGGCGACGCAATTTTGGAAAACACTCGACCAACACGACACCGACAAGGGTCTGCCACATGCCAATAAAGTCGCTTATGTGTTTGGATTAGATAGCCATACGCCGAGTGGCCTGAGTCATAAGGGCGATCATTTATACCTGCATGGCACAGTACGTGGGGATGGCTCAGTGAGCTGGGAGTCGGGGCAACTCAAGCCGCTCACTGACAATGACCGTTATTGGTATATGCCGGTGTCGCACTCGGAGCTGACCAGCACTGATGAATATTTTCCTGCCATTGCTGAGCTATTGAGCCATGGCAAAACCCAGCAGCTGCTAAAGAAACCACCCAGAACCCGTAGCACTAGCGCAGACAGCTATATTTACAATGCTGGTCCCGTATTGCAGCCGGGCGCTGAGGATATTGCCTTATCCTTCTTTGGCGGCACGCCACACCGCGAAGCCGAGCCGGATACCACACAAATACTCAAGGTCAGCGTGCGGGCCATGGATTTACGCTTTGCGCAGCATCCGGTGATGTGCGGGCATTATATGGCTGACCCGATTTCAGGAGCCGAAGCGCAAATCGATCACCATCTGGTAAATGATGCCCTAAGCCAGCGCGAACGCCTTGGGATTTACGCGGGCGAGATTGGCACTAGCACTATTGTGTTAAATAGCCGCAGTGCTGAAGACCGGCGTCGCGGCAGCGGCCAAGGAGCTATTGTAATCGGGCTTGGAGACTGGAGCTTAATTAGTGCTGAGCGCTTAACTAATAGCGTGCGCAATGCCGTCTTGCAGTTTTTATTGCAGACCAATGACTGCGACCAAGGCACGCCGCCCGCTAATGGTAAATCTGGCCAACCAACCCAGCTTACAATCAATAGCCTATTAGTGGGTTACAACTCAACCACCCATATTACCGTCGGTAGCTCAATTGATGCGATTGTGCGGGGCGTGTGTGAGGCGAACCAGCAGTACCGATACAACACGGCGGACAACCAAACCGTACGAGCCATTGGTGCGCTGGAGTTTATTGAGTTTTATATGGATACGGCGATTACGGCGGCCTATTCAGTGCGCGAGTTGCCACACCGTCTGGAAAAGGATTTAAAACAGCTGCAAGCCAGAATCATTCCGGAAGCGGCGTTGCAGTTTAATGACGGCATGCGCCAACGCTTGAGTGAGCGTTCTTCGGGTAATGGCTATTGGTCACGCATGTTAGTGACCGATGCGGATGAGCAAGAGACTGAAGGGCCAGCTGAGCGGATTAAATACGTTTACCTGAGTGAGCGCGCGCGGGCTGAGGCGATTATTCAACAACGCCAGCCGGGTTTGATTGAGGCATTAATTAAAGAGGCGATTAAAGATAATCGCTACGATAAGAATATTTGTCGCACGCTGTTTCAATTAATGGTGCCGGTTGATTTTAAATCCACCGCCCGCCAAACCAAGCGCTTGCTGTTGGTAGTTGATGGCTATACCGCCAACTTGCCGTGGGAAATGCTGCAAGCCGATGACGAGCCATTGGCACAGAAAATTGCCATGGTGCGCCAGCTGGTATCTACCCGTTTTCGCAAGTCGGTGGTTGCCAGTAACCTCAAAACTGCCTGTGTAATTGGGAACCCTGCGACGACCGGTTTTCATCGCCATTTTGTGACGGATAAAGTGCTTAAGCCTGAGGATGATGGCAGCTTGATTTCGCTGAGCGGTGCCGTAAAAGAGGCCCAGCAAGTCACCCAAGTGCTGCGTGATAATGATTACACGATCGAGACCTTATACCCCAAGAACGCAAAATCCCCGCCACAGCACAGCGCGATTGATGTGTTTAATGTGCTGTTTAAAAAGCCTTATCGGATACTGATGATCGCAGCGCATGGCGAGGTCAAAATCCGTGCGAATGATGGCAAAGAGCGAACCGGCGTGGTGTTATCCGATGGGGTAATGCTAACAGCGGCGGAAGTTGGCCAAATGGAAGTGGTGCCAGATTTGGTGTTTTTAAACTGTTGCCATCTGGGTAAATTGGATGCTTCGCCAACTGCGAGCTATAACCGGCTGGCGTATAGCATTTCTCGCGAGCTCATTGAGATGGGGGTGCGCTGCGTGGTTGCTGCCGGTTGGGCGGTTGATGATGATGCGGCTTGTACCTTCTCGGATACCTTCTTTAAGGCCTTTGTTCAAGACTCAGAGCCATTTGGTGAAGCGCTATTTAAAGCCCGCAAAATAACGTACAAAATGCACCCAACGACCAATACCTGGGGAGCTTATCAAGCCTATGGCGATCCGAATTATGTGTTGCGGGTGAATACTGATAAATCGCGAGACAATCATCATTGGACACCAGTAGCACCGCAAGAGCTGAAGCAATATTTGCAAAGCTTACTGGTCGATATTCAACACTATAAAGACGATGAGGAGCCATACACCTTTGAGCGACTCACCGACAAAATTGATAACAGCATTGCCCGCGTACCTCAGGACTGGATACAAGCGCCCGGCACTCAATATTTGCTGGCCAGACTATATGGCAGCATTTTACCGGAAGGCTTTAAGCTCGCCCGCGCCGCCTGCCAACGCGCCATTTTTGAAGAAGATAAAGATGGCCAAGTGCCGATTGTCGCATTGCAACAGCTAGGTAATCTGGAAGCTCGCCAAGCAGAAGCTTTATCGGCAGAAGGGGAGGCATTATTAGCCGAGATTAAAGGCTCGCGAAGCAGCAAAGATAAGCAGCGCCTCAAAGAACAAAGTGACCGTCAATTTCAGGAAGCGCTGGCACTAGCCGATAGCGCCATTGAACGATTACAAGGCTTACTCAAAATCACTGATCAAATGCATTCCTTGGTGGGCGGCACGGGTAACGGCAGCGCAAGCTCCGAGCGCTTTACGCCGAATGCCGAACGCTTTGCACTGCTGGGCTCTGCTCTAAAATACAAAGCCATTGTGCTCAGCCGTCGGGGCGATTCCTGGTCAGATATCGAACCATTATTAACAGAGAGTGCGGCAGCTTATGGTGAAGGCGAGGGCGTTTCTTTTGATGCTAACTTTGACCCGTATGCGATGATTAATCGC
This sequence comes from Leucothrix mucor DSM 2157, assembly GCF_000419525.1. Classification (NCBI taxonomy): domain Bacteria; kingdom Pseudomonadati; phylum Pseudomonadota; class Gammaproteobacteria; order Thiotrichales; family Thiotrichaceae; genus Leucothrix; species Leucothrix mucor. The sequence goes on from NZ_ATTE01000001.1 coordinate 1,839,593, forward strand.
CTGCAGCTCTGCGGCATATTGGGACAATCCGTCCCCAATATTCGCCAGCTGATTGATAAATCACAAGAGGCCTCGCGCTTGGCTTTTAAACGCAAACCTTCATTTTTCTCAGCAGTGGGGGTGGCCGATGCCGAAGTTGCGCATTACTTATTAGCCGCAGACTCTAGCAACTCACAGAAACTGCCCGATGCCAGCGAACTAATCCAGTTGTATCGGGATGCCTTAAGTGAAATGCCCCATAGCAACCGCCAGTTCTTTTCCACCATTAAGCAATTGATTTGCTTGGCAGGCTTTTTAGACAAGCGCGCCGATAGTGTTGAAGATAAAACCCTAATTCACCAACGCGCCAGAGTCATTCAGGCTGTGGCACTGGAGCTCAAAAAACTGTAATTCGATCTCGCAGCCAACCGATCTGCAACCAACAAGGGAGTGTGAAATGTCAGATACGTCTAATAAGCAACGCCAGCAACAGATTAATGAGTCACTAAAAGCCTTTAATGAAGACCCGCTGGGTTTTATGAATCGCCAACCGGTGAAGAAGAACTCAGCCGGTGAGGTGATCAATGCCAAGAGCTTATTCTCAGAGAAAAACATTGAGGATAGAGATTACATTAGCGTGCGGGATGCGTTGCGCCTCAGCATTGTACAAAAGCAGCAGGTTAATAGTACACGCGCAGCTTTTGAGTCCAATGATATGGCCGAGAGCTTGGTGGATAAATTCCGCCATTCTGACCTTGAGAGCATTGAAGCCGCAGACCTGATGGCCGCGCAATTGGATGAGTCGCCATGGTCGGATGATTACTGGGCCTTGTACACAGGCGCACTGGGCAAGCGTTATGCCGACCCTGATTTTCCGGAGGCGGATGATTGGATGGCAAATGCCAAATACATTCAAGAAAATATGCCAGCGCCCGTGATGGAAGGCCGAAGTGCCGCCATGATTAATCGCTTATCGCCCGCTGAAAAATACGATGCACTAATTGGTGACGATAACTACACTTTAACCCGCCGCATGTGGAATGAGGGCAAGTACTATCACGATGCCAAAGGCTCAGTTGAACCGTGGATGGGGATTTGTCATGGTTGGGCGCCAGCCGCGTATATGATGCCGAGGCCGACGAATTCCATCATTGTAAAATCTGGAAATGGAAACTTTATCACCTTTTACCCAGATGATATTAAGGCGCTGGCTTCTTTGTTATGGGCTAAAGTTGCACCGGAAACTCGCTTTATTGGTGGCCGCTGTGATGATAAAGAAGCAGAGCAGGATGAGATTGGACGCAATACTTCGGTGAATTGTTTTGATACCAATCCTGGCACTTGGCATTTGGCAGTGGTCAATCAGATTGGTGTCTCGCGGCGCAGTATGGTGCTGGATGCGACTTATGATTATGAGGTTTGGAATCAGCCAATATTTTCCTATGACTATCAGTATTTCAATCCAGAAACGGGCGAGGCTGTCGATACGTTAGAAGAAGCTAAGGTTGCGATGGGTGATTTGACCAATGACCGCTTTAGCGATTATCGCAGTTTAAATACCAGCAGCTTGGTGGGTATTCAAATGGAGCTGTCGTATGTGGTGGAAACCAGTCCTTCGCAAAATGAGGAGGATGACCCAAGTCGCGACTCGATTGATACGGTTGGATATCTTTATGATTTGGAATTGGATGCCAGCGGTAAGGTGATTGGTGGCGAGTGGTATATGAACCCGCATCCTGATTTTTTATGGACGCCGCCCAAAGGTGCCCGCGCCGAAACTCGCTATGATTATTTAGCGACGGGAAAATGGAAAAAAGGCAAGAAGGTACCTAAGCAATGGCGGGAGGCGGCTAAGCAAGCGTCATCGTCAGATAGCGCGCCATTGGCGGCGATTGTTGAGCGTTTGATTGATTTATCGCGAGCTTAAGTTAAGAACATTTTGGGCTGTGTGGTTTCAGTCCTTGCAAGTAAAAAGGCAGTACAAACCGAAATCTGTACTGCCTTTTTTATGGCTCGTATTAATGAGCTTTACGACTTACTCAGATTCTGAGCCAGGCGTGGGTTTGACAGGCTCAGCCTTAGCGCTACTAGCCTCAACAGCTTCAACGGGCTTACTCGTTTCAGGCTGTGCAGCGGCTTTTTTCCGGCCAAACCAACCACCCGATCCAGAGCTCGGTGCTTTAGGTGGGCGGCTCATCCACACGCCACCCACATTCATAGACTGCCAGCCCCAGCGTAACCAACCCAGTACTGAGATCGCCAGCCACAAAGCCCAAGCCAACATCAGGCCGCGATACAACCACAAAGGCACACTCAGCAGCGATGGCTGCGGCAAGATTGCATCGGCTCGATCCTGATACCAATTCAAGTTGTATGACGAGGAGAAGTTGCCCACAATCTGCATATCCGGACTACCCAGCAAGCCATTAGCCACCGCTGCCATCAACACCAATAAGGCCACCAGCGTTAAGCCAGCCAAACCCACTTGCATGGCATTAAACTGCGCATAGTCTAGCGACTTATTGAGTTTTGCCCGCAGCGCAATTGCGAATAACCAAGCAATCACCAGAACCATTAAGAAGGTTTCAGTTTGGCTCAGACCAATACCCAGCAAGAACCACTGCCACGTTTTTAGTGGTGTAAGTTTAGAAGCGGCCAAGGCAAATGACACAATCAATAAAGCCAGTAACACACCCCAGAACAAAATAGCAGGCCCCATGGTTGGGCCATCCACCCAAAGTACCCAGCGGTCAGCAGGCAAGCCAATTTCAAAACGCGCATTCACGCTGGGCAAGCCCAAGTCAATTGCTGGAAACTCATAGCTGGCTCCTAGCGCTTCGGCCTCGCGCCATTCCACCACCACGGTTTGTTTGCCGGGCTTTAGGCTTAGGCTCAGTGCATTCTCGGTACTTTGAATTCGCTGCGCCACGCCATCAATTTTAACCTGCTGTAACTCGGCGGTTTCAGGCAGTTTGATGGTATGCAGTACGCCACGACTACTCAGAATATTCAGCGTTAGCGTCACATCAGTCGCCCGTTTTCCCGTGGTGATCTTGGTATTGCTGGATAGCAAGGTTACGGTTTGCCCAGCCCCCCCTTCAGGTCGGGTCATGGCCAGATTCAATGTTTCACCAGGCCACGGATACCACACAGGAATCGTCTGACTCGCTTGATTAAGATATTGATTCACCGGAATCCCGTTACTTTCAAGGTGCCAAACCGGACTGGTCGCCACTTGCCAAGTTTCCAGAAAGTCAGAACTGGAAGTGGCCTTTAACACCAACTGCTCGCTAGCGGTTAAACGTGATGACCAGCTAGCCTGACGCTGCTGCGCATTCAAATTAATTTTGATGTGCTGATCTTTAATCGTGAGCTGCTCACTCATTGGTTGCTCATTGGCTAGCAACGGAATGCTCAAACTCAGCGGCGTATTAAGCGGTGCCAATCGAGTAACCGTGGTTTCAACCGTCCAATCCAGCCCAATATTTAAATGACGCTCGATTTTGACAAAAGCCGGCAGAATGCTTTGCTCTTGCTCCTGAAGCGCTTTGTCATCTTTACTTAAGATGCGATTGATCTGCAACTGTGACTCGGTGCTGCCGTTGTCTTTCACGCCATCCAGCGTCCACCCCTTATCGCTACTTTGCCAGCTCACAGAGTGAGGTTTAAGTGGTAGAGGCAGCGGCACGCTATTGCGTTTTGGCAGCGGACCACTTAATATCAAGTCACTTTGCCCCTGCGGAATCGCGACCCACAATTGCTGCGAGGCATCCCGTTGAATCGCCAGTGCAGGCTCGCCATTTAATATAATGCGCTGACTCAGCCAAGTATCCTGACTGCCGGGTAGCGGAATCGCGGTATCAATAACAGCATGTACCCGTAAGCGTGCTTGTAGCGCATTATCGGCAATCGAAATTTGCATTTGCTCGATCTGCGCGCATTCCGGTAAGCAGTCCGGCGTACGAGTCAGCCGCTCTTTAAGCTCCGCTAACATTGCAGGATCAGGAATGGTTTCAGCCTGTACTGGCTCATGACTACTGAGCAGTATCGGCAATAACAACACAGCCAACACCGTTGCCACACCACGCTTAAACCACTGCTTAGGATTCCAGCTAAAGCCTTTACTTAAGCTCAGTAAGCGCCATGAAAGCCCCAGTAATAATGCAATTCCAGCAAACTTCATCAGCATATTCATCCACGGATTAATCAGTAATAAGTAGCTGGTTTCGTCGGCTTTTACCGGACCTGACCACTCAAAATATACGCGTTGATAGCCACGCCAGTCAGGTAAACCTGGGCCGGTTTGGATCATGCTATTCGGGTCAATGGCTTGTAGGTCTGCCGGGCTTTTCATTTTAGGAGCAGGGCGCTGAACCATACCGGTGGCATAGCTGCTATCCGACATTTTCTTGAGCACACGTGATTGCACCATCGGCGCTTGAACCGCCATCGTATTTTCTGCTTGCTCCATCATCACCATATCGTTTTCACTGTCCAGATTACTGAGCATTGATGTGGAGGGTGATAACATCGCGAAACGATTATCGAGCTGCGGATATAAACCGGTGCGAATGGTGTCGACGGTATAAGGCAACATAAATAGCACCAACGCCAGCAAACTCATCCAGCGATAGCCATTCATAGTGCGCTTAAACCAGCTATCGGGCAGTACTTTTAATAGTGCAATGGCGGCTAATAAATTTAGCCAGATATAACGTGGCGCATTAGGCTCATGCCAAGTCAGCACTAAAGTCAGCAGCGCAAAGCCACCCCAAAAGCCGCCGTACAAATAGGCAACCGACAGCGCAATAATTAGCACCAGAAAGAAGTCTAACAAGCTCCACTGCGTGACCCAACTATTGGGCAAATTATCTGCGCCACTGGTGGATAGCAAACGCCAGCCGGGTGGAATGTGTAAGGTCGTGCTGACCTTCTGCAAATCATGCTGCCAACCACTCACCGGTGGCTCAGAGCGGGAACCGGTAAAGCGACTTTCTGCATTTAAATTGATTTGATCGCGACGAATTTCAACGCCTGATTCTCCGGCTGTTGCTTCGCGGGTAATGAATTGATCTTGCCCATCAATACTGACGCGTCCCAGCTCAATTTCGGGCCGTACATTTAAGCGTGATTGTTGCTGTGCGGTGCCGCTGAGTGTGTCTTTGAAGGTATAACCTTTGCCATCGTAGTCCAGCCACATTTCACGCTTTAGGGCGAGCGTATCACGCCCAACTTGAGTGGCTCCACGATGCATTACATCCAGCGATAAAGTTTTTTCAGGCATTAGCAAATAAGCGGGCAACGACTTCCAGTTGCGAGGCAATTGCGTTTGGTTAGGATCAATACTATTCACACCAGTCACTTGCACCTGACGCATTTTAGGGTCAGCCTGAAAGACCCAAACTTCCTGATCTGGCCAAGGTTGTTGGCGCAGTGGCGAGGTAAATTCAGTGATGTCGCTTGGTGCACGGCCTGTTACTTCCAAAGTCCATTCACCAGGGCGTAGCTGCACTTGCAGTTGTTTTTTGCCTTGTTTGTTTTCAATACGCGCGGGTAGCTTGCTACTAATGCTTAGGGCGGTAAAGCCATCTAACAGGACTGGCGACAAGGTGGTGTTACGTTGCTTGCCGGATACCCGTAATTTGATCTGGGTAACTACCTGAATAGGGTGGCTGTCGATGATTTTGCGAAAGACCTGAATATCCAGATTATCTTCACTCAGCACCTCGCCACTGCCTTGCGTTAGCCAGAGCTGGCCTTGCTGATTAAACTGCGGCTGTTGAATGAGTTTGCCATTGAGCTGCAGCTCAATTAAGCCAGACTCTGGTGCGACGGGTAGGGACTTTGGAAGTTTGTTCCAGCGAAATAAACCACGTACCCGATGCGTGCCAGCGCTGAGTTTGACATAAGGCATGCCTTTAACCGATTGCACCAGTAATTCGCCTTGGTCAGATTGCACATTCTGCGGCCAGTAGTCGCCATCTCCCGGCAAACGAATCAGCATTTCTTCATACACCTGCCATTGCTGGCTAAAGGTGCCACCATTATCACTGAGCAGAAGCTGTAATTGAGAAGGCCAGCTACAGGTTCGATTCGCCTGATTATATTGATAAGGGCAGTCCAGCTGCTTAGCATCCTGCAGCACCCAGCCAACCCATGGCTTGAGTGGCTCGGGGACTTGTTCTGGGCTGAGAGGGTCTGCCTGCGACGCCAAGGGCAGCAGCAGGCAAAGCGACAATAGAATCCGTTTTAACATGGCACACCTGTTATTGTGTTTATTGATGATTTAAGTGTATGCGAGTGAGCTGGGCTTTATGTAAAAACTTTGTAAAACGAGAGTTTGGGCTTAATGAGACGCCCACTGCACCTCGCTGGTAAACATATAGCCTGCGCCATACACCGTTTTAATGAATTTGGGTGATTTTGGGTTTGGCTCGATTTTTTTACGGATGCGCGACATACGCACATCAATGCAGCGATCAAAGGCATTCGTGCGGGCATTCATTAACTGATCGCGGGAAAGGATCTGGCGAGGGGCTTGTAGTAATGACAGCAGAAGTTCAGCTTCGGCGGCACTGAGTAACTCAGTCCGACCATCGTTATTGCTCAAAGTCAGGGTCGCCACATCAAAACACCAATCATCAAAATGGGCTTGTCGCGATAGGTTATTGGTGACCGAGCTTTCATGGCTGGAAGCTTTTTCAATGCGACGGATAATGCTATTGACCCGTGCGATCAGTTCGCGTGGCTCGAAGGGTTTGCTAATGTAGTCATCGGCCCCCAACTCTAACCCTAAGACTTTATCGGGCAAGCTGCCGCGCCCTGAAAGAATAATCACGCCCGTCTGGCAGTTATCCATTAATTCACGCACCAACTGCAATCCATCCATATCCGGCAGGCCAAGATCTACAATGCATAAGTCTGGTACTTCGCGGGCAATCGCCGCACGCGCCGTCGCACCGGTCTGAAAGGCTTGCGTCGAATAGCCATAAGCGGCCAGTTGCGTCTGCAATAGCTCGCAAATCGCGACCTCATCATCGACGATGTAGATCAAGTGATGCTTGTTTGACACATTTCCTCCCTGAGTTTCTAAGCTATGGTCTGGCGGCTAGCAAGGCCTCGCACAAAGCTTGTTTGTCGAACGGTTTTCGTAGCAGCGGGAACTCCCGATGCTGGTCACTACTTAATTGATCCGTGTAGCCGCTAATTAATAGAATAGTACGATCTGCCTGTTGTTGGTAGAACTGTTCTGCTAATTTCGGACCTTCTGTCACCCCGGCAAGACGAATATCCGAGACTAAAATATCCAAGTTCGGCAAATTATCAATTAAATCACGCGCCTCGGCTGCGGTCGTTGCTTCCAGCACCTGTAAATCCAGACTGATTAATTGCTCACGCACCACGCGCCGGACTTCATCATTATCTTCAATTAATAATAGCAGTTTACCTGCTAAAGATGAGATATCACCGAGCCGTTCTGGCTTTTCAGACGTTTCCAATACTGCCGTCACAGCAGGTAGTAACAAGCTAATACTCGCACCACCTTCAGGCGGGCTATGAATCCCGATATAGCCATTAGACTGTTTCACAAAGCCATACACCATACTTAGGCCAAGGCCGGAGTTATCCGAATCCTGCTTGGTGGTGAAGAATGGCTCAAAAGCTTTTTTACTGGAATCCGCGCTAAAGCCGCAGCCGGTATCGCTTACGACAATTTCAATGTAGTCACCTGCAGATACGGTTTCATCATAGCCATCAAGCGGCTCTACCAATGTGCGCTCTGCTGACTCAATGCGTAACTGGCCACCTTTCGGCATGGCATCGCGGGCGTTAAGGGCCATATTGATCAATGCACTTTCCATGTGTGCGGGATCGACATTGACCTTTTTATCGGTGGGCGCTGCTTGGTAGTCCAGCTGGATGGAGGAAGATAAGGAGCCTCGTAATAGGGTGCAGGTCTCGCTTAGTAATTGCTGCACATCAAGGGTAACTGGTTGCAAAGGTTGTTTGCGGGAAAACGCCAAAAGCCGATGAGTAATATCAGAGCCGCGCCTAGAAGCTTGAATCGCTGGCTCCAAAAACGCATTCAGTCCCTTATTTTCAGGATAGCGCTCCTGCATTAACAACAAATTGCCCTGAATAATGGAGAGTAGATTATTAAAATCATGCGCTAAGCCGCCCGCTAATTGTCCCACCGCATTCATGCGCTGTGCATGGGCATGGGCTTCCAGCAACTCATCACTTCGTTGCTTAACTTGCGAGTCCAGCGTTTCGATATTGTGCTCCAGTCGCTGTACCATGCCATCAAAACTGCTGGCTAGCGTGCCGACTTCATCATCACCACTTAAGCCACTGCGCGCCGATAGATCACCATCCTGGACTTGCTGTGCGGTGCTGGCTAATTGTTCCAATGGTCGCGTGATGCGATTCACAAAAAACAGCGCAAACAGCAGCGAGCCAAGTAGCGTTAAGACCGCGAGCATCATCAATCGATTGGCGAGTAATTCAGAGCTACTGCGTAATTCGTCCAAATAGATAGAAGAGCAAATATACCAGTCAAATCCCGGAAGATAGCGTACTAATGAGAGCTTTTCATAACTATAGTTATCGGGGTCTTCCGGCTTATCCCAGAGATAAGTCAGCTCTTTTCCAGTATCTGCCAGCGCCATTAATTCATCAGCAATTGAGCTATTGGTGAGTGGATTTTTCAAGCTATTAAACTGCACACCATCCAAGTTTGAATTAGGATGAATCAGCATTTTTTTCTGTGAATCAAAAATATACAGGTAGCCGGTTTTAGCCAGCGTAATATCTTGTAGCGCGGTGCGCAAATCAGACAACACCTTCTCTTTGCGCTGTAACACCTCTTTTTCTAAATCATCCAAATACACGCCGGAGCCAACCACAATCCCCCAGTCCGGATAGCTTTTTACAAAGGCCACTTTATCCAACACATCGGTTTTCGATAAGCGATGCCAGCGATAGGGGTAGAAGCCTTCGCCATCCTGCGAGACCTTTTGCACAATATCATTGAGAAATGAGGCTTCCGTATCTGCCAAAATCGCAGTGGAAGGGTTTCCATGAAAACGGGAATCGGGATGCGATAACAACTTGCCATCAAAACTGGCGACCCAGATGTAATCATTATTGCCATACCTGAAATCACGCAGAGATTCGAATATTTGCTGACGTACTTCGGCATCGGGCACGCTATTTTTCTTAGCATCCTGAAAGCGGCTGCGAATAAAGGACTCGGTGAGCGATACAGCGACCCGCAATTCCTGCTGATGGCTATCCAGCACTTGGGTTCGGTATTCCTCAACATTGCTGTACATGCTACTGGCTAACTCAACCACATTATCCAAAATTAAACGGCTGGAATGGCGTTCAATTTCAAATACTTGCTGTTTAATCAGCGGCACCGAAAACAAGTAGATCACACTAAAGGTGGCTACGGTTATTGCCAATAAGGTTAGCAGGAAGCGTCGGGAGAGCTTTGAGGTTACGGCTCGAACTAAGGCCAATCAGTCACTCCTTGGTTACAATTCGATACAATTGGGAAATGATAGCGCAATGATCAGGGAATACTATCCTGCCACAGCCGACCCATAAGTCAAATTATGATGTGCTGATTTTACGGGGTTAACCTATTATCAGTTAGCTTGAGCATTGCAAAGAGAGAGGAGAGAAGTCGATGGTTTCACATACGATCTACGAACAGGGATTAGAACAGGTTCCTGCCAATTTTGAGGCGCTTAGTCCCTTAACGTTTTTGGAACGCGCCGCCTCGGTCTATCCATATAAAACGGCGGTCGTGTATAACGATGTGCGTCGTAACTGGCAGGATACATATACTCGCTGTCGCCGTCTGGCCAGCGCTTTACAGCGTCGTGGTGTGAAAAAAGGTGAGACTGTTTCCATTATCTGCCCGAATATCCCTGAGCATTTTGAAGCTCACTTTGCTATTCCCATGCTAGGCGCAGTCCTCAACTCCATTAACACTCGTTTGGACGCCAGCGCAGTCGCTTTCATTTTAGAGCATGCCGAAGCTAAGGTGCTGTTTACCGATCCTGAAATGACAGAGATCACCAAGCAAGCCGTCAAAATGCTGGGCCGCAAAATCCTAGTCATTGATATTGATGATCCTTCTTTTGAAGGTGGCGAGCTACTCGGCGAGCTAACTTATGAAGAGTTACTGGCAGAAGGCGATCCTGACTTTGAATGGCATACACCTGAAAATGAGTGGAATGCCATCAGCTTAAACTACACCTCCGGTACCACGGGCAATCCAAAAGGTGTGGTCTATCACCATCGCGGCGCTTATTTAAATGCGGTGAGCAATGTCATGTCATGGGGCATGCCCAACCACGCTAAGTACCTATGGACGCTACCGATGTTCCATTGTAATGGCTGGTGCTTCCCTTGGACGATTGCAGCAATTGCTGGTGTGAATGTCTGCTTACGCCATGTACGTGCTGATGAGATTATCAGTCTGATTAAATCGGAACAGGTTGATCACTTCTGCGGTGCACCGATTGTATTAGGCATGATTAATGCACTACCTGAATCTGATAAAGCTGGTATTGACCATGCGGTTAAAGTAATGACTGCCGGCGCTCCACCACCAGCTTCTGTGATTCAGGATATGGAAGCGATGGGTTTTGTGGTGACACATGTTTATGGTTTGACAGAGACTTATGGTCCTTGCGTAGTCTGCGAGTGGAATAATGAATGGGATGATCAAACGCCAGAACAAAAAGCCAAACTGAAATCGCGCCAAGGGGTGCGAGTACCCATGCAAGCAGGCTTGATGGTTGCCGATCCGGATACATTAGTCCCTGTACCCAGAGATGGTAAAACCATGGGTGAAGTCTTCTTGCGCGGCAATATTGTAATGAAAGGCTACCTGAAAAACCCATCAACCACTGAAGAGTCTTTTGATGGTGGCTGGTTCCATTCCGGCGATTTAGCCGTTTGGCATGATGATGCTTATATCGAACTAAAAGATCGTTCCAAAGACATTATCATTTCTGGTGGAGAGAATATTTCCAGCATTGAAGTGGAAGACGTGCTGTATCGTCATCCTGCTGTCGAAGATGTTGCGGTTGTTGCGAAAAAGGATGAGAAGTGGGGCGAAGTACCCTGTGCCTTTATCAAGCTCAAAGCAGATAAGCAAGTCACTCATGAAGAGCTTACTGAGTACTGCCGCAATAACTTAGCGCGCTTTAAAGTGCCTAAGCAGTTTATTTTTGGTGATTTGCCTCGGACTTCAACTGGCAAGATTCAGAAGTTCGTATTACGCGAATGGGCTGATGCTTAAATAAGAAATTAAGAAATAGGGCAGTTGTTTAGCCATGCAGTTTAGGTTTAGCCGATTGCATGGCTTTTTTGTGCCTGACTACCAGTCGATGGTAAACGTCATATAGTAGCTGTCTTGATTATTCAGCGGATAGAGCATGCGATAGCTGTGTCCGGTGTTGCCGATGAAGTCTGTTTGCTGGATTTTGGTATTGCGGTTATTGAGTGCAACATCCTGGAAGATTCGACGGTTGGTCTCTTTAAGACCATACAGCTTAATCAGCTGTGACATGATTTGGCTCTGGGAGAACAACACGCGACCATTACGCTTTAGCAGCACGTCGGTTGTGCAATCATGATTTTGTGGCGTGACCGCGTAATCAACACTTCCAACAAATATCTCATAAGCATCTTCAAACTGCGGATTTCGAAATTTACCCGACCGTTCAAGATTTTTCTCAGCCGAAGCAGCATTACGATCTTTAAAAGCGTAGCAATACTTATGGAAGATATTAACGAAGTCAGTGCCGCCTGAGCCTTGGTCGGCAGAGGCAACCAATGAAGTCAGGAGCAATACGATGGTATATAACACTTTCATTACCGATTTTTCCTGAGTAAGAGGTAGCACGTTTTGAAGGCTCGACACGGGGTTTGCATTTTATGGATAAACCAATAAATTTGCACTGAGTTTGCCACTCAGGTGCATTGTAATTTCTTATAGATTGGTACAGATTCGACTAATATAGTTCATTTAAGAAGCAACTTCATCTTAAAAAACCCAGCGCTCTATGACAAATAGTCAAAACCGTTTAATTTATATTCAAACATTAGTTATATATAAACGCGCCAAGTTCATATGAAGTTTTGATATAAATGAACTGCTTTTCAGCTGCTAGTCTCTGTGCAATTAAACGACTGGATTCCGCAAAATGCCAATCGATTCAATTTCACACTCAACCACATCACCAGACCTTAAAAACTCAGGTGGCTTACGGGCAAAGCCAACGCCATCAGGGGTTCCGGTGGCGATTACATCACCAGCTTCCAGCGTCATACTGCGAGACAGTATGGACACAATCGAGGGAATGTCGAAAATCATTTGTGCCGTGGAACCGGCTTGTTTTTCAACGCCATTCACCCGACAGGTCAACGCCAGCGCTTGTGGATCGGCAATCTCATCTGAGGTGACCATTACTGGCCCCATTGGGCAGCCGCCATCGATACTTTTGCCAATATAGAACTGCTTATGCGCAAACTGTAAATCGCGGGCGCTAATGTCATTAACGATGGTATAAGCAAAAATATGCTCATGCACTTTATCGAGTGGGATTTTTTTACCAGTTTTACCAATGATAATCGCCAGCTCAACTTCCCAGTCCAGCTGTTCGCTCACTTCAGGATCATCTGGAATCGGGCTATCCGGCCCAATTACACAGGCATTGGATTTAGTGAATACGATGGGTGCAGTTGGTTTTTTGGCATTGCGCCCGGCAAAATCTGCAGCTTCGGCAATGTGATCAAAGTAGTTTAGCCCCATGCAAATAATATTTTTGTTAGGGCGTGGCAGCGGGGCGAGCAGGGTGATGTCGTCAACCTGCATATCCGCACTCAGCTCAAGCGCGGATAACAGGCTATCACGCTGCGGGTGTGCAATTAAGGTCTGCAAACTACGCCATTCATCACCAGTATTTTCAGCAACCAGAGCAGGCAAATAATAATGCCCCTCTCGCTCGATAAAAACATAGTGTTCATTGTGATGAAGACAAGTTCCCAGACGCATAATTGCTCCCTAAATTTGAATTAACGCACTTTCTTAACCGACAGGCGATCTGCATTGCCAGAAGCATAGCGATGAGCCGGCTTAATGCTTTTGGTGAGTGTATCAATAATTTCGTTGCTAAGCTTCAATGTTTCCATCGCGGCATCTTGGTTAGCCTGCATCAATTGCACTGGGATATGCATCAAGTCTAATGGCTGAGTCACTGGCTTAATTTGGGAATAACGCGCCGTGCTGTCAGTCGCCGTTTTCAGGATGCTCTGATTAATTTTATTCAGGCCCTTCCAGAGTACTTCAGCGCCTTGACCAGCTGCATCCACTTTTTCCATCGTCATAGTATGTGCTTCTTTTTGCTGCCAATTACTAGAAGCAGCGCCGTGCTGCATAAAAGCAGTGCGGTAAGCGATGGTTTGCGCCGATACTGAGCCAAGGTTAGCAACAGCCATTCCTAAGTCAGTCATTTTTTGAAGTGTTTTTAGGCTTTCAAAGAAAACTTGCATAATGTGTATTTCCTGTTCACGATTTATCTGGTAATCGTTTGTTAGTGTAGCGGTACGCCTTTAGTGAGTAAGACTATAACTGAAATGCGAATAGGTCGCTTCAATTATTTTTGTGCAATGCAGCATTTTTATTAAACGACTGATTTTTACAGATAATATGAACCCGCTCAGCCACACAGAGACTAACGGGTTTAGGGCCTTCTACGGGGAAAACAAATAAATGAATTACAAGAAAAGTCTCATTATTGCCGCTTTAGCGAGCACCATGCTGCCTGTGATGGCGCAGGACGATAGTACAACTAAGAATAATGTTCGGGTTGACCAATTAAGCTTGGCTTCTGCCGTACAAGCCGCTCAGGTTAGCATTAATACTTGTCGGGAAGCAGGGGCTAAAGTCAGCGCTGCAGTGGTTGATCGCAATGGCCTGACACAGGTTATCTTAAGAGATACCTTTTCAAGCCCGATCTCAGTCGAACTAAGCCGTAAAAAAGCCTTTACTGCGGCTAACTTCTCTAAAAACACCACACAACTGGCTAACTTATCTGATACTGCGGTAGGCCGTACTGATGGGGTATTAATGTCTGCTGGTGGGGTATTGATCAAGCTGGATGATACTATTTACGGTGCGATCGGAGTGAGTGGCGCAGAGACTGGCGCAATTGATGACAACTGCGCCAAAGCCGGTGCCAAAGCTATCACCGATGCAATTACGGCTGACAAAGCCTTGGCGTTAGAGCTAGAAGCTGCGAAAGAAAAAGAGACCGGCGAGAAAGCCGCTGAAGGCGAGACTCAAAAGCCTTAAGTGAAACGGTAAATCTTAAGCATCATCCATGACTGCGTGGCTGGTAATCCGGTTTCGCAGTAGGCGATTGATATGATTGCGCGCCTCCTCCAGCATTTCAAACAACACTCTTAGCTCGTCGCCATCCAATTCGCCATCCTCAGCCAAGGTGTGTTCTATCGCCACAATGGTTTGCTGCTGTTCTTTGAGCTTCTCTGCTTCTCTAGGGGTAATGCGTCCGTGGCGGATGCCTTGCTCAATCGATATCGCTTGCTGACTTTGAACGGTGCTGACAGTTTGCTCGGTAATGTATACCTGATCATCAGCAAACACAGAAGCACTTAACTGCGCCATGGCGACAAGCAGGATACTCACAAATAGATAATATTTCCTCACAACGCTCTCCTAACAATAATTCCTAAGTGCTCAATAATTTGCCCGCTTTGGGACACTTCAAAGTGTGCAAAAGTTCCTCATTAATGAGAAAATACACCTTGTTTGATGTTTATATTGATTGATACTAGGTTATTTTAGGACAGTAAGGAATAAAAAATGCGGAATAAAGTTAATTATTCCGCAAATTATTATTTGTATCGAGATTTTTTTATTTATTCAGTGCTAAATTCACTTTTTATCGTAGCTATGCTGCGAGTGCTTGCCATGAGATTGTCCATGCTTTGACTGCTGCTGACCTTTCCAGGCCATATGATGTGCAGCCTGTTGACGCTTAGCTTGACGATGTCCGGAATGACTCCGCTCACCACCATTGCCACCGACTTTGTAGTTACCGTACGACTTTCCCGTATGATTATACTGCTTCGCTTGCTGGTGTTTAGCCTGCTGATACTTCGCTTGCAGGTGTTGCACAACGGCTTTCTGACGTGGGTAATGCTTGGTATGAACTTGCTTTACCGGCTTAGAAACTCTGTGAAAACTAGAGCGACTTCCGTGATCACCACCATTACCGCCGCCAACACTCACTGAAATATAAGAGTTAGTAGGCGTGTAGGTGGTACGTGGTGGCGCATAATAAACCGGTGCCTGATAAACAACAGGGGCTGGCGCTTGGTAATAAACCACTGGCTGTACATACGTTGGTTGTACATATTGCTGTTGAACAACTGGCGCAGTGTAGCGAACGACTTGCTTAACTGGCGCAGCAGGGCGTACATAACGCGCCGCTTGTTGTGCTTGTAATTTTGCTTGTCTGGCACGAGCCTGAGCGGCCTGCTGGCGTGCTTGTTGAGCGCGCTGCGCGGCTAAACGTTGCAATTGTATCTGTCGGGCTTTCTGAGCGGCAATTTGCTGCTGCTTTTGAAGTGCCTGAGCACGACGCTGCTGATTGATGCGCTGCTGGTTCGCTAAAGCCTTTTGCTGTCTGGCACGCTGCTGCTGTAAGTAGCGCGCTTGATTAGGGTTATGAGCGGCAGGCTGTTGTACGATACGCGGAACGGTATAAGCCTGATTGTGAGTATGTCCTATAGCACGCCCTTGGGGGGAATCGGGTGCACAAATGACATGACTAAATGCTGAGGTCGAGGCAAGCAAAGCCACCGTGCTTACACTCAGAATAGTCAGGGGTTTAAGCATTTTATTATCTCCATGATTGTTGTCGCTTTGTATCCATTTACGGCAGCACATCCTGTGCCGCTCACTCTCTGTGACGCTTGGGGTGCTTACAAGTTCAAGCTTGGATAAAATTGATACAACTTATTGATAATAAAATGCTATTTGTTATTTTTTATACAAAATTAATGCTCTATTTTTGCGCTTTAAGCGACAACCAAACATCTAAACCCTGAGCATTGAGTTTGCTATCCATGGCAATCACCTCCAGGAATTTCTCATCCGATTGGGTACCGCCCAAAGCCTGATAGCAGCCCAGCAAATAGTCACGAATTTGCTGGTCGATATGAGCCACCCGATCTTCAGTAACAGACTCTGCTTGTTCTGCAACCGCGACAAACTTATCGATACTGTCATGCAACTGCTTAACCACCGCGTCAGTCGCGACAATGCGGCCAAAGTGAGTTAAATTAAATGCAGCCGGCTTGACTGACAATAATCGCGCAATACTGGCACGCAAGGCATCAGGATCAAATTGCACCGGAGTTGTTGTCGCAAAAATAAAGCGCTCCGAAGTCGTTTCCAGCTGAGGGTAGCCAATACCGAAGGTATCACCAGAGAAAATGGTATTGCTTTTCAAGTCATGTACACAAAAGTGATGACGCGCATGGCCCGGTGTATCGTAAAAACGTAACACGCGCTCTCCGAGGGTGACTTCGAAGTTATCCGGAGCCTCAACGACACGAGCCGCATCAACGGGAATCAGTTCACCATACAGCTCTTCAAACGCCGCTTCGCCATAGACTGCTTTTACGCCAATGCTCAACTTCTCAGGGGAGATCATGTGCCGCGCACCTTTAGGGTGCACCACCAGCTCCGCATTGGGGCAGATTTTCATCAGCTGGCCAACACCGCCCGCATGATCCAAATGAACATGAGTCGGGATCACATATCGGACATTTTCTTCCGTTAGGCCATTTGCCTTCAATACGTCCAAAATATGTGGCACGGTATGAAACGTGCCGGTTTCAATAATGGCGCACTCGTCATTTTCGATCAGTACATATACCGAGGCAATTCCCGGACTCAGGTACTCCGCATCAAGATGTAGAATGCCATCACCAAGTGAATTAAAAATGGGTTGTTTGATCATTATATTTGCTCCTGATTGCTGAAGAATAGTGTTGTCCTATGCTAGGATTACGCGATCATAACAAAGTCTTTTGACCAACCGGAAAGTAATCCTATGCGTTGCGATGTCTACTTTATATCAGAGAGTACCGGTATCACCGCTGATGAACTCGGGAGCAGCCTGCTGTCTCAGTTCCCACAGGTGAGTTTCAAAAAGCGCTATCATCCCTTCATTGACACTATCGAAAAGGCTGATGCATTGGTTCAGAAAATCAATGATCAGGCCGCCTCCGAACCCATGCTACCGCTGGTGTTTGCCACCATGGCCAATAAAGAAATCAATGAAGTCCTTTCCAAAGTAAATGCCCATTACTATGAGCTATTTGATAACTATTTGGATAAAATATCAGCCAATTTAGGCGTAGAAGCGCGCCGCGAGTCAGGCTTGATGCATGGCTTAGTCAATGAATTGCAATATGACGCCCGAATCGATGCGGTGAATTACACCTTGTCGCACGACGACGGGATGATTCTAAAGAGCTTAGATGAGGCCGATATTATTATGGTCGGCGTCTCTCGTTCCGGAAAAACGCCGACCTGTCTCTATCTTGCGCTTAAGTTTGGTATAAAAGCGGCTAACTACCCGTTAACCGAAGATGACTTTGAACGTTACTGCTTCCCCAAAGAGATTCTGGCGCACAAAGAAAAATTGATCGTAACGACCATTAGTCCGCAGCGCTTGCACCATATTAGGGAGAAAAGACGCCCCGGAAGTCGCTACTCGTCGATGTCAACGTGCACCTCCGAAATTAAGATGGCCAGTGACCTTTATGATCGCTATGGTCTGATTCCACTTGACGTGACCTCACAATCAGTCGAAGAATTAGCAACGCAAATTGCACGGATTTATCGCAAGACCATGGGCAATGACTAACGCATTGCTACCAAGCAAGACCCGACCACGGCAGATTCCACCGGTAACTGCCGCGCTCATTTTTCTAATCAAAGGTTTCGTACCTTGCTAATTGTTTAAAAGGTAAATAATGAAGCAGCAGTACATCGTTTGGCTGAACCAGCTTGGCATTAATGACATCGATCACGTGGGAGGCAAAAACGCCTCGCTAGGTGAGATGATCCAGAATCTTAGTAATCTTGGTGTGAAAGTACCGGGTGGTTTTGCGACGACCTCGCATGCATACAGGGAGTTTTTGGAGCATGAAGGCTTAGGAGATCGTATCAACGCCGTTCTGGAAACGCTGGATGTTGATAACATCGCAGAGCTGAGCAAAGCCGGCAGCCAGATTCGCGAATGGATTATGAGTATTCCATTACAGGAAGGGTTTGAGCAAAGCATTAACGAAGCTTATGTCAAACTTGAGCAGGAATATGGTGAGGAAGTGACGTGGGCCGTGCGCTCATCCGCAACCGCCGAAGATTTGCCCGATGCCTCGTTCGCAGGCCAGCAAGAAACCTTCTTAAATGTACATGGACTAGAATCGATAAAACTGGCGATTCGCCGCGTATTTGCGTCTTTGTTTACCGACCGTGCGATTGCTTACCGCGTGCATCAGGGATTTGATCACAGCTTGGTTGCGTTGTCTGCCGGTATCCAAAAAATGGTCCGCTCTGATATCGCAGCCAGTGGCGTTATGTTTACGCTGGATACCGAGTCAGGCTTCGATAAAGTAGTACTAATCACTGGTAGCTATGGCTTGGGTGAAATGGTCGTGCAGGGTGCGGTTAACCCGGATGAGTTTTACGTTCACAAGCAAACGCTCGAAGCGGGAAGACCGGCGGTATTACGTAGAACACTGGGCAGCAAGCTGATTCAGATGACTTACTCTGAAGCCGGTGCTGAAGACCCCGTTAAAATTATCGATAACGATCCAGAGAAAAGCCGTCGCTTCTGCATTAACGATGCACAAGTCGAAGAGCTCGCTCGTCAAGCCATGACCATCGAAAAACATTATGGCCGCCCAATGGATATTGAGTGGGCACTGGATGGTAATGATGGTGAGCTGTACATTGTACAAGCGCGCCCTGAAACTGTTCAGAGTCAATCTGGCAATGTGATGGAACGCTATGACCTTAAAGGCAAAGCAACACCCATTATCGAAGGTCGCTCTATCGGCTCTAAGATTGGTTCAGGCACTGCCAAAGTCATTCTAAGTATTGATGACATGGATCACATCAAGCCTGGCGATGTACTGATTACTGACATGACGGACCCTGATTGGGAGCCGATCATGAAGCGTGCCTCTGCGATTGTGACTAACCGTGGCGGACGTACTTGCCATGCAGCAATCATTGCTCGTGAATTAGGCGTGCCCGCAGTGGTTGGTTGTGGCGATGCAACCTCGCTAATCAGCGATGGCACGGAAGTCACCGTGTCTTGTGCCGAAGGTGATACCGGCTATGTATACCCCGGTATTATTCCGTTTGAAGTGACGCGCACTGAGTTGCAGGATATGCCAGAGTTGCCGCTTAAAGTGATGATGAACGTCGGTAACCCAGACCGTGCCTTTGACTTCTGTCAGGTTCCAAATCACGGTGTTGGCTTGGCTCGCATGGAATTCATTATCAACAATATGATTGGTATTCATCCACGCGCTTTGCTAGAGCTAGATAAACAATCTGAAGCCTTACAAACAATTATTAAGAAACGTACGGATGCTTATGAAAGCCCTGAAGAATTCTTCATTAATAAGATCGTAGAAGGTGTTTCCAGCATTGCGGCAGCATTCCACCCTAAACCTGTTATTTTGCGTATGTCCGACTTTAAGTCGAATGAGTATGCCAACTTAATTGCGGGTGAAGCGTACGAGCCACACGAAGAAAATCCAATGATTGGCTTCCGTGGTGCGGCCCGTTATATCGACCCGGAATTCCGTCGCTGCTTTGAAATGGAGTGCGAAGCCATTAAGCGCGTGCGTAATGTCATGGGACTGACCAATGTTGAAGTCATGATTCCATTCGTACGTACCTTGAAAGAAGCAAAAGGCGTGACTGAATTGCTGGCAGAGAATGGTCTGGCTCGTGGTGATAATGGCTTACGTCATATTATGATGTGTGAGCTGCCATCGAATGCGGTATTGGCTGAAGATTTCCTTGAGTACTTTGACGGATTCTCTATCGGCTCAAATGATATGACTCAGCTAACGCTTGGCTTAGATCGTGATTCTGGCTTAGTGGCAGAAGGCTTTGATGAGCGTGATCCTGCGGTGAAAGCGATGCTGAAGATGGCAATTGAAGCCTGTAAGAAGCAGGGCAAGTATGTCGGCATTTGCGGACAAGGCCCTTCAGATCACGAAGATCTGGCAGAGTGGTTAATGGATCAGGGAATTGATAGTGTCTCCCTGAACCCGGATACCGTGGTAAGCACTTGGCTAGATCTAGCTGAGCACGGCAAAGCGTAATCGTCAGTCGTTAATCGGTTTGGCCTGGCTCCCAGCGAGACAGGTCAACCGATTGATCAAATACCCAGTCTGCCTGCTCAGGCTCGGGCGCTGAGCGCAGGACGGTCATATAATCTTTTCTTGAAATACTCGTCGAGCCCAGACTCAGCAAATGTGAGTTTTCCAGCTGGCAGTCAATCAAGGTATATCCCACATGCTGCGCATACCAAGCTAAGGCGATAAAGGCAATCTTGGATGTATTTGGCTCAGTGCTAAACATCGACTCACCACAAAATACACCGCCGCTGCTAATGCCATACAGGCCACCCACCAGCACATCATCCTTATTATAGACTTCTACCGAATGCGCGACGCCAGCGTCATGTAAGCGGCAATATGCCTGTTGCATTTCGGGAGAGATCCAAGTGCCGGAGCTATACGAGCGCGGTGCTGCGCAAGCGGCGATCACCTGTTTAAAATTATGATCAAAAACAACCTTGTAGCCTTTATTTCTAATCGTCTTTCTAAGGCTTCGACTGAAGTTAACCATCTCTGGAAGCAGCACTGCACGCGGGTCTGGATTCCACCAATAAATTGGCTCCCCCGGATTAAACCAGGGGAAAATCCCAGAGCGGTAAGCATTGATAAGCCTTGGAACTGACAAATCGCCCCCGATGGCAATTAAGCCATTGGGCTCATCCCACGCCATTTCTGCGGGTGGGAAGGGCTCATCATGGGCACCGGGTTCAAGAAATGTCAGCTCTTGAGGCGTCATAGGGCTAGATTTCCGACTCAGGCTTCACCAAGTGCATCAAGATACTTTTCAGCATCCAGTGCAGCCATGCAGCCAGTGCCCGCAGAAGTAATGGCTTGACGGTATACGTGATCCATTACATCGCCAGACGCAAATACACCCGGTACGCTCGTTGCTGTTGCATTACCTGCAGAGCCACTGTTAACCGTAATGTAGCCGCCGTTCATATCCAGCTGACCTTCAAACATTGCCGTGTTTGGCTTGTGACCAATGGCAATGAATACGCCATGGACATCAACCGCTTGGACTTCACCGGTCTTAGTATGCTTTAAGCGCAAGCCGGTCACACCCGCATTGTCACCCGTGACTTCTTCCAGCGTGTGATCCCACATCAATGTGATATTGCCGTTCTTCGCTTTTTCGAACAGCTGGTCTTGCAAAATCTTCTCTGCTTTCAAAAAGTCACGGCGATGTACTAAGATAACTTCTGAAGCAATATTGGATAAGTACAGCGCTTCTTCAACCGCAGTATTACCACCACCGATCACTGCCACTTTTTGCTTACGGTAGAAGAAACCATCACACGTAGCACAAGCGGATACACCACGACCTTTGAACTTCTCTTCAGACTCAAGCCCCAGATACATCGCAGAAGCACCAGTTGAAATAATCAGTGCATCGCAGGTATACGCCCCGGTATCGCCTTTTAACTTAAAGGGGCGCTCGCTGAAGTCTACGCTTTGAATGTGGTCAATAATGATTTCAGTATTAAAGCGTTCCGCGTGCTTCTTCATGCGCTCCATGAGCTCTGGGCCTTGAACGCCATCATTATCACCAGGCCAATTATCCACGTCGGTCGTTGTGGTTAGCTGTCCGCCTTGCTCCATTCCAGTGATTAAAACCGGATTAAGGTTAGCACGGGCTGCGTATACGGCAGCGGTATAACCCGCAGGTCCGGAGCCCAGAATTAATAGGCGGCTGTGTCTTGTTTCTTGCATGGAGGTGATCCTGATTTAGGTATTAATGATTCATATGCTAAGTAATGGGGAGCATAAGGTAAAGCAACTACAGAATAAATATTCTTTTTCTGTGGTTAAAGCCTTATAATCCTTTGGCCTAGGGGGCATGGAACGGCTATCCAAGCACAATCACCGACCAGCATCACACTAAAAATATTAAGCCCGTTCGGGCATTGAAAGCGTCATGGAGTAAGTTTTGGCAGAAAAAGGAATTAAAAATAAATTAAATGCGCAAAAATTAGTGAGTCTGCAACAAACCAGCATTCTTTTCTTTTCAGGACTTAGCGCAGTCATTTTATTAGCCTTAGTATCATTTAACCCGGATGACCCGAGTTTTTTCCAATTTAACAGTGACGCAATTATTCAGAACAAGGCCGGAAGAGCAGGGGCCTATCTTGCAAGTATTTTGATTGGTTTCTTTGGCTATCTGGCTTATTTGATTCCAATTTCTTTATTGTATTTCGGTTTTTTCCTGTTTCGACCACTGCCGAGCCATGGTGGATTAAATACGTGGTTGACTGTAATCGGCGTGTTTCTGGCACTGCTTTGCGGCTGCGGGCTGATCACGCTCCTCTGGCCGGAGAGTACGCTCACCTACAAAGCAGGCGGATTGCTGGGGCTGATGATGGCCAAGGCCATGGTGGCCGTGCTCGGTGACTTTGGCTCAACTGTTTCTTTGTTCTGCGGATTCTTTGCGGGCTTAACGCTGCTGCTGGATATTTCGTGGTTAAAAGTAATTGATCGCGTTGGCGAAGGGTCACTTTGGCTGTTTGATAGACTGATCGGCGAGCCAGAAAGTGGCGCAAGTGGAAAATCGTCAAAGCCGAAAAAGCCATTAATTCCTAATTTGTTTAAAAAAGGCCCCGACAAGCCCGCTGGAAAAGCGCCCAAATCAGCACCTAAAACCAAGAGCAAAGGGCCGAGCACTGCGCCTACTGAAGAAGCCTATGATGATTACGACGATGAAGTCGACATGGCCGCACAACCGGCAGCAAAAGCTAAAACCAGCGCCAAGCAAAAATCAGCTAGCTGGGTATCCGGCTTAACCGAGAAAGGCTCTGGCGTACTGGCTAAACTGAAAAAGCCAACAACCAAGAAAAGCGCCGATACTTTGGATGCTTTTGAAGGTCTTGATGATTACGACGAGATTGACGAGCAAGACATTCCCGTTGTGCGTGAAGTCGTCTCTGGTGGTGGTGCTCGTAATGCTCCCGCTCCGCAAGCAGCAGCACCTGCGCCAACCGCTGCACCAGCAGAAACACTCAGCATTCCCGATAATATGATCGGTGCCGCTCCGCAAAAGCCAGCAGCACCGGCTGAAGTGCCTGTGGCAGAAGAGGAATACAGCGACTTAACACCGGTTGCATTGCCACAAGCGGCCAAAACACAAGCGCCAGAGCCAGCCAGACAAGTGCCTAAAGTTGCACAAGCACCGAGGAAGCCAGCGCCTAAGTCATACCATGGCGATAAGTTAGGGTTATTACCGCCGCTTGATATGCTGGAGCCAGCACCTAAAAACCAGGATAAATTCTCCGACGAACAACTGGACGCTCTGGCTGAAAATATCCAAAGCACCTTATCTGACTACGGCATACATGGGGTTGAGGTTGTTGACCGCTTCCCAGGACCGGTAGTTACCCGTTTTGAATTGGACTTACCACCAGGTACAAAGGTTAGCCGCATCTCTGGCTTGGGCAAAGATATTGCCCGTAGCATGCGTGTACCCAGTATTCGTATCGTTGAAGTCATTCCGGGTAAGACGACCATCGGACTTGAAATTCCGAATGATACCCGTGAGTTAGTCGCAATTAGTGAGATTTTAAATGCACCAATATTCCAGAATGCGAAGTCGCCGCTAACACTCGCCATGGGTAAAACCATTGCTGGAAACCCTGCGATTGCTGATCTGGCTAAAATGCCTCACGTGCTAGTTGCGGGTACCACCGGTTCTGGTAAGTCGGTTGCGGTTAACGCAATGATTATGAGTTTGTTGTACAAATCCACACCGGACAAAGTAAAGCTGATTCTGATCGACCCCAAGATGCTTGAATTGAGTATTTATGAGGGCATTCCTCACTTGCTGACTTCTGTCGTCACCGATATGAAAGATGCGGCCAATGCGCTGCGCTGGTGTGTTGGTGAGATGGAAAAGCGTTATGCCGCCATGTCGTATATGAAGGTACGTAATATCGCTGGCTACAATGCCAAGGTGCAAGAAGCCATTGACCGTGGCGAGCCGATTACAGATCCAAGCTTTGACCCAACCCAACATATTGATACAAGGCCATCCACTTTGGAACCTTATCCGTATATCGTGGTGGTTATCGACGAATTTGCTGACATGATTATGGTGGTCGGTAAAAAAGTTGAAGAGCTAATTGCACGTTTGGCACAAAAAGCCCGTGCTTCTGGTATCCATCTGATTTTGGCGACCCAGCGTCCGTCTGTTGATGTCATCACCGGCTTGATTAAAGCCAATATCCCATCGCGAATTGCGTTTCAGGTATCGACCAAGATCGACTCCCGAACCATTCTGGACCAGGGTGGTGCAGAACAGCTACTGGGTAATGGTGACATGCTTTACATGCCACCGGGAACGGGTTTGCCGCAACGTATACATGGCGCCTTTGTGAGCGATGAAGAAGTTGAAGAAGTGGTCAATTATCTTAAAGAACACGGGGAACCCCAATACCTGGACGATGTCCTAAAGGATACAGGCGGAGCAAGTGCCCCAATCCCCGGACTGGAGCCCTTGAGCGATTCTGAAGGTGATGATCTGTATGATCAGGCGGTTGGCGTCGTGACGGAATCACGTCGCGCATCAATCTCTTACTTACAGCGTCGCTTGAAAATCGGATACAACCGCGCAGCCTCGATGATCGAGGCGATGGAAGATGCCGGTGTCGTAAGTGAAGTACAATCGAATGGAACACGCGAAGTACTTGCGCCACCTCCCGTTAAAGACTGAGGTTATACATGAGAAATAAATTTTTAGTTGCCGCACTGCTGGCTGCCAGTATTGGTCAAGCTGCCTATGCTGACACAGCCCGTGAACGTTTAGACTCTTTTTTCACTGACGTAAAGAGCCTGAAAGGTAGCTTTACTCAGCAAGTGTTTGATAAGAAGGGTGTTGTTACCCAAAACTCTAGCGGTGATTTGTACTTAAGCCGCCCAGGTCGTTTCCGCTGGGTTTATAAAAAGCCAGAGCCACAGGAAATGATTGGTGATGGTAAGAATGTCTGGATCTACGATAAAGATCTGGAGCAGGTTACTGTTAAGCCAGTTAACCAAGCGGTATCAAACACGCCAATCGCTATCCTGACGCGCCTTGACCCACCGGGTTCACAGTTTAACGTTCAGGAAATTCAGGGCGGTTCTGGTTTGGATTGGCACCAGTTGGTTCCTAAGCAAGCAAGCCGTGATTTCAAATACATTCAACTGGGCTTGGATACTGCAGGCAACCTTAAGCGTATGGTGCTGTTTGATCAATTGGGTCAGCGCACTGAGATCACTTTAAATGCACAGAATAATGTGCCCATCAGCGGTAGCACATTCTACTTCAGCCCACCACGTGGTGTTGATGTGATCGGCAAGCCTCAGTAATCGCTTAGCCAGAATCAAAAAAGCCACCCAGCAATTAAGGTGGCTTTTTTATGCCTGCTGTTTACGAGCTAGTAGCCTTTATTTGGCGTAATAAGCACTGACTGCGTTTCCAATTTTCTCCAAGGTATTAGTAAATACCTCGTCGTCTTCCTGCAATAGCGTCATCCGAAAGCCGTTTAAGTTAGAGCCAAAACCGCTCAATGGCACGACGCAAACACCTTCAGAAGCCATTAATTCATAGCTAAACTGAAAATCTTCCGCGACTTCCTTCTCCGATAACAACTTATCGATAAACAAACGGGACGCTTTAGTCGTTGCACTCAGCTTGGAACGGGGAAGATCTAAAAGTTCTACCACAAGATAAAACACACCGCCCGGCATAGTGACACGCAGTTGCGGGAAGGTATTAAAATATTCCACCGCTTGCTTAGCCCGGCGTTGATACTTTTCAATACGCGCTCGAATACTGACTTTAAACTCTGGCGCATCATACAAATGTGGCAATATCATCTGCGGCAGAGTGGTTGAACAAACCTCTAGCATTTTTGCCAGCAAGATCATGCGAATAAAGTCTTGGAACTGTGCATCTTTCTCGGCATTGTAGACTTCGATCCAGCCACAGCGAGAACCCGGCCAAGGCACATCTTTACTGATGCCTTTCATGCTAATACCGGGCACATCACCGATAATTTCATGCAGCAAGGTATTCTCAACGCCATCAAAGGTCATCGCATGATAGATTTCGTCAAAAATCAGGAAGCAGTCATGATCTTTGGCGATTTTTACGATGCTTTCCAAGGTTTCACGGTTAAAGACACGACCCGTTGGGTTATTGGGGTTGATTACCAAAATGGCCACAACGTGATCGTTGTACTTCACCTTATTCTCAATTTCTTCAAGATTCGGTTCCCAATTATTTTCAGGATCTAGCTTGTAAGAAATGAATGAGCAACCTGCATGCATTGCCTCAGCGGTAGCATGGGATGGATAAGTCGGTGAGGGCACCAAGATACGTGCTTCCCGGGGCAGGTTATTGATAACCTTATTAATTGCCTCACCTAAGCCATTGAAAAACAAGATATCGTCAACCGTACAGATTTTCTCATTCGAGAAATTTTCAAGGATATACTGACGCGCCGGTAAGTAACCACGGGTGTCAGTATAGGCAAAGGCCTGATCAGTAGTGGCATTCTCTCTGACAATCTCTTTGATCCAATCCGGCACGCTTTCGCCTGCTGTAATCGGGTCGCCGATGTTTTCCCAGATCATATTCAAATTACCCAGCTTTTCCAGCTGTTTGCCGATAGTCACCACTTCACGAATTGGATAATTCAGAAGCTTGTTATCAGCACGTAGCAGATTCTGTCGCACGGATTGCAGTCTCACTATTTAGAAGAGCTGTCTATCTTAGCAAACGCAATTCAATCTGTGCGCCGTATTTAGCCTATCTAATTAGATATATTGACTGTACTGATGCAATCTCCCTAAAGATTCTGGAGTTTTTGTCTGCACACGCGTAGTGTAGACTCTCCTTAAAATTTGACCCTACTACCGGAGACATCAATATGAGTGAGCTTTCAAAAGCGGCTATCGAAGCGCAATTAAATACTGTGCAAGATCGCTACCTGGAAAAAGATATTGTCAGCAGCAATGCTGTCAAATCCATAGAGCTGACTGATGATAAAATTCTGGTACGCATCGAGTTGGGCTATCCTGCTGGCGACTACCGCAACGAATTAAAGAAGCAGGTTGAAGAGGCACTAGCAGGCTTTAACACTGCACTCGATATCAGCATTGAGCAAAAGATTGAGGCGCATGCCGTTCAGAAGAGCCTGAAGCGCATTTCTGGCATCAAGAACATTATTGCGGTGGCGTCTGGTAAAGGTGGCGTGGGCAAATCCACAACCTCAGCGAACCTCGCATTAGCACTGGCTAGCGATGGCGCACAGGTTGGTATTTTGGATGCGGATATTTACGGCCCAAGCCAGCCACGCATGCTGGGCATGTCTGGCACACCAGAGTCTAAAGATGGCACGACGCTAGAGCCCATGCAAAACCATGGTCTGAAGGCAATGTCGATTGGCTTTTTGGTAGAAGAAGATACCCCAATGATTTGGCGTGGCCCTATGGTGACCCAAGCGCTAGAGCAGCTACTGAAAGATACCAACTGGGGGGATCTGGATTATCTTATCGTTGATTTACCACCAGGAACTGGTGATACACAGCTAACTTTATCGCAGAAAATTCCAGTGAGTGGTGCCGTGATTGTAACCACACCTCAGGATATTGCCTTGCTGGATGCGCGTAAGGGCTTGGCGATGTTTGAAAAGGTTGAAGTGCCGGTTCTGGGTATCGTTGAAAACATGAGCATTCATATCTGTAGTGAATGCGGCCATGCTGAGCATATTTTTGGACAGGGCGGCGGTGAGCGCATGTCTGAGGAATACAAGGTTGACTTCCTAGGTTCATTGCCACTGGATATTCATATTCGTGAGCAAGCGGATAATGGTAATCCGACAGTCATTGCTGACCCTGATGGAAAAGTGGCAGGCATGTATCGTGATATTTCACGCCGCATGGCTTCTCGCCTAGCTGAGCAATCTAAAGATTATTCCAGCAAATTCCCGAATATCGTGATTCAAAACACCTAAATTACTCTACCGATTGTCACAAAAACGCCGCGCCTATTTATTGCGCGGCGTTTTTGTTTTAATATGCCCGAATGACTAAAATAACATCAAAAATATTCACCTTCATTACAACACTTTTTCTAATTACCGCCTGCAGTAACAGCAGCGGCATTAAAGGCGTTGCCGAGCCACCAACCGTTAGTGTGCAAAACGTCAGCCTAGAGCGATTAACGTGGCAGGGCGGCGAAGCCAACTTCACACTCAACGTGACTAATCCGAATGCTTACCCATTACCACTCAGTGGTTTTGATTACGGCTTATCACTAAATGGCGTTGAAGTTGCCAATGGCAATCAAGAGCAGAAAATGATGCTCAATGCGCGCCAAACTCAGCAAGTAAACGTACCTTTAAAGCTCAGTTTTGTTAATATTGCCAGTGTGTTGCCAGGTCTTATGCGACAAGGCACAATACAATACCAACTGGCGGGTTCAGTGCATTTATCGCTACTGAATATCCCGTTCAGTCGTTCAGGCATGACCCAATTGAGATAAAATATGAGTATCAAAGCCGATCGCTGGATTCGTAAAATGGCCATGGAGCAGGGCATGATTGAGCCTTTTGCCGAATCCCAAGTCCGGATGAACAATGATCAGCGCATTATTTCTTACGGCACCTCTAGCTACGGATATGACGTTCGCTGCGCAGATGAGTTTAAGATTTTCACCAATATTAACTCTGCCGTTGTGGACCCAAAAGCGTTTGATGAAAACAGTTTTGTAGATATTAAATCGGATGTTTGCATTATTCCACCTAACTCATTTGCACTGGCACGCACGGTTGAATATTTTCGCATTCCACGCAGTGTATTAACCATCTGTTTGGGTAAATCAACTTATGCTCGCTGCGGTATCATCGTTAATGTGACGCCATTAGAGCCTGAGTGGGAAGGGCATGTAACATTGGAGTTTTCCAACACGACCACCTTACCTGCGAAGATTTATGCCAATGAAGGCATCGCCCAAATGCTGTTTTTTGAATCCGATGAGATTTGTGAGACATCGTACCTCGACCGTGGCGGAAAATATCAGGGACAAACTGGCGTTACACTGCCAAAAACCTGATTGCTAACCAAGTAGAAGCTTACAATTACAGGGGTGCCTGATGAGAACTGAAAAGGTAGTATTTGCATTTTTTATTGTCCTGGCGCTGACCTTAAATTTCGGCTTCTTCTTGGGCGATATAGATAACCCTGCGCATCATCACGTCTACGAGTTATTTGCCGCCATCGTGGTTAGCTTGATCGCGACGGTACTAAAGTTTGGTGATCGTACCCATTTGGGTTCCGTATTTTTAGCCACTAGCTTGGTGGCTGACTTACAACTGGTGTGTGCGGCCATTATTTGGGGCATTCACGCGCAGATCATTAATCCTGAAATGACTGCTGACACCTTATCAACGATCGTATCACTCAGTGGTGGCGCTTTATTGGCGAACCTGATCTCAGTGGTACTGCTAGTTGTTGAAACCGTAAACCTTCGCCGTTAGGCGGGCACTTATCCCATGTCAAACCTGATCTATATATTGCTGCGACGCTTACGGTCGCCATTGATCACGTTGATATTGGTGTATGCCATTTCAATGCTGGGATATGTACTAATTCCCGGCGAAGATGGTAACCATGACCCCTATCAAATGACGTTTTTTGATGCGTTCTATTTTGTTAGTTTCATGGGTACCACCATCGGTTTTGGCGAAATCCCTTACGAATTTACTCAGGCCCAGCGTTATTGGACGCTGGTTTGTTTGTATGGCACGGTGATTAGCTGGTTATATGGTATCGGCTCCTTGCTAGCTGTATTCCAGGACCCCGCGTTTCGCCAGCAAACCAAACTCAATCGATTTAAACGCAGCGTACAGCGAATCAGGGAGCCGTTTTACCTGATCTGTGGCTATGGTGAAACGGGTCGTCAGCTGGTGCAGGTGTTAGCAGAAGATGGCATTTTATCGGTCGTGCTAGACCCCGATGAGGGGCCAATCAATGACCTTGAAGTTAATGACCTACCGCTGTCGCCACTTTGGTTAAAAGCAGACGCTTCCGACGCTCAAATACTGGAGCATGCTGGTATCAACCACCGATTCTGCTCTGGTATTATCTCTCTGGCCAATGATGACCGCGTTAATTTAACCATTGCTATCGTCGCCCAACTCTTAAATAAAAATGTCCGCTTGATTGCTCGGGCAGACACTAAAGAAGCCGAATCCAATATCCTGTCATTTGGCGCCAACGAGGTTATCAACCCCTTCGAAACCTTCGCCTCCAGACTGGCAATGGCGATGCAGTCTCCCGGCCTACATTTAATCTATGAATGGACGACTGGCCCCAGAAATGTACGTACCAATGAATTAATACTACCTAAACCCGGAAATTGGATTATCTGTGGCTTTGGGCGTTTTGGTCGCTCTGCATACCAATATATGGATGACATCGAGAGCAATAATATCTGCGTTATTGAGCCTGATCGTAGCCGTCGTGACGTACCTTCAGGTGCGATTACCGGACGCCCAACGGAAGCAGCGACCTTACGCAAAGCCGGAATTGATGAAGCTGTTGGTATTATCGTAGGCACCGGCAATGACCCAGATAATCTTTCGGTGCTGATGACCGCTAGGGAATTGAACCCGAATATTTTCAGGGTCGCGCACCAAAATGAAGAAAAGAATCGCCCGATCTTTGAAGCCGCCAAGTTAGATTTGGTCATGCAGCGCGGTAATTTGATTTCAAATAAGATTTTTGCCTTGTTACGCACACCATTGCTTGGTGATTTCTTAAGGATTGTGAGTCGCTTTAAGAGAGAGCGTGCCAATTTACTGGCTAGCCGCATGATCGCGGTAATGGGTAATGAATACCCAGAGCTTTGGGAGCTTGAGATCAATCGCAAGCAAACTCCCGCACTGGTCGACCGCTTACAGCATTCTCAAATTGTGGTGGGGGACTTATTAAGGCACCCAGAAGATCGCGAACAGCACATAGAAGCACTAATGCTATTTCTTAAGCGTGGAGAGGGAAATGTTATTCTCCCGGAAAATAATCGTATCGTGCACGAGGGCGATCGCTTCTTAATGTGTGGTAACAAAATAGCGCATCACAATATTCAGATCATTACACGTAATGCAAAGTATCTGGAATACGCCTTAACCGGTGAGCGACTGCCCGATAGCTGGGTATGGCAAAAGATCTCTGCCTACAGTCATAAAAAATCCCAAAAGAAGGCATAAACAAGAGCCGATCAGAAAGCCTTGTTTATTTCACCAGTCTACTTAGATCGAACTTATCAGCAGGGTCTGCTGGCACTTCATCATCTAATAACTCATCTGGCAGGCGGTGCTCCGGAATCTCGTAGCCTTGCTGGTTCTGCCAGTTGCGAATCAACGAGAACTGCTTTACCGGTGGCTTCTTAGATAATAGATGCGTGTAGTGCTTGATGCTTTTTTGGTCGGCTAAGTACATGACCGCCTTCATCCATGCATGATCAAAGCCTAGCGTCTTAATATTAAACTTGCGGATGTACTTCTTGCCATCAACGCTGCCAGATACAACAAAATAAGGCGTGTAAATAACGGAGGTGTAGACCTTTTTACGCCCTGGGCGCACTTTCTTAGCTCTGGATTCTCGGCGCTTGATATGGCGCACAAATTTCATTTTGATGCCAGAGACACCGGTCACATAAGCAGAGTTTTGGGGGCGCTCGACCTTCATGCGGTCGCGCTGGCTCTTTTCGAGCATTGCCTCAAACTCCCACTCGGCTAGTAGTTTCTTAGCCTCTTTGTGGACAGCTTCGATCTGCTTGTCTTTGATTCCTAACCAGCGCTGACGGTTCTTTTTCTCGCTGGCAAAATACCGCGTAACACGAAATCCTCTGAATCCAGAAGGGTGTGCGGTTTCAGTATGGTCATATATCGGCATTGGCGTATTCAGAATTAGGTTAAATCACATATTTTCAGACGAAAATATCTCAATCATGGGTCAATTATCTCATGCTTTTGATCACAAAAAAATATGGGTTTTGTTATAAGTATATTATGTATTTCTAATAGTGGAACACTTTGGCCTAGACAATAAAAAGGCCAACACTAAGTTGGCCTTTAATACTTATCTAACTATGTAGCATCAAAGCCTACTTTGGTTCATCCTGAGTAGATGGAGCTTCAGGAGCACTCTCAACCAATTCAACTGGCTTAACTAATGCCGTAGCTGCAGACTCTACCTCAGCCACTGCAACCGCACTTGAGCTAACCACTTTCTTACTGGTCTTAATTACCGACTTCGGAATTTCCGGAACGATCGGAACAATCTTCTCCACAGACTCAGCAACTGCTTCAACTACAGGTTTCGGCTTAGGAGCAGTTTGTGCGCTAGCTGAACGACGTGTTGTTTTTGTCGTTGTTACCGGAGCAACAGGAGCCGCTGGAACAACTGGAGTAACAGGCTTAGGTGCAACCGCAACTGGCTGCTCATCAACCACGGGCGACTTAGGCGCACTTTCAACAGTAGGTGACTCCGCAACTTTACTTTCACTAGCCTCTGCCTTAGGCGCCTCAGTGGCACTTGGCTTATTAGACTTACTACTTGAACGACGAGTCTTACGTGTTGAGGTTGTTGTCTTAGCGGGAGCCTCAGTTGCTTCTAGCTTAGGCGCAGCCTCAACGGACTTTTCTGCCTTCACTGGCTCAGGACTTGCAGCTTCAGCTTTTGGAGTAGTCGGCTCAACTAATGTCAGTTCCGCTTGGGCACTAGCATTAGGCTTAGTAGCAACATCGGAGCTAGTCTTGGCTTCACTTGTTTTAGCGGCAACATCAGAGCCCGCTTTAGCTTCATCAGCCTTAGGAGCAGAGTCAGTACTTGCCTTGCTATCATCCGCTTTAGCCTCAACAACAGAGCTCACCTTTGCTTCATCTACCTTAGAGGCAGAATCGGTGCTAACCTTAACTTCATCCGCCTTAGGGCTTGAAGTCGCTTCAGCAACGCTATCCTTTGCCGAACTCTCTGCTGTTGCTTTATTAGCCTCTGCTTTAGAGTCAGTTATTTGGTTCGCGCTATTGGTATCTGTCGTAGCACTAGTATCAGCATTAACAGAAGCATCTGTAGACGTATTCTCACTCGTTTGATCCTGTGCTTCAGTCTTAGCCTTAGAGTAGCTACGAGGCTTACGACTTCTAGAACGTGATCTTGTTTTAGTTGGCTTGCTGGTGGTTTCAGTAGCTTCCTCTGGAGCAGCATTGGTATCAGTAGAATCTGCAACGACAACAGCAGATGCAGCAGCAACTTTTGCAGCATCGGCACTATCAGTTGCAGTAGCTTCAGCGGGAGCCTCTACTGACTCAACCTGCTTATTCGCAGAAGAGGTCACAGGCTTGTTAATATCCACTTTCTCAGAATTCGACTTTCTAGAGCCTGACGTGTTCGACTCTTTAGCGGATGACTTATTATCATCACCTGAGCGATCCAATGGAATAGTAATTTCCAAAGGTGTCTGCTCGCTTTGAGCCTGATCAACCACAGTAGAAGTCTCCTTAGGTGCTCTACGTGACTTACCACGTGAACGTGAGCTCTTCTTCTTTTCCGTCTTCTCCGGAGTTACAGACTCTTGACCTTTGGCTACATCAGCATCAACCGCTGCGGTAGTTTGAGTGTCTTTACGGTGATCCGTATTACTCTGCTTATCATTGCCTTTATTATCAGCATTATTTGATGACTTGTTACGATTACTCTGGCGTGGCTTCTTAGAAGAGCTAGAAGATGAGCTTTTAGCTGAGTCATCATTGCCCGCAACATCGCGCTTAGCATTGCGGCTATCCTTATTATCTACTGCATCATCATTAGATTTGGATGAAGAAGAGCGATCTTTAGTCTTATTGCGTGACTGCTGTGAACGACTATTCGTATTGTTGCTAGATCGACTATTTTTTCTATCCGTCGATGTTGAACGACTCTCACTTGGCTTTCTGACCGGCTTCGGCTGGTCCGCCTCAGCGTCTTTAGTCGCACCAAACAACGTCGCGATAATACGAGTAATCAGGCCTGGCTTATTGCTACCCGTTGGGGTTGGTGTAGCTGGGTGAACCTGAGACACAATTGGCTGCGCCTGAGCTTGTACAGTCGGCTCAGTGTGACCAGCGTGACCATCAGCAGATGTATCCGCTTGCTTCATACGCAAATACGTCTTAGGAAGGTCTTCAACATCTTCTTCCTTAAGGCGAGTAATTTCGTAATGCGGTGTTTCAAGATTTGGATTCGGGATAATCGTCATTTGAATACCATGACGTTCCTGAATATCATTCAACGGCTTACGCTTCTCGTTTAACAAGAAGGTCGCGACTGCAACAGGCGTTTCCGCAACAACTTGAACCGTCAGATCCTTCATTGCTTCTTCTTCCATCAAACGCATAATGGACAGTGCTAATGATTCAACGCCACGGATGGTGCCTTCACCACTACAACGTGGGCAGATAATCTGGCTAGACTCACCCAAAGAAGGACGCAGACGTTGGCGAGACATTTCCAACAAGCCAAAGCGTGAAATACGACCGACCTGAACGCGTGCACGGTCCATCTTAAGTGCGTCACGCAAGCGGCGTTCAACTTCACGCTGGTTACGGTTAGGGAGCATATCAATGAAGTCGATAACAACCAATCCACCCAAATCACGCAAACGTAATTGACGGGCAACCTCATCGGCTGCTTCAAGATTGGTATTCAGCGCAGTTTCTTCGATACCCTGGCCACGAGTCGCACGAGCCGAGTTAACATCGATAGAGATCAATGCTTCCGTATGATCGATTACAATCGCACCACCAGAAGGCAAGTTAACCTGGCGATGGAACGCTGAGTCAATTTGATTTTCTACTTGATAGCGGCTGAATAGTGGCACGGTATCCGTGTACATTTTCAGCTTGCGCAAATTCTGAGGCATTACTGCAGAAATAAAATCATGCGCTTGCTGATAGACACGTTCGTTGTCGATCAGGATCTCGCCGATATCATTTCGGAAGTAATCGCGAAGTGCGCGAATGATGACGTTACTTTCTTGATACAACAGAACTGGCGCAGGGTGCTGAGCATTAGCATCTGAAATCGCCTGCCACAGTGTCTTAAGATATTCCATATCCCAAGTCAGCTCATCAAGCTCACGACCAACACCTGCAGTACGCACAATTGCGCCCATGCCTTCAGGAATATCTAACTGAGAGAGGATGTCGCGAATCTTGTGACGATCATCTCCTTCGATACGACGGGATACACCACCAGCGCGAGGGTTGTTAGGCATCAGAACTAAGTAACGACCAGCAAGGCTGATATGAGTCGTTAGTGCGGCACCTTTATTACCACGCTCTTCCTTATCAACCTGAACTAGTAGCTCTTGGCCTTCTTTAAGAACAGCACGGATATTCGGGCGGCCTTCGATTTTCTTGCCGTTAGTATTCCAGTAATCTTTTGAGATTTCCTTGAATGGCAGGAAGCCGTGGCGGTCAGCGCCGTAGTTGACGAATGCAGCCTCTAAGCTAGGCTCGAGACGGGTAATAATACCCTTGTAAATATTGGATTTTTTCTGTGTACGATTGGGATGTTCAATATCAAGATCATAAAGATACTGACCATCAACCATTGCCACACGAATCTCTTCGGACTGCGTAGCGTTAATTACTATTCTTTTCATGTAAGTTGTGGGCTTCCTGTTATTGGAATAACAGTCCACTAAGCCATGTGTCTTGTTACTCTCGCAGTAACAACACTGTATCCGTTTCCCTAAACGCTGGGTTTCCGGCAGGGCAACACGTCGTTCGATCGGGCTTGATTATGGTTATCTCCCGGCGTTCGTAGGTGTAGCGCTGATTTAAAAGACCACACGGATAATCGTGGGGCTTTTGAATTCTTGTTCAACTAACGATAATTATCATCAGTACTGGCAAAGGAACTGTTATCAAGATGGCGAAATCGCTGCATCTTTGTCCAGTTTTAATCTGTCTGTTTGACTTAATGTCCAGACAACATGGTAGAGGCTCGTCGGTAGAAAAACGAGCGTCCGAGTATTAGCTTTGGATAGGGATTGCAATGAATTACGAAAGTCAATTGATTTTGTAATCAGCAGCCCCGATCCTGCATCTCATTGAAATACCCGCTGAATATAACAACTTTGTTACACTGCAGCAATACATATATCATGCATATACCATCTTTATAAGTCAGGTAATTTGCAACATTTAAAGGTATTATCTTCGCATGTCACAGATAACAGATTATAGCCAGGTTAGCTTCATAACCGTCACCGAAGCCAGTGCAGGGCAGCGCATAGATAATTTTTTATTGAAGGAGCTTAAATTCCTTCCTAAAACAGCGATCTACAAGCTATTACGCAAGGGTGAGATTAGGGTTGATAAAAAGCGAATTAAGCCTACCAAAAAATTGGTACTAGGTGAGATTTTGCGTATTGCGCCAATTAGAGATGTGCCAGAGGAGACTGAAGTTCAACAAGCGGGCTCCAGGCTAGTTGCGCAGATTGAGGCTTCAATTATCTTAGAAGATGATGACCTCATTATTATCAATAAACCCTCCGGCATTGCGGTGCATGGTGGTACGGATAATTTGCATGGGGTTATTGAAGTAATTCGTCAGTTGCGACCTGATCTTGCTTACATTGAACTGGTGCATCGAATTGACAAAGAAACCAGTGGCTTACTGCTACTAGCTAAGAATCGACAAACGCTACTGGACCTGCACGAAGCGTTTAAAACAGACGGCATTAGTAAGCATTACCAAGCACTCGTTTTCGGCAATTGGCGAGGAGGGGAACGACGCATTTCAAACCATTTACAGCGAACCGAAGGCAAAGGGCCTCAGAAAATGCGGGTATCGGATAATGAAGAAGGCAAACTCTCCGAAAGTGTCTTTAGTCCCTTAGCGCAGTTTGAGAATAACAGTCTACTGAGTGTTAAATTGCTTACTGGCCGAATGCATCAAATCCGCACCCAATTAGCTGAGCTTGAGCTGCCTATTGTTGGCGACAGCAAGTACGGTGACTTCACTCTAAACCGAGAGTTTGCTCGAACTAATAAACTTAAACGGTTGTTTTTACATGCTTATCGCGTTGAGTTTAAGTTGAAACATTCAGGAAAAGTGTATCGACAGGAAATATCACTAGCGGATGACCTGCAAACTGCTTTAAACCATCTAAATAACAACATTAAGACCTAATTTACTTATGAATTCTACCAATGAACAAGCTATTGATGCACTTAAACAAGTTGCTCTAGCAGGTATTCAGGAACAGCGCCGAGCACGTCGCTGGAATATACTATTTCGCTTTATTTTCATATTGATAGCCATATCTTTTATTATGATTTCTGCGGGTATTCTGGGCAGTATTAGCCAACTAAGCAGTGGAACATCAGGTACATCCGCTGATGGCGATGCCTACGTTGCGCAAGTTAGCGTGACTGGGACGATTATGGATGGTCAGGCCGCCAGTGCTTCAAATCTGATTGATGCATTACAGGATGCTTTTGAAGATAAAGACGCGAAAGGTGTGATTATTCGCTGCAATAGCCCAGGCGGAAGCCCAGTTCAATCGAGCCATATTTATAATGAAATTATGCGCTTAAGAGGTTTATATCCAGAAAAACCTGTCTATGCCGTTGCTGAGGATGTTTGCGCCTCAGGTGGATATTACATAGTCGCCGCAGCACAGAAAATATTTGCTAATGAGTCGAGCTTAGTGGGCTCGATCGGCGTTCGGATGGATAGCTTTGGTTTTGTGGAAATCATGAATAAATTGGGGATTGAAAGCCGTCAGATTACAGCGGGTGAGAACAAAGCCTTGTTAGATCCGTTTAAGCCACAACAGGCTTCGGATATTCAATATTTAGAGAAGTTACTAGCGAATACCCATCAACACTTTATTGATGCCGTAAAAGCAGGGCGTGGTGATCGGATTGATGCGGAGAAGAATCCAGACTTATTCAGCGGATTGTTTTGGAGTGGAGACCAAGCTAAAGACATAGGGCTTGTGGATGGATTTGGCTCGGTGCAAAGTGTTGCGCGTGAGGAACTGGATGCAGAGTCGATTGTAGATTTTACATTGAAAGATGACATCTTTGAGCGACTGTCAAAACGCCTTGGGGCAAGCGTGAAGTCGACATTGGTTGGCATGCAGGAAACGGTATTACGCTGAGCGAATTTTGTTAAGCGGCACAGAGTTAATTGAAATGATTTTGTGCCGCTTGATTTTGGATTAACTTTAAGAAAAGACTTTTAGATTCGGCACCCGTAGTTAGATGCATGAATCACCAACAATAGTATTTTGACCCAGCCGAATAATTGCATCACAGAACGGATTGAGGCATGGGTCGAAGAGGAACAGAGTTACGGTAGAGTATGAGCAAAGGGCAAGTCAGGTTATCCGATGCAAACACCATATTTAACATAATATTAATTATGCGTAGTTTTATTATTGCCGATACAACCCAAACTAGGTCATCAAATCGACTAGAAAATCCTAAACTCTGACTTACGCATGCATCAGCTAGTCAAATCTCAAATCTCAAATCTCAAATCTCAAATCTCAAATCTCAAATCTCAAATCTAGTATGCCTAAGAAACTAAAACGACGAGCTTTGAATTGTAAAAAAACTGTCTTGATCTTGGTTCAGTTATTGATACCGAAAAAATGATGAACTAGCATGGGTATGGGCCAATACTGGAGAACAGAAAACACTGAAGAGAAATGAACAAAGCGTGAGAGATTCACTGTGAGCAGTATCAAGCAGGTGAAATCAAAAAAATACAAAAGTACAGCTCAAAAAGATCATAGCTATATAGAACGGAACTATCGGAAGAAGGATACGAGAACAAAGAAGAATGCTCGCACCCTCTTCTTTATTTGGCTGTTTTTTGATCTTTTTAAGACAAAAAACTAATCGCTATTCGCTCAGAATAAAGATTCTGAGCCATAAATTCAAAACTAAACGCTTTTTAAGCTAGTTTTTAAAGCGCTCACAATGCTAAATAGCCGTCACTTTCGCTAAAAACACCCCTAAAAATCACCTCTCCCCTGTTTTTATGGGTGTTTCGATGTAAAATTAAACAAAATAAGGCCGATTCTAAGCGATTTTCAGCAAAAACATGCAATTTCACTTTAGTGCAAAACAACGGCAAAACGGAAAATTAATTTTCCTGTGAATTCTGGCACTTCCACTGAGGCTTAGTAAGTATGATAAACCGATGGCTTGGCCGCCAAATCCCCTAGAATCGACTCCAGCGCCATGCGAACATTATCCTTAGTGCGACCACTAAACTGAACACCAACGCCGCCCTGTGTGCTCATAGCTTGATTTGGAGACACCCAGACAACCTTAGCTGGAACAGCATACTTTTTTGCTTCAGACATAATCTTAAGCGACAAAATAACCTCATCACCTAAGTTAAAGCGCTTATCCGTGATCGCATATATACCGCCACCTTTAATAAATGGCATGTAGTTTGCGTGCAAGGCAGTTTTGTCTTTGATTGAAACGTTGATGACATTGCGAACCGCCTCTTCTTGCTGGCTGTCAATTTCCATGATTTATTTTCCGATCTTATTGTTATTATTAGTAAAGCTCTAACGATTCAAAGCTTCTTTCTGCCACAACAGTAGCATATTTTCGGTGTACAACAGAGCATTTAACGATGTGTGGGCATGCTTTTTCAACTCCAGCATACTATCACGAAGTCGCCATAGGTCATTGTTTTTAAGTGACATATGCTTCCTCAGATGAGGGCTAATTGCATCAGTGACACCTTCGGCACCCGAAAAAACACTGCGAATCATCGACTCAATCCACTGCAGCTGCCAATCCAATAACTCGCCTTTGTCACTCTTCTCCCAACGCTTTGCGACGCTGATAAGTGAATGACGCCCCTGAAGCAGCTTAAGAATATCAGTAGCAAACTGCTTTCGTTCGGCAAGCTTCTCACCACTATCCAAAGCCTTTGCCAACAAAGGACGCCCGCCGGAGGCTAGGAGTAACTCACCAATTGGATGCGTTAAATCCTGCGACTCAAGCCAATCAGTTGCTTGCAGGGTGGTTGGCTGTGGGAGTTGTATAATTTGACAACGGCTACGGATGGTCGGGATCAGCTGTGAGAAATTAGAACTCACCAGCAACATCACCGTGTTCTTAGGTGGCTCTTCAAGTGTTTTCAGTAAGCTATTGGCGGCATTAGTATTTAAGCGCTCTACGGGATAGATAAACACCACCCGGCTCTCTTGGTAACTGCGGCTTAGATACACAAACTCATTTAATCGACGAATCTGATCAACAACAATCTGCGTTTTTTTCTCTTCTAAGAGTACGGAGCTGTAATCCGGGTGAGAACTTGCTTCGAATAAATGACAGCTTTTACAGTGTCCACAGGCGAAGTCATCAGCACCATGTGCATTCTCACACATTAACGCTTTTGCCAGCCCTAACGCAAAGTCACGCTTGCCACAATACTCTGGTCCCGCCAACAATAAAGCATGTGGCATATGGTCGCGAGCACGCGCACGTGACAATGCATTCCAGGCATCTTGCTGCCATGGATAAATCATTCGAAATTCGTATCTTTAAGTAATTGTGATGTGGTCATTTTCAACTGATCTCTGACTTGCTCAAGAGATTGAGAGGCATCTAATACCTTAAATCGTGTCGGCTCTGCCGCTGCCCGAGCTAAGTAACAATCTCGAATTCGCTGAAAAAACAATACCGCCTCTTGCTCAAAGCGATCAGCTGCACCACGAGACTTCGCACGAGATAAGCCAATTTCAACCGGTAGATCAAACAAGAAAGTCTGATCCGGCTTGCGGCCACCTAAAACCCAGGATTCAAGCTCTGCAATCCGAGCCATATCAATGCCACGCCCCCCGCCTTGATAAGCAAAGCTGGCATCTGTAAAACGATCACATAAAACCCACTGGCCTTCATTTAAAGCCGGCAAAATCTTATGTTGATAATGCTCAGCACGAGATGCAAACATTAGTAACAACTCAGTATCCGAATGCATTGCCGGCAGATCAGGGTTTAACAGAATCTCACGAATTCGCTCGCCAACTTCCGTCCCACCGGGCTCACGAGTGACTAAAACAGTTTTCCCGCTAGTTTCAAGCATCTCCTTCACATACTGCAGATTACTGCTCTTCCCTGCTCCTTCCGTTCCCTCAAAGCTCAGAAATAAGCCACGTGGATGACTCATTTATCCCCCTGATAAGCTTTAGCATTTCCGTTGAGCTGATATTTTACAACGGCTCTGCGATGTTCTTTATAACTATTTGAAAAATGCGAGGTTCCATCACCACGTGCGACAAAATAAAGCGCTTTTGTCGCTTCAGGATGTAGCACTGCCCTGATCGCTTCAGCACTTGGCGTTGCAATCGGCGTCGGCGTTAACCCTTTACGTGTATAGGTGTTATAAGGTGTATCACGTCTAAGGTCGGATTTTCGAATATTGCCTTCAAAGCGCTCACCCATGCCATAAATAACACTGGGGTCTGTTTGCAGCATCATCCCTATTTTCAAGCGATTTTGAAATACAGCGGCAATCAATGGCCGCTCTTCAGGCACGCCGGTTTCTTTCTCAACGATGGATGCCAGAATCAAGGCCTGATAAGGAGTTTTAAGCGGAATACCGGCTTCACGCTGCTCCCATTCCTTATTAAGGAATGACTTCATTGCCTGATGGCTACGTTTTAAAAACTCAAGATCGGTTGTGCCACGCGGATAGTTATAGGTATCCGGGAAGAACC
Source organism: Leucothrix mucor DSM 2157 (assembly GCF_000419525.1). NCBI lineage: Bacteria > Pseudomonadati > Pseudomonadota > Gammaproteobacteria > Thiotrichales > Thiotrichaceae > Leucothrix > Leucothrix mucor. Next base: position 1,881,843 of record NZ_ATTE01000001.1, read on the forward strand.
ACCCTTCAGGGCTTTTCTCTTCAGAGCCAATCCGCTGCATAATATTAGCGTAGTCATCATCGGTAAGTGTTTGAACCAAGTTCTCATCGGCTTTAACAGAGGCGACTAAGTCCTTATAAACAAAGCCTTCAATGATACGACTGCTATAGCTGATTGTTTTTCCAGACACAAAATGATCAAGCACATCTTGCGCGCTCATGCCGGGTTTAATAGCAAACTCGCCCGCTTTAATTTTTGTATCTTGTTTGGTGATTTTTGCCAACAGCTGAAACTGCCATGCTGGCTTAACGATGCCTTGCTGCTCCAGATCCCTGGCAACTTGGCGAATACTACTGCCTTTAGCAATCTCAAAACGCTTAGGTGCTGTCTCTGGAACGGTCTGCTTTATGAATTGCTCATACTGCAGATAACCATAGCCACCGGCAGCTAGGGCCGAAAACAACAGAATTATAAATAACCACTTGAATGCTGCTTTCATCACTCACCCTAACTGCCCGTTTAATGGGCTATTATATTTTTTTGAAAATCAATGTGCCGTTCGTCCCACCAAAACCGAAGGAATTGCTCATTGCAATTTCAACTTTGGCATCACGCGCTGTATTTGGAACATAATCCAAATCACACGCTGGATCAGGATCATCCATATTGATGGTTGGTGGTAAAATTTGATCACGGATAGCCAATACACTGAATACCGCTTCGATACCGCCTGCCGCTCCCAGCAAATGACCTGTCATAGACTTAGTCGAGCTGATTGCAACGTTCTTCGCGTGATTACCCATGGCCAATTTCAGCGCCATTGTTTCAGCAACGTCACCTGCAGGTGTGGATGTACCGTGCGCATTGATGTAATCAATATCTTCAGGGTTCAAACCAGCATCTTTCAGAGCGTTACGCATGCAACGTGCTGCGCCTTCGCCATTCTGTGATGGTGAAGTCATGTGGTAAGCATCACTGCTCATACCAAAACCGACTAATTCACAGTAGATTTCTGCGCCACGAGCTTTAGCGTATTCGTACTCTTCAAGTACCAAAATACCAGCACCATCACCCAGTACGAACCCATCACGTCCAGAATCCCATGGACGGCTTGCCGCTTCAGGGTCATCGTTACGAGTTGACAGTGCACGAGCTGCAGCGAAGCCACCGATACCCAATGGCGTTGTAGCCATTTCCGCACCACCTGCCAGCATTACGTCTGCATCGCCATAAGCGATCATGCGCGCTGCATCACCAATACTGTGAGTTGCCGTCGCACAAGCAGAAACCGGAGACATATTATGGTTCTTTAAGCCGTGCATAATCGACAGATTACCGGCAACCATGTTTACAATACTACTTGGTACAAAAAACGGTGAAATCTTACGTGGTCCGCCATTCATGTACGCTTCAAAATTCTTTTCGATGGTACTAATACCACCGATACCAGAACCAACGATCACACCAATGCCTTCGGCATTATCTTCAGTCACAACAATGCCTGAATCGTGCAATGCATCAGTACCAGCGCCAATACCGTAATGGATAAAAGGATCCATTTTGCGTTGGTCTTTAGGTTTAATATATTTGCTCGCGTCAAAATCTGTTACGTTTCCAGCGATTCGCACGCTGAATTCACTCGCATCAAATAAATCGGGGCTGATTTTATTGATACCGCTTTTGCCTTCGGTGATATTTTTCCAAGCTGTTCCGATGGTGGAACCAACCGGAGATACGATACCAAGACCGGTAACTACTACTCGACGTTTAGACACGATGATTTTTCCTTCACTATTTGATGTTACTGACAGGACAACATCAGCAATTAAATAATTTGCGATTCTTTATAGTACAAAGACCGCAGTTTAAGCGGGTTAAACTGCGGTCTCAACGAATCCTGGGTTTAACCCTGATGCGATTTTACGTAATCAATTGCAAGCTGGACTGTTGTAATCTTCTCAGCTTCTTCATCAGGAATTTCGGTACCGAACTCTTCTTCGAGTGCCATAACCAGCTCTACGGTATCCAGTGAATCCGCGCCAAGGTCATCAACGAAAGATGCAGCATTTGTTACTTCTGCTTCGTCAACACCTAACTGTTCTACAACAACATTTTTGACGCGCTGTTCAATATCACTCATGATATTTTGTCCTCAATTAAAAAAAACACAATATGCATACTATTATAATAAAAATCAAGTACACAAGCTATAAAGCAATGGCGGCTTTACGCCATATGCATGCCACCATTAACGTGCAAGGTTTCACCGGTCACGTAGGTGCCCATGTCCGATGCTAAAAACAATACGGCATTCGCAATATCTTCAGGCTTACCCAAACTCCCCAGTGGAATCTGTGATGCCATCGCATTGCGCTGCTCTTCGGCTAAGGCCTTCGTCATATCAGTATCAATGAACCCCGGCGCAACCACATTAACGGTAATACCGCGTGAACCCACTTCGCGAGCTAATGACTTTGAAAAACCAACAATTCCAGCTTTTGCTGCAGCGTAGTTACACTGCCCTGGATTGCCCGTTGCTCCAACTACCGAAGCAATTGAAATAATACGGCCATGTCGTGCTTTCATCATGCCACGCAAGCAAGCCTTGCTAAGGCGGAATACTGAACTTAGATTGGTATTGATAATATCATCCCACTCATCATCCTTCATTCGCATCAGCAAATTATCACGCGTAATCCCTGCATTATTCACTAAAACCTGAATTGGGCCAAACTCTGCGACCGTTTCTTTCATCAGAATTTCAATGGATGCGGAATCTCCTACATTTAACACCTTTCCGCAACCTTTAATGCCATTTTCAGCAAAATAAGCGCTAATAGCTGCAGCACCGCTTTCCGAAGTCGCTGTTCCTACAACAGTAGCGCCTGCTTTACCAAGCTTTTCAGCAATTGCACGTCCAATTCCGCGACTTGCGCCAGTGACTAACACGACATTACCATCCAGTAAGCTGTCAAAATTCATGAATTATTCCTTGGTTGCAGCCAGTGCTTTTTCTAATGAGGCTGTGTCGTTAATGGTCAGGTTACCCAGCTTACGATTGATTCTGCGGTTCAGGCCAAATAATACTTTGCCCGGTCCAAATTCAATTATGGTGTCAGCGCCAGCAGATTCAAGCGCATTAATGGTATCTACCCAGCGGACCGGCTGATACAGCTGATCGGCGACAGATTGGCGAATCGCATCTGGCGTATCGCAGCTAGAAGCAGAGACATTATGAAGAACAGGGATATTTGCTGCATTAAAGCTGGCCGTTGCCAGTGACTGCGCCATGATCTGAGAGGTTTCTTTAAGCAGACTACAGTGGGAAGGTACGCTCATGGCTAATTTAACCACGCGCTTAGCGCCCATTTCGGTTAACACTGCCATGGCTCGCTCAACCGCTTCATTATCACCACCAATAACGGTTTGCTCTGGCGAGTTAAAGTTTACCGCTTCAACTACCTGACCGTTTGCGGCCTTCGCACAGCCTTCAACAACAGCCTCAGGGCTTAAACCAAGAATTGCCGCCATGCCGCCAGTCCCTTCCGGAACCGCTTGTTGCATCAAACTGGCACGCTTACCGACCAGTGCGACCGCTGTTGGGAAATCAATAATGCCCGAAGCAACCAAAGCACTGTATTCACCGAGACTGTGGCCCGCCATCGCTAACGGCATAGCGCCGCCCTGCTGGTTCCAAATCCGCCAAACAGCCACGCCGGCTGTTAGCATCAGCGGCTGAGTAATCTCAGTCTGACTTAACAATTCCTCCGGACCATCCGTCACAATTTGCCACAGATTCTTGCCTAGTACTTCTGACGCTTCATCGAAGGTTTCCTGAACCAACGTAAAAGAGCCCGCTAAATCATTCATCATCCCTAAAGACTGGGAGCCCTGACCAGGGAAGACTGCCGCAAAATTCATTAATACTACCTGCCACTAAAAAAACTGTTTGCGATAATACAGACCTGAAAACAATATATCCAACATCTGAATCAATACGATTTGTAAGTAGCCTTATAATACATCATTTTGAACTTAATTTTGCCAGCAGGAATATAAATAAATGGCCATTTAGGGAAAAATGACTTGTTTAATCAATCAGGTGGTGGATAATACTGCGCTTCTATACAGATAGTAATTATTACTGGAACACATGGCTAAAGAAGAAAATATTGAAATGGAAGGCACGGTTGTTGAAACTTTGCCGAATACAACCTTCAGAGTTGAGCTTGAGAACGGACATGTGGTTAACGCACACATTTCTGGTCGGATGCGCAAAAACTACATCCGCATCCTAACGGGAGACAAAGTCACCGTTCAGCTAACGCCTTACGACTTGACCAAAGGCAGAATCACCTACCGTAGCAAGTAGGTAACAACACCTTTCGCTTCTGAGAGGAATGCCCAAATACTAAAAAGCCCGGTAACAACATGTTATTACCGGGCTTTTCTGTGGGCGCTTACCTGAGGTTAATCAGGCAACCACCTCTTTCTCGTCATCATAGTCCAGAACCAATCCATCATCCTGAGCCGTAATTCTTACAGTGCCGCCTTTTGACAGACGACCAAATAGAATTTCATCAGCCAGCGGACGCTTGATATTTTCCTGAATAACACGCTCCATCGGACGTGCACCCATCTTAACATCGTAGCCCTTCTCAGCTAACCAACGCTTAGCCTTGTCATCAACAACCAGCGTCACACGCTTCTCGTTCAATTGAGCTTCCAGACGAATCAGGAACTTATCAACGATTGACGTAATCACACCTTCAGGCAACGGTCTGAACTGAACAACCGCATCCAAACGATTGCGGAACTCAGGTGTAAAGGCATTTTCGATCGCCTTAGTAGTATCCAGTGAGTGATCCTGACGCGTGAAGCCCATTGAGCTACGGCTAATATCCTGTGCACCAGCGTTACTGGTCATAATCAGAATAACATTCCGGAAATCAATCTCCCGACCGTTACTGTCCGTCAGCTTACCGTTATCCATTACCTGCAATAACAAGTTGAACACATCCGGATGTGCCTTTTCAACTTCATCCAATAACAATACCGCATGTGGGTTCTTATTAACGGCATCCGTCAGTAAGCCACCTTCGTCATAGCCAACATACCCTGGAGGTGCACCGATCAAACGAGACACAGTATGTCTTTCCATGTACTCAGACATATCAAAGCGCAATAACTTAATACCTAAGTGCTCAGACAGCTGCTTGGTCACTTCAGTCTTACCAACACCCGTCGGGCCTGCAAACAAGAAAGAACCAATTGGCTTCGCATCATCACGCAAACCAGAACGAGCCATTTTAATCGCCGTAACGATTTGCTTGATTGCTTCATCCTGACCAAACACAACACGCTTAAGATCAGTATCCAGCGACTTCAGCACTTCCATATCAGAACTTGAAACAGCCTTAGGTGGAATACGTGCAATTTTTGCCACGATCGCCTCGATATCAGACACGTTAATTGTCTTCTTACGAGTTGCTTTTGGCTGTAGTTGACGATTTGCGCCAGCCTCATCAATCACATCAATCGCCTTATCGGGCAAGCGACGGTCAGTGATGTAACGCGCAGATAATTCAACCGCTGTTTCCAGTGCTGGCATGGTGTATTTCACATCATGATGCTCTTCAAAGCGCGACTTCAACCCCTTAAGGATTTTAATCGTCTCTGGCACTGACGGTTCATTCACATCAATTTTCTGGAAGCGACGAGCTAAAGCACGATCCTTCTCAAAAATACTGTGATATTCCTGATACGTTGTAGAGCCCATGCACTTCAGCTCACCTGATGCCAATACTGGCTTAATCAGGTTAGAAGCATCCATTGTGCCGCCAGAAGTCGCACCCGCACCAATGATGATATGAATCTCATCAATAAACAGTACCGCATGCTCCTCATCGCGAATCTGATTCAATACAGCTTTCAGGCGCTTCTCAAAATCACCACGATACTTAGTACCGGCAACCAATGCGCCTAAATCTAATGAATAGATTGTGGCATCAGCCAATACTTCTGGAACATCCTCATCAACGATGCGCTTAGCAAGGCCTTCTGCGATGGCTGTTTTACCAACACCTGCTTCGCCAACTAACAAAGGATTATTCTTACGGCGGCGACAAAGCACCTGAACCGTACGCTCAATCTCTTCTTCACGGCCAATTAATGGATCTATTTTTCCATCAATCGCCATTTGATTCAGATTACGTGCGAATCGCTCAAGCGGGCTGGACTTTGACTCATCCTCACCAAACTCATGCTCTTCTTCATTCGCTCTTGGCTCTGCGGAGGACTCATCGTCATCCGTCGACAGACTATCAAAAGAGATATCTTCACCTTTTTGAATGCCATGAGAAATATAATTCACCAAATCCAAGCGTGACATATCCTGACGGGCTAAATAATAGACCGCATGGGATTCTGTCTCGCCAAAGATTGCCACCAGAATACTATCTCCGGTCACTTCTTCTTTGGCAGATGCCTGGACATGGTATACAGCACGTTGTAATACGCGCTGAAAACCAATGGTCGGACGCGTCTCGCGAACATCGTCCTCGACCAAAATAGGCGTGCTTTCTTCAATATGCCCTTCCAGCTCTTGCTGCAACTGGGGGATATTAATACCGCACGCCCGTAGCGTGTCAGCTGCGGAGGGATTCCTTGTCATCGCTAATAAAAGATGCTCCACCGTTACAAACTCGTGGTGCTTCTCATTGGCTTCCCTGAACAGGCTGTTGATAGAATACTCAACTTCCGGACTTAACATGTCTTATCTCCTTAGGCCTCTTCCATGGTACATAACAAGGGGTGCTGTGACTTGCGCGCATACTCGTTCACCGTGACAACTTTGGTCTCTGCGATCTCTCGGGTAAAGACACCGCAGATCCCTTTGCCCTTTTGGTGCACGTTTAGCATAACGCGAGTGGCGGATTCATGATCCAGATTAAAGAACACCATTAGTACCTCGACAACGAATTCCATTGGAGTGAAATCGTCGTTCATTAGTATAACGCTATAACGTTTTGGTTCTTTGACTTCTGGGCGGGATTCCTCTACCGCCAAACCAGAATCGTCGTCTATCTCATGCTTGTTCGCCATATTACTCGCCAACCCTCCGGCATCTGTTACATATTTTCGATGATGCGATCACCGAACTCTGCAGTTGTCTGTACAACGGCATCATCCATTTCGTTCGCAAAATCGAAGGTTACTGTTTTTGCTGATATAGCACCAGAAATACCTTTAACCACAAGGTCAGCCGCTTCCAACCAGCCCATGTGACGCAGCATCATCTCTGCAGACAAAATAATAGAACCAGGGTTCGCCTTATTTTGACCGGCAATCATTGGTGCAGTTCCGTGTGTTGCTTCAAACACAGCAATGTCATCTGATAAGTTAGCACCTGGTGCAATACCGATACCACCAACCTGTGCTGCCAGCGCATCCGACACAAAGTCACCATTCAGGTTCAATGTCGCAACCACTGAGTAGTTCTCAGGGTAAAGCAGGATGTTCTGTAAGAATGCATCAGCAATCACATCATTCAGGATAATGTCTTCGCCTGTCTTCGGGTTCTTGAATGACAACCATGGACCACCATCCAACTCAGTTGCGCCAAACTCTTTACGAGCCAGATCGATACCCCATTGCTTGAAGCCACCTTCAGTGAACTTCATGATATTACCTTTGTGCACAATCGTCACAACCTTGCGGTTATTATCGATCGCATACTGCAATGCTTTACGCACTAAGCGCTCAGTACCTTCGCGAGATACTGGCTTAATGCCGATACCGCTGGTCTCAGGGAAACGAATCTTGGTGACGCCCATTTCGTTTTGCAGGAAGTCGATCATCTTCTTAACTTCAGGTGATCCTGCTTCCCACTCGATACCCGCATAGATATCTTCTGAGTTCTCACGGAAAATAACCATATCCGTTTTTTCAGGCTCTTTAACTGGGCTTGGTGTACCGGTGTAATAACGAACCGGACGCAGGCACGTGTACAGATCCAACGTCTGGCGTAGTGTTACGTTCAATGAGCGCATACCACCACCGACTGGTGTAGTCAGCGGGCCTTTAATAGAAACAACGTAGTCTTTAACGACATCAATTGTCTCATCAGGCAACCAAACATCACCACCGTAAAGCGCATTAGCCTTCTCGCCAGCATAGATTTCCATCCACTGGATTTCACGTTTGCTGCCGTAAGCTTTTGCAACGGCCGCATTGATTACTTTTTTCATTACCGGTGTAATGTCCGCACCGATGCCATCACCCTCAACAAAAGGGATTACCGGCATATCCGGTACATTCAAAGAAAAATCTGCGTTAGAAGTGATTTTCTCACCTTTTGCAGGGACGGTAATATGCTGAAAACTCATCATATGCTCCAAAAATATGCTTACTGAATAGTGAATGTTTGCCGAGTAAAAACGGCAGTGGCGCTAGTGTATCAAAAAGCAAGCGGTGTGTTATCGGGTTTATTAATATAGATCGTTTGTTTCTGATTAGACTCAAAGCCAAAACTAATCGTTTATCTGTAACGATAATGCTTTAATATAAGCCCCCAATTTAGAATTTCAATAGAGAGCACACATGAGTTATCACGTTTACGGCATTGGCAACGCGCTGGTTGATATGGAATATGAAGTCACCGAGGACTTTCTTCAACAGCAAAGCATCGAAAAAGGCTTAATGACGTTAATTGATGAAGACCAGCAACAACAACTGCTGGGCGCCATGACAGAAACGTTCGGAATTAAAAAACGGACTGGCGGAGGCTCTGCAGCTAACAGCATCGTAGCGATCAGCCAACTGGGCGGCAAAGGCTTCTACGCCTGCAAAGTCGCTGATGATGAGTCTGGTGAGTTCTATATGAATGACCTTCACGCGGCAGGCGTGACAACTCGCTTGGACCAGGTAAAGCATGAAGGCGTAACGGGCAAGTGCATGGTCATGGTTACCCCGGATGCCGAGCGCACCATGAATACCTTCTTGGGTATCACAACAGACTTCTCGGTAAACGAGCTGCACTTTGATGACCTCAAGCAAGCTGAGTACATCTATATCGAAGGCTACTTGGTTACTTCTGACGTTTCTCGCAATGCGGTACTAGAAGCACGTAAGGTCGCTGCGGAAAATAATGTTAAAACGGCAATGACGTTCTCCGACCCTTCAATGGTGACTTATTTCCGCGATGGCGTTAAAGAAATCATCGGCGATGGCGTTGATATCTTATTCAGCAATGAAGAAGAAGCACTGACCTTTACTGGCAAAGATGATCTGGAAGCAGCAATCACTGAACTGACTGGCTTATGCGAAACGTTAGTGCTCACTAAAGGCGCCAATGGTGCGGAAATCATCTCCGCAAATGGCAGAACACAAGTTGCTGCGGTTAAAACCACTGCGATTGATACCAACGGCGCTGGCGACATGTTCGCAGGAGCATTCCTGTATGGCATCACGCACGGCTTTAGTGATGCAGCGGCTGGTGAATTAGCCAGCGAAGCAGCGTCTATTATCGTGTCCCGCTTTGGCGCACGGATGGAAGCTGAAGAACAACAAGCCCTTATCAAAAAATACTGCTGATCGACCCCGGATATTGAATTATGACTCGTAAAATTCTTGTTACCAGCGCCCTTCCCTATGCTAATGGCCCGATTCACATCGGCCACATGGTGGAATATATCCAAACGGATATCTGGGCTCGCTTTCAACGCCAACGTGGCAATAGCTGTTACTACGTCTGCGCCGACGATGCGCATGGTACACCCATCATGCTACGCGCTCAGCAACAAGGCATTGAGCCGCAAGCACTGATTGATGAAATGAATCAGGAGCACCAAGCTGACTTTGCGGGCTTCAATATCCATTTCGACAACTACCACAGCACGCACTCGGAAGAAAACCGGGTGTTGGCTGAGGGCATTTATCTGGCCGCCAGAGACAAAGGCCATATTGATACTCGCACCATCAAGCAAGCTTATGACCCAGAAGCTGAAATGTTCCTACCGGACCGCTTCATCAAAGGTGACTGCCCTAAGTGCGGCTCATCTGACCAGTACGGCGACAACTGTGAAGTGTGTGGAGCAACCTATTCCACAACGGACCTGAAAAATGCCTACTCAGTAGTAACTGGCGCTGCACCTATCGAAAAGGATAGCGAACATTATTTCTTCAAATTAGGCGATTTCACTGAGTTTTTAGCTAAATGGCTAGACAGCGGCTCGGTACAAAAAGAAGTCGTTAATAAGATGAATGAATGGGTCAGTGATGGCTTAACAGATTGGGATATTTCCCGTGATGCGCCCTACTGGGGCTTCAAAATCCCAGACACAGATAATAAGTATTTTTATGTCTGGCTGGATGCACCGGTTGGCTATTTAGCATCCTTTAAGAACCTATGTGACCGTACTGGTGAAAGCTTTGACGACTACTGGGCGAAAGACTCGACTGCTGAGGTGTATCACTTCATTGGTAAAGATATTGCTTATTTTCACACCCTATTCTGGCCGGCGCAGCTGGAAGTAGCTGGCTACCGCCTTCCGACCGGCGTTCACTGCCACGGCTTCCTGAAAGTCAATGGCGAGAAAATGTCAAAATCTCGCGGCACATTTATTCAGGCACGCGTATTCCTGAATCACTTGCCAGCGGAACAGTTGCGTTATTACTTCGCTTCCAAGCTAAGCAACACCATTGAAGACATCGACCTGAACTTAGAAGATTTTATGCGCCGCGCAAATAGTGATTTGGTGGGTAAGGTAGTCAATATTGCTTCCCGCTGTGCTGGCTTCGTGCATAAGAACTTTGATGGCAAGCTATCGGCGGAATTACCTGATCCAGCGCTATATGCTCAGTTCGCTAGTGCTAGTGAAGAAATTGCTGAAGCCTATGAAAGCCGCCAATACAGCCGCGCAATGCGTCAAGTCATGGCTTTGGCTGATTTAGCAAACCAGTACATTGATGAGAATAAGCCTTGGGTACTAATCAAAGATCCTGAGACCAAAGATCAGGTTCAAGGCGTTTGTACGCAGGGCATCAACATGTTCCGCGCGCTGCTGACTTACCTGAAACCAATCTTGCCAGAGCTTACTGAGAACGCTGAAGTGTTTTTGAATGCAGGCGAGCTGAACTGGGATTCTGTGCAAACTCCATTATTGGATCATCCACTAGCCCCATTCAAGCCGTTGATGACTCGTATTGAGCAGACACAAATTGATGCGATGCTGGAAGAAAACAAACAAGTATTGCTAGCTATGCAAGAAGCGGCGAACAAACCTGCACTGAGTGAGCATTTGGTGAATGATCCGATTAAGCCAGAGATCACTTATGAAGATTTCGACAAGATCGATCTGCGGATCGCTAAAATCGAAAATGCGGAAGCTGTGAAAGGCGCTGATAAGTTATTGTGTTTAACGTTGGATATTGGCGGCGAAAAGCGCCAAGTGTTTGCTGGAATCAAATCTGCTTACAACCCAGAAGACCTGATTGGCAAGTTGACTGTAATGGTGGCTAACTTGGCACCACGCAAAATGCGCTTTGGCATGTCTGAAGGCATGGTGCTGGCAGCAGGATCTGGAGGCAGTGACTTGTTTGTACTGCATCCTGATCAAGGTGCTGAGCCTGGTATGCGCGCGAAGTAAGCAACAGATAAATCGTCGGTCACTTTGATCGTGACCGACGATTTTTAGAGATAACCTTAAACCGTGCCAAATCCTGAGCAAAGGTCACTTCGATTTTACTCCGCTCGATCAGATTCTCGGTGATGGCCTGCTGATAGACATGCAAGTTATCTAAGATGTCTTCAATGCGCATACCAATCCTATTCTTGTCATTTGGATTCACCGTCCGCTCGTGTCGAGCCTCTATCTCCTCCAAAGTCTCAGAAAGCTTCTTGTGGCGTGCTTTCAGAATTTGAATGCTGCCATCAGTCATTTCAAGCTTACTGTTATAGACATTAATCAGCTCTTCTTCAGTGCTGAACATAGAAAGCAGCTGAGTATCCCGCATTTCCTGCAAATCTTCTTCTTGCTTTTGCGCCTTCATTTTTTCCATCAGCGCACGCTCTTCCTCAATCGCTTCTAACTGAGTCCGACGTGCTTCGGCGGATGCAACCCGCTCTTTCATTGTGCCATTTTTATTGAGCTTTACATGGCCAGACTGAGCCATTTCCGGTGGGATCTTATCCGAGTAATGCACTTTACCACTCGCATCTTCCCAACGGTACAGAGCAGCCTGCGATGACAGACTGGATATCAGCAATAAAAATGTAAGTGTATAAGTGATTTTCATTATTATTATTTTATTGTTGAGGCCTCAACAAACCGCTTAACGACTCTGTTTGGCCAGCTTATCAAATCGAATCAAGTTTTCCCGGTATTCGCTAGAGATTACATCACGTTCAGCGCGATTCTCAGTAGCGGCTTTGCGATAATCTGCCAAGCTTCCCTGAGCATTTGTCACTTGCATCAGCAAGTTGTCACGCGTTAACTGATCTTTGGTTGATTTATACTGACGCTTGAGGCTAAGCACTTTTTGAGTCAGGCTTTCATCACGCGCTGACAAAATCCCAAAACTTTGATCGATTAAGGATAATTTCTTATTATAAGCAGAGACAAGCTCGTCACGGCTGGCATAAGTCGCCATTAGCTGCTCATCTTTTTTACGCTGCACTTCTTCTAAAGCCTGAGCTTCAGTCATTTCAGCATGTGCCTCACGCTTTTCCAGCTCTTCTGCGTGCTTTTTACGTAAATCTTCCGCTGAACTCACCTGCTCCGAAGTCAGGCCATTATTGCTTAACGAGGTATGCCCTTTCTGAGCCATTGCGGGAGGAACTTTATCCGAGAAATGTACTTTACCTGCCTCATCAACCCAGCGGTACATACTGGCTTGTGCGGCACTAGAACCTAAGAGAAGGCACAAAGCGATAAGCTTAATTGAAGTCATGATAATCAGGGGTATAATTGTTAGTATTACTAGTCATACTATCATAAGGATTGAGACGGCCATGCGGTTTCCGACGAAAGCATGAGCTGCACCCACTACGCCTATGTCAACACAGTTTAAGCTCCACACAAGCTATCAACCAGCCGGTGACCAACCAACAGCTATTGCCTCATTAGTCGAGGGCCTGAATGATGGCTTGCTGCATCAAACACTGCTAGGCGTAACGGGCTCGGGAAAGACTTTTACCATCGCCAATATTATCGAGCAGACTCAGCGCCCGACCATCTTAATGGCCCACAACAAAACGCTGGCCGCTCAGCTATATGGCGAGATGAAAGAGTTTTTCCCTAATAACTCAGTGGAATATTTCGTCTCTTACTATGACTATTACCAGCCAGAGGCCTATGTACCCGCCTCCGGTGTTTATATCGAAAAAGATGCCTCGATTAATGATCATATCGAGCAAATGCGTTTATCAGCCACCAAGGCCCTTATTGAGCGCAAGGACGTTATTATCGTCGCCACCGTATCGGCGATCTATGGCTTGGGTAATCCGGAATCCTATCTAAAGATGATGCTGCACTTGGATCGTGGTGAACATATCGACCAGCGCAGCGTGTTACGACGATTAGCTGAACTCCAATACACTCGTAATGACCTTGAATTATCGCGCGGTACTTACCGGGTGCGTGGTGAGGTGATCGACGTGCATCCGGCGGATTCTGAAATCGAAGCGGTGCGCATTGAATTGTTTGATGATGAAATTGAGCAACTGAGCTATTTCGACCCGTTAACTGGTGAAGTATTGCGAAAAGTACCCCGCTTAACCATCTACCCGAAAACACACTACGTAACCCCCCGCGATACCTTGCTGGAAGCTGTTGAGAAAATTCGAGATGAATTACGCGAGCGTCTCGAAGTACTAAATACGAATGGTCGTTTGGTGGAAGCCCAACGCCTGCAAGAGCGTACGCTATACGACATTGAAATGATTATGGAAGTTGGCTATTGCTCTGGTATCGAGAACTATTCGCGCTATCTATCCGGAAGACCTGCAGGGGCAGCACCACCGTGTTTATTTGACTACCTTCCACCACACTCCTTAGTTGTTATTGATGAGTCGCATGCCACGGTGCCACAAATCGGGGCTATGTATAAAGGTGACCGCTCGCGTAAAAACAATTTGGTCGAATATGGCTTCAGACTTCCTTCAGCACTTGATAATCGCCCGCTACGCTTTGATGAGTTTGAACGCATTATTCCACAAACCATTCATGTCTCCGCCACACCCGGAGAATATGAAAAGCAACACTCAGATAATGTAGCCGAACAGGTGGTGCGCCCAACGGGATTGATTGACCCAACCGTAGAAATCCGCCCGGTTGCCTCGCAAGTTGATGATGTGATGTCAGAAATCAATATTCGGGCTGCCAAGAACGAGCGGGTATTGATCACTACGCTAACCAAGCGAATGGCAGAAGATCTCACAGACTATCTGATGGAGCATGGCATTAAAGTCCGTTATCTGCACTCCGACATTGATACGGTGGAGCGCGTTGAAATTATCCGAGATTTACGACTGGGTGAGTTTGATGCCCTAGTCGGCATCAACTTATTACGTGAAGGCTTGGATATGCCAGAAGTTAGCTTGGTGGCGATTCTGGATGCCGACAAAGAAGGCTTCCTGCGCTCTGAGCGATCTTTAATCCAAACCATTGGACGAGCCGCGCGTAATATTGAAGGTCGGGCCATTCTATACGCCGATCGCACTACCCGCTCTATGCAAGCCGCACTAGATGAAACCGAGCGCCGTCGTTCTAAGCAGCTAATACACAATAAGCTTAATAATATTACGCCGAAAACCATCGTTAAACGCATTGCTGACATTATGGAAGGCGCTTACAGCCAAGGCCGCTCAACCAAACGTGGACAGCAGCCTCGCAAAGTCGCCGAAGATACCACAGAGTACAAATCACTCACCCCAGACAAGGCGCTTAAGCTGGTTGCTCAGCTAGAAAAGAAGATGTTTGAGCATGCTAAAAATCTGGAATTTGAGGAAGCGGCGAATACTCGTGATGAGATCACCAAGCTCAAGGAGCAAGCGCTAATGTAATACCAGACTAGCGGTGACTCCGCTGGTCGACTGTTTATTTACAGACTCCAAAGGTAGTGGCTACTATTTAATCTCTGGTAAAATCCAGTGCTGGTAAACTGGTAATCAAAAATAAAAAGAACCCCTACAAATTGGAATCCCCGACTATGAAAACTATTAATAAAATCGGTTTAGTCACTGTATTATTCTCTGCGGTTGCAGCTATGCCTGCCCATGCTGAATTCATCGATAACGCGTCTACTAACGGCGGCGAGTTTTTTGAAGATGTATTCTTCGGTGGCGCATTTGGCCAATCTGAAGCAGACGGTTTCTGTGGCACGGCTGAAAGCTGTAATGGCGAAGACACTTCCTGGAAAGTCTACGGTGGCTACAAAATCAATTCAATGCTGGATGCTGAAGTCACGTATCACAGCCTTGGCGATATCAATCGCACAACGTCTGAGTCCACTGAAACAGCTGAAATGTCTGCCCTATCCCTGAGCGGCGTTGGTAAATATCAAATCAATGACTCCGTTGAAGCGCTAGGTAAAGTCGGTATTGCTAGTTGGAGCAGCGACAATTCCGATGGCGATGACAGCGGTTTTGGCATGAGCTATGGCTTCGGCGCTAAAGTCGCGCTAAACGAAAACATGAAAATTCGTGCCGAGTGGGAAAACATCACCGGCGTTACTACCAGCGATGGTCGTGATAGCGATGTGACTACTATGAGTCTGGGTATTGAGATGCAAACCTTCTAAACCCAACTCAACATAAAATGCACAGAGGCAGCCCAAGTGGCTGCCTTTTTTGTTTTCAGCGATGCAATAAACGTCGATTTCGAGTACATTAGCCGTTTCTCAAATATCATCACGGATTTGCCATGGCACGACAAAGCGACAGTATCTCCCCATCCATTCTTTCTGCGGACTTTGCACGACTGGGCGAGGAAGTTGATAACGTACTGCGATCCGGTGCGGATATGGTGCATTTTGATGTAATGGACAACCATTACGTGCCTAACCTGACCATTGGCCCCTTGGTTTGTGAGGCTTTACGCAAGCATGGCGTTACTGCAGACATTGATGTGCATTTAATGGTAAAGCCCGTTGACCGGATTATCCCTGATTTTGCTAATGCGGGTGCCAGCTACATCTCCTTCCACCCTGAAAGCTCCGAGCACATCGACCGCAGCCTGCAACTGATCAAAGATCATGGCTGTAAAGCAGGTTTAGTATTCAATCCGGCTACCTCCCTCGATGTGCTGGAATATGTGATGGATAAAGTTGACCTAATCCTTTTAATGTCAGTTAACCCTGGCTTTGGCGGTCAATCATTTATCCCCTCCACTCTGGTCAAACTGGCACAAGCCAGAAAGCTGATTGATGACTCTGGTTATGATATTCGTTTGGAAGTCGATGGTGGCGTTAAAGCCAACAATATTGCTGAAATTAAAGCAGCAGGTGCGGACACGTTTGTGGCTGGCTCAGCTATTTTCGGCGCGGCCAATAAAGACGATCCGAACCACTACGACTCTATTTGCAAAGCCTTCCGCGAGCAACTGGCACTAGCCAAAATCTGAACTGCTTGATACGTGACATAATGATTGGGAAACGTTAGACTCATGACATACAACAGGAAACCCATAACATGAGATTAAATCTGTACAAACATTGGCGATGGTGAAGCTTCTTTTAGATTAGCTTTTTTACCTATTTAATTGCTTCAACAGGTTTATATTCATGAAAAGAGAGACTTTTCAGTCCTACATCGCGCAGGGCTTTAATCGCATTCCATTAATCCGTGAAGTTCTGGCGGATTTGGACACCCCACTAAGCACCTATCTCAAGCTAGCAGATGGCCAATACAGCTATTTGTTTGAATCTGTTCAGGGCGGTGAAAAATGGGGTCGTTATTCCATTATCGGCTTACCCACTCAAAAGACGATCCATATTCGCGACCATCAGGTTGAAATTCGCCTGAATGACACCGTCAGCGAGCAGTTTGAAGTTGCCGACCCTCTGGATTGGATTGAGACCCTGCAAGCCGAATTCAAAGTCCCTGAAGTACCTGAGCTGCCTCGCTTTACTGGCGGCTTAGTGGGTTACTTTGGCTATGAAACTATTGGCTATATCGAGCCTAAACTTGCAGATCTGAAAAAAGCCGACACAATTGACACACCCGATATCCTACTTATGGTATCTGAAGAAGTGGTGGTATTTGATAACCTTGGCGGCAAACTCTATCTGGTTGTACATGCGGATGCCGATGGCTATGACACTGCCCAAGCACGCCTACAAGCGCTGCATGAAAAATTACGTGAGCCACTAAGCTATCCACTGGATCATATTCCGGATGAAGTGGCGACCAAAGAGTCTGACTTTATTTCTTCATTCCCGGAAGAGGACTTTAAACAAGCAGTGAGCGATGCACGCGAATACATTTGCGAAGGCGATGTCATGCAGGTGGTCATTTCTCAACGCCTGACGATTCCGTTTACCGCATCACCACTCGACTTATATCGTACGCTACGTAGCCTGAATCCTTCCCCATACATGTACTTCCTGCAACTGGGCGATTTCCAGATTGTTGGCTCGTCACCGGAAATTCTGGTTCGACTGGAAGATGAAGAAGTCACCGTGCGTCCAATTGCCGGAACTCGCCGCCGTGGCGCTGATGAAGCACACGACAAGCGCCTTGAAGAAGAGCTACTAAGCGATCCAAAGGAGCTTGCCGAACACTTGATGCTCATTGACTTAGGCCGCAATGATGCTGGTCGCGTCAGTCAAATTGGTACGGTTGAGCTCACTGAAAACATGTGCGTAGAGCGTTACTCTCACGTTATGCACATCGTTTCCAATGTCTGCGGCAAACTGAACCCTGAAATGAGCGCGATGGATGTACTGCGTGCGACCTTCCCTGCCGGTACCGTAAGTGGTGCACCTAAAGTACGCGCGATGCAAATCATCAATGAGTTAGAGCCCATTAAGCGCGGCATCTATTCTGGTGCAGTTGGCTATCTCTCTTGGAATGGCAATATGGATACTGCGATCGCTATTCGCACCGCAGTAATCAAAGATAAGCAGCTACACATTCAGGCGGGTGCCGGTATCGTTTATGACTCCGTACCGCAGTCTGAATGGGATGAAACCATGAACAAAGCGCGAGCCATTATCAGCGCAGTCGCCGAGTTAAATAAAGGCTTGGACAAGGGAGTACATTAAAATGATTCTAATGCTAGATAACTATGATTCATTCACCTACAACCTGGTTCAGTACTTAGGCGAACTGGGCGCGGATGTTGTGGTACGCCGTAACGATCAAGTGACATTGCAGGAAATTCATGACATGCAGCCGGAGCGCATTATGCTATCACCCGGCCCTTGCACGCCATCTGAAGCCGGTATTCTGCTGGATACCATTGATGAGTTTGCTGGCAAGCTGCCGTTATTTGGCGTGTGCCTTGGTCATCAAGCCATTGGCCAAGCGTTCGGCGGCAAGGTGATTCGTGCGAAACAAATCATGCATGGTAAAGCTTCGCCTATTCACCATACCGGTGTGGGTGTATTTTCTGGCCTGAGCAACCCGTTCGTTGCTACCCGCTACCACTCACTGGTTGTTGAGCATGAAAGCTTTCCGGATTGCCTGGAAATCACCGCATGGACTGAAAACGAAGATGGCTCGATTGACGAGATCATGGGACTTCGTCATAAAACGCTGGATATCGAAGGCGTACAATTTCATCCGGAGTCCATCCTCAGCGAACACGGTCACGATATGTTACGCAACTTTTTAGAGGGCAAGCCACGCACATGAGTACTACAGGCTATTTGCCAGCGAGCTTTTTAAGACGCATCGGCGCGATTTTTTACGACTCCATGTTGGTGGTATCGTTTTTGTTTGTTGCTGGCATGCTCAGCATGAAAGGCATGATGTTAGCAATGGGCCTTGAAAATGTGCCCGCCGGCAGCATTGCCGCTAAAGTGTTTTTTGTTTATCTGGTGCTACTGGCTTATCTATTCTTTGCTTGGTTTTGGATTCATGGCGGCCAAACATTGGGTATGCGTGCTTGGAAAGTCAAACTGATTCGCCAAGATGGTATGACTATTTCTTGGGGACAGGCTTTTTTACGTTTCTGCTACTCGATCGTCAGCTGGGTGCCACTCGGCGCAGGATACCTGTGGTCATTAATCGACAAAGACAAGCAGGCTTGGCATGACAAAGCCTCTCACTCTTACCTGATTGATATAAGATAATGGAACCGCAAACTTCTCCAAAGACGATTGGTGTGGCACAGACGCTATGGCTATCATTTTTGGTCGTGCTGGTCTTGGGCTTTATACAGTACTCCGTACTGGTTAACTTTGCTGAAGCACAAATGCTCAAGCAGCCGGATGCTGACCGTACCGAGCTCCTAATTGGCTTGCAGTATGATGCCATGGTGGTCAGTCTATCTGAGATTTTTGGTGGACTGATTGCTGGCGCGATGCTGGTTTTGCTTGTCTTTCTGCGAGGGATTCCAGTTAAGCCCTATTTTGGGCTGGAGCCATTTTTAAAGCGCGATCTATTCAACTGGTTTTTAGTCGTCGTGGCAATTACGCTGGCCTTTACCTTGATGACTTGGTTGATTTCGCACGAGCAATCAGACTTTATGCTACAAGTCTGGCAGTCCTGCGATAATGTGCTTTTACTGGTTTTTGCAATTGCAGTAGTCGCGCCCATTTTTGAAGAGCTACTATTTCGTGGGTTTATCTTTACCGGCCTGCGTAACAGCACATTGGGAACCGGTGGCGCTATAGTCATGAGCTCGGCACTGTGGGCTATTATCCACCAGCAATATGGCTCGTTTGAACTGATCTTTGTGTTCTTACTCGGCACTGTGCTCGCTATCTCCCGCGTCGCCAGCAAGTCGCTCTATGTCCCTATTATTTTACATATGCTCAATAATCTATTCGCCATCGTACAAATAGCAATGACGGCGGAAAGCGTGGCAAAATAACGCCCACGCACAACAACACAACAGGAAGCCCAATGAACAACTCTTTTAAAAGCAACCTTCCCGTCAATCAGGCTGAGGGAGACTGCTTACTATTAGCCGTATATGCCGACAACACGCTTTCTGCAGCCGCAGAAGTGGCGAATAAAGCAAGCAACGGCGCAATCAAAGCCTTTCTGGAATATGGTGACTTCACGGGTAAAACTGATGAATCACTGATGCTGTATGACGTGGCAGGCCTTCAGTGCAAGCGCACTTTACTGGTCGGCTGTGGCGATAAAGCTGAGTTTGATGTGTTTAAACTGGGTGATGCAGTTAAAGCGGCCATGAGCAAACTGGCTAACAAAAACATTGAAGTCATTGTGTCGTACTTAGGCGATGAGTTTGCTGATCAGGCGGATGCCGTTGTCATGCAAAGCATTCTGAGTGCGGCAGATGCACGCTACCAGTTCACTGTACACAAAACTGAAAATAATGAAGCACCATTAAAGCAAGGCTTGGTTATTGCATTCACGGCCGCGGTTGCAGATGCTAGCGGGACTCTGGTACAAGCCGAAGGGATTGCAGCAGGTAGTGCATTCGCTCGTGACCTATCGAATCAGCCAGGCAACATTTGCCACCCAACCTACTTGGCAGAAGCGGCCAAAGATCTGGGAACTCAATTTGAAAACTTAAGCGTTGAGATCTTAGAAGAAGCCGATATGGAAACGCTGGGCATGGGCTCTTTATTGTCCGTTAGCCTAGGTAGCGACCAGCCAGCTAAACTAATCGTCTTGAAGTACAATGGCGCAGCAGATGATCAAGCACCTATCGCTCTAGTGGGTAAAGGCGTGACCTTTGATACGGGCGGTATTTCATTAAAGCCTGGCTTGAACATGGACGAGATGAAGTTCGACATGGGCGGCGCGGCGAGTGTGTTTGGCTCAGTAAAAGCTTGTGCTGAAATGAAGCTGGCAATCAACGTCGTCGGTGTCATCGGTGCAGTTGAGAATATGCCAAGCGCTCGTGCTACTCGCCCTGGCGACATCGTTAAATCTATGTCTGGCACCACCATCGAAGTCTTAAATACTGATGCGGAAGGTCGCTTGGTGTTGTGTGATGCACTGACTTATGTTGGCAAATACAAGCCGAAGCTCGTGATTGATATCGCGACACTGACCGGCGCTTGCATCGTAGCACTAGGCCGTGACATCTGCGCCCTGCTTGCCAATGATCAGGAACTGGCAGACGATATCCTTAAATCCGGCAGAACGATTGGTGATACGGCATGGCAGTTACCGCTACACGCGTCTTATAAGAAGCTACTGAAAAGTGCACATGCTGATCTTGGTAATATCGGTGGTCCGGCAGCAGGTACTATTACTGCGGCCTGTTTCCTGAGTCACTTCACTAAAGACTATCGCTGGGCGCACTTGGATGTTGCCGGTACCGCTTGGACTGGCAAAGATGCAACGGGCCGTCCGGTTCCATTGCTGACACAATTTCTGATTGATCAGGCTTAATGACAGAAATTAGTTTTTACGTCAGTAAGCAAGAAGGATTGCGCGACAGGCTGTTGGTAGCCTGTCGACTGATCCAAAAAGCTCACGACAAGGGTCTGCATGTGCACGTGCATACAGACTCTTTAGCTACGTCACGCCAGCTGGATGATCTACTCTGGACCTGGCACCCTTCCAGCTTTATTCCTCACGCATTGATCGAAAATGTGAAGCAGGAGAAGGTCACGATCGCCCACGATTATGAACCTTTAGAGCACTGCGACTACTTAATAAATATCTCTAATGACCAGCCCGGATTTTTTTCGAGATTTGCGAAAATGGGCGAAATTATTGATCAGTCCCCCGAGATATTGACCGATGGTCGCAAAAGATATGCCTATTATCGAGATCGGGGGTATACTCTCAAGTACTACCAACTGTAAGGAAGTTGTTAAGATGTCGAATCCCCCGTCGAAAGCATCTGCTCATATTCCTGTGATTTCTGATCTGGTTGTGCCCGGAAACCCCCGACTCCGGCAACAAGCCAATGATCGTGCAAATTCACAAGCTAATAATTATGTAGATGCGCTCAATTTGCGTATTGATGAACTAGAATCTGCCATTGGACAAGATACCATGGGCTCGCAAAGTCGTGCCTATGCCATTCGTGCCGAAGCCAATCGTGGTAAAACACCCCAGGCGCAGCGCATTAAAGGCAGCCCCAGAAAACCACCGACTGACGATAAAGGCTTGTCATAATCGCTGGTAACCAGGCAATCAATCTAATCTCTAAAAACAAAGCCATTCAATAAAATTGTCATCCTCAATTTGAAGTGAGAATAAGCACTGACGTCTGGCCTTGATTCGGGCTATAATTTCTCCCTTTCAAGACCAGACTACATAATATTCGCATGGATAAAACGTATAACCCGCAAGCAATTGAGCAACGTTGGTATAAGCACTGGGAAGCACAGGGCTATTTCAAACCAACGGGTGACGGTAACCCCTACTGCATTATGATTCCGCCACCGAATGTGACCGGAACTTTGCACATGGGTCACGCATTCCAAGATACCATTATGGATTCGCTGATTCGTTATCACCGCATGAAAGGTGATCAAACGCTTTGGCAGCCAGGTACCGACCATGCGGGTATCGCCACTCAAATGGTAGTCGAGCGTCAACTAAATGCCGCAGGCCAAACACGCCATGACTTGGGTCGTGAAGCCTTTGTTGAGAAGGTGTGGGAGTGGAAAGAAGAATCTGGTGGCACGATTACCAATCAGCTACGTCGCTTAGGTGCCTCACCTGACTGGTCGCGTGAGCGCTTCACCATGGATGAAGGGCTTTCAGAAGCCGTTGGTGATGTATTCGAGCGCCTGTACGATGAAGGCTTAATCTATCGCGGTAAGCGTTTGGTTAACTGGGATACCGTATTACACACAGCCCTCTCTGACCTTGAAGTGCTAAATGAAGAAGAAGCTGGCCACATGTGGCACTTCCGCTATCCTTTAGCTGATGATCAAGGCAATGCTACTGAAGAATACCTAATTGTTGCCACGACACGTCCGGAGACGATGCTCGGCGATACGGCCGTAGCTGTCCACCCAGAGGATCCTCGTTATCAGCACCTGATTGGCAAGCATGTAAAACTGCCATTAGTGGGTCGATTGATTCCGATTGTAGGCGATGATTATGCCGACCCTGAAAAAGGTACAGGTTGCGTAAAGATCACCCCTGCTCACGACTTCAATGACTATGAAGTGGGTAAACGTCACTCACTGGAAATGATCAATATTTTCAATGACAGTGCACAGATTAATGAAAAGGCACCTGAAGCCTATCAAGGTTTAGATCGCTTTGATGCACGTAAAGTCATTGTTGCTGATTTAGATAAGCTGGGCTTACTGGAAGAAATCAAAGATCATACGTTGATGGTTCCGCGTGGTGATCGTTCCGGCACAGTTGTTGAGCCTTATATGACTGATCAGTGGTATGTGAAAATTGCACCACTGGCTAAGCCTGCGATTGAAGCAGTTGAGTCCGGCCGCATTCGCTTTGTACCCGACAGCTACAAGAATATGTACTACAGCTGGATGAATGACATTCAGGACTGGTGTATTTCTCGTCAACTGTGGTGGGGACACCGCATCCCGGCGTGGTATGCCGATGATGGCAAAGTTTATGTCGGTAAAACTGCTGAGATCGTTCGCAGCAAATACAATCTGGCCGCTGACATTGCGTTACGTCAGGATGATGACGTACTGGACACGTGGTTCTCCTCTGCCCTATGGCCATTCTCTACTTTAGGCTGGCCGTCACAAACTGAAGCGCTGAAAACTTGGTACCCAACCAATGTATTGGTGACTGGCTTTGACATCATTTTCTTCTGGGTTGCCCGGATGATTATGTTTGGTCTGAAGTTTATGGATGGCGAAGTGCCCTTCCATGAAGTGTATATCCACGGATTGGTACGTGATGCCGAAGGACAGAAAATGTCCAAATCCAAAGGTAATGTAATCGATCCATTGGATGTTATCGATGGCATCTCGCTACCTGATCTACTGGAAAAGCGCACCAGCAACCTGATGCAGGATCACAAAAAGCAAAGCATCGCCAAAGCCACTGAACGCCAATTCCCTGATGGAATTCCAGCGTTCGGAACGGATGCTCTGCGCTTTTCGTTTGCCGCACTGGCGACGACGGGCCGCGATGTTCGTTTTGATTTACAGCGCATCGAAGGTTACCGCAACTTCTGTAACAAGCTGTGGAATGCCGCTCGCTATGTGCAAATGCAAACTGATGAAAAAGATATCGGACTGCATAATCCTGCACGCGAACTTTCTCAGGCTGATCGCTGGATTGTTTCTCGTTTACAGCACACTGCGACCGAAGTTGCCGGGCACTTTGATACCTACCGCTTCGATTTAGCAGCCAAAGCACTTTACGAGTTCACCTGGCATGAGTATTGCGATTGGTATCTGGAGCTTTCAAAGCCAGTGCTGTTTGCGGATGATGTAGGTGAAGCGGCTAAGCATGGCACACGTCATACCTTAGTTAGCGTGTTTGAATCCTTACTGCGCCTGCTGCACCCAATCATGCCGTATATTACGGAAGAGATTTGGCAGTCTATTAAACCACTACTGGAAATCGATAAAGACACTATCATGCTACAGGGCTACCCTGTTGCTGATCCGGCGCTAATCGACTTGCAAGCACAGCACGATCTGGAATGGGCTCAAGAATTCATTGTCGGCATTCGCAAGATTCGCTCTGAAATGGATATTAAGCCGGGCAAAGCGCTACCCGTATTGATTAGCAACTGGACCGAGCAGGACCAGAAGCAATACACACAATGCGAGCGTGAAATTCTGTCTCTGGCAAAAGTAGAGTCAGTGCAATGGTTAGCCACTGATGAAGCAGCACCAGAATCTGCAACGGCCCTTGTTGGTGAAATGCAAATTCTGATTCCATTGGCAGGCTTGATCGATAAAGCGGCTGAAACAGCTCGCCTGACCCGTGAAATCGAGAAGATCAATAAAGCACTGCAAGGTGTTTTAGGCCGTCTGAATAATCCTGCCTTTACGGATAAGGCTCCGGAAAATGTGGTTGCTCAGGTTCGCCAGCAAGCAGAAACCCAGCAAGCAGCACTGGACCAACTTCAGCAGCAGCTGGTTAAGATCGAAACGATGTAACAAGTATCTGCAAGGTATTTGAAGCAATAAAAAAGCCCGGCCTGATCACTCAGAAACCGGGCTTTTTTATACTTGTGATTTAGCTAAATTAAGTATCAGCAATTGGTACTATTAAGCTCCCCGCCACGTTAGCAGTTAGCTAATCTTTCAATAGTTTAACTCAAATACCAAATTTAGCAGTCCAGGATCTAATTAATTGGAGCGTACACCGCCACGGGAAAGAATAAATCTTTCTAAACTAGGATGTCTGGCAGCAATAGCCATATCCAGAGGCGTACTACCATCAGCCGCTTTTGCATTCACTTGAGCGCCTTGGGCCACTAATAGTTTAGCCATGTTTAGGTATCCACTTCGAGCAGCAATGTGTAACACAGTCCAACGGTTGCTTTGCGTAATATCAGGGCTTACACCAACTGACATACAGTTTTTCACATACGCTAAATTACCCACAGCTGCTTCTCGATGCATTTTCCCACCAATCACACAGTCATCGGTAATGGCTTTTATGCGAGCCAACTCCCGAGCCTTGATGGCACGGATTCGCTCGCGCTCGGTTTGTGGTGAACTTTGAGCTGATGCATTCGTGTTTGATGTAGATTGTGCCGTAGTGACAGCCTGATTGGAAACCGACGACTGTGCGGTATTTCTTGAACGAGACTGCGACTGAGTGGTCGCCCCTACTGGCGATGGAGTCACAGCAGGAGCCACTGGTGTTGTGCTTTGGGTATTTTGAGGCGATGTATTAGCACCATTACTCTCTGCACTGCCAGTAACTGCCGGAGCACTTACCTCATTAATTAAAGCCTGCGCTGCTGCAATTTCGGAAGCTAATAACTGCTCTTCCCACTCAGGCCTTGCTGCATTAACACGGGTATCGACCACCGTTGGCTCTTGCGAAGCTTCATTATCAACCGCCTGATCATTCTCTGCGGTAACCACTTCATTAGCCTCCGAGCCTGAAGCAACCTGAGCCTCTAGGCCTGAGCTATCAGGGCTAGAATCCGCCACTTGATCAGGGTCAGCTGATTCTGATAAAAAGGCTTCGGTGCTGCTTTGAGTTGACCCACTCTCTTGACTAGCTTCTGACTCAAGTGAATTAACGGAAAGTTGCTCCGGATCAGCAACGGGATCTTCGGATTGCAGTACAGCATTACTATTTAAATCTGATGTTTCTGTGGCTTCACTGGTATCCGAAGCAGTACCCACTGACGCAGACGCTGAATCAATAGCTTGATCTGCAGACTCCTCGCTAGCATCTACTACAGAATCAGCAACAACATCACCCGGCGCTGAGTCAACTGAAGCAGAATCAGAGCTAGATGAAGTAGCACCTACCTCAGTAACTTCTGCAATAGAGCCAGTTGAAACACTCTGTTCCGCAACACCTACTGACCCAACTTCTCCTGACTGAGATTCCACAGCAGCAGGTTCGGCATTACGCGTACTATTAGCAGTAATCTGATCCGCATCATGTGAATTAAGCATTGTATACGCCGTACCAGCAACACCAACTAACACAACCAGCCACCATAAGAGATGCTTCTTGCCCGTCTTCTCTGCAGGCTCTTGATAAGCTCGCTCAGCAATAATGGCTTCATCACTCAACGCTGCTGCTTTCGATGGATTCGCTTTGGGCCTTTCAGATACCGTCTCAATAGCCACCGCCTTCATACCAACTAACGGTGACTTAGCTTGTTTTGGCTGAGCAGGCTGTTCAGAAGCAACAGCTTTCTGGCCGACAGGTTCTGGTTCTACCGATGGCTCAGCTTGCAAAGCAGTCTGCAAACTATTCACAAACTCACGGCAATGGGCAAAGCGCTTTGTTGGGTTTCTTTCCAATGCCTGATCTAAAACATCAACAAACAATTGCGAATAAGCCTGAGTGACCGGCAACGACGGAACACGCGTGGTTGCCACCCGCATCCGGTAATCTTCACCCAAATCTGAAGCAAAAGGTGCTTTACCGGATAAAGCCCAATAAATAAGCGTCGCCAAAAGATATTGGTCATAACTACCCGAGTAATTACTTTTAATAAATTCAGGCGATAAATAATCCGAGGCATTAAGCGTTGTTAATGCGTCCTTAAACTTTCCTAAACGCTGCAAAGCAAATTCAGTAATAAAATCACCGATAATAATTTGCTGCTGAGAGCCTATTTGTACTGAGTCAGGACGTATATGGCTATGCACATAATCCGCTTGATGCAATTCATCAAGGATAACCGCCAACGGCGTTGCCCAATTCAAAACGGTTTCCGGGGGCTGCTCACCACCCGCTTCTTTAACTAATTGCAGCAGTGTTGGGTGATTAGTGTGTTGTAATATTGCATACGGATGTGACTCATATATACCACCCCCAATTATTTTAACCATTCCATTTAAACGAGCGCGGGATAAATGCTCCCAAGCATCTTTAAATGCGGCATTAAATCCGGGAATAATCAACAATTCAGTTTTAGGAAACGATAAAACTACCGAGCGATCGTCCTGCGTGGTATCTAATGCAAGATAGCAATAATTACAAAGATTATCGGCCAGCTGCTTTTGTATGTTAAACCGTTTGTCTATAAAAATGCCGTTAGCTAATGGTTGTTGCATGAGTCGTCCTTGATATGCACATTATTTTGTGGGCGAGATTAACATATATTAATCAAATTTTTACGTACCGTAACGGAAAAAACCATTAATTATTGGTAGCATCAACTCGCTATTAACAGAGACGTTTAATAAATATCACCAAACAAAAGGTATGTATCTGTTTCTTAAGGCAACATACAAACCTTAATCTAAGTTTAATGGCCAATAATTATCAATGGTTTTTGGTCGTCATAGATTTGTTTGATCAGCACTTGTTAAATAGTGAATTAGTAACGCAACGCAAATTTATCTATATTCCACGTGAACCAAATGAAAATGTTATTGTCACAACCTGCAATAACTAAAATAATGCGAGTATTAGTATAATGGGGAAGCTAGGACCTATCAGAGCCCGCCACCTGGTCTCAAGAACCGGTATTGGCGCAGAATGGGACATGATTCAGCGGTATAAAAATTTAAGCTTACAAGAAGCTGTTATTCATGTTTTAAGATACGTAAATTACAACTTACCACCAGCACCACGCACTACACCTTGGGCAAAAACGATTGCTAACCGCAACTCGATGAGTCGCCAGCGTAATATGCAGCGCATGTCCAAAAAAGAAGGTGCCGTGATTCAGACTTGGTGGGTTAATCACATGCTAACGACCAAAACACCATTCTTAGAGCGAATGACGCTGTTTTGGCACAATCACTTTCCATCATCTATCGACCAGACCAAACAACCAAGCGTGCTTTACGAGCAGAATGTCATGCTACGTCGCCACGCACTGGGTAACTACGGGCAAATGCTATTCGCGGTCGCTAAAGACCCCGCCATGCTGGTCTACTTAGATGGTTATAAGAACGTTAAAGAAGATCCAAACGAAAATTTTGCTCGTGAAGTACTGGAGTTATTCACCCTAGGTGGAACGCAGTACTACACCGAGCGCGATATCAAAGAAGCCGCCAGAGCCTTTACTGGCTGGGGCATCGATGATCGCACCGGAAAATTCATCAACCGCCCTGAGCGCCATGATAACGGTATTAAAACCTTTATGGGTAAGCGCGGCGCATTTACCGGCGATGATATCTTAAAGATTTTGTTACAACACCCACGCACAGCAGAAACCATTGCTGAAAAAATGTGGAGTGAGTTCATTAGTGTTACCCGCCCTAACCAAGGCTATACTCGCAAGTGGGCTCAAATATTTCGTCAGTCTAACTACGACATTAGCGCACTATTAATGGCCGTACTCAGTAGTGACCCGTTTTGGCACCCAAGTAATATGGGTGGCTTAATTAAATCACCCATTGAGCTAACTGTCGGCACGATGCGAACGCTACCTTATCGCCTGCAACGCAGCGATTTGTCGCACAACTTGGCACTAATGGGGCAATCGTTATTTGCACACCCTAGCGTTAAAGGCTGGAAAGGTGGAGAAAACTGGATCAGTACCCAGTCACTCATGCGCCGTAACGGTATTCTAACCAACCTGACTCGTGGCAACCTTCGCCAAAGTCATGATGGCCGCTTAATCGACAAAATGCCTGACTGTAGCGATGAAGAACTGGTGCAATGGCTGCTACCGGTTAACCCGCTCAACCCATTACCAACCCAACCCGGACGTCAGCGTCTGGTGCGTGCTTTGGTTCTGGATCCAGCATTTCAAGTAAACTAACGGCCGGGGTAAACACAATGGATCGTAGAGAGTTTTTACAATATTCCAGCTTAATTTCTGCAGCAGGCATCATGCCGGAAATGGCTTTTGCACAACGTCCTGCACGACAAAGAATCGTGGTATTCGTTGAGCTTAAAGGGGGTAACGATGGGTTTAATACCTTAGTACCGTATACCGACCCAGCATACCGGGAGCAACGTCCAACCATTCGCTTGGATGAGCGCAAGGTACTCAAGCTGGAAAAAGAGATGGGCTTACACCCTCACTTAAAAGATTTAATGCCATATTGGAATCGTGGTCAGATGGCGTGGATACAGGGTGTCGGTTACCCCTCTCCAGTCCTGTCACACTTCCGCTCAATGGATATCTGGGACACTGGCTCCAATGCCAATCAAATCCTGGAAGACGGCTGGTTATCACAAATACTACCACGTTATAAAGATGGACTGCACGGCATTTGCGTGAGCCCCGATGGCTCTAGCTTAGGCCCATTAGGCAGCAGCAAGCTCAACAGTGTGAGCATGCAAAGCCCGCGGATGTTTGTGAATCAGTCTAGTCAAATAGAAGATATAATCCCCGTAAATTCCACCGCAGCACTGGCGCATTTAACCAGAACACAGCACCAGCTGTATGACGTTGGTTATCAGTTACGCAGCAAGATGATGCGTAACTTGCGTCAAAAACCCAATCGCCGAGCTAAAGGTGTACTTGGACATAGCTTGGAGTCAGTTGCCCAGATGATTATCGCGGGCATCGACTCTCCGGTTTATAAAGTTACCCAAGATGGCTTTGATACACACTCCGGACAGGTTGGTCGTCATAACAATGTGATGCATCATGTCGGCAAAGGCTTAGCGGCGTTTGCTAACACCATGAAAGCCAAAGGCTTGTGGGATGATGTATTAGTCGTAACCTATTCCGAATTTGGCCGTCGTATCGGCGAGAATCGTGGTGGTGGTACCGATCACGGCACCGCCTCCTCTCAGCTAATTATGGGTGGACGCGTACGTGGCGGCTTATATGGCCGACACCCTGACCTTGGAAAGCTGGATGCCAATGGGAACGTTGCGCACACGACTGACTTCCGACAGGTTTACGCAACAATTTGTCAACGCTGGTGGCAGCAAAATCACCACCCTTGGCAGGGCCATAAAACGATCCCATTCGTTTAAACCCAACGCTCAACAAAGTGCCGCTGCTTGCGGCACTTTTTTTGGGTAAATCAGCAGACAGATACGGTATACTTTTCTTTTTATCAACTGCCTACTGCTATGAACTCAGATCTTCAACGGCTTCAGCCATACCCCTTTGAAAAAATCGCCCTACTCAAGCAGCAGGTTCAGCCGAATCCAGCGCTAACACCACTGTCTTTATCGATTGGTGAGCCTAAACACCCAACGCCAGAAATTATCTTGAACGGTGTTCGTGACCATGCGGATAAGCTAGCTGTTTACCCAAGTACTAAAGGTGTTCCTGAATTACGCCAGGCAATCGCTGACTGGCTCGTTAAGCGCTTTAAGCTGCCTACCAATGGAGTAAACCCAGAAACTCAGGTGCTACCGGTCAATGGCACCCGTGAGGCTTTATTTGCCTTCACCCAATGCATTGTTGAGCGCAAACCCAATGCTAAAGTGCTAATGCCTAACCCCTTCTATCAGATCTATGAAGGCGCGACCTTATTAGCCGGCGCAGAGCCTGTTTACCTGCCCTGCCTTGAGGAAAACAACTTTCTGCCAGATTTAGATGCGATTAGTGAACAGACTTGGCAAGACTGCCAGATCTTTTTCCTTTGCACCCCTGGCAACCCAACTGGCGCCCTAACTCCAGCTAGTGAAATCAAAAAGCTGCTAGAACTAGCTGAAAAATATGATTTTATCATTGCCTCAGACGAGTGCTACTCTGAAATTTATCTGGATGAAGCCAATCCACCAACTGGCTTATTAGAAGTTGCCGCCAGCGTGGGTAATACCGATTATAAGCGCTGCGTTGTCTTCCACAGCTTATCAAAGCGTTCCAATGCTCCCGGCTTACGCTCAGGCTTTGTGGCTGGCGATGCAGAGATCCTAAAAGCATTTTTGCTGTACCGCACTTACCATGGCTGCGCGATGCCACTGACGGCTCAGCTAACGAGTGTGGTGGCTTGGCAAGATGAAAGTCATGTATTGGAAAATCGTAATTTGTACCGCGATAAATTTGATGCCGTACTCAAGATTTTATCGCCGGTAATGGATATTCCGACGCCGCAAGCCAGTTTTTACCTGTGGGCGAAAACACCGATTGATGACGTCACTTTTACCCGTGATATTTATGAGCAGCAGCATTTGAATGTGGTTCCCGGCAGCTACCTATCACGAGAAGTGAATGGCGTTAACCCAGGCCAAAACCGCATTCGACTGGCATTGGTTGCTACGCCTGCGGAATGTATTGAGGCAGCTCAACGTATTAGGCAATTTATTGAAGCACTCTGATTATTACTAGTGTTGCGCGGCGCACAAGCCAGCGACCTCTGCCACACCACCTTATGAAATTTAATATTTCCTAAAGTAAAGTAAGTCTCTAAACGGCCGCAAAGCACTTAAGACAATAACCAACAAGCAAAAAAAAAGGGATAATTCAGCACTATGAATTATCCCTTTTTGGTTTCTAGCGTTGCCAAACCAGCAAATTATTTATTATTCTTTGCCTTAGCGAAAGCGTCCGCAAACGCATTATTAATCGGCGCAGATTCCTTCACTATTTTCGGCTTAGCAGGCTGACGGCTTTTGCCACGATTATCAGGCTTTTGCCCACCACGATTGGCAGCAGGTTTACCGCCTTCCGGCTTTTCCATCGGATCATCAAGGCGCATGGTTAACGCAATTCGCTTACGTGCCTCATCCACTTCCATGACTTTAACCTTAACGATTTGCCCAGCATTAACCACCTGATGCGGATCTTTAACAAAAGTATCGGACAACGCTGAAATATGCACCAAACCATCCTGATGCACGCCAATATCCACGAAAGCACCAAAGTGCGTTACGTTGCTTACCGTGCCTTCCAGAACCATTCCCAGCTTAAGGTCTGATAACTTCTCAACACCCTCTTTAAAGGTCGCCGCCTTAAACTCAGGGCGCGGATCACGACCCGGTTTATCCAGCTCGGCAATAATGTCATTCACCGTCGGTAAACCAAAACGCTCATCAATATAACGCTCAGGTTGAATGGATTTCAGTTGTGCGGTGTTGCCAATCAACTGACGAATATCCGTATTAGTATCTTTCAGCATGCGCTCAACCACACTATAAGACTCCGGATGCACTGCCGAGGAATCCAACGGGTTATCAGAGTTGCGAATGCGGATAAAACCAGCGGCCTGCTCAAAGGATTTCTCACCCAAGCGTGGTACTTTCATGAGCTGTTTACGATTCGTGAATACGCCATGCTCATCACGGTAATTCACAATATTCTGCGCAATGGTCTGATTCAAACCAGCAACCCGACTTAACAACGCCGCTGATGCGGTATTCGCCTCGACACCAACAAGGTTTACACAATCCTCAACCACTGAGTCCAGATTGCGAGCCAATTGCGCCTGATTAACATCATGCTGATACTGACCCACACCGAT
This sequence comes from Leucothrix mucor DSM 2157, assembly GCF_000419525.1. NCBI lineage: Bacteria > Pseudomonadati > Pseudomonadota > Gammaproteobacteria > Thiotrichales > Thiotrichaceae > Leucothrix > Leucothrix mucor. The sequence continues at coordinate 1,914,900 of NZ_ATTE01000001.1, forward strand.
CGACTTAGGATCGATTTTAACTAACTCTGCCAGTGGGTCCTGTAAACGACGAGCAATGGAGATTGCTCCCCGAATCGTCACATCCAGCTCAGGGAATTCTTTGGAAGCCAACTCAGACGCCGAATAAACCGATGCACCCGCCTCACTAACAATAATCTTTTGCAAACCGAGCTCAGGATGCTTCTTCATCAGATCAGCACACAAGCGATCTGTTTCTCTGGACGCGGTACCATTTCCAATCGCCACTAAATGCACATCATGCTTAGCCGCCATTTTCGCTAGCTCTGCAATCGATGCATCCCACTGATTACGCGGCTGGTGCGGAAAAATTGCGGTAGAGTCCAGATACTTTCCAGTATGATCGACCACAGCCACTTTCACACCGGTACGCAAACCAGGATCTAATCCCATAGTTGCTTTCTGGCCAGCCGGAGCCGCCAATAACAAGTCTTTCAAGTTCTTCCCGAATACTTGAATGGCTTCTTCTTCGGCTTTTTGACGAAGCTCAGTCAGTAGCTCAGTTTCAAGCTTCATTTGTAGTTTAATTTTCCAAGTCCAACGCACGACTTCAGATAACCAGCTATCCGCCTTACGTCCTTGCTGACTAATATCAAAGCGCTTTGCAATGCGATATTCGCAAGGGTGCATATCTGAGCCATCTTCCGGTGCATCAACTTTTAACTGCAGAAAGCCTTCATTACGTCCGCGCAGCATGGCTAAAATACGGTGCGATGGTACTTTGCTTAAATTATCCGTGTTATCAAAATAATCCGTAAACTTGGCGGCTTCCTGCTCTTTACCCGTAACCACCACCGACTTTAGTTCGCCGCGTTGGCCCATGAAGTCACGTAACTCACCGACCAGATTTGGCTCTTCAGCAAAGCGTTCCATCAATACATATTTGGCACCTTCCAGCACGCCTTTTTCATCTTCAAAAGCCTGCTTATAGTCGGCACCGGTATTAAAGTATTTGGCTGCTTCCTGCACCGGGTCTAAGCTAGGGTTCGCCAGCAAGATATCCGCTAATGGCTCAATGCCCGCTTCAATGGCAATCTGCCCTTTGGTACGGCGCTTTTGCTTATACGGCAGGTATAAATCTTCCAGACGGGTTTTACTATCAGCCCCCATGATCTCTTGCTTTAGCGTAGGAGAAAGCTTGCCCTGCTCATCAATCAGCTTAAGAATGCTATCGCGACGGGAGTCCAGCTCTCTCAAGTAAGTCAGGCGTTCTTGTAATGCCCGCATCTGACTGTCATCCAAGCCACCGGTAACCTCTTTGCGGTAACGGGAAATAAAGGGTACGGTAGCGCCCTCATCCAGCAAAGTAACCGCCGCAGTAACCTGCTGGCTTCGGACATTCAGTTCATTAGCAATACGATCCGCTATAGCAATCATCGGCATTATCTGTGATTATTTTAAAGCATCGCATTATGATGAATTCTCCGCGACGATTAAAGGCCTTTTATGCAAGCTCTGGAAAACCTCCCCTTATCAGTATTAGATTGGGTCGCCTTAGTATGGTTTTTATTCTGCTGGCTAGGCTATAGCCGCTACGCCAACACCCACGAAAAATCACTGATGACCGTCATGGCCAGATGGCGGGACCGCTGGGCAATGGCAATGCTAAAACGCGATAACCGCATTATGGACTCACAAGTCATTATGGGATTATCTGCCGTGGTGACGTTCTTTTGCTCGACCTCTCTATTTATTACAGCCGGCTTGTTTGCAGCCATCGCGGCATCAGAAGAAATCGTCGCCCTGCTCAATCAGCTGTCGTTTGTTATCAAAACCGAAGTCAGTGTGGTCGAGCTGAAATTAGCTTTGATGATCGTAATCTTTATCTACGCGTTTTTTAAATTCGCTTGGTCGATGATGCAGCACTCCTACAGTGCCGTTATTCTGGCATCAGTCAGCAATGATGAGGCCGAGAAAAGTGAGCAGGATGAAGCCGTTGCCAAACTGATGAGCCGCCTAAGCACACTCGGCGCTCAGCACTTTAATGATGGAGTACGCTCTTATTACTATGCACTGTCAGTGATTAGCTGGTTTATTCATCCATTAGTTTTTATCTTGGTTATTAGCTGGGTGATTCTGGTGCTGTATCGGCGGGACTTTTACTCAAAGATGGTTAAGCACTTACGTAAAACAATTGGTGAATAACTACTGCTAGCTGCCAACCGTCATTGCTACGGGTATTTGGCAGCCAAGCTACTTAAATTGTGTTACCTGAATTAGTCGTTGCTAGATGACTTCCCTGCAGATTTCGGCTTTGGCTCTGGAGCACTATCGTCAGGCGCTTCATGGTCAGCTGACTCGCCAAAACGATACAAGCCGGTCATATCAGCATCTGGTGGGATTTCATCATTTCCAAGTTCCTGACCACCATTATGCTTCTTGGGATTCATTTCACGTTGCAGGCTTTTAGTCAGGTCTTTAATACCGGTACCAGTGAGGCCGATTTCGTTCAACAGCGACTCAACCATTGGCGCTTGAGCACGATAACGCAAAGCACTATCCACCACCTGATCAGCTAAACTACCACCGCCACCATTGCCACCACCAGACCCCGGTGGTAAAGCACCACCCGCACCGCCTCCACGACTGACAACATTCGAGAAGCCATCAACCTGCATAATCTTAATGCCTTCGATATTCTCCAGTGGTCGTACACTTTCGCGAATAATTTCAGGCAGCTGCGAAACAATCTTAGTTTTAACCTGCATCGCAATCTGCTTATCAGAGAGCTGATTGGCCGCCAAGTTAAGTGCTGTCTTACCCTGAGCTTCCACTTCAAAACGCACTTTCGCAGCACCGGCTTCACGCACTTCCGCATCCGCATGCGCAATGGCAAAGATGCGTTGACGGTCCGCTTCTTTCTCAGCACTAATCACTTCTACCAAGCGGTTCCGATCGGCCTGTGCTTTCTCTTGAGCTGTGGTGATTTCTTCTTTCTTAGTCGCAGCCTTGGCTTTAACTTCATCCGTTTCAATCCATGCCTCAGCGATGGAGCGCTCTGCCTCAGCTTTTGCCCGACTTTCCTTACGGCGCGCTTCCTGCAACTCAATAGAGGTTTGAATTCTGGCTTCTTCGATCTGCCGATCAACAATGATCTTCGCTTCTTCAATCGCTTTTTGCTGTTGTTGGTCCGCAAAAGCTTCCTGCTTTTCAATGTCAAGCTGCTTGTTATGCGCCTCTAAATCGCCTTGCTTAATGGCGATCAGCTTGTTGTTTTCAACTTCATTCTGACGCTTTAAGTTATCTGCAATTTGCTGCTTGATATACGTCAGACCCTGTACATCAAAGGCATTGTCCGTATTGAAGAATTTGAGATCAGTCTGATTTAACTGTGTCAGTGCCACCGACTCCAGCATCAAACCCATTTTAGCCAAATCCGTCTTAACACCTTCTTCGACGTTGCGACCAAACTCACTGCGCTTATCGTGCATGTCCTGCATATCCATCACGGATGCAGCGCGGCGCAAGGCATCAACGCAACGACCTTCAACCTGCTCTTTCAATTGATCGGGATACAAAGTTCGCTGACCCAAGGCCTGAGCCGCTCTGGCAATGGATTCGTGATTCGGTTCGACACGCAGAAAGAATTCAGAGTTAACATTAATTCGGGTACGGTCCTTGGTAATCAGGGACTGCTCATCACCCCGTGAAATGATGATTTTCAGGGTACTCATGTTCACATTGATCTTGTCATGCAGAACGGGGAATACGAAACCTCCATTATCGGAGAATACTTTTTCACCACCCAAGCCGGTACGAACAAAGGCCAATTCTTTAGTGGATCGCTTAAAAAACATGACAAACGCAACGGTAGCGACTGCCACCACAATAACCAGCAAAATCCCAATCGTTAATAGCATGCTCAAATTATTCCCTGCCCAAAATATCCTTCAGAATACTGCCAGCCATCGCTTGTCGCTCAATGATTAAGTCTTGACTATCAGTTATTTAAGCAGTTTAGCATAGTCATTAGATTAAACTAGCTGGATTTTTTGCGGGCAATCTTATCTTTTTCGCGAAGCGCTTTTAACTTGTCGCCGATCTTGATTTCAAGGCCACGGGCAACCGGCTGATAGTAGACGCGATCTTGCAAGGCATCGGGTAAATAGGTTTCACCCGCAGCATAGGCATCGTCTTCATTGTGCGCATAACGATAACCCTCATTAAAGCCCATTTGCTTCATCAAACGTGTGGGCGCATTACGTAAATGCATGGGGACTTCGAGGCTGCCAGATTTAGCCGCATCATCTTTCGCATGATTGTAAGCCATGTAAGCGGCATTACTTTTAGGTGCAACTGCAAGATAAAGTACCGCCTGAGCCAATGCCAACTCTCCTTCAGGACTCCCTAAGCGATCAAATGTCTGCCAGGCATCCAATGCCAGCGATAGAGCACGCGGATCGGCATTACCGACCTCTTCGCTCGCCATACGCACAATGCGGCGTGCAACATAATGAGGATCACAACCACCATCCAACATGCGGCAAAACCAATACAAAGCCCCATCAGGATTACTACCACGCACCGACTTGTGCAGAGCCGAGATCTGTTCGTAAAAGACATCACCCTTATTATCAAAGCGGTTATGCCGCTCAGTGGCTAATTCAGCAATGACGGATTCTGAAATAATAACGCCATCATCGTCGGGATTCGGCTCGGCTAAATCGACCGCAATTTCTAACCAGTTAAGCGCCCTTCTGGCATCACCATCTGCGGCAACTGAAATATTATCAACCACCTTTTCAGGCACTTGCAGGCCTAACTTACCAAAGCCAACCACTTCATCGTTAATGGCACGGCTTAAAACCTGACGGATATCGTCCGGCGTTAGCGCCCGCAGCACATAGGTACGCAAGCGTGATAACAAGGCATTATTTAATTCAAAAGACGGGTTTTCAGTGGTCGCACCAATGAAAATAAAGGTGCCATTCTCAATATGCGGCAAGAAAGCATCTTGCTGAGACTTATTAAAGCGATGGACTTCATCAACAAATAACACGGAAGCCCGCTGAGTATCCGCATAATGTTGTCGGGCTTTATCAACCGCCAAACGAATATCTTTAACGCCAGACAATACGGCAGAGAGTGTTTGAAAGGCCGCACCACTGTAGTTTGCAATCAGACGAGCCAGTGTTGTTTTGCCGGTGCCCGGTGGCCCCCAAAACAACATGGAGTGCAAATGATCCTGATCAATCGCCGCTCGCAAAGGTTTGCCAGCCGCTAATAAATGAGACTGGCCGGCATAGTCTTCTAGCCGTTCAGGCCGCATGCGATCGGCCAGAGGCTGGAACGCATTACTCATTCTTCTAAGCTAGGTACGTATTGACGCCATTTATTCATTACATGGCAAAATAAGTCGGCCGTTTTTTCAGCATCATACATGGCAGAATGCGCCTGTGTACCATCCCAATCAAAGCCTGCTTTTTTCACTGAACGCGCTAAAACCGTTTGCTCAAAAGCCATGGCTGCTAAAGTCACGGTATCAAAGGTGCTAAATGGGTGAAACGGGTTGCGCTTTTGCTTAAGACGTTCTACTGTTGCATTAAGAAAGTTCAGGTCAAATGCTGCATTATGTCCCACTAGTACCGCACGGTTACACTCATTTAACTTGATTTCTTCGCGGGTAGCTTTGAACATCTGATTAATAGCAATACTTTCATCAACGGCTATTTGTTGACGGAAGGGCTGAAACGGATCAATACCGTTTACCTCCAGAGATTTGGGGTCCATATTAGCCCCCTCAAACGGTTCTATGTGCCAGTTCAGCGTTTTCCAACGGTAAAGGTCGCCATTAGCGTCTCGACGGATAAATACCGCCGCCATTTCTAATAGCGCATCTGTTTTGTGGTTAAAACCTCCGGTTTCAAGGTCAATCACTACCGGCAAAAAGCCTCTGAAACGCCCTGCGAGAGGGTAAATTTGGGATTCTTCAGTCATACTATCAAGCTTACAGTAATGCTAAATAAAATAACACAGGATTCATTTTCTCTGGGTTAATTTAACAATTGTTAAAACGGCCTTGAATTTATTCTTCCCTCGTAAGTTACTGTTTTTAAAATTGATATTTTTTAAGATTTTTTTTCTAGGATAAATTAAAAATCACTGCTATGCTAGATTCGCAACCTAACATGAGGAGAGACCTTATTATGACGATCAATAACCCAGGAATGGATATTGACCCGCAGGAAACGGCTGACTGGACAGAATCGATCAATGCGATCATCGAAGCAGAAGGCGTTCAACGTGCTCATTTTATTATAGAAAAATTGATCGCTACCGCGCGAGTCAATGGTGCCAACCTCCCGTATTCTTCAAATACTGCTTATATCAATACGATTCCTACCCACCTTGAAGAGCCTATTCCGGGCGATCAGGCAATCGAAAGCCGTATTCGTACTTACATCCGCTGGAACGCTGCCGCGATGGTTGTTCGCGCAAACCGTAAGAGCTCAGAGCTCGGCGGACACATTGCGTCGTTTGCCTCATCCGCAACCCTGTATGATGTAGGATTTAACCACTTCTGGAATGCACCATCTCCAGAACACGGTGGTGACTTAGTATTCTACCAAGGCCATATCACGCCAGGTATCTACGCGCGTTCATTTATGGAAGGACGCTTAAGCGAAGAGCAGCTGGATAACTTCCGTCAAGAAACTGGCGGCAATGGTCTCTCCTCTTACCCTCACCCATGGCTGATGCCTGACTATTGGCAGTTCCCGACCGTATCAATGGGTCTGGGTCCAATCAAGTCTATCTACCAAGCGCGCTTCATGAAGTATCTGCAGCTGCGTCATCTGGCAGACACTAAAGACCGTCGCGTCTGGGGCTTCCTCGGTGATGGTGAAGTCGATGAGCCAGAATCACTAGGTGCTATTTCTCTAGCCGGTCGTGAGCAGCTGGACAACCTGACCTGGGTTATCAACTGTAACTTACAGCGTCTGGATGGTCCGGTTCGTGGTAATGGCAAGATCGTACAAGAGCTTGAAGCTATTTTCCGTGGCGCAGGCTGGAACGTGATTAAAGTCATGTGGGGTTCTTACTGGGATCCGCTATTGGCTAAAGACAAAGACGGCATTCTGCAAAAACGCATGCTGGAAGTAGTTGATGGAGAATTCCAGAACTACAAAGCTAAAGATGGCGCGTATGTACGTGAGAATTTCTTTGGTAAATACCCTGAGCTGAAAGCCATGGTATCTAAAATGTCGGATGATGATATCTGGCGTTTGAACCGTGGTGGTCACGATCCTCACAAGGTATATGCGGCATATCATGCGGCAGTTAACCACAAAGGTCAGCCTACCGTTATTTTGGCACACACTGTAAAAGGTTACGGTATGGGCGCTGCGGGTCAGGGTCAAAACCGCACACACAGCCAGAAGAAGCTAAACGAAGAAGAGATGATGGACTTCGCAAAGCGCTTCAACATCCCAATCAGTGATGAAGATGCAGCTGCAGCAAACTACTATCTGCCTCCGATTGACAGTGAAGAACGTCAGTACATGCTGGCTCGTCGTAAAGAATTGGGTGGTTCGATTCCGGTTCGTAACACGACTGCGGCACCACTGAGCATTCCTGAGCTGGATGTATTAGCACCAATCTTACAAGGTTCCGGCGATCGTGAAATGTCTACAACAATGGCATTTGTACGTATTCTGACGATCCTGACGCGTGATAAGAAACTGGGCAAACACATCGTTCCAATCGTCCCTGACGAAGCCCGCACCTTTGGTATGGAAGGTATGTTCCGTCAGTTAGGTATTCACTCTTCTGTAGGCCAGTTATACGAGCCACAGGATAAAGATCAGGTTATGTTCTATAAAGAGGACAAATCCGGTCAGATTCTGGAAGAAGGTATCAACGAAGCAGGCGCATTCTCCTCATGGATTGCGGCGGCAACGTCATACAGCGCGCACGGCGTAAATATGGTTCCATTCTATATTTACTACTCCATGTTTGGTTTCCAGCGTATTGGTGACTTGGCTTGGGCAGCAGGTGACTGTCGTTCACGTGGATTCTTGATTGGTGCAACCGCAGGTCGTACGACGCTGGCGGGTGAAGGCCTGCAACATCAGGATGGACACGGCATGGTTCAGGCTGCGCTGATTCCTAACTGTATTAGTTATGACCCAACCTTCTCTTATGAGATGGCGGTGATCATTCATGACGGTATGCGCCGCATGTATGTGAATCAGGAAGATATCTACTACTACATCACTGCAATGAACGAGAACTACCAGCAGCCTGCGCTGCCTGAAGGTGCCAACGAAGGCATTCTTAAAGGTATGTACTTGTTCCAAGGTGGCGGCAAGAAGAAGAAGAAGGTTCAGTTACTAGGTTCCGGTACGATTCTGCGCGAAGCCATTGCTGCAGCCGAGATTCTGAGCGAAGAATGGGGCGTGGACTCCGATATCTGGAGCTGCACAAGCTTCAATGAATTGGCTCGTGAAGCGAATGATGTTGAGCGTTGGAACCGTCTGCACCCACTGGAAAATCCAAAAGTGCCATACGTTTCTCAACTGCTGAAAGGCCATCGCGGCCCTGTGATTGCGGCAACGGATTATATCCGCCAATATCCAGAGCAAATTCGCCAATGGGTTCCAGCGCGTTACTCAGTACTGGGTACAGATGGTTACGGCCGCAGTGACACTCGTGTTGAATTGCGTCGTCACTTCGAAGTTAACGCAACCCACATCGTGGTTGCTGCACTGAAAGCCTTGGCAGACGAAGGCACATTGCCAGCCGCTAAGGTTGCTGAAGCGATTGAGAAGTACGGCATCGACGTTGATAAAACCAACCCACTACACGCCTGAGGAGATAATTATGTCGATTAAAAACATTGTTGTACCCGATATTGGTGATTTTGATGAAGTTGAAATCATCGAAGTGCTGGTGGCGGTCGGTGATCGCGTTGAAGTTGAGGACTCGCTGATTACGGTTGAGTCTGATAAAGCTTCGATGGAAATCCCAAGCTCAGATGCGGGAATCGTTAAAGAAGTAAAGGTGAGTGTCGGCGATAAAATCGCAGAAGGTAGCCTGGTTATTACTTTGGAAGTGGATGCAGCAGCTGACGCTGCGCCTGCGGAGGCTCCGGTGGAAACACCAGCCCCTGCGGCGGCACCTGCTCCGGCTCCAGCCGCCCCTGCACCAGCAGCTCCGGTTGCTGCGGCAGCGCCAGCTGGCCCGGTTGAAGTGTTAGTACCAGACATTGGTGATTTTGACTCAGTTGAAATCATTGAAGTACTGGTCGCTGTTGGCGATCGCGTTGAAGTTGAGGACTCGCTGATTACAGTTGAGTCTGATAAAGCTTCGATGGAAATCCCAAGTTCACACGCCGGTACCGTCAAAGAGCTAAAAGTTAGCGTTGGCGATAATGTAGCCAAAGGTAGCTTGGTATTGATTTTGGATGCTGACGCAGATGCTGCGGCACCTGCTCCAGCGGCGAGTGAACCTGCAGCGGCTCCGGCTCCTGCGGCAACACCAGCGCCAGCTCCGGCAGCAGCCCCTGCTCCAGTGGCAGAAGCACCAAAGCAATCACCCACCGCTAATATTGATGAGGTTAGTTTTAAGCGTGCTTACGCCAGCCCTTCTGTTCGCCGCTTAGCGCGTGAGCTGGGTGTTGACTTAGGCAAGGTAAACGGTAGCGGCCGCAAAAAACGCATTGTTAAGGATGATATCTTTAGCCATGTGAAAGCCGTCATGACAGCCCCTGCTCCAAAAGCGGCTCCGGCTGCGGGTGGTTCAGGATTTGGCATTGCGCCAATGCCAGCCATTGATTTCAGCAAATGGGGCGACATTGAAACGCAGCCTCTGAGCAAAATCAACAAGCTGACTGGTGAATACCTACATCGAAGCTGGGTGAGCATCCCTCACGTCACGCAATTTGACGAAGCGGATATCACCGAGATGGAAGCATTCCGCAAGCAAGTGGCTAAGGAAATGGAGAAAGAAGGCGTGAAAATTACGCCGCTGGCTTTCATTATCAAAGCCGTAGTTGCCAGCATGAAGGCCTTCCCTCGCTTTAACAGCTCGCTGGATTCAACCGGTGAAAATCTGGTGATGAAGCAATACTTCAACATTGGTATTGCGGTGAATACGCCAGATGGCTTGGTGGTTCCGGTTATCACGGATGCCGACAAGAAGACTTTGGTTGAATTGTCGAATGAAATTCGTGAGTTTGCTGGTAAAGCGCGCAACAAGAAACTGAAGCCTGCTGAAATGCAAGGCGGTTGTTTCACTATCTCTAGTCTGGGTGGTATTGGTGGAACGGCTTACACGCCAATCATCAATGGCGCTGAAGTGGCAATTCTGGGTGTTTCTAACACTCGTACTTCACCAGTCTGGGATGGCAGCAGCTTCCAGCCACGTCAAATCCTGCCATTGTCATTATCGTATGACCATCGCGTGATTGATGGTGTTGCTGGTGCGCAGTTCACGACTTACTTATGCCGCATGTTGAGCGACGTGCGCCGTTTACTGGTTTAGGAGAATCTCATGAGTCAGCAAATTGAAATTAAAGTCCCGAATATCGGCGATTTTGACGGCGTAGAAGTAATCGAAGTACTGGTTGGCGTCGGTGACGTGGTTGCAGCAGAAGATTCACTGATTACCGTGGAGTCTGATAAAGCCTCCATGGAAATCCCTTGCTCGGATAGCGGAACAATTACCGAAGTATTGGTAAACGTTGGCGATACCGTGGCAGAAGGCAGTGTGATTTTCAAACTGGAATCTGGCGCTGCAGCGGCTAGTGAGCCTGCTCCGGCAGCCGCTGCTGAGCCAGCACCTGCCCCAAAAGCTGAACCTGCTGCGGCGCCAGCGCCAACGGCAGCCACATTCTCAGGTGAATCAGATCAGCATGCACAGTTAGTCGTTCTGGGCTCCGGCCCGGGCGGCTACACCGCAGCATTCCGCGCGGCCGATTTGGGCCAGAATGTCATCATGATCGAGCGCTACGAGAGTATCGGTGGTGTGTGTCTGAATGTGGGTTGTATTCCATCCAAGGCCTTACTGCACACCGCTGAAATCATCAATGAAGCCGCAGAATTTGGGCATCAGGGTGTGACGTTCTCCGAACCAGAGATTGACTTGGACAAGCTGCGCGCGCACAAAGATGATGTGGTGGGTAAATTAACCGGTGGTTTGAAAGGTCTGGCTAAGCAACGCAAAGTCACGATCGTTAAAGGCTACGGTAAATTTACTTCAGCCAATACCATTAACGTGGTCGATGAAGATGGCGCTTCTCAAGTAATCAGCTTTGATAATTGCATTATCGCTGCGGGTTCTCGAGTCACTAAGTTGCCATTTATTCCTTGGGATGACCCACGCGTAATCGACTCCACTGGCGCGCTGGAATTGGCAGAAGTGCCTGAGCGTATGCTGGTGGTTGGTGGCGGTATCATTGGTCTGGAAATGGCCACGGTATACGATGCACTGGGCTCCAAGATCACCGTTGTTGAATTATCGCCGGGCTTAATTCCGGGACCGGATCGTGACTTGATTCGCCCACTGGAAAAGCGCATTAAGGCTAAATATGAAAATATTTACCTGAACACTAAAGTGACCGCCATTGAGCCAACAGAAGCAGGTTTAGTCTGTCATTTTGAAGGTGATAAAGCGCCAGCAACTGAAACCTTTGACCGGGTTCTAGTGGCAATTGGTCGTAGCCCGAATGGCTTGGCAATTGATGCAGACAAAGCCGGCGTACAGGTTGATGAGCGTGGCTTTATCAGCGTGGACAAGCAGATGCGTACCAATGTCGATCACATCTTTGCGATCGGTGACATTGTTGGTCAGCCTATGCTGGCACACAAAGCCACTCACGAAGGTAAGGTTGCGGCAGAAGTTATTGCAGGCCATAAGGCTTACTTTGATGCTCGCACTATTCCTTCTGTTGCTTATACCGATCCTGAAATTGCATGGATGGGTGAAAGTGAAGAGTCGTGCAAAGCCAACGGGATTGCCTATACTAAGGGTGTATTCCCTTGGGCAGCCAGCGGACGCTCATTGAGCCGTGGCCGTAACGAAGGTATGACCAAGGTATTGTTTGATAAGGAAACCGGTCACTTAATCGGCGCCGGTATCGTGGGCAACAATGCCGGCGAACTGATTGCTGAGGCAGTACTGGCGCTTGAGATGAATGCAGATGCTCACGATATCGGGCTAACCATTCACCCTCACCCAACCTTATCCGAGACCTTAAACTTCGCAGCGGAAGTTGCTGAAGGGACTTGTACGGATATTTACGCACCGAAGAAAAAAGGTTGATCCCATGCAGACGCCAGAGAGTATTCTGACATTTTGGTATAGCGAACCGATGAAATCTCATTGGTTCTCATCAACGCCCGAGATCGACGCGTTGATTACCCAAAATTATGAATCACTCTGGCGCGCTGCCGCTGATGGTCAGCTGGATACTTGGCAAGACAGCCCTGAGGGTTGTCTTGCTTTGTGTATCGTGCTGGATCAATTTCCACTCAATATGTTTCGTGGAGAGCCTGCCAGTTTCAGTACTGAGCAAGCCGCAGTTCAAGTGACCAAAGTCGCAATAGAAAAAGGCTTTGATCAGCAACTACCCAAAGAACAACTCAGTTTTTTATATATGCCGCTAATGCATAGCGAGCATATGCAAGATCAGGACCTATCTGTCGAGCGCTTCGAAGCGTCCGAATTAGAAGGCAATATTCGCTTTGCCAAACACCATCGTGAGATTGTAGAGCGCTATGGTCGCTTCCCACATCGTAACGCCATTCTTGGGCGTGACAGTAGCGATGCCGAAATCGAATACCTGAACTCCAAATCAGCCTTTACGGGATAAGTGATATCAAGCGGTTTTATGCTATTCTAAGCGACCTGATTCACAGAGCCTTACCAACAAGGCGCCCTTCAACTATGCCTGTACCTTTATTTAAATATTTTCCGGAAAATCATGCCGGCCGTGACTTTGTTATCGGTGACTTACATGGCATGTTTGAAACACTGGAACAATTAATGGCTCAGGTCGGTTTTAATACAGAGCAAGATCGCCTTTTCTCTGTGGGTGACTTAGTTGACCGTGGCCCGCAATCAGAGCGCGTGCTCGAGTTTTTAGGCCAACCTTGGTTTCATGCCCTGCAAGGGAATCACGAAAAGCTATTACTGCAATCGCAAGACTCAGAAGCTGTGTTTAAAGCATGGACTGAGCGCGCAGGTGGTGCTTGGTGGCTGATGGTTAAGGATGACAAACGTAAAGCCATTATTAGTGCGCTAAGCGAATTACCAATGGCTTTTGAAATCACGACCGCAACCGGTCAAATTGGTATTGTACACGCCGATATTCCAATCGGACTTGACTGGAAGGCGTTTGTGAAAGGCTTACAGGATGATGAGGAACTACAGCAGCATGCACAGTGGTCAAGGCTTCGTCATCACTATATCAGTGCTAAAGAAACGGTACCCAAGGTGCCGGGAATTGATTTGCTAGTGGTGGGGCACTCGATTGTCGATAAGCCATTGCTGGCTGCCAATCTTTACTACATAGATACCGGAGCGGCGTACATTGCTCACGGCATTGATTCAAGGCTTACGATGTTACAAATTCACCCTAAGCGGGAAGTTCATGACATCAAAACAGGCTCGGAGTGAGTCCACACGACTCCCTTGTCCGGCCTGCTTAGCAAACCCGCATCAACTTGCACGCGCAACCGGCTGGAACATCCGGTTGATGTGACTAGATGTGGTATTTTGTTGTACCGCTATGCGTCTTACTTCCGGGCGCTTAATAAAGTCAGCCAGCGTAATTCCGTTTAGGAATTCATACAGGCGATGACTTAAATCTTCCCACAACTTGTGCGTCATACAACGATCACCAGCATGGCAGTCTTCATTACCTTGGCATTGTGTACTGTCGATTGACTCATCGACGGCCAAAATAATATCCGCCACGCTAATCGCATTGGCAGGCTTACCTAAGCGGTATCCACCGCCTGGGCCACGCACACCTTCTACCAGCTTCGCTTTACGCAGCTTGGCAAACAGTTGCTCAAGGTATGACAACGAAATTCCCTGACAACTTGAAATATCTGCCAACGTAACCGGACCACTCCGATCATTAATGGCGAGATCCATCATCGCAGTTACCGCATACCGACCTTTTGTTGAAAGCTTCATCTTTACGAGTCTCCAATCAGCTAAAAATTAACAGTCTTCATTTTGGTATAGGTGCAGAGGAAAACAATTACCTAGTGAATTGGTAGGTATTATAAATAACCTAGTAGTCTAGTCAATCTTTATGACAGAGATTTAATCTATGAGTCGATTAGTGGGTATTAAAGTTGATGGCCTTGCCTAAGTAAGTACTTGACCCACTTGAATAAAAACCGATTAGTGCGCCAATGACATAATAATTGAGTATCTGACCGTAATTTACCGCTTGACACTTGTTCGCCTGAAAAATTGCAACGGCGGCTCAATACATTGGCTTGACGGGAGTCATGGTAAATCTGTATGTGCAGGTCAGGACGCGGGTCATCGCCATTTTCAAAGTCGTAGGTCAGCAGCAACATGGTTGTATGTCGGCATTGCTCCAACACCGTGATGCGAAGCGGTATCCCCGACTCAACAAAAGAAACCGTATCACCTTCTAATTTACGGATATCACCGCACAGTAGACGCAGCTGCATGTAATTAATTTCATACATTTCCATGAGCGCGGCGAATGAACGAGGGATCGGTGGAAAAATCGCCTTTTCGATATTGCTCATTATCATGAGCTCTGATTGGGACAGTGGTTGTTTGATCAGGCTTGTCGTCATAAGAAAAAGTCTACGGGAAAAGGAGGTACTGCATTGGAGTATGCGGGTTTTTAATGGAAACAACCCTGCTTTCATTCTATCATCAGAGTAAGCATAGCGTTAGATACTGCGAAACCCACCATAATATTCAAAAGGATCAGTATGAACTTTGACACGACAGCTTTTGCAGACCAGAAACCGGGAACCTCAGGACTACGTAAACAAGTCAGTCGTTTTCAAACCCCACACTATCTGCCTAACTTCATTCAATCAATTTTTAATTGCTTGCCGAGCATTGCAGGGTCGACCTTAGTAGTTGGGGGCGATGGACGATATTTCAACCGTGAAGCCATTCAGATCATCATTAGCATGGCGGCCGCGAACAAGGTTGGAAAGCTACTGATCGGACAATCCGGAATTCTATCAACACCAGCCGTTTCACATTTAATCCGCAAGCATAAAGCACTGGGCGGCATTATTTTATCCGCCAGTCATAACCCTGGTGGCCCGGATGGTGACTTCGGCATCAAGTTTAATGCAGCCAATGGCGGCCCTGCTCCGGAATCATTCACCGACCAGCTATTCGAAGTCACCAAAAATATCACGCAATACCAAAGAGCCGATAACGAGGCATTGGCTTTAGATGTACTTGGCGAGTTTAAAGTATTGGATATGCAAGTTGAGATCATTGACTCCGTTGCTGACTATGCTGACTTGATGGAAGAATTATTTGATTTTGATGCCATTCGCAGCCTGATTAAACAGGATGACTTCAAACTGTGCTTTGATGCAATGAGCGCGGTAACTGGCCCTTATGCCACGGAAATTCTACAGAATCGCCTAGGTGCGGCGGCAGATAATATTATTCGCGAAATCCCACTTGAAGATTTTGGTGGCGGCCACCCTGATCCAAACCTTGCCCATGCCGAAGCATTAGTTGAGCGCATGTTCTCCGAAGATGCACCGGCCTTTGGTGCGGCCTCCGATGGTGATGGCGACCGCAATATGATTCTGGGTGCTAATTGCTATGTCACACCGAGCGATAGCCTTGCCATTATGGCAGCCAATGCGGCGCTCATTCCGGCTTATAAAAAAGGACTGGCTGGTGTTGCGCGCTCTATGCCAACAAGCCAAGCGGTTGATCGTGTAGCTGAAGCTTTAGGCTTGGATTGCTTTGAAACGCCTACGGGCTGGAAATTCTTCGGTAATTTGCTGGATGACGGGCGCATTACCTTATGCGGTGAAGAAAGCTTCGGTACCGGCTCTGATCACGTTCGTGAAAAAGATGGCTTGTGGGCAGTACTCTACTGGCTAAACATTTTGGCCGTGAAGCAGCAGAGCGTTGCTGATTTGGTGATGGAGCACTGGCAGCAGTATGGCCGCAACTTCTATACCCGCCACGACTATGAAGCGGTTGAAACTGAGCGCGTCGATGCAGTATTTACACATCTGGAAGCGAGCTTAAGCGCATTGACGGGTAAGCAGTTTGGCTCACGAACAGTGAAACTCGCCGATAACTTCTCTTACACCGACCCAGTAGATGCTTCAGTTAGTGGTAATCAAGGTATTCGCGTTTTATTCGAAGATGGCGCGCGTATCATTTACCGCCGCTCGGGTACTGGCACCAGTGGTGCAACATTGCGTTTATATGTAGAGCACTTCGAAGCGAACGCTGAGCGATTTAATGAAGAAACCCAGTCGGTACTTAAAGAACTGCTGGACCTTGCTGATAACATCGCGAACTTGACCAAACTGACCGGTCGAAATGCAGCAGACGTTGTCACCTAAAACCACTACCTCCTAAAATATGACCCTTTACCAACCCGCAAACTGTCGCCAGAATGCGGGTTTTTACTTTACGGGTGATTTTTATACGGTAAAGAGCACCGCTCAGCCAGAATAATAATATCGATTCAGCCTAATCCCCTTATGATGGGCACAGATTACATAATACTCGCATCGAAATAGCACCCAGAATAAGGGGACTCCAATTACTATGAATACAACGATTAAACTCTCGGTATCAAGCGTACTACTCGCTGGATTAATGACCGGATGTGGTCAACAACAATTTAAAGCCGGTGGTCAAATCACTGGTGGTCAGCAGGTCGCCGGCGGACAACAAGTCTCTGGTGGCGCACAGGTAGCTGGAGGTCAACAGGTTGCTGGTGGACAGCAAGTCGCAGGAGGCCAACAGGTTTCTGGCGGTCAGCAGTATGCTGCAGATCATCAAATGCAGACTCGCGTTGTTACCGATACACACTCACATAATATGCTGGTTGAGGCTGCGCGCATTTATGTGCCACTGCCAGCTGAGCACGCTGCTAAGCCACCAGCAGTTGTTATGTACAAAAAGCCGGTTGCAGCAGCGCCTGCCCGAGTTGTACACCAGCCTAAACGCCATGTGCAAAAGCCGAAACCAGTTGTTCAGCATCGCGGTATTGGTATGCCACCTGCACAACCTGGCCAGTGTTTTGCTAAGGTTAAAACACCCGCCAAGTTCCAAAACCGTGTTAAACGCGTTCAGGTATCACCGGCTGTTAATAAGCGCGTACTAGTACGTGGCCCACAGTACACATGGATCAACCAGAAAGTTGTTGCTCGTGCTGCCACTCACCGCATGCAGTATGTCCCAGCGACATACCGCAATGTGACTAAGCGTATCTTAGTGAAGCCAGCCCATTACAAATGGCAGCGCGGTAAAACCGGCCCTATTACTCGTATTGATAACATGACGGGTGAGATTCTGTGTCGCGTTAAAGTAGAAGCTGTTTACAAAACCATTACTCAAAAAGTAGTGGCGACACCTGCTCGCAAAATTCGCAAGCATGTACCAGCTGTCTACCAGACAAAGAAGATCAAGAAACTGGTTTCACCAGCGCTTTACCGCACGATAAACACACCTGCTCGTTTCGTGAATAAAAACTACCGTACCAAGGTGAGTGAAGAACGCTATTCATGGAAGCCAATTGCTTGTAAAACTCCGGGTGCACAAGCTGCTCCACGCCATGCAGCTAAAGCAACACCTAGACACTCAACCAACCCTAAAGTGGTTGCAGAGCAGCGTCGCTTAGCGAAAGAGTTTGATCAGCAGCAAAAAGTATTACGCCAGGAATGGTTGGTACAGGAAGCACAGCGCCAACGTGTCGCACAGGCAAAACAACGTCAGGCTGCAGCACAAAGAAAACATGCCCAGCAAGTAAGACAGCATCAAGCGCAACAACGTCAAGCTGCGGCACAAAGAAAGCATGCCCAACAAGCAAGGCAGCAGCAGGCACAACAGCGCCAAGCTCAATTGCAGAGACAACGCGCAGCGCAGCATCAGGCAGATTTAGCTCAGCAACGTCGAGCGGCTCAGATTCTGTTGGCACAACAGCACAAGCAGCAAGCCTATGCTAAGCCAAAGCAGCCAACGACTTACGTGAAGCCAGTGGCACATGCTCCGAAGCCAACCATGGTGTCGCATAGCCGTACAGTACAGCCGGTTGCTCCAAAACCTGCCGTACAACGCGCAGCCCCAGTCGGAGATTCTGCAGTAACTCCGTTGACGCGTGCAAATGCTGTCTACCGGATTCAGAAATCCCTGCAGCAGCGTGGTTACAACCCAGGTGAGATAGATGGTCGCTTAGGACCCAGCACTGTAAAGGCACTAACAGCATTCCAGGAAAGTAAAGGCCTAAAAACCGGCACTTTGGATCGCGATACACTACGCGCACTTAACTTAGTTCAGTAATACCGGTTAATCGCTAGTTGATCATAAAAAGGCTTACCCTCGGGTAGGCCTTTTTTAATTGCTACTTTCCATTAGTCGGTATAAACCTTATGATTAATCTCAAATTTTAGGGCAGCGATAGCTGGCACTGTTTTCTTGAGAGGCATAAAAATAATGACAGTCAATAAGGGTATTTTGCTAGGTAAAGGCGATCATCAGGTATTTTTGGATCCCCGCTTTGCCAACCGACACGGTTTAATCGCAGGCGCAACCGGTACCGGCAAGACAATTTCACTACAAGTTTTGACCGAAGGCTTCTCCCGCATGGGCGTTCCGGTCTTTCTCTCAGATATTAAAGGCGACCTAAGCGGCATCACGCAAGCAGGTAAACCACACGCGAAAGTTGATGAACGTATTGAGAAAATCGGCATCACGGATTATCTGGCTGAAGATTTTCCCGTTGTATTCTGGGATCTATTTGGTAAAAAAGGCCACCCAGTACGTACGACCATCACCGACATGGGGCCACTGCTGCTAGCCAGACTACTAGGGCTTAATGACACTCAGGAAGGCATTCTCAATATTGCTTTTAAGTTTGCTGATGAAGAAGGCCTGCTCCTGTTAGACCTTAAAGACCTTCGTTCGGTACTTAATTATGTTGGTGAGAACCGTGCCAGCTTTCAAACACTGTATGGGAATATCAGTACCGCCTCGATTGGAGCCATCTTAAGAGACCTGCTAGTACTTGAGCAACAAGGCGCGGAAGACTTTTTTGGTGAGCCGGCTCTGGATATCTGGGACTTTATGCGCACCGGCAACAAGGGCTACGGCCAGATCAATATCTTGTCTGCCGATGAGCTAATGATGAAACCTCAGCTGTATGCCACCTTCTTGCTTTGGTTACTCTCTGAACTGTTTGAAACACTTCCCGAAGTCGGCGACTTAGATAAACCACGCTTGGTGTTCTTCTTTGATGAAGCCCATTTACTGTTTGATGATGCACCTGATGCCTTAGTGAATAAGGTAGAACAAGTGGTTAAGCTAATTCGCTCAAAAGGTGTCGGCATCTACTTTGTTACTCAAAACCCACTGGATATTCCGGATGGCGTACTGAGCCAATTGGGTAATCGCATACAACATGCACTGCGCGCATTCACACCAAAAGACCAAAAAGCAGTTCGCGCTGCGGCGCAGACTTTCCGAGCCAACCCAGACCTTGATACCGAAGAGACCATTACCCAACTTGGCGTTGGTGAGGCGCTGGTATCCGTATTACAGGAACAAGGCATTCCGGGCATTGTCCAAAAGACGTTAATCTGCCCTCCTCGCTCGCTGATTGGCCCTGCTCCGGATGGCGCAGTTGAACAAACTATTCGTTCAAGCCCACTCAATGGTCGATATGAAACGATGGTTGATCGTGAGTCGGCCTATGAAATTCTTAATGTGCGCGCAGTACAGGCAGAGCGAGACAGACAAGCAGCCGCATTACAGCAAGCGCAAGTCAAGGCAGCTAAACCCAACACTCGCAGCCGAAGCTCTAACCGACAAAGTGTTGGTGAAGCCTTCGCCAAAACCGTGGCGCGCTCAGTTGCTTCAAGATTAGGAACACAAATCGTACGCGGTTTACTCGGATCATTATTTCGTAAGTAAAAGATGGCCTTAAAAATCGGTTAGAAAGCTGGCTCATTTTTATATTACAGAGTAAAATCCCACAAAATTTCTCTAACGACAGCTAACTTCCGACAAAAAACGATTTTTGTAGATTTCCTAGAAATTAACAACCATGTCAAAGTCGACATTTTGACATGGATTTGTGGTCTATTTTTATTCTAAATAGACCTTGGTCATCGAAACGCTTAGCTGTACTCACTCAAATTACCAAAGGGGATGCCTAGATGGATGTTCGAAAAATTAAAACGCTGATTGAACTCATTAACAGCAGCGACATTGCTGAGATAGAAATCATTGAAGGCGAAGAGTCGGTTAGAATCTCTCGTTATAGCTCAGCAGCACCCGTACAAATGGCCGCACCTGCACCCGTTGCTGCAGCTCCTGCGATTGGCGCACCTGCTCAGGCACCTGCCGCAGCTCTTGCACCAGAAGCTGAAAAAGGCGAACTGATTGAATCACCAATGGTTGGTACTTTCTACCGCGCATCATCACCAACAGCCAAAGCCTTTGTTGAAGTTGGCCAGACTGTTTCTGTTGGCGATCCGCTATGCATTATCGAAGCAATGAAAATGCTGAACCAGATCGAATCAGAAAAATCAGGCGTCATCACCAAGGTGTTGGTTGAAAATGAACAACCAGTTGAGTTTGGACAGCCTTTGTTTGTGATTGAATAACCCCGGGATTTCGCATGATTAAGAAACTGCTAATAGCAAACCGGGGTGAAATTGCACTCCGTATCTTACGCGCCTGTCGGGAGATGGGAATCAAAACCGTCGCAGTTCACTCAACTGCTGACCGTGATTTAAAACATGTACGCCTAGCCGATGAGTCTGTCTGTATCGGACCAGCCTCCTCCACTGACAGCTATCTGAACATTCCAGCGATCATTAGTGCCGCTGAAGTGACTGATGCCGATGCGATCCACCCAGGTTACGGCTTTCTCTCTGAGAATGCAGACTTTGCCGAGCGTGTAGAGTCCAGCGGCTTTGTGTTTGTTGGACCACGTGCCAAGACTATTCGCCTGATGGGCGATAAAATTTCTGCTAAAGAAGCCATGCTGAAGACCAATGTACCTTGCGTACCTGGCTCTGAAGGCGCGATCCCAGAAGACCCAGCTGAAGCCTTGGCGATGGGTGACAGAATTGGCTACCCAGTTATCATCAAAGCTACCGGTGGCGGTGGTGGACGTGGTATGCGCGTGGTGCATAAGCGCGAAGCTCTGATTGACTCCATCATCCTGACTAAAAGTGAAGCACGCGGTGCCTTTGGTAATGACGTGGTTTACATGGAGAAATACCTGCAAGCTCCTCGTCATATCGAGTTTCAGGTATTGGCTGACTCCTTTGGTAATGCGATTCACCTATGTGAACGTGATTGCTCAATGCAGCGTCGTCACCAAAAAGTGGTTGAAGAAGCACCAGCGCCAGGCATTACTCCTGAGCAGCGCAACCGCATGGGCGCAATTTTGACTAAAGCCTGTAGCGAAATTGGCTACCGTGGCGCGGGAACCTTTGAATTCCTGTATGAAAACGGTGAGTTTTACTTCATTGAAATGAATACACGTCTGCAGGTTGAGCATCCGGTTACTGAGATGATCACAGGTGTTGACTTGGTGAAACAGCAACTGCTGATTGCCTCTGGCGAGAAGCTGATGATCAAGCAGGAAGATATTGTTCCTAAAGGTCATGCCATTGAGTGCCGTATTAATGCGGAAGACCCAAACACCTTTATGCCATCACCGGGTAAAATTGAGCGCTTCCACCAGCCAGGCGGCTTAGGCGTTCGAGTTGATTCTCATGTGTATGGTGGCTATACGGTTCCGCCCTATTACGACTCGATGATAGGCAAACTGATCGTTCACGGTGAAGACCGCGCGGGTGCAATTGCTCGCATGGAAGGTGCTTTGGAAGAAATGGTGATTGAAGGCATTAAAACCAATATTGACCTCCAGCGTCGCATTATCACCGACCCTGCCTTTATCAAAGGTGGTGCGGATATTCATTACCTTGAAAAGAAGCTAGGAATCCAAAGCTAATGTGGTTTCAATTGATTTGTCAGACCTCCCAAAAAGGCGAAGCGCTCATCAGTGAGGCGGCCGAGAACATGGGCGCAGCCTCCGTTACACTCAGTGATGCGGGCGATGTACCAGTACTTGAGCCACTGCCCAATGAGACACCACTGTGGGACGACATCATCGTCACGATCTTATTTCGTGAAGAAGATAAGCCCTTAGCGGATGCCTTAGAGCGGCAGCTTGAAGAAAACCGAGAGGCTTGGCAGATCAGTAAGCTACACCAGGAAGTTTTGGAAGAACAAGTTTGGGAACGCATGTGGATGAAGGATTTTCATCCCATGTGTTTTGGCGAGCGCTTATGGATTTATCCTAGCTGGTCAGAAACTCCGGATGATGATACCGTTAAAATCCTACTCGATCCCGGCTTGGCTTTTGGTACAGGGACTCACCCGACGACCTCTTTATGCTTGCAATGGTTAGATCAGAATCCTCCAGTTGGTGCCAGCGTAATCGACTATGGTTGTGGTAGCGGCATTCTAGCGATTGCGGCGATTAAGCTTGGAGCGACACACGTCCAAGCGACCGATATTGATCCTCAAGCGCTGACTGCAACTCACGACAACCAAGAAAAGAACGGCATTCAAGACGAGCAAATCAGCGCCTGTCTTCCTGAAGATATGCCTGAGATGCAAGCCGACTTAATGCTGGCAAATATATTGTGTGGACCACTGATCGAACTCTCTCAAACACTTTGCCAAATGACTAAACCCGGTGGAATGGTTGTGTTATCGGGCGTGCTTGCTGAGCAAGTTCCATTATTGCAGGAAGCTTATCAAGCCCATTGTGATGATATTCAGTTTGCTGAACAGGATGGCTGGGTTAGGATGACCGCTCAAGTTCGGTAACAACGAAAAACATTATGTATACCCGCTGTACGCACTGTAAGGCCGTTTTTAGGGTCACAATGAAAGAACTCACCGCCGCGCAAGGAAAGCTGCGCTGCGGTGAGTGTGCGTCCGTGTTTAACGCAATGGAAACGCTATCCACCAAATTACCGGGGCTAGATGATAACAATGAGCAAATGCCCTTTGATTCGCTGAATAAACAGTCCAAACGCGAGCAATACCAGCGCGACCCCAGCACGACCAAAACAAATACCGCCAAAACCAAGCAGACGACCAGTAACAACTTTTCATCGAAGCGCTGGCTTCCTCTCGCCCTAATCGTATTACTCAGCGGTATTCTTGCGACTCAAGCTTGGCTGACACAAGATTTATGGTTTGGCGGCGGAAGAGCCCCTGATAAAATCAAGACCATCAGCCGCAAAGTGTTTGCCCACCCTAGCGAGCCAGATGCATTAATTATAACGGCTTCAATTCGAAACGATGCCGACACAGCTCAACCCTTTCCATACCTTGAAACCCAATTACTGGATGCTAATAACAAGATCATAGCACTCAGGCGTTTTAAGCCTCAGGAGTACTATGAACAATACACTCAAGGTAGCCTGCTAAAAAGTAATGAGACCATTTCAATACGCCTGAAAATCCAAGATCCGCCTGGAAATCGTGCCAAACGATTCGAGTTCAATTACCTTTGATAAGCACCACTGCCTCATGTTAAAAATCGCTCACTTCAAACTTACAAGCCCCGTACTACAAGCGCCGATGGCTGGTGTTACTGACCGCCTTTATCGGGACTTAGTCCGCCAACACGGCGCGGGACTAGCCACTTCTGAGATGATCACCAGTGATTTGAGCTTACTAAATACCCGCAAGACCCAACTACGCCTACCTCAGATGGACGAGGATGGCCCCAGAAGCATCCAAATCGTTGGTACCGACCCTAAAGTCATGGCTGAAGCCGCGCGCTTCTACGCCTCTCAAGGGGCACAGATAATTGACATAAATTTCGGATGTCCGGTCAAAAAAGTAGCAGGCAGTAAGAAACTGGCAGGCTCCGCCCTACTCAAGGACGAACAGCAGGTGGAACAAATTATTCGTAGTGTTGTCAATGCTATAGACATACCGGTTACGATTAAATACCGAACAGGCTGGGATATGAAGTCGCGCAATGCCATTCGTATTGGACAGATTGCGGAAGATTGCGGCGTTTCTGCCTTGGCCCTACACGGAAGAACCAGAGAGGACAAATATCGTCCATTTGCCGAGTACGAAACTATTCGACAAGTAAAAAAACATGTTAATATTCCAGTGATAGCTAATGGGGACATCTCAAGCAGTGACAAAGCGGCTTACGTTTTTGACTACACTGGGGCTGATGGAATTATGATCGGGCGAGGTTCTTTTGGACGCCCTTGGATATTTGCAGAGATCAACCAAAAGCTATTTGGAATTAACTATAGCAGTGAGCTGACCGATGAGTACAAGTGCCAAACAGCAGTTGAACACGTTGAACGCTCGTATGATATAAATTGTTACAATCCCGAGAGTAAATTGCTGATTAATACCACTAATCAACCAGTGCGTACCGCCGATCATTCTCGAATTGCTAACAAAATAATCAACTGGTATTTATTAAGCATGTCGACCCAAACGGATGCGAGGTCTAAAATACTGAGCAGTAGAACCCCCGGCGAACAGTTGTCATTATTTAAGGAAGCGATATATGCCACACTGTAACCCGTCTACAACACGCTGAGTTTACCCGATATACATCTGATTGTGTCCTGACATAATCACACACAACCCCCATAAAATAATATACAGGTCACGTGAACAATGACAAATACACCACTTAACGCAGACTCGCTGTCTGAGGCAACTGACAAGGCCGTATCGGACTATCTCGAGCTGTTAGGAGATCACGAAGCAACGAATTTATACCGTCAGGTTGTGGATGAAGTTGAACGCCCTTTATTGGAAGTCATCATGAAGCACACCCGCGGCAATCAGTCAAAAGCAGCGACCTGCTTAGGCATGAACCGTGCGACACTGAGATCAAAGCTAAAGCGTCACGGCTTGCTTTAATCAGTAAAGATAGTGCCCTATTTATGAGGCATTCATTGCTTAAACCAAAGCTTGGAATGCCTCATTAAATTATTTTTGTTTTGAGCTAAACGCTAGCCTTAGCCAGCAACAATACAGCGCTAGCGGCAATTCCCTGCTTCTTCCCTACAAAGCCCAAACCTTCAGTCGTCGTTGCTTTAATGCCAATCTGATCGACATCAACCTTCAAATCTTCAGCCACCAATGCCCGCATCGTATCAATATGTGGCGCCATTTTCGGTGCTTGCGCCATGATCACACAGTCCATATTCATCAAGCTATAGCCTTTATCCAGCACTAGCTGATACACATGACGTAGCAATATCCGACTATCAATATTTTCAAAATCAGCCGAGGTATCCGGAAAGTGTTTTCCGATATCACCCAAGGCCAATGCACCCAGCAAGGCATCACAGATTGCATGCAGCAAGACGTCGCCATCCGAGTGAGCAACAAAACCCGCCTCATAAGGAATAGTGACGCCACCCAGCACAATATGATCACCAAGACCAAAGGCATGAACATCATAGCCATTTCCGATGCGCATATTCGTCATTCCGTGAAATCCTTAGTCGTCAGTAAGTAATTAATAAAGCCAAGGTCAGAAGGCTGTGTTAGTTTGATATTATCCGCCGAACCCTCAATCAATAGCACCGACTTGGCAACTGCTTCCATTGCGGAAGCTTCATCCGTAATCACAGCATTAGCAAGTTCAGCTTGATGCAGTGCGTCACGCAGTTCAGCTAAGCGAAACAATTGCGGAGTTTGCGCATGCCATAGATTTTCACGGCTTTCTGTGTGTTTGATTTGTTTGGTGTTAGCTTCCGCGCGTTTCATCGTGTCTCTAACGAGTGTCGCAAGAATTCCACCAACCACACTGTCATCACGAATCGCCAGCAGTGACTGGATATCACCCAATCGAACACAAGGCCGAGCGGCATCATGAACCATTACCCAGCTATCAGGTGGTATTTGTTGCTCTTGAATAAGGTAACGAAGCCCATTAGCCACGGTATCGGAGCGCTCTGCACCGCCAAAACAGCTAATGATTAAAATATTAGGAAAGGTAGATTTAAGCGTCGCTTGCAAGCCTGGCCAGTACTCATCAGCCTCGCTTACAACGATCAAAACGCCCTGCAGTTGCGGCAATTGCGTAAAGCGCGAGATGGTATGTTCCAGAATGGTTTTATCATGCAGCTTGAGATACTGCTTGGGACACTCAGCGGCCATCCGCTTACCCACGCCAGAGGCTGGAATCACTAGCCAAACCGACTCATCAACTGACGATAATGATGCACTCATTATTCTGTAAGCGTGACAGTATCAACGGGGGCTTCTGCTTCCAGCGTACCCACGGGTGTGGTCGGCTGTACATCAAGAATCACTTCAAAGAAGGTTTCCCGATTTCGAATCATGCCTAGCTCACTGCGGGCGCGCTCTTCCACCGCATCATTACCAGACTGAGCATCATCCAGCTCCGCCCGAATTTGCCGATTAAGCGCAGCCTGCTTTTCATTCTGCGCTTTCATATCAGCGATTTCTTTTTCCAAACGCCATTTAGCCGGATAACTGCCATGACCGACCCACAGGCTTGACACCAGCAGCAATAGCAAAATGGCCATAACAGTTATCAGGTATTTCATGAGTTAGAGATCCTTATTAACTCAGGTAACGAAACGCAGCAGCACCTGCGAAACTTGCATTGGCTCCCAACTCTTGCTCGATTCTCAGCAGCTGGTTGTACTTGGCCACTCTGTCTGAACGAGACAGTGAGCCAGTTTTGATTTGGCCTGCATTAGTTGCAACAGCCAAGTCAGCAATCGTTACATCTTCAGTCTCACCAGAGCGATGAGAAATAACCGCAGTGTAACCTGCAGCCTGAGCCATGCGAATCGCTTCCAGTGTCTCGCTCAAAGTACCAATCTGGTTTAACTTGATCAGGATTGAGTTAGCAATGTTCTTATCAATACCCTCTTGGAAGATAGAAGGATTAGTAACAAATAGATCATCACCAACTAGTTGTACTTTGTTGCCTAAACGCTCAGTCAGCAACTTCCAGCCATCCCAGTCTGCTTCATCCAAGCCGTCTTCGATACTGATGATTGGGTACTTATCAACCCACACTTCAAGGAAGTCGACCATTTCGGCAGCACTAAAGCTCTTGCCCTCTGAGGCCAGCTCGTACTTGCCGTTTTTGTAGTACTCAGAACTTGCACAATCCAGACCCAAACAAATATCTTTTCCTGGCTCGTAACCGGCACGCTTAATCGCTTCCAGAATCACTTCAATGGCTTCTTCGTTAGAAGACAAATCCGGTGCAAAACCACCTTCATCACCAACCGCTGTATTCAGACCTTTTTCAGTCAGTACTTTTTTCAGCGTATGGAATACTTCAGCGCCGTAACGAACCGCTTCTGCCAAGCTTGTTGCGCCAACAGGCAGAATCATGAACTCCTGCATATCAACACTGTTGTCAGCGTGTGAACCACCGTTGATGATGTTCATCATTGGTACTGGCATTTTGTATTGCGTCTCACCGCCTAAGTACTGGTATAAACCAACACCCGCATCATTCGCTGCAGCATGAGCTACCGCCAGAGAAGCCGCCAACAATGCATTTGCACCTAAACGGGCTTTGTTGTCAGTACCGTCTAGCTCGATCAACTTAGCGTCTAAAGCTGCTTGATCATTTGCATCCATACCAACAATCGCCTGAGCGATTTCGCCGTTTACATTAGCAACGGCTGTTTGTACGCCTTTACCCAAGTAGCGCGCTGCACCATCACGTAATTCAATGGCTTCACGAGCACCCGTCGATGCTCCAGACGGCACAGCTGCCCGTCCGACAACGCCATTACTCAACGTAACATCCGCTTCTACCGTTGGGTTTCCACGTGAATCAACAATCTCACGAGCAATAATTTTTGCAATATCAGTCATTTGCTATACCAGTTAGTCAAAAAAATTATAGGGTTTGCTCAAGGTACGGAGCCGCTTTTACCGCACGATCAATATCCAGCAGAATCTTCAGTAACTCTTCCATACGATGTGTCGGCCAAGAGTTGGGGCCATCACTTAAGGCCTCTGCGGGGTTTGGATGTGACTCCATAAATAAACCTGATACACCTGCAGCCACTGCCGCACGAGCCAATACCGGCACATGCTGACGCTCACCACCGGAGGCATTACCTTGTCCACCAGGCAATTGCACGGAATGCGTCGCATCAAATACCACCGGGCAACCGGTTTCACGCATGGTTGCCAGTCCGCGCATATCGGAAACCAGATTATTGTAACCGAAGGTGTAGCCACGCTCACAGACCATAATCTGTTCATTACCCGTTGCACGTGCCTTATTAACCACGTTACCCATATCCCATGGCGCGAGGAATTGGCCTTTCTTAATATTGACCGGACGACCTAATTTAGCCACATTTTGGATAAAGTTGGTCTGGCGGCACAAAAATGCCGGCGTCTGAAGCACATCAGCTACTTCAGCCACTTCATCCATTGGTGAGTCTTCATGGATGTCAGTCAGTACAGGCAAGTCGAATTCCGACTTAACCTTTGCCAAAATACGCAGGCCTTCTGAAATACCAGGGCCGCGATAAGAGTCATGCGAAGAGCGGTTAGCTTTATCGTAAGAGGCCTTAAAGATGTAAGGCACGCCTAGGCGCTCAGTAATTTCTTTAAGTTGTTCCGCAATTTTAAGCGTCAATAATTCTGACTCTACGACACAAGGCCCGGAGATCAGGAAAAAAGGCTGTTGTTCGCCAACTTCATAACCACATAACTGCATACTCTCACCTATTTCGTATTAGTTTTATTTTTCTGATGATCAAGTGCCGCACCAATGAAACCGGTAAACAGCGGATGACCTTCACGCGGACGCGACGTAAATTCAGGATGGAACTGACAAGCCATAAACCAAGGATGATCTCTCAGTTCAACCATTTCTACCAGTGAGCCATCTTGTGACAAACCTGACAATACCAATCCTTTGCTTTCTAACACTTCGCGGTATTTGTTATTAAACTCGTAACGGTGACGATGACGTTCAACAACGGAGCTGCCGCCATAAGTTTTAGCTGCGAGCGAACCCTCTTTAAGCTCACAACGCTGACCACCTAAACGCATGGTGCCGCCTAAGTCTGAATCGCTGTCGCGCTTTTCAAGCTCACCCGTCTCACTCATCCACTCAGTAATCAAACCAATCACTGGCTCTTCGGAGTCTTCAACAAACTCAGTACTGTGAGCCGCAGTCAAACCGGCGCAATCGCGAGCAAATTCAATCACAGCAACCTGCATACCCAAACAGATACCTAAGTAAGGAATCTTATTTTCACGAGCATAACGCACTGCGCTGATTTTACCTTCAACCCCACGAATACCAAAGCCACCAGGAACCAAAATGGCATCCACATTCTCAAGCTGCTCAAGTCCATCAGACTCTAGCTTCTCAGAGTCGATATACAAGATGCGAACACGGGCACTGTTTTGAATACCTGCATGGCTTAAGGCTTCATTCAATGATTTATAAGACTCGGTCAAGTCGACATACTTACCTACCATCGCCACAGTCACTTCCGCTTCCGGGAACTCCATAGCATTAATCACTTTGCGCCAGTCGCTTAAGTCAGCCTCTGGCAAGTTTTCCAAGCCAAGCTTGCGAGCCACAATCTGATCCAATTTCTGCGCATGATACCACAATGGAATTTTGTAAATATTATCCAGATCCATGGCAGAGATAACCGCTTCCTCTGGCACATTAGTGAACAAGGCAATTTTACGACGCTCATGATCCGGAATTTTACGCTCGCTACGGCATAGCAATACATCTGGTTGGATACCGATTGAACGCAGCTCTTTAACCGAGTGCTGAGTTGGCTTGGTTTTAAGCTCACCTGCAGCGGCCAAATAAGGCACTAAGGTTAGGTGCATGAACAAAGCATTACTGCCCTCTTCCACACCCATCTGGCGGAGCGCTTCAAGGAATGGCAATGACTCGATATCACCAACCGTACCACCAACTTCAACCACTGCAATATCCGCATCACCAGCGGCGGCTCTTACGCAGCGCTTGATCTCATCGGTAATGTGCGGAATAACCTGAACCGTTGCACCCAAGTATTCACCGTGACGCTCTTTACGAATAACTTCGCTATAAATGCGGCCAGTCGTAAAGTTATTTAGCTTGGATGCTTTAAAACCAACAAAACGCTCATAGTGACCCAAATCCAGATCCGTCTCTGCACCATCTTCGGTGACAAACACTTCACCGTGTTGAAACGGGCTCATCGTACCGGGGTCGACGTTAATATAAGGGTCAAGTTTCATCATTGTCACTTTAAGACCACGCGCCTCCAGAATGGAGCCCAGTGACGCACCTGCGATTCCCTTGCCAAGAGATGAAACCACACCACCGGTGACGAATATGTAACGTGCCATTGAATATACCCTAAACTGTTGCTCAAGCTTGCTTGAATGAATTAAAGTTTGATTAATATGGGCTGAACACGTGTCACCACACCACGAAGTACCAGACCAAAAAAATATTCCGCGAATGCTACCACACACCGCTTTTTGGAAACACCCCAAAGGCTTGCCACATTTTGGCTAAAATTATCCGGATGGCTTGGTCAGCGAACAAACTTATGTATAATCGCTCGCATTCTAAACCACACGATAATTGAACATGCTTAGCTTTTCAGTCGCGATAATTCTTGGGTTAATCTTACTAGTATGGAGCGCTGACCGCTTTGTTGATGGTGCCGCTAACCTTGCCAGAAACTGGGGTATCTCTCCGTTCATCATCGGTGTTTTAATTGTAGGCCTGGGCACATCAGCCCCTGAAATGCTGGTATCAGCTGTTGCAGCCTTGGAAGGCAACCCCGGTATCGGTATTGGAAATGCAATTGGCTCCAACATCACCAACATCAGCTTAGTACTGGGTGTCACCGCATTAATGACCAACCTTCCGGTACGCTCAGAAATCGTTAAACAAGAACTTCCACTGATTTTATGTGCAGGCTTGTTAAGCTGGCTGTTAATGGCTGACCATTATCATGGCTTCTGGGACGGGGTTATTTTAATCGGCTGCTTAGCTGCTGTGCTTGGCTGGCTCACTTACTCCAGCAAACAGCAACAAGCACATGCTCCTGGTGATGAGTATCTGGAAGAGTCGATGGACGACCTGCCAGATGAGTTACCAATGAACAAGGCAATTCTCTGGACGGTTGTCGGCTTGGTACTGCTATTGGCTAGCTCTAAAGCCTTAGTTTGGGGTGCTAGTGGTATTGCAGTAGCGTTTGGGGTAAGCGACTTAGTGATTGGTTTGACCATTGTCGCAATCGGTACCAGCTTACCCGAATTGGCTGCCAGTATTTCAAGTGCACGTAAGGGCGACACTGATCTGGCGATTGGTAATATTGTTGGTTCTAACCTATTCAATAACTTAGGCGTCTTAGCGATTCCGGCACTGATTGATCCGGGCTTAGTACCTGATGGCGTCTTGAGCCGTGATATGCCGATTATGATTGGCTTGACGCTATTGTTAATTATTTTGGGCTATGGCTTGTTTTCACGATCGCGATACCAAATTACTCGCAGTCGTGGTGCTTTATTTTTATCAATATTTGTCGCCTACCAAGTTCTGCTTTACTATCAACAGTAATCAGCGACGATTAATAATAAGAAAGGATACTTAAATTGACCGACTTAACTCCAGCTCTACAGCAGGACCTCATCAGCAATGCACGACAAGTTATTGTTGATGAAACAGCTGCCATACAGGCACTCCTTGAGCGCATTGATGACAATTTTGCAGAGGCCTGCCAAAGCATCTTAAAATGTGAAGGCCGCGTTATTGTAACTGGCATGGGAAAGTCTGGTCATATTGGCCATAAAATTGCTGCAACGCTAGCAAGCACTGGCACCCCTGCATTCTTTGTTCACCCGAGTGAAGCCTTGCATGGCGACTTGGGTATGATTACAGCGGCCGACGTGGTTATTCCAATTTCTAACTCAGGCACAACGGTTGAATTAGTGACATTGTGTTCGGTGGTTAAGAATCAGGGTACACAGCTAATCGCCATGACGGGAAACCCTGACTCAATACTTGCTAAGTTGTCGCACTTTCACATTAATATCAGTGTTGAAAAAGAAGCATGTCCTCACGATTTAGCACCAACTTCGAGCACTACCGCTACTTTGGTCATGGGTGATGCCATAGCGATTACCCTGTTAAAAGCTCGCGCCTTTACGCCAGAAGACTTTGCTCGCTCTCATCCCGCAGGTCGTCTCGGAAAGCGCCTGAGCATTATGGTACAAGATTTAATGCATAGCGGCGAAGAAATGCCCTCAGTCCACCCGGATGAAACACTGGAAAAAGCGATTTTGGTGATGACGGGCAAGCAGCTAGGTGCCACTTTAGTAACCGACAACAATCGACAACTGATCAGCATCTTTACCGATGGTGATTTACGCCGTGCATTTGAAGCAGGTATCGATCTTAGGCAGTCAAAGCTGTCAGATATAACGGTCAAAGGCTGCTTTCGAATCATTCCAGACGCATTGGCAATGGAAGCGCTGACGATGATGCAAAAGCACAAAATTACCGTGCTGCCCGTCGTGGATGCTCAAAACCAAGCCGTCGGCGTCATTCATATGCATGATCTGCTAAAAGCCGGTATCGTGTAATTAATGAAATTACTCGGTCGCATCTTATTCTTTATCGTATTGGCAGTTGCGGCTGTCGGTACCTGGGTGAACCTGTCCTGGAAAGAACTGTCAGAATTTACAAATACACCGAGTGAATCACGAATTGATTATTATTTAAATGACTTCACTTTGACGAATATTGGCGCTTCAGGCCAAGTCCGGTATCGCTTGAGTGGGCAACATTTAATACACAAACAAGCAAGTGGTGGCAGTGAGGTTTACCAACCCAATATTGAAGTAAGCTCTGCCCAAGGTGAAACAGTAACCTTGAATGCAGAAAATGCCTTACAACAATCTAAAGATGGTAACATTGCATTAACAGGGGCTATTCGCGTACATAAACCCGAATTTAACGGCTCACCTGAATTCACACTAACAACCAGAGATCTGACTTACGATCCCCTCCGCCAGCATATTTCATCAGATGCAGAGATTGATCTAGTAACAGCTCAGGGCACCATCCACGGGACTGGCTTTGAAACCAGTTTGAATGAACAGGAACTAAGGATCCATTCTAATGTACAAGCAGATTATCAACCCACTCCGTAGGATGCCTCTGATTCTGGCATTACTGATTGCCAGCGCCCCTTCGATGGCCCTAAAAAATGACGTCACCCAACCCGTGCGGATTAATGCTGATAATGTGGTGTTTAATAAGTCTAAAGGCTTAGCGACATACAGCGGCAACGTGGTCATTATTCAGGGAAGCCTACAGCTTAGAGCTTGGGAAATTGTGATTCAGGCACCTAATAACACCATTCGCACCATCACGGCCAAAGGCAACCCAGTGCAGTTTCAGCAAACCATGGATGACGGTAAAGTAGCCAAAGGTCAGGCTCGACTGATTCGTTATCAAGTTGAAGAAAAGCGTTTGTTTCTCGATGGCGATGCCGAGTTAGCACAAAACAATGACAAGTTTAGCAGCGAGCACATTGAATACTCGACACGCACCGGCGAATTAAAAGCAGGCTTGGCGAGAGTTGAAGGCAAACGACCTGACCCCAAAGGCCGTGTTAGCGCCATTTTCTACCCAACGAATAAAGTTAAATAAGCAGGTTATCAACTTGAGTGTACTGGCAGCAAACGGCCTGCATAAAAGCTACGGTAAGCGTAATATTCTTCAGGGGATTTCTCTGCAGGTAAACAGCGCCGAAGTAGTTGGCCTGCTGGGCCCTAATGGTGCAGGTAAAACAACCTGCTTCTATATGATTGTGGGTTTAGTGGGTATTGATCGAGGCACTATCACACTAGATGATGCCGACCTGACTCAAAAGTCGATGCATCAACGTGCTCGTCACGGAGTTGGTTATCTGGCACAAGAGGCCAGCGTATTTCGCAAGCTTTCAGTGCAAGACAACATTATGGCCATCCTGCAAACCCGCAAAGGAATGAGCCGTCGAGATCGACACGAAAAGATGGAAAGTTTGCTGGAAGAATTCCAGATTACCCACATTCGTGATAGCTTAGGCATTAGCTTGTCAGGCGGTGAACGTCGGCGCGTTGAAATTGCACGAGCACTGGCAACCGAACCTGCGTTTATTCTACTGGATGAGCCCTTTGCCGGGGTTGACCCAATTTCTGTGATTGAAATCCAGAAGATTGTCAGCCACCTTAAGCAACGAGGCATTGGCGTACTCATTACCGATCATAACGTGCGTGAAACCCTTGGCATCTGTGATCGTGCTTATATCTTAGGTAACGGCACTATTCTGACTCAAGGAACACCGCAGGACGTTCTAGCCAATCGCCAAGCGCGCGAAATCTATCTTGGCGAAGATTTCAAGCTGTAAACAGCAATAATTATTAGCCAGACTGCTCAACTCAACGACCACCAATCGGGAACCGCACTATCTTGAACGACATCATGATATGCTGATTTTAACTAAAGGAAGTTGCCTCACAAACCCACTTCGGCAGCCTGCGTCCATGTATTTTCTACTATTTGGTAAAGTAGAGGAAATTGTGCTCACGGGATTGACCGCGGTCAGCAAAAAGACAATTATAAAAATATGCTGAAACAAGGAATCCACCTCAAACTTGGACAGAGCCTGTCCATGACTCCGCAATTGCAGCAAGCAATCAAAATGCTGCAACTCTCTTCTCTCGAACTGGAACAAGAAATTCAGAACGTACTGGAGACTAATCCTCTACTGGAAAGACAAGAGGATTCGGAGAGCAATTTAAGCAACGAGACTGAACGCGAGCCAGATATTGCAGAGCATAGTTCTGAGAGCAGTTTGAGCGAAACTATTCCGGAAGAGCTCAGCACTGACTCACAGTGGGATGACACTTACGATACTGAGTGGAAAACCAGCAATACCGAAGGCGAAAGCGCCTCTGACTATATTGAGAAGTTGCACTCAGAAAGTGAAGGTTTACGTGAGCATTTAGTCTGGCAAATCGACATGAGCAACCTAAGCTCTATCGACAAGCAAATTGCACATTTAATAATCGACTACATTGGGGATGATGGCCTACTCACTGAGCCGCCTGAGCAGATTTTGGAAGCGCTTGAAGCCGAACTCCCAATTGAACTGGATGAAGTCGAAGCCGTTTTAAGATTCATTCAACACCTCGATCCTGTGGGGGTTGGTGCACGTGATTTAGGCCAAAGTTTGTGGCTACAATTTAATTTTACCTATCCAAATCATACACTTAAGAAAAAAGCCCAGCAGTTGCTAGAAAAAGATCTGGACTTACTTGCTAAACGGGACTATAAAAGTATTAAGAAACAGATTAGGTTAAATAGTGATCAGCTGGACACACTCATTGACCTAGTTAAGACTCTGGACCCTAACCCGGCAGGTCGTTTTAGTCAGGGCGATGTGGACTACATTAAGCCCGACGTTTACGTCAAAAAGGTAAAGGGCCGCTGGCTTGTCACCCATAACGCTGAAACGCTTCCCGCGATACAGGTTAATGACAGTTATGCGGAGCTGGTTTCTGATAGTCGTACCGATAAGGCGGCAGCGGACTACATTAAAAATAATCTCCAACAAGCGAGGTGGTTTATTAAGAGTCTAGAAAACAGAAATACGACCATACTCAACGTTGCCCACGCAATTGTTGAACGCCAGATGGCGTTTCTACAGTATGGTGAGGAAGCCATGAAACCCATGGTTCTGAAAGACTTGGCCGAGCAACTAGACTTGCACGAGTCCACTATTTCTCGGGTCACCACCAAAAAATACCTGCACACGCCCAGAGGTATTTATGAATTTAAATTCTTCTTTTCAAGTCACGTAAATACTGAAGCTGGCGGCGAATGCTCAGCCACCGCTATCCGCGCCATGATCAAAAAAATTATCACTGCGGAAAACCCCAGAAAACCTTACAGTGACAACAAATTGACGAACCTGCTTAATGAGCAGGGAATCAACGTAGCGCGACGTACTGTCGCCAAATATCGCGAGGCATTAGCTATTCCATCATCACACGATCGTAAAGCACTATCGTGAATATGAAATAGCCGCCCTGCGAGAGTGGGATCTTCCTTTTGACGGTTCCGCTAACTGCAACTCAAACGGAGACAATTAGTATGCAATTGAATATTACCGGTCATCACATTGAGATTACTCCTTCTCTGAGCAATTACATTCAGGAAAAGACCAAGCGTCTCACCCGTCATTATGACCAGGTGCTGAATATCCATGTGATTCTTGAGGTCCAGAAGCTCCAACATAAAGCTGAAGCATCGATTCTGGTCAGTGGTAACCATTTGTTTGCAGATGCAATCAATGATGATATGTACGCGGCAATTGACTCCTTGGCGGATAAGCTAGATCGCCAAATTCTGAAGCACAAAGAAAAAATTACCAGCAAACATCGACAGGAAGGTAGTCACCGTAATATTATTGCGGAGTAATCCCTACTGCGGAAACTCACTATGTTGAGTGAAATTAACTCCCTATTGAGCCCTGAGCGAACTTTGTTCGTTCAGGAGCTCGAAAGTAAAAAGCGTGTGTTTGACACATTAGCTGAACTCCTCTCCCACAAGCAGAGCCAACTTAGTCAAGATGATATTTTTGATCTCTTGATTGAACGGGAAAAGCTTGGATGTACTGCCATCGGCGGTGGCGTAGCACTCCCTCGTGCCAGAGCCGACATTACCCAGCCCTATGCAGCGCTACTCATCCTGAAAAATGGCATCGCCATTGAAAGCCCTGATAAAGAACCGGTCTCCGTTTTTCTGGCACTGTTATTACCGGAAAGCACCTCACAACGCTACTCTGAGATGATCTCCAGCCTCATGATGCGCATTTCCTCCCGGCCTGTCGCCGAAGAGCTTGCTGAAACATCAGAGCCAGAGATTGCCATTAATTATTTTGAAAACCTGTTAATTCAAGACAAGGCGGCCTGACCCATGCATGTAGTCATTATCAGCGGCATGTCCGGTGCCGGAAAATCCCAGGCACTGAATACTCTGGAAGATCAGGATTATTATTGTATCGATAACCTGCCGCTGAATATGCTGGAATCCTTATTCAGTAATGAATGGGTTTGCACTAAAGAAAAAGTGGCTATAGGGATTGATGTTCGAAGTGGCACCAATGAATTATCTGCACTGCCGGCCATTGTAAAAAATCTAAAGGAACGCTTCCGCACGGATCTCGTGTACTTGTACGCGTCTAAAGGCATTATTTTTAAGCGCTATGATGAAACACGGCGCAAGCACCCTCTTTCGACCCCAACCATGGGATTGAGTGCAGCGATTCATGCTGAATATGAGCTTCTAAAAGTGGTGCGCTCAATTGCTGATTTGCAACTGGAGACCAGTACTACTGACATTTATCAACTGGCGTCTATGATCAAAAAGCGCATCTGTGTATTATCAGAGAAACAGTTGTCTCTGTCTTTTCAATCATTTGGCTTCAAATACGGCGCACCGCGCGATTCTGACTTTATCTTTGACGTACGCTGCCTGCCAAACCCTTATTGGGTGCCTGAACTTCGGATTAAATCTGGACAAGAAGCCGCCGTTTCAAAATGGCTAGACTCACAACCATTAGTACAAAAGATGTACGAGGATATTCGCAAGTTTCTGGAAGACTGGATGCCTCACTTTGTGGAAAACCAACGCGCTTATCTCACGCTCTCGATTGGCTGCACGGGTGGCCACCATCGCTCGGTCTACCTGATCGATAAATTGGCCGAATATTTCAGACAAAATAATGAAGTATCAATAATTATCAATCATCGTGAGATAGAGGCTAAAAAGAAACAGCAGCCTTGATCTGATTCTTGTTAGAATGCCCTATCTAAAAATTCTGACAGCGACAAATCATGAGCAGCCCTGACAATCTCAATAAAGAAGATCGCCTAAGCTCGCTGAGTGGTGCGATAGAAAACGGCAGTTTATTCACTTTACAGCGCATGCTAAATGCTCTGCATCCTGCTGAAATTGCACACCTTTTAGAATCCTCCCCGCTATCCCAGCGTAAAGTCGCTTGGGAGCTGATTAAGCGTGAAAATGAAGGCGCGGTTCTCGTTGAACTGAATGACGAAGTGCGCTCGCAGCTTACTGAGTCTATGGACACCGAGGACTTGGTCGAGGCACTTAAAGACCTTGATGCCGATGACATGGCTGACTTCCTGCAAGGCTTGCCTGGAACTGTCATCAAGGAAACATTGGCGGGCATGGGTCGCCAAGAGCGGGAACGTGTAGAGGCAGTTCTTGGTTATGACGAGGACACTGCCGGCGGCATGATGGACACCGAAGTGGTCACCATTCGCTCAGATGTGACCGTCGAAGTAGTGCTCCGTTATTTGCGTATGAAGAAGGAATTGCCCTCTAATACCGACCATCTAGCCGTCGTCGACAGCTATGACAACTATTTTGGCGTGGTTTCTTTATCCCGCTTAGTCACCAGTAAATCGGACAGCAGCATCTTGGATATCATGAATCATGACTATCCGGTTATTCCTGCAGAAATGACTAGTCAAAAAGTTGCTACCCTGTTCGAACATCGCGACCTGATATCAGCCCCCGTTGTTAATGATAACGGCAAGCTATTGGGCCGGATTACCATCGATGACGTGGTCGATGTTATTCGTGATGAAGCTGAGCATTCGATTAAAAGCATGGCAGGCTTGAATGAAGAAGACGATCTGTTTGCGCCGATTCTTCCTAGTGTTAAACGCCGCGCGCTGTGGCTTGGTACCAACTTAGTGACCGCTTTTATGGCGGCTGCCGTAATTTCACAATTTACGGACACCATTGAGTCAGCAGTGGCCTTAGCCGTATTGATGGGCGTGGTTCCTAGCATGGGAGGAATCGCTGGCAGTCAAACGCTTACTATGGTGATTCGCGGCTTAGCGCTGGGTCAAATCGGTAAATCGAATACTCGCAGCCTGCTTAAAAAAGAACTCTTACTAGGCTTTATTAACGGCATTATTTGGGCGCTGGTGGTCTTTGTGATCTCGGCCGTTGCGCTAAAAGATATTGAAATTGGAATTCTGATCGCAATTGCGATGTTATTGAATTTGCTCGCAGCTCCTTTATCGGGTGTTTTATTGCCGCTATTGCTGCAAAAACTGAAAATTGATCCTGCACTGGCTGGGAGCGTACTGCTCACTACCATCACCGATATTGTAGGATATGCTGGCGTGCTAGGTTTAGCTGCCCTATTACTACCTTACTTAAGGAGTGTTTTCTCGTAGAAAGAACGCCGTAGCTTTGAGAACCAGAACAACCTAAAAAACGATAGATCCACAGCATTTACAGCATTTACAGCATTTACAGCATTTACAGCATTTACAGCATTTACAGCATTTACAGCATTTACAGCATTTAGATTATCAGTGAGAAAGGTGCTGTACCAGCAAATCGGTACAGCACCTCACCAAAAGCCTACTTAAGA
Source organism: Leucothrix mucor DSM 2157 (assembly GCF_000419525.1). Classification (NCBI taxonomy): domain Bacteria; kingdom Pseudomonadati; phylum Pseudomonadota; class Gammaproteobacteria; order Thiotrichales; family Thiotrichaceae; genus Leucothrix; species Leucothrix mucor. Next base: position 1,954,667 of record NZ_ATTE01000001.1, read on the forward strand.
CCGCGGCTCTTCTTAATCAAATCATAAGCCGCCTGAATCTCTTTAGAGCGCTCAGTCGCCATCTTAATCATATCCTCCGGCAAGCCTTGCCCCATTAACTTATCAGGATGGAACTCGCTCATCAGCTTGCGGTAAGTCTTTTTAAGCACCGCATCGGTAACTGACTGCTCAACACCCATAGCCTGATAAGCAGATGCCAATGAATCAGCTGGATTCTGGCCACCATAAGAACCACCACCCGCTTGTCCACCGGTATGATACTGACCACCATTGAACTGGCTCTGCGCTCGAATCATCATTAACAATTGTTCGAAAGACTGCGGTGAAAAGCCCAGCTTAGTTGCGATTTCCCGTAACAGCTCCTGCTCAACTGTCGCCAACTGGCCATCAGCCATGGCTACGCCCAACAGGTACATAATCATTAACTGCTTCAGATTAGCCGCATCACCACTAACTTGTCTGAATTCGGCAATCGTGTCATCCAGCGAAAACTCAGAACGAGTTCCTTGCTTAAACCATTCAATCGCTTGCTTACGATGCTCTGGCGTCATACCCATTTGCTGCATAAACTTTTCAGCATGCGCAATTTCAGCTTCAGAAACTCGTCCGTCAGACTTGGCTATTTTACCCATCAACAAAAACAAGGTTGTGATAAAGGCATTCTGACGCTCAACGCGACGCTTAGGGTTGACTCCAAATAAACCAGCATTTGTGCGACCAAAACGATTAGCAAGCCATGCACCGGCAAAAAAGCCAATTAGCGCACCCCAAAAGCCGTAAATGCTGTAGCCAATTATGGCCGTTATATACTTGGCATAACGTATCATCGTAAATCCTGAAAATATGGTTAGCGGCGCTATGCCGTGTGAATAGCCCAAGCGACATCGGCCGCCTGACGATTTGCGAGTACATCATGCACTCGCACAATACGGACACCTGCCTGAATGGCTAGCGCTGTTGAGGTTGCCGTTGCCACCTCCAATTGAGCACTGTCTGGCTGCTGGCAAATAGTCGATAAAAAACGTTTTCGGCTAGTACCCAGTAATACAGGGAAGCCATGAGCACAAAGCTCTGGCAAGTGTTTGAGCAACAGGAGGTTATGCTCCAGTAACTTACCAAAACCAATACCGGGATCCAACACGATATTATGCTTAGCAACACCTGCCGCTTCGGCCAATTTGGCGCGCCCTAGCAGATAGCCAAACACCTCAGTGACCACATCATCATAATGCGGGTCTTGCTGCATGGTGACGGACTTACCACGGCGATGCATCAATACAATTGGTAAATCCATTGCCGCCGCAAGATTCATCATCTCGGGGGACTCTTCGGCAGCAGAAATATCATTTAACCAATTAACACCGGCCTCAACCGAGGCTTTAGCCACCTCAATATCCGTCGTATCAATACTCAGCGGAAAACTCTCCGACAGTTGCTGTCTTAAACACCTAATCACCGGAATCACACGCCGCAGCTGCTCATCCGTATCCACCGTTAATGAGCCTGGGCGAGTCGATTCGCCACCAATATCAATAATGTCCGCACCCAAGCGTACCATTTCCAAAGCATGACTAACCGCACGCTCAGGATCATTATGCTGACCACCATCCGAAAAACTATCCGGCGTGACATTCAGAATACCCATAATTAGCGGCTTATCACCGATTGGCAGTGACATCAGTATTTACTCCTGAGTGACAGAGCTAGATGCAGGCATTTTGCTCAATGCAGTCACGCAATCAGTAATCAACGCTGGCCCTTGATAAATCAAACCGGTGTAAACCTGCACCAAAGCAGCACCCGCATTAATCTTATCGATAGCATCTTGTTCGCTGAAAATTCCACCCACACCAATAATTGGGATTCTATTGCCCAATATCGCAGCAAACTCAGCAATCACTTCAGTGGAGCGAGCCGTTACTGGCGCACCACTTAGGCCGCCTGCCTCTTCTCCATGCTTCATGCCCTGCACTGCATCACGAGACAAGGTGGTATTAGTTGCGATTAAACCATCAATCTCATTACTCAGTAGACACTCGGCAATGCCGGCAATCTCTTCTGAACTTAAATCCGGAGCAACTTTAACCGCTAGAGGACGATAAAAACCATGCTGCTTTTGCAATGCCAATTGCTCAGCCTTAAGCGCACCCAACAAGGCATTTAATTCTTCACCATACTGCAGCGAACGTAAGCCAGGGGTATTGGGTGATGAAATATTGATAGTGATGTAATCGGCATGCGGATACGCTTTTTGCAGGCAGACTATGTAATCATCCATCGCCAGATCCACCGGCGTCACGGCATTTTTACCAATATTGATACCCACGACACCTTGGTAGCCATTGGCGCGTGCACGCTGCACATTGTCAACCAGATGATCGACACCAGAGTTATTAAAGCCCATGCGATTGATGATGCCGTTAGCCTCTGGCAGGCGGAATAAACGCGGCTTTATATTTCCCGCTTGCGGCCTTGGGGTGACTGTCCCGATTTCAACAAATCCAAAACCCAGTGCCGCCAATGCTTCAAGGTAGTCACCATTTTTATCAAGCCCCGCAGCCAAACCGACACGATTTGGAAAACGAACTCCCATGACTTCGACCGGATCAGCAGGGGCTTGAGCTACAAAGCGATTCAGCAGATTTAAGCGATTAGCTAGATTCAGGCCTTTAAGGGTGGCGTTATGCGAGGTTTCGGCCGGCAGTTTAAACAGTAGTTGGCGTGCGATTGGGTACACAGGATTCTCTCGGTCAAAATGTGGGGCTGATTATCCCCAGAAAAAGGAAAGGCCGCAACTGCGACCTCCCTAATAACGTATCAATACAATCAATTGTTTAATTAACGCTGACTCTCCAGCGCGGCAATCCGCTCTTCTAAAGGAGGATGCGTCATAAACAACTTTTTAAAGCCGTTGCCAATACCACCCGCAATCCCGAAGGCTGCCAACTCACCGGGTAAGTCTTGTGGCTGATGCCCACGCTGTAGCGCTTTAAGTGCATCAATCATTTTTTGACGACCCGCTAGCTCAGCACCACCTTTGTCGGCCTGAAACTCGCGGTAACGTGAAAACCACATCACAACGATATTCGCCAGGAAACCTAATGCAATTTGCGCAATAGTCGAGACAATGAAGTAAGTCATGCCATAGGAGCCGCCCTGATGGCCACCATCGTTATTACGGTTGCCCGACAGCGCAGAGTTCACCACAGAGGCAATCACGCGTGAGAAGAAGATAACGAAGGTATTCATGACACCTTGCAGTAAAGTCTGAGTAACCATGTCACCATTGGCGACGTGGGCTATCTCATGCCCCAATACCGCCTCAACTTCATCGGCATTCATGGTGTTTAACAAGCCTGTACTCACCGCGACCAGCGCAGCGTTTTTGCGAGCACCCGTAGCAAAAGCATTTGGCTCTGGCGTATCGAAGATACCCACTTCTGGCATATCGATTCCGACTTTCTCAGCTTGTCTGGCGACCACATTTAACAACCAACGCTCTTGCTGGTTCGTTGGCTGCTCAATAACATGCACGCCCATGCTGCGCTTGGCCGAGCTTTTGGACATCGCTAAGCTGATAAAAGAGCCAGCAAAGCCCATCACTAATGACATGACGGCAATATAACCAAACTCTGCGGGCAGACCCATCTGCCTCAATGACTCGGAAATGCCAAACAAGCCGTCCAACACATTCCATAAAATCCCCAACACCACTACGACTGCGAAGTTAGTGGCCATTAACAACAGTACACGCTTCATGCGTTGTCCTCTCGATGATTCAGATGATAATGGAAAAACATGGCTCTTCCATCGCTTGCTTTCAAGGCGGCCACATCAAAATGACCGCGCTTCATGCTTATTATTCAACCCCTTAGTCAATCTGCTATGGCTAAAGGTTCAGTTCATTACCGCTTCGCAATCTGCGACTACGGCAGGATTTTGTGTACGTTTCTACCCAGCAATAGCCACGCGGTAATTGCGCCGCCAATGCCGCCAAATAAATGACCATCCCACGACACGCCTTGCTGCCACGGTGCAATGCCGCTAATCAGTACACCACCATAAGTAATGGCGATAAAAATACTGATAATGAGTGGTACCAAACGCTTTTCCAGCAAGCCGGAAACAATCAAAAACACAGCCAGCCCAAATACCAGCAAACTAGCACCAATATGCAAAGTATCGCCGCGCCCAAACAACCACAGCAGCGAACCACCAATGCCAATAATCAGGCAGACAATTAGCAAGCTATTGGCTCGGGAACCCGCCAGCAAAGCCAGCATCACAATCAGTGGGACGATATTTCCCATAATGTGCGCCAGATCGCCATGCAAAAAGGTCATGGTGATAATGCCGATCAACCCACCAAAGTCGCGAGGAATCAAACCCAGCTTCTCCAGCGGTAGAAAGCGATCCAACACGAAAATAGCCCAGATAATTCCGACAAAAATCAAAATACTAACCAGCTCTTCTCTGACTTTGTGCGCGTAATTTTTCATAAATTAGCTATCCTCAGACAAATGCGCTGATTTCGGAATTAATTTCGGACCAACGTTGCGTATCCAGCAAAGCACTGCGATTCATATAAGCCTTACCTTGCATACGCTCAAGACGTTGCATACTAGCAACACAGGACTCTACATTCAGATCAATCTTCGCCTGGTCCAATACCTGAATCACACCTTCGCGGTTATTACACAATAGAATCATGTCACAACCTGCGCCTAATGCCGCTTGTGCGCGTTCTGCATAATTACCGGCAAATGAGGCACCTTCCATATTCAGATCATCACTGAAAATAACGCCCTCAAAGCCCAGTTGTTTACGCAGAATATCTTGCAACCAAACATTAGAAAAACCTGCTGGCTGGCTATCCACTGACGGATAGATCACATGAGCGGGCATCACTGCATCCAAACCTTTTGACATGAGGTCAGCAAACGGCATCATATCCATCGGGCCAATTGCTTCCAGCGCACGATCATCAACTGGAATTTCAAGGTGCGAATCTGCCACAACAGCGCCATGCCCAGGGAAATGCTTACCCGTAGCCGCCATACCTGCTTCATGCATACCCGCGATATAAGCTTCTGCCATTAGGCTTACAATTTTTGCATCAGCATGAAAAGAGCGGTCGCCAATAACCTGACTTACGCCATAATCCAAATCCAATACAGGCGCAAAGCTAAAATCGATATCAATGGCCCTTAACTCAGCCGCCATTAGCCATGCATGATTATGTGCCGCTTTCAGGGCCTGCTCTTCACTCTCACTATTAGCATATAAGGTTCCCAGTGCAGGCAAGCGCGTAAAGCCTTCTCTAAAGCGTTGCACCCGACCACCTTCATGATCCACACCAATGAGCAAAGGCTTATCCGTAGCTGCACGAATATCACGAACTAACTGCTCTAGCTGCCCGACATCCTCATAATTTCTGGAAAAGAATATAACCCCGCCGCAATACGGGTGTTTCAGCAGCTCACGTTCCTCTGCTTGAAGTTGTGTTCCTTTAAGATCCAGCATTAATGGAGCGATCGGCATAAGTGTATTCTCATCGTGATTTTTTGATTTGGCACAGTATAAACGTCTATACCGCCGCTTGCAGGCTCAATTCGCGCTATTGTGCATTTCCAAAAGCTATCTATTCAGCTGTTATTCAGTTCCGCGCTAAAACCATTACTTTCGTCAGGCTCCGCATATAACTTTTTTATTGCCACGCGTAAAACATAAAGGCTTGGAAGGGATGAATTAAAAGGAGCTTTATTTATGAACTCAACTGCTGAGTTTGATCAATACCGGGGGGCATTGCATCCAACAAACCGTTACAGCGATGTGCAGATTTTATCAGCTAACGGACGCATAGGACGCTTTGAGTATTTCTTTTACTCAATCATTATACCCTTTTTAGTATTTTGGATTATTGCGGCACTGGCCGGCATATCCAGTCGTTTTGGCGAGCTCGGGGGAGCAATCGCTTATGTTTTATTAGCCGCTGGCTTTTGCGCCGCACTAATTATTTATGTGCAGCTGACTATTCAGCGTTGCCATGATTTTAATGCCAGTGGCTGGTTGGCTTTATTACTGATACTGCCATTCGCCAACATTATATTCTGGCTAATCCCCGGAAACCCTGTGGTCAATCGCTTTGGTGGACGACCGAGACCACCCAGCAAACTACTGAGGTTAGGCGCTGGTATCTTATTGCTGATCCTTGTGGCTGGCGCAACTTACTTCGGATTAGATTATTTAGGTCAGTAATTACACCAATTGCAAGCGTAAAGATTCCGTAAGATTAATAGTCTCTGCCCACGGCTTTATATACAATGTTTGTATTAGCCGTGTACAGGGGCCAGCTTGGGTCGGCTTCCGTCACGACATATAACGACTAAAATAAAGACGGTGATGCATGAAACAGCTCATACTAATAATTGCACTAATTGCCAGCTCGTTTGCACTGGCGAGCTACCTGATCAAAAGCACCCCAGAACCAAGGAAGCGCGTACGACAGCCTGTCGTACCAGTGGTCGACATCATGACACCACAACTCCAGTCGTATACTCTGAAAATTCGCTCTTCCGGCTCAGTGGAGTCCAATCTCAGTACCAATATCGTTGCAGAAGTCTCTGGCAAAGTAACCTCTATATCTCCCGTATTTGAAGAAGGTAGTTACTTTCGCAAAGGCGACCTGCTGTTGAGCATTGATAACACCAATTACCGCAATGCTATCGTCATCGCAACCGCTGAAGTCAGTCAGCGCATGCTTGAAGTTAAAACCGAACAAAATCTTGCCAATCTCGCTGAGCGTGACTTCAAATTATACGGAGCCAATCGCCGCCCTACTGATATCGCGGCCCGTAAGCCACATATTGCTTCAGCCATGGCAAACCTTGACGCCGCCAAAGTACGCCTTGAGCAAGCGCGTGATGATTTAAACAAAACCAGAATTCTCGCCCCCTATGATGGGCGGCTATTGAGCCGTAGCGTGAATGTGGGCCAATACATCACCGCCGGAACTTTGGTTGGGCAAGTGTATTCCAGTGACTATGTAGAAGTTCGCCTACCACTGTCTCTATCCGAATATGAAGAATTGGATTTGCCGGAAATTTATAGCAATCAAAAAGTCAGAGCCGATCAATGGCCTGAGGTTTCATTTTCTGCTAAATACGCCGAGAAGCAACACGAGTGGAAAGGTCGCATTGTACGAACCGCTGCCGCTATGGACGCCCGTACCCGACAAATTGCCGTGATTGCCCGCATCGAAAACCCATTCTCTAAAAAGGTGGGCAGCGATGCGCCTCCGGTAAAAGTGGGGCAATTTCTACAAGCTCAAATTATAGGTAGCACCTTAAAGAACGTTTATGTCATCCCTACTCGCTCGACCCGCCAAAACCGTGAAGTCATGCTGTATGACGAAGGCAAAATTCGCATTAAACCCATTGAGGTATTGGCACGAGAAAATGATCAATTAGTTATTTCCAGTGATTCGATTCCGGTGCAAGCCAAGTTGATTACTACACCAATGCCTTCTGCTAAAGATGGCATGGCTGTGCGCTTAGTTGGTGAGAAAACTGAAGATCGACCAACTAAAGGTGGTGGTGGCCGACCTGAAGGTGGTAAACGAGCAGGCGGCGCGAATGGCGATAAACCGGCCAATGCCGCTGCGCGTCAGGGTTCTCAACGCCCTGCTTCGAAAACTTCTGCCGAGGCCAACTAAATGCACGGAGCAATCGCTTGGTTTGCCAGAAATCATGTCGCGGCCAATTTGCTGATGGTCGTTATCGTTGCCGCTGGCATCTTCACCATGTTCAACCGCATTCCGCTGGAAGTGTTTCCATCGTTTGAACGTGATGTGATCAATGTCAGTGCCAGCTATTCGGGCGCTGCACCCAATGAAGTTGAAGAAGGTGTCATTCGCAAAATTGAGGAGTCGGTTGCCGATATTCCTGAAATTGAACATATCATCAGTACGGCCAGCGAAGGCTCTGCCTCCGTTAGCTTAGAAGTTATTAAAGGTGCGGATAAGGATAAGCTGCTAAACGAGGTCAAAAGTCGTTTAGATGCGATCACAGACTTGCCTGATGACGTGGACTCACCCGTCGCTAGTACCTCGGTCAGAACCCGTGAAAACATCAATGTCATTGTCTATGGCGAAATGACTGAGATGGAGTTAAACAAAGAAACCCTAAAGGTACGTGATGAGCTACTCAAACAACCGGGAATTACACAGGTTGCGATTAGTGGTTTGCGCCCTTATGAAGTGGCCATTGAAATACCCGAAGTTACCTTGCAGCGCTATGGCTTAAGCCTTGATGATGTCTCTCAGGCAATCAGTCGTTCTTCGCGTGACATCCCCGCTGGTACGCTTAAAACTGACGCTGGTGATATTCGAATTCGTACTTTAGGTAAAGTTACCAGCGCTCAGCAATTTAACGACATCAATATTCGCAGTAATGCGGATGGCACGCAGATTACCCTCGGCGATATCGCCACCATCATTGATGGCTTTGATGAAGGCCCGCAATACACGACGTTTGACGGTAAGCGCGGTGCGTCTCTAGAGGTTTATCGGGTTGGAGACCAAAGTGCGATTGAGCTCTCTAAAGCCGTCATCGAATACGTCGCCAATAAAAATGACCGACTACCGGAAAATATCACGCTGACTTATTGGCGGGATAACTCGGTCAGCTTGAAAGCGCGTCTTTCTACCTTAGTAACCAGTGCCGCTCAGGGTTGCTTACTGATCTTCATACTGCTTGCATTATTCTTACGACCCATTGTCGCTTTATGGGTGAGCGTGGGTATTCCAATCAGCTTTATGGGTGCGATGATTATCATGCCAGAGCTGGGTGTTACCTTTAACCAAATCAGCTTATTCGCCTTTATCATCGTACTCGGAATCGTGGTGGATGATGCCATTGTGACCGGTGAGAATATTTACACTCACCTGCAATCGGGTAGCGACCCAACTACCTCTGCCATTCAAGGCACACAAGAGGTTTCTGTACCTGTTACTTTCGGCGTACTGACCACTATGACGGCTTTTGTGCCGCTGCTAATGGTTGATGGCTTACGCGGACAAATCTTTGCGGTGATTCCGGCGGTTATTATTCCGGTACTCTTGTTCTCGCTGATTGAGTCAAAACTGATATTGCCAGCGCATATGACATCGGTTCGACGTCGGCCAGCCAATGCCAAACTCAATATTATCAGCCGTATTCAACGAGGCATTGCGGGCAGTCTGGAGTGGTTTATTCATCGTGTTTTCTCTCCGTTTTTGAATGTCGCGCTTAACCTGCGCTATTTTACCCTGACCTTCTTCGTGGCGTTACTGGTCCTTTCAATTGTTGCCATTAACACTGGACGCTTCGCGTTTACCTTCTTCCCGCGTATCCAAAGTGAGTACGTGAGTGCTGACCTGACCATGCCTGAAGGCACACCGATTGAAGTCACCAGCAAGCATGTTGATAATATGCTGACGCAGTTACTGGCTTTGCAAGAGCGCTATGTAGATCCTGGCACTAATGAAAGTGTCATTCGTCACATTCTCACTACTGTGGGCACCAAAGGCGGCAGCCGACGCCAGCTAAGTAGTGGTCAGTCAAACATTGCGCGTATTCAATTTGAAACGACACCACCGGAGGCCCGTACTATAAAAGTCTCCAGCCTGGATATGATTCGAGACTGGCAGCGCATGATTGGTGATATTCCGGGGGTTGAAAGTCTCTCCTTCCGAGCTGAAATTGGCCGCGGAGGACAGCCGCTGGAAATCCAGCTAAATGGCGATAATTTTGATGAGCTCTCTAAAGCGTCTACCGACATCAAAAAGCGACTAGCGAATTACTCCGGCCTATTCGATATCACTGATAGTTTTGAAGGCGGTAAAGATGAAATTCGGATGCGCATTAAGCCCGAAGCTGAAATGCTGGGCTTGTCGCTAACAGATCTTGGTCAGCAAATTCGCAATAGTATTTTTGGAGCCGAGGCGCAAACCTTAGCGCGCGGTAGCGAGGATGCTAAAGTCATCGTGCGTCTACCTAAGCAAGAGCGTTACTCGGTAACGGCGTTGGAGAAAATTCGCATTCGTACCAGTAATGGCGATTTAATCCCGCTACTGGAAGTTGCTGATGTTGAAATCCAACAAGGCTTTTCCAAGATCAGCCGTTATGACGGTCAACGAGTACTGACAATCGCCGCCGATGCGGATAAAGAAAATGTCGATATGCCACGCATTCAAGCAGAAATGCTGGAATGGTTGCCGCAGATTTTGCTTAGCTATCCGGATGTCGGCTACAGTTTTGAGGGAGAGCTGAAAGAGCAATCTGAAGCATTTGGTAGTCTTTATTTTGGACTTGCCTTCGCGCTACTGGGTATATATTGCCTATTAGCGATTCCTTTTCGCTCTTATGTGCAACCTTTTATCGTTATGGGGGTCATTCCGTTTAGCATTATTGGTTCGCTCATTGGTCATGCCATTATGGGAATGACCTTGAGTATTAGTAGTATTCTTGGGATGCTTGCGCTCACCGGCGTGGTCGTGAATGACTCGCTGGTATTGGTGGACTACATCAACCGCAAACGACTCGAAGGTATGGACCTGCTGGAAGCGGTCAGAAAGGCCGGTGGCGCACGTTTTCGCCCCATATTACTGACGTCGCTTACAACCTTTGCCGGTTTGCTGCCACTAATGTTCGAGAAAAGTACCCAGGCACAGTTTCTGATTCCGATGGCAGTCAGCCTCGGGTATGGCATCTTATTTGCCACCCTGCTGTCATTGGTGCTGGTGCCGGTTAGTTATCTGGTGCTGGAAGACATTAAGCGAATCCTGCACTGGATTTACAGACTAGTATTTAATATTGATGAATCAGAGAAAAAACCGGAACCTGCAAGTACTTAACAAAGCTGCCCTGTTTATTTGTGGCTGGCTATTATTAAGCAGCCACATCGCCTTAGCCGATGAGATCGACCTGCATGTCATGGGCGGCCAGTCCAATATGCAAGGTTGGCGCAGCGATGCACGTTATTATCCCGCTGACCCGCGACACCTGGACAGTACAATCCCCTTCTACTATGAAGCGGTCGACTATGCCTCGACCAAACGCCAATGGGAAACGCTACACTCCCAAGGTGGGCACTTTGCACTCGGTCATTTTGGTCCTGAAGTAACTTTTGCTCGTGCAGTTAAGAACTATGGCTTCAAGCCCGCCATTTTTAAATTCAGCTTTGGTAGCAGTAGTCTTGAAACAGTTTGGAAAAGCCCGGGACAAGGCGGCTTATATGATCGGATGATTCGCGAACTGCAACACTCGATTAACCTGTTAAAGCAACAGGGCCATCAGGTAACCATCCGCTCATTCACTTGGATTCAAGGTGAAACTGATGCCGGAAACGATGGCTTGGCTAATCGTTATTACTACAACCTTCAGCGCTTAATACATCATTTTCGTCATAACATCGCCAGAAACCCTAGGTTACCGGTGATTCTGGGCGTGGATGAACAACATCCATTAGTTAAGCAGCGTCCACAAGTGATTGCCGCTCAGCAAAAGCTGGCCGTTGAAGATGCGAATACGGCTTACACTTCGATGCTGGGACTGGAAAAATCAGACGTGACGCACTTAACCGCTAATGGTGTTATCCAACATGGCAATCGCTTATTTAAGGCGTATCTACAACTGGCTTATCATCTGGACTTTTAGTTAGGTCTGCAGAGTCATCACTAGAATCAGCTGGCGTTTCATCAGCTGATTCTATGTCTGGCATCTCCCAATCCACCACCCTGCCTGTTTGCTCATACCCACGCTCATCTTTATCGCAGAATGCCGTTTTCTTAAGATCAGGGTTTAGAAACAATTGAACTTCGTCGCTGGCGCACAGTGATGAAGACAGCACTGCATGGGCCATATCCGCATATTCCAGATAACGACTATTAGGCAGATTAGCAGCAAGTTGTTTGCCCCATTCCGGCGGTGTCACCGAATCCAAAGCACCCGCCAAAATTAATGTTGGCTTATCCGTACTGGCAGGTTCACGATGATTGCGTGATTCGGTCACTGCTTGGTTTCGCCAATTGGCACACATCTTGGGATCGTAAAGTGCATCAGGCGACCAATCGAGCATCGGGTATTTTTCACGAAACGGCTGTAGTCGCCGCATCAATTCATCCGCTTTAAACTGACCATTTTCAGAGCACTCAATAACCATATAGACGGTATCGCTGAACTCCTCAAACAACTCTACTTCCAGATAGTTACTGGCGAGTTTTAATAACGATTTACTGTCTGTGTCAGCATCGTTAACCGCCTTGATACCGGCAGGAATATCACCAAATAAGCGAGAGTCGTAGCCTGTGTAATCTAGCAATAAGATCATTCGCTCAGCGGTTAACATCAAAGGTTTGGAGGGCTTTTTACTGTCTTCTCTCGGTACTTGCAGCAATAAAGGCTCACGACTTAACGTGTTCAGCGCATCCATCAAAGAGGAGGAAAGCTCTGGATAGGCATCATTGCAAAGCTCGTCAGTTTCACAGCGCTGCATAAGGCGCTGAATACCATTAAAGCTGTTCTCAGCCAAGGTTTCAAAACCGTCATAACGAGGCGGATACACCGAATCCAATACCATGGATTTCACGATATCCGGATACTGGCGGGTCGTTTCCAGCGCAAGGCGTGTGCCATAAGACACACCATTCAATACCCACTGCTCAACGTCTAGCAGGTCACGAAGATCCGCGATATCCGATGCACTATAGCTGGTACTAAGCTGTTTTAAATAAGGTTTCAGTGCAGGCTGCTCTGCGTACTGATCATAGCAATGCTGCATTTGACGCTTGAACTGTTCAAAGTCTTCACGCCCACTGAGATCTTGCGCTAAGGTTTCAAGTCGCAACTCATTGCTATCTTTACAACGAAGCAAGGGCTCACTGAGGCCCGTACCACGCTGGTCGAACATAACCGAATCTAACCCCCAACCCTGAGCGACAAACTCACTAATCCAATAAGGCACCGTATCCTTATCGATATAGGCGGCGCCACCTGGCCCACCGGCCAGACTTATCATAGAGATGCTGCTGTTTTTAAACCAAGAATCACGCATCACCAACACCGGTAATTTGAATACCGGTGTGTGGGGTGATTGCTTACGGGTATACAGGTAGGCGCAGTCGATGCGTATTAATTTCGTATTTTCAAACCAGCACTCGGCAGGCTCCAGCCTCGCACCATTAGGTAACGTGGCTGGCCGAATGCTTAATGGGTTCCAGAAAAAGAAACCAGAACCCAATAGCGCTAATGAAACTATTAATGAAGCACGAAAAATACGCAAATAAGCGACCTCAGAGGAATGACAAAATAGTCTTTTCGATATCGTCTTTATCGATCAGCGTTTTCTGGGCAATCGGCTTATCAAACAAGGCTTCAATCTGAGCCGGAATCTGAATATTCGCTTTGGCCGAAATATTCTTCAACGCATCCAAATCGCCACTACCAGACTCTGTACCAATCGCTTCTGCAATAGTCATTGAGAACTTAGTCCACTCAGCAGTAGAGGTTACAATTGTCTTCAGAGGCTTGTCACGGCAGTTATCATAGACCTTGAGGCAGGTCGCGGTGTGTGGGTCCATTAAATAGCCATCTTCAAAACAACGCTTTACGTAGCCTACTGTTTCCTCATCATCACAATGATCTGCCGCAAAAATCGCCTTTAGCTCAGCATGCTCAGAGGGGGATAGCTCATAGAAGCGCTCGGTATCCAGCTGATACATCAACTCTCTGGTACGCTCAGCACCAAATAAATCAAACAGAATACGTTCAACATTGGAGGCTTTCAGAATATCCATTGCCGGTGCCACAGTAGGAATTACTGAAGCGCCACGGAAATCATAATGACCATCCTGAATCAAACCAGTCAGCACTTTATTGTTGTTAGTTGAAATCAAAATCTTCTCAACCGGCAAGCCCATCTGCATGGCATAGTAAGCACCCAATGCATTACCAAAATTACCACTAGGAACAGCAATATAGATCTTCTCACCTAAAGTGATTTCTTCGCGACGGACCAGTTCCAGATAAGCCGAGATATGGTAAATAATCTGGAAAATAATGCGCCCGAAGTTAACCGAGTTAGCTGCTGATAAGTGAATCTTTTTCTCACTCAGTGTTTGCTTGAAACTCTGCGAACCTAGCAACTGCTTCAATGCGCTTTGAGCATCATCAAAGTCACCGTGAATACCAATAACTCTCAGGTTATCAGCATCTTCAGTGATCATTTGAAGACGCTGCACATCCGAAGTTCCGCCTTCAGGATACATGCAGGCTACACGAACCCGCTCACGGTTCTTAAAGGTTTCTAATGCCGCAGGCCCGGTGTCTCCACTGGTCGCAGCCAGAATCAGATAATCCTCATCACGATACTTCGCTAACGCAGAAAGCAATACACCAAACGGCTGTAAAGCCATGTCTTTAAAGGCGCGGGTTGGGCCGTGATACAGCTCACTTACAAATAAATCGTCACGCACTTTAACCAAAGGCGTTGGATCATTCGGGTCATCAAACTGATCATAAGAGCTCAACGCTTCATCAATCACTCGCTCGGCAATATCAATCTCGAAGGCCTGAAGCAGCGCTTTGGCTAACTGCTTGTAGCTGGAGTTCAGATGCGCTTTTAAAAAGGCTTCACCTAAATCTGGCAGCGTTTCTGGTGCATAAATCCCGCCATAGGAAGCAATCGGGCCAAGAATGGCTTCTGAAAAATTAACATTAACCGGGTGCTGTGGCTGCGAATCATTACCACGGGTTTCTATAAACTTCATAAGGTGTCCTGATATTCGATTGACGACGTAGATTTAACCAAGGTTTTCAACACGGATGCGAGTCACTTTGCCCGTCACCACATCCAAAGCCTCAATTTTAGCAATGGCTTGATTCATATCCCCTTCATTCACGACTTTAGTCAGCAGGATAATATCCGCTTTACCATTCGTCTTGCTGGTCTCTTTCTGAATGAATGCTTCGATACTAATATTATCATCGCCCAGAATACGCGTGATATTCGCCAGCACACCCGCCTCATCCCGCGCACTTAAACGCAGGTAAAATGCCGTATCAACCGCATCCATTGCAAGCACAGGGTGATCTGATAAAGAGTCCGGCTGGAATGCCAGATGAGGAACACGATTTTCCGGATCAGAAGTCAGCACGCGTGCAATATCGATGATATCTGCAACAACCGCAGACGCTGTAGGCTCGCCACCAGCACCAGCACCGTAATACATGGTTGGGCCAACTGCATCGCCTTTCACTAATACTGCATTCATCACGCCATTTACATTAGCGATCAAACGATCTTTAGGAATCAGTGTTGGGTGAACGCGTTGTTCAATACCACGCTCAGTTCGACGGGCAATACCCAAATGCTTAATGCCATAGCCAAGCTCATCGGCATAGCCCACATCTTCACTCGAAATATCGCTAATCCCTTCCATATAAGTCTTTTCAAACTGCAATGGAATACCGAAGGCGATTGAAGAAAGAATAGTCAGTTTATGGCCGGCATCAATGCCTTCCACATCAAAGGTAGGGTCTGACTCTGCATAGCCCAGCGCCTGTGCTTCGGCTAATACATCTTCAAAATCACGTCCCTTATCCCGCATTTCGCTAAGAATAAAGTTACCTGTTCCATTAATAATACCGGCTAACCAATTGATTTTGTTAGCGGACAAACCTTCACGCAGAGATTTGATAATTGGAATTCCACCGGCAACTGCGGCCTCAAAAGCAACAATAACGCCTTTTTCACGGGCTTTTTCGAAGATTTCATTACCATGTACTGCGATCAGCGCTTTGTTGGCTGTCACAACATGTTTACCATTTTCAATGGCTTGCAGCACTAAGCTCTTAGCTGGCTCATCACCGCCATACAGCTCAACCACGACTTCAATGTCAGGATCATTGACCACATCGAAAGGGTCACGGGTGATACGACTGCCAGATAGACCTAAGCCTTCCGGCAACTCAGTCTTGGACGTTGAAACATAGTCAATAATAATGCCACGCCCTGCCCGACGAGCAATTTCTTCTGCATTACGTTTTAAGACAGTTGCTGTTCCACTGCCTACCGTGCCCAAACCTAAAAGACCAACTTTTACCGGAGTCATTTACTCTACCTGTCAACACAAAATCGGAAGCAAACAATCAGCCTTAACTCTACTGAATCAACGGCTAATTGCTGCTAAAAAAAATTGCGCCAAGTATAATGTAACGGCACCAAATAGGCTACGCCTAAGCTGGCTTGTCAGGAACTCTGCAAAAATAACTCACGCGAACCGCCTTCCTGCTCCAAAATTCGCTTCAAACGCTTCAAGGCATTCATCTGAATTTGCCGCACTCGCTCTCGAGTAATCTCCATCGCCGCACTGACTTCTTCCAAGGTTGCATAGTCGTGACCATGTAAACCGAAGCGACGCACGATGACCTCCTGCTGCTTTGCATCTAACTGGCTCAACCAAATATCAATCGCTTTAGCAATATCAGACTCCATCGCAACCTGATCTGGTCCTCGTACCGTTTCAGCCGCAATAAAATCCATCACCGACGACTCACCACCGCTACCAACCTTATAATCTAAAGAGGTCGTTGATTCAGTATGACGTAGCAGGCCATGCACTTCTGACTCCGGCTTATCCAAGCCCTTGGCGATATCGCTGACACTCGGCTCAGCGCCATAGCGCTGCGTAAGCTCGGCGCGTTTACGTAAACAACAATTCAGGGCTTTATTAACATGGATGGGTAAGCGGATGGTACGGGACTGATTCATGAGTCCGCGTTCGATACTCTGGCGTATCCACCAGATCGCGTAGGTTGAGAAACGAAACCCTTTCTCTGGGTCAAACTTTTCAACGGCGTGGATCAAGCCTAAGTTACCTTCTTCAACCAGATCAAGCAGACCTAGCCCACGATTCAGGTAGCGTCGTGATATTTTTACAACCAATCGCAAGTTTGACGTGATCATTCGCTTGCGAGCGGCCTCTTCTCCTTTTTGCACCAATCGTCCGTAATAAACTTCCTCCTCGGCGCTTAATAACGGACTTGATTCGATCTCCCTTAGGTAGATGTGAATGGCTTCCTGAGACTGCTTTCCTCCAATTCCTGATCGTAAACCAATACTGGATGGGGATCTGGCAGACTCTGATGAGGGTGTATTTCCTTGTACTCCAATCGCACTCATACTGATTCTCTCTCACATTATGGTAGTTTTTTTCGGATATTTATCCTTATCGTTATTTCTCATTATTATTTTATTATGGCCTAACAATGCCAGATAAGTTCAAAAGTATATCTACCTAAATCTAGTCAGACGCCAGCGTTACAGAAGTACTGATGAGCGGTAACATTCAGCGGTAAGGTTTTGTAATGCATCAATTACTGTGTATCATTATCTTTTATATTATAAGTAATGCAGGGTTGGGATATGCGCTGGAAAGGACGTAAACAAAGTACCAATATTGAAGATCGCCGTGGCGGTAGTAGCGGAGGATTTCGACGACCTTCTGGCGGCGTCAAGGTAGGCGGCGTAGGCTTCATTATTATGTTGTTAGTATTTCTGTTTACCGGCCAAGGTCAGGGGTTGCTTGATATGGTCGGTGGCGACATGACTCAAAGCAGCGCATCACCGCAAAGCACCGGTGGCGGCATCAACGATGAAGGTAGAGAGTTTATTGCCGTCGTTGTGAAAGATACTGAAGATGTTTGGAATCCTATATTCCAGCAAGCTGGCGCGCGTTACCGTGAACCTACTGTTGTGTTGTTTAATGACCGGGTCAGTTCTGCCTGCGGTATGACCTCCTCTGCAACCGGCCCTTTCTACTGCCCCGGCGATGAACAGATTTATTTAGACCTTAGCTTCTTCAGTGAATTAAGCAAAATGGGGGTTGTTGGTGACTTCGCTCAAGCTTATGTCGTCGCGCACGAAGTTGGCCATCATGTACAAAAAGTACAGGGTATCTCTGATGAGGTTGTCAAACTTCAGCGCCAAAGCAGTAAAATTCAGGCGAACAAACTATCCGTCCTGCTAGAGCTACAAGCCGATTGCTACGCAGGCATCTGGGCCAGACGTCAGGCCAACTACAATCTATTAGATGATGGTGACTTGGAAGAAGCCATGAATGCCGCTGGTAGCATTGGTGATGACCGGATGCAAAAGCGCGCGGGTCAGTGGGTTAACCCGGATGGATTTACTCATGGCTCTTCGGCGCAGCGTATGGAATGGCTGAAAAAGGGAATGCTAAGCGGTAATCCAAGCGACTGTGACACTTTCGCCGCGCTTCGCTAAGCTTAAACGCAGGATATGAAACAGGGCTAACTGAATATTCCGTTCAGTTAGCCCTTAATTTTGTTTAAAAACTAGCAAAATGAGCCATGCGATTCAAATTTAGGGGAATTTAACGGAGCCGCTAAGTGATTGTTTGTATTGTAAATACACATTAAATCGCAGTAACTTACCGCTTATCTGAATAACATTAAGGTTGGATTCAGCCAAATCCGCTTAATCTACACATGTCTTCAGGAGGAACTGCTTTTCTCGGGGTTTGTGGTAGCAGTTCGACTTGAACATGTGTTTGATATAAAAATTATATCTTTTAGCTGTTAATGACACTCAACAGCCTAGCACAAACCATGAACATGTTGAAGACAATCAAGTAAGCGCTTGAATCGACCAATGATTGGGGAGTCGGTTTGCTGGTAGCAAAGACTTGAAGGCGGTCGGAAATTTACGGGGGTATAGTTCTGACACTCAACGCTCTTAGAGCATTGTTAAGTTGCCTGTTACGTTTATAGGCGAGCTGGAAACAGCTCGTCTTTTTTATTGCCTTAATTTCCTTAAAAACCTCGCAAACCTTCAAAAAATCAATGATCTGAACCTCTTTCACTTGATAAGCACTTACATAGGGCATATATAATACCCGTGTATTTACGAGGAAAGTCACATGCCAAAAACCATGCAACGCTTGATCGGCTTTGTTCTATTGTCAGCCACTTTAGGACTGGTATCCTTGCAAGCACTCATTCAAGTCTTTTAGAGGTTGCTTAATGTCTAGCGCGAAACGCTACTCCCCCGGTAAGAACAATGACCCAGTGGGCCAGATCAGGCTGGGGCTCAAAGGAATTTTACTGTATCTAATGCCAATGCCGGTGTTACTGGCAGCGGTTATCTCCCTTGTTAAAGGTAACTTTTGGGCAACCATTATCAATGGCGGTGCTTTTGCAGCCTTTATGTTGGCAGCAGTAATTGCCAGACATGGCTTCAAAGTCGAGTATCAATACAACATTAAGAAACTCGCACTGGCCCCCCGCACACCTTACAAAACTGTTGCCGCACTACTACTGTCTAGTACGACTGGCGCAACCGCTTGGTTAGCCGCTGACTACAACTTATTTAGTAGTATCCTAATTGGTGGTGCCACCCTGCTCGCGTTTTATCTGTGTTATGGCTTAGACCCACGCCGCGACAAAACGGGTAGTATTGGTCTGGGAGTGTCCGCTGAGGAAGTGTTTGAAGCACTGGAAGCGGCGAATATCAAAATTGATGCGATCGAAAAAGCACGCACTGATATTAATAATGCTAAGTTCGACCAACACTTAGATCGTATTATTAGCAAAGCACGTAATATCATTACTGTGATCGAATCCGATCCAAATGACTTGCCACGTGCCCGTAAATTCCTGAAGGTGTACCTTGAAGGAACGCAACGTGTGACCGAAAGCTATGTAAAAACACATCGCAATGAAGCCACCACCGTAGAATTAGATACGAACTTTGCCAATGTACTGAACTCTATTGAAAGCACTTTTGACGAACAACACGAAAAACTAAAAAAACAAGATCGCTTTGATCTTGATGTCAATATTGAAGTTTTGGAAACCCAGCTTAAGCGCGAAGGAATCATTTAAACCTTCACTATTCAACAGCATTGCCTACATTACTAAGATTTTAAAGGAACAAACATGTCTGATACGCCAGCGAACACGGTTCAAACTGCCACTGCCACCACAGCCCCTTCTGTAGCGGTTATTCCCGGAACAGAGATTGTTCCTGCTAAACCCATTAGCCAGGAAGTTGTTGCCTACTCTCAGGTTGATCCCAGCGAAAAAACAGAGCTTGATGACATCATTGGTGAAATCGATACGCAAGACCGCTCAAGCATCATTTTCTTTGGTAGCAAAGCTCAGGAGCAAATGAGCAGCATTTCTGAGAACATGCTGGAAGGCGTACGTAATAAAGACTTGGGCGGCGCAAGTGCATCGCTAAATGACATGGTTGTAGCCATCAAAGGCTTCGATGTTGATGAGTTGAATCCTAATCGTAAGTTAGGCTTCTTTGCCCGCCTGTTCGGTAAGGCCAAGCCCGTTGCTGAGTTCCTCAGTAAGTACGATGATGTTCGCAAGCAGATCAACTCAATCACCGATCACATGGAGTCGCACAAGACTCAACTGTTAACTGATGTGATTTCTTTGGATAAGCTCTACGACGCCAACCTCGATTACTTCCATAAGCTGGAACTGTATATCGCAGCAGGTGAAGAAAAACTTCGCATGATGAACGATGTTGAAATTCCAGCGATGGAACAAGAAGCCGTCGCGGATGCGGAAAACATGCTGGCAGCACAAGCCCTTCGCGATATGCGTAGCGCACGCGATGACTTAGATCGTCGTGTACACGATTTACGCCTGACTCGTCAGGTTGCGATGCAGAGCTTGCCAAGCATTCGTTTAGTACAAGAAAACGACAAAACACTGATCAACAAAATTAACTCAACACTGATCAACACCGTTCCATTATGGAAAAACCAGTTAGCGCAGGCCGTAACTATTTTCCGCATGAGCGATGCTGCTGAAACCGTTAAGCGCGCTTCTGACCTGACCAATGATTTGTTGGAGTCCAACGCAACTAACCTACGTACGGCTAATACCGAAGTGCGTAAGCAAATGGAGCGTGGTGTATTTGATATCGAATCAGTCCGTAAAGCGAACCAAGAGCTGATTGGAACGATCAACGACAGTCTGCAAATCGCTGAAGAAGGCCGTACCAAGCGTACCGAAGCGGCAACTGAGCTCCAGCACCTTGAAAGTGAACTGCGTAATGCGTTGATGGCGGCTAAAGTCCGTAAAGAAGAAATTGACGCAGCACCAAGCAAACAGGCTTAAGGAATACCGTCATGGGATTATGGGATAAAATATTTGGCGAGTTTATCGATGTCATTGAATGGACCGATAACTCCAGCGATACCATGGTGTATCGCTTTGAACGCCACAATAATGAGATTAAATACGGCGCTAAGCTGACTGTTCGTGAGTCGCAAGTCGCTGTATTTGTGAACGAAGGCGAGATTGCCGATGTACTCGGCCCTGGCATGTATGAGTTAGAAACTCAGAACCTGCCGGTGCTATCGACCTTACAGCATTGGGATCACGCTTTTCAGAGCCCGTTTAAAGCCGAAGTGTATTTCTTCAATATGCGCCAGTTTACAGATCTGAAATGGGGTACTAAAAACCCGATTATGATGCGCGATGCAGAGTTCGATATGGTGCGCTTGCGTACCTTTGGAACCTACACCATTCGCATTAATAATCCTGAGACCTTCATCAAAGAGATCGTTGGGACTGATGGTCACTTTACGGTTGATGAGATCAGCGACCAACTGCGTAATCTGATTACCTCACGCTATGCGACCATCCTTGGCAAGTTAAAAGTACCTGTATTGGACTTGGCGTCGAACTATGATCAGTTAAGCACCTTTATTACTGAGCGTATTGCGCCGGAGTTTAATCAGTACGGATTAGAGCTGACTAAGGTTCTAGTAGAGAATATCTCATTGCCGCCAGAAGTTGAGAAGGCACTGGATAAACGTACCAGCATGGGCATGATTGGCGATTTGGATAAGTACCTGAAATACGGTGCCGCGCAATCTATGGAATCCGGCAACTCATCCACAGCCTCTTCGGCGATGGAAATGGGTATTGGATTGGCTATGGCGCAAAGCATGACCGGGCAACAAGCGCCTGCGAATGCTGCGAGCACTTCAGCGCCACCACCACTTCCGACTCAGCAGACCTGGCATGTGGCACTTAACGGCACCCCGGCAGGTCCTTTTGATAAAGCACAGATCATTGACTTCATCGGAAAAGGTCAACTTAAAGCAGAGACTTTGGTTTGGGCGAATGGAATGGCTAACTGGGAAACAGCAGGTACCACAGAGTATTTTGAAGGGCTGTTAAAAGCTGGCCAGAATACGCCACCACCGATGCCTAAGTAATACGCTGAACAATCATGGATATTAAGCAATCGCATTTTCCGTGCGAACGTTGCGGTGCGGACCTCGTTTACTCCCCTGAAAGCCAGTCATTGCTGTGTAATCATTGCGGGTTTAAAAACGAGGTTCCGGTCGTACTTGAGCCCATTAAGGAATACGACTTGCAAGAAGCGCTGCGTAATCTGGAGCGCTTAAGAGATAGTGGACAGTCCCAACAGGTGGGCGTGATCAAATGCCCATCCTGTGCGGCGCAGTTTAAACTAGATGATAATGAACATGCTGGCGACTGCCCATTTTGTGGTACGCCAGTTATCACCGGTACAGAACAAGCGAGACCCATTCTCCCGCGCTCATTACTGCCTTTTGCCATCGGCCATGATCAAGCCATACAAATTTTTGAAAAGTGGATGAAAACCCGTTGGTTTGCGCCCTCCTCGCTCAATTCCAGCGCTAAGCGCAATGACAAGCTGACCGGCGTCTACCTACCTTACTGGACATACGACAGCGATACTCAAACCCAGTACCAAGGCCAGCGTGGAACGGTTTATTACGAGCGCCAAATGGTGACAGTCGTCGTGAATGGCAAAAATACCCGACAAGAGCGTATGGTGCCTCGTATTCGCTGGTCACCGGCTTCTGGTCGAGTGGCACGGCATTTCGATGATGTGTTGATTGGTGCCAGCAAGACCTTGCCACGTACCATTATTGATAACCTAGCACCTTGGGATTTAAGCAAGCTCGTACCCTATTCTGAGGCTTATCTCAGTGGTTTTCGCAGTGAGATCTATCAGATTACTGTCGATGAAGGGTTTATGCGGGCGCAACAAGTGATGGATTACACCATCCGCCAAGATATTCGCCGTGATATCGGTGGTGATCAACAACGTATCAACCACCTGTCAACCGAGCATGATCACACCAGCTATAAACACCTGTTGTTACCAATCTGGTCAGCCGCATTTCAGTACCGCAATAAAACCTATCGCTATGTGATTAATGGCCGTACCGGAAAGATTCATGGCGAGCGCCCATACAGCATCGTTAAGATCGCTGGTGCTGTTGCATTGGCAGCAACTTTGGCGGGCGGCGGACTGTATGTCGTCGATCAAAATGGTGGCTTTGATAATATCAATACTGGCTACGCACCCACTTACCAATACTAAAAACGGATAGCCTACCTGCCACATTTTGGCACGAACACCGCTAAGACACTTTGTTTTAATCAGTGCGAAAGGATCGACAATATTGTTATTGTGGGTGGGCTTTGCTATCGTCATGCATTCTTTTAAGACGTACCTCTAAGCCGGTGGATAGATTGAATAAAAAATACCTCTGGATCATTCTCGGCTGCAGCTCGTCGATGGCTGCTCATGCTGAAACAATAGCTCCTATCTGTGCACCTATTCCAACGGGAAATCAGGCGACTGCGGTAACCCAATCCCCAGCAACCGATGCAGTTTACCTGGAAGCTGACGATGGCGTAATCAGCCGGCAAGGCACTTCTGAGCTGAGCGGCAATGTCGTTATTCAACGCAATCAGCAAAGCCTGAATGCAGATAAAGCCACTTACGATCGCAATACCTCACAAGTTCAGGCAACCGGCAATGTAAAGCTAAGCGGCGGCCAAAATGACTTTTTAAGTGACTCCGTCAGTTACAACTTGCAGAAGCAGGAAGGCGAAATCCGCAATGCGGAATACCAGATGCGCGGCTCGCACACCAATGGTCGCAGTGAACTGATTAAACAAAAAGGCCCAGACCAACTGGAGCTTCAAAAGGCAACTTACACAACTTGCCCCGCACCAGATCCAAGCTGGCACATTGCATCCGGCAATATCACACTGAACAACGCCACCCAGCAAGGAACCGCTAAAAACGTTACTTTGCGTATCGGCGACGTCCCTATATTTTACTTTCCATGGCTAAGCTTCTCGTTAAACAACGAGCGAAAGTCGGGATTTTTATCGCCTCGTGCAGGTGTTAGTGATAGCTCGGGCTATGAGCTTTCAATCCCCTATTACTTCAATCTTGCGCCTAATTACGATGCGTTGGTCACCACTGAATACCTATCAGACCGAGGGTTTAAGTTAAATAATCAATTTCGCTTCATGTCTAAAAACAGCAAAGGCGTTATCGAATATGACTTTCTCCCCAGTGATAACGACTTTGATGACAAGTGGCGGGACTATTTCAATATTGACTACGAGCTCAACTTAGCCAAAAACCGGAAGATCACCCTGCAAGCAGAAGGCGTTTCGGATGACGATTATTTTGATGACCTTGGTGGATCACTTTCCTCTTCAAGCACCTCTGCATTGGAGCGTGAGCTAAAGTACACTCGTGAAGGCACAAATTGGGATTTCAGTATTTCAGCCTTGGATTACCAGGTACTGGATGACTCGTCCTACCAGCCTTATGCCAAATTGCCAGAAATAAAATTCAATTATAACTCGCCGCACAAATACAATAAGATCGATTTTTCAGTGGACTCTGAAGCCACTTATTTTGAAAGCTCTGATGGCCCGACTGGTTTGCGGATGGATATTGGCTTTAATGCCTCAAAGCGCTTCGGCAATGAAGCCTGGTACGTTAAACCTTCCGCCAGCTACCGTGTAACTCAGTACTCTCTGGAAGACAATGATGCCGATAGCAATCCGAGTCGCGCACTACCGACCTTCACGCTGGACAGTGGCTTAGTCTTCGACCGAACCCTAGCCAACGGCATGACCCAAACCCTTGAGCCACGCTTCTACTACACTTATACACCGTATGACGACCAGAGTGATATTCCGGTCTTTGATAGCTCCTTAACTGACTTTGCCACCAGCTCACGACTATTCCAATCAAACCGCTTTACCGGTAAAGACAGGATTGGCGATGCTAACCAATTGACTCTGGGATTAACCTCTCGTCTGCAAAGCAAAACAACAGGTCGTGAGTTAGTAAAAGCAAGCATTGGCCAAGTGTTTTACTTTGATGACCGTAAAGTCACTTTAGAGGATGGAGACTCTGCGGAGACGGACAATAATTCAGAGTTCGCCTTAGAATTAGATGCTAGAATGACTGATAAAATCAGCGTCTCGACCACTTCATTTTGGGACCCGGCAGACAACCAATGGTCATCCAATGAGTTCCGGATGAATTATCTGGATAAAGAACAACGTATTTTCAATGTGGGCTATCAACGCTTGCAAGATGAACTGGAGGAGCTTGACTTGTCCTTCTCCTATCCAGTAAGTCAAAAATGGTCCTTCATTGGTCGTGCAGACCATGACCTATATAACAATAGAAGCCTTGAGCTGTTAGCGGGCATTGAATATAAGGATTGTTGCTGGGGGTCACGTGTTGTGGCCAGACGCTACCTGACATCAGATAACAGCAGCTATGACAATGCACTGTTTTTTGAAGTGGAACTCAAAGGCCTTGGAAGTATCGGCAGCAGTGCCAGCAGCATGCTTCAGGAAAAAATTTATGGATATGAATAATACAGCTATGGGAAAACACACATTATCTGGGCCGGCCAAATGGCTGGCAGGTATCGCTCTGACCGTTAGCCTGTCTGCACAAGCGGCCGATGTTAACTTGGATCAAATCGCTGTTGTTGTGAATCAGGACGTTATTCTGATGAGCGATGTGCGACAAGCGATGCGCCGTATGCAAGTCTCAGAAGGCAAGAACAGCAAAACGGATACCTTGGCTCAGCGCGCAATGGATGGCCTGATTCTTGATAGCTTACAGCTGCAAGCAGCCAAGCGTGCCGGTATTAAGCTGGATGATACAAATATCGATGAAGCCGTTGCCAGTGTTGCCCAGCGCAACCGTTTAAGTGTTGATGGCTTTAAGAAGGTACTGCAACGCGAAGGTATCGACTTTAATGGCTTCCGTGACAACCTTAGCAATCAATTATTGATTAATGAGCTTAAGCGTCAACAGTCCAGCCGCAGTAATCAAATCAGCGAGCAGGAAATTAGTGATCTGATTGCCTCAGAGTCTGAGCAAATCACTAAAGGTAAGTCGTACCGCATTCAGGACTTGCTGATCCCTACGCCAGCTAATATCAATGTCGCAAGCTTTAATGCGGCGCGTCGTAATGCCGATCAGCTGCGTAAAATGGCGATTACTAGCAAAGACTTTATGAAAACCAGCTTTGCGAATAATCAAGCAACTGATCTAGGCTGGAAATCATCCGATCAACTTTCGTTTGCTTACCTTAAAGAACTCACTGACCTGGAAGTTGGACAAGTTTCTGACGTGGTGCACGATGCTCGTGGTTTTCACGTGTTGAAAATTGTTGAGCAACGCGGCGGCTCTGAAGTTAAAGCCAGCCAAGTTCGGGTTCGCCATATTTTGATTGCAGACACTGCACCAGATGCTCAAGCGAAAGCAGAATCCATTCGCCAGCAACTGCAGCAAGGTGGTGACTTTGCCACGTTAGCTAAAGTTAACTCTGCCGATACTGGCAGTGCGAAAAACGGTGGTGACTTAGGTTGGAGTGACTCCAAGCGCTATGTTGCATCGTTCGCTAAAGCGGTTGAAACACTGCCGCTTAACACACTAAGCCCGCTAGTAAGAACCCAGTTCGGTTATCACATTATCGAAGTTATGGAGCGCAATGAGATTGATGCCAGTCGTCAGGCGCTAGAAACTCAGGCCCGCAAAATCATCCTGAGCAAGAAGCAGGAACAGGATTACGATGCGTGGGTACAAGGCTTACGCAATGATGCCTTTATTGAATATCGGCAGAAACCTTAATGGCTACGCCTCGTCTCGCGGTTACTTGTGGTGAGCCTTCTGGCATAGGCATTGACCTGCTGATTCAGATTTCTCAGCAGGCTCAGGTTGCGCAATGCGTAGTCATTGCTGACCCGAATGTCATTCAGGCACGTGCTGCCATGCTGGGCCTGAGTATCGTGCTCAAGCCTTATGATGCACTCACTGAGCGACTCCCATCGCAAGCTGGGGAGATGACCGTGCTTGCCGTGCCCTGTGAGGCCCCAGTGACTGCAGGCGAGCTTAATGTGCAGAATGCAGCCTATGTACTTAAAACGCTGGATATTGCGACTCACGGCTGCGTGAGCGGCGAATTTGACGCAATGGTGACTGCACCGCTGCACAAAGGCATTATCAATGATGCTGGTGTACCCTTTAGCGGCCATACCGAGTACTTAGCTGACTTAACTCAGGCAGTATTGCCGGTGATGATGTTGGCGGCTGGTGATTTTCGGGTTGCACTGGCCACCACTCACCTGCCACTCAAAGATGTAAGCGATGCCATCACTGCCGAATCATTGGCCCAAGTCATTCGTATTTTACAGCATGATTTGCAAGAGAAGTTCGCCATCGCCAAGCCCCGGATTTATATCTGCGGCTTAAACCCACATGCGGGTGAAGGCGGTCACTTGGGTATGGAAGAAATCAATACGATTACGCCCACCATTGAAGCCTTAAAAGCGGAAGGGATGGATTTAGTCGGGCCACTACCGGCTGATACCTTATTCACGCCAAAGTATCTGGATAATGCCGATGCGGTATTGGCGATGTTTCATGACCAAGGTTTGCCGGTATTGAAATATGCAGGGTTTGGTCGAGCGGTGAATATTACGCTTGGACTACCCATTATCCGTACTTCTGTGGACCATGGGACCGCTTTGGATCTAGCCGGCACCGGACAAGCCGATGCAGGCAGTTTGAATGCCGCATTACACACGGCGATCGAAGTGGTTGAGCTTAGAAAGCGCGGCCAACCGTAGCAATTAAAATCACCGCAATACCAATTGCGGTGTTAATTCCCACCATCATACGAATCTGATTCAGTGCTTTATCACCTTCTGGCCATTGCTGCGCCTCAACACTGCGGCATAAACGCTTGTAAGGTGCGAAGAACACATGCGCAAAAATCAGCATCATCACTAAGCCCAGCCCAAGCATAATATGCACGTAAATCGGTGCATGAGCACCTAGCTTACCTAGCATCAACATTCCGGTTAAAAACACTAACGCCACACAGCCCCAAACCCATGGGAAAAAGCGCGAGAACACACCGCGCCATAAAGTCAAACGCTGAGGCGGTTCAAGCACAGTGGCGGCGATAGGCCGTAATACTTGATAGGCAAAAAACATCCCACCGACCCAAACCACGACGGATAGAATATGTAACGCGAGTGAGATCGAAACTAACATATAGCGATTCCTAATTAATAAATAAAACAGGGAGATACAAACGTGAGTTGAAACTACAAAGGTATGCTGCGACTAGCCTGATTAAGCAATTTATCGTGAGCTTTGTAGTTCGCATCACAGTCAGCCACCAGCGCCCAAAACCGTGATGAATGATTCATCTCAATGGTGTGACACAACTCATGAATCAATACATAGTCCACTAGCGCTTGACCTAAGAACAGTAACTTATAATTTAAGTTGATATTCTTCTTACCAGAACAACTGCCCCAACGTGTTTTCTGGCCACGAATAGTTAAACGCTGATAGTTAAAACCATGCTGCTCCGCCAGCCATTTCAAGCGCGACGATAAGACCTTTTCTGCCTTAGCCTTGAGCCAGCGTCCAAGTGTTTTTTTAAGCAGCTCAGCATCATCCACATCGCCATAGCATTCCAACTGCCCTGCGGATGTGCGCAGTATGATAGAGCCCGAGGCCTGCGGAAAATACTTAATCGTCCAGCGCTCATCAAGATAAGCCAAATCTAGCAGCTCGGGCTTGGCCCAAGGCTTAATAGCTTCTGGTGATAATGTCTGGAGTTTGTTTTCTAGCCATGCAGCTTGGGAAGCAACGAATGCATGAGCTTTGGCAAGACTTACGCCATTTGGCACAACCAAGCTCAACTCACCCGTTTGCGCCAACTTGAGCCGCAGATAGCGAGCTCGTTTGGATTTGACCAGCGTATAAGGATAACGCTGGTCACTTAACTGAACCTGATAATCAACCACGCAGTCCGTCAGAACCCACAGTCAATATGGCGAAACGCCTAAACAGCACGACGCGGCCAGGAGTTCATCACCGAATGTACCAGTGTCGCCAATGGAATCGCAAAGAATACACCCCACATACCCCACAGGCCACCGAAGACTAGTACTGACATAATGATTGCCGCAGGATGCAAATTCACCATTTCAGAGAACAGTAATGGCACTAATAAATTACCATCCAGGAATTGAATCACCGCATAAGCCGTCAGCACATAGACCGTTTCATAGCTGTAGCCCCACTGGAAGTACGCCACAATGGCTACCGGCAAAGTAACCGCAATCGCCCCAACGTACGGGATCAGTACCGAAATACCCACCACAAAAGACAGCAGCAAGGCGTAATTCAAACCGAAAATCAGGAAGGTGATGTAAGAGATAACCCAAATAACGAGGATCTCCATAAATTTACCACGAACATAGCCAGTAATTTTATCGTTTACTTCACTCCAAACCGCTGCAACTAAAGCACGGTCGCGCGGCAGAAAACTGCGGAACCACGACAAAATCATGTATTTATCTTTCAGGAAGAAAAATACCAGTAATGGCACCACGACTAAGTAGACTAGGAAGGTAAATACATCCACCACAGAAGCAACCGACAAGGTCACAAACTTCTGAGACAAAGCAGTAAGATGCCCTTTAATGCTGATTAGAATTTCACCCATGAACTCTTGCGAAATGATGGTGGGATACTTTTCAGGCAACATCATGATCACACCTTGCCCTTCGGCCAGCATGCGAGGGATTTCCAACATAAACTGAGTGGTTTGCTTAAACATCAGTGGTGCCAGAATAAAAATCACGACGGTCAAAAACAACATAAACGAGCTAAAGGTCAGTAACATCGCAATGAATTGCGGAATCCTCAAGCGCTTTAACCCCTCAACTGCACCGTCCAGCAAATAGGCAATAATGACAGCTGCAAACAAGGGAGTCAGCAGGTTTCCGGCGAAGAAAACCACTGCAAAACCAAGCAGTAATAAGAACGCCAAAATCGCAACCTGCGGATCCGAAAAATGACGCGTGTACCAATCATTGATCAGTTTAATCATTTATTTTATTTCTGTAATGAAAGTTCGTAGGATTGCTGGAACAGCAACTCAAATTCGTCAATAACATTGTACGGCAGCCCTGCCTTGAAATCTGTGTTCACCCTTTAGTCCAAACAACGGTACAGTAGTTCCGTATTATTCGGGCGATGACTCACAGCAATCACTGTCAATTATCCTTCTCGTCCGTGAGCAGGTAATTTACAGGTAAAGCGAATGAGTGTCACCCGAACAAGCTCAGAAATTACATGCGAATCAGCGGCTTTCCTGAAATGCAGTAGCTACGGGCAAAATCCAGCAACTCATCCATCGCTTTTACTTTAAACTTCTGCCGCTGTCTGACAAATGAAAACTCACGCTGCAACGGAGGGTTCAGCGGAATAGCGTGCAAAGTGCCTAATTTCAGCTCCTTTGCAATACTTACACTGGATAAAATAGAAACCCCCATACCGGCTTCTATTGCACCTTTAATGGACTCAGGACTACCCAATTCCAGGCAGTTCTTCAGTAAATTCTTTTCTAAACCGCACTCTTGAAGATAATCAGTGATGACTTCACGAGTCCCTGATCCTTGTTCACGGCAAATAAAAGGATAATTCATTACCTCTTTGAGCGCCAAACCAGATTGACCGGTGGATGCGGCGATAAGCTCATGACCTGGCGGTACAACGACCACTAAATCATCTAAGCGGCAAACTTCCACAAGCAGGTTTTTATTGGCAATCGGCCCCTCTACCACGCCGAGGTCGATGACGTTATTTTCAATCATCGATACAATGCCTTCGGTATTGGATACCCTCAGGCGCAAGCGTACATCAGGGTTTTCGGCATTATAGTCACCCAGCAAGGCTGGCAACATGTACTCTGCAATAGTAGTACTGGCGCCAATGGTGAGTGAGCCATTGAAATTTCCAGTCATCTCACGAATGGCATTATCCATGGCAGAATATTGCTCAAATATGGTTTCGGCATATTCAAATACCAAATGGCCGGCATCCGTCAAACTGACTTTATTATGGGCACGATCAAATAGTCGGGTATCGAATTGCTCTTCGAGTTGTCGAATTTGAAACGTAACGGCTGGTTGAGTCATGTGTAGAACTTCGGCTGCTTTAGTGAAGCTTAGCATCCTTGCTACTGCATGAAACACTTGAAGTCTTCTATCAGACATATGACTTACAATCTCCTTTTGCTTGTCATTTGAATGCCTACCCGCAGGCGATTCAATGGTGTTATTCCATGGTGTTATTTCATAGGCATGGAGATAACGTCGGGGGTGTTGCGACTGAACTTCTCGGGGGTATAAAAGTTATTATCAGTCATCTTTTTGCTTCTTATGCTTTGCTGTTTGTTTTGCTTTATTTCCGGGTATACGTGGGTCATCGTCATCCATCAAAATACGATGGGCCGATCCATCTAAATCATCATACTGACCGCTTTTGGCGGTAAAAATAAACGCAATTACAACAATCAGCATAACGAATACACCGATGGTCAAAGTCATTGCAAGTGCACTCATTATGATCTTTCCACGCCATTTTAAAATCGGAAATATTACTATCAACCAACGTGATCGGGTAATCACAAGGGCTTGATATTACTGAAAGATGCGACACAGACAAGATAACACTTCTTATCAATCACCAACAGTATATTTGATGTTTGCTCATTATTTTTTTAAATGAGACTAGGTTTAGCCTTTACTATACAACAACATGCAGCTCAAAAACCTACACGAAAATCAGGCCAATTGACATTACAAACTGTTAAGAACCCTAAAATAAATGGATTATTTTTTTACATAAACATAGGCCAGCTGCCAAGTGCAAGGATATATCCCATCCAACCTACGAAATGTATCAAAAGCGCGCTCAAATGCAGCAAATCGCGCTTTTCCCGTCAAGCCACGCTCGCGCTCAACACGAGCATTACTCGCACCGATACGCTTAATGTCCATAATCATTTCACGCACAGAGGGGTATGGCATGACGATAGTTTCGGTGGTGATTTCGATCTGACTAAAGCCTGCGCCCTCAAGTGTATGATGAAGGGCTTCTAATTCAATAAAGTCACTTGTGTGAGGTTCCTGATCAACCATCTCCCAGCTACTTCTCACTTCAAGCAATGTACCGGTGAGAAACGTGCTGAATGCCATTTCGCCATTCTCTTTCAAGCAATCACGACAGGCACTTAATGTCGCCTGCAAGTCATTACTCCATTGCAGCATTAGACTAGAGGCAATTAAATCAAAGCTGGCCGCTGAAAAAGGTAAGTGTTCAGCATCTGCGCAAACAAGTTCAGCGTGATAATTGCATTGCATCAGGCGCTTGGCGGTCTGATCCAACATTTTAGGCGAGAAGTCCAGAGCCGTCATCGTCGCTGCGGAGTAGGCCTTACATAAGATATGTGCCACCTGCCCTGTACCACAACCTAAATCCAGAATAGCTGAAGGCTTAAGGCTGGAACCTAACTGGCGGTCCATCAAGGTTTCGGCAACCTGCTGCTGCAAGCCAGCGGATTGATCATAGCGATGTGCGGCACGATCAAAACTCTGCCGTGTTTTGTGTTTATCAAAAGCACTCAAAATAGCGGTTAACTCGTGTGAGCCTGAATGAATTCCATCAGGCGTTCAGCAAATTGCTGTGGTTGCGTCATGAAAGGCGCATGCCCACAACCCTCAAAATAATCTACTCGCCCAGCCACTAGCTGCTCAGCAACTACAGCTCCCGCCTCTGGGGGAATCAGACGATCCAGCGTGCCAAACATCCAGTGCGATGGCGGTAAACGGCTCAGTGATTGGCGGTAATCTGCCTCCTGCAGCCATTGAATACCACGTTCCAGCGCCATAGGACTGGCAGGTCGGGCTAACACCGATTGCAGTAAAGCCTTCTGCAATTTGGCGGTCGCCGATTCTCCCATGAACTGTAATCCAATGAAACGCCGAATTGTCGTATTCTGATTTTCCTTTAGCGCTTGAGCAAACTGCGCCAGAACCGCAGGCTCCATGCCGCACTGCCAATCAGCTTGCTGCACAAAGCACGGCGTACTGGCCACTAGCGACAATGAAGCAATCCGCTCAGGATATTTCAACGCAAAAGCCTGCGCCAATAATCCCCCCATCGACCAGCCTAACAAGTGACAACGCCCCTCAAACTGAGCTGCCAGCCACTCTACCGCTGTCTCAAACTCATTATTATCCAGCAATTCAGTCTGACCATGACCTGGTAAATCCAGGCAGCGAAACTCAAGGTTTTCAGGTAGGTAGGTGCTCAGTGATTGCCATACCGAAGCATTCATTCCCCAGCCGTGTAAAGCAATCAAGGGTGTTGAATTTGTTGAAAAAAATGCGTTCAAAACAATCGGCTCTTTGGTAGAATTCAAAAATGAATATTATACTACCAATTTTGCTGATCGCCGCTGCCTATTTAATGGGCTCTGTTTCCACAGCAATTCTTGCATCGTCCCTGTTTGGCTTTCCAGACCCTCGTACGCATGGCTCCAATAATCCGGGAACCACTAACGTATTACGACTGGGCGGCAAGATTCCCGCACTATTCACCTTGCTAGGTGATGCACTCAAAGGACTGATCCCTGTCGTCGTTGCAAAAGCACTGGGCTTGGATGATATGTGGGTAGTATTGATTGCCATCGCTGCCTTTATGGGTCACTTATTTCCAGTCTTTTATGGCTTTGTCGGTGGTAAAGGCGTTGCCACGGCGATGGGGGTTTATCTTGGCTTAAATCCTGTTATTGGTTTAGCGGTATTAGTGACTTGGATGGCTTCAGCATTTGCACTGAACATCTCATCCGCCTCTGCGTTGATCGCGACATTATTTGCACCGTTTTACTTTTACTTAGTCACCAAATCCGCCGCTTTGGGCTTTGGTTTATTAGTGATTACCGCGCTTATTTACTGGCGTCACATCCCTAATATTCAGAAAATCATCATGGGTACCGAAAGCCACATTGTTAAGGATAAAAACTAATTCAAGTGTGCAGAATGCCGCCATAAATCAGCGACTTCTGCTCACTTAATCAAAACTATCTCAATCGGTTTATGATAATTATCTCACCTTAACAAATCTTAATTACTCGCCACTCCTCACTCTGCCCTATACTCTGCCTATGCACATGTTACTAATAGAAGACGATACTCAGACCGCCAGCTTCATTCAAAAGGGCTTAGCGGAATCCGGACACGTAGCCGACCATGCAGACAATGGTGAGGATGGTTATCATATGGCTTTAACCGGCCAGTATGATGTGTTGATTATTGACCGGATGCTGCCGAAGAAGAACGGTCTGGATGTCATAAAAGACTTACGGGAGCAGAAAATGAAGACTCCCGTCCTGATCCTTAGCGCGCTAGGGGACGTGGATGATCGCGTCGAAGGTTTACGAGCCGGCGGTGATGACTACTTAGTCAAGCCATACGCCTTCAGTGAATTATTGGCCCGTCTTCAAGCCTTAGTCCGCCGCGCTAGTCCTGCACAGGAGCAGACACTGCTTCGTGTACATGACTTGCAAATGGATCTAATCAAACACTCAGTAACTCGTGCCGGTCAGGTGATTCACCTGCAACCTCGCGAATTTACCCTGCTCGAATACTTGATGCGCCACGCTAATGAAGTCGTGACCCGCACCATGCTATTAGAGAACGTTTGGGATTATCATTTCGACCCACAAACTAACGTGATTGATGTTCATATCAGTCGCCTGCGTAGCAAAATCGACCGCGATTTTTCCATGCCACTGCTTCACACAGTAAGAGGCGCGGGATACTCGCTACATGCTTCTTAGATTAATCAATACAACGGCATTCCGGATCTCTCTGGTTTACGCGTTGGTATTTAGTCTTATTAGTACAGGTGCCATTAGTTTTATCTATTGGAACTCAGCTAAAGAAATCCGCGCTCAAACTGACTCTCAGTTGAGCGCTGAGACTAACGCCCTGCTCAGCCTCTATAACAACGGTAAAATCAACGCGCTGACTCAGGAAATGAATCAGTTGAATACCGATGGCCGTTCAAAATTCTTCCTTTACGCACTGTTAAATCGCGAACAACGTGATTTGATTGAAGAAATTGCGCCTGAAAAAAGAGCGATGCTGCCGGGTGATAACTTTTTTGCTACGGTGCCGTTAAATACCGTTATTACTGCCCCTGACTCTCAGAAG
Source organism: Leucothrix mucor DSM 2157 (assembly GCF_000419525.1). Classification (NCBI taxonomy): domain Bacteria; kingdom Pseudomonadati; phylum Pseudomonadota; class Gammaproteobacteria; order Thiotrichales; family Thiotrichaceae; genus Leucothrix; species Leucothrix mucor. The sequence continues at coordinate 1,990,177 of NZ_ATTE01000001.1, forward strand.
AAACAGTTTACCCAACCTGCCCGCGTGCTATTAACACTGCTGCCGGATGGCTATCAAATGCTGGTCGGTACTGACTTATTCGAGCGTCAGGCACTGCTTGCCCGCATCCTGAATGTTATTATCACGCTTATTGTGCTGATGTTTACACTGGCCATGGCCGGTGGGGCCATGCTTGGTTATGGCGTGTTGCATCGGATTAACAGCGTACGTAAAACAGCTGGTGAAATCATTGATGGCGACCTTAGCCAGCGTATGCAGGTCACTACTAAAAATGATGAATTCGACCGCTTAAGTACCGTATTAAATACCATGCTGTCGCGTATTGAACAGCTCATGCAGAGCATGCATCAGGTAACGGACAACTTAGCGCATGATTTACGTAATCCACTAAACCGTTTACGCAATCGCCTGGAAGTCTCGCTAATTGAGAATCTGGACAAAGAAAGCTGCCAGCAAGTCCAGCAAGAAGCAATTCAGGATATTGATGACATTATTCGCACCTTCAACGCCCTGCTAAGCATTGCACAAGCCGAATCTGGCAAGCACGATCATGACTGGGTATTGATTGATACTCGCAAGTTTATTGATGAGCTTGCAGAGCTGTACTCAATTGTTGCTGAAGAATCTGAAATCAACTTCACCTGCGATATCAAAGGCAATGCCTTTATCTTGGGCGATCACCAGCTATTGGCGCAAACCTTAACGAATTTGCTCGATAATGCGGTAAAGTTCACACCTCCAAATGGCACGATTTCATTAAATGCCATGCACAATAAAAAGCAATTTATTATTGAGGTGGCTGATTCTGGAACAGGAATTCCAGAAGATAAGCGTGAGGTGGTATTTGAGCGTTTTACTCGCTTGGATAGCGCGCGTAGCACGCCCGGTAATGGATTAGGTCTGAGCTTGGTTAAAGCGGTAGTTGAGCGCCACAGCGGTACTATTGAGTTGCTAGATAATAAACCTGGGCTCAAAGTAAGACTGACATTTAACGCTGCTGGTAAACCGCTTTCTGGAAAGAAAAACGGGGCGGCTTAAACAGCCGCCAAATATCTACGCTAAATCGTTATTTTGAGAATAGAGCGCAATCACCACCGCCTTAATTCAGTTAGGCGATGTCAGTGATTATGTTGAAACTTCAATCAACATACTAACTTGCGACACATTAACAGCGAATTACGAAAAGATTACCGATGCAAAGCGCACGGTATTGGCCAATGAAGAAGGTCAGTGTTTGATATGCGAGTAGTTTTGCGCATTAGCACATTCAAGGCCGCTGCTTTTGATATACAGAATATGTGCCTTGCTACACGCCAGTTAATGGATCGCTTCATGCTGGAACTTTAAAAGGCTTAACTCATAGTATGCCTGAGTGCACCGTTTTCCAGTCGATAGACCCCATCCGCCAAAGCATCCAGCTCATGATGATCGTGACAGGCAATCAGCAGCGAAACACCTGATGACTTCAGACTCTTTAGCAGATCAACCGTTTGCTCTCGCGCTTTATAATCTAAGTTTGCCGTTGGCTCATCCAATAGCATAATTTCAGGCTGCCTTAATCGGGCACGCGCCAAAGCTAAACGCTGCTTTTCACCACCGGACAATTGCTTTGCGGGATTATCCGCCAAAGCTTGCAAGCCACCCCAATCCATTACACTCCGTAAACTAGCCTGCTGCTCACGGCGAGATAGGTATTTTGGCAGCGCATATTCAAGATTCTTTCGCACACTACCATCAAATAAGTAAGGCGCTTGATGCAGATACATAATCTTTGATCGCAATACATTACGTTGCTTACGCCAGCTAGCGCCACCAAGATCAGCTTCTATAACTGCGTTATCAGGCTTTAATAGGCCAGCTAAAATACGCAATAAGGTCGACTTCCCTGCGCCATTATCACCGAGCAATAAATGGCATTGCCCTACCTGCAGATCAATACTCAAATCCTTTAGAACCACACGGCCCTTAAATGATTTAGTAACTTGCTCAAAATGAATTAAGGGCTTTAGTGAAGTTTGGGCTGCAGCATTCATGACAATGCCCCCTTACCCTGAAATAAATGCAGCAAGATATTGAGCGTAAAAGCCAACAGCAGCAAAACAATCCCCAAAGCAATACCTTGGGCAAATTCACCTTTGCTAGTTTCCAGCGCAATAGCAGTGGGAATATTACGGGTGTAATGAAGGATATTGCCACCCAGCATCATCGACGCACCAACCTCAGCAATAATGCGTCCAAAGCTTGCCAACACCGCAGCTAATAAGGCAAATCGCGCTTCACGCATCATCAAATATAAAGCACCTAAAGGGCTAATACCGATAGTAATGGCCGTCTCCCAAGCCCGTCGGTCAACGGCTTGAAAGGCAGTATGGCTCATCGCCACCAGCAACGGAAAGCACAAGGCAATCTGCCCGATAATCATGGCTGACTGAGTAAACAGCAAACGTAAATCACCCAATGGCCCTTGGCGAGAAAGTAATAAATAGAAAGTGAGCCCAATCACCACCGCAGGAACCGATAGCATGGTATTCGACAGCGCAATCAGCAGGCGACGACCAAAGAAGTCATAAAACGCGAGGATAAAGCCCAGCGCCATAGCCGGCACTAAGGCAATAAATAAGGCAGAGAGTGAAACCTGAAAGGAAATCCCGATAATATCCCAAAGCGCTGGATCACCACTTAACAGCAAGCGGATCGCGTCTAAAATCGTAGCACTTAGGGATTGCTGCATGGCTTTACTGCATCAGAAAATTAGATAGAAAGGAATTTAGTTGCCAGACTTGATCTGCTTCGGCGGAGCATCATAAACGATTTGATCAGCGCCTTGATACACCAGAAAGTGCTTCCCCTTGGCGCGAGCAATCAACACCACGCCTAACTGCTGCGCCAACTCTAGCCCCATTTGGGTCGCACCAGAGCGCGATAACAATACCGGAATACCCATTTGTGCAACTTTAATCACCATTTCGGAGGTCAAGCGCCCTGTGGTATAAAACCATTTATCACCACCGCTAACATCTTCCAGCCACATATAACCGGCAATCGTATCGACCGCATTATGGCGACCTACATCTTCAACAAAGCTTAAGATCTCCGTACCATGACATAGCGCACAGCCATGCACGGCACCAGCTTTACGATAGACTTCATTATGTTGATTTAAGCTATCTAACAAACCATAAATCTGGGATTGCTTCACTGTCACTTTTGGAATTTTGATTTGATCAAGACTATCCATCAAGCGACCAAACATAGTGCCCTGACCACAGCCAGTCGTCACAGTGCGATGCTCTAGTTTTTTCTCCAAACCATCGACACCGCCGCGCGTAGTAATCACCGCTGCTTCGACTTCCCAATCGATTTGCACAGATTCAACTTCAGAAATATCACTGATCAGGTTCTGATTTTTCAACCAGCCTAATACCAATAACTCCGGCTGAGAGCCTAACGTCATTAACGTGAGAATTTCCCGCTTATCCAAATAAATTGTCAGTGCTCGCTCGGCGGCAATGTGTCCTTCGCGTGGCTCACCAAACTCATCATGAGCTACCGCTGAGATCGAAGCACCAAGACCTTCGCTGGTTAACTGTGGGCGCTTTGCCGTCAGAGACGTTGAATTAGAATTAGCCACCGGTCACGCTCATATGTCGCATAATGATAGGTTTAGCGGTCACATCAAAATCATGACCTTTCGGTTTAATCTGCATGGAATCGATAATCGACTGACGGAGTACCACATCATCCGTAGGATGCGCCCGTACAATAGCCCGCAAATCCATGGAGTGCTCTTGCCCCAAACACAGCAATAAACGCCCTTCTGCGGTAATGCGCACACGGTTACAGTCATCACAGAAATTATGGCTATGCGGTGAGATAAAGCCAATGCGTGAGTCACTATCGGCAGTACGGTAGTAGCGCGATGGGCCGCCAGTGGTTTCAGTGCTTGGCAGCAAGCTGTACTGCGCTTCGATTCGCTTTAACACTTCATCACTGGAGCAATACGATTTATCACGATCGTGCTGGCCGGTATCACCTAATGGCATTTCTTCGATAAAAGAAATATCGATGCCGCGATCACGAACATATTCCACCAAATCCAGAATCTCATCGTCATTATGATTCTTCATAATCACGGCATTGAGCTTAATGCGTTTGAAGCCCTGAGCCACTGCGGCATCAATACCATCAAGTGTCTTTTTGATATCACCAATGCGGGTAATTTCCTTAAAGCGGTCGGCTCTCAGGGTATCCAAGCTCACATTAATACGAGTGACTCCCGCGCTTTTGAGCTCTGCCGCGTATTTGGTCAGTAGCGTGCCATTAGTGGTCACGGTCAGATCTTTTAATCCTTCCATGGCACCTAAATCATTAAACAGCTTCATCACATTGCGACGAGTCAGCGGCTCACCACCGGTAATGCGGATTTTATCAACGCCTAAATCTACGTACTGCTTCGCGATTCTGGCAATTTCTTCCAGCGTTAACAGCTTGGCACGAGGCATAAACGTCATGTCTTCCGACATACAATACACACAGCGCAGATCGCAACGGTCAGTGACTGAAATGCGTAAATAATTAATTTTGCGACCAAAACGATCTATTAGCTGGGGGGATTGTGCTTCAGACATACGCTATTTTATCCTCTGTTCTGAGCTCCATTCTACACAGGGTCTGCTATAAAACCATAGCCCCCGCGTCCAAAATAATCGAAGCTTAATCTTATAAAATCGGCTCAACCAGTATCTCATCGCCAATGGCGACATCCGCTTGCTCATCTGGCAGTACGATAAAGCAGTTCGCCAAACTCATCGAACTTAAAATCCCAGAGCCTTGGCGACCAGTTAACCGCACCTGTAAATTGCCATCTTCCGCTTGAGAATAAATGCCACGCTGAAACTCCATGCGCCCTGGCCGCTTGCGAATTGCATTGCAAGCGCGCGCCTTAAAGCGCAATGGTGGAATTACTTCAGCACCAGATAATTGCTGCAATGCCGGCTTCACAAACTGCAGGAATGTGACCATGACCGCCACCGGATTACCCGGCAAGCCAAAGAAATGCGCCTTACCCAATTTGCCATAGGTGAGTGGCCGACCGGGTTTCATAGCAATTTTCCAGAAATTGATTTCGCCCAATTCGCGAAGCGTCGGTTTGATGTAATCCGCCTCACCGACAGATACGCCACCTGAGGTAATCACCACATCGGCCATGGCAGCGGCTTGCTCAAAGGCCTGCTTTACGCGCTCCGGCTGATCCGGCACCACGCCCATATCTAATATCTCGACACCCAACTGCCGCAACATGCCATACAGCGTGTAGCGATTGCTGTCGTAAATCTCACCTTCAACTAAGGTCTCACCAACGCTACGCAACTCATCGCCCGTTGAGAAAAAGGCCACCCGAATTTTACGCTTCACCGCGACTTCAGCAAAACCAAATGAAGCGAGAATACCTAAGTCTGCCGCTGTAATTTTTCGCCCCGGATTAAATACAGTTGTACCCAGCGCAATATCTTCACCTGCTTGGCGCACATTTTGTCCAAGCTTATGGCCGCTACCGATACGCACAGTCGCCTCATCAACACGCTCAGACTGTTCCTGCATAACGACAGTATCAGTGCCTTCCGGCATAATCGCACCAGTCATAATCCGTACGCATTGACCTGTCTGACAGTCACCCTCAAAGCTAGCACCGGCCATAGCAGTGCCCACAATGTCAAAGCTTTGAATACTGTCATCCGGTAAATCAGCCCCGCGCAGCGCATAGCCGTCCATTGCCGAGTTTCGATGCCCCGGCACATTAATCGGCGAGATCACCGATTGCGCTAAAACCTGCCCCAAACAATCTCGCAATGGCCGTTTGATCGCATCGGTTAGCGGCTCGACCTGCGACAAGATATCCGCTAAGGCCTCATCAACCCGCAACACACCTGGTTCAAAGGCACTGGCACAACTGGGGGCCGTTTCGATCCGGCTGCTCATAACGACTCCTGATATTTTTGGTAAATAAACGTCGCCATATCCTCAGGTGAATTAAGGTTAATCCATGGGATAGGCAAGTTTTCAGGAGGCTGCTCACTGGCAAAGGCGATGATATTGTCATCTTCAGGGTATAGCAGCGGCTTGTGCAATCCTTCGCGATGTAACTCAATTTTAGCAAAGCTTTCCCGCTTGAAGCCTTCCACCAGAATCAAATCTAAGGTTTCAGGGTCTAACAAATTCAACGCTTCCTGCAAATCAGGCTCTTCGCGTCCATCACGTAATTCATGCACCCATGCCACTTGGCTACGTGAGACCACCAGCATTTGCTCAGCACCTGCTTTTCGTAGCTCATAGCTGTCTTTACCGGGATGATCAATATCCATTGCATGGTGCGCATGCTTTAACATCCCAACCCGCAAACCGCGCTCACGTAAAATTGGCAGTACCTTAGTTAGCAAGGTCGTCTTTCCGGTACCACTAAACGCGGCAAAGCCGATGACTGGCATTGGAAAAGTGATGCCGTTTTTAACCTCCGGCCCTGACACTTGCGCCGCTTCATGCTGCTGTTTTTGTGCCTCGGTATTAAGATTATGAAATGCCTCAGCCTGATCACTAAAATCAACACTCACCATATTATGTTCGGCATACCAACGGTCTATTTTGCGCTCGCCATGTTCTAAAAAGGCTTTCAGGCTGGGCAATAATCGCGTGGCAATTAAGGCATGAACCGGCTGCAACCGCTGGCCATCACTCGCCACCACAATGTCCGCATTCGATGCTTCCTGAGCTGCTTTCATTCGCGCTAAATATTGCACCGGAACGGTTGGAGCATCGCAAGGCAGAGTCAGAATATATTCACAATTTAACTGCTGCATTAAACTCGCAAAACCCGCCAGAGGCCCCTGAAAATCAGGCAGGATATCTTCCACCACCGGATAGCCATAGTCGGCATACAAGGCCTGATTACGATTCGCATTAATCACAATATTCGAGGTTTCTGACGACACTTGCTCCAGAATGTGCTCAATCAGTGGACGGCCAGACACCATCACCAAGCCCTTATCCTGACCACCAAATCGTCGCCCTTGCCCACCGGCTAAAACCGCCACTGTTACCGAATGTGTCATCGTTGTTTGCTACCCTTATGTCGTCTGTAAAATCGTCGAATATTGATGCTGGAACCCTATTACTTTAGCAACTGAACCTAATCCCGACCAGCTTTGTAAGCTACCATGATGGATAAGTATAACTAAGTCTATCGCACGGTATCCTTCATTTGATTATAAGTGAAGCTTCGTTCTATTATCGCGAACATTCAGGAATTCTTGACCGAGGAAGTTGGAAGCATGGCAAAACAGCAAAAGGCTAAAAAGTGGCGTGGACGCGGTCTTGATCAGGACGCACTGGAAATAGTGAGCGCCCTGATTGCAGACCTACCCATGCGCAGAGACTTGTTAATCGAATATCTGCACCGAATTCAAGATGATCAGGGCTGTCTGCATGCGGCCCAAATCAACGCCTTGGCAACCCTGATGAAAATCAGTCAGACCGAAGTCTACGAGGTTGCCAGCTTCTATCATCATTTCGATATCGTTAAAGAAGGCGATGAGCCACCGCCAGCGCTGACTGTCCGCGTCTGTGAATCGGTTAGCTGCTCGCTGTTTGGCTCTGAACAACTAATCTCCTCACTGCAAGCCGAATACGGCGATAGCGTGCGCATTCAACCCGTGCCTTGCGTGGGTCGTTGTGAGTCAGCGCCGGTCGCCGTTGTTGGACAGTTGCCCATTGCACACGCCACCACTGAAAAAGTGATCGAATGCGTGAATGCCGGTACCACCACGCATCACCCTGATCCTTACATTGGCTATGAGCAATACCTAGCCGAAGGTGGCTATGCAACTTACAAAGCCTGCCGCGCTAATCATGTCACTGAAGAACATGTCTTAACCATGCTGGAAGATTCCAATCTTCGCGGTTTAGGTGGTGCAGGTTTTCCAGTGGGTCGTAAATGGCACATTGTCAGAGATATGCCCGACCCTAAGTTGATGGCGGTAAATATCGATGAAGGCGAGCCCGGAACCTTTAAGGACCGCTATTATTTAGAGCGTGATCCACATCGTTTCCTGGAAGGTATGTTAATTGCCGCCGATGTGGTTGGCATTAAAGATGTCTATATTTATCTGCGCGATGAGTACGCAGATATTCGCCATATTCTGGAAACTGAACTGGATATAATACGCGAGCAATTCCCGCTGGACTTGCCAACCATTCAACTGCGCCGCGGTGCCGGTGCTTACATCTGCGGTGAAGAGTCCGCCATGATTGAATCCATTGAAGGCAAGCGCGGGATGCCACGGCTACGCCCTCCGTTTGTGGCTGAGGTCGGTTTGTTTGGCCGCCCGACACTGGAACATAATATGGAGTCGCTGTACTGGGTACGTGATCTAATTGAGCGTGGCGTCGATTGGTTTGTCGATCAAGGCCGCCATAACCGCAAAGGCATGCGCTCATTCTCAGTCAGTGGCCGCGTGAATAAGCCCGGCGTGCACTTTGCACCCGCCGGCATCACCATGAATGAATTAATCGAAGAATATTGTGGCGGCATGCCGGAGGGCCATACCTTCTACGGCTATTATCCCGGTGGAGCCTCTGGTGGTATTTTACCTGCCAGCTTAGGCGACGTGCCGTTGGACTTCGACACGCTACAGGCGCATGGCTCATTTATCGGCTCTGCAGCCGTGGTGGTGTTATCGGATCAAGACTCGGCCCGCGACTGCGCCTTGAACTCGATGAAGTTTTTCGAACATGAATCCTGCGGCCAATGTACCCCTTGCCGTGTCGGTACCAGCAAAGCCGTCCAGCTCATGCAACATGAACACTGGGATACGGCCCTGATGAAAGAACTCTCCGAAGTGATGGTCGATGCCTCCATCTGCGGACTCGGCCAAGCGGCTCCCAACCCTATGCAAAGCGTGATCAAATACTTTCCGAAGGAGGTTCATAAATGAGTGCACAAATGAAGGAAAGCCCGGTGGTACGTTTCAGTTTAAATGGCGCCACGCTAGAAGCTCACTCTGATGAAACTATCCTGCAAGTGGCCAAGCGCAGTGATATTCAAATCCCGCACCTGTGCTACAAAGATGGCTTAGCTCCTGATGGCAACTGTCGTGCCTGCATGGTTGAAATTGATGGCGAACGTGTACTCGCACCCTCTTGCTGCCGTAAACCAACCGAAGGCATGGTGATTAACTCAGCCAGTGAGCGCGCTCAAAAATCCCAGAAAATGGTACTGGAGCTGCTGCTTTCTGATATGCCGGAAGAGACTTTCAGCCCTAACAATGAACTAACGCAATGGGCTAAACACCTTGAGGTTCAAGCCCCACGCTTTGAAGCTCGCCCTCGGGTAAAGGCCGACAGTTCACATCCTGCGATTGCGGTTAATCTGGATGCTTGCATTCAATGTACCCGCTGCCTGCGTGCTTGCCGAGATATTCAAGTGAATGACGTGATTGGCTATGCCAAGCGCGGCGCAGAGTCCAAAATTGTTTTTGATATTGATGACCCAATGGGCGATAGCAGCTGCGTGGGTTGTGGTGAGTGCGTACAAGCTTGCCCAACTGGCGCGCTGATGCCATCCAAAGGCGCGGGCATGATTATTCCGGACAAACAGGTTGATTCCATCTGCCCGTACTGTGGTGTGGGTTGCCAACTGACTTACAATGTTAAAGAAAACAAAATTGTCTTTGTGGAAGGTCGTAATGGCCCCGCGAATGAAGGTCGCTTATGCGTGAAAGGCCGCTTTGGTTTTGACTATGTTCACAATACGGAGCGCCTGACCAAGCCGCTGATTCGTCGCAGCGACGTGCCAAAGACAGCTGACATGACAGGCTTTGATCCATCCAAACCTGAAGCCATTTTCCGCGAAGCCAGCTGGGATGAAGCCTTAGACTTTGCCGCCGCCGGTTTGAAAAAGATCCTTGAGCGTGATGGCGGCAATGCATTGGCCGGACTGGGTTCTGCCAAAGGCAGTAATGAAGAGGCGTACCTGTTCCAGAAACTGATTCGTACTGGCTTTAAGAGTAACAATGTCGATCACTGTACGCGACTGTGCCATGCCTCCTCGGTCGTAGCGCTATTGGAAGGACTGGGCTCCGGCGCAGTATCTAATCCAATGGGCGATGTGTCGGATTCGGATGTCATTATCATTACCGGTGCTAATCCGACGGTAAATCATCCGGTCGGTGCCACATGGATGAAAAACGCCATTAAAAACGGCACCAAACTCATTCTGTTAGACCCACGTCGCTCTGAAATGACACGCCATGCAACGCATCATATCGCTTTTAAACCGGCCTCCGATGTGGCGCTACTGAATGCCATGATGCATGTCATTATCAAAGAAGGTCTGACCGATAAAGACTTTATCGAAAAGCGCACCGAGAACTACGAGGAGCTGGCTGAGCATCTGGAAGCCTTCTCACCGGAGGCGATGGAGCCTATCTGCGGTATCGAAGCGGACCGCATTCGCGAGATTGCCCGTCTGTATGCCACCGCTAAAAATGCCATGATCCTGTGGGGCATGGGCGTTTCTCAGCACGTACACGGAACTGATAATGTGCGTTGCCTGATTGCTCTGTGCATGATCACCGGACAAGTCGGTCGCCCCGGCAGCGGCTTGCACCCATTGCGCGGGCAGAATAATGTTCAGGGTGCCTCGGATGCCGGACTGATCCCTATGGTATTCCCAGACTACCAACCCGTCACTGATGAAAAAGCCCTGCACCGCTTTGAAACCTTGTGGGATACCAAGCTCAATAATGTACCGGGCTTAACCACCGTTGAAATCGTGAATGAAGCCTACAATGGCAACCTGAAAGGTTTATATGTGGAAGGTGAGAACCCTGCCATGTCGGACCCTGACAGTAATCATGCCCGTGCTGGTTTAGCGAATTTAGAGCATTTGGTGGTGCAGGATATTTTCCTCACTGAAACGGCTTACTTCGCCGATGTGGTGCTGCCTGCTTCTGCCTTCTCCGAGAAAACCGGTACCTTTATCAACTCCGACCGCTCGGTACAGCTTGGTCGCCAAGCCATTGACCCACCGGGTGATGCCAAGCAGGACTTGTGGATTATTCAGGAGCTGGCGCGTCGCTTAGGTCAGGATTGGCAATATGACAGCGCAGAGCCCGTATTTAATGAAATGCGTCAAGCCATGGACTCAATTGCGGGGATCACTTGGGAGCGCTTACAGCACGAATCGGTTACTTACCCTTGCACCAAGGAAGGCGACCCTGGCCAGCCGATTATCTTCACGGATAAATTCCCGACGGCCAGCGGCAAAGCCAAACTGGTGCCTGCCAGCATTGTTTCTCCAGATGAAGTGCCCGATGAAGACTACCCCTTCATTCTGATTACCGGTCGCCAGTTGGAACATTGGCATACCGGCAGTATGACACGCCGTGCCTCGATGCTGGATGCGCTGGAGCCAGAGCCTTATGTTGCCGTCAATCAGCGCGATTTAATCAAACTGGGCTTGAGCGCCGGTGATTACTTAAAACTGGAAACTCGTCGCGGTGAGCTCACCATTAAAACGCGTATTGATGACTTAACGCCTAGCGGCACGGTACACATGCCTTTCTGCTACTTTGAAGGCGCAGCGAACACCTTGACCAATGCGGCTTTAGACCCATTCGCCAAAATCGCCGAAGTCAAATATTGCGCGATCAGAATCAGCGCGGCTTAGACCTTAAGAATAGCGCTCCGGAACTCTCTGGAGCGCTTCTATCGTTAACCTATTAAAATGAACAACCTTACAATCAGGATTTACAATACTGTAAATTTTTTTTAATGTTGCAGTGCAGCTAAATTGACAACACACTGAAATACCGCTAATTTAAAGCGCGAATTTGCAACCGCTGAATTCGACAAACTTGATGCGGTTAATCACAAACTTTTAGTCTGCCATTTTGTTGACATAAACACTGATACACAGTTCGGCGATAACTGCTAAGTGTTGTATCATACGCTGTTAACAAGTCACTTCGAGGATGCATCACGTACTATGGATAACTCTATAATCGATCAGGGATTCAGTCTGATGTTGTTCGGCATGGGAACCGTTTTTGTGTTCCTGACGTTGCTGATTTTCGCAACCGGAGCCATGTCAAGCGTGATATTGCGTTGGTTCCCAGAGAAAATCGTCGAGCCAACAGCAAAGAAAAAACGCACCCCTGCGGCTACTTCTGGCTCTCCTGTGTCAGCAGCCACCCTGAAAATTATTCAGGGCGCGATCGACCAGCACCGTAACCGGAAGTAATCAGTTCCCCGACGGGAAATTCTCCAACCCTTTTGAGAATGATCAGAGCACTATGAGTCAGAATACAAACACCGATAGCAATTCCAAGCAACGCTTGCAAATTACAGACGTAGTTTTGCGCGATGGCCACCAGTCCCTGTTTGCCACCCGGATGCGTCTTGCTGATATGTTACCCATCGCTGAAAAACTGGACAGTGTAGGCTACTGGTCTGTCGAGACTTGGGGTGGGGCAACGTTCGATTCATGCATTCGTTTTTTAGGTGAAGATCCATGGGATCGTATCCGCCAGTTAAAAGCGGCTATGCCAAACACGCCTCAGCAAATGCTGTTCCGTGCTCAGAATATTCTGGGTTACCGCCATTATGCCGATGACGTGGTCAACAAGTTTGTTGAGCGTGCAGCGGTAAACGGAGTGGACGTATTCCGCGTATTTGACGCGATGAACGACACCCGTAATATGGAAACGGCATTGAAAGCGGTTAAAGCCGTTGATAAACATGCTCAAGCAGCCATGTCATATACCTTAAGCCCAGTACACAATTTGCAGCTGTGGTTGGATATGGCGCGTCGCCTTGAAGACATCGGCTGTGACTCCATCTGCATTAAAGATATGGCCGGCCTGCTGAAGCCTTACACCGGTTATGAACTAGTAACCGAGCTGAAGAAAGCGGTCTCTGTGCCCATTCATATTCAGTGTCACGCAACAACCGGTCTTTCGACCAGTACTTACCTGAAATGTATTGAAGCGGGCATCGATAATGTCGATACCTCGATTTCATCCATGTCGATGACTTATGGTCACTCGCCAACCGAATCTGTGGTTGCCATGCTGCAAGACACTGAGCGCGCAACGGGCTTGGATTTGGAGCTACTGGAAGAGATTGCTGCTTATTTCCGCGATGTTCGTAAGAAGTACGCGAAATGGGAAGGCTCGCTGAAAGGCATCGATTCTCGTATTTTGGTTGCACAAGTGCCAGGCGGCATGCTGACCAATATGGAAACTCAGCTTAAAGAGCAAGGCGCTGGCGATAAGCTGGATGCGGTTCTGGCAGAAATTCCACGTGTACGTGAAGACTTAGGTTTCATTCCGCTGGTAACCCCTACTTCGCAAATCGTTGGTACTCAAGCGGTGCTTAACGTATTAACTGGTCAGCGCTACGGCAAACTGACGGGTGAAGCAGCAGGTGTATTGCGTGGCGAATACGGCGCAACACCGGCTCCGGTTAATGCTGAACTACAAAAGCAAGCCTTGGGCAATGATGAGTTAATCACTTGCCGTCCGGCTGATCTGCTGGGTTCCGAGTTGGATAAGCTCAAAGACGAGCTGGTTGGCATTGCTAAAGAGAAAAACATTAAACTGACTGAGGGCGAAGGCCTGATCGATGACGTGCTGACTTATGCACTGTTCCCACAGATCGGTTTGAAGTTCCTTGAAAATCGTGACAACCCATCAGCATTCGAACCCATTCCAACGGGTAAAGAAAGTGAAGCGGTTACTACTGGCTCTGGTGAAGAAGTTTACACCGTGACAATTGATGGCGTTGATCATGTGGTCACTGTTGGCAATGGCGGCGATATCACGGGTATCGTTCCTGTGGCTGGCGCTGCTTCTGGCTCATCTGATTCTGCACCGGCTGCTGCCGCTCCAACTGGCGGCGAAGGTTATCCTGCGCCAATGGCAGGTAATGTATTCAAAGTATTGGTACAACCTGGCGAGATGGTAGAAGAAGGCGACATCATGATTATTCTGGAAGCCATGAAGATGGAAATCACTGTGGTCGCACCAAAAAGTGCAACTGTGGTTGAAGTTCTTGTTAAGGAAGGTGACGCCGTGTCACTGGGCGACACACTGGTTACCTTGGCATAGGAGCTGACTGATGGAAAACCTCTACAAATTATGGACTGACTCGGGAATTGCACAGCTACATCCCGGACAAGCAGTCATGATGATCGTTGGCTTGGGACTTTTGTACCTCGCCATCAAGAAAGGCTTTGAGCCCCTGCTACTGGTACCCATCGCCGTCGGTACCCTGTTGGTGAATATTCCTGGAGCGGGCTTTGAAGCCGAGCCAGTGTATGACGCCATGGGTCACCTGCAAGACCCCGGCGGTATGATGTATTACATCTACAATATGGGTATTGCGTCAGGCATGTTCCCGCTGATCATCTTTATGGGTGTTGGCGCGATGACTGACTTTGGACCGCTTTTGGCGAACCCAAAGACACTGTTACTTGGTGCAGCGGCTCAGTTTGGTATTTTTGCGACGGTATTGGGCGCAGTTAGCCTAAGCCACTTCGGTATTCTGGACTTTAGTATTACGGATGCGGCAGCAATCGGTATTATCGGTGGTGCGGATGGCCCGACGGCAATCTTTGTTACCAGTAAGCTCGCCCCCGATATTCTGGGTGCGGTAGCGGTAGCAGCCTACTCTTACATGGCACTGGTGCCAATTATCCAGCCGCCAATTATGCGTGCCCTGACTACTGAGCAGGAACGTGCAATCAAGATGGTACAGCTGCGTCATGTAACAAAAAGTGAGAAGATCATTTTCCCACTGTTACTGCTGATCATGGTGGCTATGGTTCTCCCTTCGGCTGCTCCGCTGCTGGGTATGTTCTGCTTTGGTAACCTGATGCGTGAAGCCGGCGTGGTTGAGCGTTTAAGTGATACTGCACAGAATGCACTGATCAATATCGTAACCATCTTCCTTGGTTTAGGTGTTGGCTCGAAAATGAGTTCTGACAAGTTCCTGAACTGGGAAACATTGGGTATTCTGGGACTGGGTGCGATTGCATTCTGTATCGGTACGGCCTCTGGTGTGTTACTGGCGAAGTTACTCAATAAGTACAGCAAATCGCCCATCAATCCATTGATTGGTTCAGCCGGTGTATCTGCGGTGCCGATGGCAGCTCGTGTTTCCAATAAAGTGGGACTGGAAGCGAATCCGCATAACCATCTGTTGATGCATGCCATGGGTCCTAACGTGGCGGGTGTTATCGGTTCTGCGATTGCAGCCGGTGTGATGATCAGCATGCTTAGCTAATTGCTCGATTACACTGCATAAAAAAAGCCGGGCTAATTCAGCCCGGCTTTTTTGTTTGTGAATTTGGGCTTTGGACGTTGTTATTTAATTTTAAAAGCTCTGAGTTGTATGCGGCTGATTTACACTGCAATTGAAGCAATAACGGACGTGTCCTTTGCCGCTAGAGAATCACCCAGCATTGCATTAGTAGAATCCTCTGCAACGCAAACACCCGCAAATATCCCAGCAACCGTTTGCTCCAATAATTCAGGCAATGGCTGCTTAATCAAACCATCTAATCGCAGCTGCACCATTCGAATTGCCCCGCCAAAAATACAGGATGAAGCCACCAAGGGCTCCATAGTGCGAAACTCACCTGCGGCAATTCCTGCTTCAATAATCTGATCGATTTTCACAAAACCAGCATCTTCACACAGTAATAACTGATCACTCAAAAACTCGGTGTGTCGGATATTAAACAGATAAGCCATGATGTCGGCGTGGGATTCTGTGTACTCAAACATCAACTCAATAATCTTTCGGCACTGCTCACGTGGCGAGTCACTACTGGCAATCCCATCATCCACCAACTCATCAAATTCAATGCACAAATGCAGGTACAGCGCCTTGGCCACACCCTCTTTTCCACCGAAGTGATTATAGATGGACCCGATGCTGACATTCGCCAGACTTTGGATCTGATGTACTGAAACCGTGTGGTAGCCTTTTTTTACAAACAGCTCTAACGCCGCCGTAAGAATTTTACAGTCGATGGGTTCAGGTACTGGTGCGAGGCGTTTTAGATAAGGCATAGGCGAATAGTACTATTTGATTAGGCAACTATCAATTGACAAAAGTGAAGGTTCATTCTATTTTAAATAAAACAATAATAGCCGCTGCTGATTGCTCCTTGAATTCACTACGTTATTTCCTGAGGAGGAAAATGATGTCATACGAAACAAGAAAATTTCCGGTGCGTAATGCGCTGGCGCTGGCTTTAATGGTTTGCGGAATATCTGCAACAACGATTACTGCGGTACAGGCCGATGAAACCTGCATGTCTCCTTATATGGCCAAAATTACTGGCCAGGAAGACTTCGTGTATATATGGACGCTGGGTGTCGAGGGATTAGGCGACGCACAGGACAAACTGGTGACAGTGGATGTGAATCCAAAATCTGAACAGTATGGCAAAGTAATTAATAGCTTGTCGGTAGGCGGTCGCAATGAGGCGCACCACTCCGGCTTAACTGATGACCGCAAATACCTCTGGGCTGGCGGTCTGGATACCAACAAGATTTTTATATTTGATGTGCACACTGATCCTGCCAAACCAACGTTGCATAAAGTGATTACTGACTTTGTATCCGCCAGTGGCGGTGCTGTGGGCCCTCATACGACTTATGCGCTCCCCGGCAAGATGATTATCACTGCTCTATCCAATAACAAGGATAATGGTGGTCGTACTGCCTTGGTGGAATACAGTAATGCTGGTGAATACCTCCAAACGCATTGGATGCCGAGCGATCAGGATTTAAATGGCGCAGTGAAAACCGGAAAATATTCTGATGGCTTTGGCTATGACATTCGTGCGCTACCACGCCGCAATGCCATGTTTACTTCATCGTTTACCGGCTGGTCTAACTACATGATGGATTTCGGTAAAATGCTGGGCGACCAAGAGGCCATGAAGCGCTTTGGTAACACCATGGTGCGCTGGGATTTGCACGCCAGAAAGCCCAAAGAAGTATTCGATGTACCCGGTGCGCCACTGGAAGTGCGCTGTGCTTGGCAACCACGCAATAACTGGTGCGTCACCACGACTGCCCTGACCTCAAAAATCTGGATTGTGCACGAAAACACCGATGGTAAATGGAAAGCAGAGCCTGTCGCAGATATTGGCGATCCTTCCAAAATCCCACTGCCGGTGGATATTTCATTGTCTTCAGATGATCAGGGCTTATGGGTGAACACCTTTATGGATGGCAAAACTCGTTACTTTGATATGAGCGACCCATTCAATCCGAAGCAAACCTATGAAAAGCAAATCGGCGCACAAGTGAATATGGCTTCCTCCAGTTGGGATGGCAAGCGCGTGTATTACACCTCATCACTACTCGCCAACTGGGATAAAAAAGGTGCTGACAATGAGCAATATTTCAAAGCCTATAATTGGGATGGCAAAGAACTGACCGAGCAGTTCAGCATTGATTTTACTAAAGAAAAGCTAGGACGCGCACACCAAATGCGGTTTGGCGCTTACTCCTTGTATGCCAATGCCAGCCCGGTGACACCTAAAACCAAACTGAGCCAGTTAGCTCAGTAAGCCGCCGACCAAGCAATATGTTTACCAGCCAACACAGAGGATGTGACGAGTGATGCAACCTTCATTGAAACATTTAAGGGTTCTGTGTTGGCTGGTGCTATTTGGCTTGTCGACCACGCTCAGCGCTGCTGATATTGCACCGGCTATTGGTTACCGCACGCTATCTTATGAATTGCCAGAAGTTGGGAGCTATCAACTCCCGGCATTAAAGCAAGCAGCAGATGGCACGGTACTGGATACCAATGAAAACCCACGCCAGCTTCACGATTTATACCGTGGGAAATACACACTGCTCGGCTTTATCTACAGCAATTGCGGCGATTTGAATGGCTGCCCGCTGTCATCCTATGTGTTTTACAAACTCAAATCGCAAATGCAGAAAGACCCAGAGCTTGCGAATAATCTGCGACTAATGAGCCTGAGCTTTGACCCTGAGCGCGACACGCCAAAAGTCATGCAGCTTTACGGAAAGAATTTTGATTACGCTGGCCCAAATGGCGAATGGCATTTTCTCACCACCGACTCGGAAGCCAGCCTGCAACCACTACTCAAATCCTATGAGCAAGATGTGCAGCGTGAGATGTCGGTTAATGGTAAAGCGGGTACGGCGATCTCTCATGTGTTGCGCGTGTATTTGATTGATCCTGAGAATGCGATTCGCAATATTTACAGTGTTCAGTTTTTACATCCTGACATTATTATCAATGATCTGAAAACATTGCTGCAGCAAGATCGACGGCTTAACAAGCAAACTCCAGACTCAGTGGAGTCCGCACCGAAGCCAGCGACTGAAACCCAAGTAAAACTCATTCAAGCAGCCAACAAAACAGAAACAACTGCAACTGCAACTGCAACTGCAACTGCAACTGCAACTGCAACTGCAACTGCAACTGCAAGCTTAGCCGAGCAGCCTATTCATCAACGACAAGGTAAAGCCGCCGATTTATTGGCGCTAACCCAATCACCACCGCTTGGCCTGCCGCCGCTAGATCAAGCACAACAACAAAACCTTAGCACTGACCGCATTGCTCTCGGTCGCAAGCTGTTTTTTGACCGTCGCTTGTCCCTAAATGACACGCTCTCCTGTGCCATGTGCCATGTGCCAGACCAAGGCTTTACCAGTAATGAAATCGCCACAGCGGTTGGTTTTGAGGGCCGTAGCGTCAGGCGCAACACACCCAGCTTATATAACGTTGCCCACGCCAAAACCCTATTTCACGATGCCCGTGAAGACTCATTAGAGCAGCAAGTTTGGGGGCCGTTTTTAGCAACGAATGAAATGGCCAATCCATCCATTGGCTATGTGATTAATAAGCTGAGAAAATTTACTGACTACGATGGCTTGTTTGAAACTAGCTTCGATAAACAAGGCCCGAATATGCAAACGGTCGGTCTTGCACTTGCGGCTTATCAACGCAGCTTACTCTCCGCTGATTCGCCATTTGATCGCTGGTACTTTGGTAAACAGCCGCCGGCGCAAGCCAGTTTCAGCAAACAAGCCGAAGCAGGCTTTAAGCTATTCACCGGAAAAGCACGTTGCAGCAGCTGCCATACAATTGGTACAGACTCTGCACTATTCAGCGATCATGCACTGCATAACACCGGCTTAGGCTATTTAAACTCCATGGGCAAAAAGCCAGAAACCCAGCGTGTCATGTTGGCGCCCGGGATCTTTGTAGATGTAGACAGCAAAATTATCGACAGCGTAAGTGAAGCACCGATTGCCGACCTTGGCCACTATGAAGTGAGCCAAGACCCCGCTGATCGCTGGAAATACAAAACCCCGATATTACGCAATGTCGCGATCACCGCACCCTATATGCACAATGGCAGCCTGCCAAGCTTACGCTCTGTGGTGGAGTTTTATAATCAGGGTGGCATTGCAAACCCCGGACTTGATCCACTCATTACGCCATTAAACTTAGACGACACTGAAGTCGATCAACTAGTCGCGTTTCTGCAAAGCCTGACCGGCAGTAATATCGACACGCTGGTTTCTGATGCCTTCGCAGCGCCTATTGGTGATACGGTGGTTACACCAGCAAAGCAGCCAACAACCAAGGCTAGCGAGCCGAAAACCCAAAAAACCAATACGGTTGGTGGGGACTTTACGCTCACTGATCACCACGGCAAGCCCTTTAAACTGACGCAATTACGCGGCAAAGTCGCGTTGATTTTCTTCGGTTACACGCATTGTCCTGATGTCTGCCCGACGGAGCTTGCAAGGATGGCTCAGCTATTAAAGCAACTGGGAAATGATGCGGATAAAGTACAAGGGCTGTTTGTCAGCGTAGACCCTGAGCGGGATACACCAGAAATTCTGAGTCAATACGTGCCCTACTTTCACTCCAGCTTAATCGGCCTCACAGGAAGCCAGAAACAGATTCAAGCCGTGACTGATGCTTATCATGTACAAACAAAGGTTCAGCAGAACCAACGCACAGACACGCATTATTTTGTCGATCACACGGCAAATTTGTTTATCATTGATGGCCAAGGAAAGCTGGCACAAATCGTCCCATTCGGCTTTCCGGCACAACATATTTTAGATGCAGTAAAGCGCACTATCGCAGCGTTAAATTCCAACCCATTAATCACAACCAACCAGTAATTCATAACAGGAGCAAACCATGAAATGTAAAGCAGCAATTGCCTGGGGCCCAAAACAGGCGCTTGAAATCGAAGAAGTAGAAGTCGCCGGCCCTCGTGAAGGTGAAGTTCTGCTAAAAGTTCATGCCACAGGCGTGTGCCATACCGATGCATTCACCATGTCTGGTGATGACCCAGAGGGCGTATTCCCAGCGATTTTAGGTCACGAAGGTGGCTGTGAAGTGGTTGAAGTAGGCCCGGGCGTTAAGAATCTGGAAGTCGGCGACCATGTTATCCCGCTATACATCGCTGAGTGTGGCGATTGCGAATACTGCAACAGCACTAAGTCCAACTTGTGCCAAACCATCGCACCAACCATCTGGACGGGCTTCATGCCAGATGGCACGCGTCGCTTTAAAGCACGTGGCCAAGATATCTATCACTACATGGGTTGCTCAACCTTCTCTGAGTACACGGTAGTGCCTGAAATCGCATTGGCGAAAATCAACAAAGCAGCACCTTTGGATAAGGTTTGCTTGTTAGGTTGTGGTGTAACTACCGGTATCGGTGCAGTATTAAATACCGCGAAAGTAGAGCCAGGTTCTACTGTTGCGGTATTTGGCTTAGGCGGTATCGGCTTGTCTGTTATTCAGGGCGCGGTTATGGCTAAAGCCTCACGCATTCTGGCAGTTGATCTTAACCCTGAAAAATGGGAAATGGCTAAAGCCCTTGGCGCGACTGACTTCGTTAACCCGAAAGAAATCGATGGCTCCGTCAGCGAATACATTCAGGAAATCACTAATGGTGGTGTTGATTACTCATTTGAGTGTATCGGTAACGTCCACGTAATGCGTGACGCGCTGGAATGTACTCACATGGGCTGGGGTGTTTCTACCGTAATCGGCGTTGCTGGTGCCGGACAAGTCATCCAAACCCGTCCATTCAATCTGGTCGTTGGTCGTACCTGGAAAGGCTCTGCATTCGGTGGCGTTAAAGGCCGTACTGAGTTACCAGGCTACGTTGAGCGCTATATGTCTGGCGAAATCGAGCTGGATAAGATGGTCACTCACACCATGGGACTGGAAGACATCAACAAAGCCTTCGACCTGATGCACGAAGGTAAGAGTATCCGTTCTGTCATCCTGATGTAAGGAAGCCTCATGCAACAAATTGAAACAGTTAAAGAGTTTGGCGGCTACCTTAACCGTTACCGCCATCAGTCGGTCGTTAACCAGTGTGAGATGACCTTCTCGGTCTATCTGCCGCCACAATCCACCGATGGACCAGTGCCGGCCCTATACTGGCTATCGGGCCTTACCTGCACGGATGACAATGCACGTACCAAAGCCGGTGCGCAGCGTTATGCCGCAGAGCATGGTATCGCACTGATTTTTCCAGACACCAGCCCACGTGGCGATGTGGTTCCGGATGAGCCAGAGCGTTACGATCTTGGTCAAGGTGCAGGCTTTTATGTGAATGCCACGCACACGCCTTACGCTGATAACTACCACATGTATGACTATGTGACTAAAGAGCTACCGGCTTTAGTGGAAGCGCAACTGCCATTACTGCCGGGCGTTAAATCAGTAACGGGTCACTCAATGGGTGGCCATGGTGCCTTGATTTGTGCACTGAAAGAGCCAGATGCTTATCGCTCTGTCTCAGCGTTTGCACCTATTTGTAATCCAGTGAATTGTGGCTGGGGTAAAGGTTGCTTTACGGCGTACCTTGGTGAAGATCAGAGCAGCTGGGCCGCTTACGATGCCACTGAGTTGGTCAAAGGCGGCGCTCGTGTTCCACACATCTTGGTTGATTCTGGATTGGCCGATGAGTTTTATGATGAAGGCCAGTTGTTGCCTGAAAATCTTAAAGCGGCCTGTGAGGCAGCAGGCCAACCCTTAGCGCTACGCTTGCAGGAAGGTTACGACCATAGCTATCACTTCATCGCGACCTTTATTGGTGAGCACATTGCTTATCATGCAGAGCGCCTGAAGGCCGTTTAAATGACACTCTCCGTAGGACGGTAATGTTTGATTTGAGCCATCCACGGAGAGTTTCACGCATATATCTGTGAGGCTGTGCTTTTATTTCTAGACAGCTTCAAACCCGTGTTAATGAATCCAAGAGGAGATATAGCATGAAAAGGATAGCAATCATTGCAGCAATCGTTTCGCTGTTTATTGGCCAAACGGCTTTTGCTCATAATGGCGATCACCGCTCCGGCGGTGCTCATAAAGGTGGCTCATTCAGCATCTTTATTGGTGACGGTCGTCGTGGCGGTATACAGTGGAATGGCGGAAATCGCGGAGGTCATGGTCACAACCGACATCGCCCTCGCCGCCCTGCCGTACACTGCCACAACCAACGTAGCCACCATGGGCAATGGAGTAAGTACTGCCATTCTCACGGACAGCCACATCATCGTGGCGGACGTCACTAACACCTGATGGTGTAAGTTAAACGGGTAAACGGCCTTCTTTTTCGATGCGAAAAAGAAGGCTTTTTTCATGGTGATGACCACTCACCGCCAAACCTAAGCCTTTTATAACGCACTGACTCTCTCCATAAAAAACATCGACAGGTCAACGCTTTAGGCTCGACATTAAGCCGATAAGTCTCTATAGTTCGCCACATTTTACCACCCATATTAGCGCCTTGGGCTAATCGCCCTATTCATCCGCGCACAGGAATTCAGTTTTGATATCTACCGCAAACATCACCATGCAATTTGGCTCTGAGCCATTGTTCGAAGACATCTCTGCCAAATTTGGCAACGGCAACCGATACGGTTTAATCGGTGCCAATGGTTGCGGCAAATCAACCTTTATGAAAATCCTGAGCGGCGAGCTAGCGCCTACCGCCGGTAACGTATCCATCAGCACTGGCGAAACCGTTGGTACTTTGAGTCAGGATCAATTTGCCTTTGAAGAGTACAGCGTGATTGATGCCGTAATCATGGGTGACGTAAATCTGTGGAAAGTAAAACAGGAACGTGACCGCATTTACGCCAAGCCAGATATGACCGAAGAAGATGGCATGGCCGTAGCTGAGCTGGAAGTCCAGTTTGCAGAAATGGATGGCTACAGCGCTGAAAACCGTGCCGGTGAAATTCTACTGGAAGCCGGTATTGAAGAAGCCCTTCACTTTGGTTTAATGAAGCAAGTAGCACCGGGTAGAAAGCTGCGTGTGTTATTGGCACAAGCGTTGTTTGCAAATCCAGATATCTTGCTGCTGGATGAGCCAACCAACAACTTGGACATCGACACCATCAACTGGCTGACCACGGTGCTGAATCAGCGCAAGTCCACCATGATTATTATCTCGCATGACCGTTTCTTTTTGAACTCAGTCTGCACTCATATGGCCGACATCGACTATGGCGAGCTGCGCATTTATCCGGGTAACTACGAAGCATTCGTCGCTGCCTCGACACTGATTCGCGAGCAACTACTGACTGAGAATGCTAAGAAAAGCGCTGAGATTGACGAGCTGCAAGGCTTCGTTAACCGCTTCTCTGCTAACGCCTCTAAAGCGAAGCAAGCCAGCTCACGTGCCAAAAAGTTGGATAAAATTAAGCTGGATGAAGTGAAAGCCTCCAGCCGTATCTCTCCATCCATCAGCTTTAAGCAGTCCAAGCAGTTGCACCGTCAGGCGCTCACGCTGGAAGATTTGGCACACGGTTTTGATGGCAAAACACTGTTTAGCCAAGGCAATATTATTCTGGAAGCCGGTGCGAAAATGGCGGTCATGGGTGATAACGGCTCGGGTAAAAGTACCTTCTTACGCTGCCTGATGAATGAATTGGATGCTAATGACGGCGTGATCAAATGGTCTGAGAATGTATTGATCGGCTATTGCCCACAAGACAGCAGCCGTGAGTTTGACAATGACCTGACGATTTTCGATTGGATGTCTCAGTGGCGCACCGCCAAGCATGACGATCTGAAAGTACGTGCCATGTTAGGCCGCTTACTATTCACTGCCGATGATGCGAACAAGAAAGCCCGCGTCTGCTCGGGTGGTGAGAAAAACCGCTTATTATTTGGCAAGCTAATGATGATGGACACCAATGTGTTAATCATGGATGAGCCAACGAACCACTTGGACTTAGAAGCCATCGAAGCATTGAATGCTGGTTTGAAACATTATGACGGCACGCTGATTTTCGTCAGCCATGACCGTGAGTTTGTTTCATCGCTGGCAACGCGTATTCTGGACATTAAAGACCGCAAGTTGGTCAACTTCCAAGGTACTTACGAAGAATATCTGGCACACCAAAACCACAGTCGGAAAGTCGTCGCTTAAGCCATGCTTGTCGCTGTCATTTGTATTGCCGCCGTTTTCGGTGCCTTTATCGCTGTGTTGCTTAAACGCTTAGCCGAAGGCAAAAACGCGCAGGCTATTATCGATGATGGCGACCCGAATCACCCCGATACCACGGTGATTCATGCCATTGAACCAAGCTCGACCGATGTGAAAACCTTGTACCAAGTATTTAGCTGGGGCCGCGAAGCCACGGCTGAATACTTGTATTACGGGGAAATTGATAGCGCCTATTTACAGGAAGATGGCACCGGCAACTTAGACGGTACGCGCTTTTATGCCGAGGTCAGCGTTAGCTTTGAAGCCGATGCGTTACAAGCTGAGCAGGGAAATCTGCAAAACTACCGTCGCGCAGGCGTTAAAATGCCACGCTTCTCATTAGATACTGAATTGGGTTATGCCGATTTCAGCAATCTGGTACCGTCTGATTTTGTCAGCAGCTCACCGCGACCCGGCTATGCCAGTTTGTTGGCCATTAGCGATGTGGATTACAGTGTGTTTGAAATTAATGAGGTGGCAGGGAATGCATCCTTTAGATATGTATGCATTGAGCCTGAGCGGGTTACCACCATCTATCTGCAAGCTGGCGAACAGTTTGCCACTGTGGATTGGATGTACAACCACTTCCAAGAACTCGTAGAGAAATACCAAAGCCTGCCGATGCACACTTACACCGGCGCGACTCGCGAATAACTCGCCTCAGCTGACCCAATCACCGGGGTCAACCCGATAATAATTTTTCAACTCCGCAAACAAAGCTGGGTGCTTCGCTAGTAGCTGCTTTGGCTTTTCAAAAAACGTCTCAGTGACTACTGCAAAAAACTCTGCTGGCTCGGTTGCACCGTACTGATCAATCAATGTTTCATCGCCATGATAAGCTGCCTGCCGTAACCGCTCAAATTCCGTAGTCAGTACAGTCGCCCAGCGTTTGGATCTGGCAGAACTTCCTAAAAATGGTGCGCCATTGGTTGCGCCCGTTGCATGATCGAGTTGATGCGCAAACTCATGGATTGCTACATTAGCGCCATCATCGAATTTTTGATTGCCACGCAACACATCATCCCACGATAAAATCACCTTACCATTACTCCACGACTCACCCAGTAAGCCACGCTTTTGCGAAAAGGCTAAGCCGGCCGAATCACGCGTTTCACGCTCAACCAAAAAAGCATCGGGATACACCAGAATGTAACGCAAGCCAGAGTACACATCAGTGTTCCGATTCAGCAGTAGTAAGCAGGCCGAAGCCGCAATGGTGACCCGCACTTCATCGGTAATTTCAAAATCAGCACAGCCAATAAACTGCTTATCATGCAAAAAGCGCTTAATCCGCTGCTTCATTTGCAGCTGCAAATCGGTGGGCATTCGGCGAAATACCGGAAAGTTATGCCGCAGGGTTTTACGCCATTCTTCGGGGAATGGTTCATTCATCGCTTTGTAAAGCTTGTACCGAGGCCAAGCAAAGGCGGCAATCGCACCAAGCACAATCAGTGCCATTAAGATGGTCGATGTATCGGGCATATCAGTATCCTGTTTCGGCACATTATTGCGCCCTATGCCCAGATAATTTTGTCGCCATCTACCGTTTTCAAGGCCATGGCCGATCAGTGGCTATTCAACACCCTATTCAAACCACTAAGGTTGCTCTTCACGCCCATCGGCATAGCGCGCAAAACGACCTTGTGTTTTGCCATGTGATTGCTCCGCTTCAGGCCACGGCCAACCGCCAAACTGAGTCGCTTGATAGTCTGCAAAGGCTTGTTGTAGCTCGGCTTTATTGTTCATGACGAACGGGCCGTATTGCGCAACCGGCTCGTTAATGGGGCGACCCTGCAGCAGTAACAATTGCGCCCCCTGCTCACCGGCTTTTAGTGCAACGCTTCTATCTGAGATTAAATCGATGCAATGATTAAGTGGTATGAATTTTTCATCCAAGGAAAGCCCCGCACCATCGTAATAATAGAGTCGACGATTCAAACCCGATGAGGCGGCTGGCAAGGTCCACTGTGCATTGGCATCCATATCGATAATCCAGACGGCAACTTCATTATCCGCACCGCTGGCCCAAGAGTCTGGCGGAGGCGCTAAGGCATTCAGCCCTTCCAAATCCCCAGCCACAATTTTTACTCGTGTTTCGCGTTGGCTCTCATCCTGTGAAACTAGTTGTGGTGTTTGCTCACTCCAGAACATTGTAAAATGCGGCTCGACCATTTTATTGACCGAGGGTAGATTCAACCAGATTTGAAATAGCTCCAACGGGTTGGGCTCGGCCTCATCTAACAAAGGAAACATTTCAGCGTGTTGCACGCCTTTACCGGCAGTCATCCATTGCGTATCTCCATTGCCATAACGACCGGCTGCGCCCATTGAGTCCGCATGATCAATCAAGCCTTGTGTGGTAACAGTAATTGTTTCAAAACCACGATGCGGATGCGCCGGAAAGCCCGGCATCGTCTGACCATGATACATCCGCCAATCATCACCATTGCTTGGCATAAAATCCTGACCCAACTGATGGCCTTGCAAAGACGCATCAGGCCCTAATTGCGCATTAGCTTTTGGGTAAAAATCCAGATGATGCACGCAAAAAAGAAACGGATCAGGCGTTTGCCAAATCGGCTCTAATGGCATAGTTTTAACAATCGTATCTGGCATATGCGGCATCCCTAATTTTCAATAAAATGTACTACACTTGATTTAACTATCTTTACAGGCCTAACCTATGAAAGCAATTACCCCGATATTATTGAGCCTCGCACTTCTGGCCCCACTTAGCGGCACAGCGGCAGAGCAAAAAATCGACTTGGCACGAGTGGTGAGCGCTGCCACGGGAGACTGGAATAAGGATGGCATGATGGATCGTGCCTTTTTGGTCGCACCAGCAGGCAATGATGATTCGGACGTAGCGCTGCATATCTATCTTGGCGAGCAAGGATCTCCTCTGCCAAAGCTTGAGATTGTTAAGCCCAATTTAGTCTGGTCGGGCGCCATGTGGGGAACAACGCCATCGCTAACGATAGGCAAATCCGGCTCGCTGGAAGTGCATAGCCAAAATGAAGCGATCGGGCGTAATCGCTGGAGCCAAAAGTTGACGCTGGCTTACCGCAAAGGCGCATTTGTGGTCGCAGGCTACACGTATAACTCTTACGATACGCTGGATTTGAGCGCCGGCTTAAGCTGCGATGTTAACTTGTTAACAGGCGGCGGAATCAAAGATAAAAAGTCATTCAAGATCGCAGGTAAAATGACTAAATTGGCAGACTGGTCGGAAGCTCAGGTACCCGCTCAATGTCAGGAATAAACACCAGCTGAACAGACTCCCGGAGTACCACCGTTAGGCTAGTGGTACTCCCCTTGAAGCCGAATAAGTATACACTGCATCTGTTGGAAATTTTTAAGACCTCGCCCACCCCAAGCAGGCCATCAAACCCAAGATGAGAGTGTTAGCCATGAAGATAAGTGCCCATCGCCACCAGAACCAACAATGTAGTATTTTTAATAACTATTTAAAGTTAGTCGGCGAGATTGAAGAGTCAAATACCCTGCAACCACTGGAACAATCAAAACTACGAACCCTGAAAAAACTGCTAAAAAAACACCGCTGTAATGCTAACAATCGTAAATACATAAGTATTTGATCACTAAAAAGTGACAACGTTGACAACTAGAATATAAAAAAGCGGATGGCTCAAAAAACCACCCGCCAAGCTTACTAAGCGCCAAAAATTAACGCGTGATTAAGCCGTAAAATAATCATTCGTCTTCTCAAATACGCTACCGGATAGCGGATGCCGCTCAATGCTTAATACATCCACCAGCTTCTGTGTTTGTTGAATAATCTGCGGCAATTTCTCCTTCTCATCCAGTAACAACCAAATGCAACTGCGCGCGCCCTGCTCGCTGGCAATAGGCATCACCATAATGCCTTCCAGATTGTATGAACGGCGCGAGAACAAGCCACACACATGCGACATCACACCGGCATGGTTATTGACAATTAGCTTTAACACCGACTTGGTTGGAACTGCTGCCGACGTTGTATTTGAATCCATGATTTGTGCACTCATTATGCCTCTCCTCCGATCATATCGCGGTTTGCACCACCCGGTGCCACCATTGGGTACACCATCTCTGTTTCACTAATTGGAATATTGATTACGCAAGGACCATGTTCCAGCAAGGCTTCGCGCAGATCAGCTTCCGGATCATCCGATTGGCCAAGATCAATCCCCTTAACGCCCATCGACTGAGCCGTCATTGCAAAGTTAACGCCTTGCTGAAACTTTACTGAGCTTAAGTTCTTATCATAAAACAAGGTCTGCTGCTGGCGAACCAAGCCCAGATGGCCGTTATTTAGGATAATGATTTTTACATCCAGATTTTCTTCAGCGGCTGTTGCCAACTCCTGAATATTCATCATGATGC
Organism: Leucothrix mucor DSM 2157; assembly: GCF_000419525.1. Taxonomy (NCBI): domain Bacteria; kingdom Pseudomonadati; phylum Pseudomonadota; class Gammaproteobacteria; order Thiotrichales; family Thiotrichaceae; genus Leucothrix; species Leucothrix mucor. Next base: position 2,019,158 of record NZ_ATTE01000001.1, read on the forward strand.
TGCCGTCACCGGAGAAACAAATACTCTTCTGCTCAGGCTGAGCCAAGGCAATACCAATCGCGGCTGGTAAACCAAAACCCATGGTACCTAAGCCGCCGGAGCTAACCCACTGGCGCGGACGGTTGATGGGATAAGCCTGTGCAACCCACATTTGATGCTGACCAACGTCAGTGCTGATATTGGCGCTATCATCCAGCATTGAAGCCACTTTTTTGATCGCACCATAAGGGCGGAACAACTCATCCGAACCATCCAAAATTAAAGGGTGCGCTTCTTTTAACTGCTCAACACGCTGCTGCCATAATGGACGCTCAACCGCTTCCAGTTGCTCATTGGCAATCGTCAATACTTCACCAACATCGGCCAAGATAGACAGCACTGGATTCTTAATTTTGCCGATTTCACTTTGGTCGATATCAACATGCACAATTTCAGCATTCGGGCAGAAGGCTTCAACTTTACCCGTGGCGCGGTCATCAAAGCGTACGCCCAAGCCAATCAGCATGTCGCACTCTTCTAGGATGTAGTTGGTGTAACGAGCACCGTGCATTCCTAACATACCCAGCGATAAACGATGGTCCGCTGGCAAAATCCCCAAGCCCATAAAGGTTTGAACCGTTGGAATATCTAACTTCTCAGCAAACTCACGCAGTAACGCCGATGCGCCGGAGTAAACAATACCGCCACCAATCATCAGTACTGGACGATGTGCTTCACGAATCTTCGCCAACATCGCTTCAACTTCCTGCACATCAAAATCGGGTGCTGGAATCGCAACACCTGGCTCTGGCCACTCGGTTACATCGATCAGCTGATTCTGAACATCTTTCGGTACATCAATAGAAACCGGACCGGGACGACCGGATAGCGCAATACTGAATGCCTCTGGAATCACTTGTAATAACTCTTCAGCCGAGCGAACAACCCAGTTATGCTTAGTGATTGGCAGCATCAACCCGAAGGTATCGATTTCCTGAAAGGCATCGGTACCAATCATTTGCTGAGGAACCTGACCGGTAATCGCAATTAAGGGAACAGAGTCCAGATTCGCATCAGCTACCGCTGTGATCAGGTTGCTGGCGCCAGGGCCAGAGCTTGCAAAACAAACCTGTGCCTGACCCGTTACCCGTGCCATACCCTGAGCAATAAAGCCTGCGCCCTGCTCATGACGAGCCAGTACGTGCTTGATATTGCTGCCCACTAAAGAGTCATACATTGGCAAATTGGCACCACCGGGAATACCGGCAATGTGCGTGATGCCCTGACGTTCCAAAAGCCGAATAATCAGTTGGGAGCCGGATAAGCGCTGCGCCGCCTGTGGCTGTGGGTTATTTGCTGAATCCATCGTTGTTTCCTCTGGTGTCTATTCTTAAAATTTCGGGTAAAAAAAAACCCTTCGACTTTCGCCGAAGGGTTTTTAGAATTTGATGTCTAATAAACCGCTACGGCATAGCCTCGTAGACCACGACAGACACCACCACGACCACTACTGCTGATAGCAGAGCGTGCGTTGAATTGATGATGTTTAGCGATGAGTTCATTAGTGTTTTACGTGTTTAATTTGGTAAGTGAGGCAACCGTATAATAAAAATAAGTAGCCGGTCAAGCCAAAAATTCGCTTAATAATCCCCGTCCAAATAGACCCATTTGCCATTCTCCCGCACAAAGCGGCTGGTTTCATGCAGCTCAGCCGCCCCATTAGGCGCTTGATAGCGCGCAATAAACTCAACCACGCCGGTCGCATCCAGCGCAGTGCCATACTCTGTGCGCAGGATTTCCAATCCTAACCATTGGGTATCATTATCTTCTTTTAGCGACTTTTTAGAGGGACGGGTTTGCTTGCTCCAGCTTTTATATAAATACGCCCCGTCTTTTAACACAAAGGCGCTATAGCGTGAGCGCATTAGTATTTCAGCGGATGGTGCCGCCTTACCATTGTGATAAGGCTGACAACAATCGGCATATAATCGATCGGACTGACAAGGACATTGCATTGGCATATACACTAGCTGGATGAATTAAACGGCCACTTTAACGTTTGCCGGACGTACCAGCAACCATGCAAGTAATACTAACGCCAAGGCGCCGCCATATAACATCGAAAGCCCCAAACAGGCTGCAAAGATAATGCAAACCACTAAGCCCAGCATAATCATTGGACGATGCTTTGTTGGTAACAAGCGCCAAGCCGACAACATGGAGGCCGCGTAAATAAACACAAACACGCCATTAGTCCAACGCACCATGGCTTCAAACGGCTGCGACATTAAATAAGCGCCGACCATAATGCTCACTGCCACACATTGCACCGCCATTAGCGCATTACGTGGTACGCCGTGTTGGTTTAAGGTGGTTAGCTGTGAAGGTAGAATGCCATCCTTACTCAATACCCACGCCAAGCGTGCAGCACTGGCAAAATACACATTCACCGTCGCTAAACCACTGGCTACACCCAACACGGGAATAATCCAATTGCCATACGGCCCGAGCAACAGGCTAAAAGCATCCACCATCGACAACTCTGCATTAGGCGCAAGCAATGACAGATAGGTACAGAGAATATAAATACCTCCCACCAGCACAATGCCAATCATCACCGCAGGCACAAAGTCTTTCTTAACATCCTTAAACTCGGCGGATAAATGCGTGACCGCTTCAATACCCAGAAAACTCCAGATAGCCAATGCCACCGCGCCCATTGCACCATTTAAATTGCCGCTAGCGACTGGCTCAACCGGAGTGACTTCGCTAAAAAACAACGCCAATAACATCGCAGCCACAACGGCTAGGATCGCTACCGTTAGCAGTAATTGCGCTTTGCCGGAAAGCTGCAAGCCTCGTAAATTCAGCAGAAATAGCACACCAATCACTGAGACTTGCACAATAATGGATTGCAGCGGTGACAAGGTAATTAACGGCTTTAAAAACTCAAAGGTCATCATCAACGCGGCAGGTGCGCCTAATGGCACCACGCACAAAAACATCAGACCCACCATGTGGCCATAGCGCACACCGAACGCTTCCTGCACAAAAAACGCGGGTCCACCTGCGTGTGAAAAGCGACGCCCTAATTCGGCAAACACCCACGCCAAGGGTAAAATTGCCAATACCAGCAACACCCAGGTCCAAACTGCCAAATCACCCGCGCTATCAATCGTCAGCTGAGGGAGAATAAACACACCGGTACCTAATAAAGTTGTCGCCATAAGCCCAACACCTTGCCAGCGGGTGATCGTTTGATTTAGGCTTCCCATGTTATTATTCCCTTCATTAAAAATGGCCTCAGTATACGGCTGCCTTGCGCGGCACATTCACGGAATACACCGGCAATTTGCTTTAATTTCAGCGGCGGGCACGCCATAACGTCGTCAGGTTTAACAGATGGATGTATTTGATCAGAAAATTCTCAGTGAATTGCAGCGCAATGCCCGCCAAAGCGTTTCGGCAATTGCTGAAGCCGTTAATCTATCGCGCTCGGCGGTTTCCGATCGCATCAAGCGCATGGAAGATACTGGCGAAATACTCGGCTATCAGGTCATTTGTAAACCCAGCACTCGGGGATTGGTAAAAGCCTATTTTGAAGTGCGCCATGGCGGCTATCATTGCGAGGCAATTGCTGGGCGCGCGATGAAAATCCCCGGCATTAAATACTCACATGGCATCAGTGGCGATCTGGATTTGCTAATGTATGCAGAAGCCGAATCCATGATCGACCTGCACCTAATTCGCGCGCAGTTGGATAAAATACCCAAAATTGGCAAAGTCACCACCCACATTGTGATGACGGAATGGCTTGCCTAAGCACAAACTAAATTCCAAACCATTAGGAATGGTTTGAATGAATGCAATGAATTTGATTTATACCCTGCCGCTACTTATGATACTGGCAGCATTTTTACCTTGAATTAACTAACGGTACACACTCATGAGCCACAATATCCTCATTCTGCCCGGCGACGGCATCGGCCCGGAAATCATTGATGAAGCAGTCAAAGTACTGAATGCTTTAAAAGCAGAAGGTAGCCTCGATATGGAGCTGCAATTCGCTAAACTGGGCGGCAGCGCTTACGATGCGGAAGGCTCACCTTATCCGGAATCCACTCAAAAATTGGCAAAAGCAGCCGATGCAATTTTGCTTGGTGCAGTCGGTGGCCCACAATACGACAAACTGGATCGCCCACTGCGCCCTGAGCGTGGTTTGCTGGCAATTCGTACTGATTTGGAATTGTTTGCCAATCTGCGCCCTGCGATTTTGTATGAAGAGCTGGCAAATGCCTCTAGCCTGAAGCCTGAAATCGTTGCCAATCTGGATCTGATGATTGTGCGCGAGTTAACGGGCGGTATTTATTTTGGCCAGCCACGCGGTATCGAAGTTAATGAAGACGGCGAGCGTTTCGGCTATAACACACTGGTTTATAAAGAAAGTGAAATCGAGCGCATCGGACGCGTTGCCTTTGATATCGCGATGAAGCGCGGCAAGCGTCTGTGCTCTGTTGATAAAGCTAACGTACTGGAAGCCACTGAGCTGTGGCGTGAAGTCATGGAGCGCATCGGCAAAGAATATCCTGAAGTCGAGCTTAGCCACTTGTATGTCGACAATGCGGCAATGCAGTTAGTACTGAAGCCAAAGCAGTTTGATGTGATGGTTACTACTAATATGTTCGGTGATATTTTATCGGATCAGGCGTCTATGCTGACCGGCTCGATTGGTATGCTGCCATCGGCTTCAATGAATGCGTCTAAGCAAGGTTTGTATGAGCCTAGCCATGGTTCTGCGCCAGATATCGCAGGCCAGAGTATCGCTAATCCATTGGCGACTATTTTGTCTGCGGCAATGATGTTGCGCTATAGCCTTGAGCAAGGTGAGCTGGCGGATCGTATTGAAGCAGCCGTGAAGCAGGTATTGGCTAACGGACTGCGTACAGCGGATATTTATGAGGAAGGTACTCGCAAAGTGAGTACGACTGAAATGGGTGATGCGGTAGTGGCTGCATTGACTCGTTAAGATTGATGGGCATCCGTGCATTGTGCGGATGCCTTTGAGGTTAAAATTACACAGGCTCAGTTGATCTAAAATTGCCGCATCTTCATGCTCTTCCTATTCGCCCAGCAGGGATGGCTCTCTTAGGATTAATTGGGAATTGCGCATCGCAGCCAACGCATCTAAATTTTCCACTAGCAGTCCGGTTATCTTGAAGTATTTCGATGACTCTTTTTCCGGCACAACTAGGGCAGGCATAATGTTCTGGTGTACCTGAATACTTATATACAACCGCACCACCCGACGTTTCCGCAAGTAAGTACTGAGAAATCCTCTTTTCCCAGTCATCAGCCTGAGAGATTGATGTCATAAGCTCAGCATTTTTGGTTTGCAGTCGAAACAACTCTTCTCTCATAACAAATAAAGTATCTTGCGCTTCACCAAGTTTCGACATCACCTCATCAACTCTTTCCTTTGTCTCAGCTTCAATTTTCATGTCATATATTGACTGTAAAATAGCCTTACCGGTTTTTAACCCCTCATACGCTGCGGTGATACTTGAAAAGTCCATTTTTGAAGCCTCCTTTTATTAACAGAATGTTGCAAGTCATTATCAACCAGTACTTATTTAATCACATAAATAAAGCATGTAAAAAATAAAACATTCATTACAAGCGAGTATTTTTTTCACAAAAGTGGTAAATTTAAGCATCTGAAATCATGAAAGCGATTGTTATTGAGGTCGTAGTCCCAATACGAGAGTACGTAGTCGACTTACTTGAGAAAGAAGGCTTTTCATGTGTGGCTTGACGAACTCTCCGGCTCAACAATGATTAGAAAAGTACGTGCTAAGGGTATCAACTGCCCTATTCTAATCCACAGTGCCAAAATGTGCTGGTTCGACGTCATAGAGGGATACATGACAGGTGCAGATGATTACATGTTTATGCCTTCCCATCCTCATGAATTTTTATCGCGCATACGCCATTTAATCTCAGGTAATAACCCGGTGAGACCAGAGGAGCTATTAGACGCTAGAGCGACAATGTCAGGCGCACAAAAAAGAGAGTCACTACCCACGGAAGATGCGTGGCTAGCGATGGAAAAGGAACAACCATTGCAAGGGGTTAGTAGCAGAGTAACCTCAGAAAACCCGAAAAAATAGCATTCAATTAAATGAGAAAACCAATAATCACTAAAGCTAAACCAGAGGCAAGAATTAACCCACCTTTATCATTGATCAACTTTGGACGTGCTTCCTGAGGTTTTTTAACGCTAACGCCCCAAAAAGAGAGCAATGCCGCCCCAATAATGACAAGTAAATAACCCATATCTGTATCTCCATTACGTGTACTAACTATTTATCGGTAGCCGAATAGACTCTTCTCTTGATAACTATCGAGATGGTGTGTTCATTCTATCAGACAGCGACTATCGATTGGATAAGCTTTTCTCCAAGACCGGAACAGCAGTATACCTGCTTCCTTGATACAATACGGGATGCTTAAACAAAATAGCGTAGAACCTACCACTGATTTAGGTGGGTATTGGCTTTTTAAGATTTTAAATAAGTCAGAAGTGACTTTGAGGATTGTTCTTTAAGCATGGTGCCTGGAGCCGGAATCGAACCGGCACGGTGTTTCCACCGAGGGATTTTAAGTCCCTTGCGTCTACCAATTTCGCCATCCAGGCAATACTGAACTGTACTGCAAGATACTTCGTAAATTGTGGAGGCTAGACCCGGAATCGAACCGAGGTACACGGATTTGCAATCCGCTGCATAACCACTCTGCCATCCAGCCTTAAAATATTTACAAAGGTGAAGAATTTGGAGCGGGAAACGAGATTCGAACTCGCGACCCCAACCTTGGCAAGGTTGTGCTCTACCACTGAGCTATTCCCGCAACAATTAAAACATGGTATTTGTGCTTTATGTCTCTGCTAAGTGTGGTAAACCGAAGCAAATCATAATGCCTATCATCTCTGGAGCGGGAAACGAGATTCGAACTCGCGACCCCAACCTTGGCAAGGTTGTGCTCTACCACTGAGCTATTCCCGCGTCGAGGTGGCGTATATTACGAATGTCGGTCGTATCTGTCAACCGATGATATTAACTTTTTTCAAACTTTTTTCTTTGGCGCTTAAAAATCCAATTTTGAACTTTATGTTCGTTGGATTGCCTTAGGAGTGATGTATAAGGGATAGCCGCCAATCTCCCCCCGGACTAGCGCGCTTTTCTGGTTTCCATATGACCGTTATTTTGTTGCGTTGGTCACTATATAGATACGCATTCGATGTAAAAACGCTATCTTGTTTTGAGGTTTTGTAAAATCTTCCAGCAACTAACAAGAAAATATGGAATGAAATACATCATTTTTTATCAACCAGATACAAGTTATCTATGGTTCATCGAAACTTAGCTTTACCTTGATCAAAAATAAGCTATAATCCCCGCGCTTTTGGCACCTTATGTGCTAGAAACGATTTAGGGGAAAATAACGTTCTACAAATAACCCTCCCAAATACCTAGATGGATTTAGCAATGACAGCACAAATTACACGCAAATCTGCCCTTCCTGTTGATGGTGTTGAGCCATATGTTCCTGCTGCAGATGAGGAATACATGAATGAAAACCAAATGGCTCACTTCCGTGAGATTTTGGTTAAGTGGCAACAGTCTTTGGTTGATGAAGTTAACCGCACCGTAGATCACATGCAGGAAGATGCTAGCAACTTCTCTGATCCAGCTGACCGTGCGACTCAAGAAGAAGAATTCACATTAGAACTGCGCGCACGTGACCGTGAACGCAAACTAATCCGTAAGATAGAGAAGACCATCAAGCGTCTGGATGATGACGACTACGGCTTCTGTGATGCCTGTGGTATCGAGATTGGGTTGCAGCGTCTGGAAGTCAGACCAACTGCTGAGCTCTGCATCGACTGCAAAGCGACTCAGGAAATCAAAGAGAAACAACTGGCTAACTAATTGGAGCCTAATCCGAGAGGATTATGACTCCAGCCAGATAAGAGCGGCCATTCTGCCGGTGCGTGATTCGCGCCGGTAGGAGTAAAATTGGTCGGCTTGCGCATAGGTACAATGCGTTCCACCATAGATATTATCACTGGCGATGCCAAATCGCTCTAGCCTCAGGCGTGCCAACGCATACAGATCAGCTAACCACTTCCCTGCTCCATGCACTTTAAACGCCTGTTCAGAGGATGGTTGAGACTGTACAAAAGCTTCGCGCACTTCATCACCGACTTCAAAGTGCTGCGGCCCAATGGCTGCGCCCATCCACACTAAAATATCTTCTACCTTGCAATCCATGGCTTGAATCGTGGACTCCAATACACCCGCTTCCAAACCACGCCAGCCCGCATGCGCACCAGCAACTACTGTGCCTTGCGTATTGCAAAAGAGTACAGGTAAACAGTCTGCAGTCATAATCGCGCAAACCTTTGCAACGCCTTTGGCTACCGAAGCGTCGGCCTGTGTGGCCTGCTCTGCTTCGCCCACGCTAGCTACCGTCGTGCCATGTACCTGAGTTAACCATAACGGCTCATCGGGCAATTGCAGTTCACGGCGCACAGTCTCTCGGTTACTTAATACAGCCCGCGGGTCATCATCGACATGATCACCCAGATTTAACGCATCAAATGGGGCTTGGCTAATCCCACCGCTACGGGTAGTCATCACCGCCCGCACCGCTTTGGGCGCAGGCCAGTCAGGGTAAATCCAGTCTTTGACGCTAGATTGGCTCACTCGGTGCCGCCTCCAGGATACTAATTAGTTTGTGCATATCCTCTGGCATTTCCGCTTCGATCGACAGTGGCTCACCCGTAATCGGATGCTCCAAGCTCAAGCGTCTGGCATGCAGCGCTTGTCTTGGGAAATGACGCACGGCTTCAGCTTGCTCAGCATCTAAACCAGACGGTATCCGCAAGCGACCACCATAAGTACGGTCACCCACAATCGGATTATGACGGTGGCTTAAGTGAACACGAATTTGGTGTGTACGGCCTGTTTCCAGGTGTACCCGTAATAATGTGTGGTATTTCAGGCGCTGCTCAATGCGAAAATGCGTAATGGCATGTTTACCACCTGTCTCAACAACCGCCATGCGCTTGCGATCAGTATGATGACGGCCAATATTGGATTCAATCGTACCACCAGAGATCAGCTCACCATAAACTAACGCTTGGTATTCGCGGCTAATATTGCGTTCTTGCAAGGCTTCGATCAGCGCATAGTGCGATTTCAAATCCTTAGCAACCATCATCAAACCGGTCGTGTCTTTATCCAAGCGATGCACAATACCAGCACGTGGCAGGTCATTTTGCGTATCGTTGTGCGCTAGCAAGGCGTTCATTAACGTGCCGCTCCAGTTTCCTGCGGCGGGATGAACCACTAAACCGGCTGGTTTGTTTAATATCAACAGATGTTCATCTTCGTAACGGATATCTAATGGTATATTCTCAGGCTCGAAGTCAGAACGCTGGATTGGGGTTACTTTAATTTGGATACGCTCGCCACCAATTACTTTTTCTTTGGCGGATAGCACACGGTCATCAATCAGGATATCCCCTGCTTTTAGCCACTTTTGAAGTTGGCTGCGAGAGTATTCGGGGCATAGATCGGCAATTACCCGATCAACTCGCTGATTGAAACCGGATTCCGGAACGATAAGTTCAATAATTTCCACGTCTGACATTGATGGTCTATAATCACATTGCTAAATAATGTGGGGATTATACGGCATATCATCGTGCGCATGTCGTAATTCGCTTGCGATGCAGTGTATAATTCTTGTTTAAAGGTTGACGGGGAGCTAACAGAATGGATCTGCGAGTACGTTCCCACCAATAATCATAATTAAGAGTCACAGACTATGAACCGATGGAAACTTCTGGCAATCGCTTCACTGGCAATAAGCCTTTCGGCATGTTCAATGCTGAGCCAAAATAAAGATAAAGAGACAAAAGTTGACAGCACAGTGAGTGCAGAGCAACTGCTAAAGCAAGGACGCGACGCCACTAAAGCCAGAGATTACGAGGCAGCGATCAAAAGCTTTGAATCATTGGAAGCACGCTACCCTTTAGGTAAATTTGCAGAGCAAGCGATGCTTGAGTCGGCTTATGCCTATTACAAGTATGATGAGGCGGATACCGCTCTGGATACCATCGACCGCTTTATGCGCATGTATCCTCGTAGCGCACGAATTGATTATGCGCTGTACTTACGCGGCTTGGTTAACTTTAACCGTGGCGGCAGTATTGTTGACCGTATTTTCCCAAGAAGCTTCTCGGATCTGGACTCAGTCCGTAAAAAGGAGGCCTTCCATGACTTCCAACGCCTGCTGACTCGTCACCCTGACAGCAAATATGCACCGGATGCTGCGAAGCGACTGGGCTACTTAAGAAATACATTGGGCGGTACTGAAGCGAATATCGGTAAATACTACATGAAACGTGGCGCGTATCTGGCTGCTTTCAACCGTGCGGAATACACGATTAAGCACCATCAGGGAACACCTGCAGTGATTGATGCCTTGCAGATTAAAGTCTGTGCAGCACGTGCGCTGAAACGGGAAAAAATTGCTAGTGATGCGATGCGTGTATTGCAGCTTAACTTCCCTAACAAGACGGAATTCAGCTGTAACTTTAATTAATCAGCTGATTACACAGTAAGAACTAAAAAGGCAGCGAATTAATCGCTGCCTTTTTTTATGGATGCCTTTCTGCTTTCGCTAACTGGCTAACTGGCTAACTGGCTAACTGGCTAACTGGCTAACTGGCTAACTGGCTAACTGGCTAACTGGCTAACTGGCTAACTGGCTAACGCATGATTTTCCACTGCTTTGTTATAGATAGCCACGCTCAGCAAATGAAACTACTTCATCCCCAATCACAAAATGATCTAACACGCGCACATCCACCAAATTCAACGCTTCTTTCAAGCGATCAGTAATCCGATGATCTGCCTGACTAGGTTCAGCAACGCCCGAAGGATGATTATGAGCAAAGATTATTGCCGCCGCATTATGATGAATCGCATGTCTAACCACTTCACGCGGATGCACACTGGCACTATCAATCGTTCCTCGAAACAGCTCTTCATACTCAATCACACGATGCTTATTATCCAGAAATAAACAAGCAAAAACCTCATAAGGATAGCCGCGTAAACGATGCGTCAGATAATTACGAACCGCATTCACATCTGTCAACGCCTCGCCATGCCTGAGCTTCTCCTCCAGATAGCGACGACTCATTTCCACCACCGCCTGCAACTGCACAAACTTAGCCTGACCCAAACCTTTGCTTTGACAAAAGCGAGCCTCATTCGCGCCCAATAGCTCACGCAAACCGCCAGCATCGCTCAAAATGTCTCTCGCGAGATCAACAGCAGTCTTGCCTTTAATCCCGGTTCTAAGGAAAATCGCCAACAACTCGGCATCTGAAAGTGCCTCAGGACCACGTTGCAGTAATTTTTCGCGTGGCCGATCTTCAATTGCCCAATCTGTAATTGCCATAGAGTTTATTTTTCTTAATTTTGGTAGAATTAAAGTATGACCAAATTATCTGCTAAGAACATCCTTATAGGGATAAGTGGCGGCATTGCAGCCTATAAATCTGCCGAGCTTGTCCGTTTATTCATTAAGTCCGGAGCCAATGTGCGCGTCTGTATGACGCCGGGTGCGCGTGAATTCATTACGCCACTCACATTGCAGGCGCTCTCTGGCAATCCGGTTCACACGGCGCTGCTCGACCCTGAAGCCGAAGCAGGCATGGGGCATATTGAGCTGGCTCGCTGGGCTGACTTGATAGTCATAGCCCCTGCGACCGCGGATTTGATGGCACGCTTACGCATCGGCATGGCGGATGACCTATTAAGCACACTGGTGCTTGCCACCGCAGCACCGGTGCATATTGCACCTGCCATGAATCAGCAAATGTGGGCGCATCCTGCAACACAGGAGAATGTGAATATTCTCAAGCAGCGCCATCATATTCATGGGCCAGCCGCCGGCGAGCAAGCCTGTGGCGATGTGGGCTATGGCCGCATGCTGGAGCCACAGCAAATTGTTGATGCCGTAAGTGCCACACTGGAGCTAACCCACACTCCAAGACCCAAGACGTTGGCCGGTCATCGACTATTAATCACAGCCGGTCCGACACGCGAGCCGCTCGACCCTGTACGCTACCTTACCAATCGCAGCTCAGGTAAAATGGGCTATGCAATTGCTGAAGCAGCCGCCTCAATGGGTGCTGAAGTGGTATTGGTTTCAGGACCGACTCAACTCGATACGCCTGAAGGTGTTCGCCGAATTAATATAGAAACTGCCGCCGAAATGCTTGAGGCAGTGACTAGTGAAGTGCCGGGTACCTCGATTTTTATCGCCGCCGCCGCCGTTGCAGATTATCGCTTGAAAGAAGTCGCGACTAAAAAAATGAAAAAACAAGGATCTGCGCTACACTTAGAGTTAGAACAAAACCCTGACATTCTGGCCAAAACCAGCTTGGGTAACCCCGATTTATTTACGGTCGGTTTTGCTGCCGAAACGGATGACGTGATTCATTACGCTTCCGGCAAGCTCAAACGTAAGCAGCTGGATATGATCGTTGCCAATCAAGTCGGCAACGGTAAAGGCTTCGATAAAGACAGCAATCAGGTCGATATCCTCACCGCTGCCGGTGGCCACTTTACGTTACCAGAAGCCAGTAAAACTCAGCTGGCCTTTGAGATTCTTGACATTATCAATACCGTTTACCAACAAGGACAAGTACGACTCACATGATTCCAAGCATCGAGTACAAAATATTAGACCCCAGAGTGGGCGACACAATTCCATTACCAAGCTACGCCACTGATGGCTCAGCGGGTATGGATTTACGAGCCTGCCTCGATGATGCGCTAGTGCTTGAAGCTGGCCAAACGGAGTTAATACCCACGGGGATCGCAATTCACATTGCAGACCCCGGCATTGCAGCAACCATCCTGCCACGCTCAGGATTGGGCCATAAACATGGCTTAGTATTGGGCAATTTGGTGGGATTAATTGATTCTGATTATCAGGGTCAGCTATTTATTTCCTGCTGGAACCGAAGCCAAACGGCTTACACGATTGAACCTGGCGACCGCATAGCGCAACTAGTCTTTGTGCCTGTGTTACAAGTCAGCCTAAAACCCGTCGATAGCTTTGATAGCAGTGAGCGTGGTGCAGGTGGTTTCGGACACTCAGGAAAACAATAATGATTAAAATAATACCTATATACCCCCGAGTGGAGCAGTCTTATGCAACCTATTCAACCCGAGATTTTTCGTGCCTATGATATTCGTGGCAAAGTAAACGAAGAGTTTTTCCCGCCGGATGCTTATGCAATCGGCTTGGTGATTGGTCATAACTTACTAAAACAAGGCCGATGCAAAATCTTGCTCGGCCGTGATGGCCGCTTAAGTAGCCCCATCATTAAACAGAGCTTGCTGAGTGGCTTGCTTGATTCTGGCTGCGATGTAGTCGACCTGGGCTTAACCCCTACTCCGGTCGCCTATTTTGCATTGGCACATCTGGAGATTCCGGATGCTGTCGTTGTCACGGCCAGTCACAACCCCGGTCATTACAACGGCATCAAAATGGTTATGGATAGCGCCCCGCTGTCTAAGGAAGCCATTCGCCAGATTTATGATTCGATTTTTGAAAAGCAATTCTCGGCATCTGAAGTCGTCGGTCAGCATCATCACTATGACACGATTTTGGACGACTACAACCGTGCAGTGATTGCTGACATTAAGATGAGTAAGTCCTTAAAAATCGCGGTCGACTGCGGAAATGGCGTGACGTCATTACATGCAGAAGCGCTATTTAAAGGCATTGGCTGCGAAGTCACCCCCTTGTTTTGCGAGTTAGATGGTAACTTTCCGAATCATTCGCCAGATCCCACTGAGCCTGCGAATCTTCGTGCGCTGCAAGAGCTGGTAGTTAAGAACAAGCTGGATATCGGTATTGCCTTTGATGGTGATGGCGATCGCGTGATTGCGGTCGATAATCAAGGCAAAATCCTTTGGCCAGATCGCATTATGATCCTGCTGGCCAAAGCCATGCTTAAAGAGAATCCCGGTGCGACGGTGGTTTGCGATGTGAAGTGCAGCTACCTACTGAATAATGCGGTGCAAGAAGCTGGCGGTGAGATTTCCTTATGCCCAACCGGACACTCGCACCTAAAGCGCCAAACACTGAAACACGATGCCATTTTGGGTGGTGAGTTTAGCGGCCATATTATTCTGCGCGATCGCTGGTCCAACTACGATGATGGTTTATATGCAGCAGCCCGCTTAATAGAGCTTCTAGCCAACTCCGAACTCACTTGCGAGCAACAGTTTGCTGAGCTACCCGATAACTACAGCACACCAGAGTACCGGCTTGATCTAGGCAATGCCACAGCGGCGCACGCCATGATTGCCACGCTGATTAGTAGTGCACACTTTAATGATGCCACGCCCTGCATGATTGATGGCATGCGGGTTGACTACAATGATGGCTGGGGCCTAATGCGCGCGTCTAATACCAGTCCGGACCTCACCTTCCGCTTTGAAGCGGCGACTGAGCAACGATTAGAGGCGATTAAAGTACCATTTCGGGATTTACTCCGCGAGGTCGGAATAAAAGCTGATTTGCCGTTCTGATTGTTTCATAATGAGCTTTTTACTAACCCAGTTGATGCCATGACAGAAACCACTAAGCATGATGACATCGGTAGTATTTTAACCGAAGCCCTTCCCTATATTCAGCGCTATGCTGGCAAAACCATCGTAATCAAATACGGTGGCAATGCGATGACGGACCCTGAGCTGGAAAAAAGCTTCGCTAAGGACGTTGTACTACTGAAGCAAGTCGGCATCAATCCAGTCATCGTACATGGTGGCGGCCCACAAATTGCCAGCTTGCTCAAGCAACTTGGCAAAGAAAGCCATTTCATCGACGGCATGCGCGTTACCGATACGGAAACCATGGATGTGGTTCAGATGGTACTGGGCGGTCTGGTCAATAAGCAAATCGTTGGCATGATCAGCCAAGCCGGTGGCCGTGCGATTGGTTTAACCGGTAAAGATGGCAACCTGATTCGCGCTAAGAAGATGCACATGGAGCGCAAAGCCGGTGTTGATTTACCTTCAGAAATTATTGATCTGGGGCATGTCGGCGAAATTGTCAGCATTAACCCATCTATTCTGAAGGTGCTGGAAAATGAGTCCTTCATTCCAGTCATTGCCCCGATTGGTATGGGCATGGATGGCACCTCCTACAATATCAATGCTGATATCGTCGCAGGTCGCATTTCTGCAGAGCTTAAAGCGGAGCGCTTGTTACTGCTGACCAATACACGCGGCGTACTGGATAAATCCGGTAACTTGCTGACAGGGCTGGATAGTAAGGCGATTCAAGACCTTATTGATGACGGCACCATCCAAGGCGGAATGTTACCTAAAGTAAGCTGTGCACTCGATGCAGCATCAGCTGGCGCAAGCTCATCCTGTATTATCGATGGCCGCGTAGAGCACGCTGTACTATTGGAACTACTGACAGACCAAGGTATTGGAACCCTGATCCGTCAGTAAAGTACCGCGTTAGCTAGAATGCAAACTTAGATTTCCAGTCCTTTTAACTTATAGTGATAAATTGGGACTGGAGTCTGTAGTGGGAAAGAATCCTCAAGCGGAACCGGACGGCCACGATAACCTGGCGTCACATCAAAGGTATTTGCATCTTTATTCCAAACCAAGTCGTAATTAACCTTGCGGTCAACATTCACTGGATTGTACTCGTGAGCGCCCAACGACCAGTGTAAGGTCGGGGATTCATCAATCACGATTTTTGTCTTTGAAAAGTGTGCGCTACCGGCCCATACCACGCCCGGTAATGCGATTAATAGTGCTACATACTTGATACGCTTCTTCATAGCCATCTCCTAACACGGTTTTTATAGTCCAGATACTTTTGCCCGAACTTTTTTGTAAGTATTATTTCTTCCGGAATAATCTGCTGTGTCGTCAGTAACACGATAAACAACGGCAATCCCAGCAATGGTGTAACGCTTCCTAACCAGAGTGCAAATCCCAGCAAATTCGTCAACAAGCCCAGATACATGGGGTTACGGGTGTATTGATACAAGCCCCCATCGACAAGTTCCTGCGAATTATCCGGCTTCATTGGGTTGATTGTTGTTTTAGCTTTGAAGAACAAGGCAATGGCCCACAAATCAAAACTAACCCCAACTGCCAAAATGAACAGTCCAATCATATTCCACGGTTCATGTAGCCACTGCGCTATTGGCATCCATTGATGTAAAAACCACATCAGGGCTGCAATTGACAGAGTATAAACCGGCGGTGGTATCTTAAGCTTAAACATTTTGGCCTTAACTACTCACATGCTCTATTGATTAGGCAGCGAATATGAACCTTTGTTCACCCAATGGCAACCTCTCTATCTTCTCATACCCCTAGAATCAGACCAATTGAGCTTACAAAACTTTACAAAGTGGTAATCCAATTTTGTATTTTTTGCTGTTCTTCTAGTAATAACGGTGAATCAGGGGGCATTGGACGCACAGTATCGTGAAATAAACGCTCTTCAATCAAGCGCATACCTTCGTTTTTCAATAGCCACTGGCTAGGTAAACGCATGGCTTCCACCGTATTAGGCAAGGTATGGCAACTTTGACAACGGGTTAAAAACACCTGTGCTGCCGCCTTATCTATCACTGCAATCGTTGCCTCATTACCAATACCTGGCTTATTCGTTGGCTTAGCATTGTAAGCCTCGCCTCTGGCAATTCGTAATACCGCCTGATTAATATCATCCACCATCCAGATCGCACCATCATCTGCTACGGTAATCCCAACGGGTCGCCCCATTGGTCGAATTCCTGAGACGGCATCCATTTGGCTGATCACTTCATGCGCCTGTGCAATGTTTCCTGATTCGGGATACGCACGCCGGGTGAAAAGTGGATTGCGTCCGGGGTGATTATCATCAATAAAATAATATGCCTGCTTTGAGCGCTTCGGCAAACCAAAGCCATCGACCGCATAACTGACCAAGCGATGACCCGTATCGCGGTAGCCATGCCATGCAACTAGCAGGCTATTTTTCAGCTCTTTAAACATATCACCATTGTAATAACGCATATCTAATGGCGCGGCATGAGCTGGCATTAATACCCAAGGGCGTCGGTGCTCTCGGCGGTCTGCACAAATTTTGCCGCCATGCGTTGGCCAGAGGTGACTGACTTGATCGTTGTCATAACAATACGGCCAGCCATAAAAGCCACCATCTTCCAGCACATTAATCTCCTCAAATGGCTGCTCAGCGCCGGGTAAATCTACACTGTTCTCAGCCTGCAATAACACACCACTGGGGTGACTACTCAGCGCCATGGAGTTGCGCAAGCCACGGGCGATAACTTTAAAAGTAGGAGACCAGCTATTAGTGGCCGCTTGATAAGCGTAACGGCGAACGGCTGCATTGGTATTGGGCGTGTCATTAACTTGGGTACAAAACACCGCACGCGCATCAGCCTTGCAGTCATCGCTCGGCGCGCCCACATTCACAATAAGATTGGAGTCTTTATCAAATATAAAATGTGTGAGTGGATGGCGGTGCGCTTTCCAGTCGGGCAAGTTTCTCACCACGCTCTGCACACCAACCGCCCTATCATTACGAAGACGAAAGCGGAAAATGCGGTTGGATTCACCCACATAAAACTGACCTTTGGGGCCAATCTCCAAGCCATGCGGCAACTTAAGGCGGCTCAGTATTGAGGTTAACGTCGCGGGCTTTTTAGAGGCATCCAGCAGCCAAACATGACCTCTGCCACGCTGCCAACCACCCATATCGGTAATCAGGAATTTCGGTTTGCCGGGGACTTGCACAATGCGGCGCGGCTTTTTCCAGCCATAGGGTTTGCTCCCCTGCGCCACCACACCCACACAAACGTTCTCAGCCGTGCCGACTTGGGCTTGCGGATAGCCATCACACAACT
This sequence comes from Leucothrix mucor DSM 2157, assembly GCF_000419525.1. Lineage (NCBI taxonomy): Bacteria > Pseudomonadati > Pseudomonadota > Gammaproteobacteria > Thiotrichales > Thiotrichaceae > Leucothrix > Leucothrix mucor. The sequence goes on from NZ_ATTE01000001.1 coordinate 2,037,180, forward strand.
GATCGAATACGGGGTAGTTTTCTGCGAAACACAGGGATGTAAAAAACAAACAATTAAAAATTATTAAATATTTCATAGGCTGACCCGACACTGCGTATAGTTTAAACTTGTTGCAATAAAGACTTCTCCGCCCCTGTCCGCTGCATCATACAGGCAGGAATAACCAACAAATAGTATAAATTACAACGACAATCACTATGACTTCTCAACCTTCTATTCGCCCGATCTTTCTACTTGGCTTTCTGATGTGCGCAGGCATGATCGGGGTCGCTCTATTTGCTCAGTACTATATGTTGCTGGACCCTTGCCCCTTATGCATCTTTGCCCGCGTAGCGACCATGGTTATTGGTGCAGTCTTTTTGTTGGGTGCGATACATAATCCATCAGGCACTACCGGCCGCCGTGTTTACGGTCAGCTGCTAGTACTTGCAGCCCTAGGCGGCATTGCGATTACCGGTCGCCACTCTTACCTGCAGCACCTACCACCAGAGCACGTACCTGCTTGTGGCCCGGGTTTAAGCTATTGGATTGATAACCTTCCTGCTTTTGATGTATTTAGCAAAGTGTTTCAAGGCAGTGGCGAATGCGCCGCAGTCTCCTGGAGCATGTTCGGCCTAAGCATTCCGGAGTGGACTTTAGCAGTCTTCGCAGTGTTCATGATATATGGGCTCAAAGTTCTCATCAAAGGCCGCTAAGTAGTGCTACAATGCGCCCCATTACGCTATTGATAAGAGGATTACACCATGGATGTCATGGATAGAATTAAGAGTGCAGTTGAAGAGAACCCAGTCATCATTTTCATGAAGGGCTCTCCAAAATTGCCACAGTGTGGTTTTTCAAGCCGTACAGCACAGGCGCTAATGGCTTGTGGCGAAGAGTTCGCTTATGTTGATGTGATTCAGGATATGGAAATTTTCCAAAACCTGCCACGTTATGCAGATTGGCCTACATTCCCACAAGTATATGTGGGCGGCGAGCTGATCGGTGGTTGTGATATCACACTAGAAATGTATGAAAGCGGTGATTTATTGCCAGCAATCAAAGCAGCCCGTACTGCCGCTGGTTTGCCAACAGCAGATTCTGCTGAAGGTTAATCGCTTCATCTGTTTTAAAAAGAGCCTCGCCTAGTGCGAGGCTTTTTTATATCTGCACATAATCTGCAAAGCTCCCCCATCCTCACGCAACAAGTCCTCCGTACACTAACTCCATCAACTAATTTGGAGTGCTGTTATGGAAATAATATTTGGAATTTTCGCATTGGTCGTACTGGCCGCCCTTGGCATAGGGAGCGTGATGGTATTGCTGTTTTTCGCCCGCAAAATGGGACTGATGAATTCACAACCGGTGGTGGTCGACCCTGATAATCCGGATGCTCCTGTCAGCGCCAACAGAAACTTCCAACTGCCTCCACTTAAACACTTCAGCCAGTCATTAGTCTCTCGCTTTGCCTTGGTCGCAGTACTCAGTTTACTGATGAGCATTCCGTTAACCCTGGTAGAAAATGTGGTGTATGAACGCGGCCAGCTCTACAACTCAGTACTCAGCAGCATTGCCAGCACCTGGGGGCAGCAACAGCGCTTATCCGGCCCAGCTTTAGTGATTCCGTATACCGAGAAATTTATCAATGAAAGCGTACTCACGGACAAAGATGGCAATCAGCGCAAAGTGAATAAAACCACCTACCAACAGCGCACCGCAATTGTATTACCTGAAAGCCTTACCATCGACAGCCAACTCAATGGCCATGAGCGCAGCCGTGGGATTTATAAATCACTGGTGTATAGCGCCGACCTCAGTCTGAAAGGTCAATTCAAGCGTCCGGATATCGAAAGCCTCTCCAGCAATATCGACACTATTCACTGGGATAAAGCGTGGGTTATGCTGGGCATTTCAGATACTCGTGCCATTAACAAAGTCTCAGCGCTTAACTGGAATAACGATGCTTTAGATTTTGAACCGGGCACTCGCCTGACCAAGCTCATTCAACAAGGCTTTCATGCACCGCTTAAGTTGGATAACACTTCCAAGCTCTACAACTACAACTTAACCCTCAACTTAAACGGCAGCGGCGGATTTTTCTTTGAGCCCTTTGCCAAAACTACAGATGTAAACCTAAAATCCGACTGGCCACATCCAAGCTTTCAAGGCAGCGTATTGCCCAGCGAGCGAGAAATTAGCGATAGCGGCTTTAGTGCACATTGGTCCATTCCCCACTTAGCCCGTAACTACCCGCAGCTTTGGGTGGTTGAAGAGCAGCAATTTGATCTGCATGAGTTTAGCGCTGGGGTGAATTTGTTTGAACCGGTGTCGCTATACTCGCAGATCACTCGCACCATTAAATACGGCATTCTGTTTATTGCCCTCACCTATATCACTTTTGTGATCTTTGAACTCGGCATTAAGCGACGTTTACATATGGTGCAATATGGGGTGATTGGTTTAGCGCTGACCATGTTCTACCTCAGCTTATTGTCTCTGGCTGAGCATATCGACTTTATGCGCGCTTATATTGCGGCGGCGGTGTTGATTAGCGGGATGATCAGCCTGTACGCCTACTCGGCAGTGCGCAGTGCCTCGCGAGCGCTCTTGGTATTTTTATTACTCAGCGGCTTGTATACGATTTTGTATTCGCTATTAAAACTGGAGGATTACGCGTTATTGGTTGGCACGCTGTTATTACTGGTGATCTTGGCGGTGGTGATGTACTTCACCCGTCACATTGCTCAGGAAAAAGCGACGGATCAGCAATTAACAGATGACTAACTAAACCCCACCCGAATTCTTACCCGTAGGCGGCGAAAGGTATCTTTATCTAAGCTGCCTGCGGGGAGAATCACGGTGTAACGGCGCTTTTCAACGGTGAAATTCATAATCACCAACAACGTGCTAACAAAACTATCCGGCATCAACTTCGCCAGTTGCCAATCTCCCGCATAACAACGAATCGCCCACTGCCCTTGCCCATCCTGGTTAATCTCCAGTACCGAGCGTGGCAATTGCTGCCAATAGTGTAGCTTTATAAAATAGCCTGCCAGTGCTACACAAAACAGCCCCGGCAAAATCGCCAGATACCAAGGCCATGGCGTAAACCAAAACACCATTACCGAGATAAATAACAAAGGGAGGATAATCAATAAAGCGGTGCTGCGAGAAACTGGAATCTCCAGTCGTACCGGCGCACTAAAAGGTGAATCCAGTATCATCTGGATAGCACCCGGCAACGCATATTGATTCGCATTATGTAGCGCACAATCACAATCGCTTAGTGATCAGTCACGACCAGCAATAGCCGGCTCTAATAAATGCGCTAACACTTCATCCCGCGAGCCACGGAAATAAATCCGCTCTTGTTTATCCGAGATTTGGTAGTCATACATCGGGTCGTAATAGTCCAGCAGCAACTCACCAAACACTGGTGCAAAGCCATCGTAATTACGCTGCAGGGCTAACTGCTTTGTGGCACCTTTCATCATTTGCAACATGCGTGAAAAACGCACGCCACCTAAGCGTTTGTGCAACTTCGTCAAACTATCAATCAGATGCTTTTCGAGTTTCTGCAGGCCTTGATACTCACCAAACTGGCGGCAATATTCCAAATGAATGTCTTCTGCATATTCCTGAACGGTAATGCCAACACGGTCTTCATCCGGCACTTCCAGCATCACCATTGGCGACTGATTCATTTTAAGATTCAACACCACCGGCACATGCAAGGAGCCCACATTGCGACTTTCATCTTCCACTATCAGCGTTGTGTAACCGGCTGCTTCCGCTTTTAACAGTGCAATCGCTACGCCATTTTCAAAATTGATTTGAGAGGGCTGTGGCGTAGTGGTCGGGCCAAACGCCGAGCCACGGTGATTGGCCAAGCCTTCTAGGTCAATACTATGCGGAATTTGCTTTAACAAGCGCGTTTTTCCGGTACCACTGCGCCCGCTCAACACCACAAAGTTCATCTTATCGACTAGCCGTTCCGTGCTATCTAATAAAAACCGGCGCAGCGCCTTATAACCACCATCAACGCGGGGGTAATCCACAGCACTGTTTTCATAAATCCACTGCTGAGTCGTGCGCGAGCGCAAGCCACCACGGAAGCAATACAACACACCTTCCGGATGCTGCTCAATAAAGGCATTCCAGGCGTGCAGGCGAGCTTCTTTAATCTCACCACTGACCAATTTATGGCCCAGCGTAATCGCCGCTTCCTGCCCATCTTGCTTGTAGCAAGTCCCCACGGCTGCGCGCTCGTCATCACTCATTAGTGGCAAGCTACTGGCACTGGGGAAACTACCTTGGGCGAACTCCACCGGTGCACGCAAATCAATCATCGGGACATCGTTTACAAACAGACGCGCAAAGTCGTCACTGGTCAGCGTTTTCAACATGGCTCACTGCACCGTGCAGGAAAAAAATCGCATTATACATGATAGTGAACAGAGGAATGCCCGGATGCGTGTATTTTGTAATGCGTTGCGGTAGACTTCGCGCATGAATCAAGAAGCCCCCTTAAATCCCGCAGTAAACCCCGCTGACACCCGCGTAATCGTAGGCATGTCTGGCGGCGTTGACTCGTCTGTGACCGCCCTGCTACTGCTTGAACAAGGCTATCAGGTTGAAGGTCTGTTTATGAAAAACTGGGAGGAAGACGATACTGCTGAGTATTGCTCTGCCACCGTTGATTTGGCCGATGCGCAAGCCGTGTGCGATAAGATTGGTATCAAGCTGCACACCGTCAACTTTGCCACGGAATACTGGGACAATGTGTTCGAGTATTTCCTTGCAGAGTACAAGGCTGGCCGCACGCCAAACCCAGACATCATGTGCAATAAGGAAATCAAATTCAAAGCGTTTCTGGAATTTGCCGTGGACTTAGGCGCTGACTATATTGCCACTGGCCACTACGCTCGCGTGGGCCGTGAAGATGGCAAAGTGCAGCTACTAAAAGGTCTGGATGACAATAAAGATCAAAGCTACTTCCTGTACACCTTAGGTCAGGATCAGCTGGCGCGTACCCTATTCCCGGTTGGCGAGTTAGAGAAAAGCAAAGTCCGCGAATACGCGATCAACGCGGATCTGGCGACGGCTAAGAAAAAAGACAGCACCGGTATTTGTTTTATTGGTGAGCGTAAATTCCGCGACTTTTTGCAGCGTTTTTTGCCGGCGCAACCCGGTGACATTGTCGATACTGAAGGCGAAGTGATCGGACGTCATCAAGGCCTGATGTATTACACCCTTGGCCAGCGCCAAGGCTTAGGCATCGGCGGCCTAAAAGACAGCGGTGCTGACCCCTGGTTTGTGGTAGATAAGGATTTAGAGCGCAATCAACTGATCGCCGGACAAGGCCATCACAATGAGCGCCTCTTGAATTCTCAATTAATAGCCTCACAATTAGACTGGGTAGCCGGTGAAGCACCAGCGGATGAATTTACGGCCAAAGCCAAAATTCGCTATCGCCAAGCTGAGCAAGCCTGCCGTGTCAGACGGCTGGATAACGAGCAATGGGCGGTGTGCTTTGACGAGCCACAACGCGCCATTGCACCCGGCCAGTCCGTAGTGTTTTATCAGGACGATGTGTGCCTAGGTGGTGGCATCATTGATTCCATGCAAAAAACTTGTAAATAAGATACTCTCGACAGTCATTAATCCCTAACAGACAGATATTTAAAGACATTGGAACATTCAACACGAAATCGCACCATTGCTCTGGCAGCACTGTTTCAGTGTGTCGAGGGCGTCATGCAACTGGCTAACAAAGGCGTTTGTGATGAAGCCTTGTTCGAGTCTTGCGTTACCAGTATTTTGATCGATGATGCCATCAGCGCGGAAGCGTTGTACGGCGGCCTCGGACCACTGAAACCTGGTCTGAACGCGCTCATCAATCAACTGGGTAATCGCGGCGATGCCCCTGATGGTGGCAAAGGCCGACAGCTGGATGCGACTCAATATGCAATCAGCCTGATGGCGCTTGAAAAGAAGCTGTCTAACAATCCCGACGTGTTTAAGCGCGTGATTGATGGCATTGCTGATGCGCAGCGCCAGCAGGAGTTCTTCTCACCAACACACACCAATATGATTGCGCGACTGGCTGAGCTATATGCCACAACCATTAGCACCATTGGCCCACGCATTATGATTCGCGGTAATCAGGACTACCTGCAAAATACCGAGAATGCAGCCAAAATGCGTAGCTTATTGCTGGCGGGTATTCGTGCAGCGCTGCTGTGGAATCAAGCCGGTGGTACGCGCTGGAAGCTACTGTTTGAGCGCGGCAAAATGCAGCGTGAAGCTCATGAATTACTAAAACGAATCTAACCATTCGAATTAGACACATAAAAAAGGGACTGAGTAATCAGTCCCTTATTTGTATCTGCAATAACCTCAGCAATTAAGCAGGCATTGCCTCAATGGTTGCGATGGCTTTATCGATACGCGCCAAAGTGCGCTCACGACCAACCAGGCTCAAGGTTACATCCAAGCCCGGAGACATTGGCGTGCCAGCAACCGCTAAACGCAGTGGCGGGCCCACTTTACCCAGTTTCAAATCCATCGCTTCGCAACTGGCTTTAATCGCGGATTCAATCGCTTCAGGATTCCAATCGCTTAACTCACTCAGCTGATCGCGAACCGTCTTCAAGATTGCATCAACACCCGGCTTGAACTGCTTGCTCAGGGCTTTCTCGTCATAGGCTTCAAAGTCTTCGAAGAAGTAACGGCTACTAGACACCAGATCAACCAAGGTCTTAGCACGATCACGCTGCGCTTCAATCACATCAGTCAGTGCCGGACCATTGCTGGTGTCCAGTTTTTGATTATCAAGATGCCACTGCAACTGCGCGGCAATATTCTCTGCTGGCAATGTCTTCAGGTATTGCTGGTTCATCCAGATTAATTTGTCAGTGTTAAAGGCTGATGGCGCGCCATGCACATCTTCAATCTTGAAAAACTCCAGCATTTCTTCCAGCGTGAAGATTTCCTGATCGCCATGCGCCCAACCCAAACGAATCAGGTAGTTCAACACCGCTTCTGGCAAGAAACCATCGTCGCGATATTGCATAACGCCAACCGCACCATGACGCTTGGACAGACGCTTTCCATCATCACCCAAAATCATTGGCACGTGAGCAAATTCCGGCAAAGTCGCCCCCAAGGCCAGCATGATATTAATCTGGCGCGGAGTATTATTGATGTGATCATCACCACGAATAACGTGAGTAATATTCATATCAAGATCGTCCACCACAACGGTTAAGTTGTAGGTTGGCGTGCCATCTGAACGCGCGATAATTAGGTCATCCAACTCGCGGTTGTTAATGACAATCTCGCCTTTAACCAAATCATTAATCACCACATCGCCATCCAGCGGATTGCGGAAACGAACGACTGGGTCAACGCCTTCAACAGGCTCAGTACGATCACGGCAGCAACCGTTATAGCGTGGCTTTTCTTTATTCGCCCACTGCTGCTCGCGCATCGCATCCAACTCTTCGCGACTGCAATAACAATGATAAGCATGTCCGGAATCCATTAACTCCTGAATCACTTCAGCATAACGGTCAAAGCGATGAGTCTGGAAAATCGGACCTTCGTCATAATCCAGTCCCAACCATTCCATACCTTCTAAAATCGCCTGAACCGACTCATCCGTCGAGCGTTCGCGGTCGGTATCTTCAATACGCAGTGCAAAAACGCCATTCATTTTACGGGCGTGAAGCCAGCTATAAAGCGCGGTGCGAGCACCACCAATGTGCAGGTAGCCGGTAGGACTTGGAGCAAAACGGGTTTTAACGGTCATGGTAAATATCAGGTCAGCTATTTGAAGGGTGAAGCGTAGCAGGTTCGGGGTGTTAGCGGCAACGGGAAATCAGGTACTTGCATCATCAACATACGATTTTTCAACGGCTTGAATCGCCGCTTTTGTTGTATAGTTCTCCCTCACAATGCTCTCTACACCCATAACGAGGCAAATACTCATGCGCGATGGCACGATAAAAAGACTCCTTGGCACCGAGCTTCCCATTATTCAAGCGCCCATGGCCGGCGTTCAGGATAGCGCCTTGACCATTGCCGTGAGTGAGGCCGGCGGCTTAGGCTCGCTACCGTGTGGATTGTTGAACATTGAAACTATTGTCAGCGAGCTTGCAACCATTAAACAAGCCACTGATAAGCCGTTTAATCTCAATTTTTTCTGCCATGAGATGCCCGCTTACGATGAGCAGAAACAAGCACGCTGGAAGGAAGCATTATCACCCTATTTTGATGAGCTGGGTATTGAGCTGAAAAGCAGCCCCAACAGCGCCACTCGCATGCCATTCAATCATGATATTGCCGATGCCATTGAGCCGTTTAAACCTGAATTCATTAGTTTTCACTTTGGTCTTCCCTCTCGCGAGTTAGTTGCCCGCTTAAAACAGTGGGGAACCAGAATTGTGTCTTCTGCGACTACGGTTGAAGAAGCCCTATGGCTTGAGTCCAGAGGGGCTGATGGCATTATCGCTCAAGGATTTGAAGCGGGAGGCCATCGAGGCATGTTTCTATCCGATGATATATCGACTCAGGTTGGGCTTGCCGCACTCGTGCCTCAGATTGCTAGCAAGGTAGGCGTACCGGTGATTGCCGCTGGCGGCATTGCTGATAATCGTGGCGTGGAAGCGGCTTTATTACTAGGTGCCAGTGCTGTTCAAATTGGTACCGGCTATTTGCTGTGTACCGAGGCTAAAACCTCCCAACTACACCGTACTGCGATACAAAGCGACCAATCCAGCCATACTGCACTAACCACGGTATTCACTGGCAGGCCCGCCAGAAGCATTGTTAACCGTGCGATGAAAGAACTGGGGTATATGGACTCACCCGCACCGGCATTTCCTTATGCCTCGATTGAGATGGGGCAATTACGCGGGCCTGCGGAGAAACTGGGCTCAGCTGATTTCTCGCCACTCTGGTGCGGACAGAACACCTCCGGCTGCCAAGCGATTGCGGCAAGGGAGTTAACCTTATTGTTGGCGGGCAAGGACTAACCTGAACAAGATAAGCCACCTACCAAATCACAATTAGAATACCTAATAAATCCCAGCTCGAATAGTGTGCTTGTATCCGCGCTGTTTGACATTTCACGCTACACTCAACGCTCCCAGAACCCACCGGAATGACACATGCCCTTTCACGGAGTACGACCTGAGCGACGCTATTTATTCCATCCATCACCAGTGAGTGATGTCGGCGTGAATGATGCGAATGTCTGGCGTCTGAATCCAGCGCATCGACACGTTTATAACAAGCTGCATGTTGCGCTATCGCAAGGCCTGATTGCTGCACCGAGTGGCGTTAGCCCGATTGCCATGGGACTTGAACCGGAGCACGCTTGCTTTGTAAAACCCATCACCAATTTAGGCGGTATGTCGCTCAATAGCTTCGCAACCACCGCTCAGGCATTGACTGATGCCACTATCAATGGCACTGAAAACACAGCTAGCAACTCAGCGGCTGGCAGCTTTTGGTGTGAGTTTTTATCCGGTACGCAAACCAGTACCGACGTTTTAGTGCTAAACGGCGAACCACAGTGGTATGGGCACACAAAAGCCGCTGATCAACGTGATAAAAACCGCCCTATTTACTGGCTGATTGGCGCAGATTGTCAGGACTCAGAAGCGCATATCGAAACCTTTATTCGTCGCGAATTAGCGGACTATACCGGCTTGTGTAATGTCGAGATGATTGGTAGCCACATCATCGAAGTCCACCTGCGCGGGTCAAATGCCTTTTTTGACTATTACCCCGATGCCTTTATGCAGGCGTGGGTGAATCTGGTCGATCATCAAACATGGCAAGGCTTGGAGCCCATTAACCAAGGTTGTTTGTACTCCCTATTTGGCGATTGGACGCTCCCTGACAATGCCGAGCAACTGGTTGAAGCATCCGGTGCGCGCCTGTATCGCGATGGAATGATGGCTGATCGGGTAGGAATCATTTTTGCGGATTGTCCTGAAACTGCGCAGTCTATTGAGGCACAGTTAAAACAATCAAGTTGTTAGATGCATAACTAATCAGCTCGCTAAACAATGAATATTCCATGCTAAAAAAACGTTTACTTGTGATATTCATCTCTCTGTGGGCCAAGTACAAGCTTGCATGCAAATTAAGTTTATAATATAAGCATGGCTGACCCACAAAGGTTCCTACCATGTCCAGTCTAATCCATACCATATACGCTAGCCGAGCCGTTAACGACTTTTCACAAGATGACATTGTCGATTTACTATCGAAAGCGAGAACGAAAAATGCATCGCTGGGTATAACGGGCATGCTGCTCTATGACGATGGCTCTTTCTTTCAGGTTTTGGAAGGAGAGGAAGCGGCGCTTGATCAGCTATTCAGTGAGATCTCCGACGACAAACGTCACCAGCAGGTCGCCAAAATCATTTCAGAAGCCATTCCAAAGCGACAATTTAGCGACTGGAGCATGGGCTATGCGGCGATTTCAAGTGATGAGTTAAAAACCATCGAAGGCATGAATGACTTTTTCACTGAGCAAAACTGCCTTGCAGAAATAGATGCCGGACGGGCTAAAAAATTACTGAAAGCTTTCGCTCAGGGTCGCTGGAGACTGGACTAGCAATGTCCACGCCTGCCAGCCTAAGCAATATCGACTTTTCCCATGCATTTCAACCTATTGTAGATATCGATGAAGGCAAGATTATCTCGTATGAGGTACTGGTAAGAGGCCCTAACCAAGAGTCTCCGGCAACTGTATTTAGCCAAGTGACTAAGCAACAATTCATGGACTTTGATCAGCTGATCAGGGAAAGAGGCATCGCACAAGCTGCCTCACTTGGACTTAGCTGCTGCTTGAGTCTCAACTTTACACCCGGCGAAATCCTATTCGCGCATGGCGCTTATGTTGAGCGCACTATTAGCGTTGCAGAACAACACAATATCCATGCACATCAGCTCATTATCGAAATCACCGAAAGTGAGGCAATACTGGATTTGCCACTGTTAGCAGAAATCATCAACAAGCTACGCCGCAGTGGTATAGCCATCTCTATTGATGACTTTGGATCGGGTTATGCAGGCTTAAGCCTGCTTGCAGATATTCAACCTGACCAGGTAAAAATCGATATACACCTGATCAAAAACGTTAATAAAAACGGCCCTCGGCAAACCATTGTAAAAGCCATTAATAATATTTGTCTGGATCTTGGCATTGACGTGCTGGCAGAAGGCGTCGAAAGCCACGAGGAGTTTTTATTTTTAGAACGTGCGGGAATATCGCTGTATCAAGGTTGGTTTATCGCACGACCAGCATTTGAATCCCTGCCACTAACGTTTGACTTAAAGCCTTAACAAACGCTTCCCACCTACTCCCCAACTCTTGCGACTATCGTTTGAATCACAGCGGCTATTTACATGTAAGCCATTCGACCAAGGTATCCATATCTTCTTCTACTTCATCATCGGTTTGAGTTATTACGGAAATACCCAGGCGCGATACATGCGTTATAAAACCGGCAAGCGTCATTTTTGCCAAGCTTGCAGCGCATACTAGAGACAACTCACCATCCTTGAATAAGGTGGTTGCAAGGGCAATACGCACATCTGGGGTATCGAATGCTTTGATTTGATTAATAGTTATCATTGCTAGACCTCAGGAAAAATCAGATAGGATTATCGTATGGTAAACTTCACAAAATAGCCATTAGGCAAGTTGATATAAGATGGCCCAGTTTCTGGCAGTCTCTGCTGTTAACCAATAGACTATAGCCACAACCTAAAACTAATGGGAGGCAATACAATGACAAACGACAGCGTATTAAACAACGGACTTAAAATGCCTTGGCTAGGATTTGGCGTTTTCCAGATTGACGATGGCGGCTCGGTAGAAGGTGCCGTTCGCACAGCGCTAGACGTTGGCTATCGCAGCATTGATACCGCCGCCATTTACAAAAATGAAGCCGGCGTTGGGCAAGCAATTAAAGACAGCGGCATTGCCCGCGAAGATATCTTTCTAACCACCAAGGTCTGGAATGATGCCCAGCGTGATAACAGCGTTGCGCAAGCCTTTGAAGATAGCTTGGAGCGCTTAGGAACCGACTATGTGGATTTGTACCTGGTACATTGGCCAGTGGCAAACTGCTATGAAGCGACATGGAAAGAGATGGAGAAGATTTACCAAAGTGGTCGCGCTAAAGCCATTGGCGTCAGTAACTTTCAGATCCATCATTTAAAAGACATTCTAGCGACGGCTGAAGTGGTTCCGGCCGTTAATCAGGTAGAGTTTCACCCACGACTACGCCAGCCAGAGCTGATGAAATTCTGTAAAGATAACAAGATCCAACTCGAAGCATGGAGCCCGCTCATGCAGGGGCATTTAGGTGAAGAGTCTGAGATTGTGGCGTTGGCAGAAAAGTACGGAAAGTCGCCTGCACAGATCATTTTACGTTGGGATATTCAGCATGAAGTGGTGACTATTCCAAAATCAGCCACGCCAAGTCGCATTGCAGAAAATGCTCAGGTGTTTGATTTTGAATTGTCGCAGGATGATATGGCGGTATTGGATGCGCTAGATCAGGGAAAACGTTTCGGACCTGACCCAGATACTTTTGACTTCTGACTAGGCAAAAAAGCAGAGGTCTCGTCATCGTTCTGACTGATGAGACCTCACTCTACGAGAGAGATTAGGCCGCTTTTTTAGCTATCTTCTTAGCTACTGCGCGTGCTTTCTTGTTGTCGCCCTTCTTGATTTTCTTCAGCGCTTTCTTAGCCGCTGCTTTTACAACTTTCTTGCTCTTAGAGACTTTTAAGCCTGCTTTTTTAACGGCTTTCTCTGCGAACTTTACTGCTTTTTTCTTGGCATCTTTCTTGTTTAACTTAGACACGTATATGTCTCCTTTCGATAATTGAGACCAAACAATAATGTATATACATAGTATAGTCAAGTGAAGTACAAAATTGTAGGGCCGCCGGTATGGCAGCCCTCTTTGCAATGACTACTACTTCATAGCCTGAGCAGGCTACAAGGAAAAGCCTAATTAACAACCGTCAGGTACGTTGGCCATTGACCACTGTTAACCATTAAAGCCGTATCAAATACTCTTTGCATCTTCTCTTCCTGAGCATCTGCAGTGGCCGAAAAGTTAAAAAGCTGCTGCTGTTTAGTCTGCACTTTAGGATTCCAGTACCCCATTCCTTGGTCAAATAACAATGTACTTTTTCTTCCAGATGCCCACTCAATTTCCATGCTCCTGCCATGTTGTAAGTCGTAAGTCTTATCGAACAACTGAACAGTAGGAGTTATTCCGAAGGCACCGGAGAACAACATCTCTATGCAATTGGTCAGATCACTATCTCTTATCCAGTCGTGCTTTATTTCACGACTCGGATATGCCGCATTCACCTTAGGTCTTAAGGTTCTAATCTCGACACTCTCCAACTCATCACCACTTAGAAGCTCAATAAATCCACTCAATAAAACAGCTGACCACGGTGACTTAAGGTATCGATCAGAGTAAACAATTGAACGCACCTGATCAGTCTTCAATAAATCAGAAAACTCTTTTGCATAAGACTCAAATAGCTTGGAAATTCGATCACTTACGCTACTGACAGGGCCGTTTAGTTCCTCAGTAATCACCATGACCGATGTACCAGATGCAGGCTTAATCCATAGAGAAGTATCAACAGGGTTAACTGCGATAGGTTCTAACTCATTTGAAGTTGCCCAAGTATCTGTCTTAGAAGATTGGAGCCAAGTGTCACCGGGTATCAAAGGCTCAGGGTTGCTACAGAAAAGCGTATGACACCCCTCCTCAGAAAAGACCTGCAGAATCAAGTTGGCATCACTACTGTGTATTGCTTTATCAAGCTCTACTATACGCACCCCAAGCTCAGAAATTCGAGACAGATCCCTTTGAATCTCAGCTTCGAAGGCACTTGCTGATTCGATACATAGCTCTACACTTACTTTATCAACCAACTGCCAACGTAATACCTGATCTCTAAACCCAGCAAAACCTAAGTCCCATTGACTAATGTCGTTACTGAGTAAAAGACGAATCGTGACTTCAGAAGATTTACTTTTTAACGTATTAATAGATCTTCTGATGTACTGGTTGGCACCTCTGGAGCAATATGTAGCACCGGGAATATCTTTAAGGGCGTCCGGTAAAGATAAGAATGACAGATAATCACTTTCTTCTAGCCACTGCTTTGCAGCTTTTCTGTCTAACTCTTCTTGCTCAACTCTACTGTCTTGTGATGCTAAGCAGGCAGAACACACATTGTCACAATCAGCTATACAATTTAGCTTTTCCTTTACTGATCCGATGAGACCGACCAAATCATCAAGACCTGCTAATACAAAACCAGCTCCACCGCTAGCCTGATCGAACACCTGAATAACTGAGCGTTTAGAGCCCGTTTCAAGATCTCGATTTACTCTATAACTGAACCCCATTTCAGAACTAGAGATCCCCAAACGATCGGCTAGTGCATCACGAAGTGCTACCGCTATAGTTGTAGCAACAACCTTATCTTCAGCAGAATCACTCAGCCACTGCCCAGTTTTTGGATTCTTTAAATATAGCTCTAAAACATCTGTCGTGATTTGGTAGCCAAGGTATATATTTGGTTTGACTGCCTCACCGGAACAGCTTTGTTCCTTATCACTGCTAACGCTCCCTCCGCCTATGGGCTTATGCATTTCATCAGGTTGCAAGGCTTTAGGCACATTACCTTCATTCGTCATTGACTCTGCTCGTCCACAACTCATGCATACCGCATAGCCTTTTTCGTGCTCTCCAGATGAATTATAAAAAACGCGACCGTCATTCCCATATTGAACATGACCGCAGCGAGCATCAGGCAGCGAAATTGACTCACCAATTAATTGAATAAGTGGCTTCTCTACGCGAATAAATTTTTGTGATGAAATGTCATTGCCCGGAGAGTCATAAAAATCAGTCTGGAAACCTGCTGGACGTAAGACCTGCTTTTGGTTTTTCGAAGAAATTTCAGTATCACAACCATCGCAAGTCAGGTTTTCACTATTGCTGTAAGCATTTTCTTTTAAGCCACTAGCCCCACAATTAGTACAACGCCAAGCAATATCAAACTTCTGAGCTTCATTGATTGCGCCTCCTGCATGCCATTGTAAACTAACACCAACTGAGCGATACACTTTCCCATCAATAACGACTTGCGCACCAGGGGCATACTCCCTAATTGCAACATCTAACCCCCGCGAAGGCAGCTCTTTCCACTTTCCAGTATTATCCTCCCGTCCTTCATTTTCTTTCTGTTTTTGTTTTTGAATAAAGTCATCCATATTATAGGTATTCAGCGTAACAACATCTGTTGGAAAACCATAAACTGGAAGGAATGTACGAACAGAAAGGTCTCGTAAAAGGTATTCACCCCCGTGCCTCGTAAGCTCTAAGGATAATGCCCTTTTATAAGCATTCTCCTTAGCATTCCCAATGAGGAGGTTTAACTTATCAAAATCAGTTTTCCATCTGGTTTGAATACCCCCAATCAGGTCAGATGCATCAACAAAAAGCTCCTCTAAAGAACGCCCTGAGATACCGGTGCCTGCTGTTAACTTAGCGACTGCAGAAGCGACCTCTCCTGAGTGTGAGGCTGATTCCAGCCAGTCTCTAAACCTCTGACATGGAGAGTTTTCCCCGCTATAAAACCAGCTCACTGTAAGTTTTATATAATCATCACTAGGCTCAATAAAGGTTCGAAGAAAGTATGAGAGTAAATATGAATTCACATGTCTTAATACAATCTTATCCGAGCTTAACGTAATACTGGGTGCAGGAATTTTTGTGACAAATGGCCATACCGGGTCATTGAAAGCCCGTCTATTATGTGGGTCCGCTTTGCATAAAGTGTATGCAATAGCCCTAGACTCGCTTCTTCGCCCGGCACGACCCGCTCGCTGTAAATAGTTTGCCGGATGAGGTGGAACATTATTCATTACAACAGCTGATATGCCGCCAATATCTACCCCCATCTCCATAGTCGTTGAGCAGTTCAGAACATTAATTTTTCCTCGCTTAAATAGCTCTTCATATTCCTCCAGACGCTCTGAGGTTTGCTGTGCGGAGTGTTCTGCTGTTCTATAGTAAAATCCCCCCTCAACTGTTCTATCGCTAAGATCTGTCCACAGACTCTCGCTCCTTAGCTCATCAACCTCCTGATCTTGACTAACAAGTTCTCGGATTTGAACTAACTTTGGTACAGCACTGCTATTAGGTCTAAATTTAGACAGGTCGGGCAACTTTACTTTCTTACATCGGTAGTCGACATCAGTAAGGATTTTTCGTGGTAGATAAGGTGTTAAACCTCTGAAAGTAGTATCAATCAGGCGATTTGTTTCACTACAGACCCAAGCTTCTCTAGGTAATGAAAAGGTAATTTTATCCAATAGCAGTTGATAACCCTTATCAGTTCTCACCAAAATATTTACATTATCGCTAGTCAGAGCCTCCCAAGCAGACTTTAACCATAAATTCAGCTTGTTTTGGTCTTCCCTATTTGTCATGTCAAGGTTGCAACCAGTAGCTAAGAGCTTGATTAATCTAGATGCACTATTCCCCTTAGCCTGAGGCCACATCTTTATTGTATTGCTCTCATCTGTATTTGATTCTGGCGGAAACAAGGATTTTGGTGAAAACTTTGAGCCCATCCAGAACCTGATGGTGTTCTCAAGTTTCAAATAAGTATTTTCACGAACAAAGAAGTCTAATGTCACTTTAAGAAAATCTTTCCAGTCACTTAGGCTTAACCGTCCTTCTAAACTAACATCTCCTTGTATTGGAGATATCGCTCTCGTTTGCTCCCAGTACTGAGGAGCATGAGATACATTCGATAAACCCTCATAATTAACCTTAATAATTCCCAATGTCTCGGTGCTGTTCTGGTTTTTAGGTCGTCGCGCATACTCTCTTGCCAATAAAAGGCGGGCAATGTATCGACCAGTATTATCCTCTGACAGAATCTTCCGGTTAATTGATATATTGTAATCAAGAATATATTGACTAACATCGGTACAACCGGAAAGCTCGCTTACCATATCTTGCCAGTTCATTTCTGCAGCTTCTGGTCGTGAATCACTATCAATTAGCGCCTCAGCCTGCTTTCTAAAAACTGCAGCACGATCAGACATTCCTTTTAACTCAAAGGTTTCAGCAAATGTTATCAAATCATCATAAGAAAACTCCCCCATGGGGGAGTTTGTGATCTTTGAGTCAACATTTTTTTGATTCTCTGCCAAGATCTCAAATACCAATCCTCTTAACCTTGACCGCTCAGCTTCCTGCTGCATTCTTACCGCCATTCTTGCCGTGCCTTGGCGACTATCGGTAAAGGTAATAAGTTTGCGTCCACGCCCAGGAAGTTCTTCAGGTGACTTTCCAGCACAATCCTCTTTATCTGGATCTGGGCAATATTCTAAGACCGTAGGAACCGCATTCGCAGTGTAAAAAGGAGATCCTAAGTATAATTGACGATACCAAGAACCAAACTTGGAGGACTTTGCGTCACAGCGGCTACATATAGACTCTGAATGATTAATATGGGAAAAGCTGATTGAAGAGTTACTCTGATTAAGTACACCAAACTTAAGGCTCTCAGTATCCAATGAGCTTTTGCCATACGATTCATTTTTACAGTTAATTCCCGCAATGACTTTTTTCGTATCATTTGGTTGAATATCTGGAGCTGAGTCTGAACTACCTTCAAAATCCTCACTATCTGATTCAGAATTTAGTGAAAACTCATCCTCAACATAAGTGCTGATTTGCTGAAGCTCTCCTCCCTTATCTTCGGCAAGTAAATGAGGCTCCTTACATCCCTTACAAAACGTTAGTTCGTAAACAGGTGACCCACATGAACAACGTGACTTATGAGCAGTGTAAATATTTCCAAACGACCACTTTCCTAAACTCTCTGGTTTGGCTGTACATTTGGGGTCAATGCAAGCCCACAGACCATGTAACATCTGCTGAAAAAGATGAATCCGAAGCTTAAGAAAAGGTGCTGACTCGATACTAGGCTTTGTGCCTGTCATTAAATCTAACCACCCAAGAAGCTCCTGCTGCTTCTCTGTAAGAGATTGTCCCTCCAACCTATCACCGAACTCATTTACCAGTTCAGACAAATCAAGTGGACGATTTTGTTTCACAGCACCATTTAAACTACCCTTAAGAATGTATGTTCTCAGGTCGTGAGACAGCCTGTTATTAATTAAAGCCGTGAACCTACTTTCTGAAACTTCAGAGCCGAGCTCTATCTGTGATATTTCATCAAAGCTTAAGTTAGATAACTTTTCAGGAAGCGAGATTTCATCCCAAATTCTCCTTCCACCAATAACAACAACTTGATTTGTAGAAACCCCTGCCAAGTCTGCTAAGTACTGTGTCAACTGTTCCTTAGCATCCTCACCTGCGATAGTTGCAGAAGTGGCGACAAAACGAATATCTTTCGCGTCTCTGCCAAATGCCTCAACAACCCTACGTAGCAGTAATGAGATCTCAGCAGCTTGGGACCCAACATAGGTATGTGCTTCATCCAGAACAATCCAGCGCAGAGATTTGGCTTCTTTTGAAATACTAAGGATTGGGCTATCTACTTGCCTCACCAACATGTATTCCAGCATGGTAGCGTTTGTCATTAAAATGGGGGCTGGTTCTTTTCTTAATAGCTCGCGAGAAAGAATCTGATTAGGCTTTTTCTTTTGCTCTTTTCTAACACGGTCTGACCTCTCCTCTGTTTTACCGTTGTATAAGCAAAAACGTAGGTCGCTACCATAGGATTTAGTCCAGGCATCGAGCCTTTCCTGCTGAGAATTGATCAGTGCATTCAAAGGATAAAGAAATAGTGCTCTCACTCCGACCAGAGCACCCTTTTGATTAGCTCTTTCCTGAATTAAATCCTCAAGTATGGGAATCATGAAACACTCGGTCTTACCTGACCCCGTTCCACTTGTAATGACTGCTGACTTAGGCTGCTTATCTAACAGTGTTTCCCAAGCCTGAATTTGATGCTTGTAAGGCTTTAGACTTCTTGGAAAATCATAGGCATCAGCTTTCTCCAAATTATCAAGCAAGCTTCTTGATAAAAGCGTTCCTTCTAAACTTGCCAATGATATTGCTGACGGCTCCCAGCCAAAAGTGTGCTCAAAAACGGGGGCTGCCAGAAAGCACCCATCAGAACCCAGCTCATCATTCATCTGGCTTGCAAGGTGCTGCCTGAGCTCTGCATTATTGATACCTAAAATACTTAATGTAGCCTCTCTGGTGCGACTGAGGCTTTGGTTAATTAAGTCCTTGAAGAAGTACATAAGCGATTAATCCTTATCGTTTTTATTAAGTAAATATGAGGTAACAAGTGCATGAGCTGGCCGATACCAAGAGGTCCTATCAAAGTCTGATATTTTTCTGACAAAGAACTTTAGCTCGGCCATCGTTGAGTTCATTTTTAAGTCAGCAATACTAGATTTTCCTGAGGTTACATAAGCCATAAATATAGGCAGGTAAACCACTGAATCTTCATATTTTTCAAGAGGCAGTGCCTTAATTTTCTTTGAAAAATCTTGCTGTTCAACCCACGCTGAAAGTTCACCATTCAAATACTTTGGCCAAAGAGTGTTTTGATAGCTTTCATGAAGAGTGTCCCTCCACATAGGCAATATCAAGTCAGGTGGCAGACTTGTAAGCACCTCATTATTGCCACTGCTAAGGTAGTGTTCCACGCTCTCAAAGCCAGAAACGATGTTCGAAAGAACGGCTTTTCTGTTATCAACCATGTCATTAATAACAAATTCTGGAAGCCCCATTCCCCTCAGCCAACGATCATAATTTTTATAGGCTTGGCTCCAAATAGGTAAAGAAATACTTTCCCAGATTATCGACAACTCATCACGCATCCGGTCACTAAATAACTCATCAACCTCAAGGCGTAAAATCGATACTGCTAAGGTTAGTGGATTGCGTGAAAGTGAAAGCCAACTCTCAAAGGTAGACAGTGGTAGGTGATCAAATTTTCTTTTAATATCATCTAAATATTGCCACCCACTGTGATCAAGATCACTTCCCATTTCGGCAATTTGGTCATCTATTACATGTGGATTATTCTGAGGGTGATAAAGCCGCGCAGCCTCATGTAAGGAGTGAATTTTAGATCCGGAAGAATAGGTATTCGAAGCCGGTTGGCCGACTAGCAGATATGGCCTGAACTTGACTCTAGACTCTGCTTCTGGATAGAGCAACCAAGGCCCATCTCTATACATGGAGTCATCTGTGACAAATCGGCCAGTACCCACTCCCTGACTTGTTAGTTCACGCAATTCAATGGGGGTTTGCTTGGGATCAGAAAGGAGCATTGCGGAGACATTTACTCCACTAGCCACTCTACCAGTCGTGAAGTCAGATGCAGTGAAAACCTCTGTGCTATCTTTTGCGATAGACCCGTTATATCTTTTAATATTGACTGTCATTAAGCGACGCTGAGGGCTTTCAACCGTTAGCTTGACATAGGCATCCTGACTTTCCATCGCAGCCAATATCTGTCGTAAATCATTTTGATACGCAAACAAATTAACAGAAAGCGGAACATCACCCGATTTGAACAACCGGTAATCAAGATAAACGTTAGTGCTGAAGTTCTTATCCTGCAACTCCATTCTCAGATGAAAGGACTGTGTTTCACCTACAGAAAATAGCAATATACTCAAGCCAATCAGATCTTCTGGGATCAAACTTTCGGACGTCAATATATTGTTACTGGAGTCCAATAATCGCGCTCCCTCATAAGGAAAAGGTAAGCGTAGTATTACTGGCTCAAGAAATTCACCACCTTTAACACTTAATTGAAGATTAGAGGGTGGTACTGCGTCTCGATAAGAAAGTGAAATAACCGATCGCCCCTCAATAATCTCTAAGCGGGAGCTGATATTTTCACCCATGACGCCAAACTTACACTCACCTCCCCCCATAATTTCAAGGCGAGCTGGGCGAGTAGCATCACCGGCAAACAAACGGACTTTAAAGCTTTCAGGTAGTACACCGAATTTTCTCCTGAATAGAATTTCACCAGAGCTATTTTTAAGCGTGTAATTAAAGACCCCACCTATCTCACGCCGGCTTTTAGCAACTAACTCTCCATTAATATACTCATAAACAGAACCTTCATTGCTCTTTTGGCACAGCTTTGGCCATCCCAGATAGACAGCGTTAGGGAGGGAATCAAAATCAAGCAGCTTTCCATCCAATGCAAACGTTTGAGTTACAGAAGGATGATTCAAACGAACTCTAAACTTATCACTTCCCAGAAAGATTGATGTCTCCTGGCTAAGCAAAACCCAGCGAACACCATCAGTTTGTATATGCTTTATTTCTACACTTTCCGCTGGAGTAAAGTCAGCATTAGGTGGAAGCCGCACTAAAACTGCTGGTTGCCTCAAGGAACAACTCGCATTTGCAAGCAGTTCCTGATCACCACTTACCTCAAAAATGACCGGTGCAGTTTCAAAGTCAATAGAGCTGGCATCAAACTGAGTTTGATAAATGGCAACACCGTTATCCATCAAAGCCAAAGAAAGTGACTCACTACAGTCTCTTCTTTTTAACACTACTGGTGCTCTCGGTAGCCGTACTTTCAGCTCAGTACCATTTTGTACTTCACCATAGACAATGCTACCCCGAGCAATAAGCACACTGCCCTCATAGAATGCCATTTCAAGACGAGTACTGCTTAGAGCCGAAATATCAACCGGAAAGGTTACCGCAATAGGCGTAATGAGTTGTGCCTGTAAATCCCAGTGACCTTCAACTTGTCCAGCAATACTGTGCGTACACCTGAAATCATTCGGTGTCTTTTTAATGATTTCATTTTCTGCCTGACGCTTACTTGCATCACGCAACCAGTCCGTAATCAGGTTTTTAGCATTAGCTTCATTAAGTGGTAGAGGAAAATCTTTTTTCCAGCGGGGCTCAGCTTTATCTAAAAATTCAACCGGATCTATTTCTTGCTTCAAGCTGGGATACTTTCCTGCGAGATGCATCAGCTGTTCAATCACACCTGCAAGCAATTGTCGGGTTTCAAGGTTGTGAAAGGTATAAGGCAAGTCTTGCTCATAACTGGCAATCATGTCACTCGTCGTGCCTAAACTGGCTTTATTGCTATGGTAATTCTTCAAACCCTTTCTGATTACACGCCCAAAGCCGTGTGTTTCGCTTTTTATCAGCGGCCAAGGCAGCCCGCCCTCCAGAAATAATGAGCCAATAAAATTCCGACCTTTTTCTGTACGACGTATTGGCCTTTTCCAAAAGCTTTCTAAGCCATAACTTATGAGTTCACTTCTTAGACCTTGCTTAAAATCACAACCTAATGACTTATCTGCCCACTCCCACGACCAGCTACCCTCTTCTGCTCCGTAGTCGCGCCGAAACCTTTCTGCTACAAATAAACAATAGAGCTCAGCCCAATGCTTACCTTTGATCGGGTCTGTAGCGAATCTAATATTGGCGATTAACTTATTTTTCAGGCTTTGAAATTCCTCAAATGTTACGTGATAACTATACAAAGGCTTACCAGTTGGCCCAGCAAAACATTCACGAATAAAGAGAAACTCACTCAACCAAGCCTTCATAAACTAGATCCTCGGCTTATTTTCAAGCCAACTGTTTTCATATAACAGCAACAATAAGACGCCAAAAACTACTAATATTTGCCGCTTCTAATAAATTATCAACAATAGAACATACCCCTTTCAAAAAAAATAATAAACAATGAGTTAAGGACATAAAATTTAATATGTAATCAAACAAATAAGTGGTACCTCTTATGAGCTCTAAGATTTGATCTCTTAAAGAGTAAGAAATACCACCTATAATGGCTCTATCATTCCAAGCGCACCGTGCTATTCATCAGTCCTTCCAAGCCGCCATACACCTTCAGCTCACAAATATTGCTGGTAATACTTTCCAGTACTTCCAGCTCTTTCAAGCGCAATAGCACAGGATTACCTTCCATCAATTTGGCCGTATTATGCAGCGAACGCGTGGCCTGAGTTTCTTCACGACGACGAATCAAATTCGCTTCAGCCTGCTTTTCAGCCGCTACTACTTCAATCAGGATTTCCTTCATATCACCTGGTAACACGATATCTCGCACGCCGACCTTTTTCAGGTCAAGGCCATAGGCTGACACACTCTCCAGCACTAGCTCATGCACTTGCTGGTTTAGCAGGTTTTTATCCGCCAACAATTGGTCCAGCGTTTGAGTCGAGACCACGCTGCGCAATGCCAGCTGCAGTTCACGATACAAAAACGCCTCATGATCTTTAATCGCATCACGGACTTTAATGGCATCCAATACCTGCCACGTCGCTGAGACATTAATCCGCAGGCTCACCTTGTCCTTGGTTAAAATCTCCTGACCATTCACCTCCATGGTCTGCAAGCGCATATCCATCATCTGCAAACTCACATACGGATTAACCAACCACCAGCCATGCTGGCCTTCTTGCAAAACGGCATGACGCACACCGCTCACCAATAAGAAACCGATATGTCCTTCCGGCACATAGCCCAGCGTGTACAAGCAAGTCACCAGGTGGCTTTTTAGCAATGGCTCACGGGTTTTCGCCAACTCATCCGCCAAGCTAGCGCTCAACAGATAGCTATTGCTGATATCCAACGTGCGAAACTCCAACTCGCGCTTACCTTTCCAATACGCGCCACTACGACCTGGTGCGGCGATGTCTTTAAGCACGCCGGCTTCGTAAAACATTCCAATAGCTTGCGGGCCAGTTTCCCAGCTCATCACATGCTCTGTGAATGCCTCCGGGTGCAACTCGACCAAGTGCAATAAATCCTGATCGACGCGTCGAAACTCATTACTCACCGCATACTGCTGAATACTGATCTCACCGCGTAAATTCCAATGTTCATAACAGCCCGGCGTTAAAATCGCCTGAAACTGCTGATTTTTAAACAGCAATCCGCGGTGTGATTCCGGAATAATTGTTTTCATTTTGAATAACATGCTGCTTCTCCTGCAAAATTCATAAATAAAGTCGGCATAGCCTTCACACCTGAACGAGCGTCGATATTTACACTAAACGGGGCTAAGCGCCGGATGCCTCATAACAAGGTATTGACGGTCACTTGCCGCACTTAATGGACCCATACCAAAGGTCATTCAATGTGCTGGATGCCTGCTCAGTGCCGCCGACTCAGTGTGTTGCCACGCTGCGCCCGCTTTACCTAACAAACATCCCGAAGGCTATTGCCTAGTGGCCCTTTCGGGCAGTTAAGACAACTGGGAGAGTTGTTTTGCTAGTTGGAATCGAACCAACAACCGATTGATGATGAGTCAATTGCTCTACCGCTTGAGCTATAACAAATTGCCGTGCTTTTCGCACAGCGTGCTATGACCCTACACAGCCGATACACAGCCACTTTCAGAGAAAGCCTGTGTCAGGCAGGTATACAGAACCTGCTCCGCTGGCCAATGCAGTTAACAGTCATAAATAATCTATTGCACGGCACGTGCCAACTTTAGAATTAAAATCATAAATAACTGAAAATTAAGGATTATTTATTTTTCATCCTCGAAAGGCCAAAACACCAAAATTGAACTAATTATTTTTTCAGATAAATTTATACGGTTTTAGATATACTGAATTAAATCGAACTTAGGGTTACATTATGACCAGTAACGTCATCATCAGTATTTTGGGTAGTAAGCTTGATCATCGTGGCTTTGGTCAGAAGCGATTTGAACGCTGGCGACCCAATGTTGCACTAGCTCAGCACCCTGAGTTACCCATTGATGAGTTTATTCTGCTGTATCACCCCGACCATGAAGCGCTGGCTAAATTAACGCTGGGAGATATCAAAGAGGTGTCGCCTAGCACCAAGCTCACCGGTATTACGCTTAATATCGACGACCCTTGGAATTTTGAGCAGGTGTATGGCGAGCTGCACGATGTGATGAAGCGCATCTCTTTCGACCCTGAAAATCACAATTACTACACGCACATCACTACCGGTACGCATGTCGCGCAGATCTGTTTGTACCTGTTAACCGAGGCGCGCTTTATTCCCGGTAAGTTACTGCAATCCTCACCACTCAAAGAAGGCAATGGCGGCTCTTATCAAATTATTGATTTGGATTTATCCTGCTATGATCAAATTGCGTCACGCTTTGCGGCCGAGGCGCGCCAAGGGGTTGACCATTTAAAAGGCGGCATCCAAACCCGCAATGCCGCTTTTAATAAAATGATGGCGCAGCTGGAGCAGGTATCGATTCGCTCGACCGCACCGATTTTACTCACTGGCCCGACCGGTGCCGGTAAATCGCAATTGGCGCGTCGTATTTATGCACTGAAGCAGAAGCGCGGTTTGGTCAGCGCTGATCTGGTGGAAGTTAACTGCGCGACCTTACGCGGCGACAATGCTATGTCCGCGCTATTTGGCCATGTAAAAGGGGCCTTTACCGGTGCCTTAAATGCGCGTACCGGCCTGCTGCGTGAAGCCAATAAAGGTCTGTTATTTCTCGATGAAATTGGCGAGCTGGGGCTGGATGAGCAGGCCATGTTACTACGGGCGATTGAGGATAAGGTCTTTATGCCGCTGGGCTCCGATCGCAATATCAGTAGCGATTTTCAACTGATTGCCGGCACCAATCGCAACCTATTCCAACGCGTTAGCGAAGGCTTGTTCCGCGAAGATTTACTGGCGCGTATCAATCTTTGGACCTATGAAATCCCCTCGCTAAAAGCGCGGCAGGAAGATTTAGACCCCAATATCGACTATGAACTGCAGCAGTTCACCCATAAAGCGGGCCACAATGTGCGCTTCAATAAAACTGCGCGCAAGCAATACCTTGATTTTGCCCACTCCGGCGAAGCCAGCTGGCGCGCCAATTTCCGCGATTTAAACTCCAGCATGACGCGCATGGCGACACTGGCCAGCGGTGGGCGCATTACCGAAGCAATCATTGCCGATGAAATCGTACGCTTGCAATCAGACTGGGCAAACCATGAAACAAAAGCTTCAGGCAGCACCTCGGTAGCTGACACTCTGCAAAGCATTTTATCCGATGCGGCAATTGCCGAAATCGACCTGTTTGATCACGCACAACTGGCCCATGTCATCGAAATTTGTCGCGGTAGTAAAAGCATGGCCGAGGCCGGTCGTAAACTGTTTAATGTGAGCCGAGAGCGCCGTAGCAGCAGCAATGACAGCAACCGGCTCAAAGTCTATCTCAACAAATTTGACTTAGAGTTTAAGCAGCTCACGGCCAACTGATATAAACCGCCACAAGAATTGCTCATTTAAGTCAATTCTGATAATTTGACGACGAAAACCAATACGTATTTACAGTTTCCGAGCGTCTATAACCTATGGCTACTTTGAAAGACATCTCCCGTCACCTCAATTTGTCGGTGACAACTATTAGCCGTGCGCTAAATGGCTTTCCCGAAGTCAACGAGGAGACTCGTCTACTGGTTGTAAAAACAGCAGCGGCGATGAACTATCGTCCGAATCAATTTGCACAGAAGTTAGTCACCGGCCGCTCGGGCATGGTGTGCATGATTATTCAGGCCTCACCGGATTTGTCCGCCAATATTCACTTTATGGAGGTGGTCACCGGCTTATCGCAGTATTTCTCCGCGCACGGCATGCACTTTATTTTGCATGTGAGTACCGAATTTGATGTGCTTGCACCGTATCGTTCAATGACTGCTGGCAATTTGATGGATGGCTACATCCTCACGCACCCGACTCCAAATGATCCTCGGGTTGAATTTTTGCGTGGAAAAAATGTGCCATTCGTTATGCATGGCCGCTTGGATGAAGACAGCGACTATCCGTATTATGATATTGAGAACTATGGGGTGTCCCGACAGGCGACCGAGTACTTATTATCAATAGGCCACCAACGAATCACTCTACTCAATGGGCCTGCGGAATTAAGCTTTGCCAAGCAACGAAAAGCGGGCTTTTTAGATGCGATGAGTGCATCCGATATGAGTGATGCGGATATTATCGATGACATGAGCGGGGTGCAGGTACATCACGGGCAGATGACTGAAGAGTTCGGCCACCGCACTGCCAAAGCGGTTCTTTCCAGAAGCAATACTATTCGTCCCTCGGCCATTATCTGTTCTAATATTTTAATTGCCGAAGGCGTATATGAAGCCGCAAAAGAAATGGGCTTGAAAATTCCGGAAGACCTTTCGGTGATCGCACACGATGATGACATTCCATTACATCGGGCTAATGAAATGAAACCACCGCTCTCAGTGACCCACTCCGCTTTGCGCGAGGCACTGGAGCCACTGGCCAATATTTTAATGCGCCGAATTAAAAGTGAAGAGTCGATTAAGAGCTTGCAAGAAGTGGCGCCTACCAAGCTAATTATTCGAGAATCAACGCGCTTGCTTTTCTAAGATCACCAAAGCAATACCGCCCAGTATCGCGACACTGGCTAAGGCCATGCGTAGCGTTAGCGGCTCAGATAACAGAATAACACCACCAATTGCAGCAATCACCGGCACACTCAGCTGCACGGTCGCAGCGGTGGTGGATTTCAGCAGCGGCAAAGCGGTATACCAAATCGCATAGCCCACACCCGATGCCAGCGCTCCAGAAGCAATTGCATAGCCGACTCCGGCCATATCCAGCGACCAGTAGGAATACATCAAAGCACTTAGCAGCAAAGCCAATGGCACAGAGCGCAGGAAGTTGCCAGCCGTGACCACCGTCGCATCGCCCGCACCACGGCCACGTAAAGAATACACACCCCACGCCACACCAGCGCCCAACATCAGCACCGAGCCAAATAATGGTGGCGACTCAAGCCCCGGCAGCATCAAACCGATCAGCCCGCCAAAAGCCATTAACAAGCCTATCAACTGAATGCCCCGCAAGCGCTCGCCACGGTAAATACCATAGCCAATCATCGTGACTTGCACCGCGCCAAATAACAGTAGCGCACCAGTACCCGCCACCAAACTCACATAGGCATAAGAGAAGCCAGCAGCATAAGCAAATAACGCCAACGCCGACCACCAATTGCCGCCAACAGCATTTTGCCCAGCACCCTTATCTTCTGCACGACTGGCCCGCAAGCGCACAATTAACCACAACACTAAGGCACCGGCGATCAAGCGAATCGAGGTAAAACTCGCCGCATCAATCTCAGTTTGATTGAGCGCTGCGCGACAGAGCAATGAGTTACCGGCAAATGCCGTCATTGCCATTACAGTGAGTGTGAGCGCCTGGGAATTCATTCTGGTTCCGCCCAACGAATCAGCCATAACGCACCCAAGCCACATATCAGGAAGCCCATCACTAATGGCATTACCGAGTTATCGTAAAACATACCGATGGCAATCCCGAGTGGCACCGAAACTAGCGTCGATAAGGAACCCACGACTGCTGCACCAATCCCCGCAATATGCCCTAATGGCTCCATCGCCATGGTGTTCAAGTTACCGAATAACATTCCCATGCAGAACAAAATCGCCACCAGATAGGCCATAAACAACAACAGCGGCGGATTGCCATCAGTCAGATACACCGGCAACAAAAACACGAGCGATAATCCAATCACGCCCAACATGGCACAGCGCGATAAAAAGCGCATGCCAAACTGCATAACGAGCTTGGAGTTCACAAAAGAGGCCACACCAATCGCCAATGCCAATACCGCAAAATACAGCGAGAACTGCGCGCCTAAGCCGTATTGCTCCTGTAAAACAGGCTGCGCGGTGCTTAAGTAGGTTAAAAACGGCCCGGAAACCATACCAACCGCGAGGGTATAACCCAATGCCGCACGGATTCTGCAGACCTCAATAAGCCCTAACCACACTTGCTTAAACGAGAATGGCTTGCGGTTTTCAGGAGCCAGCGTTTCCGGCTGTCGTATGGAGAACCACAGCGTTAAGATAAGCGCTAACCCTAAAAACGAGCCGAAAATGCTACGCCAGTCCGCGATATACAGCACCAGTTGGCCAAGCGCCGGTGCTAACATCGGCACCAAAATAAACACCATCATGATGAGTGACATGACGCGAGCCATAGCACGGCCTTCATATTCATCACGAATCAGCGCCATCGGCACCACGCGCGGCGCAGAAGCCCCAACCCCCTGCAATACGCGCCCAATCAGCATCGTATTGAAATCAGTCGCAAAAATAGACAGCAAACAGCCCAGCATGAAAACCGTCATGCCCGCATACAAGGCGACTTTACGACCAAAGCTATCCGACATTGGCCCAAATAATAGTTGACCAAATGCCATCCCCAAAAACACCATGGAGACAATCAACTGAGTATGGTTAGGGTCGGCGATGGCCAAGTCCTGACCGATAGCCGGTAAGGCGGGCAACATGCCATCAATGGTTAGCGCAACCAAGGAAGTAGTCAGGGCCATTAATGCGATGAATTCCACAAATGGCAGCCGTTGAGACGGGGAGAATAATTTCACAATTTTAGTATCTGCTAAAATTCTGCTGATCATAACAACCTTGGAAAAGAACAGCAAAATGTTATGCTACTGAAATAAACACTGGTTAGTATCCACCGTTTCTCCCAAAAATATCGCTAAAAAACAAATAAGGAAATGCGCTAATGAGTCAAGACGTTATTGATGCCAAAGTCTCCCCTACTCGCCACCTCGGCGTTTTATCAAAAATGGAAGTCAACCGCCTGCTAGATCGCAGTAAGGGTGATGTGTATCGTTTGTATCGCAACTGTTCACTGGCAGTGCTGAACTACGGCGACTTTTCCGATGATGCCGAAGCGCTCATGCAGCGCTTTGCAGACTTTGACATCAACATAATCTCGCAAGAGCGCGGGATTAAACTGGAGCTAAGCAATGCTCCCGCCAATGCTTTTGTGGATGGCGTGATGATTAAGGGTGTTAACGAGCACCTGTTCTCCGTTCTGCGCGACGTGGTTTACATCAACGATGTGATTTTGGATAACCCAAAATTTGATCTGAATAATTCGGACCTCATTACCGATGCCGTCTTCCATATTATGCGCAATGCGGATGTGTTGCGTCCCGGCCTGAGCCCTCAGTTAGTGGTTTGCTGGGGTGGTCACTCGATTTCCCGTTTGGAATATGACTACACCAAAGAAGTCGGCTACCAGATGGGTTTGCGTGGCTTAGACATTTGTACCGGCTGCGGCCCTGGCGCCATGAAAGGCCCAATGAAAGGGGCTACAGTTGGTCATGCCAAGCAGCGTAATGTCGATGGTCAGTACCTGGGTATTACCGAGCCTGGCATTATTGCCGCTGAATCGCCAAACCCCATCGTGAATGAGCTGGTGATTATGCCGGACATTGAGAAGCGTCTGGAAGCATTCGTGCGCACCGGTCACGGTATTGTGGTATTCCCTGGTGGCGTGGGTACGGCGGAAGAGATTCTGTATATTTTGGGTATTTTATTGCACCCGGATAATCAGGATATTCCATTCCCATTGGTGTTCAGTGCACCGGCGACCTCAAAAGATTACTTCACTCAAATCGATGAATTCATTGGTGCCACGCTGGGTAAAAAAGCGCAGTCGTTATATGAAATCGTGATTGATGATCCGGTCAAAGTCTCACGCATTATGACGGAAGGCATGCAGGAAGTGCGCGCTTACCGTAAAGCCAATGGCGATGCTTATTACTTCAACTGGATGCTTAAGATCGATAAGATTTTCCAGCACCCGTTTGAGCCCACGCATGAGAATATGCGCAATCTGCAACTGCATAAGAATCAGGAAAGCCATGTACTGGCCGGTGCGCTTCGCCAAATGTTCTCCGGTATTGTTTCCGGTAACGTAAAGGAAGATGGCCTGAGAGCGATTAAAGAGCACGGCAAATTCGAGATTCAAGGTGATCCGGATATTATGCAGCGCATGGATGCCATGCTGACCTCATTCATCGCCCAAAAGCGCATGAAAATTGATTCAGCAGAGTATGTGCCTTGCTACACCTTAGTTAAATAGGTCGGTACTGCACATCTAGCCACTTAAGTGAGTCTGGATTTAAACCATGCTCGCTTGGGTCAAGCTAACGTTTATCAGGCTCACTAGCCACCAATACACTATCTAAATAGATATCCAGCAAGGCTTGACCGTCTTGCTGGAGGTCGACCGGGCTGCACGTCTCAAGATGGTGATGAATCAGTCCAAATAAATAGCTCAATAAACCACTCGCTAAGGCTTCATTACTCAAGCTCGAACGCAACAAATTCAAGCTACGTAACTGCCCAAACGCCCCACTCAATCCCGTCCAATAATCCGACTGCTTCTCCATTAAAAACTGATTTAATGGCGTTTTTGCGTCACTAAACTCGATGCAGTGCATTAATATACGTAAGGATTGTGTGTATTTCGGGTCATTCAATACGTGATCCAGCACGCCTTTTATCGTAAACCTAAAATCCGCTTCTGCCTTTTCCGGCGCTAAGCTACTCAGGCTTTTCATAAACGCCGCATGCGCCTCGCCCGCCCCTTCCTGCCAGAGCGATTTGATAATGTCGTCTTTATTATCAAAGTGCCAATACACCGCACCCCGCGTCATACCGGCATGCTCAGCAATTTTGTTTAAGGTCGTGCCTGCAACACCTTGCTCAATAAACAACTGAGAGGCAGAGTCCAATAACTTTTGATAGGTGATTTGTTTATCTGTTTCGGTTTTTCTGGCCATGTAGCATTAGCTTTAATTGCGAGGGGGATGAAGGATTGTATACCGCTTCCAGATAAGTCGCACTAGTTAACATACAAGCACGTATGTATAATCGACTGCTCTATTGAACATGCTACCTGCTTGAGACCTGATAATGACTCTAAAAAATGCCATTTACCGATTACTACTGATCAGCCTGATCCCCGTATTACAGGCTTGTCAGCTCGATTCAACAGCCGCTGAGCAAGCAGAAGAAGCAAAACCGGAACCCATTCGTCCCGCATTAGTTTTTACACCAATTCGGATGAGCGGTGGTTCTGAGCGGACATTCCCAGCCGTTTTAGAAGCCACTGATCAGACCAATATGGCATTTCGGGTGGCAGGCCAACTCACCAAACTAACGGTTCAGCCCGGACAGTCCATCAAAAAAGGCCAACTAATTGCCCAACTGGATGACACCGACTTTCGCACCACGCTAAGCGACTATCAGGCAAAGTTGGATCTGGCATCCACGCAGTACCAGCAAACCTATGGTTTGTACCAAAAGAACTATATCGCCAAGTCACAGTTAGACTCTGCTCGCGCCGCATTACGCAGTGCCGAAGCCGCCGTCAAGCAAGGCAAAAGCAATCTGACTTACACCACGCTACGCGCACCCTTTAGCGGTGTAGTTGCTCATGTCAGTGTGGAGAATTTCCAGTTTATTCAGCCACAGCAAACCATTATTCAAATTCAGCGCTCTGGCGACTTAGGCATTCGTTTCGATGTGCCAGAGTCCGTCTTTACGCAAATGCGCCAAGTGAAAAACTACCAATCGCTGTGTGGTACAGTCAGCTTTAGCGCCTCTCCAGACTCTTACAAAGCCTGCTACAAAGAGCATGATTTAGTCCCTGATGCCCTCACCCGCAGCTACCCGGTGCTGTTTAATCTCGAAGTCCCAAAGAATGTGACCTTGCTAGCAGGTATGAGCGCCAATATCACCATCGACCTCAGCGCCATCAGCTCCAATATGGATGATCGCAGCGTATTAGTTCCGGTAGAAGCGGTATTTGATCAGAACAATTCACAGTTCGTATGGCGCGTAGAGCAGGATCTGAAATTGCACAAGCAGCCGGTTAAAGTCGGCGGCATTAGCAATAATATGATTCGCATTACTGAAGGCCTAAGCACCCAGGATCGTATCGTCGCGGCCGGCGTCAGCTACTTAGTTGAAGGCCAGCAGATTCGCATTTATGAAAAAGAACGTGGTCTATAACAGGAAATAGCGATGAGTATTGCGGAAAGCTCGATCCGGAACAAAACCGTTAGCTGGATGGTCATCGTGTTGCTGATTATCGGCGGCTACATTTCCTTTCAGGGATTAGGACGATTAGAAGACCCGAACTTCACCATTAAGCAGGCGGTGATCGTGGTCCAATACCCTGGCGCCTCGGCTCAGGAAGTAGAAGAAGAAGTCACCCTGCCGATTGAAAATGTCGTGCAGCAGCTGCCCTATCTGGACAAAGTCACCTCCACCACCATGAATGGTCTTTCCCAGATCATGGTGGAAATGAAGAGTATCTACCGTAAAGATGATCTTGCCCAAATCTGGGATGAGATGCGCCGTAAAATCCGCGATATGGAAGGCAGCCTACCCTCCGGTGTCAGGACGCCAATCATCAACGATGACTTCGGCGATGTGTACGGCTACTACCTTGCCATTACCGGCGACGGCTACGAATACAACGACATCGAAAACTACGTCGACTACCTACGACGCGAGTTAATACTGGTTGATGGCGTTGGTAAAGTCACCGTGGGCGGCACCCGTTCGCGCCAATTGGTGATGGAAGTTGACCGCGCCAAAATGAACTCACTAGGGTTATCCGTCACCACCCTGCAGCAGTTACTCGCCACTCAAAGCTTAGTCACCAATGCCGGTAGCATCCGCGTTGGCAGTGAATACATTCGCATTAAGCCCACCGGCACCGTCTCCAGCGTGGATGATTTGCGCAACCTGACCGTTGGCCGCAATGGCGATCAACTCGTCTATTTAAGCGATGTCGCCACCCTAAAGCTGGACTACGTCGACCCACCCAGCCACATCTATCACTTTAACGGCAAGCCCGCGCTCACTCTTGGAATCTCATTCTCCAGTGGTGTAAACGTGGTGAATGTCGGTAAAGCCGTGCGCGACCGCATGGAAGAACTCGAATACATGCGCCCGCTGGGCATTAATATCGGCACCATTTACGACCAACCATTACAAGTAGAAGCCTCGGTTGAAAACTTTGTTATTGGCTTGGCCGAATCCATCGGTATCGTTATCGTGGTTCTGCTGGTTGCCATGGGTTTGCGCCCTGGTATTTTAATGAGTTTTGTCTTACTGCTGACCATTGCCGGCACCTTTATCGTGATGAAAATGGCCGGCATCGAGCTACACCGAATATCGCTGGGGGCGCTGATTATTGCGCTGGGGATGTTGGTGGACAATGCCATTGTCATCACCGAGGGGGTCATGATTGGCCTGCACAATGGCCTCACCCGAATTGAGGCCGCCAAGCGCATTGTTAAAAATACCAGCTGGCCACTGCTGGGAGCGACGGTGATTGCGATTACCGCCTTTGCGCCAATTGGCTTGTCGCCCGATGCCAGTGGTGAGTTTACCGGCAGCCTATTTTGGGTACTGCTGATCTCGCTGTTCTTAAGCTGGATATTGGCCATCACCATTACCCCCTTCCTCTGCTATTTGATGTTTAAAGAGGAAGCCGGTAAAGCCGAGCCTGGCGAGCAATCTGACCCATACAAAGGTATTTTTTACCGCTTGTTCCGTGGACTCGTGCGCTTCTGCCTGCGCTTCCGCTGGTTCACTGTGCTGCTGATTATGCTGATGTTTGCCGCCTCGATTGTGGGCTTTGGTCAAGTGCGCCAAGCCTTCTTCCCTGATAGCCCGCTGCCGATGTTTATCGTCGATTACTGGCTACCGGAAGGCACCGACATTCGCGCCACCGAGGCCGATGCTGGCAAACTGGAAAAGTACGTCACCTCGCTGGATAGCGTCGAAGCCGTGACCACCACCATTGGCCGTGGTGCTGAGCGCTTTATGCTGACCTACAATGTCGAGTTTAATGCGCCAAGCTATGCACAGCTGATTGTGCGGGTGAAATCGTTTGATGATATCGAACCTGCCATCAACCAACTGCGCAACTACACCACCGAGCACAATCCGCAAGCCTTTGTAAAATTTGGTCGCATGGCCATTGGCCCCGCCACCAAAGCAAAAATCGAAGCCCGCTTTATCGGCCCTGATCCACAAGTCTTACGGGCGCTGGGTGAAAAAGGCTTAGAGATTATGCGCGCCCAGCCGAACGCCATTAACGTACAGCAGGATTGGCGCGAGCGCAGCAAAGTCATCCGCCCCGTATTTAATGATGAGGAAGCACGACGCTTAGGCATTAGTAAATCGGATCTGGATAATGCAATTGCCCTGAATGTGAGCGGCCTAAGTATCGGCTTATATCGCCAAGGCTCTACCTTGCTGCCGATTGTATTGCGCCCACCGGAGAGTGAGCGCGGCACCGTCGAGCAGTTGAAAAACATTCAGGTGTATAGCCAAGCGCGCCAAGCGTATGTGAGCATTGAGCAAGTCATTGACCGTATCGATGTGGTCTGGGAAGACCCGCTGATTAAGCGTCGTGACCGCAAGCGCACGCTCTCAGTACTGGCTGATCCGGACACCGACAAAGGCAGTAACCCGGTCGCGCTGCTGGCGCAAGTCCGCCCTGCTTTTGAAGCAATTCCGCTAGAGCCCGGCTACTCACTGGAATGGGGTGGCGAGTTTGAAGCACAGGCCAAAGCCAATAAATCGGTGTTTGCCTTCGTGCCGCTCGGTGCCTTGCTGATGGTCGTGATTACCATGTTCATGTTTAACTCACTGCGCCAAACGCTGGTGATTTGGATAACCGTGCCGCTCGCCATTATCGGCGTGAGTGCCGGTCTGTTGATTATGAACACGCCCTTTAGTTTTACCGCGATGCTGGCGGTGCTGAGCTTAAGTGGCATGGTGATCAAAAATGGCATCGTACTGGTTGAGGAAATCAAGCTCCTCAATGAGGAAGAAAGTATGCCGTGGATTGAAGCCATTGAACAAGCCGCCGTCAGCCGGATGCGCCCTGTCACCATGGCGATGATCACCACGGTGCTTGGGATGATCCCGCTGCTGCCCGACGTATTCTTCCGCCCGATGGCCGTGTCGATTATGTTTGGCTTGAGCTTTGCCACCATCCTCACGCTGATTATGGTGCCGGTGTTATTTGCCCTGTTCTATCGGGTGAAATACCGCTCCCCCGCGCGCATTGCCAAGGATGAAGCGAAAGCGGCAGCTAAGCTTGCCAAGAAGCAGGCGAAGATCGATGCCAAGATTGCGAAGCAGCGAAAAGCAGCAGAAAGTTAATAGATTTGCAATAAAGTAAAAGAGAGGCTTGCATGGCTATAAAAATGCTTTTATAATCGCCAGCCTCTTCGCCGCAATAGCTCAGTTGGTAGAGCAACTGACTTGTAATCAGTAGGTCCCGCGTTCGATTCGTGGTTGCGGCACCAAGATATCAAAAGGTCACAATGTTTACATTGTGGCCTTTTTTTATGCCTGCGATTTGTGAATCGGTATGTCTCGAAAAGATTAGAATTGCAGCTCAAACCAAAACCATAAATAATGGAGCCAGTCCCCCAAACTCTATCTAAAAGGTGCGCTCCCTTGCCAAATTCAACAACTTCACAAAATGACTTCGATCTTATCGTTGTGGGCGCAGGTATGGTTGGCATGTCGACGGCGCTGTGGGCGCAAAAAGAAGGCTTAAAAACGCTGATCTGTGATCCCAATCCAGCGGGCTCTGGTACCACTTACGGCTCGGCTTGCACCATCGCAACCTATGCGTGTATCCCCGTCAACAGCCCATCGATATTCACCTCGCTACCGCATTTATTGACCAGTCGCGAAAGCCCCCTCAGCTTCAATATCGGCTACGGCGTGAGCAACCCGCGTTGGATGCTGAGCTTCCTGAATAATTGCCGCGCATCCCGCGTTAAACACATCAGCGAGGCACTTGGGCAATTTCTAAAACATACAGATGCCGGTCTCGACCCACTGATTCACGAGGCGAATGCACAGGATCTGGTTGTGAGTAATGACTGCGTGTATGTCTGGTCCAGCTGTGCCGGTTTTGAAAGCGCCAGAGACAGCAATGCGATGCGTGCGGCACAAGGCGTGGTGTTTGACGAGTTAAGCTCAGATGAGGTGCTTAAACTGGAGCCTAATATTAAACAGCCTATTCATCGCGGACTGCATTTCAAAGGTGCACGACATATCACCAACCCACAGGAACTGGTTGGCCGTATGCAAACGCGGTTTGAGGCGCTGGGCGGGACAGTCATGCAACACGGTGTTGAGCGTTGCCAGCCCGACGCCACTGGGGTAACTGCCTATCTAACGGATGGCACAGAGATCCGCGCGGATCGATTAGCACTAACTGCCGGCGCGCGCTCACGTCAGATTAAAGGCACCGGCGCTGAAAACCTGCCGCTAGGGACTGAACGCGGCTACCATATTCTGTATCGCAATCACGGCGCTCACGTATCACGTCCGGTGGGCTGGGCCGAAGCGGGCTTTTATGCCACGCCGATGGCTGATGGATTACGCATTGCGGGTACGGTCGAGATCAATGCCATCGACGCGTCCTTCAATACCAAATGCACCGACTACCTGCAGCGTAAATCACATGATATGTTTGGTGATTTGGGATCGCCTGATGACACGTGGCTTGGGCATCGACCGACTATGCCGGACTCTCTGCCGGTGATAGGTAAATCAAAGACTTCAGAACGTGTGATATTTGCCTTTGGGCATCAACATATCGGCCTTACCTTGGGCGGCGTGACGGGCAAGATCGTGACTGATCTTGCTCAGGGACGGGAGCCATCTTGTGACATTAGCGACTTTTTGCCTCAGCGCTTCATCTGATAATTTGATTTACATCAACACAAAAGCCCCCACTCATTGTCTATAATGAAACTGTAGTTACAAGGGATGACTTTATCGCCTTGTATAACCAAGAGGAGTTTTCATTATGTATCAGAACATATTAGTCCCAGTCGCTCCCTACCACCCAGCCAATACCCAAGAGGCCATTCGGCTGGCTCAGGCACTGAGAGCTGAAGGTGGGAAAATCACCTTAATCTCTGCACTGGATAGCATCCCTGCCTATGTCGTCGATTATTTACCCGAAGGCCAGCTGCAGAAAAACCACGCAGACGCTAAAGCCAGTTTGCTGGAAGATTCCAAAGGCATTAGCGATGTAACGATTAAAGTTGTCACCGAAGAAGGCTCTGCCGGCTCGACCATTGTTGAGTATGCTAAACAGCATAAATCGGATTTGATTATTATCGCCTCGCACCGACCAGGCTTGCAGGATTTCTTTCTTGGGTCTACCGCCGCGCGAGTGGTTCGCCATGCGCCTTGTGCGGTGCATGTTGTTCGATAACTGACTCAAGAGGCCGCAATGATTTCGTTGTGGCCTTTTTTTGTGACAGAGCTATTGGCGATATGACTCAATTGTCTGCCCACTAGACTCACTTAGAGCCGCTGTCTGACATGCTGGCAGCGCTTATCACGGTAAGAACGACACCTGAAACTATCCACCAATTAATGCCACCGTGAGCTATTGGTTTAGAGGCCTCTGTACCTGACTCTTCTGACTTTACAGATGATCTCACATGGCTACAGCCTATAGTGACCGTTATCAAAGCCGCGATAAGTACACTGGATACAAATTTCATAAGTAGCCCCTAAAAAGTAGAACATTAAACTGAAACATTAGAATCTCCTCAAGCCATCACTAAACACGCCGCGCTGTTCAACTCTTTGATTATAAGCCTCTAGCGCTTCACTGTTCTGCTCCAGCCACTCAGCACGCTTTTTCTCGGCCAGCACTGCCACAAGAGCCTGTTCCAGTACTTTTGAAAGGTTAAGCTTATAGTGTCGCGCCTCCTCTAAAAGATTTTCATTAACATTTAGCTTCAAAGAGCATGTGGTAGCTGTTGCGTCATAAATTAATGCCTTTTGCATAAAGGTCTCCTAAATCAATATTTATTGTGTTAGCGTTATCACTTTTATGTATTAAAAATAATTAAGCCTATAACTTCCAAGCACAAAAAAACCCTAAAAACTTCACAGTCTTTAGGGCTTTAATATTATCTTAAAAAACAGTAATGATTAAACCATTTATTTTGGCATTAACACTGTATCAATTACATGAATAACACCATTGCCTGCCATTATATCGGCGGCCACTACGGTAGCATCATTAATCTTAACGCCATCCGAAGTATCAATCATCACATCAGAGCCTTGTACAGTTGTCGCCGAACTCAATTTAGCCACATCGGCTGCAGTGACTTTTCCAGAGACCACGTGATAGAGAAGTACATTTCTCAGCGCTTCTTTATCGGCAATCAGGGCCTGCAGCGCGTCTGCTGGCACCTTGGCGAAGGCTTCATCGGTGGGTGCAAACACGGTAAATGGCCCATCGCCCTTGAGCGTATCCACTAAGTCAGCGGCTGTCGCTGCGGCGAGTAGCGTGTTGAAGGTACCTGCACTGCTAGCGGTATCGACAATGTCTGGCTTGGAGTGGGCCATCACCCGCATGAAGCCACTTTGCTGCTGGCCGGTTGAGTAACTTGTTTTCATCGCTTTGTCGGCATAATTACAATCATCTGCCGATGCTAATACTGGAACGGATAATAATAATGTCGCAGCTACAGAAGATATAAATTTAACGTTCATTTCTCTCACACCTCTATTAATAAATAAAATAAGGGATTGTGCTGTCACGAGAAAATAATAGTTCGAGATTAATTAAACCGTCTATAAACCATTATCTAAAAAAGGTAAATAAACTACCTTTAAAATATTATGATTAATTAACTTTAATGTTAGTTTTAATCGCGAAGTGACTTTTATCTTGAGATTGCTATGGCGAAAAATAACGCAGTTAGCTAGGCAGTCAGCGTTTTCTGCTAACTAATGTTTCAAAGAGTTAACATATTGTCGATACTCTTCTGAACCTGTCTGTGGTAAAACGACCGAAACTATGCCGCGATTAGGTTTCCCCAAGCTAATGCCAAATAGCCCGGAGTTGCCGCTCACTCCAAACCACAATGCTCACCAACAGATGGAAACCCACTATGCACACCGTTAACGTCGAATCGGAACTTGAATACAGTATCGCTTCACCCTCCAGTTTTGTCTTCAATATTGCGCCCGCTTTTACCCAGCATCAAATGATCTCAAATGAGAACCTGACCGTTTCTCCAGACACTAATATCGAATGGTGCATGTTGAATCAACTGGGCGTGCGAGGCATTCGGATCAATGCTGGGCCTGGCGACTTTAAGATTCGCTACAGCGCCACGGTGGCGTTATCGCCGGAAGTCGATCAGCCAAGTTATCTAAATGAAGTACGCCATCCGGTGATTCCGACCGATGTGCTGCCATACTTAAACCCTAGCCGTTATTGCGAATCCGACCGCTTGGGGCGCTTTGCCGCGAAAGAATTCGGGCATTTGGATGGCGGCTATTACCGCGTTCAGGCGATTTGCGACTGGGTGTTTAACCACATTGACTACATCTCTGGCAGCACCGATGCCTCATCAAGCGCTTGCGATGTGCTCATCCAGCGTGCGGGAGTGTGTCGCGACTTTGCACATGTCAGCATTTCATTGTGCCGCGCATTGGGCATTCCGGCGCGTTATGTTGGTGGCTATGCGGCCGGTTTAGAGCCGCCCGATTTCCACGGCTTTTTTGAAGTGTATTTAAATGAAGACTGGTACATGTTTGATGCCACCAAAATGGCACCCGTGAGTGGCTTTGTGCGCGTTGGCATTGGCCGCGATGCAGCGGATACCTCATTTGCAAGCATTGTAGGACAGGCGACTTTTGTCTCCATGCGCGTGAGTGCGGTTGCGGTAGATTCCAGTCAGCCCAGCCCTGATGATGCTATTTCAACGGCATAAGACTTCACTCTGAAGCCCTATGCCATTGGGTCTGGACGTAATTAAGCCTTGCGCTCCAGACCTAACCAGTAGTCCAGCGACAATTTACCCGGCCCTGCAACCACAATAGCAGCAGCCACTGCAAACCACCAAGACGCAGGATTCATCCAATGCGACCACTCGGGGAATACAGCCAGCTGGATAAAGGCAACCATCGCGACGATTCCCAGCGCAGCAAAGCGGCTAAATAATCCAATAATCAATAACACCGGCAGCACAACTTCCATCACGCCCGCGGTTACCGCTAGATATTTGATGACGGTGACGGTGGTTGAGCCATCCACATATTCCAGTGTTTCAGGATTGCACAGTTGCAGTGCGCCGGCGCGTGGCTCTTCGGGACAAAAAAACTCATACATAAACAAGTCATACACACCGGGATCAGGCTTTAAAAATCCGCTCCATTTGGCAAGGCCAGAGAGGATAAACACATAAGCAATCTGCACACGCAAACCCAGCATAACGATCGGTTTAAACCATTGCTCGATTCGCTCAAAGAAGCCACTGTAAAGGGAAGTTAAAAAGCTCATAGGGGTAGTCTCGAATTTATTGTTAGTTTGTTGATGGTTATAGGTCTTTAGGATGATTCAACAGCGGCTTTGAGTTGTAGCAGCTGTGCATTGAGCAAGTCGGCAAACAGGCTGGATAAATCAAAACTTTCATCGACCTCGTTAGCGGCAGCCGCGGCCTGATCGAAATTTGTGTGTTGCAGCATTTGCATAAAGACTGCTTCTGCGGCGTTTAACGGTCGGGCTTGTACCCTGCCATCTAGCTGCCAGAATAAAATGGTGGTGGTGTTTAACTTTAGCTCTATGGCAGAGTCCGGAGTTTGCTCGCCAAAGCGCAAGGTGCTCCAGAGCTCCATTAAGTCATACTGCAAGCTCACTAAGCGGCTGGAGTCGACTAAGGCTAATGGCAATGCGCCAAGGTCTTCGCCTTGCGCAATCAATGCCTGAACCTGCTCCAAGCTTAAAAAGTCTTCGCCATTGGCATTCAACGCTTGCA
This sequence comes from Leucothrix mucor DSM 2157, assembly GCF_000419525.1. Classification (NCBI taxonomy): domain Bacteria; kingdom Pseudomonadati; phylum Pseudomonadota; class Gammaproteobacteria; order Thiotrichales; family Thiotrichaceae; genus Leucothrix; species Leucothrix mucor. The sequence goes on from NZ_ATTE01000001.1 coordinate 2,078,970, forward strand.
ACCAAGCCTGATCCAATGCGCAGATATCAGTTAAATACGGGTACTGTTTAACGATCGCGCCATGACGCTGATTTAGGTATTCAATAAAGCTGAGCGTGGCATATTCATCGCTATCCACCCCAAAACCATAGCCAACTAAAGTCGCAGTGGCGGGAGGATTTTCTTGCACATAAGCAGCAGCCAGTTGCCCAAAAAACTCCTCACCCAGTAGCACCGGCAAGCAGGGTAAATTACTCTGTAACGCGCCAATGCTGGCTTTAATATAGCCATTGCGATAAACACTGAGAAACGCAGCCGGTCGACTACCGTCTAAAAACGGCAATACATCATTCTGGTTACCAGAGTGCATAAACTGCGTAAAGGCATTAATATAATCAGCATGTGTGTTTTCTGAATTAGCCATTAATGACCGCCTGCTGTTTATTTATTTCAGCACTATTTAATAATAAATCCTGTGCACGATTTCGCTCATTCATTAATTCAGAAAACTGCGGAATATTATCATCGCGCTCTAATAAAACGGGCTTAGTGCCCAGTGTTTTAATTGTGGTTTCTAATAATGACCAAACCGCTTCATCAACCGGTGCAGCGTGGCTATCAATCAATAATTCATCAGGGTAATTCTGGTCCACATCAAATCCTGCAATGTGAATTTCACCGACTTTCTCAGGCGCTAATGCATTTAAATAAGCGATTGGATCAAGGCCGGTATTCTGCTGGCTGAGGTAGAGGTTATTCACATCTAACAGCAAGCCTGCGCCAGTGCGCTTGAGTGCTTCCATTAGAAAATCCGCTTCATCCATATCAGATACGAAGTCTAAATAGTTGGTGGGGTTTTCTATCAAAATACTGCGGCCAATGGCTTCCTGATAACGATCAATTCCCTCGCACAAACAGGCCAGTGCCTGCTCCGTTCTGGGTAGTGGCAACAGCTCGGCAAAGTAAGCGTGCTGGCTAACTGACCAAGTTGCATGCTCTGAGACCAGTACCGGATTAAAGCATTTAACCAGACCTGCGACTTGAGCCAAGTGCCGTGTTGTCAGGGCTGAAGGCTTATCCGTGTAAGAACCTAGCGAACCACCAACCCCATGAAAGCTAAGCGGAAAGCGTTCGGATATTGCTTGCAGGTAACGCAGCCTTGGGCCGCCATCCACAAAGTAATTTTCGGTATGCACCTCAAACCAGACATCCGAATCGATGCTGGTTTGAGCCTGAGTATCAGCAAGGGAAAGTGCTTCGTCGTAGTGCTGGGGTTTTAAATTCACCCCAGCACCAAACAAGCGCTGCTGACCCGAATCAAATGGAGGGATTTGATTCGTCATGGCTTATGGCAGGTTGCGATCTAGTTCAGTTTTAGACGCTGGGCCTTCTGGTGTGTTGATGAACTCGCAGCTGCCTTTGGGTGCATAAGTCCAGGCGTTTCCTTGGAAATCAACGGTTGAAGTACCCTGACAGCTAGTGCCTGCACCGGCTTTACAATCGTTCTCTGCACTCAATGCAATTCCGTAGCATTTATCTTTACGGCCTGATATTGCTGCGCCGCCAACCCAAGCATTAAAACTCTCTTTTACATTCGTTGGGGCTTCAGCCGATATTCTTAATTGATCATTGGGTTTTGCATTGGCAACAGAGCCTACTAATGCTAATGCTGCGCCGGCCATTAATGCTTTGCTAATTGAGTTACTCATAACTTCCACCTTATAAAATTAATTAAGTTGTTTAATTCATAACATCGTTTCAATGTTGTTTCTATTTACGCGAGGCTTGTTTTTTTGGATGCTAAATAATTTACTTTTTTTAATGTTGTATGATTTTCTGGTATCCCATGCACTACACTAAGCACTATTATCTCAATATAAAATTCACCAGTCAGGGAGAAAAATCATGTCTGCAATTGATCAGTTAATACAGCCCCGCACCGAAGATCTTGGCGAGTTTTCGGTACGCCGCATGTTACCCAACGCCAAGTGCCGCGCGGTTGGTCCGTGGGTATTCTTCGATCATATGGGGCCGGCCGATTTCCCAGCAGGGCCGGGTATTAATGTGCGCCCTCATCCCCATATTAATCTGGCGACGGTCACTTACTTATTCGAAGGTGAAATTTTGCACCGCGACTCTTTGGGCTGTGAGCAAGCCATTCGCCCCGGTGATATTAATCTGATGGTGGCAGGCAGCGGCATTGTGCATTCTGAGCGCGAGCGCCCTGAGATGATGGAGTCCGACCGTCGCTTACACGGCTTGCAACTGTGGTTGGCATTGCCCGAGGCCGATGAGGAAACGCCACCGGAGTTTTTGCACTATCCTAGCAACGACATTCCCGCGCTCACTTTAAATGAGGTTCCAGTGCGCGTGATGCTGGGTAGTGCTTATGGCGTCACCTCGCCAGTTAAAACCTTTGCAGAAACCTTGTATGTAGAAGCCACGTTGCAAGCCGGTCAGCGCTTGTCGATTCCCGATGTGGACGAGCGTGCGGTGTATGTTGCAGGCGGAGAAGTTGAAATTAATGGTGAGTTGGTGCCGGAATTCGCACTGGCCACATTAGATACTGCGTCAGGGCTTGAAATTATTGCCAAACAGCCTAGTAGAATTGCTATAATCGGCGGTGAAAATATTGGACATCGTTATGTATGGTGGAACTTCGTTTCCAGCCGTAAGCAACGTATCGAGCAAGCAAAACAAGATTGGGCCGAAGGACGCTTCCCCCTAGTCCCCGGTGATGACGCGGAATTTATTCCACTACCCGAGAAATAACCCCTGCTTGATACACAGCGCATAGTTCCGATGGCCTTTTAACCGTCTTTTAGATAATCCAGGTAAAACCATGAGCTTAAAAAAACAGGTTCTTAAATCACGTCCGATTTGTAAAGTCACTTTTCGGGTCAGCAAAGAAGCCGCCGATGGCGCTAAAACGATTTATGTCGTAGGCGATTTCAACCATTGGGATGAAACTGCCAGCCCGCTAAAGCGTTTAAAAAGCGGCGAATTCACCACTATGCTAGAACTGGACACCACTCGCGATGAGTATCAGTTCCGTTATCTTTATGATGGCGAAAACTGGGAAAATGAGTGGGAAGCCGACGGCTATGCTGATAATGGCAATGGCGGCGAAAACTCGGTGGTTAAAGTCACTGCTGACGCTTAACCGCAACACGTTAGAATCTCGCATGGCATCTCAATCGGGATGCCACGCGAGGCTAATTGCTTTATTTCAGCTTGAGGTCTGGCGCTTTTAATAGCTCAGAAACTGCTCTAACACTGGCCTCCAGTGCCCCTTCCAAATAGCCGTTAAACCGGCTGCCATTCGGTGCCGTCTCGGTCCCTGACCAAATTAATCGCTGCGACCAACCCGCTTCGACAATCTGTTGAATGTCATTGCTTGGGTGCGAGGTCATCATTTCCTGATCTAGCGCTGTCGCGGTTAGCCGGTCTTTAGCCCAATCTTTGAAGTAGATATCCAACGGCGTTGCAGCCTGTTCACCAAATAATCGTACCAGTTGCGCAATAGCCGCTTGCTTTAAAGCCTGCTGATCGCCGCGATGCACTGCCGGAATACCCATAAACCCAAATAACGCCGCCGGGCCATCACCTGCCGGAGAGGCATCGTGAATTTCATGCATCGGGCCAACTTGGCTCACGCAATCACCAGAGAAGCCTTGCTCCAGCCAGAATGGGGTTTCGTAAAAGGCAAGGAGTTTGGCATGACCTGCCATCCAAGTCTGTACGCCATTGAGCACGGTAACGCGTGGTTCAGGGAGCGCTGGTGCAAAGCAAATTTGCTCAACAGCAACACGAGGCGGTGCGGCAATCACCACAGCTTCACAGTTTAGCGTGATGGGCTTGCCATCTAAGGTTACAGCGGCGCGAATGCCTGACTCTTGAGCGTCAATATATTCAAGCTGGGTTACTAAAGCATTGAGCATGACAGTGTCAGCAGACAAGCCCTTTTCCAAGGCCGAAATCAACTGCGCATTGCCACCTCGCATACGGTAGGAACCCGCCATGGAAATGCCCTGAATACCACGCACAATCTTGCCTTCTGCATTTTCATACACGGCATCGCCCGTTTCTTGCTGCATAAAAACGGACTCGGTCAGGCCTAATTCCTGAACCAGATTTTCCATATGGGATTGACCAGGCCAGAACCAAGCGGGGCCCATATCGTAAGCAGGCAGGCTGTCAGTGTAGTCAGCCTGCTGCCAATTGCGTGACATAATCCGCCCGCCCAAACGAGGACGCGCTTCCAGCAGTTTGCAGTCAATGCCCTGCTGAGCCAGCGTATAAGCAGTGTGTAGGCCGCTTATGCCGCCGCCGATAATGAGTACCTTTGTGTCCAAGCGAGCATCCTCGATTTACAGTGTGTGGCAATGGTAGCACTGTACGGGAGGACACAAAGGATTTGAGGTTGAAATTGTTACAGTGCAGGCAACGGTGGCAGTTTCTGGCCTAACCATTTTTGTGACAACTCATCCAGCTTAGCAAAGTTGATTAATATCAATGCTATTGAAGTACAGAAGAAGAACACTGCCGCGAAGTATCAAAACACCAGAATACCAACATCTGGTCGTCATTAATTTACTTAGAGGCACGTACTGTTGAATTTACTTTTTATACTTATCTTTGTCGTCGCCATAATTATCGGCTTGGCGCTAATCGCCATCCACCTAGGCTTTCGCGCGCCCCGAAACAAAGAACAAAGCACTCCGAAGGATATCGGCATTGAGTATCAGCAGGTACAAATTCCCACGCCCTCCGGCAAGCAGCTATTCGGCTGGCTCCTACCCAAGCCCAACTCCCATGAAACCCTCATCATCCTGCATGGCTGGGGCAGCAATGCCGAAATGATGCTGCCTATCGCCGTGCCATTTTATGAAGCCGGAATGAATGTGCTGTTATTTGATGCCAGAAGCCATGGCAAGAGTGATGCGGATACCTTTTCATCCTTACCCCGTTTTGCTGAGGATCTCGGTAGCACCATTGACTGGTTGAAACAACGCCATACAGCCGCCGAAAAAATAGCGCTGCTAGGACATTCAGTGGGTGCCGGAGCGGTATTACTGGAAGCATCGAAGCGCGATGATATTTCGGCGGTGATCAGCCTCTCGTCATTCGCCCATCCCGCGTGGGTGATGCAGCGTTATTTGCAGCACTTTCACATTCCCGCGCCATTTCGGAAAGTTGTTATGCGCTATGTGGAATGGGTGATCGGGCATCGCTTTGCCAGCTTTGCGCCGCTGGATACCGTGTGTAAAATTCAATGTCCGGCGTTACTCGTACATGGCAAAGATGACACCACGGTAACGGTGGATGATGCGCGGGCGATTATGGAAAACTGCCCGAAGCCGCATTTAAGCCTGCTGGAAATTGATGATGCGGGACATGACTCCGTGGAGAAAATTGAGGAGCATGGCTGGGAGCTGGTGGCCTTTTTGCGTAAAGCGGGATTTGATTGTTAACACTGCTACGTCAAACAGCCATCCCCCATTGAAATCAGATAATTATTCTTGCCTGACTTCTTCACCTTATACATCAGCTCATCCGCCTTCATTCGCAAGCTTCTGGCAGTACTCGCGCCATAGGGATACCCCGCTGCACCAATACTAACCCCAACCCTAAGCTGAAAGCGGCCATACGTCACCGGCCGACTAATCACCTCAACCAAGCGCGCGCACAGCTTTGAAATATCGGTGATGTACTCAACCTTTTCAATTACCACCAAAAACTCATCGCCGCCGGCTCGGCAGGCTGTATCTGATGACCTGATGGTAGAAAGGATTCGCTTCGAAACTTCCTTGAGCACCACGTCCCCCGCTTCATGACCGTAGGTATCATTAATCGCTTTGAATCCATCCAAGTCCAAAAATAGCAACGCCGATTGATGACCGCCCTTTTCAGCTGAACTAATCACAAAATCCAACCGCGCATCGGCAAGCCGAAGTGATGGCAAGCCCGTTAACGGGTCATGATTTGCTAAGTGTTCGATCTTTTGCTTTTGCTCTTCGATGATTTCATTTCGGTGCTCCAGCTCACTGAGTAAAGTGACGATTCGCTCTTGCAAGAAGGACACACTCAAACCGATCAGGCAGAAAAATATCAGCCCAGCCACCAGCACAACCACCCAAGTCGAGAGCGAGGCCATATAGTGCTTATCGCCACTGGGAACCACGCTACCGGCGTAAACAAATAAGTACATGCAATAGCCATAAACGGCCAGCACCAGCGGCAAAACAAACCAAGTCACTCGCTTATTCAGGTAAAACAATGGCAACATCAAACTAAACACGGCAGCAAATGCACCTCCACCTACCAAGCCGAATTCACTCAGTTCAACCAGCGCCTCGGCAATTCCCAGTCCCATGTAGCAGTACACTTTTGCCGTAAAAGGGATTCGATTGCCGAGTAGCAAAATTAAAAAAACGACGGCAATAATCACGTAATCTGCGTTACATAAGTTTGGCCATGTTTCGTTATGCGTGCGAAAAACAGAGGCGGGAATCGCAATCAATACGAGTGGAAGCAGGTAAACCGCTAAACGGTTCAGCGCCTCTACTTTAAAATCTTCCAACTGCTGCTGAACATTTTTGGAGGTTTTTTTATTTTTCATAAGTCACGAAGTCGCCGCTAATTATTCTGCGTTAGAATTATTTCTGATGTAGCCCCGCCACTAACTTCTTAAAATGCACAGAATTTATGCGAGTCTAAATTGATTATGAATTGATCATTGTAGACTACCATCCAGCATAATATAAAGGTTTATATGTTAACTATTTAAGTGACCCCAACATCAGTTCCGGGTTTACCCATTGATCATATTGCTCAGCACTGATCACTCCGCTTAGGATGGCTTCCTCACGCAGTGTCGTACCATTTTTATGTGCTTTCTTGGCTAGCACTGCAGCTTGGTCATATCCAATTTCTGGCACAAGTGCAGTCACCAGCATGAGTGATCGATTAAGGTTGTTACTGATATTCTCCAAGCGCGGATTTATCCCCGCAACGCAACGTGTATTAAATGACTCCACCGCATCGGTGAGTAGCTCAATGGATTGAAGCACATTGTAAGCAATCATCGGTTTGTACACGTTCAGCTCAAATTGACCTTGGCTGGCGGCAAACGCTACCGCCGCATTATTACCGTGAATATGCGCACAGACTTGAGTCAACGCTTCGCACTGTGTGGGATTCACTTTGCCCGGCATAATGGATGAGCCCGGTTCGTTTTCCGGCAATGCCAGTTCGCCTAAACCAGCACGCGGGCCAGAAGCCAGCAGTCGAATATCATTCGCAATTTTATAACAAGCCATCGCCGCGACATGAATAGCGCCATGTACCGCCAGCACGCCATCGTGCGCTGCGAGCAAAGCAAATTTGTTGCTCGCCGTTTCAAAAGCATAACCACTGTCAGCAGCTATTTGTTGTGCGACCTGCTCTGCAAAGCCAAGGCTGGTATTCAAACCCGTACCCACAGCCGTACCACCCTGAGCGATCATCAACAGTTCAGAGCTGCTTTGTTTAATGCGCATAATGGCCGCATCAATTTGAGCAGCATAGCCAGAAAACTCCTGACCCAGCGTTAGCGGCGTTGCATCCTGCGCATGGGTACGACCAATCTTAATAATTGAAATCCACGTTTCCGCTTTCAGTGATAAGGTTTCCTGAAATGACTCCAGTGACGGGAGCAAATTTTGGTGTATCGCATCGACAAATGCGACATGCATCACCGTTGGAAAAGTATCGTTCGATGACTGCCCCATATTGACGTGATCATTGGGATGTACTGGATTTTTAGAGCCTAACTCGCCCTGCAAAAGCTCAATGGCTCGATTTGCAATGACCTCATTAGCATTCATATTGGTTTGCGTGCCGGAGCCCGTTTGCCAAACAACCAAAGGGAAATGATCATCAAGCTCACCATCCGCAACCTCATTGGCGGCTTGCACGATCGCATCGCCAATCGTTGAGTCTAATCCACCCAGCGCCATATTGCTCTTGGCCACAGCAGCTTTAACCAAACCAAAGGCACGAATAATGGGACGTGGCATGCGCTCATTGCCGATGGGAAAATTAAGCAAGCTGCGCTGTGTTTGTGCGCCCCAGTAGCATGATGCCTCTACATCGATTTGACCAAAACTATCGGTTTCAACTCGTACTGCCATCTTAATGCTCTCATCCGTTGATTTCGTCGACCCTAGCAAAAGGGGGAGGAGTATTATCCTACCCCCTTAGCATCGGAATGGTCTAATCTAAATCAATTGAATGAGAATGGCACCACCCTGTGGGGTGAACGCCATCACTTGCGGTTAACGTTTCTAGCCACCGACATTCACAAACACCTGAATGGCATTGGCACGGCCTTGAGCATCGCTAATGGCATACCAAAAACTATCCATACCAGTAAAGCCAGTGCGTGGCTTGTAGTTTAGTTTGTTATTTACCGCCGCGACTGTCGCGCCATTGACCGAGTACTGGTTAACATCCAGAATGCTCAAACCAACGCCGGTATCGTTTGCCAACACATCAATCGTCAGCGCTGTGTTTAGCCCCGTGCTAACCGTCTCGCTAATAGCTACCGGATAAGGTGCTTCACCAGTCACATTAATAGTCACCTGACCACTATTTAAGCGACCTTGGAAGTCCATCAACACATACCAGAGCTTGTCCTCACCCACAAAATCTTGCTTTGGCGTGTAGACAATTTTACCCGTGACAATCGACACCCGACCACCGCGTAATGACCAAGGATTAGAGCTGGAAATACTCAAGCCCACACCCGTATCGTTAGCCAGTACATCAATAGTCAGCTCAGTGTTCGCAGGCGTACTCACGGCATCATTCACGCCAACGGGGTATGGATTAGTATCGGCAACGGCTTTCACATTCCATAACTGAGGCAAGTGGCTTGGGATAAAGTTATAGCTGATGGCATCGGCATTGACCGCATTTTCACGACGGTCCAGCGCTTGTGACTTACAATGCTGCGGGCGGAAGTTAAACTGACCACCATTGCGGGTGAGAATCCAACGGCGGTTTTTACCTACATCGGAAGTCGCTCCGGAGATCGTACTTAAGTTAGCACAGGCCGAATTCTCAACTTCTAAGAAGCGACCGCTAAAGGTATTTTGGATGGTATAGATACGGCTGCCAAGATGCTTAATCTTCCAGCGCTGATCATCCCAAGGGCCAGCGTTAACCATGCGTGATTTGAAACTATTCCAGCTTGGTGCGGCTAAGCGTTGCTCGGTATCTGGCGCTTCTAACCAATACTCCCCATCGGCCAGTAGCGGCGCAACAAAGGCATCCCCCACGCGGACAACTTTAGAAATACTGGGAGTGCCGGCTGCATTCATTGCAAACAGCATGTAATTGCCCGGTGGTGCCAGATTGCGGCTTGGCATTTTAACTGAGTAATTGCGCGGCGCATTCACATCAAAACTTAAGGGTACACGGCGTTGTTCGTTATTCACACTGTGCGTTGCAGAGCTGGCGCGGACTAATGACATTGAGCTGATATCTGTGTCAGTAATCACATTGATATAGCCATCGTAGGTGGCGGTAGTCGGTGCTGAGGTAATAACAGGACGCGTGGCTAAAGTGCTGCTGCCCTCATTAAACAAATATGGTGGCGAGTAAATTTCCGCATCGGGATGGTTCGTGGTACAGGTGTTACACAGGCCGCCACCGCCAACAAAAATACGTCCATCATTCAGCAAAATAGCGCTGCTGTGATAGGTGCGTGGTGTGGCCATTGCGGCTAGCTGAGTCCAGGTTTTAGTAGCAGGGTTCCACAGTTCTGGCGTAAGTACCGCATCTAAATCAGAGAAGATGATGGTCTTTTTCATGCCGCCAACCACAAACACTTCACCGTTAGGTAACACAACCGAATTATGCAGCGTGCGGGCAAAGGCCATGTTCTGCACTTCTTCAACCACTGGCGTGTCATTATTGATGTCGATAATGTGCGTTAGTTTCGTACCGGGATAGCCGCCGCCATAGGCTTCTGCGCCCCCTACTTTCAGAATTTTGCCAACATCGTACATCACGGTCGTGCCGTTCATGGAGTACGGATCATTACCGCGAGTTCCAGCGTTGACGACTTTATTCGCGCCATCCGGGTCAATCCAATGCATATTCCGACTTGGGCCTGCATGGAAAATTTTTCCGTTAGGTGCCGCCCACAGCCACGCGTGGTTATCATCACGGTACTCGCCTTGTGGCTCCTCTTCCGAACCATCGCGCACCGTGGCATCGGAGGTGATTTCAGGGTAAGCCACCCAACCGGACTCCTGCGTCCATAACTCGGCGTTCTTACCGCCAATTGGCCCACTCCATGAGCCGCCCAGCGTAAACACCGAGCCATCACCCATGGTGACATTGCCTTGGTAACCGCGAATCGTGTTCATCGCTTCACCTGCTTCCCAATTGCCGGTCGCGGGATTGTAAATACTAGTTTTGTCGTTACCCGAACCACCTGCGACTAACACGCGCCCATCCGGCAAGTTATTAATACCCGGACAAAACATATCGTGGCCGGTATTGCTAACGAGTACCGTGGATGAGGTTTGGTTATAAGGGTCGAAAATAGAGGTATAGGTTTTGCCCTCATTGCCGCCGAAGGCGAGTCGGTCTTTGGCTGACCACGTTAGCAAATTGCCATCGGGCAGATTGGCCACCGCCACCGGCACGATTTCCATTGGAATAACGTTAGTCCAGCTACCGCTTTGAGAGTTGGCCAGTGCATTCGCTGATATCGCCAATGGCATCAGCAGCAAAGCATGGCGTAGTAATTGTGTTTTCATAGTGTGAGTCCCTTCTTCCTTTAGGCGAGCTGATTCAATAAGCAACTAAATGTTGGGGGAGTAAACATTCAGCAGATTTGGTTATTGTTCAGTCATTATCAAAGACACTATCCTTGGATTGTCAGGCATGGAACAGGCACAGAGCTATAGGAGGCTATTGAGACGTGACAGACGGACGGTAGCTAAAATGAAAAGCCGCAAGCATCCACCGACCTCAACCCATTTCTGCTAGACTAAAGATTAATCACACAGGAGGCCGACTATGAAAAAACTAAAAAATGAAAAAGAGATGGTTAAAAAGGCAATCGCAGAAGGCGTGAAGTATGGCGAGGCGCGTGGCGTTGTTGAATTTGAACCCACTGATTCTGCGGCGGATAAAATTGAGTATATTTACCGTCTGTTAGTGCACGATAAAATCATTCAGCCTTTACCTAATGATCAGATTTCACAGCTTTCGATGAAGCACCGGATTGCGATTTGGGCGTCTAAGTTATAGCGGCCAATCCAGAAGACAGGTATTAAATGATAGACCGTTTTTGGCTTTGTCTACAAATCTGCCAAGGCGGTCGAGCCGAAAATCGGACTAGTTTTTCAGGGATGGCGACGCTATAATTTGTATTGCAATGTAAGTTTAATGCAATACATATGAGGTGATAATCATGAAGACTGCAGCCATCAATGCACGTATAGCCCCTGAGCTAAAAGAAGATGTTGAGTCCATCTTATCTCGTCTTGGCATGACAACAACGCAAGCAATTACCATGTATTTTGAGCAGATCAAGATGAAGCGTGGTTTACCTTTTTCCGTCACCTTAGCCGATGATGCTGAGCTGCAAGCAGCCACGCCACAGGCTAAAGGCTGGCCCGAGGGCTATTTCGAGAGCTTAGCTGCTTGGGAAGGAGAAGATATTGTTCGACCGGATCAAGGTGAATACGAAACGCGCTTGGAGTTTGATTAATGTATTTACTGGATACAAATACCTGCATTCAAATCATTAATCGCCCTACGGGTGTCGTTGCAGAGCGGTTCCGTCGACACGAGCCTCATGAAATCAATTTGTGCAGTGTTGTAAAAGCAGAATTATATTACGGAGCCCGAAAAAGCCAGCAGGTGGAATCAAACCTTGAACGGATGAAGTTCTTCTTCGCACCATTAGGAAGCCTCCCTTTTGATGATCGTTGCGCCGCAGAGTATGGTCAAATCAAAGCGATCTTGGCAGCTCAAGGCCAGCTGATTGGGCCGAATGATTTACTGATTGCGGCTATTGCTCGTGCTTACGACGCCGTGTTTGTCACCAATAATACTCGTGAGTTTTCTCGGGTCACAGGCTTACGTTTAGAAGACTGGCAATCCTAGGTACTGCCGTTAGCAAATTTTAGGAGATACATGCCCATATGACATTGCGTGTATTTCCCCCTAACAGTGTTATATTGAGGCTCCCCAATCAACCATCCACCTCAGCTCAGTCTGTTGCGTGGTGGTTCCCCTCAGGAGCGCTGCATGCAAATCATTTCAACCAACGTCTACGTCGGGCCTAACGTCTTTGCTTTATTTCCAGTCATTCGCCATGTCATCGATATTGGTGTGCTGGAAGACTACCCTTCCGTCGTCTTGGGTGATGCATTTATTGATGGCTTGGTTAGCGCAATCCCCAGCCTAGCCGAACACGGTTGCTCCTACGGTGAGCCCGGTGGATTCTTGCGCCGCTTGCGTGAAGACGAAGGCACGTGGATGGGCCACATCTGGGAACACGTCGTGCTGGAATTACAAAGTTTGGCAGGCTCCGATGTCACCTTTGGTAAAACGCGCAGCGCCACCAAGCCCGGCCAATACAATATGGTCTTTGAATACCGCCAGCGTGACGTGGGCTTAGCCGCCGGAAAACTTGGTCGCAGCTTACTGATTTCCTTGTTACCTAAGGAGATTGCCAAGCAATTACATACTGACATCGATGCAGACTTTAATTTTGAAACCGAGCTGCATGACTTTATCCGCTTTGCACAACGCAAAGAATTTGGCCCGAGTACCGCCTCATTAGTGCATGCCGCTGAAGCGCGCAATATCCCATGGATTCGCTTAAACAATTACTCGCTGGTGCAGTTCGGGCAAGGCAAACACCAACAACGCATTCAAGCCACCATCACCAGCCATACCAACCACATTGCAGTTGAAATCTCCTGCGATAAAGAAGACACCCATAATTTGCTAAGCGATTTGGGCCTGCCAGTGCCACGACAACAAATGATTCACAGCGCTGAGCAAGCCGTAAGAGCCGCTAAGCGAATTGGCTTTCCGGTTGTGGTTAAGCCACTGAATGCCAATCATGGTCGCGGTGTATCGATCAATTTACGCAGCGATGAAGAGGTCACTACCGCCTTTGATTTTGCCCGCACCCAAGGCACCAGCCGAGCAGTATTGGTGGAATCTTACCTGACCGGAATGGATCATCGCATGTTGGTGGTCAATGGCGAGCTGGTGGCGGTTGCCAAACGCGTTCCAGGACACGTCACCGGTGATGGCAAGCACACGATTAGCGAGTTAATTGAGATTGTAAACAGCGACCCACGACGAGGTGTGGGTCATGAAAAGGTATTAACCCAGCTATTAATGGATGACCAAGCCCAGCGCTTGTTAGCCAATGCCGGCCACACGCCAGACAGTATTTTGGATGAAGGCAACATTCTCTACTTACGGGATACCGCCAATTTATCAACCGGCGGCACCGCGATTGATATGACCGATCAGGTGCATCCTGATAACCGTGAAATGGCCGTGCGTGCGATTACCGCTGTTGGCTTGGATGTTGGTGGCGTGGATTTCCTAACCTCCGATATTACCCAATCGTATAAAGATGTCGGCGGCGGGATTGTTGAAGTAAATGCCGCACCAGGCTTCCGCATGCACGTAGCCCCAAGTGAAGGCCAGCCACGTGATGTGTCGGGCAAAGTGATTGACATGCTGTTTCCACCCGGCACGCCGAGCCGCATCCCGATCGCCGCAATTACCGGCACCAATGGTAAAACCACCACCTCAAGAATGCTGGCGAATATCCTGAAATCCTCCGGCCATATTGTCGGTATGACCTCGACCGATGGCGTGTATATCGACGGCAAGCTGTCAGTAAAAGGTGATATGACCGGCCCTGCTTCCGCGCAGATTGTATTGCGTGATCCGGCGGTGGATTGTGCGGTCATGGAAACGGCACGTGGCGGTATTGCGCGCTCCGGTTTGGGTTATCACGAAACTGATGTGTCCGCGATTTTGAATGTGCAGAGCGACCACCTCGGCCTGCGCGGCATCAATACGCTGGAAGAGCTGGCAGAGATTAAGCGCATCGTGGTGGAGGTTGCCAATGATACGGCTGTGCTCAATGCCGATGACCCACTCTGCCTGAAAATGGCTAGCCACACTCGCGCCAAGCACATTTGCTATGTCACGCTGAATATTCAACACGGCTTGGTACGCGAGCATATCCGCTCCGGTGGCCGCGCGGTGGTGCTGGAGTCCGGCATCAATGGCGAAATGATTACCATCTATGATAAAGGCGCACACATTCCGCTGCTCTGGACGCATTTGATTCCCGCAACGCTGGAAGGTAAAGCCACGCACAATGTGCAAAACGCCATGTTTGCAGCGGCAATGGCCTTCAGCTTAGGCAAATCGCTGGATGAAATCCGTCATGGTTTACGCACCTTCGACACCAGCTTCTTCCAAGCTCCGGGTCGAATGAATGTCTACGATGAGCATGCCTTCCGCGTGATTCTGGATTATGGCCATAACGCCGCCAGCATCACACAAATGTCGCAACTGGCTACCAAGCTGGAAGTCGCCGGTAAGCGCATTGTGGTCTTGGCTGGCCCTGGTGATCGTCGTGATGAAGATCTGGTGAATATTGGTAAAGCTGCGGCGGGACATTTTGATCTGTATATCTGTAAGGCGGATGATGACCGTCGCGGACGTGGCGATGATGAAGTACCACAGATGATTGCTGCCGCATTGCGCGAAGCTGGGGTTGCTGATGAGGCGATTATTATAATCCCCGATGAGCAAGAGGCGATTGATCAGGCCTTAGCTAAAGCTGAGCCTGACGATTTACTGCTGATTTTTGGCGATGCCATTACGCGAAGCTGGAAGCAAATCACCCGCTTTAACCGCGAGCCAAATGCGGATGACGAATTAGAGGATGTTGTCGATAGCACCAAAAACGCCACCAAGCCGCCAAAGGTTGTGCCGATGCTGGATAGTGGCGAAGCAGATCCCTTTGTATTGGAAGCGGGCATGAAGCTGGTGAAAGACGAGCGCGGTGTGCGTATTGAAGCAACCGATAGCGAAGACTCGGATTAAGCCCATGACTGATAAAGATTTAACCAACTCAGTAAGCGATGCCAGCAATGTGTCAGCGAGTCATCCAGTATTTACACTGGATGACTCGCGCCGCCTAACGGGTAAGAACTTTTTTATGGATCGACCCGGTGCAGTGATCGATGCCTTTGTTGAAGGTGTCGATAAGCAGCAAGTGGTCGATGTCTGGCTGGCACAGTTAGCGCCGTTATTATCTGCAGTCGATTGGCAAGCTGAGCAGCGCATTTACCGGATTTTTGAGGATGGCGTCTCGCTCGGATTTTCTGCGCCGATGGATGCTTTATATGCGGCGACTGAAATCAATGAAGCGGCATGGGCTTTAACCGTTGAGCAATTGCTTAATAGCAAAACGGTTTCTGAGATCACGCTGACTGAGCTAAGCAAAACCCTGCTTAATACACTTGAGGCCGAGCGTAATCCAAAGTTACTAGCCATTATGCAAGCGGCTGAGCAACACAAGGTCGATTGTTTGGTGGATGATGATTTTGTGTCGTTGGGCTATGGGCGCAGCGCTGAAGTCTGGCCAGTGCAGAAGTTGCCTGATCCAAAGCAATTGGATTGGTCGCATTATAAAACCATTCCCATGGCGCTAGTCACTGGCACCAATGGCAAATCAACCAGCGTGCGCCTGACCTCGCATATTATGCAACAAGCCGGTTTACGCTGTGGCGTCACCTCCACCGATTTCATTCGGGTGGGCGATACCATTATTGATAAAGGTGATTACTCAGGTCCGGGAGGTGCGCGCTTGTTACTGCGCCATCCGGAAACTGAGGTGGCTGTGCTGGAAGTGGCCCGCGGTGGCTTATTGCGCCGTGGCTTGCCTATCCCTCAGGTCAATGCCGCGCTAGTCACCAATGTCGCCTCCGATCATTTGGGCCAATATGGCATTAATACCGTCGCCGCACTCACCGCCGTGAAAATGCTGGTCGCCAAAGGAGTGGCTAAAGATGGCACGCTGGTACTCAATGCCGATGATGCAAACTTAGTGACTTTTGTTAAGCAGTTTGCCGCTCAGGAGAAAAACTACTTAGCGCCGGTTTGTATTAGCGATGGCGACAGCAGTGAAGACGGTATTACCGTGCAGCCAGCTGCCCTTCCCGCTAAAATCACTTGGTTCTCGCTGGATGAGAACAATCCGGTTATTGCTCAGGCTAAAAGCAAAGGACAAGCCGTGTGCTTTGTTCGTGACCAGCAGATTATCTATGTAAGCGCTGATGGCACGGAAAACCAAATCGTCGCAGTCAACGATATTCCAATGACGCTGCAAGGCGCAGCCATTCACAATATCCAAAATGCTTTGGGTGCCGTGGCGCTAAGCACCGCCTTGGATGTGGACGCCAGTGCAATAAAATCAGCCCTAATGAGCTTTAATAGTAATGCCGCGGACAACCCGGGGCGTGGCAATTTATTTAGTTATCATGGCGCGCAAGTCATGCTCGATTTTGCACACAATGTGCATAGCATGGATGCCATGGCAACAACGCTGAAAAATATGCCCGCCAGCCGCAAGCTCCTGCTATTGTGCCTGCCCGGCGATCGCAGCGATGAAGAGGCCCGTGCCATGACTTTATCTGCAATGGCGATGAACCCCGATGGCGTGTGGGTGTGTGAGCTACCTCCGTATCTTCGTGGCAGAGCGTTAGGTGATATGCCTGCTATCATTGCAGCGGCAGTGCGAGAAACTGGGTTGGCGCAAGCTGCAATTCAGCAAGCAGATAGCCCGTTAGCGGGATTCTCCGACATACTTGAGCAGCTGCAAGCGGATGATCTGGTCTTTGTGATGGCATTGAGTCAGCGGGATGATATGGCTGCGCTACTGAGTCGATAAAAAAGCATTTCACTAAACAGCGACAAAGCGCCATGACTTGCCAATTACAATAGCCTGTCATAGCCAAAAATTAATTTAAAGCGGTCCCGATCCGCTTACAAAAACACTCTAGAAAGGATAAGAAAACAGTGACGGGTTTAACCATTTTGCGCAATGCCAATGTCTATGCGCCACAGCCATTGGGGCTAAAAACCGTATTAGTTGGCGGTGGGAAAATACTGGCCATTACCGATGAGGCGCTGGAGCTACCCGCTTCAATCGTCGCCGATGATATTGACCTGCAAGGCCGCATTCTCACGCCCGGCTTTATCGACGCCCATGCACACATTACCGGCGGCGGAGGCGAAGCAGGCTTTGCCACACAAGTGCCCCCTGTGCCACTCAGCCAGTTCACCGCGTTTGGCGTAACGACAGTAGTTGGCTTGCTTGGCACCGATGACACTACCCGCAGCACGGGCAATTTGCTATCGCGAGTCTATGGCTTACGTGAAGAAGGCATGAGCGCCTACTGCTGGACCGGTGGCTATCATTACCCACTCACTACGCTGATGGGCAGCGCGCGTGAAGACATTGTCTATATGGAACCCATCATTGGCGTCGGTGAGTTTGCAATTAGCGATCACCGCTCCTCACAGCCACAGTTTGAAGAAGTGATCCGCATTGCCAGCGATGCACACGTCGCCGGATTAATGACCGGAAAAGCGGGCATTGTGCATTTTCATCTGGGCGATGGCTCACGCAAACTAGCGCTGATCAAACGCGCGCTGGCAGAAACCGAGCTACCGGCACGCGTGTTTAACCCCACCCATGTCAACCGCAATAAGCCCTTATTTGACGAAGCTTGTGAGATGTTATCGCAAGGTATTTATATCGACATTACCGCATTCCCAGATGATGCGGTGGATGATGGCTGGAGCGCCGCAGAAGCTTTATTGCTAGCAAAGGAGCGTGGCTGCCCGCTAAAGCAGATCACCATTAGCTCCGATGGCGGCGGCTGTATGCCAGCCTTTGATGCAAGCGGAGCTGTGGTGGCAATGGACTTTGGTCGCTCAGAAACGCTACTCGCCACTTTAAAAACAGTCACAGCGCAAGGTATGGCACTGGAGGATGTGCTATCCTCGCTCACCGCTAATGTGGCTCATTTGTTACGCCTTCCTGCCAAAGGAAAGATCGCAACAGGGGCCGATGCTGATTTGCTGGTGTTAGACGCCGATTACTCGATCAACGACGTAATGGCGCTGGGGCGCTGGCATCTGCGGGATAAGGCATTAATAATGAAAGGCACTTTCGAATAGGGGTTTGTATGTGTCCAGCTAAAGTTAAAGGTGATGCAGTGCGTGGTTTTGTTATCCCGGTCGGGGGCGCAGAAGAGCGTTTTGACGATCCGGTGATTCTGCAACGGTTTGTGGATTTATGTGGTAGCAGCGATGCGCGTATCGTTATCATTCCAACGGCCTCGCAGCTGGATGAAACCGGACCGAATTACGAACAAGTCTTTCATGATTTGGGTGCGGGAAATGCGGTGTCATTACCAATTAATACCCGCGAGGAAGCCCGTCAGGATGACTACCTCGACACACTCATGCAGGCCAACGGCATCTTTATTACCGGTGGTAATCAATTGCGCCTGTCGACTATTTTAGGTGGCACACCGATTGCGCAAGCCATTCGCCGTCAAAATGCCAAAGGCGTACACGTGGCTGGCACTTCCGCAGGTGCGGCGATTATGCCAGAGCACATGATTGCCGGCGGCGCGAAAGGCGCATTGCCGACCGCAGAAGGCGTAACCTTTGCGCCGGGCTTGGGCTTATTAAATAAAGTGATTATCGACCAACATTTCAGTCAGCGTAATCGTTTGGGTCGTTTGCTCTCTGCAGTCTCATACAACCCCTTTGCATCAGGCTTAGGCATTTGTGAAAACACTGCGGCCTTTATCGGACCTGATGATGTGCTGGAAGTGGTCGGCGTCGGTTCGGTCACCGTGATTGATCCATCCGAGCTGGCGCACTCGTCAATGGCAGAAGCCAGCGGTAAAGAAGCCATCACCCTACTCGGCGTGAAAATGCATATCCTATCGCAAGGCGCGACTTACAATATTTCGACACGGGAATCGCAGCCACCTGCCTCTTGTTAATCCCCTGATTCTGGCCTAATCTCTTGCAATGATATCCAATCTAACGCCCGCCACAATCTTTTACCGCTTTACAGTCCTCGCGGTAATGGCTTGTGTGTTGGGGGTTATTGTTTCGCTGGCGGCCATTGCCTTTGTTGAGGCCGTCGATTGGCTCAATAATGTGCTACTCATTTCTCCCCGCACACGCGTACAAGTCCAAGACCCGCTGCTACTCACTGCCGCCACTATTTTGGTGCCGACCTTAGGCGGTGTGGTTGTTGGCTGGCTACTGCAATATTGCTCCAAAACCAAACGCCCGCTAGGCCCACCCGATAGTATTAAAGCCGTGCAGTTGCGCTGTGATTTACCTGACTCACGCTCAGGCTTAGTCTCGACAATGGCGGCAGCCATCTCATTGGGATGTGGCGCATCGGTTGGCCAATATGGCCCGATGGTGTATTTGGGCTCTTTATGCGGCGGCTGGGTGGCAAAGCTAAACCTACAGATTCCCAACTTACAATCGATCGCCATTGCCAGCGGTGTGGCGGCGGCTATTTCCACCGCTTTTAATGCCCCCATTGCCGGCCTTATTTTTGCGCATGAAGTGATTTTACGGCATTACTCCTTACAAGCATTTGCACCAACCACCGTGGCGGCTGCTACTGGGTATGTGGTCGCCAATGTGATTTTCGAGCGCCCTGCACTGTTTTTGGTGGAATTTCCGGGTGTTGAAAATGGCTATGAGTTCGGCTTATTTGCAGTGCTGGGTGTGGCTTGCGCGGCACTGGCTACCGTGTTTATGCGCCTCACCCTATCGATGTTTAAGGTTGGGCAACGCTTACCGCTTCGCCCCATGTATCGCCCCGCACTGGCAGGATTACTCGTTGGCTTAGTCGCACTGGGATTACCCGATGTGCTGGGCATGGGTAATGAAGTGCTACGCTTTGCCACCATCGAAGGTGCCTTCACCAATTCAGAGCTCGCCTTGCTGGTTTTCTCCAAAATTGTGCTTACTGCAGTGTGCGTTGGCTTTGGTTTTGCAGGCGGCGTGTTCAGCCCGGTAATCCTGATTGGAATCCTGTTTGGAGCCTTATTCTGGTCGCTACTCGAACTCATCGGCGTGCCAAACTCCGGTCTGGCAGTCTATGCTATTTGCGGCATGATGGCATTGGCCAGTCCGGTTATCGGCGCGCCATTAACCACCATTCTTATCGTCTTTGAACTCACTCAAAACTATCATTTAACCGTTGCCGCGATGGTGGCGGTGGTGTTTGCTAACCTCCTCGCCTTCCGCTTATTTGGTCGCTCTATCTTTGATGTGCAACTCGCTGGCAAAGGCATCAACTTAGCCTCGGGGCGTGATCGCGCCATGCTTGATGATTGCAAAGTGATTGATCGCCCGACAGGCAACTATGTCGCCTACAATATTTCACTCACCGTGGCAGAAGTTATCCAAGCTTTAGTTAAGAAAGGACACTCCGAAGCGGCCATTATTGACGATGACGGAAAGTATCGCGGCATGTTACGGATTCAGGATGTCATCGGCCAAGCCGACAGCGCTTCTCTTGAGAGCCTGCTATTTAAAGACTGGCCACAGTTTGATGAGACCACTACCATTTGGGAGGCGATGAAACAAGTTGAAGGCTTTGTAGGCGAAGCCGTTCCGGTGGTTTGCGCCAATGGCCAACTGGTGGGAATGATCACAGAAGCCAACCTAATCGTTGCCTATCTTGAAATTGTTCATGAGCTAAGGAAGGAAGAAAATGCAGCAGTCTGAAGCCCGTGTTATCCCAAAACTATCTTCATTGTTATGTGGTGTGGCACTCGCGCTGCTCGTCAGCTCAGCAGTCGCCGACGAGCAACCAAGCATCACGATTTCAACCTGGGGTGGCGCGTATCAGGCGGCTCAGCAGCAAGCTTTGTTTACGCCCTTCGAAGCACAAACCGGCATAAAAATTAACACCCAGCTGCAACAAGGCGGGCTGGATATGCTCACCGGCGACAATGTGCCTGACTTGGTCGATATGGAAGAAGCTGACGGCCAGTTAGCCTGTGAAAAAGGCTTATTGCACAAGATGGACTTTGTACCGGTAGTTGCCCCTGAAAAAGCGGGACTATCAGTTAAAGACGATTTTCTTCCTAAAGCGTTTTTACCCTGCGGCGTGGCACACATGACCTTCGCAACCTTGGTCGCATTTAATACCAATGCCTTTCAGGATGAAAAGCCATCCACCATTAAAGACTTCTTTGACCTGAAACGCTTTCCGGGCAAACGTGGCTTACGTAAAAACTCCGGCACCATTTTAGAATGGGCACTCATGGCCGATGGCGTTCCGATCAGTCAGGTTTACGACTTACTAAGTACCGAACGCGGTTTACGCTTAGCGTTTAGACGACTGGAAAGCCTGCGCGGAAATATCGTCTGGTGGGATAAACCAGAAGAGCCGGGGCAACTCTTGTCCGAAGGAAAAGTCACCATGAGCTCAGGCTACAATGGCCGTTTTTTCGATGACCAGACCAGTAATAAAGCCATCACCTTGCTCTGGGATGGCCAAATTATTGATCGCAGTATCTGGGTGATTCCAGCGGCCATAAAAAAGCCAGGTCCTGCACTCACACAGTTTATTCGCTTTGCCACACAGCCCAAACAAATGGCGAGGTTAGCCGAACGCATTCCCTATGGCCCTTCGCGATCAAGCGCGCTGAAATACATTGGCAATCACCCTATCGAAGGAACGCTAATGATGCACCATTTACCGACCAATCCGAATCACTTGAAACGCTCGCTGTTTAGAGACACAGGCTGGTATGCAAAAACGGACACACTACGCAGCCAAGCGTTTGATCGTTGGCTGTCGCTATCCAAAGGCCTACAACACTCGCAGTAAAGAGGCCTTTGGCAGCTTCTATTGACTATTATTCTTTATCTAACTTCTCGATCATCGCTGCAGTAATCAAACAAATACCGGACTTGGTACGTCTAAAGCGCTTCGCATCTAATTCAGGGTCTTCACCAACTACCAAACCTTCAGGAATGATGACTCCACTATCAATCACCACATTGGTTAGCTTGGCGTGACGCCCAATCACTGCATCTGGCAATACCACCGCACCCGTCAGGCTTGAATACGAATGAGCTTTTACGCGAGTGAATAGCAAGCAACGCTCCAGCTGAGCACCAGAAATAATGCAACCACCCGACACCATTGAGGAGACCGCATTACCACGGCGACCTTCTTCATTGTGAATAAACTTAGCCGGCGGCGTCAGTTCGGAGTTAGTCCAAATTGGCCATTCGTTATCATAGATATCAAGCTCAGGCGCAAAATCGGTCAGATCCATATTGGCCTGCCAGTAAGCATCAACCGTTCCAACATCGCGCCAGTAAGGCTTAGGCTCAGAGGCACTACGCACACAAGAGCGGCTAAACGGATGCGCAACCACTTTGCCATTTTTAACCAGATCCGGAATCAGATCGTGACCAAAGTCATGCGTAGAATCGGGATTCTCGCTGTCTTTTCTCAACAGGTCCATCAAGAACGCTGTATCAAATACATAGATTCCCATACTGGCTAAGGCCAGATCAGGATGACCAGGCATCGCCGGTGGATCAGCGGGCTTTTCAATAAAGTCCAAGACACGGTCAGTATCATCCACACTCATCACACCAAAGCCGCTGGCTTCATCGCGCGGTACTTCGATACAACCGACGGTGACATCAGCGCCACTTTCGACGTGCTGCTGAATCATCACCGAGTAATCTTGCTTGTAAATATGGTCTCCTGCGAGCACCAAAATATACTTAACATTATAGGCTTCGATAATATCAATATTTTGAGTTACGGCATCGGCAGTACCCTTGTACCAGTCGGTGTCGTTCATGCGCTGCGAGGCGGGTAAAATATCTAATGATTCATTGCGCTCGGCACGAAAGAAACTCCAGCCGCGTTGCAGGTGACGAATTAAGCTGTGTGATTTATATTGCGTTGCAACGCCAATTCTCCGAATCCCGGAGTTAACTGCATTGGATAATGCAAAGTCGATAATTCGGGTTTTTCCGCCGAAGTAGACTGCGGGTTTCACTCGCTTTTCTGTCAACTCTTGTAAACGGCTGCCACGTCCTCCCGCTAAAATGAATGCCATGGTTTGCTGTGCATACTGTTGTGGCTTTTTCCCCATCATTCCTCTCCCTTTTGACTTCGTTAATGATACTTTTTCAGGCAACTAACACCTAGTTATAGCCTATACCTAAATGGATACGTTTTCACAAAAAGTTATCCTAAAATGTTATTATTTCCGCCCGAGGAGATCATTAATTTAGAGTGCCAGTTATTTATGAGCATAATCCAGTCCAAAACTATCAGTCAGAAGGATAGATCCAACGAAAAACTCCCTGAATTCAGCGCCGCTGAGATAGGAGCCATCGCCCATCTTTACCGAGGCGAAGTTTACCGATCGACCACCTGGCGAACGCGTTTGGATAACACCACCAACTGGGCAATCGTCACCACTGGATTGGCACTTTCAATTACCTTTGCCAATAAAGGCTCTACCCCGCTGCCGATGATTTTAGTGGGATTATTGATTACTGTTTTCTTGTTTTTTGAAGCGCGCCGTTATCGTTATTTCAATGTGTGGCGAGCCAGAGCGCGGCTGATTGAAACCGAGTTTTACGTGCCGCTACTGCGCAGGGAAAGGCATCAACACGATGCCGAATGGGCTGAGCTACTGGCCCACGATTATTGTCAGCCCCAGTACCATATCAGCTACATAAGAGCGATAGGCCGCCGCTTACGTCAAAACTATATTTGGATTATTAGTGTTCAGGCGATCGCTTATTACGGCAAGCTGCTGATTCACCCTACGCCATTAGAGCATTACCAGCAGCTGTTTCAGCGTGCCGATATTGGGCCAATTGCAGGTGAGTGGGTCATTCTAGGCGGCTTTATTTTCCATACCATTTGGGTGTTGCTGGCGTATATCACTTGGCGGCAGGATTTGGCAGATCGCAAGCGCCGAAACAGCGATGTTGCAATGGGATGAGGTGATAGGGTTTAGATCAAAGGGCTTGAGTAATGCTCTTAATGCTCAGGCCGCTTGCCTAGCTTCTTAGCGACATACATGGCGTCATCCGCGATATGAATTAATGCTTCCGGCGTAGTTGCATCATAAGGGTACAGGGAGATTCCAATACTGGCACCTAGTACCGCCTCTTCATCCCCTAAATCAATCGGCTCTAACATCAGATTATCGATCTTTTTCGCCATGGCAGTGACCTCGTTGATGCTTTTCACATCCGACATGACGATGACAAACTCATCACCGCCATAGCGAGCCACGGTATCGGATTCGCGAAAGCAGGAGAGCATTCTTTCGGCTATTTTCTTGAGGATTTTATCACCCACTAAATGCCCGAGCGTATCGTTAATGGGTTTGAAATTATTCAGATCGAGAAACAATACTGCGACTCTTGTGTGATTACGATTTGCTCTTGCCAAGGCGTGACCAAGGCGGTCCATCAGTAAAGCCCGGTTAGGCAAATTAGTGAGCATATCGTGGTTGGCCATATGCTTGATCGAATCTTCTAATTTTTTACGCGTTCTCATACTCCAAAAAGCACAAAACAATGCCAGAAAAGCGAGAGCGACAGCAATGCCTAAACTTAAGACCCACTTCCAGTGCTGGTGGATTGCTTCAATTAGCGTCACCTGCCCGTAATTTTCATAAGGGCTCACTTTTAAGGTCTTTAGCAACTCATGAACACTGTTGTAACTTAAAGGAACCGTCCACCCTACATACTTACCTGAAACCGCTGCAGCATCCGCTGGCTTAATATCCATCAGCGCACGAGCAACACTATTGGACAGTTCGTTTGAGGCTTTAGGGAATTTGGCAAATGGCCACTCAGGATACAGGCGCGTGGAATGCTTGAATGGATAACCCGCAGTCTTTCGCTCGCCAAGCACCCGAAAATCATCTAAGTTGATCTGCCCATCAGCGGCCATACGCTCCAGCATATCGGTACGCACTGAGCCGGCATCGACAAGACCATCGCGCACCGAGATCACGATTTTCTCCTGCACGCCACCGCTGAACGTCAGCGAAGCAAAATCCTCGAAGGGATCAATGCCATAATGTGTTTTAAGCTCACCCCAAGCCACTCGCCAGCCGCCGAATCCGCCTTCGGAGACCGCCATAAAGCTTTTACCCTTAAGGTCGGGAATAGTTTGTATATCTGTATGATCTGATCGCGTAAAAATCACCGAGCCAAAGCTATTCAGCGCCAGATTCTTACGCTTATTCATCAGAGTTAGAATACGCGTTGCGCTAAGCTCAAACTCCATTTGTGTGTATGAGGAAGGACTGGTCAGCACAAAATGAAACTCGCCGCGAGCTGCCGCAGCGCTTAAGCCTTCAATACTCTCATAGGGAGATAATACAAAATGATGCTCAGGAATCCGGCTGTTTAAATAATCAACCGTCGGCTGCCACTTCTTGATTCCTTTCTCGATACCGCGATTGGCCCGCACGCCGATGGTAATCTCATCAGCAAAAGCAAAGTCCACAGACAACACGAGCAATGCCACAACCAAGCAGTTGCATAGGTATTTGGACCAGTGTTGTAAAGTAAGCATTTCCTGTGTTCCTACGTGCATCAAGTTGGGGTAACGCTGATAATGATAGAATACCCAACACAAATACGAGCTTAACGCACGCAGAAAAACCTTTTAAAATATAAGGACACCTTGAGCAAAGTGCCCTTATAAAGCCGAAATTACAGCCTGCCAAACCTCAAATCACACAAAATTCATGATTAACCAGAGGAAAGAGCACCCCATTAATGCCAACATCGGTCCATCATTGGTATGTGGGCTGAATGCTTCGGCAACCGTCATAATAATCGGCAGGAAGATCAATGAAACCAGCAGCTGTGTACTGGTAAACAAATCGTGATACATCAGCAATACAACAATCGAAATGATATACACCATCGCGCTGCCTTCAAGACTTCGCTGGAAATCACCACTCCAAAACTTACCGTCGTACCACAAAGAACGCGTGCGGTATTTATGCCGTCCAAAACGAATACCGACAGGCTCGGCCAAGCCATCACCAAATTCATTAATCAGGTTCGGAATCATAATGATGATTGACGCTTTACCAAATAAAACGATAAAAGGCAGATACACTATGAATCGAAGAATATCCTCCATCATGTCGTAGCGCAGCGTATAAGGCCGGTCCTCTATGCGGTCCCAGGCAACAAAGGCGTAAGCCAAAATTGGGAATTTACGGCGCACCACATTCCACTCCGTCACAATGGTTTTGAGTTGGTCTAAGAAGAACAGCATGCAAATGATATGCACGGCATCTTTTCCGCCGACTACAAAAAACAACGTAATGACATAGATTTTGAGTTTACGCCATGGCCTCAGCGCGAGCTTTCTCACATAGTTAATTTTTATTTTAAAGCGATGGATACACCACGAGAAAATAACTTTACCTAATAGCTCAATAAACACGGCAAAGATAAAGGCATAATAAATAATTGGATCAATCTCGGGAATGACTCCCTTTATCTCAAGCGCCAGAAGAATGCCGATACCGGTGAGGTAAACCGCCAAGGCAAAATAGATAAAGGTATTCTCCCCTGCCCAGTCGTACTTCTTGTTTTTTAATCCGTATGGATCAGCAAATAATGTTTTGAAATAAATGTCTCGCGACTCGTGTGCAGACATCGTTGCTGATTTCAAACCACGCATTTTTTCCAGCATCGTGCTTATATTTTCCATTTAACCTCCATGATTTTGATAGGGACATCCTGTCAATCGGTTCATATGACTTCCATACCCATAGATTAAGCCATAATTCGCCGTTATGAATTTTAGGGTTGGAATGGAAGTGACGATGAGCCTAGGCCATCATAGGGTAAGCAGAATAGAGGTCACAAGAGTGCTGGAAAGCCAAACTTAGGCAAGTTGCAGGTAGCTCATTGTGTTGTCTTTCCTCCAAACTAGCCTATAACTAATTTTGTGCAACTGCCTATCACTAAACTCCGTTAAGGATAGGCACATGAAAATGAAAAAACTTTAGCAATCTATTAAAGTTCAGAGCTCTTCATCAGTTACTTCGTAGCCAAAAATATCTACACCTCTAATTGGTGTGTCTGATGGACCGAAGATCCTTGCAAACTTCATCTGGCTAGTGACCTCCCCTTCAATCAAGATAAAATAAACGGAGGATTGTTGGCCATCTTCATCAGTAAATGAAAACTCGATAATATTTTCAAGCGAGGGGACTTGCGCAAGCGTCATCTGGGTTTCGTATTTTTTCTCACTACCATCTTCCTGCTTGCATAGCTCTTTTCTAACCGCTGTAGAGCCGGTGATTTTTATGGTTCCCCTACAGATATCGGCTGTAACCGAGGAATCACGGATAATTAGCCCATCCAGGTCCGCCACTTTAAACGGTAACGCCTTTAGCAGCTCACCGACACCACCTTCACCATCGGATTCCTCGGCGACCAATGTATACTGATTACCACTGATACTAACAAGACTAACAACACCTGAATCACTCTGTGATCCTGGCGGATAACTAATCAATAATTTTCCATCCGTTATCTGCCACGTATAATCATCAGTATATGGGTCGGGAGCATCACTAAACTCACCGTCACCCGCACTAAACTCGGTACCTGTTCCGTCGCTTGCAAAACTGAGCACGAATGGCACATCAGTTGAGACAAAGACTTGCGAGTTAATTTCATCGATCGTTAAATCCTGTAAGGAATTGCCTAGCCAGCTAGTTCCAAGATAACGGTTTGGATCGTATTGAATATCACCGACTCGAGTGGTCTCCAGAGTATCAAGGTGGGTGAGAAGTGTTTGCCGCTTTGAATCTGCGTTAATACTGTAAGTAACCAAGTCACCGGTAGAAGCGATTGTGGCATGCTCAACTCCATTCGGATTGTTCAAAACCTGAGTAAGCGTATTTTCCGAAACGTTTTTCACCATGTAGCGGTTTTGGTTTCGATTTTCCGACCAACCGATTATATTGCCGTCATCCGAGATGCTTGGGTGAAATAGGCGTTTTCTTCGAGCAATTTTACGAATTTCTTTATATTTTTTGTTTTCAATATCGTAGCGCATTACGGCAAAGTAGCTTGGGCGGAGTTGCACAAAGACCATCCATTTGCCATTAGCACTCAGGCTAGGCTGAACGAAGGGGCTGGCACTTGCTAAAGATCGTGTTATCGGCAAACCACCATCTGGGTTTTCAATACCCATTAAGATGGCCTGACGACCATCGGCTAAGCGTTGCTGCCAAGCAATGATGCTACCATTCCTGTCGGCGGTGACATCCACATCATCGGTATTGTTATTGGTGACTTGGTAAATCGACTCATCCTCTCCAGGATTGAGTATGTAGATTTCATAGTCTCCTCGCAGAGATTCTTTCATTGAAAATACAATACCAAAACCGCTGGGGCTACACGCAACTGACTGAATCTTTCGGTTGTTACTTACTCCAAACAGCGTTTCTACTGTATCCGTAGCCAAGTCATACTGATTGATTGACCACTTCAGGCTCCCGTTTGGTGTATGAACGATATTGCAGACTTTGCCCCAAACTTTAGCTCCAGCGTATTCCTTACTTAATAACACCGGAGAGTTAGGTATAACAGTGTCAGCCTCCGTTCCATTAGTAGTCTCAGCATACTCAGGAGCTTCTTCAATGCTTGAGGGTGGAAGCACCTTCATTTTCACATTTTCTAAACTCTTGTCGCCAAATGCTGCCTCAGGAAAGTCTGCAATGGCTAGAGAGCTTGCGAGCATGAGGCCAAGTATTGTTGAGCCTAAAAGGATTTTATTCATATAATGTAAGAAGCTAGTTAATAAGGTTAAATAAATGTAACATATGGCTTATCCTTAGGCTAATTTTGTTTTCTTTTTATCGCTAATAAGCAGCCATAGCAGGCCACTTAAACAAATTCAATTCCCAACCACCTCTAAAAGTGTATTGGTAAGAGTCATCAACATATTGAAAATAATAATCACATACGAAGATAAAATGGCTAACCTTGGTTCGGTTCAGCTGCGTGCATTTCAGGTAGTTCAGGAGTTGAAACAACACATATCACTCGAAGTAAAACCACTGTCAGCCTGCGACCAAGTAAAAAACTCACTCTTAATTTTAGTAAAACTCCGTAACTACACCAAGCTTCGTCGATTAACAGGCCGTGGTAATATTTTGGTGCTGGATATTCTGGATACCATACATTTACTGGATCAACCGGCGACGATTTTTCAGAAAATTACCGGAAGTACAACCAAAAACTTATTAAAGGAGGTGGACGCAGCTATTTTTTGCAGTGATAAAACACGAAAGGCTTATCAGCACTATTTTAAGCATCCTAATTTGTGTCAAACTATTTATCATCACTGGGATAGCCGTTTTATTCGCAGGCCAAAGCCTAGTTTCGCTCAGGTAAAATCGGCTTATTTCGGGCTACCCAGAAAAGCCCATCTCGCAGAGAAGCTATCAGGAATCGACTTTCATGACCTTCGTTCATTCAACGATATGAAGTCTGGGGTGTTTGATCAATATAATGCTCATTACATCGTCAAGCCAGATGAGGATTATTATCAATATGAACCTCTAACAAAAATAGCGACAGCGGCTTTTGCTCAATCTCCTGTGATTGCAAAAAAGGATCATGAGCAAGAGTTGCTCACAAAAGACTACCCATATTACATTTCCGGAATGACTGAAAATGATATTCTATCGGTTATAGATAAAATGCAGCTGACCTACCAAGACAAAGAATGGCATGAAGCCACTGCTATAATGGAAGATGTCTATGTTAGGACATCTCTTCAGCAAATCGCACAAGATTATTTGAAATTCATTAACCAGTTTATGAAGTAGATACCTCTATGTCCTCAATCGCTCAGGAACCCATCAGAATATTTGTCGCCACTTCACCAAACGGAGAAGATGCTGAAGCAGAAATGGTGTTGGAATACTCCTTAAGGAAGCACACTAGTAAACCGCTCGATATCACATGGATGCGCCAATCAAGAGATCCGCGTTCGATCTGGCATTGCGGCTGGAGAGGGTGGAATACACGTAAATGGGCGACTCCGTTTACCGGCTTTCGCTGGGCGATTCCTGAAGCCTGTGATTTCAAAGGTAAAGCCATTTACATGGATGTGGATATGGTCAACCTGCATGATATCAATGATTTAATATCTCTTGAGTTTGACAACAACAAAGCGATAATGGCTAGAACGGGCTTTCGCTGGGATTATGAGTTCTGCGTCATGCTAATGGACTGCGAAAAGCTTCAAGACATCATCCCTCCCTTAAAGCAACTGCGTAGACTGAATAGTAACTTTCGAAATGTGCACCTGAAACTTAAGGAAGCTGACTGCATCCAGGCTCTGGATCCACGTTGGAATAGTCTCGATGGAGATGATTACACGGTTGATGAAATTTGGCATTTACATTACACCCACATGGCATCACAACCTTGGAAGCCTGCATGGTTTACAGGAATTCCAGAGGAACATAAAAGATCCGAAATTGCTGATCTGTGGTTTCAATATAAAGCAGAAGCAATGGCAAATTCTTGGTGGCCAAAAAAGCCATCGCCTCCGTTTGGGAAATTCAAAATCCGCAAAAAAAGAAAACCGAGAAGCTAGTGTTGGGAGACTGTAACTTCCTCTCGATAAAGAGTATCCATCTGCCGGGCAACGCCACCGCTTCCATCCGGTGAAATGATGGATACTGAATACTGTCCTCCGGTTGCAGCCAATAAGTGGATCACCCAAGCCGATTTAGCACCCGGCTCGCTTATAGTCACTACACCATCATCCAACTCCCAGATAAAAGCTACTTCATCAGCACCCGAAGTATAGCGCACACCACTCCCGTTATTTCTAAACCAGAAAGTCATGGATTGATCAAGGCTTCGAAGGTGCCTCCCCGTCACTTGATTAAGCTCAAAGCCACTACTTCGCAAGCTACCTAACCAGTTATTCGACAGATAACGTATTGGGTTCGTTAAGGTTTCACCGATGATGGTAGTATCCAACGTGTCTATTTCCATCAGATACGTCTGTGCATGACCGGAGGTATTAACACTGTAAATTACGTGCCTACCATCCCCAGAAAGCACTGCGTGTTCAACACCATTAACCTCATAGATCACATCAGTCGTGATGTCCTCCGTCAAGTCCTTTACCCGGTAACGAAGCATTGAGGTCCGCTCAGACCAACCCACTTTATTACCATCATCCGTAATACTTGGGTGGTAGAGCTTTTTACGACGCGCGATCACTCTTACTTCTGTGTACGTCGTATTCAAAATATCATAACGCATCACAGCAAAGGAACTGGGGCGCAATTGCACAAATGTAAGCCACTCACCATTGGGGCTTAATGATGGCTGCACAAAGGGGTTAGCACTAGCCAGAGTAGTACCAGTGAACTCACCATTCTCTTGATACTGACGCAACTCAAGCGCCTGACGGTCATCCGGCAACCTCTTCTGCCAAGCGACCGTAAGGCCATCACGGCTACGAGTCACATCGACATCATCGGTATCATTATCCGTGATTTGAGTGACAAGCCCGCTGGTCACTTCCAGTTCATAGATCTCGTAATCACCTTGAACTGAATCTTTCATGGAGAATAAAATATTCTCACCAGCCGGATCACAAGCTACCGATTGGATGGTACGATTTTTACCCATACTATAAACGGACTCAGTCACCGCATTTGGCAGGCCCGCTAAATCATATTGGTTAATTCCCCAACGTCGCGTATCGCTGTTCGGGTCATTCACCACATTGCAGGCGTAACCCCAAAGTCCGCTACCGTTCACCTCATCAAGATCATCAGTAATGCCGTCACCGTCAGAGTCCTGAAGCTCAGGGTTTGTCTGTGCTAAGTACTCATTGAGATTAATCACATTATCATCATCAGCATCCGTAGTCGCATCAGACGCATCCAGTGGGTCTAAACCATACTCCAACTCCCAGGCATCCGGCATGCCATCGTTATCATCGTCGGTATCTGAATTATTGCCAACGCCATCCAAATCAGTATCTGACCACTCAGAGCGATCATCCGGGAATTCATCATCACGATCATAAACACCATCGCCATCGCTATCGACCGGAATCGTGTCATCCCACCACGGCCCTAACATGGACTCCTGAAACGTCATCGCTGCATCGTATTTTGGTGCTTCTGAACGAGGCTGACTTAAATATTCTTTTACGCCCCAATTACCGAAGTAATAAGGCAGTTGTGGCATCGAGTACAACATAAACAGTGTCGTGACATGCTTTGTCTCTGATTGCCAAGCGTTTAACAAATCCAAATAACGCTGCTTCATTCTGGGGTCATTATTAGCGGCTTTGATTAACTCTCTTAAATCCCCGTCGTTTGAAGTGAAATGCTGCCCTCCCTCATAGGCTAGGAGTTGCACGTTATAATCACTCGCGATTTGAGCCTGAGCTTTTATTTTTCTGATCGTGCCGCTCAGCCCATCTGTTGATGACTCCCAATCAATCACTTCAAACAAGTCATCAACCGTTTCAGCCTCTGTTGTTACCTTAGGTGCGCCAGCACATAAGTCACTCGAGCGATTCACGCAGCCTGAAAAATACGGTGCTATCGCAAGCGCATCCACCTTAGAGCGGCCTACAGCATTCTCAAACTCCAGAATTTTTTCTGAAAATACCTTGTCTCCAATTTGAGTTCCCATCACTCGAATCAGACGCTCCTTACCAGAAAATGCAGCTTCCCATAGGTCGAAAATTTCAACCGACCGCTTGGAGTAATATCTAAGCCTCGAAAAATAATCTGCCCCGCGAGCTGTATAATTTATAAATTCATCAGGTACTGTATCGAAGCCCAGCTCATTCCCTTTCAACTCCGCATAGAAATGTCCAATAAACCTGAAGTTCCAAACCTCATTGGAGTACTCAATGTATACACGCAAATGGCTATTCAGATGCTCTCTGACATATTTTGCAAACAAACGAATATAATTATCATCCGCAGCATGCGGCATGTTGAACCATGGATTCACGTTAGCCTGATTCGCCAATTCAACCGCCACCTCAACCGGCACCCCCTTTCTGGACACTCGGTTGTATACGCCACTCTTAGTCGATAACGAAGTAAGATCTGACCCACCCCAAACGGCATCACCCAGTAACGCCCGCTCATCCCAAGTATCAACATGAGTGATGCATGACTCAATCAACTGCCTCAGATTATCCTGGCAAGTAGACTGTCCGGGGCTTGCTTCCATGAGGTTCATCATTCGCACTGTATTAAAGTCTTTCAGAAAATTCAGATAGTCCGGGTTGAAGATAATCGCCTCCCGATCGTTCTTCAATCGGTCGACAAATGATGTAAACGGCTGACTATCACTGCAAGAAGATTCATCGGCAACCCAAAGGTGGTTAATGCCTTCACAGGTTCCACCAGGCATAATCACGCGAATATCCTTAATGTAATTCCCTTTACCTTCTTCGATACCGGCAACCTGTAGAGTCACTTCGGAAACACCAGCCTCAATTTTGATTATCCTACCTTGAAACCCTTCATTTTTAAGGGAAACCGGCAAGGGGCTTGCGATGACATTGCTACTAAAACCAATCTCACCTTGCCCCTCATAGAGCACAGTGTAATCACCATAGGGAATGGAACCTTCGGGTACAAGCCCAACCAGAAGCTTGGTTCTTGCATTTCCCCCCTCCTCAATACTCGTCACCCAACCTGACTGATCGGTCGTGATGCCAATAGAGAGTTCTTTGAACGGTCTGGCGATTCGGAAGATATCCACAAATGGGATCGCCAAGCCTACAGAAGATGTTTCCTCTAACTCAGAGTCAGCACTCTCACGATAACCAGCCTCGGGCTGAGGAGATGAAGTATTAATACCCAGAGAAGGCGCAAATGCGACTGTCAACGTGCGCTCTTCGAATTGGACGGTGGTTGTTTTTTGGAGTAGCTCAGTTTCTTCCTCGGATGAATCGCTAACACAGCCGGCTACTAAGCCAGATATCAAGAAAAGCATCGTTAGTAAGTAGACTTCCTTAAGTACTGCTATAGTTTTGATCTTAAAGTACATAAGCTACTCCAATAAAAAAGACACCAATCATATATCAGAAATTCATCCGATATCGACTAATGTCTTTTATTGGGTACTAAATTGAGCGGATAACAGTCGCTACCGCTCTGCTAAAGCTACTCTTGATACAAGGTATCAATCTGGCGAACCACCCCACCCTGCCCATCCGGTGAAATCATCGATACCGTGAACTGATTCCCCGTTGCGGCGAGTAGTCGGATCACGCTGACCGAGGCGCCACCTTGCTCTGTTAAGGTCAATATGCCGTTAGCTAATTGCCAATTAAACGCAACCGCATCATCACTGCCTAAGGGGTAGCGCACACCACTGCCGTTATTTTTCAACCATAGGGTCATGGATTGCTTAACACTGCGAAGGTATCTTCCGGATACTTGGTTCAGCGCAAAGCCATTACTACCCAAACTGCCCAGCCAGTTATTTGAAAGGTAACGCACGGGACTGTTTAAGGTCTCACCAATCACCGTGGTCTCGAGGGTTTCCAGAGCCGTCAGATACGTTTCTGCATGACCTGCGGTATTAACACTATAGATCACATGCTTACCGTCACCAGAGAGCACGGCATGTTCCACACCATTGACGTTATAAACCACATCGGTTGTCGTATCTTCTGCTAGATCTTTAACGCGGTAGCGCAGCATTGAGGTGCGCTCTGACCAACCGATCTTATTCCCATCGTCAGTAATGCTTGGGTGATAAAGCTTTTTACGACGCGCAATCACCCGCACTTCTTTGTACTTGCCATTCACAATGTCGTAACGCATTACGGCAAAAGAACTGGGGCGCAACTGCACAAAGGTGAGCCACTCGCCATTGGGGCTTAGTGAAGGCTGTACAAACGGATTGGCACTGGCCAGTATCGCACTGGTGAACTCGCCATTATCCTGATACTGCCGAAGTTCAACGGCTTGACGGCCATCAGCTAGCCGCACCTGCCAGGCGACAGTACGGCCATCGCGACTGCGAGTGACATCGGCGTCATCGGTATCGTTATCGGTGATTTGAGTGACAAAGCCACTCGCGGTTTCCAGCTCATAGATTTCGTAATCGCCTCGAACGGCATCCTTCATAGAGAACAGAACACTCTCACCTGACGGCGCACAAGCCACTGACTGGATGGTGCGGTTCTTACTCATGCTGTAAACCGGCGTACCGGTTGCGTTAGGGAGGTCAGCCAGGTTGTATTGGTTAATGCCCCAGCGGCGTGTGCTGCTGTTCGGGTCATTGACTACGTTGCAGGCATAGCCCCAAAGCCCTTTGTTGAAGACAGTATCTTGGTTGTCGATAATGCCATCGCCATCAGTGTCTTGTAACTGAGGGTTAGTATTGGCTCGATACTCATCAAGGTTAGTTAGGTTATCGCCGTCTGCATCAGCAGCTGCATCACTCTCATCTAGCGGGTCTAAACCGTTAGCGATCTCCCATGCATCAGGCATGCCGTCATTGTCATCGTCGGTATCTGCATTGTTCTCAATACCATCACCATCATTATCGGTTACAACTAGGCCACTAAGCGTTAGCACAATATTTGCAAACTCAAAATCATCATAATCAAGAAAGCCGGACATTTGGCTAATCACTGCTAAATCATTACTACCTAATTGATAGCCGCTTTTTTCCAGTGCGATAGTATAAGTTTTATAACTACCATCGGAGGGAGACGCATCAAGCTTAAAGGAACTACTATTCACCGATAGCATACCGCCGGTTTGGATACCTTTCGCTTTAAAACTTAGACTTGCTTTTTCATAACCATTGTATTGAAGGGCACTCACATCAAACGACTTACTAAATTGAGTTCCTTCCGTTACCTTTTGAAATTGAGAGTTAGCACTACCACTGTAACCGTCGTCCCCCAAGTGATGAACCTTAGGCTCAATCTCTAACACTACCTCATTGGCCTTAATGGGATTAATCACAAAGTCCACCTGGTAACTATCTTCAGAGCTAATCTGCAGTGTTTCCGTTGCGGGATGGTAACCTTCCTGAAAAGCATAGATTAAGTACGTCGTAGCTGAAGCGTCGTCGAAATAAGACTTATCAACCTTAATTTCGTAATTTCCAGAAGTATCAGTAACAGCGGTTGCACTCTGTTCTTCGCCATCCACTAGGTACTCAAACTTTACATTGATGCTTGGAACCGCCTCACCAGTATCATTACTAATAGTGCCTGTAATCACTTTCTTAAACGTTGCTTCTTCTTCCCCTAATTTGTAAAGTGCTTGGATTTCTCCCTCATTTAAAGTTCGATCATAGATCCTTACTTCATCAATTAGCCCATAAAAAAACTCAATCTGACCGTTACCAGGACCTGCTTGGCCTATGGTAACAGGCGTGTTTTTAATGATTAAACTACCTAGATCATTTATTACTGAGTCTCTCTTAACTTGTGAAACACCATCAACAAAAAATAATAAAGTAGTGCCATCGTAGGACATCGTCACGTTGTGCCATGTATTTGCAGTCCCCTCATATCCAATGTAATCCCAAGTTTTAGGACTTGCTAAGGTACTAACGCCTCCCCCTAATTGCTCTCCATTCTGCTCATCACCCATTCGGATTTCCCAACTGCCGCTGGTATAATACCCATTATTTACGATACCCTGATAAGTTTGAAACTGTCCCGTTCTCTTAAACCAAACCGACACTGAGAAATTTTCTCCCCAGTTTGTGTTTTTAAATGAATCAACTGATATTTTACTAGCACCATCAAAGCTCCCCGCCTTTCCAGTAATACCGTTAGCATAAGTAACTGAGCCACTCTCTACACCATCGTTTTCGTTACCAGAACTATCATTAGCATTACCTTCAAACTCGTAGTAAGCAACTAAACCCTCTTGTAAGTTAACACTATTAGAACCTCTAACAGTAACCACCAAACTATCACTTACTATCGCACCATCATCATCAGTGATGGTTAAAACCAACGTATGTTTTCCAACGGTCGTCGGGGTATAGGCAAACTCAGCCGTATTAGCTAACACCGTGTTTCCTTCTCTCCACTCGTAACTAACAACCATACCATCACTATCTGTTGCCGTTCCGGTAATCTTTATTGAAGTATTTACTACAGGTAATATTTTATCTTCGCCAGCACTAACAATTGGTGCTTGGTTACTAACACTTCCGGGATAGTCATCTTTATCTTTGGGGTCAGTGCCCTCGGTTATTTCCTCTTCGTCACTAACACCATCGTTATCGTCATCAAGATCACAAGCATCACCCTGCCCATCTTGGTCAAAATCTAATTGGTTAGCATTAGCAAGGTATTTACAGTTGTCCGTATCATTATTAACACCATCATTATCACCATCAGGTAGTGGATAATAAATGGTAATATCCACTGGAGTAACAGTAACATTGATTGGCTCCATCACAACATCAATAGGGTTCACAGTAACATCTATGGGCACATAGATAGGTTTCCCGTCAGTATGAAGGTCTAAACTAAAAACTGGTGCGCCATATAATATACATAGCGCCGACCCTAAAATAATATTTTTGAATGACATACTGGAAACCCTATTTTGAAGCGATAATCTAAATGCTACTAAACTCTTTATTCAGTGTTTACTTAGAGCCTATAATTAAACTATTAACACGATCGTAATCAGAACCAGTACTATTGTCATCCTCATAAATAGCTTGTACATCTACATATTTCAGTTTTCCAAATGTTGCTCTTGTGGCTGTTCCTGCGATTACACCATTTATGACCAACCCTATTTCATTAGAATTTTGCGTTATTGCAACGGTCATTCTTTGTCGCTCGCTAGGGGTATGAACCTTTACGCCATTAAAAGTAACTGCTAAATTTTTAAATGAAACTAAGACACTTTCTCCATTTTCTGAGGTCACTTTAATAGTTCTTGTTTTGTACTGAGAATTTCCCATCACATAAAAGGCATCAACAGAAACAGACCAATCAGGAATGGGAGTTTTTACTTCAACATTTAAAACCCCAGACTCATTTTTCGTGACGTAAGCACCATCTTCATACTTCAGATTGGTTGTCACAAAAGCTTTAGGCAGCTCATACCTTGCGCCCTCATATTGGCCAGCAATCGCTTTTGAAAAGTGCTGCGCATGCAGGTCAAATGCAATTTCTGCTGCAAAAACATTACTTCCAAGTACGCTCAGAATTCCAAAAATTGCTACTCTAGCTTTTAACGATCCCATCAAAAATACCCTCTGTAATAATTTAAAAGTCCACTCATAAAGTCACCTAGTTATACTAATTTTTTACGAGATTGCCTTCACTGTGAAATACAGGCAAATTATAGGATGAAAAAAGACAAATTGGTATCTATACAAACCATTTGAGCAAATTAAACTATTTTTTAGACTTAAAGATATAAATTCATTAGTAATACACCAGACCAACCAAAAGAGGCATCCGCTAGTCTAGTTATTTATTAACAACTAATTAATTGATAGAGAATCATAAATGCTTGATTATTAATCATTTTTTATGCAAGAATCATACTCTGTATTTTTTGGTAAAATGCTGCTTTATTTTACTGCATCAGTCAGGGTCCACTGTGAAATATGTTAATCCGTTAACTGAACAAGATCTTAAAATACTTGATTATATCTACAAAACACATACCACCACTTTGACCATCAAAAACAATGCACGACAATGGAATCACCACTGCCGTGCATTAATCAATCTACGTGCTGTTTTATCGGTAACTACTCTACATAAAACACATTAATCAGCAGAGCCTCCAACCCAATTATTCGACAAATAACGCACAGGATTGATTAACGTCTCTCCAATCACCTGCGTATCCAGCGCTTCCAGATGAGTCAGATACGTTTCCGCGTGGCTATCCGTATTCACGCTATAAATCACCTGCTTACCATCACCCGATAACACCGCATGCTCAACGCCATTTACGTTGTACACAACATCCGTTGTAATATCCTCAGCCAAGTCCTTAACCCGATAGCGCAGCATAGAGGTACGCTCCGACCAGCCCACTTTATTGCCATCGTCCGTAATACTTGGATGATAAAGCTTTTTACGACGCGCGATTACTCTCACTTCCTTGTACTGCCTATTTAAGACGTCATACCGCATCACGGCAAAAGAGCTAGGGCGTAATTGCACAAACGTGAGCCACTTACCATTCGGGCTTAGCGACGGTTGCACAAAGGGATTGGCACTGGCAAGCGTGACGCTACTTATAAGCTCACCATCAGCTTGATATTGGCGTAGCTCAAGCGCCTGACGGTCATCTGGTAATCTCATCTGCCACACGACAGTACGGCCATCTTGGCTGCGTGTAACATCCGCATCGTCGGTCTCGTTATCGGTGATTTGAGTAACTAATCCGCTTGCCGTTTCAAGCTCATAAATCTCGTAATCGCCCCGAACCGAATCCTTCATGGAGAATAAAATATTGCTCCCTGCCGGGTCACACGACACCGATTGGATGGTGCGGTTTTTACTCATACTATAAACGGGTTCAGCGACGACATTAGGCAAGTCAGCCAAGTTGTATTGATTAATCCCCCAGCGACGATCACTACTATCAGGATCACTCACTACATTACAGGCATACCCCGAGATCCCGTTATCAACGTCATCATTAATGCCGTCACCATCAGTATCTACATTGTCAGGATCGGTTCCAGCCAAGTACTCTTCCAGATTCGTCAAGTTATCCCCATCCAAATCCAATTGAGCATCCAGCGCGCTTAACGAGTTCAAGCCATACTGAATTTCCCAAGCATCTGGCATTCCGTCGTTATCATCATCTAAATCAGTTGCATCGCTAATCCCATCATTATCATTGTCGTCATTTACAGGGCGTGTGGATGTTGCGTTTGATTGGTAAATTTTTCCTTGGTCACCCACCGAAACGAAGCTGCCTCCAAAATAGACCACCGCATTACGTGTTGTTTGTACCTGGGCATCAAACGCTGTCCAGTTGTATCCATCCAATGACAGGTAGCTATCAGCAGTACCTCCCATTGCGATATACACGCCATTGGCGAACGTAAGGGCTTCTGGTCCATAGTTACTGTCAACGCTTCTTGCCAGAACAAAGCCTTGCTGTTCACTCACCCGGTATTGAATGCCCGTGTAAAAGCCTGCGCCAACAAAACGATCGTTTAAGTAAGAGATTGCGGTAATCGTTGATAAGTCACCGGAGTTATCGGCTGCTTGCCATGCTGCGCCATTAGTTGAGGTGTACAGCACACCATCGGTGTCTGAGAAACGAGTGCTTTCATTAACACCCACAATAATGAATTCATTATTACCGAAGGCAACACCGGAAAGGTCTGCTGACCCTAACGTGGAACTTGTCCAAGCGCTCCCACTGTTGGTCGACCTCAATACTCGGCCTTCATGACCAACCGCCACCAGCACATTATTATTCGCTGCGATGTCGTACAGTGGCGATCCACCATAATATTGAACGGTCCAATCTTTTGCATTACCAGCACTTAGAATGACACCAACCCACTGATTGAGACTGAAATCATAATCCTTTCCAACTGCAAACCATGTTGTGCCATTGTGAATTAACGACTCAAAGTGGAAGTTGTAAGTGGAGAAAGTGCTACCATTTTTATACTTCCAGGTAGTAGCTGCCTTTTCCCACTCCCTGCCGTTATCTGAGTGTAAAACAACAAGCCCACCAGCACCGCCTCCGTCACCGACCGCAACTAATGTATTGCCATCGGTCGCAATGGCGCTCAGGTCGCTGGATGTCATTCCACTCGCCCGCTGATTCCAAGACAATAGTGGGTCTTGCACCGACACACTCAACTCATGAGTAGCCGTCTTGCCCTTGGTATCACTTACCGTGACTTTAACGTTGTAGTCTCCCCCAACCACCCAAGTTTGCTCAACAGAAGCACTGTTTGAATGCACAACACGATCACCAAAATCCCATTGATAGGCTAGTTCATCACCATCCGGATCACTAGCAACCGCCGTAAAGGTAGCGGGTGTACGAGCATAGGCTTGAGATACGTTCTGAATACTGACGGTTGGTGCGGCATTACCCGTAAAACTGCCAAGCTGAACACGGACATCAATCCACTCACTCCCCACAGCCCCCCCTTTAGCGATAGGCGTGATATGAACGCCCGCACTGGTGTCGGAATAAGTCTGGCCGATGACGACCCCGGCATCTTGTTTATCTTCGTCATGATCAGAAAAGGAGTTTGGCGTGGTATCAATCAACCAGCTTTGTTCATAGCCTGCTGGTTGCCAGATGAGATAAATTCCGCTTTCCAACCATGGATTGCTGTCATAGTTTTCACGGTGCCCTAGCCAATAAAAGTCGCCATTACCACGGCTTATTTTAAGTCCTTGTAATCCAGTGGCCTCTTTATCATCAAAGCGCCTCACTCGGTAAGTACCGGAGCTGCTCACGGTCTGCCACTCGCTGGTGCTTAACCAATCAAGCTTACTTAAAGCCTGTGGATGAAAGTGCCCCGATTCTGCACTGCCGCTTCCCATAATGTCGTAGGAGTCACCATACTCTTCACTCAACCCATTTCCGCCAACAACGCCACCATCATCCAATGTCCAAAAATTGGCATGGAGTAAACCGTAGTTGTGACCAAACTCATGAACCACGACTCTTGGCGATGAATCGCCTTGCAGCCACTGCCGATCGCCACCAACACTTGCAAGCCCGGCATACCCTGAGCCAATACCGATTTTGTCAAAATAAATACCAACGATATCGTAGTCAGCAAGATCAATCCCACTACC
This sequence comes from Leucothrix mucor DSM 2157, assembly GCF_000419525.1. NCBI lineage: Bacteria > Pseudomonadati > Pseudomonadota > Gammaproteobacteria > Thiotrichales > Thiotrichaceae > Leucothrix > Leucothrix mucor. The sequence continues at coordinate 2,120,986 of NZ_ATTE01000001.1, forward strand.
TGATGCCTCAAACGCTGTGATCGCCTCATCGTATAATGTTGTACTGCCCGCAGAGACGTAATAGCCCGTCTGTCTAGGTAACCGAATAACAGAATCGCTCACCTCGGCCTGAAGACTGGTTTTACCGCGAGACATATTACTGAGCATGAGCGAGGCGCTGCCATTCAGTGCTTGCTTGAGAGACGCTTTGCTAATTGGCTCGCCACTCAGATTAGAGAAATCGATGCGGATGAAAAATACTTTTTTCTGGCTAGTCGTCCAATCATTCGACACTCTGTTCTGTAACACCAAACGCTCGCTAAGAGGCAAGCCTGTTTCCGATGAAGACTCTGTGCTAGCCGCCATTTCAAACAATATTTGAGAGCCGGTATTAGGGCCAAGCTTTTGCTCAAGCTCCAACAGTGCCCGATTAAGCTTGTCGACATTTTCCATCGCTGAAAAATAGAATACTTTGCCACCCGCAAGTGCGAGGACTGGCGAGCCACTGATAGACTCTCCAGTATAAAAATCCACTGATGTGTTTTGTGCTGCGGAGGGGAAGTTATCCAGTACATAAGACTGATCGCGACTGCTAAGTACCTGCAATGGCTCGTCACTCAGCACGGCTTCACCATCTAGCGAGATACCCTGCCCTGCGATACCTTTCTTTGAGGTGATTGCCTGGCGCTCTCCATAGCGATTTAACGTTAAATACGTTGATTCGCCTTGTAGCTTAATCTCTGTCGTTAAACCAGGTGCGCCAAGCCCCACGCTGTGGCTGCCGATTTCACCTTCATTGGGTAGAACGACTAAGTCAACTTGGCGACTAAACGGTTTTTCCACCCATTGCGCGATCTCTGGAGGAAGTTTGGCATACTCAGATAAGCTGAGTGACTGCCGCAATGCGCGCTCAGGATCACTTTTCATTAGCGCTTTTATCTTTACAGACCGCTGTTTGGCAAGCTCGACCCCTTTATCAAGGCTGGCTTGATCACTTGTAGAAGCTGCTGATTGCAACCAAGTATCGAACGCATCGACACTAGTATCCGCTTGGTCCGTTTGAGCAGAGGGATCGGCCAAAGCCTCCTCAATTAACTCACTACGAACCGTTTCGTTAGTGGGCGCCGGTACCGGCCCCTCTCGCGTCATAAAAAGGAGACTGCCAACAATGGCAGCTCCTACTATTCCGATAACGATATACTTTAATGTGACGGACTTTGATAATGGCTGCATCCCTGATCCTTAGCGTAGTAACCCTTAACGCTGCATGAACACAATCGTTAAAAGTAGATTCCCAAGCTTTGATAATAGGACATAACCAATCAAAATAGAACCGAATAACGGGTTTTTACCAATAGCAGAACTTATTACTCCAGATATAATCTCTGAATCTCAGATATAGATAGTTCTCGGTTATACATTTTAATATCATCAAGCCGCCCAGAACCATTACTCAATCAAGCGCTAACTCAGGAGGCACAAAGTTTCCTCTTAATCCAATCACACGACCAGCTGATGTCAATGCAAGCGAGGGGGTCATTGCAACAATCTCCTCATCACCTTCCCACAACACACTTATAATACCTTCCGACCAAGTTACAATCGTTCCATTACTTCTAAGAACAACTGCCTCGTTACCTGCTCCTGCAATTGCTACCGCATCATTTAACTCAGCGGGTACAGGGCCAGGGTCCTGATAAGTAGGTGATGAATAAACGATAGTTCCATCTCTCTTTAGTGCCATTATGGAGCTATCAAGATTTGTAGATATGGCAGCTATATCACTCCAGTCTTCTGGCACCTTTATAAAATCATAACCCCAATGACTCACCGTTCCATCTGACTTTAAGGCGACACCGCTCCAATACCCTGCTGCGACAGCGACCACATCACTCAAGCCTTCAGGTATCTTATTGGCTCCTATGCCATAGCCCTTCACGGTACCATCGGCGAATAAGATCACCGTAGTATCGCCGCCTGTTGCTACAGCTACAACCCCTTCTATTGGGGAATCTCCTGACCAATTAAGTTGCCCGGCAATATTATCTCCCCAGCCTACAATTGTGCCATCGGATTTCAATGCCACAAAATGATCACCAGAGGTCGAGACCGCCACTATATCACTCACGCTATCTGGTTGTGGAATTAGTGGTGATCCGTAACCGCCATATCCCTCTCCCCAATACATTAATGTGCCATCTTCTAAAACAGCAAGGTCGTCTCCAGCAATTCCGATGGCATTAACCTTCACTAAGACTTTGAAATTTGCAGTTACTTCTACATTGTTTTGCGGCATGACAAATGAACAGGTAGTTTGCTCTCCTGAGCACTCTCCTCCCACGCTTTCCCATGACTCAAACACGTAACCAGAGTCGGCTACCGCTGTTAGGGTAATTGAATCCCCCTCCTTGTAACCTTCTTCAGATTCGGGGAAAACATTGACAACGCCATTCGCTGCAAGAACCTTTATATTGTGCGTCTCAATATCTACAACTGCGCTCAACTGATTACCTAGATACTGATTTTCTGCACGAAGCACTTTTCCTAGCCGATAGGTGCTTCCCGTACGCAATACCCGCATAAAAGTCTGCCGTTTATTCGGCGCATTAATGCTATATATTGCAGCCTCACCATCACCACTTAACATCGGATGTTCCAGCACATGCTGATCAGCATGGGAAATCTTGAAAAGCCTCTCGCTGGTATTTTTGGTCAGATCAGTCAGGATTAGCCATTGATACCAATGCTCTTCTCCCCATAGCGCCTTTGTTCCATCATTACTGATACTTGGATCGACAACATCAATATTAAACAACCGAGTATAAACTATTCCTAAAGTGGTGAACTCACCAGTGGACAATTGATAACGCAAAACATGTTTTCGGTTACGCTCATTGACCAAAATCAACCACTCACCATTGTCACTTAAAGAAGGCTGCGTCATTGGATATTTGCTGCCCAGCGCGATATCTGAATAGCTACCATCCTCAGCAATAGTGCGCACAAAAACCGCTTTACGGTCATCAGCCAAACGGCCTTGCCAGGTAATAACCCGACCATCCTGACTCATGCTGACATCCAGATCGTCGGTATCATTATCGGTCAGTCGCAGGATTTCATTATTGGTCTGGTCAATCAGGTAAATCTCGCTATCGCCACCCACTCCGTCCTGAGTCGCCATTAATACTTGGCTGCCATCGGCACTGCAAGAAACGGACTGTATCGTCGTGTCTTCATCGGATACAAACACCGCGGTTTGATTATCCGTATCCAGGCTCAGATCGTATTGAAGAATGCTCCAGCGATGTTTTCCAATCGGGGTATGCAAAATATTGCAGGCCAATCCGTCGATACTAACGCCGGGGCTCAGTGTGGTTTTGCTGAGTAACTCAGGTTCAGAGACCTCATCGGCGGTACTCCCGATCTCAGAAGATATTGCAGGGACAGATGCAACCGCTAACGGATCACTCAATAACACAGTATCAGTCATGACCGCAGACACTGCCGGCGTCATGATTTGAAGTGGTGCTGCACTGGCCTTATCCAAATCCGATAATTGGTAGGGTGCATTGGACGGTTTCATAGGCGTGGTATCAGCCATTGCGGCACCAATCACGCTTATTAAAAGAAGGGCAAGTAAGCTGATTAACGAAACTTGCCGTAGCTTAATAGAGTAATGACTTATCATGAGATGCTCCCAATGAGTAAAGGTAGCTTCTCAGATTACTATTCTATCAAAGCTACGGAGCCAGAATAAAACAACTATAAGACATAAAAGTTGATATTTATCAAGATTTAGTCATAAACCCAAGAGACCAATACAAACACCCCTCAAAACTAACCTCCCCGAATGGCGTAAACACGCTTCCATTTTGAAGGCTCTGTATCATTATTTGTGCCACTCAATTCATAATCTAACGGGTCTGTATACACCTGAGAGCCAACGACTTTCCCATCCCTGAACACGGCATAAGCAGAGTCATAATAACTATCTGTATAAGGAGCCGTTAGCGTAGATGACCAGGATAGATAAGCAACAGTGAGAGGGAAAACCTCCAAGTTTCTCGCAGGATCCGTGCAGGCCCGCTCAACCACCGTAGCCAGCTCCTTGATATTTGGCATGCGCCAATCATAAACAACGGTGCCGTCATAACCCGCCAACCCCGTTGAGTTGATGCTGGACACACGACTATTAGCACTCTGCCAAGTCGTTCTTGTTGCTCCTTGAGGGGTACACTCATCGTCGGTAACGTTATCTGGTGTTCCGTTATCATCAAAAACATGTCCTAGTGGGCAACGAGTCCATTCAAACCCCGTTGCATGATCTAGTGCAATTGCTCCGTTAATGGAAAAGCGAGCAGTCGGAGCCGTCTCTACAATGGACGCCTTATTACAATACTGATCAGCACTGACAACAGAGTGATAAACAATGAATGAAAGAACAACCAGCCCTTTTAATGTATGTGTATGCATACTTAATCTCCTTTAGATAGAGCAGTAGCGATCTATCGACTACTCACTGCCCGAACAAAATGAGGAGTGACTTTCGCATCCCATGAAGAAACGCTCACCCATGCGTTATCAGCATCGAACGTTGGAGAGGCTGTCCAATAAGATGCGGATTGACTATTCGGGAAGTAGCTGGTGTCGATTGACATATCACTACCATAAATACGAAGGGTGTGTAGCTCATCCACCGTAGGCATTCGCCAGTCACTAATACCACAAAGCGCTGAGGCATTGACTCTGCGGATAAAGTAATCGGTATTACAGAACGAGCCAAGCTTATCAGCACTATACCCAAAGCAAATATCGAGAGCACCAGTATCACCCGAACTACCGCCATTATTATGTGCTTCCGTGTTGTACCAGGTAAACATATCCCCGGAGTCATGTAAGCCACCATCAGTAGTCTTAACCTCCCAGGTTAACCCGGTTACATTGTCTTTTACGCAGGCCCAGTCCGCTGCATCGGCCGCCAGAGCAACACCTTCTGAAGAAAGCTTCGTAAAACTAAATCCCCGGTAACCGTCACTATCATCGTCATCAGTAACATCTCGCCCGACCGCACCATCGACTCGATAACTCACCCCCGTGTCGTTTAACGCGATCTTAAGTGTGGATGCCACCTCATCACTCATATCTCCTATTAACCCGTCATCACTGACTGCTGCAGCCCTAAAATAATACGGCATACCATGATCTGGTGATTCAACCGTAATAAAATTTGACGTGACTGATTGAACGAGCTGTCCCTGATAAAGCGTTTGACAAGCAGATAGACTGCTAATGGGTTGTTTTGCGTAACACACGGTGTAATTTGCCGCCCCCTCAACCGCTGCCCAACTAAACACAATATTCTCACCATCAACTACACTGCCGGCCTCTTGAGGCGCAGCCACGACCGGTGCTATCGTGACAGTTACCCGAGCAGTCTCCGAGTTAACGGTTCCGTCATTCGCGAGGTATGTGAATGTATCACTGGATGTATAAACAGTGCCGGGAGTGTAACTGACGACACCATTTGTGAGTGCGCTAAGCGTGCCACTTTCAGGCCCTTGCACAATCTCGAATGTCAGTGCATCGCCATCGACATCGGTTGCGATGAGATTAATATCAACTGCTTCATTATGGGCTGTGCTGACTGTAACGGTACTTGACACTGGTGGGTCATTTTGAGGACTGATCGTAAGACTTACTAAGCCTGACGTCGAATCCAATTCACCGTCACTAGCCTTAAAAGTAAACGTATCACTACCCGCGTAATTCGCATCAGGCGTGTACGTAGTCACATTATCCACTAAGGCACTTAACGTGCCATGCTGTGGCTGACTTGTAATCGTGTAGGTAAGCGTGTCACCTTGAGGATCCGTTGCAGTCAGTCTTAGCATGGTAGTGGTATCTTCATCTAGCGTGACTGTGATGCTCTCAGGAACAGGGGAGGTGTTGGTGACCTCCTCGCTTTTTTTATCAGAGCCACAGCCGCTCATGATACCAAGTAACAATAAATACAGCGCTGCATGAGTTACTGTCCGATCACTTTTCATCTCAAATACCGGCAGTTATAGTTTGATTAAGCATAAATAGAGTACCGACTCAGTCATCGAGTCCTGAGGCCTCCTGTCCGCCCCGAACTAACCGAACATACTCATCGGCGTCCTCACCCTGCATGTAATCGTAGCCGTAGAAGAACTGGACGTGCCACGCGCTATTACTACTGTCAGCAGACGGCGAAGACGACCAATACATCCGGCTTTCTGTCGCAGGAAATACAGTCAAGTTAACTGCTGGCTCAACACAAGCTGCCTCAGCAATACTCATTAGTTCTTTTATATTTGGCAAACGCCAATCGCCTGCAGCCATTGCTAGTGCTAGTGCTTCTGACCAATTATGTGTTGTTGCACTACCAGAGCAAGTCGTGCCGTCCCAGCTTTGTCCCACCGAGCAACGCTGCCAGATTAAACCGGTTTGCAAATCAGTCACCTCATCCCCTGAGACTGAAAAACGCGTATCCGGTGTTGAAGGAGAGACACGTTCATCGCACGTTTGTGCAGTCGCAGCGACACTAAGCAATAGCAAAAGAGCCGCGAATGGTAAAAAACAAACTTTCATAATAAACTTCCTATTAACCTGGTGTACGGACACACGCACTGACAAGTCTTCATGCCTTGCTGACGTATCCTTGCAAAAAGCACAATCACTGTCCGCCACGAACTAAACGAACATAGTAGCCGCTGCCCTCATTGCGCCCGAGGGTGTTGCCAGAGTAGAAATTGACGAGCGACGCATAGTCACTAAGGTCAGCATACGGCGAGGACGCCATCAGCGAGGACGACCAATACCCGCTATTTTTTGTATTAGGAAAATAGTCCGTATCAATAGACGGATTCACCCGGTCATAACTGACAATAGAGCGTAGCTCCTCAAGCGCGGGTAAACGCCAATCTGAAGCGCCGCATAGACGCTGTGTATTAACACGGTTGATATAGGCCTCAGTATTGCAGTAACTCGTTGCGTCACCGGAGTAATAACCGTGACAGTTTTCACTGGTGTCATCAAAACCCGCAAAACCACCATCATTATTCGTATCAGTGCTATACCAAGTATAGGAGTCATCCGCATCGTGGAGGCCTTCATCGCCCACCGTGCCATTTCCACCCTGCTTAACCTCCCAGATTAAGCCCGTCACATTATCTTTGACACAGGACCAACTCTCAGCGTTCGCAAGGAGTGTATTACCATTGATATCTAGCTTGGTATAGCTAAAACCAGCATGACCATCAGAGTCATCATTATTATTAAAGTCGCGACCGTATTGGGCATCCTGGTCTGGGTAATCAGCTACGGGACAGGATAAACCGTTGGTACTGCCATCTGCGCATTGGGTAATACCGGTATCGTTGAGTTTGCCTGTGGCAATCGGTGTCTCAGCCAGAACAGTCTCCTGAAAGATGGCCATCATCTCGACATCCTTCGCTGGCATTACAAAACTGCAGTCATAAAATGTTTCGCACAGATCAGTATCCGACCAACTAACAAACCGATAGCCTACATTGGGGGCCGCAGTCAGTCTAACCATGCTACCCTCCAGGTAGCCATTATCGGATTCCGGTGACACGACCACAGAGCCGTTAGGAGCTGTAATTGTTAACTTGAATAGTTGTAGCTCTTCAAAAGTCGCCGAGACACTCAGGTTTTCTTCCGTAACAACAAGCGTGCAAACTGGCTCCTGATCACATTGATCAACACCGACCCAACCACTAAAGACATAGCCCGCATCCGCTGTTGCCGTCAGGGTTACAGTATCCCCAACCAAATACCCGTCTGCGGATTCAGGAGAAAGACTAACGGAACCGTCATCGACCACCGAAATGGCGACGCTGTAGGTATCAATCTCAACCGCTGCACTTAACTGACTCCCCAAATAACGATTTTCCGGCCAAAGCACTTTACCCAATCGAAAGATAGACCCTGAACGCAAAATCCGTAGAAAGGTTTGTCGCTTAGTCGGGGTGTCAATACTGTAAATTACCGCGGCCCCATCACCACTCAGCATCGGATGACCCAAGCCATCCCCCTCAGCGTAGCTACCCTGTAGGAGCACGTCACTGGTCTGTGTCGACAGGTCAGTCAGCACCAACGCCTGACCGACGTCGACTCTAACCCAAAGGACGTTTGTTCCATCATTGCTAATACTGGGCGCGATGACGTCGTATCGACGATTATTGATTACTTCTACAATAGTGTACTCACCCGTAGATACCTGATATCGCACGAGATGGTCTACTGAGTTTCGCTCATTCACCATGATCAACCACTCGCCATTATCGCTTAGAGAGGGTTGGGTCATTGGAAACTTACTGCCGAGCGCCACATCCGTGTAACTACCACCTTCGCCAATGGTTCTGACAAATACGGCCTCACGATCATCCGCCAAACGGCCTTGCCAGCTAATCACCTTACCATCCTGACTCATACTGACATCCAGATCTTCAGTCTCATTATCCGTCAGGCGTTGGGTTTCATTATTGGTCTGGTCAATGAGATAAACCTCACTATCGCCACCTACGCTATCCTGAATAGCCATTAATACTTGGCTGCCACCGGCGCTACAAGCCACTGATTGAATCGTTCTGTCTTCATCCATGACGAACACGGCTTTCTGGTTATCTGTATCGGTACTCAGATCGTATTGAAGGATGCTCCAGCGATGCTTACCAATGGGAGTATGGAGAATATTGCAGGCCAGACCCTCAATGGGGATACCGGGGCTAAGCGTGGTTTTACCAAGCAGTTCTGGTTCCGCAACTGAAGTATCCGCCATAACAGTACTCGACACACTCAGCGCTAAAACAGTAACCGTACTAATTAACCACCTAGCCAGAGGATGAAGACAATAACCGTTCATATGAAATACTCCAAAACACCAATGTTTGCGTGACCAGCCGAGCTGATCCATAAAAGCCATACTCTTAAAATACCACAATTACAGGCCACAAATTATTAACATTAATCTAAAATATTTTTATGTCAGACCATACTAGCAGCGCGAATGATTTTTCTACATTCCCTTTTATCTTGTTCCACTAACTAAACGGGTACTGTGGGCAGCGCTCTTAGGGTAAATAAAGTAATTACCGTTATAAAAATCAATGTTCCAGGCACCTTCAGCATCAGCAGAATTTGAATCCGCAGACCAAATATGTAAATCCGTCACCAGGGTGTTAACGTCATTAAAGTAATTGAGGTCAACTGCTGCATTTTTATTCCCATAATTGAGCGTTGAAATAACTTCATGTCGCGAGGGCAAGCGCCAACTCGAAATACCACAGTATCCCGCTTGATTGACGCGGGCAACGTAAGCTTCGGTATTGCAGTACGTTGATGGGTCTGTAGCTTCATACCCGGAGCAATCATCCCTCTGGCTGTTCGCATATCCTTCGCTTCCAGCATTCGTATCAGCCGTCGTGCTGTACCAGGTAAATCGGTCATCTGAGTCATGAAGCCCCTGATCACCTACACGATTATTCATACCTGTTTTAATCTCCCAGACTAAACCACTCACATCATCCCGCACACAGCTCCAATCAGACGCTGTTGCAGGCAAGGCCTTGCCATGCTCGTCAAGCTTAGTATAAGTAAATCCCGCCACGCCATCCGTATCGTCATTAAGCGTCACATCACGTCCATACGCCTGATCCTGATTTGGATGCGCAGCGCAATCATCAGGCAGACTCCACCAATCCTGCGTATCGACACAACGAGTAATGCCGGTATCATTTAATGGCTGATACAGAGAGTTAGAATAAAAGGAGGCTAAATAGCGATCCGGCCCTGACAATGCAGCGCCTATAGGAATTATTTGCTGTGGCTCTGCCCACAGGCTCGCCAAATAAGATTGTCTGTCGCCATCAACCTCATTAACACTGAAGATCAGGGACTCACCCTCTCCAGATAGCATAGGGTGTTCAATGCCGTGTTCATTGGTAACAACTTGATGAGATGTTTGACTTAAAACGTCTTTAACAATATAGCGATTACTTTGTCTTCCCTCTGTCCAGCCAACAAAATTACCATCATCACTAATGCTAGGATTGGAAATCCTTTTTCGGCGAGGCACCCGCCGTATTTCAGTAAACGCCTCTGTCGCCACCTGGTATCTGAGCACACTATAGTTGTTGGCACGCAATTGAATAAACGTTAGCCACTCACCGTTTTGACTCAAAGAGGGTTGCAGGAAGGGGAATGCACTCGCTAAGCGCTTGGTGAGACGGTAGCTACCGTCTAATTTCAGTTGATTTATGTTAATTGCTTGCCGACCATCACTTAGCTCCGCAGGGCAAACGCATGAACATAAAATAATCAATTTCAGGGCCAGGTATCCTATAAAATGAAGATTTTTCTTCATGAGTCAGCGCTCACTCTTAGAATACATCGAACAACTCCCCGACCCTCGTCAGTCTAACAAATGCAGCCACCGCTTTAGTGAAGCCATTTTTATGGCGGTCTGCGGTATTTTGTGCGGTGCTGATGACTGGAATAGCATCGAATTATACGCAAAAACCCGTGAAGATTGGTTTCGTCGCTATCTGAAACTCCCTGGCGGTGTTCCGTCTCATGATACCTTTAACCGCTTGTTTTCATTGCTGGATCCGGCGCATTTTCATGATATTTTTATCGAATGGGTACAGGACACATTAGTACAAACGGAGTTAGCGGGTGTCATTGCGGTTGATGGGAAAACGCAACGTGGCTCCCGCGGTCACTCTGCCCCCACCAGTCATACCGTCAATGCCTGGTCCACTGAGCTGGGTATTTGTTTAGGTCAGGAGACGGTAAATGACAAGTCAAACGAAATCACGGCAGTCCCTACCTTGCTGGAAAAGCTGGCGATTAAAGGGTGCTTAGTGACGGCGGATGCAATGAGCTGTCAAAAGAAGATTGCGAGTCAAATTGTGAAGCAGCAAGCGGATTACCTATTAGCGGTTAAAAAGAACCAACGGAGTCTGTATAACGCCATCGATACTCACTTTATGGGTTATTGGGCACAGCATCCGGAGGACTCACCGACTGATCCAGCGTTCAGTGTGATGACGGATGCGAAACACCACCGTCAGGAGTATCGCCGTTGTTCGGTGCAAGACGCTTCCGGGTGGCCGGCACTCAAGAGCTGGGGGCTAAAACGGTTGCCGCAATTCAGTATGATCGGGAGGTAGGCGAAAAGAAAACCAGTGATATTCGTTACTTTGTGAGTAGCCGGGTGATGTCCGCCGAGGCGGTACTGATCGCCAGTCGCCAGCACTGGCAGGTGGAGAATAATCTGCATTGGGTGTTGGATGTTGCTTTCAATGAGGATCAATCCCGCGCTCGGCAGGGATTTGCCGCTAAGAACCTGGCCACTGCCCGACAAATTGCGTTGAATTTACTTAAACAAGATACGACGATTAAGCTAGGCATCAAAAATAAACGGAAAGGCTGTGGCTGGAGTGAGAAGTACTTATGCCATATTCTGGGACTGATTGTTTGATTTATGTTCATGCGTTTGCCCTGCTTAGCTCCGTTTGCCAAGAAGCAACCGTGCCCTGCCTATTTAGGGTGACGTGTAAGTCATCTTGCTCATTGTCAGTAAGTTGAAGAACCTGCTTGCTACCGTTCAGTAAGGCATATATTTCATATTTACTGCGTGGGCTTTCCTGCATAGAAAATACAATCACATTGCCCGTATAGCTGCAGGCAACTGATTGGATTTTACGATTATTGGCAATGCCAAACGCCGACCGGGAAGTGCCGGCATTTAAATCGTAAACGTTAATACCCCACTTACGAATATCTGTTGGAGTATGTACTACATTACAAAGCACCCCGGACATCAGAACATTAGGGGCTTCATCAACAGCAAACGCGCCTGAAGGGATTATTAGACTAAGGAACGGGATCAGTACACCAACTAACCCTCTTTTGTAGATAACCATCGAGACTCCTGCTTTGGACTATTAGCGCACCATACGAACAAAGTCAGCTGAGCTGATATCATTGATAGAGATGCCCCCGCTATCAGGATGGAAAAACCATGCCGCCATTCGTTGCTCATGATAAATGTAGGGAGATGAGCTCCATAAGAAAGCGCCAATACTATGAGGCGTGCCTGGAAAGACCACTGTGTTAATCGAAGGGCTAAAGCATGCTACTTCTGAAATACTCTCCAGCTCTTTGATATTAGGCAGCCGCCAAGTACCATCAGATAATGCAAGTGCGGCAGGCCAATCATATTGGGCTGCGATACCAGTACAGACTGTTCCATTCCAAGCCCGCCCTTCAGGACACCGTTTCCATATCAGCCCCGTCACATTATCTCTTACTTCTTTTCCATCCAGCAAAAAATCATAGCGACTTAGCGGTGTACTACGCGCCATATGCTCATTACAACCTTGGGTAGCAGCCAGAGCAACTTGCCCTGATAAACCCGCAACAAATACAAACCATATGATGACTTTGTGCACTTTTTCCTCCTCTAAAGCAAGGTCATTACTTACCTACTGAATGAGGCACTACCCGAATAGTCCGGGGAAGGTGTATAGCTAACCGTATTACCCGCAACACCGTGCTGCGGTTGACCGGTTAGCTATGAACGCTTCACCCAAATCAATCATCCCCATATAGGAAGCCAATATTTCGGAATACCCCACCAAGGCCATCCGGAGCAATTACTGACACGGCATACCGAGTCCCAGCAATACCCAGCAGACGATAAATGGTTTTCGCCCCTAATGAGTCGGCGACAGACCCTGCTTAGTCACTACCTTTTCCTAATAAAATAGCATAGATATGAATACTGGTTTGATTAAAAAAACAACCTTGTTAGTATTTTTTATATAGGTTAGTATCTTGTCTTAAATACATATATAAGCATTTTTGGGCGATAAGCCCTGTCCTACATGAGTAGAGGAGTTCTAGGTGCAAAAGTTGTTACTCTGTTTGTTTTTCGTACTATTCACATTCAACCTTTCAGCTGACTCATCACTCGATGACCCCCGCAGTCAGATCAAAATAACGTCTTTCTCAAGCATTGCTAAAACAACACCAACTGAGCAAGGCTTGACATCTGAAGCTCCACTCTTACAAGCTCAAGCGAGCGGATTACTTCCTGAAGAAATTGGAGGTTATGCTTGCAACGTTTCACACACACCAAATGATGAAGTGAAATGGTCGATAAACCTCTATAACCTCAACAATGGCCTTCACAGTGTAAAAACCATTTTCAGCACTAATAAAAATAAGAATATTCAGTCGGTTGCCTGCACTCCAAACGGGCGCTACATATTATTTTCGATGAAGGATAGCCCGCGAGGGGACTACGAAATATATAGCATGGATCTAACAGACACCGAGGTCGTTCAACTCACAACAAATGATACCGACGACGTTGATGTCACCATGAGTGAAGACGGCTTTACCAGAGCTTGGCAGAGTCGGCTTTCAGATGGTCGGCAAGCAATTAACCTGCGAACTTATTCGTCACCAACAGATTACTCCGATAGAACCTTAGCGAGCGCCAGCCCTTTTGTTCAACCCTCTTTAAGCCCAAACGGTGATTGGCTTGTACTTCTACAGTTAAAAAATAACTTTATTCTGAATCGATATAACATCAAGAGTAATAGCTGGTTAAGCATCAAATCAGTTCCCAGAAGAATTAAAATGTACCACCCCACTATTTCAGATGATGGCAATAAGGTTGGCTGGCTGGAACGCAAGAATCAATCACTCTTTTTTATGAAGGATATTGAAAATAACTCAGCTCAAATCGTTCTCAATATTCCAACGGGTATTTCCCACCCGACGATTTCTCACGATGGAAAATGGCTGTCATATGGCGTTAATGATGAAGAAGGCGGGAAGAGCCAGCTCACTTATCTGGCATCTGGCGAAACAGTACAGTTAGGTGACCCTCTTAGTTCTGGAGGTCGCTACTTGGCAACTAGTTGGATGGGAAGGTTTGTTACTGAGGATGGTAGTAGCAATGGATACGGTGGCTGCGTAACAATTGGTATGCCTGAGGCTGGTACAAGAGCTTACTTCGACTCATCAAGTAGTAGCAAGTCAAGAACATACTTAGAAGTGACAGAACTAAACGAAAAGTTCATTGATTTAGAACGTTATGATTCAACTGAAGTTTTGTATGAAAGGCGGTTCTTAATACAATCAAACCAGCGGTATCAAACACACCTTAAAGTTACTAATCTTTCGACTGGTCTGTCATATAAAAGTGAAGATTCTCCTCCAATAAGAGATTACAAGTGGGGTCTCGTATGCTTAGGTCAAAAATTCGATGACGCGGAGGTTGCGTCTATTAATACACAATTCAATGGCTACAAAACGGTGGTCTTCCTACATACAGAAGATGGTGAGACTTTTCCAATACGTAATGACATTTCAACAGGCATATATACTGACCACCTTCTATGGATCGACCAAGTTGATATCAGTGAATATGGTTATTGATATTCTACTAGCTAGGTAATCGAGTATGCGTTCACGCCTAATCTAGCGCTCTACGCACAATTATGATAGATTTTCAGTCATTCAACTGACTATGGATGATTACTTAATGGAGATCAGTGGGATTGCAGATAGCGTTACCTCGCTGAATGAGGCCAGACAGCTCCAAAGCGCCCTCAACGGATTCTCCGGAACAACGTCATCAGCGCAAGAAACGGCCTAAGCCATCCCGAAGTAAAGGGGCGCAACCGGGACATAAAAACACGAACGCACCCTATTGCCGGACGATCAGGTGATACCATCCATCGCTACTTTCCTCTCTCACGCTGCCAGTGTGGTGGCGTCGTGACGCCAAACGCTCAACCCACCTAACGTGCCCTGAGACGACTTTTTTCCGGTAAACTGCTCCAGGTCTGCTTTGGCTAATCCGAGTTGCTGGGGTTGCTTATCCAGTACTTGCTTCAGATAAGTGACTTCGTCATCGTTATAAATCATTGGGCGTCCGCTTCGGGGTTGGTCATACAAACCGGTAAGGCTCTTCTGATGCCAGCGGTCAACCCAGGCACTCACTCTATCGCGGTGTGATTCGAGCAACCGACTAATATCAGGAATTTTGTACCCGCGATTACTCAGTAAAATAGCGTGAGATCGCTGCCGGACACGGTGATTCGTGTGGGTCTGGTAAACGCGTGTGAGCGCCTTTTTGTCCTGTGGGGACAGTGGGTTGACGTATTTCAAGGTCGCCTCTTTCAGAAGACGGTAAATAAAGGCTATTTTGCCACAGAATTTATAGTTGAGTACTTATTACTATTCGCCTGAACTCTGAAGTGGTGTAAACTTTAATTATCCACCATTGCACTTAAACAGCTATTCAAAAGGAGCTCTTATGTCATGTATAAGTTTTCTATTGCCTCAATTATAAAAAATGAATCTCCATACATACTAGAATGGATTGCTTATCATCTATCGATTGGGGTTGAGCACTTTTATATTGCTGACAACTGTAGTGACGATGGTCAATATCAGCTTCTTGAAGCACTACAAGATTTAGGTATAGTAACATTATTTCACCAAGAAAACTTAGAATCAAAAAGCGCTCAGGTAACAGCTTATAATAAAATTATTAAGATGACTTCTCATACATCCAAATTGGTCGCATTCATTGATGGTGATGAGTTTATCACTATTCGCAACGTTGAAAGATTTGAAGCTCGTTTAGACTCTTTAATAAACGATGATCTTTGTGGAGCTATAGCTATAAATTGGAAAACATTTGGCTCGTCTGGGAAAGAAAGATTCGAGGAAGGATTGGTTATTGAGCGATTTCTGCATTGTGGTAGTAATGAATATAGAGGAAACAGGACAATAAAAACCATATCAAAACCTACTTTCGTGAAAAGACAGATGATTCATCATGCAATTTTAAAAAAAGGCAGGTATGAACATATTTCGTTGGATGGGGTCACATTTGAATCCGGCGATAGACAAGGACCCAGAACTACTAATTTTAGCTATGATGTAGCTCAAATAAACCACTACGTTGTTAAATCTAAAGAAGAGTTTATTACTAAAAAAATGAACCGAGGTTGTGCGAATAGAGGTAAAGAAAAAATTAAATTTCTACAATATTTTAATAAAAACGATGTAAATGATGAATATTGCAAAATTGCGAGCAATCTTGCTCCACAGGTCAAAAGTGTCATCAATGAATTAAATGAATCGTTATCTAGATTGGGTTATTTTTCAGATTTTATTTTTAGATTTGACCGTAAAGGTGATGTTTTTTTTTCAGGCTGGGTTAAGTTCAAAGACAGGGAACAATCAGCTAAGTTGAGAGTTTTGATCGATGGGTGTTATGAGTTTTACTATGACGCAAATATCCTAAGGCCTAATTTACTTGAATCAAGTGGTGGTTCTTTTGGAAATTATGGATTTAACTTTAAGCTACAGCACATCCCAGAAAAAAGCATTATTATTAGTGTGAAAAGTAATCACTCTAAACCAATATATTCATATGAAAAAAGCTGAGGGTGTTCAAAATTCTGTGTCAGCGGGTGTATTGGTCAAGTGAATCCTGACACATTAATTTCAAATTCCAGGGGTGCCAAATCGCCATTAGCTGTAAAACTCCAGACCTGATCTGACAGTTACCAATTTTCAGGAGGTGTCTGTCAGGTTCGGTTTAGTTCACAAACTTTTCTTTCCAGGTCGATTTCCCATCGACTAATGTCTGCATGCAATCGTTCAAACAACCAGCTCAGGCACGTACGCGTTCACGCCTAATCTAGCGCTCTACGCCTGATTGTGATAGATTTTCAGTCATTCAACTGACTGTGGATGATTGCTTAATGGAGCTTAGTGAGATTGCAGATAGCGTTACCTCGCTAGATGAGGCCAGACGTAACCCTTCACGGGGTTGCATTTAGGCCACAATTCGTTATGATTAAACAATGAACAAACTAACTGAGGCGCTTTTCAATCACCAACTGCCCGCGGATCTGGCGGCGTCGCAGCGTCTCAATCGTCAGTTATTGGATTTAGTGACCCAACTGGAACAGCGTGTCGCTGAGCTGGAAGACATCGCAGGCAGCGGGAGTTCTTCCAGAAACTCCTCCAGACCACCGTCCCAGGATTCACCGGAACAACGGGCTAAGCGCGAGAAGAAGCCTAAGAGTCCTCGCAAGCAAGGAGCCCAGCCGGGTCATCAGGGTCATCAACGCGTTCGGGTAGAGCTGTCTGCGACGGATGAGCAAGTTCATTACTACCCAGGCACTCAATGCACCTGTGGTGCGGTGTGTGATGTCGCTCAGGAGCCTTATCAGCGACATCAGGTCTTTGACCTGCCTGAGGTTCGCAGTCAAGTCACTGAACATTGTCTTTATGAGGCAATCTGTCCGGGTTGCCGCAAGCGTCAGGTGGCTCGCTTGCCAGACACGGTTCCCTGTGGGCAAATGGGGCCGGGACTGGTCAGCTGGATTACGCTGATGAATGGCGCTTATGCCTTATCGGTGTCAAACATTCAACGCTTACTGAAAGATCACTGGCAACTCGCCTTCAGTACCGGTGCCGTGAGCCAGGCCACCCGCTCGGTCACGGGATGGTTGCTGCCGCTGTATCAGCAAGTGGGTCAGGCGGTACGGAATTTACCCGTTGCTCATGCGGATGAAACCAGTCATTACCGCAATAATGAGCAGCGTTGGCTTTGGGTGCTGTGTTCCTCGCAAGTCGTCTACTTTCTAACGCATCATTCTCGGGGTAAAGGTGCCGCGAAGGGTTTACTGGATAATTTTGAGGGTATACTGGTCACTGACCAACATGGCGGCTACAACGATTATCCGGTCGAAAAGCGCCAGCTTTGCTGGGCGCATATTATCCGTAAGTTTCGGAAAATATCAGAACGTGTGGGACGGGCCGGGGTGCTGGGGAAACAACTCTGGCGATTATCCCGCTTGATTGTACACTGTCGTAATCGTTGGCGATCGGGCGGCTATTCTGATGCTGGCTACCACACACGAATGCGACGATTCAAACAGGCGATCCATACGCTACTGTGCCTGGGGTGTGAGACCGCGCCCGCTGACCCGTTAAAAAAAGCCAGCAAAACAGCCAATCAGTGCAAACGACTGCTGGCGGATGAATCGATGCTCTGGACGTTTTTGCAGGATCGCGCGATTCCCATGACCAACAATGAAGCAGAACGTGCGATACGTCCTTATGTGATCTGGCGTAAAACCAGTTTCTTCAGTCAGTCTGCCAGAGGAGATCAGTTCCGTCCGGTGATTCTGACTCTGACTGAAACCTGTAAGCGGTTGGGCTTAGGCGTTTATGGACTATTGAGAAAAGTCTGTGAACAAGGCCTGTGTGGTGAGGCTATTACCGTACGGCTACCCTTAGGTCAGCACGCTATATCAGCGTAAGCCCCCCGTGAAGGGTTACGGCCAGACAGCTCATTCGTGAGTTGGTGGCGATCAATCAAGCTCTGCAAACAGAAGTAGCGACCCTAAAAGTAGCCGTTGAGTCTTTGCAATCACAGCACGGTTCAAGTTCGCGCAACAGTTCTAAAGCCCCCTCAACGGATTCTCCAGAGCAACGCCATCAGCGCAAGAAACGGGCCCAATCCTCTCGGAGCAAAGGGGCGCAACCGGGGCATAAAAAATACGAGCGTACCCTGCTGCCGGACGACCAGGTCGATACCATCCATCGTTACTTTCCTCATTCACGCTGCCAGTGCGGGGGCGTTGTGACGCCAAATGCTCAGCCCACGTATCGTCATCAGGTGTTTGAGTTGCCCGAAGTGCGTTATCGCATAACAGAGCATCAGCTCTTTACAGGACAGTGCGCAAATTGTCAGCGTCAGCTAACGACCACCTTGCCGGATTGGGTCCCTAGCGGACAAATGGATGCGGGGTTAGTCAGTACCATTATTCAATTGAGTGGGCAATTTCATTTATCCATTCGCCAGATACAAGCGTATTTGTCTGAGTGTTGGCATCTGGACTTCAGTATTGGTGCGATTAGTCAGGCACAGGGGAAAGCCAATGCCTGGTTAGGGGTGCCTTATCGGCAAATTGCTAACAAGGTGAGACAGAGCCTGATTGCACATGCGGATGAGACCCGCCACTACCGAGGGACTGAACAGCGCTGGCTCTGGACGCTAGCCACGCAGTCACTTTGCTTTTTTATGGTGCACTACTCACGCGGCAAAGCCGCGGCCAATGAACTGCTGGGTGAGTTTACAGGGTATTTGGTGACGGATCATTACAGTGGATATAACGATGTGCCGGTTGAGCGGCGTCAATTATGTTGGTCGCACCTGATTCGTCATTTCACCAAGATCAGCGAACGCAACGGATTAGCCGGAGAGATTGGGAAGCGCTTATTATTAATCAGTGCTGCAGTGGTCAGAACGCGGCACCGACAATTGGATACACCTGATCACCTTGAACGATACCAACGCCGTTTGCGGCGTCTGCGACAAAGCTTCTCCACCACATTGTTGCAAGGCACTGAACTCAAGCTTGCGGATCGAACCCGCAACCAATGTAGGCACCTATTGAAAGATGAAGCGATGTGCTGGACCTTCCTCAAAGACTTGTCGATTCCATTGACCAACAATCTGGCTGAACGTGCTATCCGACCGTATGTGATTTGGCGGAAGCTCTCTTTTGCCAGTCAGTCCTCTCAGGGAGATCAATTCCGACCAATGATTTTGAGTATTATTGGAACGACACGGTGTTTGGGTATACGCACCTCAGACTATCTGAGAAACCTCTGCAACGAAGGACTTCGGGGTGACCCGATTAGCCAATTACCGCTGGATAAAGCGCTGCAAGCCACTGTTTAGGGCATGAACGCGTACAACTGTGATGACCCGCTGACACAGAATTTTGAACACCCTCTTGATTTATGTTAATAGAGTACTTAGTCTTTTTGGGTAATTAACAAAGGGCTGTCCAAAGTCGATGGCATGGTAGCCCATAGAACACAATTCATAGGCCAAGACAGTGCCTGCCATTCCCTGACTTAAAACAATCATTTTTTTTTCAAGATCAGGGAAGCTTGTTATTTTTTTCAAAATTTCATAATAATGCTCACTTAAGGCATTTTCCAGAACCGTTTCAATAACACAAACCGATTTAGCTGTCTTGAATATTTGGTTTATACTCAAGCCATAAAGCTCACTCGTTTGCGAAGACCCCGTTACATACAAAATATCTTTTTCTCTCCAAAGAAATAGGTGTCTCTCGTATACTGTGTTTCTGAATATTCCTGTTTCAAAAATATGCTCTCGGGCTCTTTCTGGACATTTATAAAGTGCTAGTGCGTCATCGCGATACTCGGAGAATATAGGCATTCTTGGTAAAAATCCGGTCTTTTTAGTGCGAAAGAAAATACTTAACGCATTAGCAAAGGTCAGTTGGTTTACAACCACATCATCTTCAATCAAGCCAATAAGGTGTTTTTTAACCGGCTTTCGCAGTACCTCTTGAAGCTTCTGTTTCGCAAAGTCAGTAGATTTATCGAAGTATACTGGTCGATCACGTTTGCTTTGGAGCATCGAATACTCACCATCTCCAAATCGGCTAAAACTGTACCCATCCCTCAACATGTTTAATAACTTTTCATAATCGTCGCATGTTTCAGGATAGTTATTGTCTTCAAGTATTTTTTTAGACTTAACTACCAGTGATTTTCCATTTCTTGTATAGAAAAGCTTTCTTAGTTCTTTATTTTTAGAATTTAATATTTTCCGCTTAGTATAGTTGCGGTTAATTACCGGCTTGAAAATTTTATATATAAATACTAAAAGCAATATCTTTAAATCATCAAGCTGATTAAATTTTACAGACATAGCGCAGACGTCCCTTCATACTTTATGGTGTTTGAAATATTTTTGATGAGTGCTTTGAGCGACTACTCTCTGAAGCTTATCACACCATTCTTATTGGGTCCCATTTAG
The DNA here is from genome assembly GCF_000419525.1 of Leucothrix mucor DSM 2157. Classification (NCBI taxonomy): domain Bacteria; kingdom Pseudomonadati; phylum Pseudomonadota; class Gammaproteobacteria; order Thiotrichales; family Thiotrichaceae; genus Leucothrix; species Leucothrix mucor. The sequence continues at coordinate 2,141,921 of NZ_ATTE01000001.1, forward strand.
ACAGTCGACATATGAACTATTGCTGGTGAATGGGCATTGGTGGCGTATATCACCTGGCGACAGGATTTGGCGGACCGCAAACGCCGTAATAGTGATGTTGCAATAATGTAAGCAGGTCAGTTGCAATAATTAGTATAAAATACAATCTTAATTGACTTAAGTTAAACCAAATAAAACACTTTTCAATATCCTGAACTATAGTTTTGATATCTGGCAAACACATTGTCAGCTATCACAAACATCATTAAAAATGGAGATAATTAAAGTGATGAAAAGGTTATTACTTACCAGCATAAGCTTCATACTTTTACTAGCAGGCACCAGTACCTATGCAGACTATCCCGTTGCCAAAGCAAGGCCTGGAACTTCAGATCTGATGACAGCTGTTTTGTTAACAGGGGACTGAATGATGTGGTGTCATCGATCATTATCACCGCTGCCCCTGCCCGAAATCAGGAACAAGCTTGTTTCAACATGGTGCAGGGAAAAGTTGCCTGGAATCAGGCAGGAAACACAAAGTGGGGGCCAAATAACATAAAGAACTTATGTAAAGGTAGCCGCAATCCATCACAAACTATTTCCTGTTTCAAACAAGGTATTGCCCGCCATAATAACTGGGGGCAAGCGATATCCAGCTGTGCTGGCAAGTTCTAATGTAACCAGTCTTCAGCGCTAGTATTAACTTCACGCAGACCTTCCGAGCAAAGCGAGGGGCGAAGTGCAGTTAATACTAGCGCTGAGGACGACCTAATTACTACAGAAACACACCCTTAAGCCGCTCAACAGCCTCCAGCACCATCTCACGCCGACAAGCAAAGTTAAACCTTAAATACCCTTCCCCACCAGTACCAAACATCGCCCCATGATTGGTCGCAATGCCCGCCTGCTTCTGTACCCGATCAATCACCTCAGCGCTAGACAAGCCGGTATCCCGAAAGTCCACCCAAGCCAAATACGTCGCTTGCATCGGCATCGACTTCAGCCCAGGTAGATCCTTAATCCCCTCATCAAACACGCGACGATTCTCATCCAAATACGCCAATAGTTCTTCCAACCAGCTAGCACCATCGCGATACGCCGCAGTCGCCATCAACACCCCATAGCGAGCCGGTGAAGTACCTGATGCCAAATGCGCCGCCATAAAGCGCTTGCGCAGTGCGGCATCTTGAATAATCACATTTCCGGTTAAGCCACCAGCGATATTAAACGTTTTAGTGGTCGCGGTCAGCATCACCAACTGCGGGATAATCGTAGGCTCAGCCACTGCCATCACCGTGTGCTTGGCTGGTGCATACACCAAGTCATGATGAATTTCATCGGCGACCATGATCAAGTCATGCGTCTTACAAAAAGCGGCTAATACCTGCAGCTCTTCAACGCTCCACACACGACCACCAGGGTTATGCGGCGAGCACAATATCAGCATTTTCTCATGGCCTTTGAGCTGGCTGGCGAGCTTATCCAGATTCATCTCATAGCGCTGATTATTGATCTCCAGTGGTGACTCAATCACTTCACGACCATTGGCTTTAATGATTTTGGCAAAAGCATGGTAGACCGGCGTAAACAAAATCACGCCCTCGCCCGGCTGAGTGAATGCCTGCACACACAGCGCAGTCCCCTGCACTAGCCCGTGCGTGGTGCTAATCCACTCCGCTTCAACGCTCCAGTTATGACGGCTTTGCATCCAGTTGATAATGGCTTGATGATGTTCGGTTTCATCCCCGAAATAGCCATGCACGCCATGGTCAACCGCGCCTTGTAGCGCCTGACTAACCGCTTGAGGTGGTTTAAAATCCATATCCGCAACCCACATCGGCAGGCTGGTTTCAGGCTTTAGCCCGTAGAATGGTTCTAACATGTCCCACTTCATGGAGTGAGTGTTGATACGGTTGATTGATTCGTCAAAATTCATGGGCTGTGATCTCACTTACAGTCTGTCGGCAAAGCGCCATCATACTGCATCTTTTAAGCTGACCACAGCCACAAACTCGGCGTATTTGAGCAAGTGTTACAAATAGCCACCAGTAGCCTGCACTACCGTTTGGCTGCCGGGTACTGATAACCACACCGCTATAGCACTATTGCGCTGTCCGCGTTGCGGGATTTGTGGCTTAGCAAGCTGCCATGCACTCGACCCTGCGGCTACTGTTTGGGCTTGATGGCTCAGGACCACAAAGTCATGTTTAAGCGTTACGCCGTGGTTTTCACCCGCAGTTACATCCGAGCTTAAACCCATACCCAACACCGCCACATTCAACACGTAATTTTTAGGCTTGGCGGCATTGGTTGACCAGTTATTAGTTTGCGGTTTAAAGCTTACGGTTAGTGTATTGGATTGCTCGGGCATAGAAGCTTTCAGCACACCCACATTGGCATTACGCGGCTCCCATTGTCGGCTACCAGAAAGCCATGCAGACCACTCTTGACTATTGGCGACAAACTGCGGTGTATAGGATTGTCGGGTATTGCCATTCACCACATGACGACGCTGGCGTTGGCTAAATTCAGCGCTGGCAAAGCGATCCTTCCAGCCAATGTAATCCCAATAATCGACATGAAAAGCCATTGGCACAAAGTCTTTAAACACACCTTGCTTAGTCACCAAGGTGCTAAGCCAGCGGTCGGCACGTGGGCAGCTACTGCAGCCTTCTGAGGTATATAACTCCAGCACGTCAGTCGATTGCACGCCGCTACTAAACTCTTTAGCCGAGACGCTACCAACCAATAGCGCGGCACCAATCAAGGCGCTAACGCTGGTATATTTGAGCAATGAAAAAGGGATATTCATGGATGTTGCCTCCGTTACTGTGTTTCTAGTATACGAAAAGCAAGGCGCTTCAGATTAGAATCAACGCCAGCGGCAAATTTCAGGCATAAAAAAGGCCCGACAATTGCCGGGCCTCTTACACTTACTTAATCGCTTAAGCTTAGTGTACTTTTATAGTGTTGAACTTAGGTGCGACTTCAACTTCTTTGTAAGAACCTGCTGCTTCACCCACTTCTGAGAACTCAACGTTAGACGCGCCATCGTAGTCGATCTCGCCGCCTTCAGCCAAAATCTTCAGGCCTTTAGCCAGCTCACCCGGTAGGATTTTCTCACCAGGAGCATTCGCTACTTTCATGATGTTCTTAGCAATGTCTGCACGGTCAGCTGAGCCACCCGCTTGAATAGCCAATACGATCAGCGCTGCAGCATCGTAGCTTTCTGCGCGGTAAGGACCATCGCCGTCCATGCCGCTGGCTTTAGCCACATCCAGGAATTTCGCCGCACCGGCAGACTCAGAGCCTGGAAGTGTTCCGAAGGTACCCGTCAAGTCGCCATCAACGTTTTGGATTAGTGAGTCACCAATCATGCCGTCAGCCAGAATGAAGCGAGAGAATGCATCCGCATCCATAGAGGCCTGAATGATTCCACGGCCACCTTGGTCCAGGTAACCCAGTACCACTAGATCTTCTGCGCCAGACGCTGACAGTGCGCCAACTTCAGCCGAATAATCCGCTTTACCATCTTCATGAGCGGCAGAAATTGCAACCTTACCGCCTTTAGCTTTGAATGCAGTACCAAATGATTCTGCTAAACCTTTACCGTAGTCGTTGTTAGTGTAAGTCACTGCAACTTCTTTGATGTCGCGGCCAATCGTTACTTCAGCCAATACTTCACCCTGACGTGCATCAGAAGGCGCAGTACGGAAGAACATGCCGTTATCATCCAACGTGGTTAACGCAGGAGAGGTTGAGGATGGAGAGATCATCGCAACGCCGTTTGGCGCAGCAACTTTAGTTGCAATCGCCGTAGATGCACCAGAACACGCTGCACCGACCATTGCCACAACATTTTCAGAGGTTACCAAACGCTCAGCAGCAGAGCTGGCAACAGCCGCATCGACACAGGTTGTGTCAGCGCGAACAGGAGTAATTTTTGCGCCTTTCAATAACAGGCCGCTGTCTGACGCTTCTTTAAAAGCCAGCTCAGCAGACGCTGCCATATCTGGGGTCAATGATTCAATCGGGCCAGTGAAGCCCAGGATAATACCAACCTTAATATCGCCACTGTGGCTTGCAGCCATAACACTCATTGTTGCTGAAAGTGCTAATGCAGTTGCCGATGCTAATAATGTTTTTCTCATGAATCTTTCCTCTATTTTCTTTAAAAATTCCGGCTTCCCGGAAGGTGACCCGCTTTTATTAACTAGCTGGTTCAAACATTACTACACTTGCCAGATTTTGTCTGCCAAGTGTAGTGAATTTTAGGAATGCCGCACCTTTTCAGGCAGTATCCCTCGGGGGCTGAAGCGCAATACCAACAGCAATAATAAGCCCATCAGGAACAGGCGTAAATGCGGTGCGTTCTCAACCAAATGCGTGCGAATTGGGTTCGTTGCCTCAAGGCCACTCGTCAATGTCGACATCAGTACAACCGCAATCGGCTCTGCTTCAATCCACATAAACCAGATCAGGAAGCCACCAAACACCGCACCCAAGTTATTACCACTACCGCCCACGATCACCATGACCCAAACCAGGAAGGTAAAGCGCAATGGCTGGTAACTGGTCGGCGTGAACTGGCCATCCAAGGTAGTTAGCATAGCACCGGCAATACCGATGACCGCCGAGCCTAAAATGAACACTTGCAGGTGACGACGCTTAATGTCCTTACCCATTGCACTGGCCGCTTCATCATTATCACGAATGGCGCGCATCATGCGGCCCCACGGCGAGTTCAGCGCGCGAATACTCAAGGCCAGAATAATCAGTAGTACCACACTGAATAAGCCCGCATAACACAGTTTTACAAAGATACTGGAGCCTTCAATCACCATGCTGCGCAAGGCATCATCGTAAGCAGAATCCATTAAGCCTTCTAACTTACTCTCATTGAAGCGCTCAACCAGCGAGATAAACCACTGAGAGGATTGCAAGTCAGACTCAAACGGCACCGGACGCTTTAAACCCGTGACGTTTTTAACCCCACGCGTTAGCCAGTCTTCGTTTTTAATGACGGCAATGACGATCTCAGAGATACCTAAGGTGGCAATCGCCAAGTAATCAGAGCGCAAGCCCAAGGCTACTTTACCGATCATCCAAGCGACGCCGGCGGCTAATACACCACCTACAAACCAAGAGAACAAAATCGGTAAGCCCAAGCCGCCTAAATAACCGTAGGTGGATGGGTCATAAGACTCAATGCGAGAAACTGCCGGGTAGAAGGTTTGACGAATCACGTACAGGCCAGCAAACAACACCAAGGTCATCAGCAAAGTCCTCAGCTTGCCTTTCCGCATTGATTTGTGGATGAACATTAAAATGCCCACCAACACAATCAACATCAGCAGCGACAGACCAATGCCCACACCGCCGACTGACCATGCCTCGCCCACTGGCGAGCTGGAAACCAATACTGCAGCCACACCACCAATCGCCGTAAAGCCCATCACTCCGGCATTAAACAGACCGGCATAACCCCACTGGATATTCACGCCCAGCGCCATCACCGCAGAGATCAGGCACATGCCTAAAATGCTTAAAGCCACTGACCAGGATTGATTAACGCCGACAAACACCAACATGCCAGCCATGATTAAAAATACTAAGGGTGCTCTTAAAGCTTGCATCAGATCACCTTCCCTTTAAACAGTCCGGTCGGTCTTATCAGTAGCACCACCACCAGAATAATAAACGATACCGCGAACTTGTAATCGGTCGATAGCAACTGCGCTAAGCCATCTGGCTGCCAGTTTTCCGGAAAAATGTAGATGAACACTTTCTTATAGGCGTAAGTCACCATCACTTCCGAGAAGGCGACCACATAACCTCCCACTACAGCCCCGACCGGATGCCCGATTCCCCCTACAATCGCTGCCGCAAAGATCGGTAGCAACAGCTGGAAATAGGTAAACGGTTTAAAGCTTTTATCCATGCCGTACAGCACGCCCGCCGTTGTAGCCAAGGCCGCCGCAATAATCCACGTAATCAGTACGACGCGATCAGGGTTGATACCCGATAGCAGCGCCAGATTCTCATTATCCGAAAATGCGCGCATGGCTTTACCGGTACGCGAGCGCTGCAAGAACCAGAACAAAGCAATTACCACCAGAATAGTGACCGCTAAGGTCAACACCTGCGTGTAACGAATCGACAAGCCTTCATCCAGCCCCGTCATTTTCTTGAACTCTCTGGCGCCTAGCAGGAACTTATCACCGTCGTAGAACTGCTGATCATTTGGTCCGATCACGAAACGCACAATGGCGTTCATCATGAACATCACTCCGATCGAGGCAATGGTCAAAATCACCGGCGCACTTTTCTTAATCCGGTAAAAACGGAATACCGAGCGATCCACCAAAATGGAGAATATCGCCGTCACCAAAATACCAACCGGCAAGGCCAATAAGGCGGTGGGTAGCGGGCTAATGCTCACGCCCATTGACTGCAACCACCACGTCACCAAAATGGTCACCATGGTTCCAAATGCCATTAAATCGCCATGAGCGAAGTTGGCAAAGCGCAAAATACCAAACACCAGCGTCACACCCAATGCGCCAAGCGCCAGCTGTGAGCCATAGGCTAAACCCGGCACCAATACAAAGTTGGCGAACAAGGTTAGCGCATTTAAGATTTCCATTGATTCAGGCATGGCTTAACCTCCCAGGAAGGATTTGCGCACTTCAGGGTCGGCCAATAGCGCAGCCCCAGTGTCGGTGAATCGGTTGCTACCGGTAACCAGTACGTAGCCGCGATCGGCAATTTCCAGTGCCTGACGCGCATTCTGCTCAACCATCAGCACAGCAACGCCGGTATTTCTGACCTCAATAATGCGGTCAAATAATTCATCCATCACAATCGGTGACACTCCGGCGGTCGGTTCGTCCAGCATCAGCACGCCGGGCTGGGTCATCATCGCGCGACCAACAGCCACTTGCTGGCGCTGTCCTCCGGATAATTCGCCAGCAGCTTGCTTACGCTTGGTTTTTAAAATCGGGAACAGCTCATAGATCTGCTCCATAGTTTCAGTGATATCGTCGCGGCGCAAAAAGGCACCCATTTCCAGATTTTCCTGAACCGTCATACTGGTGAATACGTTTTGGGTTTGCGGGACAAAGGCAATGCCTTCGCCAACGCGCGCTTGAGGTGTGAGGTTGGTAATGTCTTTACCGCCCAATAGCACCTTGCCTTTACGTAAATCCAACATACCTAACAAGGCTTTCATAGCGGTCGACTTACCAGCACCGTTCGGGCCAACAATGACCGCGATCTCACCTTTATCAACGCTAATGGTCAAGTCATTTAGAATGTCCATGCCACCGTAGCCGCCGGTGATGTTTTCCCCAATCAAATAACTCATGATTGCAGCTCCTCGCCCGGTTTATTTTTGAGGCCAGTACCCAAGTAGGACTCGATAACCTCTTCGTTATTTTTAACTTCCTCAGCGGTACCTTCTGCTAACACGGTGCCTTCAGCCATTACGATTACCGGATCACACAAGCGCGAGATAAAGTCCATATCGTGCTCAATCATGCAAAAGGTATAGCCGCGTTCCTTATTCAAACGAATGATGGCATCGCCGATGGTGTTTAGCAGCGTGCGGTTTACACCCGCGCCCACCTCATCCAGCAACACCAGCTTGGCATCGACCATCATGGTGCGGCCTAGCTCCAGCAGCTTCTTTTGGCCACCAGACAAATTGCCTGCCAGCTCTTGAGTGATATGGCTTAAGCCTAAGAATTCGATCACGTCAACGGCTCGGGCGCGAATCTCAGCTTCCTGCTCACGCACTAAGGAGGGCTTAAACCACGCATCCCACAGTCGTTCGCCTGCTTGTTCGCCGGGCACCATCATCAGATTTTCCAACACGGTAAGCGTTGGGAATTCATGAGCGATCTGGAAAGTCCTTAACAGGCCTTTGTCGAAAAGTTGGTGAGGTTTAAGTCCGGTGATGTCTTCATCGGCTAAATAAATGTGGCCAGAGGTGGGAGCAATATTACCGGCGATGATATTAAACATCGTGGTTTTACCTGCCCCATTTGGGCCAATTAATCCGGTGATAGAGCCTGTCTCAATAGTGAGCGTAGCATTATCAACCGCCTTAACACCGCCAAAGTGTTTACTTACTGCTTCTACACGAATCATGCGTGGCGAGTACTCAGTTAGTTTATAGATTGCTTCTTATTCGAAACATTTGATAATTATTATCTGGATTCCTAGGGAGAAGGAATACCGGCTGGGGACGTATTGTAGTCGCCATTAAGGCTTATACTCAAGGAACGAACCTCAATTTAAACCAGAATTTAATTTGACATTTGTATAAACTAGCCTTCATGCCGGTATAAGTGAACATAATGCCAGCCCGCCGATACCAAGGATAAAATATGCCGTTGCAGGAAATACCATCATGAGTGAGCAAAACAATCAACAAGAAGTCGACTACTCAAATAAACGCTGGTTTGTATGGGGTATTTCCGCTGCACTAGGCCTGTTAATTGTTGGATTGCTAACGCTGCTCAGCCCAAAGTCAGAACCGGAAACAGTCGCTACCATCCCCAGCCTGTCATCTAGCCTGATGCTGCAAGAGTCTGGCGGTAAAACGAGCTTAAGCGGTGTGCTCCCCTTAAACCCCAGCTCGCAAAAATTCCTCACTAATATTAAGCAAATATTTGGCGACAAGATGGCCACCGATAAGCTGATCATCACCGCACAAGCCAAGCCGGCCGAATGGCTGACCAGTGCCGCTCACTTTATTACGGTATTGCCCGGCACTGAAAAATTAAGCTTTAAGATTGATGATAATCAGGTGTTGCTGTCTGGCATCGTTGCCAATAACGAAGCCCGCAACTCATTACTGGATCTGGCCACGGTTCGCTTTGGCGATAAGCTCAGTGCTTCGCTGGACGTTACCCCAATGCCACCTAACCTTGCAGAACTCGCTGCCACCAAAGCCACTTGGCACGCCCGCCTTTCAGAGCAAATTCGCTTTGCCAGAGAAGCCGAAGCCCGCGCTAAAGCAGAATACGTTGCAGCAGAGCAAGACAAGTACATCGAGAATCAACAAACCCGGATCGATGCCTTAGAAGCGCAATTGGCCAATGAGCAGCGCGCGCGTCTAGATAACGAAGCCATGTTGAAAGCAGAAATTGAAGCCAGCTTAGCCACTCAAACTCAACAGTTAATTGTGCTAAAGCAGACCGAAGCAGATTACAGAGCTGAAATTGCACACAATAATGAACTGGGCGCGTTAATCGATGACTACCAAGCCATTGAGATAGAGCGGATTGAGGAACAGGTAAATCTTGAAATCGCCGCACAGCAAGCAGAAGCAGCACGCCTGGCTGCACTCGCTAAAGCCAAGCATGAGGCCGAGCTTGCCGAAATCGCCCGCCAAGAAAAGGCTCGGAAACTGGCCAAAGCACAAGCTAAAGCTCAACGCGAAGCAGAATTAGCAGAGATTCAACAACGAGCGATGCAAGCTGAGCAGGTTCGCCTAGCCAGACAACAAGCCGCCACCCAAAGCCGTATTATGATTGCCAATTGCGAACAGTTATTGAACCAATTAGGCAGCCAAGCACCCTCATTGTTTGTTGCTAATAGCGCGACGATTAATGGCGCAAGTTATGGCGCGCTAGGCCTGTTAGCTCAGCAAGTCCAGCTGTGTGAGCCTGCTTTACAAGAGAATGAGTTATTTATTGGCGTTAGCGTGGCAGGCAATAGCCAGCAAACGCAGAGCCTGATTAATTATTTAGAAAATTTTTATGGGGTTTATCCGGGCTTACTGCGCGCGATTAATCACCCTGTTACACAGTCCGGCAATAATTCGCCACTGTACTTTACAATTAGCCCGCTGAAGCCAAGCTAAGGCAGCGTGCTCAACCGATATAATCACAATGACCGTCACGTCAGGAGCAAGTCATGATCGATACAGTTAAGATTTTGGGAAGTTTGTTAGGGAATGGTGCTTTATCTCAAGGCTCTGGTAGCAATGTATTAGGCAATATACTAGGCGCAGCACTCGGCGGCGGCTCCAACCAACAGTCTGGCGGCGGCATGGGTGACCTTCTTGGCAGCTTGCTCGGTGGCGGCAACACACAACAGCAATCTTCTGGCGCTGGTGGCATAGGCGATTTGCTCGGTAGCGTGCTGGGCGGCGGCAATAACCAGCAACAAGCTGGCGGCGGTTTGGGTAGTATTTTAGGTGGACTATTGGGCGGCGGCGCGCAGCCTCAACACACCAACAGCACTGCTGATTTATTGGGCGGTTTGTTTGGCGGCAACCAGCGCAATATGAATGCGCAATCCGGCGGTGGTAGCCTAAGCGATTTACTGGGTGCAGCGGTTACCAAATACGCGCAAAGCCAGCAGCCAGCTGATGCGACTCAGCGTATTAACAACCCATTTGAAGCACAAATCAACCAAAGCGAAGCGCTGGATCAGGCTGAATTGCTAATTCGTGCGATGATTAATGCGGCAAAGGCCGATGGCCGTGTTGATCAGCAAGAACAGCAAAAAGTGCTGGGTCGTTTGGGTGAAGTAAGTCAGGAAGAAGCTGATTTTGTACGCCGCGAATTGGCTGCACCACTGGATACGCAAGCGTTTATTCGCAGCATTCCAGCAGGTTTTGAGCAGCAAATTTATATTGTGTCTCTAATGGCCATTGATCTGGATACCAATCAGGAAGCACAATACCTGCACCAGCTGGCACAAGGACTAGAGCTGCCTGCTGCACTGTGCAACCAGATCCACGAGAAACTGGGAGCACAAAAACTTTATAGTTAACCCATTACTCACAGAGGCCTGCTATGCCAAGCATGATCGACTACCGAAGCGACACCGTTACTAAGCCCACGGCGGTAATGAAACAGGCGATGGTCGATGCCCCTCTCGGCGATGATGTGTACGGTGAAGACCCGACCGTCATCGCGCTGGAGCAGCAGGTCGCAGCACAATTTGGGAAAGCCGCTGGATTGTTTTTACCCAGCGGCACCCAAAGCAATTTTGTGGCGATGCTCTCGCATTGTCAGCGTGGCGAAGAAGTCATTACCGCCGAGCAATACCATGTCTTTAGTTATGAGGCGCGTGGTGCATCCGTATTAGGTGGCGTTTCACTGCACCCTCTGCCCAGCACACTTTATGGTGCGTTGACTCCAGATCAGATTAAAGCCGCAATCAAAGAAGATGATTCCCACTTCCCTATCAGTCGTTTAGTTAGCTTGGAAAATACTGTTTCTGGTTGTGTGCAGGATCAACAAAACCTAGACGCCATTACCACCCTAGCGCATCAGCACGGTTTAAAAACACACCTTGATGGCGCACGGATTTACAATGCAGTTGTCGCCTCAGAGCGCTCACCCGCAGAGTTAACCGCGCAAATGGACTCGGTCTCGGTTTGTTTATCTAAAGGACTTGGCACACCAGCGGGCTCAGTATTAGTAGGCGATGAAGAGTTTATCCGTTATGCCCGACGCCAGCGTAAAATGCTGGGCGGTGGAATGCGCCAAAGTGGCATGTTAGCGGCAGCAGGTTTATATGCGCTGGAGCACAATGTGGCACGACTGGCCGATGACCATACAAATGCTAAGCGACTAGCAACAGCGTTAGCAGAGATTCCTGCTTTAAACGTCGATCTTGGTCGGGTGCAAACCAATATGGTGTTTATTGCCCCGAAAGAAGATGAACTGACTGAGCTGGCTTCGTTTATGCAGCAGCACGATATTATTCTCAGCCGCCAACGCTTGGTATTGCACCTTGATATTACGGCTGAAATGGTTGAGCGCACAATTAGCGCATTTCAGGCATTTTACGCCAAGCGTTGATTGAAAAGACGGGGCACTAATTTCAGTGCCCCGTCTCGTTATAGCAGCTCAATACCATTAGTTAAGTGTTAAGCCATAGCCCGCTTTTCAATCGCCACCAACGTATCGTTATAACAAGCACCACTCATAATATCGGTACGCGCATCAGCCGACATTAATGCATTCACCGTTTGCCCACTGGCACTCGTCGCCTGCCACGCCCCTTTCGGGGTATACAACACTCCCGCCTTAACCGCCTCAGTCACATGAGCGCTAAACATCACCTCACCCAGCGCATTCCACACTCGGACTTCATCGCCATCAGCAATGCCTAGCACCGCCGCATCATCCGGATGAATCTCAACCGTTTGGATCCCCAGCGACTCAGCACAGCCACCAAAGGTGGCATTCGTCCGGTCATCAGACGAAGGCGAAATAATCATAAACGGATAATCCACCTCAGCTTCCAGCGGATAATAACGCGGCACACCAAAACCATAGTCACGCTCTAGCGTCTCACTAAATAACTCAATTTTCCCCGATGCAGTCGCAGGCTTTACCGTATCGCACATAATGGTTGGCTCGCCCTGCTCGGTATTTATCAGCAGCGCTTTATCCAGCGGCAACTCACTTGGCTTGTAGCCTTGTAATCGCGCATCATTATCAACAAAAGCCTGATCCATTAATTGCTTATCGCTTTGCTGGAATAACTCATCATCCATACCAAAGCGCGCGGCTAAGCGCCGGAAGATTTCAGTATTTGGCAGTGCCTCGCCCACCAGCGGAATAATCGCCTCGGCACGTTGTAAATAACTGTGCCCGTAGGAGCCGTAAATATCCTCAATTTCAAACACACTAGCGGCCGGTAAAATCACATCGGCATAGCGCATGCTATCGGTCATCACCACCTCGCAGCCGACAATAAATAAAGACTCCTGACTCAACGCCTGCTGCATACGATTTTGATCAGGATGCGTGGCTATCGGGTTGTGGTTATAAATCATCATGGCCTTAATTGGCGGAGCCAGCGCGTCATCTAAAAGCGCTTTGCTGATATCCACGATATTCAGGACACGCGTATTGGCTGGTGCTAAATCGGGACGAGATAGCCGATCGCCGGTTTTGGGAAATGCCAGTCCAGGCTTGGCCATTACGCCAGTGCCCACTTTGCCTAAGTTACCCGTGAGCGCCTGCAAGGCCATCGCCGCCCGCAAGGCAGAACCACCACAGCGACCGCGCTCAATGCCATTGCCTAATGAAACCGATACGCGCTTTGAGCTGCTGTACAAATCAGCGAGCACATCAAATAGCTCCAAACTCAAGCCACAGATTTGCTCTACATCCTGCCGTGAATATTGCCGTGCTTGCTCAAGGTATGGCTCACTGCCCTGCACCCATTCAGCCATAAACGCCTGATCTAACGAACCACGGCGCTCCAATTCTGCAGCCAGCGCCATGGCTAACACCACATCAGTGCCCGGTTTGATTTGCAGATAATGATCGGCGCGCTCCGCAATTCGCGTGCGCTTTGGATCAATCACCACCAGCTTGCAGCCGTTTTTCTGCACCTGTGCAGCAATGCGTCCAAAGTGCAGATTAGACACAGTGACGTTATTACCCCAGACAACAATCAGATCAGAATCCAACGCTTGCTCCGGCGGCATCCCCGGCGCACTGCCAAATAAACTAGTGTAAGCCCCACCGCGCACGCCTCCGCATAATGGCCCGCGATCCAGCTGCGTGGCACCCAGCACATTAAAAAAGCGAAGATCTAAAGAGCTACCCGCCAACTCACCATGCGGGCCAGCGTAGTTAAAGCCGAGCACCGACTCCGGCCCATGTTCCGCAATGGCTTTGCTAAACCCCTCATGCACCAAATCAAGCGCCTGCTCCCAGCTAATGCGCTGATACTCGCCACTACCACGCGGCCCAACCCGTTGCAGCGGGTATTTCAGGCGCTGCTCGCCATGTACAAAGTCAGGATAAAACCGCGCCACCTTGCTGCAAATCGCATTATCGGTATAAGGGTTCGCACGCGAGCCTCGAATCTTGGTGATTTTATCATCCTGCACCGTCACCGACAGGCTACAGGTATCCGGACAATCCAGCGGACAAACCGCCGGGCGCACTTCACTAGTTACAACACTCATAATTCTTCCTGTAATCTCTGTTTAGACCGACCGAAATTCGTTTAGCGACTGGCGCTGCTGGCCGTTTTCATCAAAATTCTCTGACGCTAGCCATTGCTCAAAACTGCTTCGCAATCGTGGCCATTCACTGTCAATTACCGATAACCACGCTGTATCCCGATTGCGGTTTTTGTAGATCGTTGCCTGCCGGAAAATACCCTCAAACTGAAAACCTAAGCGCTTAGCCGCATTTTTAGAGGGCTCATTTAAGGCATCGCATTTCCACTCATAGCGACGATAACCCAACTCATCAAACACCCGCCGCATCATTAAAAACATGGCTTCGGTGGCCAGTGGTGTGCGCTGCATCAGTGGTGAAAAGTGAATATGCCCAACCTCGATCACACCCACCGCTGGCTCAATGCGTAGATAGCTGGCCAAGCCAACCGCCAGCCCCATCGACAGATCAATCACCGCATGAAATAAGGGATCAGACTGTTGCGATTGTGGCGTTAGCCAGTTGTTAAATGCCTCAAAACTATCAAAGGGGCCGTAGGGTAAATACGTCCAATTGGCATGATTTTTATCCTGCACAAACGCCTCATATAACGCCTTGGCATGAAGCGCAGGTTGCAAAATTTCCAAACGGCAATAACGCCCAGGCATCGGTAACAACGGCGGTGACTGGCATCGCGACCACCCATTGATCGCAACGCCAATCGGCTGGCCTAACTCGTTTAAACGCTCACTCATAACCCTGACACCTTAAGTTGATAACCGCTGCTGATCACTAAACCGCTCATTGCAATGCATCGCCACTAGTTGGTAGCTGGTAGCTGGTAGCTGGTAGCTGGTAGCTGGTAGCTGGTAGCTGAGCCTATCGTTAAGCAATATTTGATTTCTAGTGAGCATACTGGCTAAATGGGCCAATAGAGAGATCCATTTTAAAACATAATTGAGGCCCACTTTGTCGGATACTGCCTTCCCCTCAGAACTGTTCTTGCCATTCCTCAAAGCCGAACAGAATTTGCCGCAATACATGGCCTTATTTCGTGCCTTTCAGCAGGCGATTTTACAGGGCGATTTGATTACCGGCGCCAAGCTTCCCGCTAGTCGCCCGCTTGCGATTGCGCTGAATATCTCCCGCAATACCGTTAAAACCGCCTATGAAATGCTGCAAGCTGAAGGCTATATTGAAACTCGCCATGGCGCGGGCAGCTATGTGGCGCAGCATTTATCACATCAAAACTCACCGCAAAAGCGCAAACAGTCCTCAGTCAACAAAGCTATCCACGCACCAGTACTGTCCGATCTGGCAAAACGGCTGCAAGCGTTAAAGTCCTCACAAACACCTTCCCACGGCAACCTTTTCTCGCTGGCATTACCCTGCCTCAATAGCTTCCCCTGGCAACAATGGCAACGCCATGTAAACAGCGCCGGTCGTAAAATGCGTCATGCCAGCGGCGACTCAGGAATCGGCAATGCCATGCTACGCGCACAAGTCGCGGACTATCTGCAAGTCTCGCGCGGGGTAAAGTGCGATGCGGCCCAAGTGATGATCTGCTCCGGCTCACAACAGGCGCTGTATCTGGCGCTGCAAGTATTGGTCAATCCCAATGAGCCCGTGATGGTGGAAAGCCCCGGCTATCGCGGCATTGATGGCGCGCTGCAGTCGGTGGGGGCGCGTAAAATTACCGTACCCGCCGACCAAGAAGGCTTTTGTTTGGAACAAGGCTTAGCTCAAGCCAAACAGGCGCGGGTTGCCCTACTCACACCCTCGCGCAATTATCCGATGGGTTACACGCTGAGCTTAGAGCGCCGCCTACAACTCATCCAATGGGCGAGCGCGGCAAGCGATACAAACCGCTGGATTATCGAAGATGATTACGACAGCGAGTTTCGTTTCGATGGTCCGCCGCTCACCTCATTACACGGCCTTGGCGGCGAGCAGCAAGTGATTTACATCGGCACTTTCAGCCGCATTTTGCACCCGTCCATTCGCTTAGGTTATATGGTGATGCCCACTGCGCTAGTCAAGCCATTCACGCTGGCTAAGCAATATATCGACGGTGGATTATCCCAGCTGCCGCAGCTGGCCTTGGGCGAATTTATGGCCTCCGGTGAGTTCTCCAGCCATGTACGGCGAATGCGTAAACTGTATCAGCAGCGTCGGGATTGCTTAAGTGAATTGATGGAACAAGCCTTTGGCACACGCTTAAAACGAGTCAATAGCGATGGCGGAATGCATTCGGTGTTTTTACTGCCAGAAGGCTATTCCGATACCGACATTTGCCAACAAGCAGCCGCGCACGGCTTGGCCATTAAGCCGCTATCGGGATTTTATAGTGACGTTGATCAGCCGGTGACGCAAGGTTTAGTGATTGGCTTTGCGGGGTTTACGGCAGAGGAAATGGCGCGTGGTGTTGAGGTTTTAAAAGCAATCATCCTGAATCAAGCCCCATCGCAGCAACAGACCTAGCCATATCCGGAACCACAACACAGAAACGAATGGTGTATTGCTAGAAAGCCCGTTAGATTGCACCCACTAACCACTAAAGGCACACCGCCATGACCCCACAAGCGCCCAATATTGATTTGAAATCAGGCTTATTACTACTCGTGCTGGCATCGGTATGGGGCGGCTTCTTCTTCTTTGCAGAAATTGCACTCAGAGAAATCGGCCCATTTACCATTGTGCTTTATCGGGTGTTTCTAGCCGCACTCGCCCTATTTTTGGTGGTTCGCTGGAAAGGCATTGAGATTCCGCGCTCAATCAAAGTCTGGCTTTGCTATCTCGTCATGGGCGCACTCAATAATGCCATCCCCTTTTCACTCATATTTTGGGGTCAGGTCACGATTGATAGCGGGCTTGCCTCCATCCTAAATGGCACCACCGCCGTCTTTGGTGCGGTAGTAGCCGGTCTACTACTCGTCGATGAACGCCTGACGGCACGAAAAATCATTGGCGCACTATTCGGGCTTTTTGGTGTCGCGGTCATTATGGGGTTTGATGCCTTAACCAACTTTGATCTGCGCAATCTCGCCCAGCTCGCCATCTTAGGTGCAGCCTTGTCCTACTCCTTTGCGGGAGTCTGGGGCAAACGTTTCCTTGGAGGCTATCCTCCGCTAATGAATGCCTTTGGCATGTTAGTCGGCTCCACTCTGCTGATGATTCCAGTGGCTACGCTGACAGAGGGCTCACCAACGCTGACATTATCAGTGGAAGTCTGGGCTTCAATTTCGGCCTTGGCTTTCCTGTCGACCGCATTCGCTTACCTACTCTACTTTAAAATTCTTGCGCAGGTAGGTTCTGCTAACCTAATGCTGGTGACACTACTAGTCCCACCAATGGCCATCGGCTTGAGTGTTACGTTTTTGAATGAACACATAGGCACAGCAGCTTGGATAGGATTTGCCTTTATTGCGTTTGGCCTTGCGATTACGGATGGGAGATTACTGGGCAAGTTGAAAGGCAAGATAACGTATGGCTAACTTGATATATATAAACCCGTGATTGAAACAAAGCTGTAACACACCGAACGAGTAGCGGGTGTACTATTCGGGGTTGCCCTCAAACAAAGCAACGATGGATTATATGATATGAGTGAACCGATTAAGGTAAAAAAGAGACTTGAGGACCTAACATCAGAGTTTCTAATGCCTCGGGAGCTAAGCTGGCTTTCCTTTAACGCGCGCGTACTGCAAGAAGCCGAAGACCCTTCAGTACCGGTAATCCAGCGCCTGCGGTATCTGGGTATATTCTCCAACAACCTTGATGAATTTTTTAGAGTACGTGTGGCGGAAGTCCGTCGCCTTATCTCCCTGTCAAAATCCACCAATCGGGATCGGTATAAATCTCTGTTGGAAGATATCCAGCACGAGGTAGCAGCCCTACAGCTCAAGTTTGAGGAGACTTATTCTCACGTATTAAAAGAGCTCTTCCGTCGGCATATCTACCTCATTAACGAGATGCAGCTATCGGATAATCAGGCGCAGTTTGTACGCGACTACTTTCGGCGGACGGTGTTGCCCGAGTTGGAGCCTATCCTACTGACAGAGAACCGTGATCTAGCCAGCCTTACTGATGAGTTGATCTATTTGGCAGTTGATATTCGTTCGGGCAATGATCGCCACTATGCCTTGGTTGAAGTCCCTACTGACCGTCTTGAGCGGTTTGTGCAAATCCCCAATCGAGAGAAAGGCGGCAGCAAAGTCTTCATCGTATTAGAGAATATTATTCGCTTCTGTATGCCTGAAGTGTTCCGTGGAGTGATTCCAATCGATGAGACCCACACCTATACCATCAAGTTCTCTCGCGATGCCGAGTTGGAAATTGATACAGGACTGGGTGAAAGTTTTCTGGAGAAAATGGCAACCAGCTTAAAAGCACGGCGTACCGCTGAGGCCGTTCGCTTTGTTTACGACAGCGAAATGCCGGATCATTTACTGGAGCTGCTTAAGAAACGATTCAAGCTAGGTCGCTATGATAGTTTGATTGCCGGTGGGCGATATCACAACTCCAAGGATTTGATTAGCTTCCCGAATCTCGGTCCCAAATACCTGGAGTTCAAGCCGCTGCCACCGTTGAAGGTAAACGCTTTGGAGACGCGCAAGGGCAGCATTTTCTCTGCCATTCGCCAGAAGGATGTACTGCTCTACTATCCCTATCACTCCTTTGATGTCATTACCGACCTCCTTAAAACAGCTGCGTTGGACCCCAAAGTCACCAGTATAAAAATTTGCCTGTATCGTGCCGCTAAGAACTCACGGGTCTGCGACGCTCTGGGCAATGCAGTACAAAATGGTAAGCGAGTGCTGGCCGTGGTTGAGCTACAGGCACGTTTCGATGAGGAGGCTAATATTAACTGGGCTAAACGGCTCACCGATGCCGGCGTCGAAGTGATGTTTGGGGTGCCGGGCCTCAAAGTCCATAGCAAGCTGTTGCTGATCGAGCGCATGGAGAGCAGCCAACTCCGTTACTACAGTCATATTGGTACAGGGAATTTTAATGAAAAAACCGCTCGCCTCTATACGGACTTTTCATTGCTCACCTACCACCAGGAAATGGGCGAGGATTTAGCCAATGTCTTTGATTTCTTGCGGTTCAATTATAAGCGTCCAAAATACAAACATTTACTGGTATCGCCACACACCAGCAGACCGGGCATCACTGACCTGATCGAGCAAGAGACCAAGAATGCCCGAGCCGGTTATCACGCAGCCATCACGCTCAAATGCAATAGTCTTGTGGATTACGACATTAATATGCGACTGTACGAGGCAAGTAAGGCTGGGGTAAAGATCAAGCTGATTGTACGTGGGATGATCTCACTGAAACCCGGCTTGCCGGACGTTTCCGAGAATATTGAAGCGATCAGTGTGGTCGATCGTTTTCTTGAGCACCCCAGAGTGTACGTATTTCACAACCGTGGTGAGCCGGTTTATCTCATTGGGTCAGCAGACTTAATGACGCGAAACTTAGATCATCGGGTAGAGGCGTTGTGCCCTATTCTGGATCGCGATCATCAGCGGACACTTCAGGATATATTGGACTTACAGTGGAATGACAACACAAAGGCCCGAGCGCTGGATGCCGAGCAATCGAATGCCTTCGTGCCTGCCCGTGGCCGCTCGCACATTCGCTCTCAGGAAGCGATTCACAAGTATTTGGATTCGGGCGTGCTACCCCGTATGCCGCGATCAGAAATGAGCCGGCCACCGACGCGCAAACGTTCGAAAAAAACGAATCATCCATCATGATTTTACGAATAATCACGCCAGCGGTTTTCCGGTAGAATTAGAGCTATTTTTTCATTAATAATTGATAGTGGAGCTAATAACAATGGAATACCTTTTAACCCTCGCCGCGGACCCCGTTGTCTGGCTTGCACTGGGCACACTGATCGTCATGGAGGTGGTATTAGGCATCGACAATCTGATCTTCATTGCCATACTCACCAACAAACTGCCCGAAGAAAAACGCGAGTTTGCCCGTCGCTTGGGTATCGGTGGCGCACTGATATTACGACTCGCCCTACTCGGCACCATCGCCTGGATCGTCAAGCTGACTGCACCGGTTTTTTCAGTCTTCGATCACGGCTTCTCGTGGCGTGACCTGATTCTGATCGTGGGTGGATTATTTCTGGTTTGGAAAGCGACCAAAGAAATTCACCACCATGTCGACCCAGACCCCGAGGAAGATGTCTTCGGTAGCAACACCAAAGCGGCCACCGTTACGATCGGCTCGATTATCGTGCAAATCCTGCTGCTGGACTTAGTATTCTCGGTGGATAGCATCCTAACGGCGGTGGGGATGACGGAGCATTTGCCGATTATGGTGATCGCGGTGATTGTCGCGGTATTAGTGATGCTGCTGGCGGCGACGCCACTGTCGAACTTCGTCAATGACAACCCGACCGTGGTTATTCTGGCGCTCGGCTTCCTCTTGATGATCGGGATGATTCTGATTGCGGAAGGCTTTGGCGCACACATTCCAAAAGGCTATGTGTATACCGCCATGGCATTCTCCGCGCTAATCGAAGGCTTGAATATGATGGCCCGTCGCAAGCGTCAGAAACTGGCAAAACAAGCAAAATAAGCTCAACAGGCCGCACTCGTTTGGGTGTGGCCTTTCCCCGCTTCACCTCACTTCCATCTCATCTGCCTCAAATCGACGCCAAGCCAGTATCAGCTTTGCTGCAAAACCCAGTGTTAGTAGCAAAGCTGCACCGGTCACCATAAAGCTAATCGCTAAGGTCGAGATTTGAGGCAAATTACCCGCAAAGGTATAGCCCAGCATCACGTAAGTCGTGGTCCAAATCATCGAGCCAACCAGCGCCATTGCGGTGAAGTGCACTCGTTTCATCCGCTTGATGCCACAGAAATAGGCAATGTACGGGCCAATGGAGCTTAGCACCGTGCGGCTTAATAAAATCGCCAGCAAACCATTCTTTTCATAGAACGTTTCACTGCGCTGAACCAATGGCCCTATCCGCCTTGAAGCCCGAAAACGCGCCAGCCATTGTGGTTTGGCCAAACGACCGAGCGTGTAGGCGCATTGGTCACCCACCACATAAGCCGCGAGGGTTGCCAGCAACACCTCTGACAGCGCAAAATCGCCGGTCGCGGCCAAGCCACCGGAGGTCAGCGCGATCACCGATGCTGGCAGCGGAATGCCCATCGCCGCGATAAATACGATGCCTGTGACAATGTATAAGCCATAGTCGGGAACCAATGCCAACAGGTAATCAGTCATCGGGATTCTCCCGATAGGCTTTTTGAGCAGCGCGAACTTTTACCGTCAACTCCTCCAGCGTAATGCCCAAGGAATCAGCCAAGCGATCCAACCGCCGAGGGGATTTTTTGCCTTCCTCTATGCCTAATAACTCCATCACCAGCGGACGCGGTAATTCATAGGACAAAGCCATGTAGCGCGGCGTCATCCACGCCTGCAGCTCGACGTTCTTATGTCGCGGATCGTTAAAATAGATGGCATCGGCGAGGAAGGAAACGGAGACCCAGACCAGCGCCGTCGCTGACAGCAACAAACCGGCAATCGTCCAGCGTTGGGCTTTTAGGAAACGGTGGAGTTTAGGATTCACGGTGTCGCTCGGGTTGGGATTTTGTTGTGGTGATGGCTTGTCTGGTGGTTGTCATGGTGCGAGTCCTTGGTATCTAAATGGCATCGTTGTGAATAAGCCATGGTTAAAATACCTTAAAAGGTTTGAAACTGGCAAACGGCTGGAGGTGTTGGTTGGTGGTTTTTACGAAGGTTTACAATTGAGCTCCGGACTAAGCAAGTCTGGATTAATTAGTTAAACTAGTAGATGTGTCATCAGCCTTAAAGTGCTTTGAATTTCAAGCTATAAGTATGTAGGCCGAATCTCAATGCTGTAGCCGCTATAACTTTTCATTTTTTAACTGTAATATCTGTTCAAATGAACAGCCTGTGTATATTTTGTATACAGAACCTATTTAGGTTAATCAACATGCTCTTCCGGATAGAATATTTTTAGCTTCAAATAAGACAAGGAATTTAAGATGGATCAGATGGCTCTAATACCGAGAGTAGAAGAGGGAGAAATTATTCCTCAACGTGTCGGTGATGGATATATCAGTGCGACGGCCCTTTGCCAGTCTGTCGGCAAACAGTTTTCAGACTATCGTAGCTTAAAAAGCGCTCAGGCTTTTCTCGCAGAATTAACAGCTCAAACTGGGCTGTCAGAACAACAGCTGATTCATGTTATTCGTGGCGGGAATGCTAAGCTTCAAGGCACATGGGTACATCCATTCTTAGCGATCAACCTTGGTCAGTGGTTGTCGTCGAAGTTTGCTGTAAAAGTATCTCAATGGGTTATAGAATGGCAGCAAGGTGGAGCTAAAGCGGTAATGCCTGTGCATATTGATCGCTATATGCAGAACAGGAGCAAGGTTCCATACACACATTTTTCTATGCTAAATGAGCTCACATTAAATCTTATTGCTCCAATGGAGCAAGCAGGGTACACCTTACCCCAAGAGATGGTTCCCGATATCTCAGAAGGCCGAATGTTTTGTAAGTGGCTTCGCGATAATAAGAGTATTGAGCCAAATACGTTTCCTACATATCAACATTCATACCCCGATGGCCGAGTCGTCTCAGCAAAACTATACCCAATAGAGCTATTTGAAGACTTTAGACGCCACTTCAACGAAACATGGCTTCCTAAGCAAGCTCCGAAGTATTTCGGTCAACGAGACAAAACAGCTTTACAGTTTGTTGAAACTTTGCTTTTACCCTCAGCATAAATCTAACAAATAGCTGCGCCGACAGGTACATCATGATCAGAAAATCTATATAAAGGAATAGCGAAATCTATCCAAATAGAGAAAACTTATACCAAAAATGCTCTGCACTCCCAGTTTTAAGTCATGGTATAACGGTTTAGGTCTGGTGCTCCCCCCTAATAAAATTAATCTAAATCTGAGCTTCAAGATGAAAAAAATACTTATAGATATAGAATTATCAGTTCGATATTCTGGCTGCTATACTTTTGATAAACCCATGATAAATAAATTTTGGGCTTCTTATTTAGTTTACTATGAGACTATGGTACTTCTCATGGCTAAGAGTAACACTCTTCCAGAAAGTCTAATTACGATAGAAGAGTACCCGATAGTTGAAATTGTAGCTCATAGCGTTACGGATCTCCCCGTAGATGATCCATTAGAAATTAAATTATGTTCAATATCCTACTGCATTGAAAATGAAATAATTTACTGCGCACAAGAATTTGATAGTATAAATGAAAGAAAAACACTCATAAATGAAACAGGAAGGCACATACCAGAGAGCATAAGTTTTCTCAAAAAATCCTTCCTAACTCTTGATACGATACAGTTTATTTTATTTAATCAAACCCCTGTAGAGGGAAAGCTTTCGGAGTCTCTAGTTAAGGCAATTACTGATTATAAAAAATCAGACCACATTTCAACATTGAGAGAAGGTATTGAGAAAATAATTGAAGAAAACAAAGGGAACTATTATTTAACAGAAGATATAAAAAGAAATATTCAATCCAAATTGGTTGAAAATCAAACCAAGATACTTGATATGTTAGACTTCGATAAGATAACTACTTTTGATTTGAAGTCTCTAGTATCTGATGGTGCTTCCATAGTCGCAGGACTGCTAACACCTTTTCTTCCGCTAAGTACAATACAAGAAATATACACTCAATTTAAAAACAAAAAAACAATCTCAAACAACTCTGATATTTTATTTACACTATCTGTAATGTACATCCAGAAAGCTATAGCACAGAACAGCAGTTATGAGGCTAAAAGCCAATGTGGCATATGTAAATTAACTTCTGTAGAAATTGACAATATTAACGATAATGATGTTGATGATTTCACTTTTAAGTCAATGGAGCAAATATGCTTCAAGCATCTTGAGTCTTACTTAGAGTTAAGAAAATTTCATGGACTAATGGGAAAACCATTATTAAGACGCTTGATAGAATCGTAATAAAAAGTTATGGGCAGATACCACATACAGAGTATCAAAAGATGAAAGGTAAAGCTTAGCTCATCACTCCCTCAGCTTTGTTGAGCGATAATAATTTTTGCAAAGAAAAGATCAGGCTCAATTTTTCACGCCTGATATCATGTAATAAAGATGGGAATCAGCATGTAAAAAAATACCTGCCGCCTCACCAGGCGTAACCCTTCACGGGGTTGCATTTAGGCCACAATTCGTTATGATTAAACAATGAACAAACTAACTGAGGCGCTTTTCAATCACCAACTGCCCGCGGATCTGGCGGCGTCGCAGCGTCTCAATCGTCAGTTATTGGATTTAGTGACCCAACTGGAACAGCGTGTCGCTGAGCTGGAAGACATCGCAGGCAGCGGGAGTTCTTCCAGAAACTCCTCCAGACCACCGTCCCAGGATTCACCGGAACAACGGGCTAAGCGCGAGAAGAAGCCTAAGAGTCCTCGCAAGCAAGGAGCCCAGCCGGGTCATCAGGGTCATCAACGCGTTCGGGTAGAGCTGTCTGCGACGGATGAGCAAGTTCATTACTACCCAGGCACTCAATGCACCTGTGGTGCGGTGTGTGATGTCGCTCAGGAGCCTTATCAGCGACATCAGGTCTTTGACCTGCCTGAGGTTCGCAGTCAAGTCACTGAACATTGTCTTTATGAGGCAATCTGTCCGGGTTGCCGCAAGCGTCAGGTGGCTCGCTTGCCAGACACGGTTCCCTGTGGGCAAATGGGGCCGGGACTGGTCAGCTGGATTACGCTGATGAATGGCGCTTATGCCTTATCGGTGTCAAACATTCAACGCTTACTGAAAGATCACTGGCAACTCGCCTTCAGTACCGGTGCCGTGAGCCAGGCCACCCGCTCGGTCACGGGATGGTTGCTGCCGCTGTATCAGCAAGTGGGTCAGGCGGTACGGAATTTACCCGTTGCTCATGCGGATGAAACCAGTCATTACCGCAATAATGAGCAGCGTTGGCTTTGGGTGCTGTGTTCCTCGCAAGTCGTCTACTTTCTAACGCATCATTCTCGGGGTAAAGGTGCCGCGAAGGGTTTACTGGATAATTTTGAGGGTATACTGGTCACTGACCAACATGGCGGCTACAACGATTATCCGGTCGAAAAGCGCCAGCTTTGCTGGGCGCATATTATCCGTAAGTTTCGGAAAATATCAGAACGTGTGGGACGGGCCGGGGTGCTGGGGAAACAACTCTGGCGATTATCCCGCTTGATTGTACACTGTCGTAATCGTTGGCGATCGGGCGGCTATTCTGATGCTGGCTACCACACACGAATGCGACGATTCAAACAGGCGATCCATACGCTACTGTGCCTGGGGTGTGAGACCGCGCCCGCTGACCCGTTAAAAAAAGCCAGCAAAACAGCCAATCAGTGCAAACGACTGCTGGCGGATGAATCGATGCTCTGGACGTTTTTGCAGGATCGCGCGATTCCCATGACCAACAATGAAGCAGAACGTGCGATACGTCCTTATGTGATCTGGCGTAAAACCAGTTTCTTCAGTCAGTCTGCCAGAGGAGATCAGTTCCGTCCGGTGATTCTGACTCTGACTGAAACCTGTAAGCGGTTGGGCTTAGGCGTTTATGGACTATTGAGAAAAGTCTGTGAACAAGGCCTGTGTGGTGAGGCTATTACCGTACGGCTACCCTTAGGTCAGCACGCTATATCAGCGTAAGCCCCCCGTGAAGGGTTACCACTGCCCTAGCCCTCTCAACCATGCCATCCGTTAAACAATTAACGCTATTAGGCAGAAGGCCCGCCGAAAACATCGTTGGCGACTCTGTTTCCCAGCATGAAATCGACATCTTTTCACCACAATCCTACGAGCCTTTTTTAGCCGATCACGACACCGCAATTTGCACGCTGGGTGTCGGTCAACCTTCAAAGATGAGTAAGGAAGAGTTCGTTAAAATCGATAAAGATGCGGTGTTAGACTTTGCCACTGCCTGCAAACAAGCAGGTGTTAAGCATTTCTCATTGTTGAGTTCTGTGGGCGTCAGTTCAACGTCTTCTTCGTTCTTTTTGCGTACGAAAGGCGAGCTTGAAGATGGCTTAGAAGCACTTGGCTTTGAGCGCTTGAGCCTGTTTCACCCCTCGATGATTATGACGCCCACCAACCGCTATGGTTTATCGCAGGGTATTACGCTTGCCGTAATGCCATGGCTTGATCATATATTGATTGGCCCACTGAAAAAATTCAGGAGTATCTCCTCCGAAAAGTTGGGGAAGTCTATCGCCATGAACCTGCTTGAAAATAGCCACTCCACTGGCACCGAATCGCTGCAGTGGGGTGATTTTATAAGGCTATGTTGATTACGTTATCAGAAACTCATAAATATCATCCACCCGCAACTCTATTCCAACAGAGCGAAGTGTAATAACATCACCACCGGAGAAATACTCAGTACTCCAATCGTTATCACGCCGGTGTAACTCTATTGACGGTGAATCCTGCGAGCATAGAAGATACTCCTGCAAGCTTGAGATTTGCTGATACGCGTGGAGTTTTTCAGTACGGTCTGTGCGCGCCGTGCTGGTAGAAAGTACTTCAATGATCAGACAAGGTGACCGATTGTAATACTGGTCATTCTCTTCCTCACAGCTCACCTGAATATCGGGGTAGTAAAAATAGCGCTCGTCTTGCGTACTGATTCCAACCTTCATATCCGATTGAAAAACTTCGCACGGGCTACCTTCAAGGTGATTAAAGAGTCGATTGAACAGTTTACCGCATAGGCGATTGTGGTTTCTGCTAGCGCCTGCCATTGCATAAACTTTGCCATTGACGTATTCGTAACGGATGCCATCGGATCGGTCATTTTCACCCAACAGGTACTCTGAAGGTGCGATGTAATCAGACTGTGTTGCTATACCCACAAAGTAACTCCTGATAAAAATTTAGCGACTTAACTTACTGCTTTTAATAGCCATATTAGCACAGCAAAACCTAGCATAGTCATCACGTATTTTTACAAATGCCCGCAAAGTGATACTATAGTGACACTCTAATCAACTCAAGACAGATCTCATGCGCACAGAACTGGTAACCACTCTCAAGCGGCAAGCCACCAAACTACTCGCCGAGCTACGCGAGTCCAAAGAGCCAATTCTAATTACAGAACACGGCCAACCATCCGCCTATCTACTGGATGTTAGCGACTACGAATACATGGTGCAGCGCATGGAAATTCTGGAAGGGATTGCCAGAGGCGAGCAGGACATTCGCGAAAACCGCACGATGACAAATGCTGACGCTAAAAAGAAGCTGTCTAAATGGCTGAAATAATCTGGACTGAGGAAGCACTAACGACCTTGGAGAGTATCGCAGACTACATTGCTGTGAGTTCTGAAACGGCCGCATCCAAACTGGTCAAAAACATCTTTGAAAAAACAGATCGTCTCGAACGCTTTCCTGAATCTGGTCGTGTTGTCGAAGAAGTCCGCGAAATGGGTTACCGTGAAGTGATCGTGAATCCATGTCGTATAATTTATAAGCTGGAAAGTGACACGGTGTATATCCTGCATGTGATCAGGCAAGAGCGCGATTTAAGGCGCTTTGTGATTAATGAAACGGCAGCTGACTATCGAGCGTAAAAAGCCTGCAAGCCAAATCCACTTGCAGGCCTTTACCATTACTGACTAACGACTACCGTTGCAGCGTCTTTCACCAATAACGTCGCCAACTGAAAGTCTTTTTTACCTCCAGTGCTGGTTCCATACTGAATATTCCCAATCCAAATACTATCTGCAACCGCTAGCGTCAATGAGCGGCGAGCAGGCGTCGATGACCAAATACTCAAAGCCTCTCGGCCAATCGGGAAGATCGTCATATTCATACTAGGCGAGGCACAAGCATGTTCCATAATGCTTTGGAGTTCCTTGATATTCGGCACACGCCAGTCGCCAGTTGCAAGCTCCATGGCCGACTTCCAGTGCACCGCCGTGACCGTACCGTCGCATTGGCTGGTCTCACTGTTCCAGCTTTGACCTTGTGCGCAGCGCTGCCAGATCAGGCCGGTTTGGGTATCAGTAACTTCATCATCATTCACTTGAAAGCGGCTATCGGGCGTGGTCGGTGTGAGGTTTTCATCACAGACTTGCGCCGCATTGGCCGCACCTGCAAGCAACAAAGCTAGTAGCGCAACGCGGGATTGTTTGATCAGTTTCATAAGATTCTCCTGTTACTCTGCGACTGGTGCATTGCTAACCAAACGCGCTGCCGTATTGCGGTTTTTCGGGTGCGTCAGCATGTGTCCATCGTAAAAGGCGAAAGCCTTCTGTAGGGATGGATAAGCAACGTTGGTGCTAGACGTGTGGTATGTCGCATAGGCGGTATTTGGAAAATAAGCCGTGTCGATGGTTGGCGCACGCCCGTCGTAGTTCGCAATGGATTGCAGCTCTGGCAGGCTCGGTAAACGCCATGTGGTGATGCCGCACAGTGCTTCAGTATTTACGCGTTGCGCAAAGGCTTCAGTATTACACCAAGTCTCCGGCAGCCACGACTGATAGCCATGACAACTGATTAAGCTGGCATGTTGCCGCGTTCCGGCATCCCCGCCATTGGTGCTTGTATTGCTGTCATACCATGTGTATTGATCATCCGCGCCATGCAGTCCAGCCGCACGAATTCCCTCGGAAAGCCCGACTTTGCTTTCCCAGATCAGTCCGGTGACATTATCTTTGACGCAAGACCACGTAGTCGCTTCTGCCGCTAATGGCTGGCCATCAGCATCGAGCTTGGTAAAGCTAAATCCGGCATGGCCATCGCTATCATCCGCATGGGTAACATCACGGCCGTTTGTGGCATCTTGCTTAGGTGGAATCGGGTCGCCTTCGGCATCAACGCCTGAGCACGTGGTGAGGTCGGCATTATCATGCCCAACCACCGGAAAGTCTGCGCAAGTCACTGCACCCGTGTCATTCAGCTGCCCAAGTTGTACTGTCTGGCCCGGCTCTTCGACGGTGATTAACACTTTGGCGCTATCGGTTTTGCCGTAGATGTTTTCGACCACATACCAAAATTCATCCTGCCCCGTAAAATCGGCCGGTGGCGTGTACACAGCCTTATTACCGTCGATGCTAATCGTGCCCCATTTCACCGAGCTTTCATTGACTGATTTAATGAATTTTCCAGTACCAAAGTCATTGGATAGCACATCAATGCTGATCTGAGTATTTTTTAAAATACGGCTGTTGTCTTCTCTGGCCGTCGTCCAATCCTGAGCGGCAGACTCGCCCAGCGCGATGGTGACTTTAGCGGAATTTGTGCGTCCCCAAGCATCGGTCATGACATACCAGAAACTATCCGTCTCCGGCCAGACCGCAGGCAAGCCGAGCTTGCGATAGCTCAGCGTTTTATTATCAGGGTTAATAAAGACCTTACCGCCGTTACTGCTCCACTCATTCACGCTGGTCAGCGTCAAGCCCATCCCCGTATCATTCTCCAGTACCGGAATGGTGATGAGGTTTTGGTCGGTGGTGGTCGCTAGGTCGGCCGCTGCGCCGGGCCATGCTTCGGGTTTCTCACCCACGGGAGGCTCAGGGTCAGTCACATAGATCGCGACTTTAGCGGCGTTCTTTCTGCCTTCATTATCGGTGAAGTTATACCAGAAATAATCCACCCCTTTGAAGCCTGCCGCAGGCTGGTAGATAACAGACAGCTTGTCTTCACTGATTGAAGCGCTGCCGCCTTCGACGGTCGTGGTATTGACGGTGGTTAGCGCCAGCTCCGTGCCAATGTCATTATCTAGCACGGAAATGGTGGTGGATTGATCGGGCGTGGTGCTTACATAATCCGGCGTTGCGGTGGGCCAAGGGCTGGCCTGAGCCACACCGCCGAGTAAGCTAAGAATGGCGAGTGCTAAAACGTGCTTTTGTAGCCTCATGGGAGTGCCTTTATCAGTTAGTCGGGGTATTAAAAACCACAATAACCAGCGGCACTAAAGCAAGATATAACAGGCCCATTAAAGGCATAATGAGCCAGACCATCGGTAGTACATTTTATGGCGAACACGCTCATGCAAATGGTATGCGCAATCGCCAGTCAGTCACCTAAAAGCCATCAACGCGACTAGACGCTTTTCGGCTCAACCGCCAGAAAGCCTGTCCAGCGATACGCTTGGTTATTAAACTCAACCGTCGTTTCACTTTGTTCAGTCGCATCAGGTCTATTATTAACCATGACAGTCAGCGCAATGCCATCACCCAAAATCTCAATCACCGAAGCATTGTCATCAAAGCCAATCACATTCACAGACTGAATTTTACCGCTGGCATCGATACTGATTTCTTTAGACTCGTTAAAGAAGCCGTGGGTTTCTACCACATTGGCAAACAAGCTATTGCTAGCCTCTCGGCGCAGTACAAAGCCTGGCTCACTGCGCAGGTTAAATGACGGATCATTGGCCCCTGTGCGTGTGAAAATCAGCGTGTCGTCGGAGGATGAAGCGCTTAACCAGGTGTAGAAACTCTGGCCTTGTAACCAGCTCACTTTATTGGTGTCTTGCCCTGCACCCTCGGCCACATTCCACAGATGCTGATAACCAAAATCTTCACCCAATGCATTCATGGATGCGTGCTGCTGCGAGTCAACGTTGGTATCAATAATCTGACCTTGGTATTGCAGCGCGTAGTCATATTGGTGCGTTGCTTCACTGCTAAGACGGAATAAATCCACTAATAGCGGCTGTGCCAACTGCTCATGTTCGATCAATATTAAAGTGCGCTGCTGATCAACGCCTGGGTAGAAGTCATGGGCAAAGGCGCTCATCGCCTGCGTGTTGCCAGTGCCGATAAAGAAATGCGGAACCGCGTGCTTGCTATCCCCGATGTCACAATCTGAATTGTTCTGGCTGCTGCCATCCACCGCTACCACATTGTGCGCGATGGTTTGACGTGCGTAAGAGGCATTTTCCGCAAGATAGCGGCCACCAAACTTCGGCTCAACATTGATCCAACGACCATAGCCATATTCACGTAACACTTCTTGATTATTGTTGAAGTACGTCAGCCCCAGCGTATCGAAATGGCCATGTCCCATGCCGTGTTGACCATATGCCATAACCAGCTGGCTAATGTCGCCCTCAGCATTTTGCATACGGATAAAACCTTGCGCGCCTTTGTCGCCATTCGGGCCTTCGTTTAGCTCAACGCTAGGCAAGCATGGCAGCTCAACCGAGTCTTGCGCTTCATAAGCTTGAGACAGCGCCACACCGCAACCACTTACCCACACTTGGTTTTGGATTTTCGCGATGCCGTAGAGGTTTTTATCTTCGGGGTAATGCTTAGCATACAAACTCACGGCAATTACCACACCCTCGTCGGTAATATCCATGCTTTGTGAGGAGTCGTTCAAGGCTGGGAACACGCCATTAGGGTAAGCCGTTGAGAGCAATGCCTGAATGGTTTTGCGAATGACTTGATCTTTAAAGTTAAAGATATCGATTTCAGGGCGCAGTCGCTGGGTGATCTCTGCCAACACGCATAAAGGACGGATCGCATAACGGTGGTAATACGGCCCTTCGATGTAATAGCCAGACGGCGCAAATAAGTTACTGATCTGCGCAAGGAAGCCACCAGTGACATCATCCCCCGCTAAGCCATGCAGCGCTTGATCGATATATTTTTCCTGACCGCAAGCAACACCCATTGCCGCAACGCCCGCCACAGCCCACACGCCATGGTTATGAATCGTGTCGTATTTGTCGCTGTATTTTACGGTCGCGACTTCCAGCATCGGCTCAAACAAGCGCTCGATAATGTGCTGGCGTTGCGCTTCTGATAGGTGACTACTGATACAGCTGTAACCCAAGCCCACATACATCATCCAAACATGCTCATTCAGCATTTGGTGAAATAAACGGCCCGGAGGGTTGGTATTTTTCTGCTCGTGAAAGCCCATCTCTAAATACTTATCGGCGTATTCCGTTAGCAAGTCGGCGGCAAACTGCGCGTACTTGTCATCGCCAGTAATTAGAAATAAACGCCCTGCCTGATCAATGTATTTACCATTTTGAACGTGTTTATTATGCGCGTAGCCACCGGCTGGACTTTGGCCGGGTACGTCGATGCCAAGCGCCAAATAGTTGTCTGTATCGAGAATGAGTGCGTCGAGGCTTTGGCCCATCAGGCTCGGTTTGCCAAGCTCTTGTTGGATGGCAGCGATTTCTTCTGGGTTCAGTAACACAGGCTTTGTATTGGAAGGCATTGATTTTCTCACTCACTAAAAATGGTAGTCATAAAAAAGGGGCAGCACCCTTTTGCGCATTATTCGCTTGAGTTGTCGACTCTTTCGATAAGCATAGCACAACTAATATCTTAGTTTAACTATCTAATATATTTCAAGGCGTTTTTAGAAGAAATCTGCTGCGGGGCTAGCTACTGCGTTGTTTACGATTACAAAAAATACTCAAAACTATTATTAATGATAATTTCCTGAACTAATAAAACAGATGTACATTGCTCCTCATCGACAATCCTGTCCTCTTTTTTAAAGGTAGACCGTATGACTGCTTCACTTTTTGAGCCGATTAAATTGGGCAATTTAACACTTAAGAATCGTATCGTGATGCCACCGATGACGCGCTCACGAGCCACACAGCCAGGTAATAGCGCCAATGAGTTAATGGCAGAGTATTACGCGCAACGCGCCACTGCTGGGTTAATCGTGAGTGAAGGCACGCAAATCTCAGCACTGGGCCAAGGCTATGCCTGGACGCCGGGTATCTACTCGCCTGAGCAGATTGCAGGCTGGAAAAAAGTCACCACTGCAGTACATGAGAAAGGCGGCGTGATGTTTGCGCAGCTATGGCATGTTGGCCGTGTGTCGCACCCTGATAATACGGGCGGCGTGCAGCCTATTTCATCCTCTGCCCTGAAAGCGGAAAACGTGAAAGTGTTTGTTGATAATGGCAAACAAGAGCCGGGCTTTGTGGATGTGGTAATGCCACGCGAAATGACTAAAGCGGATATCAAGGCCGTGGTCGAAGAGTATCGCCAAGCAGTACTTAACGCGATGGAAGCCGGCTTTGATGGGATCGAGTTGCATGCGGCGAATGGCTATTTGATAAATCAATTTATCGACTCTGAAGCAAATAACCGTACCGATGAATACGGCGGCTCGACGGAAAACCGTTTACGCTTCTTGGGTGAAGTGGTTGCGGCATTGGTTGAGGCGATTGGCGCGGATCGTGTTGGGGTGCGGTTGGCTCCGCTGACTTCATTAAATGGCACAGTGGATGCGACACCAGTTGAAACTTATACCGCCGCCGCGGCATTGTTAAATACGTATAAGGTTGCCTATTTGCATATCGCCGAAGTGGATTGGGATGATGCACCGGATACACCGGTTTCATTCAAGCAGGGCCTGCGTAAGGCTTTCCAAGGCGTGCTGATATTTGCAGGTCGTTATAATGCAGAGAAAGCTGAGCAAGCATTGGCTGATGGCTTGGCGGATATGATTGGCTTTGGGCGGCCTTTTGTAGCGAATCCTGATCTGCCGAATCGGATGAAGCATGGCTATCCGCTGGCAGAGCATGTGCCTGAAACGCTGTTTGGTGGCGCAGAAAAGGGGCTGACTGATTATCCGGTTTATGGATAGTTAGTGGCGAGCCTCTTCCACCTCATCGTAACTAAAATTAGAGCCTGCCTTAGTGGTGTTCAATCTCATCGAGCACCACTAAAGCACTCAAGCAAGTACGAGTTGCTATGAGTGCCAGAGGAATTTTCGCACAACATTGAATGTCATCACGTATCACAGGGCCCTTTCTGGTGCACCACCGCAACCTCCTAAACAAAACAAACTTCTAACAAACTGTATTATAAACACTTAATTTTTTGGCACGCAGATTGCTCTGATAGGGAAATACACTCCAAAACCTCCCTATCGAAAGGATAATGCACCAAATGAATACGAAATCCGTCACTGAGCTGTTAAGTGAAGTTGAGCTGTTTCAAGGTATCGACGCCCCAGACCTCGCACTCTTTGCAGAACATGCTCAATGCCAGACGCTGTTGGCCGGAGATATTCTGTTTCGTACTAATGACTTGACCGATGCGCTGTACGTCATTGCCTCGGGCAGTATTCAGCTGTTCGATGACCAAGGAGCACGGGAGCGAAGCCTCACGGTATTTTCACAATACGAATTCATTGGTGAAACCATGCTGATCGCGCCGGCGCACCGCCAAGGCGTGTGTGCACGGTTGTTATCCGATGGTGTTTTATATCGCTTTGAGCGGGATGCATTGCATGAATTACTCAGTCAGCGCGGCGATCTGGCCTTAAAAATCTCTGCGACGATTTCGCAAATTATTATTCGCCGCATGGAGCACGCCAACAGCCGTTATAAAAACATCTCCGCGCTGTATCGAGCCAGAGGCAAGCGTATCGAACATGACTTACTGGGCGATAAAGAAGTGCCAGCAACTGCCTATTACGGTATCCAAACGCTGCGAGCTTTGGAGAATTTTAATATCAGCGGCATTAGCCTCAACTTCTACCCCGACTTTATTAAGGGGCTAGCCAAGGTCAAAAAAGCGGCGGCGATTGCCAATCATGAATTGGGGCATATTCCGGATGAGCTGATCGGAGCCATTTGCCAAGCTTGCGATGAGATCGGATTGGGCATGCTGCATAACCATTTTATCGTCGACATGCTGCAAGGCGGTGCGGGTACTTCCACTAATATGAATGCCAATGAAGTAATTGCCAACCGGACCTTAGAAATCCTCGGGCATCGCCGTGGTGAATATCAGTATTGTCATCCTAACAATCACATCAACCGCTCCCAATCCACCAATGACGCTTACCCGACTGCAATCAAAGTTGCGCTCATGGATGCCAATGACAAGCTACTGGCGGAAGTTCACAAGCTGATTGACGTGATCGATGATAAGACTTTTGAGTTTGCAGATATTCTAAAAATGGGCCGCACTCAGTTGCAAGATGCCGTGCCAATGACCCTAGGCCAAAGCTTTAACGCCTACGCCACCAGTTTGCGCAATGAGGTCAAACGCCTGAAAACCTGTAGTCAATCGTTTCTAACCGTGAATATGGGTGGGACGGCAATTGGTACCGGCCTGAACGCCGACCCGCGCTACCGTGAGCGCGTGGTACAGCATCTAAGCAAAGTCACCGGTCGGGATATTGTGCTGGCCGATGATTTGATTGAAGCCACCCACGATACCGGCTCGCTGGTGATGTATTCATCCGCACTAAAACAGCTGGCGGTAAAGCTCTCCAAAATCTGTAATGACCTGCGCCTGATGTCATCCGGCCCACGTGCCGGACTCAATGAAATCAACCTGCCACCGATGCAGCCAGGTTCCTCCATTATGCCGGGCAAAGTGAATCCGGTGATTCCTGAAGTGGTTAACCAAATCGCCTTTAAAGTGATTGGAAATGACCTGACCACCACACTTGGTGCCGAGGCCGGACAACTGGAACTCAATGTGATGGAACCCGTCATGGTCGAGAGTTTATTTGAGTCAATCGAGATTCTAAAGCGCGGCATGGATACCTTGGGTAGTCGCTGTATTGCGGGTATCACCGCTAATAAAACGGTGTGCGCCGACAATGTTAAAAACTCTATTGGCTTAGTGACTGCGCTCAATCCGCACTTAGGTTATGAGGTCTGCACCGCGCTGGCAAAAGAAGCGCTAGAGCATAATCGCAGCGTGTATGATTTGGTGCTTGAGCAGGAGTTACTCTCGAAAGAACAGCTTGATGAGGTACTCGCGCCGGAAAACATGGTGCGCTAATACTCAACGGCAAAGCCCATGCAGCATTAGAATAAACCATGAATTCTGGCTTGAAATCAGTACTAATTTTGAAAGCGGTCAGAGAAATATGAATGTACACTGAGGCTGCACCACGCTGGACTTTTAGTTCAGTATCGTTTCTAGTAAGGCATGCAGGCCCCACGGCAGGGGCTTTCTGTCTATTGTTAAGTAGTATCAAAAACCATCCGAAGTAACATGAATGTCATGGATTTCCAAATAAAGGGAGCAGTGTATGAGTGAAGCGAAGAAAATGAGTTTAACGATCAAAGTGCTATTAGGCATGGGTCTTGGAATTCTCGTGGGGTTGTTTCTTAACCTCACGGGTTTAGTTGCCAACCCATTTGTTGATGGCTATATCGTTAACGGGCTGTTCCACATTGTTGGAAAAATGTTTGTTAACGCCCTGAAAATGCTAGTCGTACCCTTAGTCTTCTTCTCGTTGATTTGTGGTGTGTGCGGCATCGGCGATATCAGAATGCTGGGTCGAGTTGGCGGCAAATCGTTTGCCCTCTACATGATGACCACAGCCATCGCGATTGCGACAGCGATCATCATCGCCGTGACTTTCGGTATCGGTAAGGGCATGAATGTTGATTCTGCTGCGAATTTCACGGGTAAAGAGTCACCACCACTGAGCGAAGTACTGATCAGCATTATCCCGACCAATCCGGTTAATGCCATGGCTCAGGGCGATATGCTGCCGCTGATTTTCTTCTCTATTCTGTTGGGTATCAGCATGCTGCTGGTCGGTAGAAAAGCGAAGGGATTTGTTGCGGGCGCAGAAGTGGCCAATGAAATCATGATGAAGATGGTGACCATTGTGATGGCCGTTGCGCCGTATGCTGTGTTTGCCCTGATTGCAAAATCAATTGCGACCTTAGGTTTGGATTTACTCTACTCCTTAGCAGGCTACGTGCTGGTACTGGTCGGTGCATTGATGTTCCATTTGTTCTTCACCTTAATGGTTGTGCTCAAAGTATTCTCCGGTTTGAGCCCTTCAATCTTCCTGAAGAAAATCCGCAATGTGCAGGTGTTTGCCTTTAGTACCGCCAGCTCCAATGCAACGATCCCCGTGACCATGCGGACCGTGACTGAGCGCTTTGGTGTGAACAACTCTGTTGCGTCATTTACCGTTCCGTTTGGTGCCACCATCAATATGGATGGTACGGCGATCATGCAAGGTGTCGCGACGGTATTTATTGCCAACGTGTATGGCGTTGAGCTAGGTATCGCAGGCTATCTAACCGTCATCCTGATGTCAGTACTGGCTTCTATTGGAACCGCCGGTGTACCAGGTGTTGGTTTGATCATGCTGTCGATGGTATTCGCACAGGTTGGTTTGCCGATCGAAGGTATTGGTTTGATCTTGGGTGTTGATCGCCTGATGGATATGATCAGAACTGCCGTAAACGTATCAGGTGATGCGACGGTATCGACGATTGTTGCTAAGAGTGAAGGTAAGCTGGATCTTGCAGTGTATAACGACCCGGATGCAGGCACTTACGACAACGATGAGATCGGCGAGTTTGATGCTGAAGTGGAAGCTGAAATGGCTCAGGCTATCCAAGAGTCCAGAGAGAAAAAATAAGCGTTAAGCGCTTGAAGTAGAAAGAAAAGGCAGAGTTCATACTCTGCCTTTTTTGTGCCCATTCATAATCCCTATCAACCCGTCATCAAACTCTTTTTTCATCCAAGCCACTACACATTCTGCGCGCGGTCTCTAACATTTTGTTGACAGTTCTTTGAGAATGGGACATATTAAAAAGCAGAAGATATACCGGTATACCTAACATAAAGTTCAAGGTTAACCTATCAACTAAAGCAATGCCTGAGCCGCTAACAACGGAACATGTTTTACAAGGAGGAAAGAGAATGCAACGACCCGGTTTGGCATGAATAGTCATCGCTAAATGGTACCAATATTAACTGCAGTTCTTTAAAAATCATCCAGGAGGTTTTGTGCTTTCCTACATCTTACGACGCTTTTTAATAGCGATACCCACCCTGATCATAATATCGATTATATCCTTCGTTATTATTCAGCTCCCGCCGGGTGATTTTGTC
Source organism: Leucothrix mucor DSM 2157 (assembly GCF_000419525.1). NCBI lineage: Bacteria > Pseudomonadati > Pseudomonadota > Gammaproteobacteria > Thiotrichales > Thiotrichaceae > Leucothrix > Leucothrix mucor. The sequence goes on from NZ_ATTE01000001.1 coordinate 2,179,719, forward strand.
GATGCCTATATCTCTGAGCGATTAATGATCGACGGTTCGATCAATGATGTTGATGCGCTGAGAGCCAGTATTCAGGCTGAACTCAATATCAGTGACAGCATGACCGTCAATTACTTCAAATGGATTAGTGGCTTCCCGCAGGGTGATTTTGGCTACTCATTCCAACACCAAAAGCCAGTTCATGAATTAATCTGGAGCAAATTAGGGCTAACCTTTTTAATTACCTTCATTACTCTGATCTTCACGCTGGTCACCGCTTTTTTCACCGGTATTCTTTCTGCACTAAAGCCGTATACCCTATTTGATTATGTCGTTAGCTTCTTAGGATTTTTAGGCTTAGCCGTTCCGAATTTCTTGTTAGCGCTACTGCTGATGTACCTATCACTAAATTGGTTTGGTACCCCTTTCTCAGGTCTGTTTTCACCCGAATATATCAACGCGCCATGGAGCGTGGATAAAGTGCTCGATGCACTCAAGCACATGTGGATTCCGGTTATCGTCGTCGGCACCGCAGGAACGGCAAGCCAGATCAGAATTATGCGTGCCACCATGATGGATGAGCTGCACAAGCCGTATGTTGATACGGCGCTATCCAAGGGCTTACCAATGCACAGAGTAATACTCAAATACCCTGTCCGACACGCTGTTACCCCGCTCGCTTCCACAATCGGCTGGATGCTACCGGAGCTAGTATCCGGCAGTGCGATTGTTGCCATCGTGCTGAGCTTACCAACCACCGGCCCTTATTTATTAGAAGCACTCAGGGGGCAGGATATGTATTTGGCGGGCACCTTCCTGATGATGCTGGCAGTCCTTACCATTATCGGTACCTTGCTTTCCGACATTATTCTCGCCTTGCTTGATCCACGCATTCGTCTTTCTTAGGAGTTACTATGACCTCGGCATCTAATCTCGGGCAAAGTAGCTCGGATATAGCAAATAGCTTTGATGATGAAGATCAAGGCAATGACATCTTTTACGCGTCGAAATCCCGCTTAATGTGGCTTCGGTTCAAGCAGCATAAAGTCGCCCTGTTTAGTGGCATCATGATTATTCTGTTTTATCTGGTCGCTATTTTCGCCAATTTTATCAGCGTTCAAGACATCAATACCTATAGTGCCAAATTTACCTATGTGGCACCGACTGAGATTCACTTTACGGATAAAGACGGGAATTTTACCCGACCCTTTATTTACAACCTAACCCGTAAGATGAATATGGAAACGCTGGAGTATGAATATACTCAGGGTGATGAGGCGTATCCAATTAAGTTCTTTCATCGTGGCTACCGTTATAAATTCCTAGGCTTAATTGAAACCGATCTGCACCTCATGGGCGTTGATGATGGAGCTGCTTTATTCCTGATGGGCTCCGACAAACTGGGGCGTGATATCTTCAGTAAGGTCGTTCATGGTGCCAGAATCTCGCTCTCCATCGGCTTAATTGGTGTGTTCCTAAGCTTGATATTTGGGGTCATTCTGGGCGGTATTTCAGGCTTTTATGGTGGCAAGGTCGATACAGTTATCCAACGTGTGATTGAAGTACTGATGTCATTCCCTTCGATTCCATTGTGGATGGCACTAGCGGCATCCTTACCGCCAAGTTGGTCGCCAATTTTTGTCTATTTCATGATTACCTTGCTGCTATCCATTATCGGCTGGACAGGTATCGCTCGTGTAGTTCGAGGCATCGTGATGCGCCTAAAAGAAGAGAAGTACACCGAAGCGGCCCTCCTCTCCGGAGCCAGTAATGCCTATATCATTCGAAAGCATTTGCTACCCGGTGCCACCAGCTTCGTGATCGCCCATGCCACGCTCAGTATCCCGGCAATGATTATTGCTGAGACATCGTTAAGCTTTTTGGGTATCGGGCTGCGGCCACCAGTTGTTAGTTGGGGTGTATTGCTTCAGGAAGCGCAAAGCGTTGAGGTGATTGCTAATTATCCTTGGATTCTGTATCCCGCCATCTTTGTCATCGTGACCGTGTTGTTTTTTAACTTCTTAGGTGATGGCCTGCGTGACGCGGCTGACCCATATATGAACAGGGCTTAAATGATGCGAAATAAACTACTTGAATATAAAAACGTCGCGGCTCAATTTCATACGATTGAAGGCGTAACCAATACCATTAACGACATTGATCTCACCATTTACGAAGGCATGAGCCTTGGGATTGTTGGCGAGTCAGGCTGCGGTAAAAGTGTGACGGCCCGTTTGCCGATCCGCCTGCTGCCGGAGCCATCGTTCAGAATTACCCATGGTGACGTGATTTATCACCGCAATGGTGAGCCGTTTGAAGTACTGAAAACTAAGCGCAACGGCAAAGAGATTAACAAGATTCGTGGTAAAGAAATCTCGATGATTTTTCAGGAGCCGATGAGTAGCTTAAGCCCTATTCATACCGTCGGTAGCCAGATGATTGAGCTCATCATGCAGCATACCGATATGGATAAAAAGCAGGCTAAGGAGCATGCCATTCATATGCTGGATCGTGCCAGAGTGCCCCGCGCCAGAGAGGTTTACGATGACTACACTTTCCAGCTATCAGGTGGTATGCGCCAACGGGTAATGATTGCCATGGCAGTGAGCTGTAGCCCTCGCCTACTATTCGCCGATGAGCCAACCACTGCATTGGATGTAACCGTTCAGGCACAGATTCTGAGTTTGATCAAAGACATCCAGCGTGAACAGAATATGGCGCTGGTATTGATCACTCACGATCTGGCCGTCGTGGCCAATATGGTAGATGAAATCGCTGTATTTTATCTGGGCTATATCGTCGAGCATGGCACCACCGATCAGATATTGAAGAATCCCAAGCATCCGTATACCAAGGCGCTTATCGAGTCCATCCCGACCTTGCACACCAATGAACCGCTTAAACCAATTAAGGGCAGCATTCCTGATCCTTATAGCAAAATTACCGGCTGCCCGTTCTGGAAGCGCTGCAATCAGGTGACTGATAGATGTCGCCAGGAAGTGCCCCCGTTTGTTACCCAAGAAGATGACCACAAGGTCAGATGTTTCGAGGCATAAGACATGAGTACTACACCATTAGTTGAAGTCGACGGCCTGAAGATGTATTTCAGTATGAAAGGCGGCTCATTCAGTCGACGTAAAGGCGTAATCAAAGCCGTTGATGACCTGAGTTTCAAGATATATCCCAATGAAACCTTTGGCTTAGTTGGCGAGTCAGGCTGTGGCAAAACCACCGTTGGCCGAGCCATTTTAAAAGCCGTTCAACCCACCGGCGGTAAAGTGATTTATCACAGCAAAAACGGTGAAAAAATTGACCTTGTACCCATGTCGAACAAGGAGCTTCGCCCTTACCGCCAAGAAGTACAAATGATATTCCAGGACCCTTATTCATCACTGTCTCCACGTATGACGATTCAGGAGATCTTGGAAGAACCGATGCGGCTCGCAGGCATTACCGATAAGGAATACCTGTACGAGCAAGCCGCAGAGATGATCGAACAAGTGGGCTTAAGAAGCTCTCACTTGATGCGCTACCCGCATGCTTTCTCTGGTGGCCAACGCCAGCGAATTGGTATTGCACGTGCCTTAATTACGCGCCCACGCTTTATCGTGGCAGATGAAGCGGTCAGCGCACTGGATGTGTCTGTTCAGGCCCAGATTCTGGAGATACTGGCAAACCTCAAGGATAAATTTGAGCTGTCATACCTGTTTATTTCGCACGACTTGAGCGTAGTGAAATACCTCTGTGACCGGGTTGGCGTTATGTACCTTGGACGCATCGTAGAGGTAGCCCCCACCGAGGCCTTGTATGCACGGCCTTTACACCCTTATACCGAAGCTTTATTACACGCAATTCCCGATATAAACGAACGGCAAATCCGCAGCGATATTCTGGCAGGAGAAATTCCTGACGCAGCCAATCCTCCCTCTGGCTGTGCCTTCCATAACCGCTGCAAATATGCCAAAGACCGTTGTAAACGCGAAGTCCCTGAATTAAAGGAACTGACCGATACGATCAATGGCAAAGCTATCTTACGACAGAGTGCCTGCCACTTTGTTGAAGAGATCTACGACAAGCACTGAGAGGAAATCATATGAAACGTAAACTGATGGCATTAACCCTATTGCTGGGTTCATTTAATGTCTGGGCAGCCAATCAAGAAGCACCAATGCTGACTGAAATGGTCGAAAAAGGCTCGCTTCCTGCCTTGGAAAAACGCCTTCCTGAAAATCCGATGGTCATCACCCCAATTGATAAAGTGGGGAAATACGGTGGTACCTGGCGTCGTGTCGAACCTAACTATCACTTTCATGAGTGGAGTAATGAGCCTCTTGTCATGCTGGATAGCAAACAGGATTATGTCCCTAATCTGGCAGAGTCTTTTGAGCTATCAGATGACAAGCGCACTTATAAATTTACCCTGCGCAAAGGTATGAAATGGTCCGACGGTGCGCCATTCACCACGGAAGATGTAGACTTTTGGTATAACAGTCTGGAACTGAATTCAGACCTGGAGCCCAGTGTTAAGTCGCTATTTTTATCCGGTGGCGAGCCTGCCAAGTTGAACATCATTGATGCCCAAACTTTTGAGTTGCAGTACAAAGAGCCCAACCCGAACTTTATCGAGATGCACCTGCGCTCAACCATGGAATTCCGACTGCCACAAAGCCCCAAGCACTATCTTAAGGATTACCTGCAAGGCATGGCTGACCAAACTGAACTGGATAAGAAAGTGGCGGATGCAGGTATGACCGATTGGCGCCAGCTGTTCCACAACCGCTGGAATACCCGCTCTAACACCAACCCTGATCTGCCAGTACTTTATACTTGGGTCTACAACACTGATCCTCAACAACTTCAGCAGCAAGCCGTGCGTAACCCTTACTACTGGAAAGTTGACACTGAAGGTAACCAACTGCCTTACATTGATGCGATGAATTGGCCACAAACCGCTGAGCCACAGGTCATTATCCTGAAAGCACTGGCGGGTGAGGTCGACATGGACCGCATATCCAAGCTGACCAGTGATTTCACCGCGTTGAAGAAAGGTGAGAAGAAAGGTAACTACAAAACCCGCATGATGGAGCTAGATGATCACGCCAATATGCTGGTGCTATTTCCAAATCTGGATTATGACGGTGAGGAAAAAGAAGTTCAGCGCCTGATGCGCTCGAAATCCTTCAGACAAGCTATTTCATTAGGAATTGATCGTGAAACGCATAACGATATTCTGGGTATCGGCCTTTCTACACCGGCCCAATCGGTCATTTTGCCAAGCTCTCCGGGTGGTAGTGAAGAAACTTCCAGCGCTTACACCAAGCTGGAACTGGACAAAGCAAACAAGATACTCGATGACCTTGGTCTGAATAAGCGTGACTCTGATAACTACCGGCTGGGTAAAGATGGCAAAGAGCTGAGCTTTTTAGTGCACTTTCAGGCAGGTCGTAAGATCAGTGAAGAAGGCGCGATTTTGCTGAAAGCAGACATGGACAAGCTAGGCCTGCGCTTTACCATGCGCTCGGATGAAAAAAGTTACTTCGAGCAAGTTCGACGTGGTGGTGATTATCAGATGGTATTACACAACAATACTTCCGGTTTGAATCCATTGTTTGGGGCTAACAACTACTTCCCTGTTATGTCGGAGAATAACTTTGCACCTAAGCAGTCTGCTTACTTCTTATCGAAAGGTAAAAGCGGGGTAGAGCTCACACCAGAAATGAAAGAGCTGGCTGATATCTACGAGCAGCTACTTCAGGAAGCGGATAAAGCGACCTTCGCCAGTAAAGTTGATCAGGTGATGAAACTGCATGCTGAGAACCTGTGGGCGATCGGTATTTTACGCTATACCGCCTCTCCTGCCGTGGTTCATAACCGGATGAAAAACGTACCGGCAAAGCTTTACTCGGTCTATAAGAGCCCGTTCTACCACTACAAAGAACAGTACTACATCGAAGAGTAATACCTTAGGGGCCTATCTTTCTTGGTAAGCCCCTTTTTCATCTACCAGCTTAGTAATGGAGCCAACTTATGTCAGTACAGCAGCAACATGGTGGTGAGTTAAGTGATGAGGAGTTCCGGAAATTCACACTCTATTGCAACCAAAGCAACAATTACCATGATGACACCAAGCGCGCTGAGATTCTCGGCCAGCCGAATGAAGATGTCCGAATAGCACCCGGCGCTATCGTTCGGGTTAAAGAAAACCACATCGGGAAAAAGTCCTACGTTGGTTTATACAGTTATGTGAATGGTGATGTTGAGATTGGCGAGAATGTGTTAATCGGCCCTCATGTCAGCATTGTTGCCTCTAATCACCGCTACAACCCTGCAGAAGATAAATTTAGCGGCAGAAGCGATGAAGTGGCTGGCAAGGTCGTGATTGAAGACGGCGTTTGGCTCACCTCGGGAGTCGTCATTACACCCGGTTGCCACATCGGCAAATGTGCATTGATCTGCGCCAATTCGGTGGTCACCACCGATATTCCGGCTTACGGAATTGCCGCCGGAAGTCCTGCCAAAGTCATCGGCAACATCGACCCGAAAACGGGAGACTACCATTGGTTCCACAAGGAACAGAACAATGCTTAATTTAGCCAGAACCCACGATTTTCAAGTCCAGCTCTCACCTAGTAAGGCCTACCCTGCAGCGGTAAACCCACCGAGTTTTAATTGGCCAGAGGCTACCGCCCACGAGCACTACACACTGGAGCTAAAGCACCCTTCAAGCGATCAGCTGTGGCGTTGGGAGCAAGTCAATTCACCCATGCAGTTATCCCATGAGTTGCCGATAGGGCAGTACCAATGGCGCTTAATGACTAGCTCGGCCCAGCAGCCAGAACAGGTTTCAGACTGGATCGATTTTCAAATCACAGAAGCACAGCCCAACTACCTGGCGCCCACCGCAAACGAGCTGTTTGAACAGTGTGATGGCCATGAACAATGGCTGATGTACTTTGACGAAGATATCCAATCGGTCAAAGCGCATTCTAGCGAGCTATACCCCAAGCTTAAGCACACTGCCTCGCTCTCCGTCCCTCTTTCAGAGATTCGCTACCCCAGTCACTATCAACGTGGTCAGGAAGAAGGTAAGCGAGAAGCAATCGCGAATGCCCGAGAGTGGATAGACCGTGACTTAATGGTGCATGCCCTGCTCTATCGGGTTTGGGGTGAAGAGGCTCATGGCCAAGAGGCTATGAGCCGGCTACTACAACTCGCCGAGTGGAGCACCGAAGGTCCGGCCTCGCTATTGCAACCCTGCACTTGGGGTGATGAAGTTGGATGCTCGCTGGCACGTAATCTATTTATCGCCTATCACTGGCTAAGTCCGTTGCTCAACGACAATGAAAAAGGCCTGTTTATCAGGCCGATGCTAGTGCGCATTGCAAGGCAAATTATGGAGCGCCTTGCTCAGGATAACTTTAAACAGTACCCCGGACACTCACACACCTCACGACTCCCAGCTTATCTTGGCCTCGCAGGACTTGCGCTATACCGCGAACACGACCGCGCAGAATGCGAGCAATGGCTAACCGAAGCACTGACGATTTACCGTGGCATTTTACCGTTTTATGGTGGCATTGATGGCAGTTGGGTCGAAGGCCCATTCTACGCATCCACCTATAGCAAATGGTTTCATCCGTTCTTTTTAAGCGTTGAGCGCCTATCAGGCTTCTCATTTTATCAGCATCCGTTTTATCAGAACTTTCTGAGCTTTGCTCAGGATTTTATTGCCCCGGAGCAATCCATCCACCCCTTTAGTGACGGCTTTTGGTGCCGAAGGGAAGGCAAAGAATGGCCGGGCTTTTTTGCCCAAAACCCCTTGCGAATTTACGCCGCACGTTTTGGGGATGCGCTGGATTATCAGCAGTCACTAGCGCTGGAACGTGCAATTACTGATTATCGGTTGCACCTGTTAGATCTGGTGCCTACGGTTAAACAAATTGCCTTTAACGCAGCCGCTGAGCACAAACAACCCAGTGATGAAAAACTGGCAGAGCAACAGGCTCTCAGTCATTACTATACGCATGCGGGCTTGGGTAAATTAACACAACAGGGTTTGTCGCTTTACTATCGTGCCAGTGCATTTGGCAATAGCTCTCACCGCCATGGTGATCAAGGTAATGTCAGTTTTTTTGATAATAATATTGGCGTACTGGTTCCCACCGGCAGCTATGGCTATCGCTTTGGCAGCAAACACCACAGCCAATGGACGCGACAGACAATCGCTCACAACTTGCCATTAGTGAGTGAACAAGGCCAAAAGCTTGATGATCAAAGCGCGGTAGGCCTCGTAGTAAACAGTCTCACCGAGTCGAACTGTCACATCGTCACCTTAGATTTAAGCGAGTCTTACGCAGAGCCACTTGAACGCTTTTACCGGACGCTGGTATTGGTGGAGGCTTATGGCCTGATTATTGTGGATTCTATCGAGCTGAGTGATGAACACACTTTACATTGGCGTTTACATAGCCCGCTCAGCGCTAGCGTGAGTGATGACCAAAGTACTGTGTTGTTATCTGACCCAGCCACCAACATCAGCCAATATAAATGCCACATTTTGAGTCATTTAGATGTGCAGCTAACCTTAGCGCATGGTTATGAGGGAGAATTAACTATTCCGGAGCGAGCCATTGAATCAGATGCCAGCAAAGAGATTGTGCATTTGGACTGGCAATTACCGCTTAGTCGTACTCATTCTGTAGTCGCTTGCTGTATTAAGGAAGGCGCAGAGCTGCCGAAAATACGGTATTCAACCGATAATTCAGGTGGTAGTAGAACAGTGAGTGAGTTACTGATTGGAGAGCAAGTAATACCGATAGCTAGCTGATGAAGTAAGCGGTGAAGAATATGGGAATTCGTGAGTAAGGAGAGTAACTCACGAATTCCCTATTTCTTGCGATGTGACCAACGAATTTCTTTTTATTGTTTTGATTTTTATTATTATTTTTGTTTCGTTGTAGCCCCTTGAAGCTGATGCCCATTATGCTGGTTCTGGATGAACGGTCTATTAATTAAACAAACTAAATGACCTAATAGTTGACCCCTCCCACCAAGAAAATACGCAATACAATATAAGAGTGATCCAAAAAAGCTCCTGTCACCGCTGGGTACACCGGGCATTTAGCGGGACATTTCTTATTAGCTTGGAGGGATACTGATCATGCTTAAGCAAACTACACTCATTCTCACCACGGTAGCGGTATTATTAGCCGTATCGCAGGTAGTGGTTTCATCTCCCAACCTCAGCGATGTCAGCATACAAAACATAGGCTATGCCGGTAACGGCTGCCCTGCTGACTCTGCAGCCATCGTTTTTGCAGAAGACAGGAAGAGCGTGTCGGTACGGTTTGATGAATACATCGTTGAAGCAGGCGACTCTGGCCAGCGGACTTTTGCCCGTAAAAAATGCGATATCGCTTTTGGTTTGAAAATTCCAGAAGGGATTAGTGTCATGCTAGTCGATGCAGACTACCGTGGCTTCCTTAATCTGCCTGCGGGTGCTAAAGCGACTTTTACCCGTGATTATTTCTTCGCTGGCAGCAAAGGGGAAACACAGACTTCTAGCTGGGATGGCAGCCTTAGCCAAGACTTTCAGATTAAGGACAGTTTGGATATTTGGTCACCCTGCGGAGCTGATGTGATTCTGCGCTCCAAAAATGCGAGCACCGTTCGCACTAAGACTGGAAAGCCAGCTTCGTTAAGCGTCAACACCAGCATCAAGCTACAGGAAGAGCCGGTTGTACGTTACAACCTTGCTTATCGCAGCTGTTAAAAAGCAAAGCCCTTTGCTAGCAAAAGTGGTCTTAAGTTTTGTGATTTGAAGCGTGCCGGAAACGGCGAAGATATAGCGAAGTATGCGATGAAGAATATGGGAATTCGTGAGAGAGGAGAGTAACTCACGAATTCCCTATTTCTTACGATGTAACCAACGAATTTCTTTTTATTGTTTTGATTTTTATTATTATTTTTGTTTCGTTGTAGCCCCTTGAAGCTGATGCCCATTATGCCGATGCTAGATGAATGGTCTATTAATTGACCAAAATAAATTACTTTTTGTTTAGATTTCTCAGTAACAACTCACCTGTCGTGGTCGACAATGGAAGTCAGATCAGGGAGGCAAAGGCCTCATCAGTCAATGCTTTAATATCTGCTTCACTGCTTTCACTCGCTCGCGCATAAGCCCGCAAGCCCATTACCTGCATCTGCAGCAAGCTAGCCAAGCGCTTAGGGTCCTTACTGCTGGCAAGCTCGCCCTTGGCTTGAGCTTGCGCAAATAGTTTCGCAAAGGCCACTTCTACTGTGCCCAGCAGCTGCTGCGCTTCGGCCAGTAGTTCAGCATTGTCATCGGTTAACTCTGAGATGGTTTTCACCAACATGCACATATTGCTAGGCGCTTGGGCATGGCTAATCACCACGCTGCTTAAGAACTGCCGCAGTGCTTCAAGTGGCGACTCATTGGCGTCTGCAAAGGACTGGAGCAACTCCAAACTGGCGCTGGCGTAGTACTGTAAGGTTTCCTTAAACAAGCCCTCTTTGCTGCCAAAGCTGGCGTAAATGCTGCCGGGGCGCATATCGATCGCCTCTTGCAGATTGCGCATTGAGGTTGCGTGAAAACCCTTTTCCCAAAATAAATCAGTCGCTTTTTGTATCACGTCCTGACGGTCGTACTTAGCAGTGTTGGCCATAATAAGCCCTCAAAATATCACTCTGAACATGCGTTCAATGATAGTTTGAACAGGTGTTCAAGTCCAGTTATAATCAAGTCCATTACAACTTATGAACCCACATAGGCCATAGAAATGAACAAGACTAGTCAACCTGAAGTACTGCTGTTCGATGTCAACGAAACGCTACTCGATATCACGATTCTAGAACCTTTCTTTGAGCGCGTTTTTCACAATCCATTGATGATGCGAAACTGGTTTGCCGAGCTGATTTTGTACTCACAAGCCATGACCGTTTCTGGCCTCTATGAGCCGTTTGGCAGCCTAGCCGTCGGCACGCTGAAAATGGTGGGAGCCAACCACCAGATTTCAATCAGCGATGACGATATTGCCGAGTTTAAATCGCTAATGGGAAGCCTGCCGCCGCATCCCGATGTTAAGCCTGCTCTGGAGCGCTTTCAGGCAGCGGGCTATCGCCTAGCAACACTCACCAATTCAGCCCCGACACAATCGCCGACCTTATTAGAAAAGGCAGGTATTAATGACTTTTTTGAAGGCCAGTACAGCGTCGAAACAGTCCAAGCCTTCAAGCCGCACCCAGCGACTTACCAACATGCCGCTAAAGCATTAGGCGTTGAAATGGATAAAATCTGTCTGGTTGCGTGTCATTTGTGGGATACGCTTGGCGCACAAGCGGCCGGTAGTTCTGGGGCATTTATCACTCGCCCGAATAACAATCGGCTAATCACCGATAAGGTTCCACAACCCGATTTTGTAGCGCGAGACCTGATGGATCTGGCAGATCAGCTTGATGCCAAAAGCTAAGCTGCACTATGCGTGGATTATGGCTGCGGTGGGTGCCTTGGCCATATTCTGCGGGCTGGGCCTAGCGCGCTTTGCATTTGGCATGTTACTGCCATCCATGTCCGCGTCGCTGGGGCTGGATCACGCTCAGGGCGGCCTGCTGGGCTTTGCCAATATGGCCGGATACTTAATTGCGGTATTACTAGTTCCTTTTGTATTGCCCCGACTTGGCACACGTGCCAGCGCCACCGCCAACCTCCTCCTGATCGCCGCCTCAATGATCGGCATGACGCTAACCACCAGCTTCCCCCTACTCTGCGCGCTCTACTTACTCACAGGGATTGGCAGTGGCGGCGTGGTATTACCCATTATGAGCGTGATGTCGCAATGGTTTCATCCCTCACATCGCGGTCTGGCATTAGGCATCGCTATGTCCGGGCCGGGCTTTGGCATTATTCTTTCAGGATTCGTCGTGCCAAAACTGGCTCCCGTTTTCAGCTTATTGTCTTGGCAAACCGGTTGGTTAATCTTTGCCGTCATTAATATCGCCGTTGCCGCTGTGACGGTTGCCTTAATCCGCAATAAGCCAAGCGATATCGGCCTCGCTCCCTTCGGGCGCGCACCAGCCTCATCGCTAAAAAGCACCGAAGTCCCGAAAGAAGATAAATTTAAACTGCTAGCGCACTTAGGACTGATTTTTGTCGCCTATGGTGCCACCTATATGGTCTATGTTACTTTCGTGGTGACCAGTATGGTCGAGTCCTATCACTTGAGCGAAGCCGCCGCCGGCGAACTGTGGGCGTGGTTTGGCTTCCTCAGTATTTTTTCAGGCATCGTGTTTGGATGGGTGTCAGATCGGGTCGGTCGGCGTATCGGCTTGGCCTTAGCTTTTACGGCGTTATCCATCGCCTACTTTCTAGTCGGCTTAAGCGACTCGGAGTCTGGACTAACGTTCTCGATCATTCTGTTTGGTCTCGCGGCGTGGAGCGTTCCCGTGATTATGGGCGCATCGGCGGGAGACTACTTCGGTCCTGCAGCGGCGGCCAATGCCCTTGCTGCACTTACTCTGGCCTTTTCTGGCGGACAAGCCATCGGGCCCGTGGTAGCGGGCCTGGCAGCAGAAGCGACCGGAGATTTCAGCTCAAGTTATACTGGTTCCGGAGTAGCCGCTATGGTGGCTATTGGACTGGCTTTACTGCTTCGTACTCACAAAATTAATCGCTAATCGAAACGGAGAGACTCATGTCAAATACTGAAACGAAACCCGATTACCAAGGCCTCAGCGCTGTCTTTATTAACACCACATTGACCCCATCCCCCAAGGACAGCCACACCGATATGCTCATGGACGTGGTTCGCGACATCATGCACGGTGCAGGGGTTTCTGTAAGCTCCTATCGCAGCGTGGATCACGATATTGCGCCCGGCGTTTATCCCGATATGACCGAGCATGGCTTTAAGAGCGATGCATGGCCCGCGATTGGCAAGGCGGTCAAAGACGCTGATATTCTAGTGCTAGGCACACCGATCTGGCTGGGCGAAGTGTCATCGGAATGCCGCAAAGTCATCGAGCGCCTTTATGCACACAGCGGCGAGATGAATGAGAAAGGTCAGTACGTGTTTTATGGAAAGACGGCTGGCGCGATCATCACCGGTAATGAGGATGGCGTGAAGCATTGCGCGATGGGTATGCTCTATTCATTGGCGCATATCGGGTATATGATTCCGCCTCAGCCTGACGCAGGTTGGATTGGCGAGATTGGCCCCGGCCCATCGTATGGCGATGAAAAAGAAGATGGCTCACGCGTCGGCTTCGATAGCGAATTCACCGCACGCAACGCCACTTTCTTAGCATGGAACCTGATGCACACGGCCAATATGCTTAAACAGGCAGGCGGCTTGCCAGCGTATGGCAATAGTCGCCGCGCATGGGATGACGGTGAGCGGTTTGACCACCCTAACCCCGAATATCGCTAGCAACACATTTTAAGGGCCTCAATAACAAAGCCCACCAAACTCATAAGAGGAGAGAATCATGTCGACACCATTGGACCACAGCCGTCACGCAACATCGATTGGACAGTTTTTAGAAGAAGCCGCACAGCGTTATTCCAACCTCAATGCCTTTTCCTGTGGCCCGATGAAGCTGGGCTATTCTGAGCTTGCCCAACATGGAAAAGCTTTTGCCGCCTACTTACAAAGCGTTGGTGTAGCGAAAGGTGATCGCGTGGCGATAATGACGCCTAACCTGCCCGCATTCCCGATTGCGACTTTAGGTATTCTCAAGTCCGGCGCGGCTCAAGTTAATATCAATCCGCAATATACCGCTTCCGAATTAGAGCATCAGCTAAATGATTCCGGCGCAGAAACGCTAGTCGTGTTTAGTGGCAGCACGGCTTCTTATGCTGCGATTAAAGATAACTGCCCCGTTAAGCGCGTGATCGTTGTTAATATGAGCGATGGCACCAGCAGCGATTTGCCTTCACCGGAGCTAGACCCTGCGATTACCGACTTTGTACGCTTCTCCGATGCCTTGGCTACTGGTGCTGAGCTTGAGTTTCAACCTGTGGAAATAGCGCGTGAAGATCTGGCCTTTTTACAATACACCGGCGGTACAACAGGCCCATCCAAGGGGGCAATGCTTAGCCACCATAATATCCTCTCGAATATCGCCCAAAGCTACGAGCGGATTGCAGATGTCACTTGTGAAACCGAAGAAGTGGTTGTCACGGCGATTCCGATGTATCACATCTTTGCGCTGAGTGTGAACTTCCTGACTTTTGCTGGCTGTGGCTCACACAATATATTGATTACCAATCCACGCGATATGGCTGGCTTTATGGCCGATATCAAAGACAGTGGCTTTACCGTTATCACTGGTGTGAACACCTTATATGCGGGTATGACTTCGCATCCTGACTTTGTAAATGTGGATTTCTCAAAGCTTAAAGCCAGCATTAATGGCGGCACGGCAGCACTGGAAGCGACCTCAGATAAATGGCAAAGCATCACCGGACGCCCGCTAATTCAGGGTTATGGCTTGTCAGAAACCTCGCCAATTTTAACTTGGACCTTAGCCAGCGTGCGCACCTTTACCGGCAAGATCGGGCAGGCATATCCAGATACCGACATCAAACTGCTGGATGATGCTAATAACGAAGTCGCAGTTGGTGAACGTGGTGAGCTAGTGGCCAAAGGCCCACAAGTCACCAGTGGCTACTACAAGCAGCCTGAAGCGACTGCCGAAGCATTTACAGCCGATGGTTACTTCCGCACCGGCGATATTGCCATTGCTGATGAGACTGGCACTTTTAAAATCGTCGATCGCAAAAAAGACATGGTGATTGTCTCCGGCTTTAATGTGTACCCCAATGAAGTGGAGCAAGCAGCCGCTAAATGCGAGGGTGTTCGAGAATGCGCTTGTTTGGGTGTGCCCGATGAAAAAACCGGTGAAGCAGTGAAGCTGTTTGTGGTTAGAGAGGCAGGCAGCAAGGTGACTCAAGAGGATATTATTGCGCATTGTCGCGATCATCTGACCTCATACAAAGTCCCTAAAATCGTGACTTTCATTGACGAAGTGCCTAAATCAGCGGTTGGTAAAATGCTCAGACGTGTCCTGCGCGACGCGTAAATTTCGAGGCTCATGGTTAAATTAGTCATGAGCCTCTCCATTGATCAATTAGAGAGAACCATGACAAGTTTAAAACAACAAACTGAAGCAAAAGTTGCCGCTGGCCGACAGGCTAATCCTGACTTTATGAAAGGCATTGATGAAGTAATTGCAGAGGCCAAAGCCTTTCAGCAAGGTGGCGATGCATTGGCGGTGGGCCAGCGAGTGCCTGCGTTTGAACTGCCTGATGCAGAAGGTAACTTAGTCTCTTCTGCGGATTTATTGGCGAAAGGCCCGTTGGTGGTGACTTTTTATCGCGGCAGTTGGTGCCCGTATTGCAACCTGCAGCTGCGAGCCTTACAAGCGCGCTTGGCGGATATTAATGCGCTGGGTGCGCAGTTGGTTGCGATCAGCCCGCAAGTCCCTGATGGCTCACTCTCCAAGAATGAAATTAGCGAAATGGATTTCATTGTACTGTCTGATCAAAATGCAAAGGTTGCTGCAGAGTATGGCGTGGCATGGGAAGTGCCTGAGTTTATGTTGAATCACATGAAAGTGGATCGCCAGCTTGATCTTGAATCCATTAATAACGGCAATGGCAGTGTGTTACCGATTCCGGCGACCTTTGTGATTGGGACTGATGGGGTTATTACTTGGCGCTATGTTGATGTGGATTATCGAACCCGCTCAGAGCCTGACGATATTATCGAGGCATTGAAAAAGCTGTCAGCTTAAGCCTTCGGTAAGCAACTAGGCTAAAGTTTAACGGCATTCTCCCGCGCAAGAAGCAACTAGATAACAACTGCCGCTCGAAATAACTTTTTAGTTAGATACTTAAACAGTAAAAAGCGAGTATTTACACCCGACTATCGTTCTCCTAAATAAACAGAATCCCTCGCTTAGGAGGGATTCTTGATTGTGCTATTTGGATATGCGCTTTTCCATAATTGGAGGCTAGACCACTTAGGAGACCGTTCCAACCGAAGCCACTGGCTGATGCTTCGGCAAGCCAATCGAAATCAGCGCCGTTAGCACAATAAAACCGGTAGACACCCACAAGCACATCGCCAGTCCATAGCTTTGATACAGCCAACCAGACAACACCGTACCTAACAGCCGCCCCATGGCATTGGCCATATAATAAAAGCCGACATCCAGCGACACACCCTCTTCTCCGGCATAGCTCACAATCAGATAACTGTGCAGCGAGGAGTTCACCGCAAACACCGCGCCAAATACCAACAAGCCCAGTAATAAAACCGCTTCAGCTTGCCAATCCAGCGTCAGTGAGAGTGCAATGATTGCGGGGATGATCGCCAAGCCCGTTGCCCATTTCAGCGCAGCGCTGCCATCCGGTACTTTACCCGAACGCTTGCCGGTAAAGTGCGGTGCAAAGGCCTGCACAATGCCATAGCCAATCACCCATAGCGCCAGAAAGCCACCGACCGACCAATGATCCCAGCCGAAGGTTGAGGCCAAATACACGGGCAGCGCCACCACAAACCACACATCGCGCGAGCCAAATAAAAACATGCGCGCCGCAGAGAGGTAGTTAATGGCTTTGCTTTTGGAGAATATTTCAGTGAATTTTGGTTTGTTTTTAGCCTTGCCTAAATCCTCTCGCAAATTAAGCAAGCTAAACACCCAGACGACCGCTAATGCCACTGCCATCGCCAACACTGCGCCCTGAAAACCAAGCACACTCAGCAATACGCCACCGAGAAAAAAGCCCGCACCTTTCAAGGCATTTTTAGAGCCAGTTAAAATCGCCACCCATTTGTACAACTGCTCGTCCGCACCCGCCGGTACCAAGAGCTTAATCGAGCTTTTGGCACTCATCTTATTCAGATCTTTAGCAATGCCCGACATTGCCTGTGCTGCCATCACCCAAGGAATGCTTAGCAAACTGGCGGGTACCAGCAGCATAGCCAGTGCCACAATCTGCAAAAACAAACCGATATTCATGGTTTTGTTTAAACCCAGACGTGCGCCCAGCCAACCACCAATCAGGTTAGTGATAACCCCAAAGATTTCATAAAACAGGAATAGCATGGCAATTTGCAGCGGCGCATAACCCAAGCCATGAAAGTACAACACCACCAACATTCGCAGTGCGCCATCGGTGAGAGTGAAGGCCCAATAATTGCCGGTCACCACCAGATACTGTTTGATCTGAGGTGACAAATCCGCGAGCTTAATCATCAGTGATTAGACCTTATCTTGTTGCCCAACCAAACGCATGAGCTCTGCTGTGCGATTGGCATAGCCCCACTCATTGTCGTACCAGACATAGAGCTTGAGCTGCGTGCCATTAATCACCATGGTTGATAGCGCATCGATAATGCCGGAGCGTGGGTCAGTCTTGTAATCGATGGATACCAAAGGCCGTTCTTCATAGCCGAGAATGCCTTGAAGGTCGGTATCGGCGGCTTGCTTAAGGAGCGCATTCACTTCCTCAACAGTCGTCTCGCGGCTTAGCTCAAATACGCAATCGGTAATAGAGGCATTAGCCAACGGCACGCGAATAGCATGACCATTAAGCCGCCCTTTTAGCTCGGGGAAAATATGGGTAATCGCCGTCGCCGAGCCGGTGGTGGTCGGGATTAAACTCATGCCACAGGCGCGCGCACGGCGTAGATCTTTATGCGGCGCATCGAGAATGGTTTGGGTATTGGTGATGTCATGAATGGTCGTCATTGAGCCGTGCACAATGCCGAGCTGCTCGTGAATCACTTTGACCACGGGCGCTAAACAGTTGGTGGTACAAGAAGCCGCCGTCACAATCGGGTGGCTGGCTTTATCGTATAGCTGATGATTGACGCCCATCACCACATTCAGTACGCCTTCTTCTTTAACCGGAGCGGTAACCACGACGCGCTTTACGCCCTGATCTAAATAAGCCTGCAATAGCGCTTTGGTTTTCATTTTGCCAGAAGCTTCGATCACCACATCGCAACCGGACCAATCGGTCTCGCCGATCTCACGGTTTTGGCTGCAAGCGATTCGCTGGTCATTCACCAGCAGTGTTTCGCCCTCGTGCGTGGCTTCGTGATGCCAGCGCCCGTGTACCGAATCAAAGGTCAGTAAATGCGCCAAGGTGGCCGCATTGCCTGCCGGATCATTAATCTGGATAAACTCCACATCATCCCAATCAAATGCGGCTCGTAAAGACAAGCGCCCCATACGACCGAAGCCGTTGATACCTACTTTAATTGTCATTCGTCTTCCTTATAAATCGCTGATGTAATGGCTTTGGTCAGCCAGGCTTTATCGTTTCGGGAGAACCACTTTCCAATTTTCACGAGCAAAATGCCGAACAGCAGCATCGCCAAACTAACGACCACCGACAGCCAATCGCTGCCGTCGGCCATACTAAAGTGCATTAATGACTGGATTGTGAAAAGAGCCACAAAAAGAAACCAAAAGGTCATGAAAATTTGCACAATTCGGTGAAAACGCAACACGCCATTGAGTGAGGTTTGGTTTTCTTCAGACTCAAAAGCACCAATAAATACGGGTTTAAACGAGTTCTGCACCATCGGAATCACGCGTTGAATCGCAACGTCATCCTCAGAGACACGACCCACCATGCGTTGTGATTTGAAATTTGAAAAATACGTTCTGTTCACTTTTGAACTCAGGCGTGCAACAGCCATGTCCACGGGAACATCGAAGACAATTTCCAGTGGCTCGGAAGCGTATAGAAATTGGGCAATCTTATTCATTAAACGTGCTCCTGCTAATGACGGTTAGGTCATAAATTCGTGGACTTGGTTGCCTGAACTCAACATATACGTTTTACCATATATGCAAACCACAACCAAGCAATAAATAGCACCTGTCAGTATGCAGGACTAGTACTGTATTATGATGGGGATTACGCGAAGGGGTTCGGTTAAAAATGACTTTATGACTGAAAGCAGCACGCAGCACTTTATTCAAAACCAGTCCGGCACACAGCTTGGCCTAACGCACTTCCCTGCCAAACACCCAAGCCAAGGGCCTGTCATACTTGCCCACGGTGCGTTTTCAAATAACCGGTCTCTACGTGGCCTTGCGCAACACCTCAGTGAGAACGGCTTCGATAGCTGGGTATTAGACTTCCAGGGCCACGGCCATAGCGCACAACCAGAAAAGCCGCCCAGCTTTGAGTCGATGTGCTTAGAAGACTGCGAAGCGGTTTTATCTTTTTTGAGCCAACGATGCCCGACTGAAAAAATCAGCTGGGTCGGCCACAGCGGTGGCGGCTTGGCCATCCTAATGTATCTAGCGCGTAACCCAGAGCTAATCGACCAGTTCAACACCATCGTCACTCTAGCCAGCCAATCAACCCACGCCGCAACCACACCCTTGAAAAGAAGCAGCATACGCTTGTGCCAACTTACAACGGCCCTACTCGGATTTGCGCCGGGCAAGCGCCTCAAACTTGGCCCTGAGAACGAGTTCGGCCCCGTGATGATGCAATGGTATCAATGGAGTTTGAGTGGAGAATGGCGTGGAGCAGACGGGTTTAGTTATACTGACGCATTAGCCAATATCCAGCTGCCCTGCTTAATGTTTTCCGGAAACGGAGATCGATTGATTGCGCCACAAGCAGGCTGTCGTCAACTATTTGATAAGCTCGGCAGCACAAATAAGCAGTTTATTGAATGTGGCATTGAGTCCGGCTTTATTGAAAACTATAACCATGCCCGCATCATCAGCTCGCGTAATGCATCAGAAGATGTTTGGCCAAAAATTTCAGCATGGCTAAACACCTATAAAAATTAAATACGCTCACTCACAACTTTGCCAGCTTTGAAATAGAACGCGCATAAAACATTTTTTAGAATCGTTTCCAAACGGTTGACGTATACTACTAAGCCTATGCTCAGATCACACATTATTAGTCTTCAGCTCATTTTTCTGTTGAGTTTTCTCCTGCTAACGACGGGACTGCACGCGGCTGAAAACGGCTCCGTTCCGGTATTGGACTGGAATGAATACTCACGCCAGCTTGATCAGGCAGATGAGTTACTGAGCAAAAATCTGGACGACCAAAAAGTTCTCAGCAAGCTTACAAGCGATGCTCAGCCCATTATAAAATACGCCGATGCGTGCATTCAGGAGCAGGAAGCCAAGCTCGCCAAAGTCGTCGAGTCGATTAAAAGCTTGGGGGTTGCCAGCTCCTTTGATGAGTTGGATGCTCCCCGCAAAAAGCTTGAAGCCGATCAAGCTGATATCGAAAAAACACTAGCCCAATGCCGACTCCTAAAGCTCAAAGCCAGTGACTTGCAGGAACGCGCCTATAAAGCCGGACAAACGCTACTGCAACAACACCTATTCGCTCAGGGTTCATCCGGCTTTGACTTCATCTCTGAAATTATCAACAAGCCAGAGAGCCTGATTGAGGAAAGTGTCCAGATCGGCGTGAGCCTCTCCACAC
This sequence comes from Leucothrix mucor DSM 2157, assembly GCF_000419525.1. Taxonomy (NCBI): domain Bacteria; kingdom Pseudomonadati; phylum Pseudomonadota; class Gammaproteobacteria; order Thiotrichales; family Thiotrichaceae; genus Leucothrix; species Leucothrix mucor. The sequence goes on from NZ_ATTE01000001.1 coordinate 2,200,201, forward strand.
TTCCGATAAACCTGAGGAATACGTATCAGGCATTGGCATACGGCCTACTCGGCATGTTCATTGGTTTGTTCTGGAGCATTCACAAACGGCGGCAATCCGAATCCGGTAAACAAGAACCAGAACTCCTCAAGACCAGCCCCGCGCTAGCAACGGTCTGGAATAGCACCATTCGGGTGGCTCCCTTCCTGTTCTTCTTCGGCGCGACCCGTTTATATTTCATATTCTCGCCACCTGAGCTGCCGATCATCACCGAGGTATCCGGCATCTTGCTGGTATTTACCATCAGCTATGCCATTTTTCGGGCCATGATACGCCCAAAAACGCGGCTAAATGGGTTTAATCCGCTATTACCCGGCACCAGTAAAAAACTGTTTTTCTGGGGGAAATTACTTCTCTTAACCTTCCTGCTGGCCTTGCTGCTCAAAGCCATCCGCTTTCAGGATATTAGCCATGGTCATCTAAGCGGCCTGCTGATTATCTTGCTAAAAACCCTCGCCAGTTTTGCCATGATGCGAGTGCTATGGCTACTGCGCAAACACCTTAATGTGGTTCGTGACTGGTATCTTCATCTGGCCGGCATCACCATTTTACTAGTCTCCGTTATCGCGCTCTGGCTGGGCTATAACAACTTTGCCGCCCTACTGTTTCAGGGCGTTTTCGGCACGATTTTCATTCTGCTGATTGGTTGGTTATTGATGCGTATCCCTGTCGAGCTGTTTGATAGCCTCGATGATGCCAGCGGGTCATGGCAGCAAAAGCTACGCTATAGAATGGGGCTGGTTGAAGGCCAGATTGTGCCAGGTTTAATCTGGCTGCGACTGGCGCATTTGCTGGTTGTTGGCAGCGTGATTGTGATTAGCCTGCTCAGCTTGTGGGGGATGTCTGAGCAAAGCATCAGCTTAATGTTATCCGGCATTATGGATGGCTATGAGATCGGTGGATTTACGCTGGAGCCCATACGGATTCTTAGTGGCTTATTAATACTCCCCGCCGTCATGCTGCTAACCCAGTTTGTAAAACGCAGCTTATCCACCAGCTGGCTAAAACGCACTAACCTTAGCCGTGGCGCTAGAGATGCAACGGTAACCATTACCGGCTACACCGGCGTTGCGCTGGCAATCCTGATCGGGCTTTCGGTGGCGGGGATTAATCTGGGTAGCCTGGCCATTATCGCCGGAGCCTTATCGCTGGGTATTGGTTTCGGTTTACAGAATATCGTTAATAACTTTATCTCCGGCCTAATCCTGCTGTTTGAGCGCCCGATTCGTCGCGGTGACTGGATTAAAGTGGGTGTGTCGGAGGGTTATGTCAAAGACATCAGCATCCGCTCGACCGTGATTCAGACCTTCGACCGTGCCGATATTATTGTGCCGAACTCGGAGCTGATCTCGACCCAAGTAACCAATATGATGCTCCACAACCAGTTCGGACGCATCATTGTTCCACTGCGTATCGCCTATGGCACCGATACCGAACAGGTAATGAAAATCCTCATTGGCGTGGCAGAGAACCACCCGCTTGTGCTGCTTGATAATGAGGATATGCCTATTCAGGCCTTATTCCGTAGCTTTGGTGATAGCGCGATGAACTTTGAATTACGCTGCCATATTCGTGATGTGGAGCTGATTATCGTCACCACCAGTGAGATTAATCTGGCTATTGATAAAGCGTTTCGAAAGGCCGGTATTAAAATACCACCGCCACAGCAAATTATTCGAATGGCACGTAATGATTATCAGGATGTAGAAGAGCCTTAAGCGACTGCCGCGACTAAGGCATTGCTATTTACTTGATCAATCAAGCGAATGACCTTGCCTACTTCCTGATCATCAAACACACCAAACAAGCCCTGATCATGAATATTCGTAAACGGCGGCTCGAACAACATCTTTCGGTCAATCGTTCCGTTTTTGGTGAGATGAGTAATAATCGTGTTAATGAATGTCATCTGGTCAGCCCGCAGTGTTCCGGCCTGAATAAACTCAGCAAATGCCCCCTGAGCTGCCGCCACATCAAGCCCCACAATGCTACGGATAAACTCGCCCAGTGGCTTATCGCCATAGTGCTGAAGATAGTCCTCCTTAGTGCCCACAGTCACGCCATCAAATAAAATAGTCTCCAGCGACTGAATATCCAACTCCGTAATCGGCTTATTAAATTTCAGCTTCTGTATCACCAAATGATCATTATGGTTTCGCACATAGGAAGCTACACGATCCTGATAGCTCTGCAAGCGGCCATAAGCCGGCATTAGATCATGCTCCTTCACTGCAGAATGATCCAAGGTATCCTCAAACTCAGTCCGCACATTAGCCTGCTTTTCTTTATCCAAATACTTCATCAGGTCACGCAAGGCAATGCGCACCTCATCCAAGCGATTTACATTCACAGCCTGCCAAAATATCTCAGTCTGAAGCGACTTAAGTAGTGGAACCTGCCGACCAACCTCATCAATATTTTGCTTCTTCAGCAACGCCCCAGCGATGGAATTAATCTTAGAAACGTAGCGCTCAGTGCTATGCGCGCCACTGAGTAACGCCAGCTGATAATTCAAAATCAATACATCAAAACGGCGTGCCAGCTCATCATCTTCAGCCGCAGGCATTACAAGGCCCGATAATGAGCTATTGATCTCAGCCATATCGGTTTTCGATAGATTCTGCCAACGCGCTGCCTCGCTAAACTCGACAACCATCCTCAATTTGGCCTTTATCACAAAACGCGACCGATCCATCGCCGCTACAGCCCGCTGCAACTCACTCAGATACGTCTCACCCAAAGCCCGCAGCTCATCATTACTATCCGCCTTTTCACGAATCAATAAGCCCAGCTCCAGCTTCGCCTCAAAAATTTTCTGCGTCAGGCTCTTCACCAGCTTGCCTTCAATACCTTCTGGATTAACATCAAAAAACTCAAAATTCTGGCAATAATCGAAAATCAAAAAGTGCTCTTTATCCTCACCCGGCCCAAATAAATCAGGGCATAAACGCGTACCACGCCCAATCATCTGCCAGAACTTCGTCGAGGACTTCACCTGCTTAAAGAACACCAGATTCACTACCCGAGGCGCATCCACACCGGTATCCATCATATCGACCGACACCGCAATCTGTGGGTCATTATCCGCATACTTATCTGTGAATATCTCTAACAGGTTTTGCGCCTTAGACTCATAATTATCAATCACCCGCAAGAAATGACCCGAGTTAGAATGCTCATGAAAATTGAGATTAAAGCGTTCTTCAATAAACAAAGCATGTTCATGATTCTTAGCGAAGATAATCGTTTTACCCAGCCGGTCGCCACCCTGAACTTTAATGCCATTATCCATCAGGTAAGCCAACACCTGATCAACCGTATCCGTGTTAAACAGCCACTTATTTAGCGCGGCACTACCAATTTCATCCGGCGCTTCGCCAGCAGTAGGGTCACCAAATTTCTCTTCGTATTGCTTCTTCTCTTCTTTTGACAGCTGATTGTATTTAATCCCCTCACGCACAAACTTCAGTGGCACAGAGATCGCTTTTGGCGGCACCAAATGCTTCTCGCGCACCGCACTATCCAGCTCATAAGCAAAGGTCGGGTTATCATCCTGAATACCAAACAAGCCATAGGTATTGTGGTCAACCTCAGTCTTAGGCGTGGCGGTCAGCCCCACCACCATGGCATCGAAATAGTCAAAAATAGCGCGATACTTTTGATAAACCGAGCGATGCGCCTCATCCACAATAATCAGATCAAAATTACCCACGCCATAAAACCGCTGCCCACTCTCATCCAAGCGATCAATCCGGTTCATAATCGTGGGATAAGTTGAGAACACCAGACGCGTGCCTTCCGTCTCCTTATCTTTGGTCAAATCAATCGCCGTAAGGTTTGGCAGGGTTTCATTAAACGACTTTTTAGCCTGCGCCACCAAAGCATTGCGATCTGCCAAAAACAGTACTCGCTTCACCCAGTTGCACTTACTAAACATATCGACAATTGCCGCCGCCGTTCGCGTTTTACCGCTACCCGTGGCCATCACTAATAAGCTGCGGCGAGCACGCCCACGTAGCTCGCCATTGGCACTCATCGCCACACTATTTTCCGCAACGCGGGTAACCGCCTCCAACTGATAAGGACGCCCTTTTCCCGCAATCTCCGGATTCACCGTAAACTCACGCGGGTCGGTACGAGTGCGGCGGCGATCAATCAGTAGTTGCAACTCATCCTTGCTATAAAAACCCTGCACCTCCCGCTCAGCATAAAACTGGTCATCCCACAGAAAGGTCTCAAAGCCATTACTGTAAAAAATCACCGGACGTTGGCCATGCATCGCCTCCAAACAATCGGCGTAAAGCTCCGCCTGGTGCTTACCTTTACGCGCATCCGACAAACTCTTTTTAGCCTCGATCACCGCCAGCGGCAAGGCATCATCACCCCATAGCACATAATCGACAGAACCAGCACCACTGGGATTGGTACTAGCAGGCATACCACGCACTTTGTACTCCAGCTCATAGCCTTCACGCAGATTATCCCAGCCACTTTCCTGCAAATTCACATCAATATAACGGCGACGCGTGTCTGCTTCCGACTCCTCCAGCGGCACCGCTGTTTTAATATCAACCGACTGCTCACGCTGCAACCTCAAGGCTGCCATCTCTAGCTTTGATTGCTCCAGCTCAGCCTTAAGCTGCTTATTTACTTTGGCGTGCTCCGCTAGCTGTTCTTCAGCCTTGCGCATCTCGCGATTTTTATAATCAAGATTATCCTGAAGCTTCTTAACGCGCTTCGCATCATCCTTACTACTTAGCTGCTTAGTCACCGGTCGCGGAATCAGCGCCTCATCAAACACCTGCGACTTAGGCTCTTGCTTGCCGTAATAAATCGCCAAATGGCGCAGAAACCGGAATAAATACTTAAGCGAAGCCAGTCCATTACTTTCACTGACCTTCTTGCCATGAGCCGCTTGGTTACCGTACTTACGCACCAGATGCAGCTCACTTAGTAACGTCTGATTAAACTGCTCAACAAAGCAATGCTCCAGCATCAGCGAGTTCAAATCGGTTTGCCAAGGGCGAGTGAGCTTTCGGTCATGTTCGTAGAGCCAGTTAATGGCATTTTCCAAGGTACTGCGGCAAAAAATGGCGGTGGCCGTTGGAGAGTCAAATGCAAAGCGCTCGGCCTCCAGCACGTCGTCATAGAGCTGCGGGAAGTCTGCTTTGATGAATGTGAAATTGCTCATTAGGAGGCGTTACCTTTTAGTCTTTTTCGAAGACTTCACGTTAGTGATGACCGAGTTTTGAACACATATTACAGCTAATGAGGGGGACGGCCAATGGTTCTATAAAAACGCTTCGCCTCCTGCGTCGGAAGGCGCTTGTTTTATAGAACCATTGGCCTTTGTGGTGGCGGCGAGTTTGGTTTATCTCTGGAATTTCTATGGTGTAGGTGTCATTTAACTCTGGAATTTTATAAGTCTGGTTATGAAACAACTCAGTAAAAACCAAACTCACTATGCTTTTTGGTGATTTCTCTGCTGTCTTATCAGAATTTTTCAGACTTTGGCGCTACGTTTAACATACCAACAAACGAAAGGAGTGGGTTTTACACAGAGGGATCAATTGTGCACGCAGTGCGTGCACAATGTTTTGATCAGAAAATGCTTCCGAAAATTTAACTATGAGTTTTCTCTTGAGAATAGCTCAATATACTCACGGAACAGGTATAGGCGATTTCGACGCTGCCCCGTCATTTCTGATAAAACGCCTTGTTCTACAAGATCCGCAATAAATGCCCCTGCGGTATTTGGTGCGACATCAAGATAACGCCCCACCGTTTTTGCATCAATCACAGGTTTTTTATACAGATATCGCATCAACTTTTGTGCATTATCCTGACGGCGCATAGTGAAACGTGGCAAGACCTCTCTCTCTATCCGCTCTTTTAGAATGAGAATATTCTTAAAGACTGTGATTGATGATAAAGCCGTTTCCTCCACGCCATGCAAGAAGAACACCAACCACTCATATAAATGGTTTCCCTCTCTTACAGCCATTAAGTGGTCAACATAAGCGGTCTTATGTCGCTCAAAGTAATCTGAAAGGTAAAGTGCTGGCTTTGACAGAATCTGCTCAGACGACAAATAGAGTGGGATCATCAAACGACCCAAACGTCCGTTGCCATCAAGAAAAGGATGTATTGTTTCAAACTGATAGTGAGCAAGAGCTATTTTCACCAACGGTGAAACATAGTAAGTGTCTTCATGAAGGAATTTCTCCATATCACTCATCAGATCAGGCACGCGATTATGATGAGGAGGGACAAACGCAGCATTTTTAAGACTGACGCCAATCCAGTTTTGACTGGTCCTAAATTCACCAGGATGCTTTGTCTCACCTCGCACACCTTGTAGCAAAATTGCGTGTGTTTCTTTCAGCAAGCGATTGGATAATGGCAGTGTTGATAGGCGTTCAACAGCAAAATTCATGGCTTGGATGTAGTTTTGCACTTCATCCCAATCATTGCGCTTTTCAGGTGAAACATCATCGGCATCCTTGAATACATCTTCAACATTAGTTTGCATACCTTCGATTCGACTTGAGTATGTTGCCTCTTTTGCAACATACATCTGAATAAAAAAGTCGACATTCGGCACTAGTTGCGAGAAGGCATTCAGCTGTCCGAGTGCGCGATCTGCTTGGCTGATCAACCGTTGTATCTTCGAATCTGAAATCATCCATGCTTGGTTGATCGATGATGGAAGGAAGCTTTCATATTGATATTGAGCTTCATAAGCTCCCGCTTGATAGTCTGATAAATTCATATGTCAGAAAACACCTAGTTTCTAGAATAAGAAATATCTTAGTGCAAGTTCTTGCAATAAGAAAAACTTTATTTCAGAAACTACCTACTTTTCTAGAATAAGAAATACCTTAGTGCAAGTTCCTGCATTAAGAAAAACCTTATTTCAGAAAATACCTACCTTTCTAGAATAAGAAACACCTTAGTGCAAGTTCCTGCAACATTGCGCAGACAGTGTCTGCACAATTCCTTAGCTTTGTTTAAGTGGTTAGGTGGTTAGGTGACGACAGTGCTTTGGGTTAACTCGCCTTTGAAGGCTCGTTGTAGCAGGATATTGAAAAGCGCTTCAGATTTTTCCAAGGCAGCTTGGGCTTGTTGTTTTTGTTGTTCAATGAGTTGCAAATGTTGACCAAACTGCATCTGTAAGTTGTACGGCGGCAGTGGCACGATAAGTTGTTTTAATTTCGCTTTTGATATATTCAACATAGAACCACTACTTCCTGTTGCTACCTTCCTCAAGTTTTCTCTGAACCCATCATGACTCAGTAAAGACTTTATATACCAATTAGCAGCTTTGGATTGTTTCAAGTCCAAGCGCCAAATTTTATCTGGTAAGAACAAGTTTTCATAATCGGCATCAACAATGCAGGTTGCACCGACAAGCTCGTGAGTGTTTGCCCGGCTAAATAGCAAGTCGCCCTCTTGCGGATGAATTAAAGCTTTAGGTACTTTAGAACACTCAACAACTTTGTATTGGTTAGAGTTAAAAAAACCTGATGTTACAGCGCTAATTTTTATAACTGCTTTCTCATCAGGTCGTAATGCCCGCTCATCTCCCCCAACACTTTTACCGCCGAGAATATCATCAAGACAATTACTAAAAACGGTTACATCCCACCCCTTCGGATTATTCACAGGATCACCAAACATCTCCAAAAACAGCGACTGACCAAGCGCAGTATAGTGCCCAATCAGCTGCTGGTCTTTTTGTCTTAACTGATCCGCCGCATCCAAAATGGCGGCAATTTTTTGTTGCTCAGCCAAAGGTGGAAGTGGGATTACTCGCTTTTCCATTCCTCCCTTTGTTGCATGGATCATTGCAATTCCATTTCCCTCTGATTTTATCTCAGCTGAAATAGAGCCTAGTAAATAGTATAGGTAGTACTTATCAATATCTGGTGACGTCAGGATCTTCCAAATGTGATAGTGGTATATGACTTTTGGCCCATCCCATATTTTTGGACCAAACGATGCTGACCATGCAAAAAGAAGGTCGCCCTTTTCGCAATACTTGTCTGCGGGTAATTCGAGATCGGAATAGTACCAACCTCGATTTGAAAAAAAGTTACCAACACGAAGAACTGGTACTGGACCAGAGTCTAATAGCTCATTTTTCTTGTAGGCTCTACCGTTGACAAGAGTTGCAACATCACCCAGTGCTACCCACTTCCAGTTTCTCGGCAGCTTATTCAAACGTTCACTCACGCTAACAACTCCTTCAAAACCCGCAAAGCCTCAGCCCGCTCTTTATCCAATGCTTCTATCTCAGCAATAATTTCCGCTGGCGGCGCATACTCCACTTCCTCATACACGACTTCTTTATAGCGGTTGATGCTCAAGTCCCAATCGTTTGTTTCTATTTCTTTAAACGGGACTAAAAAGCTGCGGTCGGTGCGTTCGCGGTCAGTTTCCTGATCACGTTGTTTAAAGCGTTGGATAATATCGGAAATATCGCTGTCTTTTATCTCGGCGCGTTTGTCATCGAGGCTAAATCCATCGGCTTGCATATCGTAAAACCAGACATTGTCAGTGCCGCCGTTATTGGTCTTGGTAAACACTAAAATCGCGGTGCTAACGCCAGCATAGGGTTTAAATACCCCGCTGGGCATGGAGATCACAGCATCGAGTTTGTGTCCTGCAACGAGGGTTTTACGCAGTTGTTTGTGCGCACCGGATGAGCCAAACAGTACGCCATCGGGAACGATTACCGCGCAGCGGCCACCGATCTTCATCATGCGCAGCATCAGGCCAAGAAACAGCAGTTCGGTCTTTTTGGTTTTGACGGTTTTAAGTAGTGAATCTTCAACACTATCGTAGTCTAGCGAGCCTTTGAACGGCGGATTGGCAAGAACCAAGCTGTACACATCACGCTGGTCTGCATTGGCTTCGCTGAGTGCATCGCGGCCCAATAGGTTTGGGTTTTCGATGCCATGCAGCTGCAGGTTCATCGCGCCGATACGCAGCATGGTGCTGTCAAATTCGATACCGGTAAACATGTCGCTGTTGTAGTGTGTGCGAAACTCTGGCTCATGAAACACATCAGGCTTGTGTTCATGAAAGTACTCGCTGGCAGCGACTAAGAACCCGGCTGTACCACAGGAAGGATCGCAAATCGTGTCTTCCTGATTTGGCTCCATCATCTCAACCATCATTTTAATAATGTGGCGAGGTGTTCGGAATTGGCCATTGGTGCCCGCACTGGCAATTTTTGACAGCAGGTACTCGTAGAGGTCGCCCTTGGTATCGCGATCGTCCATTTTGATCTTGTCGATCAGCTGCACGACAAGGTCCAGTAGTCGCGGCGAGGGGATCATAAAAGTTGCGCCCTTCATGTATTTCGCAAAGACACCCGCTTCACTGCCTAACTGTTTCATCAACTCGAAAGCCGTTAGGTTATCGGCGTCGAGTTGTGGCTGTGTAAACAGTTCAAACAGCTTGTCTGGGTCTTCGTTTTTAAAGCTGTGCCAGCGCAATTTTTTGTAGGCCGGTGCATAGATGGGGTTTTGCATTTCGATGCCCATCATGTTGGCTTTTTTCTCTTCCAACAGTTGGTTTTCATCCAAACGACGCAGGAATAGCAAGAATGTGAACTGCTCAATAACCGTGAGTGGATTGGAGATTCCACCTGTCCAAAACGCTTCCCAAATTTTATTAACTTGGCTTTTTAATTCACCGGTAATCATATTGTATGCTGCTAGCCTTTGTGGGTTGTTGTACGTTGTACACGCTTGAAAGGTGGGTAGTATAACGCTTCTGGCCTATTTTATAGGCAATTGTCGTTGGCGCTTAAGGATACCTTAGTTGAGAAAAAGAGCGACCAGCCAGCACCGCTTTACGCTCAATCGCCTACGCTGATTCTATCCAATTGTGCTGCTCAAGAAACTCCAGAAATGCTCGGGTACTGATCTTCCTGCAATTATCAGGCAGTACAAAACTGGTTCGCGCAATCTTATGATCTTCAAACAGAAACACGCCGATTTCTGGTGGCTGTGTTAGCACAAACTGCTGCATCAGTTCCTGAATTGCTAGTTCGCCCAAATTTGACTTACGGGGATTCTGCCCTGCACTCAGGGCAGCAGAGTAGCGCTGATAAGTCTCTGACTGCTTCACCGGAATAGTATGTTCAGCAATCCAGTCAGAGATCTTTTGGCTAGTCGGCGTATCATTGCGGGTAACCTCATGAACGACCATATCCACTAATTGAACAGACCAACCGGGCTTGAACAGCACGTCTAAAGCATCAGCATAGGCCAGAGTAATCAGCGGTCCTGCATCAGCAATTAAAATAACATTCATAGTGCAGACCTCAGTTTAGTAAATCGTTGAGATCCGCCACCATTTTTGCTGTTCGATCCGGAGATAAACGAGGCATTGGTAAGTGCGCTTTAGCCATAAGAAGAAATAAGTCCTCCTCGTTATCTAAGCCCAATACCTCCATCGTCGCAATATCCTCCGCTTTACCCAAAGAGAAGTTAACCAAAGCCTGATAGTTATGAATGCCTGTGCTTTCTGCCGCTTCGAAGGTTTCAACGAGATAGCGCAATTCATTGCTAAACAAAGCATTCACAGAAGTATCGTGCTTTGCTGCAATAACCTTTGCGCGACGCAGAAGGTCGCGCTCGACTGACGCCGTAAAATTAACAGTGGCTGATTTCATAATGTTACATCCAAATTAAACACATAATTAAGTGTAACACATAAATATGTGTTTAATGAATCTAGACCCTACCCTAAATTCCCCAAAAAGAAATCACGAGCCCGCCCATACATCTCCAGCGCCAATGCCGGATCATAGCGATCGCCCTCATCCCGCATAAACGCGTGCACCGCATTCAACTCTAGCCACTGGTAGTTCAAGCCCGATGTTAAAAAGATACTGTAAAGCTTCAAGCGCCCTTCAGCTGGCACGTGTGGATCTTGTTTACCAAACACCATAAACACTTCACCTTTAATATCGGACGAGCGGCTTAAGGTATCGTTGCCTTGCTGGCTCGGTATTGCGCCACTGTGAATATCGGTGGCGTATAAGCAGAAGGCACTTTTTATTGCAGGGTTGATAGCCGCGCGGAACGCCAAATGGCCACCCAAACATACACCCATCGCACCTATTTTTCCTGTGCAATAGTCTTGCTGCGAACAGAAGTCGATAATGCTTTGTGTGTCGTCATCGTGGGCTTCCAGTGGCTTTTCAAACTTGTCGTTATTGCCTTTGTCTTTACCGCTGTCGTCGTAACCGAGTACGGTGCCCATCGGGTTAAGTTCGTGAAACACTTCGGGCACAACAACCACAAAACCTAATCCCGCCAGTAAGTTAGCGCTTCGTGCAATGGGGGCGGTGATTTGAAAAATTTCGGAATAAAAATAATGGCAGGAAAAGCGCCTTCTTGTTGCGGACGAAACACCTGAGCTTGCATCGGGCCAGTCGGTGTTTCTAATTGTATGTAATGGTTTTGCGTTTGCATTGTTTACTCCGGTATTTGTGTCTTTATTAATTACTGTCGATATTGTCAGGCAATTAAACCATCAGGGCAAAAATTGACTGCAGCACATATAAATTCAGCCCTGCCGTATTATAAGCGGATCAGTGATTGGCCTACTAATAGCTTCCCAATCACAGCACTGATTCTGTCACCATAAAGATAAAGACTCTCAAGCCAATGGCGGCCAAACATCACAACAAGTGGGCTCTGAGGGCAAATAAACCACCCAAACCGGCTCGCCAACAAAGTGATTGACCACGGTAGAGTCATAGGTGAATTTCATACTGCGCACGGGCTCGCCATTGGCCTCAAAGCGAAAATACACCCGATACATCGGCGTGGAGCCTTTCTGTTGCTCACCATAACGATGCACCGATTCAATCTTGCCTTCCGTCGGTATGCCGTCTTTCAGTCCACGGTGGCGCTTGCGAGCTATCCAAAAATTACTGGAGAGCGCCAAGCCAACTAAAAATAAGACTAGCGCAGTCAACGCCGATTCGCTCATCACTGCGATTGCAATAGCAGATACCATCATCAACACGCCAACCCAGGCAGAGATAGCGTAGCGTCCATAAAGGCGCATCAGGAATTGACGCGGGAGCGCGCGTGGCGTTACAGGTGGCGGATCGCCGAGGTCAAGGCTAGGTGGCGGAGGCAGCACTCCGCCGCAGGTGGTGCAGTTAGGATCGGTGGGGCGCTCATCATAATGTACCCCGCACCAACCACAAGAAACGTGCCCTTCCATTTGCTCTCGCAACGACTCACCACCACTTTCAAACAATAAGCCCTGAGACTGTATTTGCCGATCGGCGGCATCAGCCAACTTTCCCGCCAATGAGAATTTAGGCAGCGCAAGGTTAAGCCGCTGAGCGTCCCCCGGGACTTCCGCCAGCATCAATGAGTGACCGCAGTTTTCACAGCTTAATCGTTTGTCAGCAACCTGATAAAGGCTCTCGCAGGAGTTACAAATCACCGCGCCTAGAATATCGGCTTCCGAACTGGATGTTTGATGGGCGTCCATCGCGCCTCCTCATAAAAATACATTAGAGTAGTTTCATTATAGTCACAACTTTATCGCCTCTGGGGTCTAAGGTGTTTTTAGCATCCGGCGGGTACCTGCCTTTCTTGATTAAGGTCAAGACTCTAATCATGCAAAATCCCTACGCTAAGCGCTCTAGAATCATCTTCTGAGTAGTTATCATGAGCGTCAACTTAGACAATCCAATCACCGACTTTTCAGGCTGCCACGATGGCATCCTTTTAGAATTCAGCAAACTCAAAGCCCTACCCAAATTACTGGGCCAGCTGGATACTTTTGAAGAGGCACAAGAAACAGCCGCAGAGTTACGCCAGTTCTTTGAGAAAGTCGTTAAGCCACATCACGACGATGAGGAATATGAGTTATTTCAATCGGTGCGTGAGTCGCTAAAAAAGCATCCTGAAAGTGCCATGCTGGCGCGTGGATACATTGCCCGATTGATAGAAGAGCATCGCTATCTGGAGAAGTGCTGGAAGAATATTGATAAGACGCTGAAGAAAATCACCAAAGGCAAAACCACGGAGCTGGATATCCCCGCACTCACGCAGTTCGCAGAGGATTATCTGGCGCATGCAGAGTTTGAGGAAGCGTATTTTTTGCCGCTAGCTGAAGATATATTGAGTGATAGCGACAAGGCTAAACTCGGCCTGTCATTGCATATTCGTCATCTGGAATATCCAAACCAGACTTATATCTAAGCCACTATAAAAAACGCCGCAGACTGATTTTGTAGTCTGAGGCGCGATGAAACCAGTCTTGTCAGGGTTTAAAAATCGACTGAGGGAGAGTTTCGATTTTATGGTTTGCTACTCCATGAACCAAGACTGGTTAATAACGCTGTTAGGCTAGCCACAGAGCAGCTTCAAGCCTTTACCAAGGTCAGATCAAAGTCCACTTTCAGGTAAGCATCATTCACATTACCTGACAGCTCAAAGCCATTCGGAAAGCTTCCTGCTGACATGATCTGGTAGCGCATCACTAAATCTTCACGCACGCCAAACACTGTATCCTGATCTAAATAGGGGTCATCTTCCGGAAATACTTCAGTCACCAGATTCCGATAGCCCTCGGCTTTTACAATAAAATGCAAATGCGAAGGACGCCATGGATGACGACCGCAAGCATTCAAAATATCCCCCACAGGGCCATCGGTTGGCACCGTGTATTCCACCGGACGCACCGAGGTAAAGCCATAGCGCCCATCAGCCGCCGTGGTTTGAATACCATGAAACGAATAGGTTTCCTGATCAGGGTCTTGGCTGGAATAAAGCCCATTGGGAGCCGTTTGCCAGATATCCAAGGTTGCACCCTCAATCGGTTCGCCATCCACGTTTTTGACCATGCCTTCCACCAATAACACAGGGCCGGGGAAATCACCTTTCATGTCGCCGCCAATGGCTAATGGAGGCGAGCCAGAGATATGAAATGGCCCTAACACGCTGGATGAAGTGCCCTCAGAACGTGAGTTAATCATATCCACCAGTGACGACAGCCCCAGCACATCCGACAGCAATACAAACTCATGGCGTTCTTTATTGGAGATCTCGCCCGCGCGTTCAAGAAATGAGATGCCCTGCTCCCACTCGGTATGGGTCAGGCTCACGTCTTTGGCAAAGTCGTGCAAGTGTGTCACCAAGGAGCTCATCACCTCACGCAGGCGCGGGTTCACGTCCGGCCCCATATAACTGTTGAATACATCGGTGAGATTGTCTTTGTTTACATCACGCATTTTATTCCTCCACGTTGACGATTGCGCGGGCCTCTAGCCATGGCAATTTAAATAGTCAGATTGATGTTAGTTATGCTTTAAAAAGTCGGATAACAGCTTGCCGGTTTTACGGTAATGGCTGAGCAAATCCGCCACAGCTTGCTCTTCATTGCCGCTTAAAATGTGGTCGAGTAGCTCCTTGTGCTCATCACCCACCTTGCGCTCGGCTGACACATAAATGCCGGAGACATTGCGATAGCGAATGTTCTGATCATAAAGTTGATCGCACACTTTCAGCAAAATCGACGAGCCACAGGCCGAGAGCAGGCTCATGTGAAAGGCTTTGTGGCGATCTTCCCAATCGGCATTTAAGCCGCCTTTTTTTGAGGTGCGAGATTTGCGCCGCAGTCGGTGATGCGCCAGTAGCACACGCTCTTCCCAATCCCGATCTTTAGCTTGCATGGATTGGCGCAAGGCAATTTCTTCCAGCCAACAGCGGGTTCTGAGTAGCTCATCAAAGGCTTCGGAATTGATGTGCGAAACCCGAAAGCCCCGTTGATCAATTCGCTCAATCAGCTGCTCCGAAGTCAGCAGGCTCAAAGCTTCCCGCAAGGGGCTGGCACCCACACCAAGCACCGTACGCAAGCTCTCTATTTTTAACTTTTCACCGGGCTTAAGATCCCCCTCAATAATCATCGAGTAGATCCTGCGAAAGGTCTGAGTCGTCAGCGATGAAGTACTTGTCTCTACGGCAGTCATATCATTCCCCTCGTTAGTTAACGTCATCCCAAAATAAACAGGCTAAGCTGCGGGAATGCGATCAATAGCACCAGTACGCAGAGCATCACAAACGCAAATGGCAGCGCACCGAGGAACACATCTTTTAGCGCAATGCGGTCATCATTGAGCGAGGCTTTGATTACAAAACAAGATATTCCCAGCGGTGGCGTGAGTAGCCCGATTTCAGCCCCAACCACCGTCACAATACCGAACCACACCAGCGATAAACCCATGGGCTCAATCAGCGGTAAAAACAGGGGTACGACAATTAGGATGATGGATGAGGTATCCAGCAGCGTGCCCAAAAACAGCATCAGCAACACATAAACCACCATAATCATCAGCAGTCCGGCTTGGCTGTTTTCCATAAACTCACCCAGCTGATTGGGCAGTCCGGCAAGCCCGAGCATGCGGCTATACACCGACGCGGCGGTAATCAGAAACAGGATGGTCGCGGTGATGTGGCCAGTTTCGATCAGCACTTCCCAGAACTGCTTCCAGCTCATGGTGCGGCGCATGAGCGCGATGACTAGTCCGGTGAGCGAGCCGGCAGCACCGGCTTCAACCGGCGTCATCCATCCCGTGTAAATGCCACCGAGTACAATGGTAATTAGCGTGAGTGTTGGCAGGGTTTTGGAGGCGACTTCACGTAGCGGCATGCTCTCGTAATCGGAACTGGGGCGGCCACCGACAAACTTTGGAAAAAACCGCCCCATAAACCAGATTGCAGCCACATAAGACACGGCCAACATAAGGCCCGGCACCACGCCCGCTAAAAACATATCCCCGACCGATTGCTCGGCAACAAAGGAGTAAATAATTAGCATGGCAGACGGCGGAATAATCATCCCCAATACCGAGGAACCCGCGACCACCCCAACGGCAAAGCGTGGGTTGTAATCGTACTGCATCATCTGCGGCACAGAGACTTTGGCAAACACCGATGCGGATGCGATTGAAGAACCTGTTACGGCGGCAAAAACTGCATTCGCTCCCACCGTCGCCATGCCGATGCCACCCTTGACGCGTCGGAATCCATTATTCATTACGCCGTAAATATCGGTACCTAAACCCGCCTTGGAGACCATCAAGCCCATAAAGGTAAATAAGGGAATGGTGGCGAAGGTGTACTCCATTGCGCTGTCGCCAATGGCGATTTTTAGCAGATTGAGGGCCAGATCAAAGTTGTCCCGCATCAACCAGATCGATACAAAGGAGACCGAGATCAGCGCAATCGGAATGTACACGCCGATATAGATCAGGAACACGATGGCAGCAACCGAGATGGAGCCTATTTCGATGGGTGTCATGTCAAAGGTACCTTATGGTTTCTTGGTGGGGAGAATCTTGAGTAAAAAGATGACGGTACATAGGCCGGCACTGCATAAAATGGTGAGCTTGATGGGCCACCACGGCGCAGTGAAAATACCGGGAATACCAAAGAAGTCCTTGCTTTCCCACATCTCGATAAACTCGGGAAAGATGGCGATGGTGATCAATGCCATCACGCTGGCAGAGATGGTATGGATAACAAAATTCATCACAAAGGCGACGCGCGGAAAGTGATCTTTCATCATCAACAGCAAGCCATCTGAGCGGGTTAAGCGCCCTACTTTAATCACGTCGGGCAGTTGCAAAAACACGATCAGCACCATCGCAAACTGGACGACTTCAACCGCGCCGCGAAAAGGCATATTAAACAGTCCGCGGGCAAAAATATCGTAGTTAACAATCACAACCAAGCCCAATACCATCAGGGTTCCAACGACATTGGCCAGGGTTGCTATATTGTTCGTGATCTTTGACAGACCCGAAAAAGCATTCGTCAGCATTCGATTATTTTCCTCTTTTTCAGGTGTGTGAAGTGGTTCACGAAATGAGTTATTGATGGGCCTTACTTAACCGTCCAATCGCGCACGCCAACAAATCCGGCATCTTTTAGCTTGCCGATATAGGCGTTGAGCATTTCAGTGCCGGCTTCGCCGCGCTTATCAAGATTGGCAGCCCACTCCGCCGCAAGGTTCGGCATGGCGTTCGCCCAAGCCGCACGCTCTTCGGCGCTGACTTCGATGATTTTTCCGCCGGCAGCGACATAGGCTTGAAGGCTTTCTGCGGCGCGGTCCATGGCAATATTGGCGATGTGGTCACGGTAATCGACAGCCACTGCCTGCAAGACTGTTTTGACTTCATCCGGCAGTTTTTTCCAGTAGGATTCGTTTACTGTTACGGTCTTGGTATTGACCGCGCCCAAGTTAGCGTTGAGCATAAAAGGGGCCACTTCGGCGATTTTGAAAGTCTTCGCCGCTTCCGGCCAAAGCATGGCGTAATCCACCAGACCCGTTTGCAACATATTGTAGAAGTCGGTCAGACCACCACGCACTCCGGCGGCATCTTTGATCCCTTCGATATACCGCAAGTTAGTCCCCGCACCCGCGACTTTGCTGCCCTCCAAACTTTTGATCGAGGTGACATCTTCCTTGCCAAACATTTGATAAGTATCGAGTACTACGCCGGTGGCTAAGTACACTTGACCTTGCTTTTTGAACTCGTTTTGCATCGCTGGGTATTCTTTAGCAATCTCATCAATGGCTTTAGCCACCACGCGAGCATCCGCCGCTACAAATGGCGTCACTGCCGATAAACTTTGGCTCGGTAGTTTGGAGGAATGGAAAATAGTGGTCACGATACCGATGTCGCCCAAGCCCAGCTTGATGCCTTCCAGTACGCCTTTTGGCTTAACGATGGAGCCGCCGTAATTCTCCCGCCACTCCATTTTATAATTGCCGGTCACAGCCAGGCGCTTATCCACTTCCGGAATGAAAAAATCCGTAAATTCCTTAACCCACAACGCACGATCAGGATAGCCATCAATCACCGATACTTTAATGGTCTCCGTTGCAAATGCCGGACTGATAGACAAGCAGGCAGTTACCACGCCCAGGCTCAGCATGGTCTTTTTAATCCATTGATTCATTGTATTTCCTCCAATGGGACGCAGGTCCCGTTTACATCAGGCGCCATTCAGGAGAAACCCGACAGCGAACTCTAGCCCTCATTGCCTCATAGAAAACTGCACACTTTTTCAAACGGGAAACGCGGTAATTTCTGGAATAATGCGGTCTCATCGGCATAGCCGAGGTTGCAAAGAAAGTTTGATTTCCAACCATTCTCAGCGAAAAATTCTTGATCGACGATGGCATTGGAAAAGCCAGACATGGCTCCGACATCAAGCCCCATAGCGCGGGCGGCAATCATAAAATACGCGCCCTGCAAGGTTGAGTTGCGATACGCCGTGTCATGGCAATATTCTGGCTTGCCATCAAATAGTGGTGTGCGATCTTCATGCGGGAATAGGAAGCTTAATTCTCTCCAAAACTCAGGGTCCCAGGCGATAATGGCCGTGACTGGCGCATCCATCATCTTGTCGATATTCTTCGCTTTGAGTGACTTGGCTAGGCGCTGTTTACCTTCTTGACTGGTCACAAATACAAAGCGCGCGGGGCAAGTATTCATACTGGTCGGGCCAGCAATGGTGATGTCGTAGAGTGTTTTGAGTAATGCTTCAGAGACCGGCTTATCGGTCCATGCATAGTGGGAGCGGGCATCTCTTAAAATCAGATCGATTGATGCATCGTCCAGTTGGGGTTTATTAGCGCGCACCTGCCGCACGGTTTCCTGTGCTGCTGCTCGTGCCTGTGCTAATGCTTCATCGCTTAAAGCCATTGGTATCCCTCACTGACTATTTCAGGATGAGACGTTATTGCTTGGGTACCTGACTGAGCAGTGCCTGAAATAACCGCACCGCTCGTTCGTTATCTGCCTTAGTACTTTCTAACATTCCGCCTCTTGTTTGCTTTTTATTTTTGACGATTATCTGATACATTGTCAAATAAAATCGATTTTAATTATTAAAACTTAAAAATGAGGACAAAATTATGCCTAACTGGAATGAATACAAGCAAGGTGCAAAGCAACGTGGCGCATTAGCCTTAGAACTGTTTGTCGTGGAATCAACCGCTGCGCAGTCGCCAGAGCAAGTAAAAGCCACGCTGCCAGAACATTTAGCCTATCAACAAACGCTGGAACGCGCAGGGAGATTAGCCTTCGCAGGCCCAACGTCTGATCTTTCAGGTGAGCTAATGGAAGGTTGCGGGTTGATCATTTATCGTGCCGATTCAATGGAAGAAGCCCGACAACTAGCCGATGCAGACCCAATGCATAAAACCGGTGCCCGCAGCTATACCCTACGCAAGTGGCTGATTAATGAAGGCTCTTTGTCATTGACAGTTGGCTTATCAACTAATCAGGTCGATTTTAAGTAAATGCTTTACGGGCGACGGCTTTAAAATAACGACAATAATTAATATTTAATAAAAATATCGATAATTATTTGAAAAAGTCTTTCGCGTCGACTATTCTCAAGGCTCTACTTTTTGGAGGAGTCTTGAAAATGAATAAGCTTATTAAGAATTTTTTGGCGATTACGAGTGTTGCAATGATCGCCAGTTCTGTTGCGATCGCAGAAGAGTACCGCATCGGTACTGCCAGCCTAGGCGGTGCCTTCTACCCTATCGGTCAGAGCATTTCCAACCTGGTTAGCAAGCACACCGATGGTGAGATTTCGATGGTTCCTGTGGTCACCGGTGGCTCGGTGCAAAACCCAAGATTAATTCACTCCGGCGAAGTTGAAATCGCCATCACCAATAACAACCTCAGCTTGTTAGCCACGAAAGGCCTTGGCCCTTACCAGAAAACCGGCAAGATCGAAATGAGCGCAGTGGCTGCACTTCACCCCAGCGTATTGCACATGATTGTGCTGGCTGATTCCGACATTAATACCATTGAAGATTTGAAAGGTAAGAAGGTTGCGGTTGGCCCAGCCGGTGGCGGAACCTTAGGCTTTATCAACTTCCTGCTGCCCCTGCACGACATGGAAATGGATGATATGACGCCAAGCTTCCTGTCGTATTCCGATGGCTTTAGCCAACTCACCGATGGCAATGTGGACGCTGCATTTGCACTGTCTGGCTATCCAGCAGGTGCCGTTATGCAGGCCAGTGCCGGTAACAAACTCAAGTTCATTTCATTCTCTGCTGGCATGCTCGATAAAGCCACTGAGGCGAATAAAGCGTTTAAAGCGGTCACCATTCCTGCTGAGGTTTATGGCACTGAAGGCGATGCCACTGTGATCGGTGTTAACAACATGTTAATCGCCCCTAACTCAATGAGTGCCGATGTAGTTGAGAAGATTGTCGCGGCTGTATTTGATCATTTAGATGAGTTCAAAGCGGAGAACTCCAACGCCAAGCAAATTGATCCGGCGGCTTCTTTAAGCTTAGCTATACCGCTACATGAAGGTGCTGCAAGATACTTCAACAAGTAATTTAACCACCACAGTCAAGCAGGCATGAACATGTCAAATAACCAATCACTTAAAACCCTCGCGACCAAGGCTAACCTACTGTATGTAGTGGCCTTTGGCTTGGGGTTATTTCACTTACTCGTTGCCGCAGGTATGCTCAATATCTCGACAATGCCAATGCGCTTAACGCATATATTACTGGCCTTTTCGCTATTGTTTGCGATGAAGCCGGTCTCCAAACGTTTAGCCGGAACGCGCTTTAATGCGGCGCTCTCTGTCACGCTCATTGTGGCTGTGATTATCGCCAGCTTATGGCTGATCTCGCGCTGGAAGGAAATTGCCTTTAGCGGTGGCGAAACTGAAACGGCAGACTTCTACGCCGGAGCAGTGATCATTGCTTTGGTCTTTGAGGCGGCGCGTCGCGGTATCGGTTTAGTGCTGGCATCGATCACATTGTTATTCTTTAGCTATCCGTTTCTTAGCCCTTATTTACCGGGTGTGCTGAGTGGTCGTGGCTATAGCTTTGAGCGCATCGTAACCTTTCTCACCACCAATACGGAAGGTGTTTACGGCATCCCGATTGGGGTCGCGGCCAGCTATATTATTGTGTTCACCATCTTTGGTGCATTGCTGTCGCGGTTTGGCGCGGGTGATTTTTTCTTTGAAATCTCGGTGCGCATTACGCGTGGATTGCGCGCGGCTAGTGCTAAATCGGCTGTATTGTTTTCGACTTTGATTGGTATGGTTTCCGGCTCTGCGGCCGGCAATGTGGCAGTCACCGGCACCGTGACCATCCCCATTATGAAGCGCGAAGGCTATGAGCCTCATCAGGCTGGAGCGATTGAAGCGGTGGCCTCTACGGGTGGGCAGCTCATGCCACCAGTCATGGGCGCTGCGGCTTTTATTATGGCTGAGATTGTCGGCGTGCCTTATACCGAGGTGATGTCTACTGCCCTGCTACCTGCCCTGCTGTTCTTTGGCTCTGCGTTTTTTATTGTGCATTTACAGGCGGTGAAATCAGGCATTAAGCCGGTCACCAAACGTCAGGATGATGGTCGTCCACTGCGCAGTGTGCTGTTACAGGGAATGCCATTTATAGCCACGTTTGCCACCTTGATTATTTTGATGCTGATGGGGTATTCGCCGTTTAAAGCCTCGATGTGGGCCATGGTGGTATTGATTGGTTTGGATCTGTTGTGGAAGCGTGAGATCAACAAAGCCTTCTTCGAGAAATTGGTCGGAGGTATTAGTGAAGGGGCTAAAAGTGTTGTCACTATTTCAGCCGCTTGTGCGGCAGCGGGGATTATCTCCGGCATCTTAGGCATTACCGGCTTAGGTTCCAAAATCGCCTTGTTAATCGATACGGCGGCGGGTGGCTCACTGGTGCTGGCACTGGTGTTTACCATGTTCACCTCGATTATTTTGGGCATGGGATTACCCACCACAGCGGCTTATTTGATCTTGGCAACGGTTGTGGCACCGGCACTGGTTAAGCTCGGTATTCCTGCACTCACCGCTCACTTCTTCGTCTTTTACTACGGCTGTATTTCAACCATTACACCGCCGGTGGCACTCGCCTCCTATGTGGCGGGAGGCATCGCGGGAGCCGATATTAATAAGGTCGGTTGGACCGCCGCCAGTTATGCAGTCACCAGCTTTGTATTGCCGTTCGCATTCTGTTTTGGCCCTGGATTATTGCTGCAAGGCGACACTCTCCAAAACGTCATGGCAGTGATGACAGGCTTTGCCGGTATCGCAGCGATTGCGGTGGCAGTTATCGGTTGTATGTTTACGCCGCTCTCCTGGCCGCTACGGATTGCCGCCGGTATTGCTGGGTTCTGCTTGCTATTTCAAGGCTGGGCTACCGCGGTTATTGGCATCCTTGTGTTTGCCGCTCTCTTTTTATATCAGCGCACTGCCAAAGTCGCGCAACCCTCATTTTAGAATCAGTTAGATAGGAGTTTATCTACTATGCGTGAATTTAGACGCGTTGTTACCGGTCATGATGAAAATGGCCAAGCCGTAATCGAATCCGATCAAATTGCGACCCATATTCTGGAGCGCCCGAATCGCCCCGGAGTACGGCTAACTAACTTTTGGTTATCCAACAGCACACCTGCCGAATACGATGGCGAGACTGAAACCTGCGAAGGCCCGTTCATTCTGCATCCGCCTAAAAATGGCAATGTGTTTCGCTGCGTAGAGTTCTTACCGGAAGACCCAGAAGTAATGGCGAAGCTGGACGGTAAAGCGGCATTTGCCGAAATGGGCGCTGGCGATAATATCGTTGAAAATGCCCGTCATCCTTGGATGCATCGAACTGATTCGGTGGACTATGGCATCGTTGTATCCGGCGAAATTTATATGTTGATGGATGATGAGTCGGAAGATGTACTGCTGAAAGCGGGTGATATGGTGGTGCAGCGTGGGACTAATCATGCCTGGGCGAATCGTGGGACTGAGCCTTGTGTGATTGCCTTTGTATTGGTTGATGGCGTGACGCAATTGGATGCGCCGGAAGCACATCGCAAGGGTATTCCGGTTCGCTAAACACTACTTAGCAAGCCTCAGTTTTTAATGCTGAGATATTTCGGGAGCCAGCTATTTATCGGCTCCCGAATACTGCAAGTCTCTTTCCTTGATAGATACAAACCATGATCAAGTATGTAATATCATCATCTACCATAATGATGAGTACATTTTGTAATGATCAATCCTGTCTGGTTACGCAGCTTTTGCACCTTAGTAGAGGTTGGCCATTTCACGCGAACCGCCGAGCGTTTACACATGACGCAATCCGGCGTCAGCCAACATGTACGCAAACTTGAAGATCAAGTGGGACAAGACTTACTGATTCGCGAGGGTAAGCAATTCATTCTCACCGATGCAGGCGAGCGCTTATACCGCGAAGCACGGGTTATTATTCAATCTCTATCTAATCTTGAACAACGCGTCAGGGATGATCCCGCTGATGAGGGCTTAGTTCGGGTCATGTCGCCCGGTAGTGTGGGCCTCAAACTCTATCCGCACTTATTAGCGTTGCAACAACGCCATCCCAAGCTCGTTATTGATTTTCGCTTTGCGCCAAATGCCGATATCGAGCAATCGATTGCAGAGCATGAAGTCGATATTGGCTTGATGACCTGCCCTTCAAGTTTGGACTCGGTAAATGCAAAACCTGTTGCCGAAGAAGCTTTATTGCTAGTGACACCAAAGGCAATTGTTGAGCCGAGCTGGGAGCAATTATTGGAGCAGGGGTTTATTGACCATCCTGATGGCGCACATCATGCGGGTTTGCTGCTCAGTGCTAATTATCCAGAATTCCAACACAGTAATTTATTCAAACAACGTGGCTTTTCAAATCAGATTGCTTTGATTCTTGAGCCGGTTAGCATGGGTTTGGGTTTTACGGTACTGCCCGCTTATGCCGCGGAGGCATTCCAGAAACCTGAACTGATTAACACCCATCGGCTGACTAATCCGGTGAGTGAAACACTCTATCTTGGCACCAGCCGTGAGAAATTCATTCCTAATCGCGTGAAAACGGTCATTGTCGAAGCGAAAAAATGGTTATAAAAAGAACAATCTTAATTGAATTAGCTTAAATAAAAGACAACAATGGCAGTAGTTTCAGTACAGGTTCAGGCTAATAGTGGATACTGTTCCATTTAAGCATTAGTCGTATTTATAATCACTCACACTTGGTCAAGCTTAATTGACAGTCAACTATTTGAATTTCATAATGAAGCCAATAAAAATTAAAAAGATTACAATCACTTAGAATGCTTAAACACCTTACCGGTTTTAGTACTACGCTAAAAATAACATTGCTTGTCAGCTTACTGTTCTTACTGGTAGGTATTTCTGGTTACCTCTTGATGGTCAATCAAGAGAACATCATCATTAAAAATCAATCAGTTAGTGTCGCTGAAATCGTGGCTCGTCAAGCGTCGGCTGCGCGCTCAGTTTATTCAAAAGACGTGCTTGGCAAAGTCAAAGCAGACAAGATGGGCTTTTCTGATAGGGATTACCACAATAAGACGGGTGCCCTGCCAATCCCTGCTCAATTTCTAAAAGACATGGCGATAAGAGCCTCTGAAGACTCAGAAGGCTTGTACAAGTACCGCGCTGTAAGTAAGTGGAACCTTGCCAATAATCAAGATTTAAATAATGACTTCCTGAAAAGCGCCTGGGCAGAGCTGGAACTGCAGGACCAAGCCAATCCAAAGCAAGCCATTGACTGGAAGCCAATTTACAAAGTTCAGAAGTTCGAAGGTCAGGAAACCCTGCTCTACTTAAGAGCGGACCCGGCATCCCATGCATCCTGCGTTAGTTGTCACAACGACTATGAGAAACGCCCGAATATTATGGCGCGTCGCGTCAGTCAAAATATACAAGCCGGAAAAACTTGGCAACAGCATCAATTGCTGGGGGCTATTTTTGTACAGATCCCAGTGGAGTCAATGCAGATAGCGGCCTCAAGCCAGAGTAAATGGACTATCTTATGGATATTGAGCGTGCTGATCTTAGGTCTCGGCGCCCTCGCCTTTTTCTTCTCTAAAGACTTGATCAAAGCCAGAAGTGTAAGAAAGCAACTTTTCTGGCAAGCCAAGCATGACTCGCTGACCAGCTTACCGAATCGAATCAATTTTGAAGAACGCGCTCAAGAGCTCATCACCGAAGCCTTTAAAGATAATGGCACGCACGCCATGTGCTTTTTAGATCTGGATCAATTCAAACTGGTTAACGACACCTGCGGCCATGCGGTGGGTGATGAGTTACTTTGCCAAATCACTGAAGAGCTACAAGAAGGCCTAGAAGGCAATGACTTGCTAGCGCGACTGGGTGGCGATGAGTTTGGAATACTACTGACTAATTGCAGCATCGAAGCTGCCACTGCAAAAGCCAATATGCTGTGTGACCAAGTAAAAAATTATCACTTTATCCGACAGGAATACTCTTTTGATATCGGCGTGAGCATTGGTGTGGTGGCGATTAATAAAGAGTCAATCAGCGTTGATCAGCTCATGCGCTGTGCCGATTTAGCCTGCTATGCCGCAAAAGAAGCCGGCCGAAATCGGGTGCAAACCTATTATGAAAATGATGAAAACCTCAATAACCGCAAAGGTGAAATGTCGTGGGTTTCTGGCATTCTTCGCGCGCTAAAAGAAGACCGAATCATTATCTATAGCCAGAAAATCGGCTCAGTCGCTCCAGACAGCCAATACATGCACCATGAAATACTGGTGCGCTTAATTGATAGCAATGGCGATATTGTGTCGCCGGGTGAATTTATACCGGCAGCTGAGCGTTATAACTTAATGACTAAGCTCGATTTGGCCGTTATCAATCGCTCTTTTGCAGCCTTGAGAAACCAGTACTTTAGTGACTTGGGAAAGAATGGATTTATTTCGATAAACCTTTCCGGACAATCTCTAAGTGACCCCCACTTTCTGCTGAATGTAAAATTTCTGATGATGCAGTATCGGGTTAACCCTACGCAAATCTGCTTTGAAATTACAGAGTCAGCTGCCATTGCTAATCAGATTTTAGTGCAACAGTTTATGGTTGAAATGAAGCGCATCGGTATCAAATTTGCGCTGGATGACTTTGGAACTGGCCTCAGCTCACTGACCTACCTGAAGCAATTTCCGGTTGATTATCTGAAGATTGATGGCAGCTTTATCAAAGATATTGTCTCCGACCCAATTGATAGAACGCTGGTGGATGCAATCAATAAAATGGCGCATACCATGGGCTTAAAAACGGTTGCTGAGTACGTTGAGTCAGAAGAAATCTTAAAGCTACTCAACACCATGAACATCGATTATGCACAAGGCTATTTCATTCAAAAGCCGACGAAGGTTGAGATGTAATGTTGTACCTGATGGCATTATCGGGTTTTCAAGCTATGATAAGCAGACGATTACCGACAATCGAAACGAGGAGATGAAAATGAAAACAATGACCTGTAAGCAACTCGGTGGTGCCTGCGACATGGAATTTTCGTAACCCTTCACGGGGTTGTATTTAAGCCATCATTCGTTATGATTAGATAATGAACAAACTTACCGAGGCACTTTTCAATCATCAACTACCCACTGAGCTTGCGGCTTCGCAGCAGCTCAATCGTCAGTTATTGGACTTAGTGGCTCAACTAGAGCAACGGGTGGCTGAGCTGGAAGACAACACGGGTAACGGGAGCTCTTCCAGAAATTCATCCAAGCCGCCCTCTCAGGATTCGCCAGAACAGCGCGCTAAGCGCGAGAAAAAACCAAAGAGTCCTCGCAAGAAAGGGGCACAGCCCGGTCATCAGGGACATCAACGTGTGCGGGTCGAGCTTTCTGCTGCTGATGAGCAAATTCATTACTATCCGGATACTCAGTGCAGTTGTGGAGCCCTCTGTGATTTATCTCAGGAGCCTTACCAGCGGCATCAAGTCTTTGACCTTCCCGAAGTACGCAGCGAAATTACCGAGCATTGTCTTTATGATGCAATATGCCCTCGTTGCCAGATGCGTCGGATTGCTCATTTACCAGACACGATACCCCGCGGACAAATGGGGCCAGGGTTAATCAGCTGGATTACGTTGATGAATGGGGCTTACGCCTTATCCATTTCAAACATCCAACGATTACTGAACGATCAATGGCAACTCTCCTTCAGCACGGGTGCAGTGAGTCAAGCTACCCGTTCAGTAACGGAATGGTTATTGCCACTTTATCAGCAGGTCGGCCAAGCCGTCCGCGAGCTGCCCATCGCCCATGCGGATGAAACCAGTCATTACCGCAATAGCGAGCGGCGTTGGCTCTGGGTGCTTTGTTCGTCACAGGTCGTCTACTTTCTAGTTCACTATTCTCGGGGTAAAGGCGCAGCCAATGGCTTACTGGATGAATTTGATGGCATACTCGTGACCGATCAACATGGCGGTTACAACGATTACCCTATCGAAAAACGCCAACTTTGCTGGGCGCATATTATCCGTAAGTTCAAGAAAATATCAGAGCGCGTGGGACGGTCGGGTGTGCTGGGAAAACAGCTCTGGCGATTATCCCGCTTGATTGTTCACTTCCGTAATCGTTGGCGATCTGACGGTTATTCTGATACCTGTTATCACGCTCGAATGCTGCGATTTAAACAGTGGATGCACCGCTTACTCAACTTGGGTCTTGAAGTGGAATCAGCTAATGTGGAACAAAAAGCCAGCAAGACAGCCAATCAATGCAAACGTTTACTGATCGATGAATCCATGCTCTGGACGTTTTTACAGGGTCGTACGATTCCCATGACAAACAATGCAGCGGAACGCGCGATACGCCCTTATGTGATCTGGCGTAAAACCAGCTTCTTCAGTCAATCGGCCCGAGGGGATCAGTTCCGTCCGGTGATTCTGACCCTGACTGAAACGTGTAAGCGCCTGGGCTTGGGTGTTTATGAGATATTGAGAAAAGTGTGTAAACAAGGCTTGCGTGGTGAAGCGATTACCGTACGGCTGCCATTAGGTCATCAAGCTATATCGACCTAAGCCCCCCGTGAATGGTTACGGAATTTTCAGCGGATACCTTCGAGGAAATCGCCAAGCTGAGCCAGCAACATGGCACTGAAATGTTTAAGAAAAAAGACCCCAATCATCTGGTAGCTATGGCTGCCATGCAAAAGCTCATGCAGTCCCCAGATGAAATGAATCAATGGTTTGAATCCAAACGAAAAGAGTTCGAAGCGCTTTAAAACGCACAATCTGTTTTAGCTCGCAGCCAAGCCTACCTTTATACATAGCGCTAAATAATCGAAAATGTGGTAGGCTACGTGATCTTGTTGTTATCCCCACGTTGATCAACGAATAACCGTTGCATCAACCGCATCATTTTTATCGTAGCCACTGAAATGCTGGCTGCGCAGTTATCTAAACGCTCGTTTATTTCAGCTAACTCCTGAACCTGCCTTCCTATACGCAGCGATTTTGTCGTCTGCGGAGTCCGGTCCTGTGCCGGCAGTATTCCCATTTGCTTAGTATCAATCAAGATTATTAAGTGTCACCTTCCGGATCACTATGACTACGACCAACGCCGAATTTCGAGAGCCACAACCGACCATCCTGTCCTTTGTTAAAGACCTCCCCAATCTTTGCTCATTGGCAGGATTAGCCTGCACCATTTTATCCATCTACTTCAGTATTCTGGGTGTGTTTTACGCCGCGATGATTGGCATGGTTTGGGCGGTTGCCTTTGACTGGGCCGATGGATTGATTGCACGCAGAATGCAAGGTCGGACAGGCCATCAGCGCGTGTTTGGTGGTCAGCTGGATGTGCTTATCGATATCGTGAGCTATGGCGTTGCACCGGCCGTTTTGCTGTTGAGCTATGGTCATTTCGAGCCGGTATTTCTGATTGGTGCCTTCATTATGCTCGCAGCAAGTGCGATTCGCTTGAGCTATTTCAGCACTTTCGGGCTTTCTGGTGAATCCAAATACACCGGGCTGGCGCTGGATAATAATAGCTTGATATTAGTCTCCGTTTTCCTACTCGAAGCCGTGTTTAGCCAAAGTGTTTTCACGGTTGTGCTATACGCTAGCGGCGTGACACTGGCGGTTCTTAATGTGTCGCAAATCAAAACCCCGAAGCTCTCCGGTAATCCACGCAATGTGTATATTCTGGCGTTTTATACGCTGGCAATAACAGCAATTTATGCCTGGAAACTCTTATGATCGTTTATACGGTTGGCACCTTTGATTTACTGCATGTAGGACACTTGGCACTACTGGAATATTGCGGAACATTAGGCAATGTCGTCGCCGTTGGGGTCGCCTCTGATCGCGTGGTGAACTCTTACAAGCCCAATGTACCGGTTATTCCCCTTGATCAACGCACTGAAATGCTCAAAGCCTTACGCTGTGTTGATATTGTGCGCCCCTATCATGATCTTGAATATGTTTCTGGCTGCAAAGAGCTGGACGTGGATATATTTGTTGTGGGAGAAGATTGGGGCAGCAAACCCCATAATATCGCAGTGGAGTCTTACCTAAAAAGCAAAGGCAAAGAAATCATTCAGGTGCGCTATAACCCTCGAACCTCTTCTTCGAAGATCAAACGCAATACCATTGCGCAGACTCATAGAAGAAACCATATAGAGCAAATTGTTGCTTAACATTAGGTAATCAGCAGAAACTAATGCGCTCGATGTGTGAACTGAATCGGTGATTTGAGTCTAACTAAGGAATTAGATTCCCTTCAGGAGAGACTCAAAGTGAAATCACACACCGCTGCGCGAAGAGATTTGCTCAAAGTTTTTGGTGCCGCCTCATTAGGTAGCTTAGTTGGTTATACTGGCCAGCAAAATCTAGCCACAGCAGCCGGTAACGGCCAATGGCTGGCGGGAGGCACCAATCTTATTAAAGCCGCTTACCCTGCCACTGATATTTTCAATAGCCAGAATGCCTGCCAAGTCGCACTCACTCAATCGACCACCCGAGGTCCTTGTTATTTCTCAGATGATAAAGGTGAAGATATTTCACTGGGATTACGTGGCCTACCGATGCAACTCTGCTTGCAACTGATTGATCGCCAGTGCCGCCCTTTACGTGGTTACCAGATTGAAGTCTGGCATTGCGATACACGGGGTGTGTATTCGGCCGATACCCGCAATAGTACCAGTAGCAATCGCTTCTCAGCACGATTTTGCAGTGCCGGTGATGCCGCCGCTCAAAACAGCGCGTGGTTTCGGGGTGTCTTAACCACCGATGCGGATGGGCGCGTAAACTTCAAAACGATTTTTCCGGGTTGGTATCCGGGGCGCACGATTCATATCCATTTTGCGGTCAGCAATGGCCAGCACTCATCCCTTGTCTCGCAATTTTGCTTTAGTGATGCCATGGCCAAAGCCATTTGCACGGGTCATCCGGATTATCGCCAACGCGGTGAACAAGACACACCTCACGAAAATGGTGGCGATGGCGTGTATAGATCGCGCTCCGCAGACTTCTTGTTCAACACCCAAAACAATGCGGATGGCTCACTTCTAGCCTACCGAACCATCCAAGTTTCCTGATTCGCAAGCACAAAAAAATCCGGCCAACTCATTACAAGTAGGCCGGATTGATTTAGCTTAGTGTGTCAGCTATCGGATTCACTCAATCCGCGATTAGCCTCGACGCCATGTGTGGAACTTCTCAACATAGCTCAGCAGCTTCTCAGGTGCATGAGTACGCTTCCAGTTACCGGCAGCGGCCTTGTTAGACTCAGACATGGTTGGGTAGATATGAATCGTGCCCAAAATCTTATTCAAGCCAAGGTTGTACTTCATCGCCAGAATAAACTCAGGAATCAAGTCACCTGCGCCTTTACCCACAATCGTTACACCCAAAATCTTATCTTTGCCCGGAACGGTCAGAACTTTTACCGAACCTTCATCGCTGCTATCGGCAATGGCACGGTCAGAATCATCCAGACCGTAAGTGGTTACTTCATAAGCGATGCCTTGATCTTTAGCATCTTTCTCATTCAGGCCAACACGTGCCACTTCAGGGTCAGTAAATGTCGCCCAAGGAATCACTCGGTAATCCACTTTGAAGCGTTTGAATGTACCAAACAAGGCATTCACACTGGCATACCATGCTTGATGTGAAGCGGTATGGGTAAACTGGTATGGACCAGCCACATCACCTACGGCATAGATATTCGGGAAGTTAGTCGTTAGGAACGCATCCGTACCTACCGTACCGCGCTTGCTGATCTCAACGCCCAGCTCCTGCAAACCAAATCCTTCGATATTTGGCTTACGACCTAGTGCCAGTAATACGCGATCGAATGGAATCTTACGGCTATTGCCATCATGTTCACACACGATGTACTGCTGACCATCTTCAACCACAAACTCGGTTGCACGGTGTGAAGTCAGTACTTCGATGCCATCATCCTGGAAGCGCTGATTCATCAGGCTAGCCACTTCATCATCTTCACGAATCATGATCTGTGGTGCCATTTCAATTAGCGATACTTTAGAACCTAAGCGTGCAAATGACTGCGCCAACTCACAACCGATCGGTCCACCACCCAGCACAACCAGGCGCTCAGGCTGCTCTTCGATTTCCCACAAGTTGTCACTGGTTAGGTAATCAATCTGATCCAGGCCTTTAATGGGCGGAACTAAAGGACGTGCGCCCGTGGCAATAATAATGTTCTTACTAGTCAGTACTTCGCCGTTTACTTCAACGCGGTATGGGTCGATGATTTTGGCTTCGCCAGTAATCACATCCACACCCAGTTTAGTGTAACGCTCAACCGAGTCATGTGGCTCAATCGCTTTAATCACGCCATGTACCCGCTGCATGACTTCTTTGAAATCAAACTCAGGCTGCATGTTTTTCAGGCCGTATTTATCAGCGTGCTTCGCTTCATGAACGGCTTTAGCAGTACGAATCAGCGCTTTACTTGGCACACAGCCGGTATTCAAACAATCACCGCCCATTTTATGCTTTTCAATAAGACCAACTTTAGCTTTTACGGCAGCAGCGATATAAGCAGAAACTAATCCACCAGAACCTGCACCAATTACTAATAAGTTAAAATCAAACTTTTCAGGTTTATTATAAGCAGCAAGGACTTTATTCCCGCGAATCTTATCCATTACTTTTTTGGCAATCATTGGGAATACTCCGAGTAAGGCAAATGCAATTATTAAACCAGGTGACAAAATACCTGATAGTGAATCAATTTTAGCAAGCTGAGTACCGGCATACACAAACACCGCCGTACCCGCTAACATTCCAATCTGGCTAACCCAAGCGAAGGTTATAGTTTTGATATGGGTAAAACCCATCAACAGATTGACTAAGAAAAATGGGAACAAAGGCACCAGGCGCATCGCAAATAAGTACAGCGGGCCTTCTTTTTCAACGCCTTCGTTAATGACGCGTAGCTTGTCGGCATAACGTTGTTGCAGCGTATCGCGGAACAAGTAACGCGCCACCAGAAATGCCAGCGTAGCACCAAGAGTACTAGCAAACGATACAATGATCAGACCCGTTAGCAGGCCAAATAAGGCACCGGCCAGTACCGTCATAATCGCAGCGCCCGGTAACGATAAAGCCGCCATCACTACGTAAATTGCAAAGAACAAAAGCAACGTCAGCAGCGTATTGTTCTGGTAAAAGTCGTTAAAGTCTTCTTGTTTTGCCTTAATGAATTCCAGCGAAAAATATTGCTGTAAATCAAATAAGAAAAATGCCGCAATTAATACTGCGATCACTCCGACTATTATCAGTTTTTTATTCATGGCTTACCTTTGTAGGTTTATAAATGTGTAATTAGCTTATTTTACGCAGCAGATACATGCTTGGATGCTGAACGGATGAAATGAATTAATTTTTTTGCTGCACTTGCACTACGAAACACTAGCGGAGTCAGGCTTTCTGTGGGACTCTGCGGTTTTCTTAAAGTCGAGATACTTGCGGTGTCAAACGCTCTTAAAGCGGACTTACTTCTGGTCTGCGCCACTTTGCTGGCCGGCTTCGGCTGGCTGTTTTCCAAAGAAGTTCTGGAATCCATGAGCCCTATCCTGTTCATTGGCATACGCTTTTTTTTAGCAGGGCTGATCTTGTTGCCCTTTAGCTGGGCCGTGTTGCGCAAGCTTGAATGGCTGGATATTCGACAGATTCTTATCTCCAGCCTGTTTTTCACCACCGCGATTATTTTCTGGGTGCTTGGCCTACATCATGTCACACATTTGGGTGTTGGTGCATTTATCAACAATTTGGCGATTGTGATGGTGCCGGTCATTGCCCTGTTCTTTTTTAAAGAGAAAGTGAATGGTTTGTTGTGGGGTTCATTGCCGCTGACCATTGCTGGATTAGCTTTGCTGTTTCTAGAAACCGACCTCAGTGCAGGATCCGGTGAGCTGATTTTTGCAGTAGGTGCCATTTTCTTCGCGATCTTCTTTAATCTGAATACGCGATTGGCGCAGCGACTGCCCGCTATGGTGCTGGTCACCATGCAAATGTTAGTGACGGGTATTGTCGCCCTGCCTATCTCTGCGATGTTTGAGACTTGGAGCTTTCAGCATGCAACGGGTATCTGGGGATTTCTTATAGCATCCGTCGTGCTTTCGACTTGTGGCCGCTTTGTACTCCAGACTTGGGGGCAAGGCATGTCATCTGCCAGCCATGCTTCGCTATTAATGACTTTGGAGCCGGTCTGGGTTGCGCTGATTAGTATGGTTTGGCTTAGTGAGCGCATGAGTACGATGCAGGCGGTTGGCTGTGGTTTGTTGTTCTCAGCTATTTTATTGAGTCGCTCAGGCTTTTTATGGCGTCGTTTTAGACGACCCAAAGCGGTTCAGCCCTTAAGTTAGTTGCTTTTCCATTGATGGCCACTAAGTTGGCTACCTTGCACTATGCATTAGCCGCTGAACTAAGCCCTGTTAGGCGCTATGCATACGTTACGGCTAGCAAGCTGAGCATACATCACAACACAAAAAAGGGAGCCACAAAGCTCCCTTTTTATTTAAGCAGCAAAACACATTAAGCCGCTGGTTTATTTCCTACCCGCTTGCGTATCATCTTAAGTAATGGGAATAGCCAAATCATAATGGTCAGCACACCCAGCGACGCGGCAATTGGCCTTGAGAAGAAGGCAAGTAATTCACCATCTGCCTTAATCATGGATGATAAGAACATCTCCTCCAGCATCGCACCCAATACAATTCCAAGAATCGTCGGGGCAATCGGGAAGCCATTCTCTTCCATAATATAAGCCAGTACGCCCATCGCCAGCATAATCACGACACCAAAGATCGAGTTAGTAATGGCAAATGAGCCCACCAAACAGAAAATCAAAATCGCCGGCATCAACATTCGCGATGGGATTTTCAATAGCTGCGTGGATAAGCGAATTGCCAGATAGCCCAGCGGCAGCAATAACAGATTCGCCACAAAAAATACGATAAACACCGCATTCAGCATCTGTGGGTTTTCCTGAAAAATCATCGGACCGGGGTTCATCCCCTTCATATACAACACGCCGATGGCAATCGCTGTAATCGAATCCCCCGGAATACCAAATACCAAAGCAGGCACCCAAGCACCGGCTAAGCCAGCATTATTCGCCGAACTGGCATCGACCAATCCTTCCACATTACCTTTACCGTAGGACTCCTTATCCTTAGATGCCCGCTTTGACACGCCATAAGCAACCCATGCCGCAATATCAGCCCCCGCTCCCGGTAAGACTCCGGTTACCGCACCAATTGAACTACCACGCGCCACATTGAATTTGTACTTGTAAAGCACGCCACCGACACCCTTAAACAGGCTGTTCATGGACTGCTTTGGCACGCTCGGGCGACCTTTATCTGAAGAAGCGACATAACGCAGCACTTCAGAGATCGCGAACATTCCAATCATGGCTGGGATAAAGCTAATCCCCGCCAGCAGCTCCGTGCTACCAAAGGTAAAGCGCGGATGCCCTGAGATCAGATCGATACCAATCGTGGAAATAAACAAACCGATTAATAGCGACACAAAGCCTTTTAAGGTCGAACCGCTCGATACCACGACCGCACTGGAAAGCCCCAAACACGCCAACCAAAAGTATTCAAATGATGAGAATTTAAACGCAAACTCAGCCAATGCAGAGGTCGCCATCATCAGCACCACCGCGCCAACCAAGCCACCAATCACCGAGCTCATTAGCCCAACACCCAGCGCCAATTGGGCTTTACCTTTGCGAGTTAAGGCAAACGCCTCATCGCAATACGCCGCTGATGCGGGCGTTCCGGGAATTCGTAATAGCGCGCCGGGAATATCACCCGCAAAAATCGCCGTCGCCACCGTGGTGACAATCGCCGCAATCGCGGGCACCGGGTCCATAAAAAAGGTCACCGGAATCAGCAATGCGGTTGCCATGGTGGCGGTTAAACCTGGGATCGAGCCTACCAGCAAACCAAACGCCGCCGCACCAACCATCACCATCAGTACGTAGGGATCAAAGACCAAATAAAGTCCTGCTATAAATGCATCCATAATAAACCTCTAAATACCGAGTGGGCCAATTGGAAGCGGTACCAGTAGCCATACCCCAAATAGCATTTTTGTAATCACCGTCATTAGTAGCGCGCCAAGCAACGACGTCACCACCCCATTGCCGAGCCGGTAAAACAGTACCAGTAACAGCAAAAACGCGACGATTACAAAACCCAAAACATCGACAAAGCCAATGAAAAATAAAATGCAGAGCAATACCGCAAAGAAATTGATCACCGAAGGCCGCTTCTCAGCCCAACCTCTCAGTGATAATAAGTTAGATTCGCTGGGTGCTTCATCAGTCGCCACCGCTCGCTTTCGATAAGCGCTGAACAACAAAAGACAACCACAGATAATAAAGCCAACACCGATCAATACCGGAAAGTCGGATGCGCCAAAGCGCTGGCCGTGAAGGGATGGAAACGTACGGGTATATGCTATTTCTGCGATCGCAAAAATAATCAGAAAAATGCCAAAGACTGCATCATTAAATTTCATGATTGCCTGACTCCCTCAATGTGTAAGTGCGTAACAACAAATACCCCCGCTACCGATTAGCCACCAGTAACGAGGGTATTTTTTACAGCAAAGCAGACAAACTTATTTGGCTAAACCAACTGCTTTCATAACCACGCCAAGGGATGCATCACTCTTTTCCATCCACTTTTCAAACGCGTCATTACCCAGATACGTGATACCAAAACCACGACCATCCATGAACTCTTTGAATTCATCAGACTTTACAACTTTATCCAGTGCAGTGCGCAGTACTTCAGCTTCAGCATCTGGCAATCCGGCCGGTGCGACCAGACCACGCCATGAAGCCATCTCCCACTCAGGGCCGCCCACTTCAGTCAGTGCAGGAACATCCGGGAATGCCGCTTGACGCTCAGGTGCCATGACGCCAATCGCTTTGACTTTACCAGCGGATAACAAACCAGAGGCTTCTACGATAGATGACGTCACGATATCCACGCCTTCAGCAACGAGCTCCTGAAGTCCACCTGCGGAGCCTTTTGAAGGTACCCATGGGATTACGTTGGGATCAAGTCCATCAGCGTTGAGCATGCCGGCTAGCGCAAGGTGCCAAATACCACCTTGACCTGTACCAGAGGCTTTGTATTCGCCTGGCTTCGCTTTAGCATCGGCCAGCAATTCGCCAACAGTGGTCCAAGGTGAGTCAGCACGCACAATAACGCCAGAATGGTCGCTGTTAAAGAGTCCGATTGGAGTGTATTGTTTGTAGGTTAGATCGGTGAGTCCGGCCCAGTGCATCATGCCGATTTCAACGGTTGCCACGCCAATGGTGTAGCCATCTGGCTTTGCGGTTGCAATGGCCGAGTGACCGATAACGCCACTACCGCCGGTGCGGTTGATGACATTAACGGGTTGTCCTAATTCTTTTTGCAGCAGGCTACCGATGATTCTTCCGGTTGCATCTGTTCCGCCACCAGCGCCCCAAGGCACGATCAATGAGATAGGACGTTCAGGGTATGCCGCCATAGCAGGCGTTGCGATACCAGCGATAAAAGTAGCGGCAGCCACGACGCCAGCAGTTGTCTGAACGATCTTACGTAATGATTTCATAAAATTCCTTCCAATTGTGATTTCCTCGAAGTTGTAAATTAGTTTTACAACCTTAAAACAATTATGAACTACTTTCTGCTTGCAAGACAAGTACATTCACCATCATATATTTGTATGCACTTGTAAATTCATATTGCTTCGAGGAATAACAATAGCCCATCAGCATCGGTTCGCACAGTAATATAAAATCCCCAATTGATTAAAATCAATGCTCCTTAGCGTAACCCTTCACGGGGTTGCATTTAGGCCACAATTCGTTATGATTAAACAATGAACAAACTAACTGAGGCGCTTTTCAATCACCAACTGCCCGCGGATCTGGCGGCGTCGCAGCGTCTCAATCGTCAGTTATTGGATTTAGTGACCCAACTGGAACAGCGTGTCGCTGAGCTGGAAGACATCGCAGGCAGCGGGAGTTCTTCCAGAAACTCCTCCAGACCACCGTCCCAGGATTCACCGGAACAACGGGCTAAGCGCGAGAAGAAGCCTAAGAGTCCTCGCAAGCAAGGAGCCCAGCCGGGTCATCAGGGTCATCAACGCGTTCGGGTAGAGCTGTCTGCGACGGATGAGCAAGTTCATTACTACCCAGGCACTCAATGCACCTGTGGTGCGGTGTGTGATGTCGCTCAGGAGCCTTATCAGCGACATCAGGTCTTTGACCTGCCTGAGGTTCGCAGTCAAGTCACTGAACATTGTCTTTATGAGGCAATCTGTCCGGGTTGCCGCAAGCGTCAGGTGGCTCGCTTGCCAGACACGGTTCCCTGTGGGCAAATGGGGCCGGGACTGGTCAGCTGGATTACGCTGATGAATGGCGCTTATGCCTTATCGGTGTCAAACATTCAACGCTTACTGAAAGATCACTGGCAACTCGCCTTCAGTACCGGTGCCGTGAGCCAGGCCACCCGCTCGGTCACGGGATGGTTGCTGCCGCTGTATCAGCAAGTGGGTCAGGCGGTACGGAATTTACCCGTTGCTCATGCGGATGAAACCAGTCATTACCGCAATAATGAGCAGCGTTGGCTTTGGGTGCTGTGTTCCTCGCAAGTCGTCTACTTTCTAACGCATCATTCTCGGGGTAAAGGTGCCGCGAAGGGTTTACTGGATAATTTTGAGGGTATACTGGTCACTGACCAACATGGCGGCTACAACGATTATCCGGTCGAAAAGCGCCAGCTTTGCTGGGCGCATATTATCCGTAAGTTTCGGAAAATATCAGAACGTGTGGGACGGGCCGGGGTGCTGGGGAAACAACTCTGGCGATTATCCCGCTTGATTGTACACTGTCGTAATCGTTGGCGATCGGGCGGCTATTCTGATGCTGGCTACCACACACGAATGCGACGATTCAAACAGGCGATCCATACGCTACTGTGCCTGGGGTGTGAGACCGCGCCCGCTGACCCGTTAAAAAAAGCCAGCAAAACAGCCAATCAGTGCAAACGACTGCTGGCGGATGAATCGATGCTCTGGACGTTTTTGCAGGATCGCGCGATTCCCATGACCAACAATGAAGCAGAACGTGCGATACGTCCTTATGTGATCTGGCGTAAAACCAGTTTCTTCAGTCAGTCTGCCAGAGGAGATCAGTTCCGTCCGGTGATTCTGACTCTGACTGAAACCTGTAAGCGGTTGGGCTTAGGCGTTTATGGACTATTGAGAAAAGTCTGTGAACAAGGCCTGTGTGGTGAGGCTATTACCGTACGGCTACCCTTAGGTCAGCACGCTATATCAGCGTAAGCCCCCCGTGAAGGGTTACTCCTTAGCCGGCTGGTTTTTATAGTGGCTAGCTAAAATCACTCAGGTAGCTCTTATGAAAATCGGTATCACTAGTCAGAATTTCCGCACCATCACCGGTCATGCCGGTAAAGGCCGACGCTTCCTTATTTT
The DNA here is from genome assembly GCF_000419525.1 of Leucothrix mucor DSM 2157. NCBI lineage: Bacteria > Pseudomonadati > Pseudomonadota > Gammaproteobacteria > Thiotrichales > Thiotrichaceae > Leucothrix > Leucothrix mucor. The sequence continues at coordinate 2,239,126 of NZ_ATTE01000001.1, forward strand.
TACCGTACAGGAAGGTCAACCAATTACTGCCAGCGATCGTTTGGATCTCCCGCTCAATATGTCGATGCATGCCTGGGATGGTCTCGGCAAGCACCCTCTGTTTGAGTTGGACTACTTAATTACTGCGGGCTGTGGTGAAGGCTTTATTCAAAGGCTGGCGCGCTCAGGTGTACAAGTAAAAGTGACCTCCGAAACTGATCCTGTTGCTGCAGTTGAAGCATTACTTGCGGGAAACCTTCCTGCTGGTGAGGCGCATAGCCATGCACCCGATCACCAACCTAGGCACAGAAATCAGTAGTAGCAAAACAGATCAAACTCTATGCCGCACTCGCAATGTTTCGGGCTGGTAAATTATCGGCTGGAGGAGCTTGTGAGTTCGCCGATATCGATCGTTATACCTTTATGGAAGAATGCTTCAAACAAAAAATACCGGTCCTTGACTATGAATCTGAAGAGTTGAAAGCAGAGCTCAGTAACTTACAAAACACCCTATAATCATAGTAGCTCCTACAAAGTATGGCTTGTATTGAATCGCTTTCTTAGTGCTTAAATAGAATTAAAGCCTCATCAAATCAATACACAATAAAAGCCATGATGCTTTTAGAAGTGCGTTGTTTTCAATAATGCTTTACCAACTTTGTGAGCATTGAAACAAGCTTTTATCAAACCTGTAAATTCTTGTGATGGATTTTTCAAAAAAACAGTCAAACGCCCAAAAATCTGCTTTGCTTTACCCCTACTTTCGATACAATTTTCTTCTTTATACTTTTGATAGTATTTAGCATATTCATCGAACTGAGCAAATAAAGATACCCACAGCTCCTTTCTCTCATTACACAATTCATAATTATCTAGGCCATAAAAACTGATTGAAAATTTAATTCTCTGCCTATCCCACTCATCCAAGTCAAAAACGGGCTCTGAACATGGCTCAGGTTCACCTAAAGCATTGAAACTAATCAGATCGACATCTAACTGGTTTGTCGGATCTAGAAACATTGGAACTTCACGACTTAAAGCAATACCAGGTCTAAGAACTGCTTGAGATCGTTCTTTAAGAGGAAAGTAAGCACTTTTTTTAGTATTAGGAACTGGCTTCGAAAGGCGGTAGTTCTCAAGATCAAAAGCAAGCCACCAATAGCCATCATGTCGTATATTTCGACTCTCATCGAAAGCACAACTTTTCGGTCGAAAATGCTCTAGGTGTGGATATTCAGCAGTAAATTTTGCCTCTGAATACCAACACTTACCATCAGATAAACCTTTTAAAAATGATAGTAATACTGGCTCTCTCCAGTGAGAACTACACCGTTTGATAATTACTTTTCTCTTCTTTTTATCAGGTTCATTTTTAAGCTCATCAAGTATCTGTAATGACCTCTCTTTCCAATCCTTCAATGATTCTTGATCTGCATCTCCCAGAGGAATATATCTCACGAATTTCCCCCCTCGTTTGATTCATCCATAATTTCCTGAAGTAATTCTTTTGTAAAGTCTTCGAGATCCTTCATCTCTTCAGGTGAATATTGGCTCTTGCTCATGATTGGATTTTTGGCTAGTGCTTTTGAAAACTTATCAAAATATGGATGAGGGAAAGAAGTCGCAACACCCAAACTTTCTAACTCTCGGGTTAATCGTTCAAACTCTTCCGACATTTCTGGTGTTTTTCCACTCAACCCAAGTAGCTGATACCGTCGCGTAAGAGCTTCAACGACACTCGGAGAAAGAACTGATTGCAAACCAAATATCTCAGATTGCAGCAACCCATCTACGCCCATTCCTATAGGATCTTCATCTGGTATATCTGCGCTAACAACAGACCCAGTTTCTGTTGTTTTTCGATTCAACAATCTTACTTGTTCTTTCTTGAGGCCTCCTATCATCAATGGATTGTGAGATGCTATGAATAATTGTGACGTACTATCTACAACCTGACTTTCAAGCAAATTCAAATACTCATACGTCCAAGCTGGATTTAAGTGAGTATCAGGCTCATCCAATAGAAACAATGATTCTTCGCCCTTCGTAAAATGAAGTAACCCCAGAACGGTAAGAAGTTGCTGCTCACCTTCAGATAGTTGATCAAAACGAATATAACCAGCATCACTATGCTTTACCGTAACCCGAACCTCATCAATTAAGTCACAGAGGCTTAAACCCTCTAAATGTGCAAAAAAATGGGTTTCATCTTCTCCAGGATAAACCAACTCCTTTAAGGTCGCTTTATCTTTTATAAATAGATACAGCCTTTCTTGATCCTCTTTTCTATCCCTAAAATCCTTGGTGACAGATTCATCATTTCGAATAGGTGCTAGAGAGTGACGCCAAAGCCGATCTGTAAACGTTTGAAAAGCTCCTTTGGCATACCAAAAGGTTGGGTCACCATTTTCAAGGTCATTCTTATTAGGCTTTCCAGTTCGCCAAAAAGGCCTGTGCATTACGAATAGTGCTGACTCGAAGTCGCTAATTTTAAGATATTTTAACAAAAAATCTTTAATCTTGGGGCCTTCGTCCATTAAGAAAAATGCCAGTAAAACCAATTGACTATAATCTTTACGGCAATAGAACAAACGACGCAATGGAATATTCTCGGAAGTACTACCACCCTTCCAAGCTTTATATAAATTTTTAGTTGGCTTGTCGAATAGCTGCTCTAGTCTTTGATTCCAGCCAGAATAGTACGAAAAAACATATTTTGGTAAATACATCTCTGCATTATCGGCAAAAGCTTTAACAGCAACCTTTTTTTCCCCAACCTCTATCCTAAGCTTAGGCCGGGAGTCTGGATTACAGCAGACCTTTACCTTCTTATCTCGTATAACATAATCCAACTCATAGCAAAAACTTGAAGCCACACTCATTTCAAGATCACGAAAAATTTCCACTAAGACTTCAATAAGGTTGGACTTTCCTGCCCCATTCCTGCCTAAAACAACCGTCGTTTGCTCGACTGCATCCGGACAAATTTCAAAATTCTGAAGGTTGTTATAATCTTTTACAAAGAGACGTGTTATTCGCATTTCTACTATGCTCCAATAAGATTGGGATTAGTAATTTTTAGCAGCCTAAAGCTTGGATCAGCTGACTCATTATCTTCATCTATATTTTGCTCCTTGAGTTCTTGCTTAAGCTTCGCATAAAAGTCATCAATTGGAAGGCCTGACAACTTCCATAAAACATCAGGGTGAGCTTCACCACCATTATTTTCCAAAAGTCTAAATAAGTAATCTTTTGGCGCTTCATCTAGTCTCATAACATGTACCTTTGTTTTTACCACTCTTTTCTGTACTGCTTTTTTGCTATTCTTTGATTCCGCAATTTTTAGTTCTTGAGTCCGCTTTAACAACTCCGCAGCTGGCTCATCGTTTGGATCTTGCGGAACCAATGCACCACGAAATGCCTTGGCAATAATGGATTGAGTTAAGCGGTCTACTCGGGCTTTAGAGGTTTGATATTGCTTCTCGACGGAATCGGCTAGGGCAAATAGGGATTCTACTCGGCGGACTATTTCTTGTTGTTCTTCAATAGGAGGTAAATCAACATTTGCCTCTTTGATAACGCCAAGCGTAATACGCTGGTGACCCGCAGAAGACTTAATACTTTCAATAATGTATCTCTTAAATTTTCTTGAAGAAAAAAACAGCTCTAAGTATGATGCATACTCAGGTTCTTTAAGTTTTGCGCAAAAAAGCCTATCGGGATATTGAAAGACCTCTGTTTCTTCTAGCCCAACAACACAAGCACAGTTACCAACATACTCAGTGGAACCGCTAAGTCTTGTAAATAACAAGTCGCCATTAGCTAAAGTATTAGCTGATTTCAACAAGTCATCACCCTTCAGATATCGATGATCCGTAAAATCTATCGTCATGTCTCTTACAGCACTAGATCTTAGAATTTTGGTTTCACTCACCTCATCCAAAGCCTTACCTCCCGAGCCGCTTCTAATCTTATTAACCAAAGTTAAAAATGAAACCGAACTCCAACCTGTTTCTTCTGTACCCCGCCACTCCCGCGTCAACTCCCCCGAAGTCGCAGCCGCCAAAACAGACTGCCGAAAACGTTTCAACTGAACAGGTATTTTTTCCAGCCGAGCCTGAGCCTTATCAACTTTGGCAAGAAGACTATCGAGTTTATTGGCTATGCGGACTTGTTCGCTTAAAGGAGGAAGTAAAATATCTGCCTCCTTCAAAAACTTAAAGTGCCGCGCATAACCTTTATCTAAAATATTCAGACTACACAGCTGGTAATAAAAAAATTTAGGTGCCAAATAGGCCTTCGGGTTTAACACTTTTGTTCCATCAGCTCCCGGCACAAAAGAAAAATCCACCCACTTTATAATTCTTGTGTGATCTCCAAAGATACAGACAGGTGTGTTTATCTCTATTACTTTCTCCTCATCATTCACATAACCCGCAATGAAGTTCAAGCCTTGGTCAATTACCGGGAAAAGACCCTCAACCATTGTATCTTTAGTCTTCACTTTTAATTTTGTAGTTGAGATCTGCTCGAAGGTTTCACCGCATTTGAGAGACTCCCACCCAATCGGCAACCCACTCACAAAGCCACCTCTTCACCTTCACCTTCTTCTGCCACATCCAACTCAACCAAAATCGATCTCAATTCCGTCATCGCGCCCGCCAGATCCTCCAACGCGCCATTAATCAATACATCCGGCTCTGGCAAGTCAGCACTGTCTTCGGTGCTGTCATCACGAATCCATGACAAATCCAATGAGTCATCTTTTGCCGCAATCGTTTCACGGCTAAAACAACGCAAACGGCTGCTGTCAGCACCATCGGCACACCCGTCAACGAACTTCTGGCGCGCTGCCTCATCGACGGTTGTTAGGTCGCCTCCTACCGCTTGGTAGAAGTCACTCAAATGGCTAGTGTTAAACACTGTGCGCTTGCCAAATTGTGGCATATTCGAGCGCAGGTCATACACCCACACATTTTTGGTATTACCTTTGTCTTGCCTCAAATCGTTAGGTTTGGAGAAAAACAGCACATTGGTTTTTACGCCAGCCGCATAAAAGATGCCGGTCGGTAGCCGTAAAATGGTGTGCAGATTGCATTTTTCCATCAAATCATTTCGGATGGTTTTACCCATACCGCTTTCAAACAGCACATTGTCTGGTAGGACAATCGCTGCGCGTCCACCGGGCTTCAGCATGCGCAAATACATCAAGTGTAAAAACGCTAATTGCTTGTTGCTGGTGTATTGCACAAGGTCATCACGGGTTGGTATGCCGCCGCCCTGCTTGGTGCCAAACGGTGGGTTCGCAAGGATTAAGCTGGCTGGTGGCAGCGCTTTGCCTTCATTAGAGAGTGTGTCGCCAAACAGGATGCCTGCATTGTCATCATCCACCGCCAAATCATGCAGCATAAGATTCATCATCGCCAGTCGGCGCGTATCTGGTACCAATTCCATGCCGAAAAAGGTTTTGTGCTGATACTTGTCGTAGGCGATTTCGTCCAGAGCCTCAACGTCGTTGTGCTTAATAATATGGTGATGCGCGCTGATCAGAAAACCACCGGTACCCGCTGTTGGGTCAACGATCACATCATCCAGCGTCGGATTCATTAATTCGACCATGGCATTGATCAGCACGCGTGGCGTGAAATATTGCCCCGCGCCAGATTTCTTTTCACCCGCGTTAATTTCCAGCAGGCCTTCGTACATATCGCCAAGCCCTTCTTCTTTGGCGCTGTACCAATCGAGTTTATCGATTTCAGAGACTAGCCTGCTGAGCGTGGTGGGCTTGCGAATCACCGAGCTGGCATTGGCGTAAATAGCTTTGGTAATTAGCGAGCCGTGTGTACCCAAATGGATCAGCAATTTTTTATATTCTTCTAAGCGCGTCGCAGCGTTGTAAGCTTCCAGATCAGACCAGCGATAACCCTCGGGAATATGCTCTTCCTGTCCGGTTTCATCCACCATTTTTAGAAACACTAAGTAGGTCAGTTCGTTGATATATTCGTGGTAAGTAACGCCATCATCGCGCAGCAGATTACACAGGTTCCAGAGTTTGGCAACGAGGTCTTGAGTGCTCATTTGTGTCCTTAAAGTTGGGGGTTTCAGGCTTTGTATCGTTTCTAATCGCTGTGCAATTCTACGCCTCAAATTCAAAAACTCACAGTGCTAGCCGCTATAAACTGGCAATGTTACTGTCGTTAAATATCTCAACAAACGTTACAGAGGCTAGCCATCTCAGGTATACACTTAGATGAAGTATGTAAACAACATGAGAACGAGCTAACCGTCACTCGCTGGCAAGAGTATCAAGAGATACAGGAAACCATTAGCAACGATAAAATGACGGAGTGGTTAGAGTCTTGGGGGGAGCTGATCAGGAGAAGCCATGCCCAGCGAAGATAGTGAGAAATGTATAGTTCGTATCATCACTGCCAAAGCGCCTGATTAAAGGTTTGAAGCAAGTCATTTGCCGCGTTATCAAATAGCTTATTCGCGCGGCTAATGCCGCCATTTTGCTTGAATACACCTTGGTTTAGCGCGGCTTCATCCACAACAATCATCGCTTTCATTTGCTTGGCAACACGCTCCAGCCATTGCCGTTGTGGGGTGCTCCAGTTTTTTAGAGCTAGCATTTTGACTAAAGCCTGATCGACGCGTTGCTCCCATGGAATCAGCGCTTCGCCAAGTGCTGCCTGGCGAATAAAGCCAATAATCCGCGCGGCGATGTCTTCACTTTTGACTTCGTTCCAAGCAATCTGTAAATCCTGCTCCCGAAATTGGTTGCGATCTAACTCAACGGCTAGCTCCTTGAGGCTTTGGCGGCTCAACTCCCATGGACGCTGCACCACTACTTGCAAAGCAGCCATGCGGTTGCTGTTGGCATTGATAAATTGCGTGAAGGCTTGCAGATAATCCTCTGGCTTCTGTCCGTCGCCATAGCCTGTGGTGGTTTGTGTAAATTCATCCTCATGATGAGATATCACTAAATCTGGACGTTTACTGCCTCCCTGTGCTTTGGCATCTAGTATTTCACCCAAGCCAGGGTGTTCTTTAAACCATTCCGCTACTGCCTCCAGAGGCATGTTCTTTAGAGTTTTAGCGAACTCCTCTGCAGTTTCGCCAGCCACCGTTTCAAATTGGCTGGCTTGGTTGTCGCTGAGGTAGTTTTTCTTTACCTGTAACTTAGCGATGAACTGATCCTTGGCCAGCTGTTGTAACTGTGGTTCATCACTTCGAATCATTTCATTGCTAAGATCGGTAAAGCCAACATCCACCCTTGTCACAACAGGCTTCATGGTATTGACGTTTTCCAACTGCTCGTAAATATTGACTGCGTCATAAATACGGAATGGCCCTTTGCCGATTTCAGGACATAAGCGCGTGGCACGCCCAAGCATTTGCTCAAATAGAATCCGGCTGTTTACGCGGCGCAAAAACACCAGATTACTAATTGGACGCACGTCGATTCCGGTTGTCAGCAAATCAACAGTGACCGCGACATTGGGGAGCCGGTCGTTTTTGTAGGCGATTATTTTATCCAGCGGCTTGTCAGATGTACCGGTTATTTTCTGGATGGCATCATCTTCAACTTCACCATGAAAGGCCTCACAGGCTGACTTCAGCGCTTCAACCACCTGATCTGCATGTTGATCAGTCACGCAAAAAATTAGCGTTTTCGCCGGTAAATACGGATCAATCGAGCCACTCTCGATCAGCCATTTACACACAGTTTTGGTAAATGAAATCGAACGCACTTTGCGGTTAAAGTCAGCAACGTCAAACTCTAGCTCATCCGGTGTATTAAAGGTTTCGAGTGTGCTGGTATCTCTTTTTAACACCTGAACCTCATCATTCACCTCGTAGCGAATCCCCTGCTCAGAAAGCTTGGTATGTATGCGAATCGGTGGCAAATGATCGTTTAACCATCCATCCAGCACTGCTTCTGGGTAGCTGTAAGTAAACACCGGCTTGCCAAAAATATCGGTGGTGTGCAGTGCAGGCGTAGCAGTCAGCCCGACCTTAAATGCATCAAAGTAATCGATCACTGCACGGTATTTGGATTGGTAGTCTTTTTGGTTACGAAACAAGATTTCAGTCTCGCTAAGATCTTTATCCAACAAGTAACCACGGTGACATTCATCCACCACAATGCAGTCGTATTGACCAACGCCAGGCTTGCTATCGTTATCGTTGGGGTAAAGGATGCGCTGAACTAAGCCTTGTACGGTCGCCACATGGACCTTGGTGTTGTCATCAGGCTGCTTATCGCCAAGTTCTTTTAACTCAAAAGTGTCGGCGAAGGTTTGAAGGTTTTCCAACCGTACTTCCTGAAAGTCAACAGTGGCTTGCTTGCCCAGCGCGGCCCGATCCACCAAAAACAAAACGCGTCGGAAGCGTTCAGCTTTAAGCAGTCGGTAAATGAGTGCGATACAGGTTTTGGTTTTTCCGGTGCCGGTGGCCATAGCGACTAAAGCACTGTCCTTACCATCGCGAATCGATTGCTCGACGGCTCGAATGGCAGTGACTTGGTAGTCGCGCAGCTTCAAATCATAGTTGAAATCCATCGATTCCAGCTCGTCTTCTGCTTGCTGTGGCGTTTGGCGTAAATACGTTTTGATTTCGTGTGGGGTGTACCAGCCTTGCAGGGCTTTGCGGCGGTTAGTGGTGTTACGGACATCTAAAAACCAGATGCCACTTTCCTGCTCCAACTGTTTTAGGTATGGGCGACCATTGGTGGCAAATACCAACGGCACTTTAAATTCGCCATAGCTGGTCTCAATGGTAAATAGGCCATTTTCTTTTAAGCCTTTGGCATAGCGCTTGGATTGATCAAGTGCACTGTACACATTTTTGGCGTGCTTTTTAGCTTCTACCACCGCAACCGGTGTTAGCCCCATAAATAACACGTAGTCGGTTGGCCCTGAGTCAGTTGGCCACTCAGCAATAGCACGATTTTGGTTGGCTAGCGGGTGAGAGCCATTGGCGTAGCGCAAGTTTTTGGTATCGGCTTCCCAGCCTGCTTCATTGAGCTGTAGATCGATAATGACGCGAGTCTCAGCTTCGCTCAGCTGAAATGGAAATTTCTCAACACGGGCTATCTCTTCGGCTTTCGCTTGCTGGTTTTTCTGTTCAAACTGTTCACGCTTAGCCGTATTAGCTGCATCCATTTCTGCGCGGAAAGCTTCGAGCTTCGCTTCGGTCTCTAGTGCCAGTGCTTCCCATATCTTGCTTTCTTCAGCCATGGTTTGAGCACGTTTGCGTTCGGCTTCTGCTTTGCTTGCTTCTATCTTCTTTAGCTGTTCAGCGGTTGCCAAACGTTCGGAGGCTGTTTTTTGCTGACGCTGTAACTCAGTGATGGTTTCTTCTAATTGGCGAACATCATCGGAAGGGTCTTTTGGTTTTTTATAAGCACCAGGCTTGAAGTTTTTGGCGCTATCGCCACCGAAAGTTTGGTGGTACCACGCGCTGAGTGAGAATCCGACTTGTAGCGACTCCAGCGCTTTGCGGTGTGTACTGGAGATAATGTCATGGCTGGCATCATTCCCTAGCTTGCGCAAACTGTGGAAAGCATCTTTGATATTCCTATCGAGCCTGAGCGTGTAATCCAGATCGCGTAACAACTCGTACTGAGTCACTTCCGACCCAAACGCAATACCAACACGCGCAGCAATCGCCTTAGCCAAAGCCTCACCGAGCTGTCGCATTTTGATGAGCGTGGTATTCGGGTCAGGGACAAAACAATGCTCGGCGGTTTCGGCTAGTCGCACCAGCAATTCATCGTGATGTTTCAGAAAATCAAAGTTGCTGCTCATCGGTAATTATTGCCTTTTCTGCCAAGCCGGATAGATAGAGGCTATTTTTGGCACAAAGCACAAAGTTATGTCCAGTTATTATTCATTACACCGAGTTTTAACTCTGCTCAGTCACATCTTTTACAAGGTATGTCTGTCAAAAAGACGAACAAACAAAATTAGCATATTAATTTATACTGATATTCAACGAAGGTTCAGCTAAAAAAGTTACACTGACTGTTGATTTGCTCCCGCTGGCTATTCCCCCAAATAGTGTATGCCTGTTCACTTCATTCTATTGTTTTTACATAAACCCCTTGAGTGTCACTCAGTTGTTACGCCGCTAATTATAAAAATAAGCCTCTGCTTGCTGTACCGCTCCACCGGAGACAATCCAATGAATAACAAGAAAACCCTGCTTTCTATTGCTTTATCGTCCTGCCTGCTATTTTCAGGCCATGCCTCTGCTGATACATCAGTTGGTGCATATGTTGATTATGATGGATGGAGTTTAACAACCATCGATCAGTTCAATGCGGACACGGCTAGAAACGCAACCAATATCAATATCTTTTCAAGTTTCAGTTCAAACTGGGACAGCCTTTCCGTACAAGCTTCAAACATTGTGTCACGCGACTCTGTGCCACTCATCACTTGGATGCCTTACAACAACGCCGCACCAGATTCTAATGTGATAGTAGAGATCGCGTCTGGTCAATGGGATGCTTACATTGACAGCTGGATCGAAGGCTTAACAAACTGGCGTAACACGTATCCAGCAGGCACTGAACCATCCATCTTACTGCGTTTTGGCCATGAGTTTAACGGCAATTGGTACCCTTGGGGCAACCAGCCGGACGCTTTAAAAACAGCTTGGCGTCATGTGCATCAGCGCTTTGCCGATGCCGGTCTTAACGACGTAGTTGGCTGGGTTTGGTGCGCCAATAATGTCGATGTTGATAGCGTTAACGATGTAACCGCTTATTACCCAGGTGACGATGTGGTCGATTGGTTATCCATCGACGGTTATAACTGGGGCAGCAACTACTCATTTAGTCGCTGGAAGTCTTTTGACGAAACCTTTAGCCAGCAGTACGTAAAAATGGTGACTGCATTCCCCGGTAAGCCAATGATGTTGGCTGAGGTTAGTTCTGCCGAGCCGCATGATGTTCCAGATCCAACTTGGGGTCAGGATGGTGATGATAGCGATTCGGTACAAAGTAAAGCGGCTTGGATCACTGACATGATGCAGAGCGTTCAAAACAACTACCCGGCCATCAAGTCCATTGTTTGGTTTAATACCAATAAGGAATTGGACTGGGCACTGAACTTGTCTGGCAATACTGGCTTGAACGAGTACAACGACTCAGTTAGCACTGATTACTTTAGTGGCAAGTTACAGATCAAATCTCAGCCTGCAGTTGAGCCAGTTGAAGAGCCGGTCGTTGAGCCTGTTGAGGAAGAAGTGGTTGTTGAAGCACCTACTACTAAAACCAAAGGAAAGTCAGGCAATAAAAAGAAGACCGACAGCTTACGTATTGCAAGCACTGAGGCCGACACTGAAACAGCACCTGTCACAGGTATTGCGAAAGCGATGGCAGTGAGCAAAATGCCGACTGTAGTGGGTGAGCGCTTGTTAGCCAGAGAAGCAGAAGGTTTACGCAATATGCCAAAGGCTGAACTCAGCAAATGGCGTTTAGGCCGTGTTTTAGGCGAGTAAATATTTAACGCTTAAAATCAGTAAACGCAACACTCGCCCGCAAGTTTTGAACGATTTAATGTTCAAAGTTTGCGGGCCTTTTTTGTGTCTATCAAAATGTTTTAATCACTGCCTTCTTCGATATATTTCCACATACCGCACATTACGAGGTGCTGGTCTGGTTGGAAAGGTAGTAAAAACCACAGGCCGGAATCGATAACAAATGCGGTTCCGGCAGCACTAATTGCTCACCGCTTTTAACATCATAAATTGCCGTGCCGTGTAAGTAGCCTTGCGCGCGCAGATCATCCAAATTCAGAAAATGATCCTGCTCATCGAAATTGGCAACTACCACAACCGGTGCCAGTTTGCCTGCGGGGTCATAGCGGGCAAAGCTGAACAGGTGTTGGTTATCATTCCCGAGTAACTCACGATTATTAAAGTCAGCAAACACTTCGGTGCGCTTGCGCAAAGCAATCAACTCTTGAAGCCCTGAAAAGATTCGTTGCTCCTTAGTGCCGTCAATATGACGTTGTTCCGCGCGCTGCCAATCAATTTTCGGGCGATGTACCCAACGATTATCCGGCGCTTTTTCAGGCTCGTTTTCATAGCTGTAATCATTGAGCGTTGCGAGCTCGTCGCTGTAGTACAGCAAGGTGATTCCGCCATAAGCCATGGTCAGTGCATGCAAGGTGAGAATGCGCTGTAAGGCCAGCTCGGTCGCGCGGCTGTCCTGATAAAGCACGGCTGCTTCAAGCCCTGCCAGTGATGCTAGCGAGCCTGAAATTCGAGCATCACCGGTCTTTTCATTGGTAGCAAAGGCCAAGCCACGTGAGCTGCTGTGCTCGTGCTGTCCGGTTAAATATTGCATCAAGTAACGGCGATGATCGTACGGAGTAAGACCTGCTGCAGTGATATCTGCATCCTCAAAGCCCAAACCAATGTCATCATGGCAACGCACATAGTTTAACCACGTGGTGCGCTCAGGCTTAGCTGGCAAACTGTGCAACGCCTGATTTAACACCTTCGTATTGCGTGTCGCAACCGCATCCCAAAGCAATGCCATAAAGGTAGCATTGTAGGCAATTTCACACTCGCGCCCTGCGACCGGATCTGGACCAAAATATTTAATGATTTCTTTAGGTGCGACGATGGCTTCCGCAATAAACAACACGCCAGGGCAAACAATTTGCGCGCAATCTTTAAATAATTGCAAAATCAAATGGGCTTCTGGCAAGTTCTGGCAGTCAGTACCCAATTGCTTCCAGATGAAAGCCGGTGCATCCAAGCGCAGAATATCCGCCCCTTGATTGGCCCAGAACAGGATGATTTCAATCATCTCTCTAAACACATCGGGGTTACGGTAGTTCAAATCCCATTGATAGTTATTGAAAACCGTCATCACCCATTGCTGCAGCTCATCATCCCAGGTAAAGCTTCCCGGTGCTGTTTCCGGAAAGATCTCTGGCAGTGTTTGTTCAAACTGATCAGGCAGCTGCCGGTCAGGATAGAGGTAATAGTAGTCGCGGTATTTGGGATCACCTTCGCGCGCCTTTTGTGCCCACTGGTGCTCATCTGAGGTGTGATTAATCACCACATCCAGTGTTAGCAGCATTTCTTTGCTGCGTAGCGTGTCGCTCAGCGTGGTGATGTCGCTTAGCGTACCAAAGCGTGAGTCCACTTGCCTAAAGTCACTAATGGCATAACCACCGTCATTCGCGCCAGTCGGGGCTTGCATCATGGGCATAATATGCACCATATTCACACCCAGCTCATCCAGATAATCAATGCGCTGATTGACGCCTGCCAGCCCGCCAGCAAAGCGGTCGCAATACAGCGCCATACCCACCCAGTTTTGGCTCAGAAACCAATCAGGGTTTTGCTCGCGCTGCGCATCTTTCTCACGCAACTCAGCAGGCCGCTGTTGATAGCTATTGGCCAGCGCCGCAATTAACTCCGTCAGTTTTGCTTCAGCGTCCGCTCGATTCCCATACAACTGCTGAAACAATGTATGCATTGAGTAGAAGTTAGCCCCCAGCCGTGAATGAAAGACTTGTGAAGTGTGATCATCAGACTCAGAATTAACTGAATTCAGGATGCGCTGAAGCAGCGCTTGAGTGTGGGATTCATACATAATTTTATAATATTTTATTTACTGCAAACGTTTTGGATATAGATTCTACGCGGGTCTAGCTTAACACAGCAAGTATTTGAGAAAATATTCTGATAAATTAGGCCAATCCACTAAAAAGGTGCCCGCAATCGAAATAAAGTGTGGCGGGTAGCACGATTGTTTACTTCTAATGACAGGAAAAACGGATGAACTTTGATCAATACAAATCACTGCTGGCGACCGATATTTCAGATGCTCAGTCGGCTGGGCAGGCCATGGATATCGGCATTAAGTCGTTACTACCCCAGGCACCTCAGATTATGGGGCCAGCGTTTACCGTTAAATGTACCAACCGCAGCAACACCTATCTGCACGATGCCATTTACCGTGCACCAGCGGGCTCTATTATCGTGGCTGAAACCGATGCGAATGATTACGCAGTAGCCGGTGGGAATGTTTGTGCCGTGGCTCAGCAAAATGGCATCGCAGGTTTTGTGATTGATGGCGTGATTCGAGATGTGGGTGAATTAAAGTCTTTAAACTTTCCGGTATTTGCGCGCGGTGTCTTCCCTAAGCCCGGCGGCAAATCAAATGATGGCGCCTCGCAAGTTGAGATCACTTGTGGTGGCGTCACGGTAAATACCGGCGATTGGATCGTCGCGGATGAAGAAGGCATTGTCGTCATCCCTAAAGCGGAGATTGAGGAAACCTTAAAAACAGCATTATCCAAGCAGCAAAAAGCCGAAGCGCAGTCGCTAGCTGACTGGAGAGAAAACCATGAAAAGACAATCAAGGGGATCTTAAGTTAGGTCATTTTCATACACCATATAGTGACCATTAAGACAGCAAGGTAGTTACATAAGTCCTGTAGTGTGTAAGAATGGCTCCCCGCTGAAATAGCGGCTTTTGCATCCTGTGTCGCGCAGGTGATCATTCAGCCGCTAGTTTCATATAAAAACCGTACCACAAGAATGAACCTGCTAACCCAGCGAGGGGTATATTAAGCAGGCGCGTTGTGGTGTCGACTCCTATATCAATCCACTAAACTAAATAGGAGTCGGGAGAACCATAAAAATACTGAAGGAATCTACCGATGAAATCCCGCCATCACACGCTCACCAGCGCCCTTATTTTGTCCAGTCTGATACCTGGCCTACTTATTTCACAGGCCGCCTTGGCTAACGATCAAAACCGCTTTGAATTTAAGAAAACCGGCATTGCCCTATCCGTCTATTCGCAAAAGCAAGACTACAAACTGAACTCACTGTCATTTGATAATCCGGCACTGGCTCCATTGGCCGCGGCTAAAGATCAGGTGGTGGTTAAAAGCGATGTTAAAGCCACGACGCTAAAGTTGGACTACCAAATCCTGCCTAGCCTAAACGTGTTTGGTTCTGTCGTCAGAACACGTGGTGATGCGCTGGTTAAGCTATCAAATATCCCACTCCAGACAGGCCCATTACCCGATATGACGCTGGATGTCGGTGGCACGATTTACCACCTTGGCGGCACTGCAATCGCGCGCCATAAGGACTACTTTGCCACCCTGAGCTATATCCATTCGATCACTAAACTGGAATCCAGCTCAGAAGATGGCAAGGCCAACACCTGGATACCGAGCATTGGGAAGAAAACCAAGCTGGGTGCATTTAGTTTAGGTGTTATCTATCAAGAAGCGGAAGGTGGCCTCACGGGTACCTACGATGTTCCGCAATTGGGTGGTCCGGTTAAGGTCACGGTAGAAGCTGAAAACTCGCATAAACTAAGCTACAGCGCAGGCTATTTCGTGCCAGTGGCAAAAAACACTTTTTTCCGTGCGAATGTGGAATTTGGTGACCGTGAAGGTATGAATCTGGAGCTCAACCACCGCTTTTAAGTTTCTCAACGCTTGATGATTAGCAAGGACGCTATCATCCAGTTTGCTTTAACAACTTCTGAATCAGGGCATACAGTTCTTCGTACTCAAACGGCTTAGATAGCACCTCATTCATTCCTGCCTCCCGACTCTCTTTAATCACTCGTTCTTTCAAGTGTGCCGTCAGTGCAATAATCGGCAGATCAGGGTTTTTCCCATGCTCACGTAACCAGCGAGCCACTTGGTAACCGTCGACCTCGGGCATACTAATATCCAATAGCATCAGATCAAAGTCGTGCTGTTGAAGCTGAAGGATCGCCTCCTCACCACCGGGCGCAAACTCAACCGCATCAATCCCCATATTATTGAGCATTTCACCGCCGACAAAGCAGTTAATCTCCGAATCATCCACCAGCAGTACCCGCAAGCCTTTGGGTAAGGATAGTGAGGTCACGGCTGACTCGTCGATCTCCTCGCTATTGATCACACTACGCTGTAAATGCAGGGAAAATGAGAACTGACTGCCCTCACCTAATTGACTGCTAACTGTCAAATTACCGCCCATGGCTTCCACTATGCCCTTACTAATCGCCAGCCCTAAACCGACGCCACTTTGAGGAAAACTCCCTTCATGATTTAATTGCGAGAATGGCTCAAACAGGCTGTCTAACTCGACCTTTGTAATACCCGGACCCGTATCGATCACATCAAAGTGGCAGCTATAGCTCCCGTCAATCAGAGATTTGATGTCAACACTCAGCGTCACCACTCCAAAGCGCGTGTATTTAATAGCATTACTCAACAGATTAATCAGTACTTGAGATAAACGAACCCGATCACCCAAGACTGTAATCTCAGGTTTAGCGCCGCTAAAGACCAGTTCCAACTCCAAACCTTTCTGAATGGCCGACTGCTTCATCAGCCCGACAACCGAATTCACCGCGATATCTAATCGAAAGGCTTGTTGATCGAGATCGAAAGAACGGCTATTTACTTTGGCAAAATCTAACACGCTGCCAACTAATTGCAGTTGGTGTTGCGCCGCGCTATTAAGTTGGTCGATATAAGCTGATTGTTTGTTATCAAGCTTACCCAGTCGCAATAAACCGCCCAGCCCGATAATGGCATGCAGCGGCGTTCGTAGCTCATGGCTCATATTGGCTAGGAACTCATCTTTAGCCTGATGCTTTGCCTCTGTCTTAAGCACCTCGGTACGCATGATGCGCACACGCTCTGCCTGCAACCAAGTCATTGGCAAGATCAGGATCAGCTCCGAAAAGAACAGACTCAGCTCAACCGTGGTATGCCATTGCTCAGGGCGAAACAGAATTAACCACCAATTAGTACTCTGCGCCGAAATCGATGCCACATGAATTAAAAAGTAATACAGGGCAATTCGGCTGCCCTTGAGCATGATGTAAAAACTACAGCATGAGACCGCAAAGAAGAGCACGGTTCCCAGATACATTTGAACGACGGTACCACCGGGGATTAAGCCCACCACGGCAATTAAACCAACACTCAGCACTGTTAAAAACTGAAATAATCGGCTCCAGGTTCGCGAGTATTTGGGGATATCCAGCATGTTATGCGCAAACCAAAAGGCGCTGGCAATACCTAAAAAAGTAGGCGCGGTATAGAAGTAGCCTGCAGTGCCACCGACTAACTCTGGCCAATGAAACACCGGATTTACCCGATGAATACTGATCACCATCATAATGATATGAAACGCCAGAATCAGGTAACTGCTTTCCCTCAGGCTTAAATACATCAGCAGCTGAAATGCCGCCAGCATTAGCAATGAACTGTACAGCGCACTAAGCAACCAGTAACTGGCAATAGAGTTGTCTAGAAATTCCTGCTCAGTGAGAAACTTAATCGGTACATCCACCACCGCATCGCCATTACTCACCCGCATATAGACTTGCAGCGGCGTATTCTCCGGTAAGGATAAGCGCCACGCCCGACGCCGGTAATCTTCGACAGGGGCAGCATAAGTTTGAGTGACAGCGTTCAGATCACTCGGGATGGAATTGCCTTCAGGGAAAATGTATAAATCAAACTGGTCGGATAAATTGGCATCGATCAACAAATACCAATCTAATTCAGATTGATTGACCAGATTAAATCGCAGCCACCAGATGGAGCGGCTACGGCCAAAATTTAGTCTATTGCTTTGATTGCGCTGAAAACGTTCAGCAGTGCTAGCCGAAAATACTTGTTCGGGAGTGAGTTCACCGGTGGTATCTTCCAGAAAAGCAACGGATGAGGTAGCCATTACCGTTTGCGACTGCATGCCTAAGGTAACCGGATCATTTTTCGCGAATGCGTGATCGGCCAAACAGCACAGGAGTAGCACTCTCAGCCACAGCCACATTAAATCCACAGTGCCCCTAAATTATAGATTCTCATTATTTTAAGTGTAGCCGAGGCCCTAAATAGAGTAAATCTGAACTGTACTAAAGCCACTCACATGATTATAAATTAATCGAAACAAACAGTATTTATACATTTTACCTTGAGCAATTATCCGGCATAATAGAGATTCCCCCATTAAAATGACTAAAATGATGAAAAATCAATCAAGTAATTTAGCTGGTAAGATCAGACCCGACCGCATGGCTATGTTTATGCGCAAAGCCTACGGAGAGCTCAGTTTCGATTACGAGAAGCTGGATAGGTTACTTCAGGATGAGTGTTGGCCCGAAGCCTCAAAGCTGGCGCACAAGCTCAAATCAGTAGTCGTACTCGTCGATCTAAATGGTCTTTTACCGCCCTTGCGCACGATCGAAGCCATTGAGCTTGCAGAAATCAGCAGTTCAGATTTTCAGAGCAACTTTAGAAACCAGTACCGTGAAAGCCTGCAACAATTCAGACAAAGCATCGGCGAATGATCCCCCCACCAAAGTTTTTGCTAAAATCTTACGATAAATTTGACAAAATAAATAAACCGCATAGTTTTCCTATATTTGCTATTATCCGCCTTTAATTCAGAATTATCGCAAGTACCTCTATGAGACCCGTAATCGCACTCGTTGGCCGGCCAAATGTTGGCAAATCTACTCTTTTTAATCGCATCACCAAATCACGGGATGCACTGGTTGCAGACTTTCCAGGTTTAACCCGCGACCGTAAGTATGGCGCTGGTTTTGTAGGCATTAGCGAGCGCGAATATCTGGTGATCGACACCGGCGGCTTAAGTGGCGACGATGTCGGCATCGACGAGTACATGGCGAAACAAACGTGGATGGCGGTTGATGAAGCCAATATCGTGCTGTTTTTGGTAGATGGCCGCCAAGGCTTGACCCCAGCCGATGAGTTGGTGGCAAATCGCTTGCGTCGCGCAGGTAAAGCGGTTTATCTCGCGATCAACAAGACAGATTCCGTTGATCCTGATCAGGCGCGTGCAGAGTTTTTCAGCATGGGCTTTGAAGGTATGTTTGCAATTGCGGCCAGTCAAGGCCGTGGTGTTACGCAGATGATTGATCAGATTCTGGCTGACTTTCCAGAAACGGATGATGAAGAGGTGCCTGATGAGAATGACGATAGCATCCGCATCGCCTTCATTGGTCGCCCTAACGTGGGTAAATCAACACTAATCAATCGTATTTTGGGTGAAGAGCGCGTTATCGCCTTTGACCAGCCGGGTACGACTCGCGACAGTATTTTCATTCCGTTTGAACGTGATGAACAACGCTATACCCTGATTGATACAGCGGGTATTCGTCGTCGCGGTAAGGTGAATGAAGCGGTTGAGAAGTTCAGTGTCGTTAAAACACTGCAAGCCATTGAAGCGGCTCACGTCGTTATTATGGTAATCGACGCTCAAGATACCATTACTGATCAGGATGCGCATTTGTTAGGTCTGATTCTGGACTCTGGTCGCGCACTGGTTGTGGCCATTAACAAATGGGATGGACTGGATGCCTACGAACGCGAGCAGATTCAGAACAAGCTGGAACTTAAGCTGCCATTTATTGATTTTGCGGAAAAGCACTTTATCTCAGCATTGCATGGTACCGGTGTTGGTCATCTGTACAAATCAGTATTGGACGCCCATGCCTCCTCCATGATTAAGGTGGCGACTCCTCGTCTGACACGGATGCTAGAGACCGCGTTGACGGAGCATCAGCCACCGCTGGTAAATGGTTTCCGTATCAAGCTGCGTTATGCGCACCAAGGTGGGAATAATCCCTTTATCGTGGTGATCCACGGTAATCAGGTGAATAAAATCCCACCAAGCTATAAACGCTACCTGATGAATTATTTCCGCATTACGCTGAAGCTGAAAGGAACACAGGTTCGGGTTGAGTTCCGTGGAAATGAGAACCCATTCGGCGATAAAGTTAAAAAACGTGCGTCGCTGTCTCCAAGCCAGCAGTACCGTTTGGACAAGAAAACGCCAGATTATAAGAAGACGAAAAAACCCAAAAAGGATTAATAAAATAACCGATACACGGAGGTATAAGCATGCGAACTCTTACTGCTCGCGGGTCACTTAGTCATTATCTATTGGGGCTCCTGATAGTATTTCTCAGCTTACCGGCTGTGGCTAAAATGCCCATTGGTATTAATACCAATGAAGTTACACAGATGGATTCCAGCGTACCCTTCGTGGACTTATTTAAGATGTCCCTGCCCTTTGATGAGTCTAAAAAGCTCACCAAAGGCTATATTGAATACGATGAAAACGGCTGGCCAACCAACCTCAAAGGTGGGGAGGCTGGCGCGAATGTCATTCATTGGCTGCCAGCAGGCGCTCTGCCTGAGGGTAACTACACCGTACTATATGATGGCGAAGGCCAAATTACCTATGGTGATGATGCGCGTGCCGTGCATAGTGCACCCGGCAAAGATATTGTGCAGATCCGTTCAGGAAAGGATCAGTGGTTTAAAGTCACGATGAAAATTGTGCGCAGTGACCCACAAAACTATATCCGCAATATTCGCTTTCTAATGCCCGGCGGTATCTGCGCAAACAATCCGTTTAAGCGAGTGAATAGCCCGAAGCAATGCCCCGGCAATTTCCAGTCCTTTGAGCAATACCACGAACATATTCTGTTCAACCCTGATTATCTGAACTTTATGCGCCCGTTTAAGATTATTCGAATGATGAATATCAGCGGAATTACGCGCAATCACGTAAGCCAATGGGACAAGCTGCCACGCATGTCGCAAGCGACCTGGGCCGGTGCCGAAGGCCGACGCGGAGCACCACTTGAAGTTCAGGTGAAGCTGGCGAATAAGCTGAATGCAACGCCTTGGTTTAATATCCCTCAGGAAGCCGACGACAATCTGATTCGCAATTATGCACAGTATGTAAAACAACACCTGCGCCCTCACCTGAAGCCTTATATTGAGTACACCAACGAGGCGTGGAATAGCGCATTCACCAGTGCGGCGTATACCAAGAAAATGGGATTGGCACAGCGCTTAGATACTGACCGCGCACAGGCTGGTCATAAGTTTTACGTTAAGCGCTCTTTGGAAATGTATCTCATTTGGCAACAAGTGTATGGCGGTACTAATCGTTTCACCCGTGTACTGGGTGGCTGGTCAGCTAATCCTCGTTTAACGCCCATCTTACTGAGCTATATGAATGCGTATCAGCAAGTGGATGCTTTTGCCATTGCGCCCTATTTCTTTGTACACCAGCGCAATTTACATGAGATTAAAACCGTACCGGATGTGTTCCGTTTGTTAAGAGATCCAAAAAACCCGTACTCTCTGGATAATGTTTACAACATGCTGGAGCGACAGAAAGTTGAGGCAGATAAGTACAAGGTTAAGTTGATTGCTTATGAAGGTGGGCAGCATTTGGTAGCTTCGGGGACTCGTTCGACTAAGGATCACCCGAATCCGCAACTGATTGGTGCCAACCGTGCACACCCAATGGAAACGATGTACGTAGAGTTTCTAACAAATTGGGCACGGATCACGGGCAACCAGCCTTTTGTCACATTCTCAGCACCACGTACCTATCAATTTTTTGGCAGCTGGGGCATTAAAGAACATATTAATCAACCGGCGGCTAAAGCCCCTAAATATCGCGGCATTGCCCGCTTCTTTTAAGGAAATACGCTCATGACTGTAATGCTTTATGGTATTAAAAACTGCGATACCGTGAAGAAAGCTCGCAAGTTTTTGGATCAACATCAGGTTGCTTACGAATTTCACGACTATCGTGAAGAAGGTGTCAACCCGATCCAACTTGCCGCTTGGGCTAAGGAACTGGGCTGGGAAGCGCTGCTGAATAAACGCAGCACGACCTGGCGTCAGCTTCCGGATGAAACTAAAGACAATATCAATGAAGTACTGGCGATGATGGTAATGGAAGACCAACCTACCCTTATTAAGCGCCCAGTACTGGAACTGCCTGATCGCGTGTTAGTGGGCTTCAATGAAGCCACTTACACAGAAATTTTTAACTGAACGTCGTACACCTGTACTACCCGGATAGACAATAATATGAATGAAACGCTCGCACTGACTCAAGACCTGATCAACCGAAACTCTGTCACACCGGAGGATGCAGGCTGTCAGCCACTGCTTTGCAAACGTCTGGAACCATTGGGCTTTACCGCAGAGCATATGCGCTTTGAAGAAGTGGATAATCTCTGGTTACGTCGCGGTACTGAAGCGCCGGTATTCTGCTTTGCAGGCCATACCGATGTCGTGCCGGTTGGCCCAATCGAGCGTTGGAATAGCAACCCGTTTGAAGCTGAAATTCGTGATGGCATGCTGTACGGACGTGGCGCGGCGGATATGAAAGCCAGTATTGCGGCATTTACTGTGGCTACTGAGCGCTTTATTAAAGACTATCCAGACCATAACGGCTCACTCGCGTATTTGATCACTAGTGATGAAGAAGGCCCGTCGGTTAACGGCACGGTTAAAGTCATTGAAACACTCGAAGCGCGTAATGAAAAAATCGACTGGTGTTTAGTTGGCGAGCCATCCAGCACTAACAAGCTGGGCGATATGGTCAAAAACGGCCGTCGTGGTTCGCTCAATGGCTACCTGACCATCAATGGCTTACAAGGCCATGTAGCCTACCCTCAGCGTGGCCGCAATGCGGTACACCTGACGACACCCATGCTGGCTGAGCTACTGGAAATGCAGTGGGATAATGGAAACGACTTCTTCCCACCGACCACTTTTCAGGTCTCCAATATCAATTCAGGCACCGGCGCGACCAATATCATTCCGGGACACCTTGATCTGATTATCAACTTCCGTTTTTCAACTGAGGTCACTGCTGATCAATTAATGGAACGTGTTGAAAACCTGCTGAAAAAACACGAGCTGGACTATGAGCTGAAGTGGATACTCTCAGGAAATCCATTTCTGACGGCTGAAGGCAAGCTACTCACTGCTGCACAAGCTGCGATCTTGGAAGTCACTGGCACAGAAACTGAGCTATCGACCTCTGGAGGCACTTCAGATGGTCGCTTTATCGCCCCTACTGGCGCGCAGGTGCTGGAACTTGGACCTTGCAATGCCACCATTCACCAAATCAATGAATGTGTGGCTGTAGCCGATCTGGAGCCACTGGAAGAAATCTACTACCAGATGATGAAAAAGCTGCTAGTTGATTAGTTTCTAGATAGCCAGCCGTGGTAAGTGGTATTCCGTTGGCAGTCCAAACTCTGCTGGATAATCCACATGCACAAAATACAAACCGCCGGCAGGTGCTGTAGCACCGGCAAACCGGCGGTTTTTTTGTGCCATCAATTCAGGAATCCAGCTTGTAGGCTGCTTACCCTCACCCACCAAAAACAAGGTGCCTGCGATATTGCGCACCATGTGATACAAAAAGGCATTCGCCTTTACATCCAGATAAATCATATCGGCTTCACGTGTTACGGAAATATCCAGCAATTCACGCACTGCATGCTTGGCTTGGCAACCTGCCGCGCGCAAGCTGGTAAAATCCTGACGCCCCATAAGGTGCTGTGCTGCTTCATGCATCGCCTCGTGATCCAGAGGGTTTCGATACCAAGAGACTCGATTAAACAATACCGCTGGACGTGTATCCCGATTCAGTACGATATAGCGATAACGGCGCGCGCCTGCTGAAAAACGAGCATGGAAGCTATCATCAGTCTCTTGCACCCAACGCAAGGTGACGGTATCTGGCAAATTGCTATTAATCCCCAGTTTCCAGCTATGCAGCGAGCGAGGCGCTTCGCTTTCAAAATGAATAATCTGACCAATGCCGTGTACGCCAGTATCGGTTCTGCCCGCACAAATCACCTTAACAGGATGATTAGCGACGCGCGAGATCGCTTCTTCAACGGCGGCCTGCACCGAGACGCCATGCTTGAGAAACTGCCAGCCCATAAAGGCGCTACCGTCATATTCTATGCAAGCTGCATACTTCATAAACAAATTCTGTGGGGTTTAAAAGGCGCTATTCTAACAGGCTAAACGCAAAAAGGCCGGACTATTGTCCGGCCTCTGTATTGGCGTACTACGGCTAGGTATTAACCCGCCTGATGTAGCATCTCTTCAGCTTCGCGTCGCTGATCATCATTACCTTCATTGATCACTTCTTCCAGCGTGCTGCGAGCACCTTCGACATCACCCATATCCATGTAAGCACGTGCTAAGTCCAGCTTAGTACTGATCTGTGCTTCCACCAGGTCATCGTCGCTATCGGTTTCTAAGTCTAGAAAAGATAGGTCATCATCAATTTCACCAAGCATGTCGTGGTTAGTTGCCACTTCTGCTTTTGGTGCCATTTTGTAAACGCTGTTCTCTGGCAGAATCTTACCAACACCTTCACTAGAACCATCCAGTGCCAGATTCAGATTAGCCATGCTCAGGTCATTGTTATCCAAGTCGCTTAGCAGCTCAGTGTTGCTTTCGCCCAGATCAAGGTCATTGAAATCATCAAAATCGAAGTTATCAATGTCAAAGTCAGTCGTCAGCTCTTCTTCTTTTTTATCGGCGGCATCAGGTGAAGCTGCAACTGGCGCCTCATCTTCGATATCGTCATCTAACTCAAAGTCGCTGAAGTCGAAATCCATATTGTCTAGATCAGCATCTGGCAACTCATCAGTTACTTGCTCTGCTTTAGTATCCAAGTCCAGACCATCAAGATCCAAATCGTCTAAGCCATCCAAGTCAGCAGTGGTTTCTTCTTTGATGTCACCAGACGCTAATAAGCTATCCAGATCCATCTCATCAAAATCCAGTGACTCAGGAGTCTCTACCTTTGGCATCTCAAGATCATCAGTCAGATCGCCAACGGTATCGGCAGCACTGTCTTTCAAATCCCCCAGACCGGCATTCAGATCGTCAAGACCGTTACCAGCCATGTCACCTAAATCATCCAGCTTGTCTTTGCCTGAGTCTGCAATCGCTTTACCCGCAGTGACTGCAATGCCACCTGCGACCGCTGCAGCACCCGCAGCTTTAGCAACGCCACCCATTCCGCCTGAAATATCAGACTTTAAGCTGTCTGGTACGCCACCGGTTGAGAACAAAGAGTTACCTGGCAGCATCTTACGACCCCAGCCACTCACTTTATCCCACAGTGCATCTTTATTCGGACCTTCAAGCTGTGCGAACTCTGCCGCTTCGGTAGCAAAGGCATCTTTGTTATCTGAAGCGTGGTAGTTTTCAAGCAACTTAGCACGGTACTCAAGGTTATCTGGTTGGCTAGCAATCGCCTTCTTCAGCTCAACTTCTGCCTGCTCGTGCAAACCATATACGATGTAAACATCGGCTTCCTGAAGAATGTCATCTTCGCTCTGATCCTGATCTTGTACTGGTGCCGCAGCTGCTGCTTTTGGCGCAGCCGGTGTCGGAGTCGGTGCAGCAACTTCGTTGTTCAGCTCATCCATTGGATCAGCACTGAAGTCTGCTTTAGGGTTCTTGGTGTCGCCTAAGCCAGCAAACGGATCGCTGCTATTTGCATCACCTGATGGCTCATTTGGCTCATCACCGAATGTACTAGTACCCGGAGAGAACGTCGGATCATCAAAATCGATCGGACTGTAATCTTCGTATTCTTCTTTGGCATTGCGACGACGCATGAACAAGAAGCCTGCCAGTAATGCCAGCAGAGATCCTGCACCCAGTCCCATCACCAAAGGAGAGCTCAGCATGCTCAACAAGCCATCATCTTCTTCAACGGCAGCTGGTGCGTTCAGAGCGCTATCAATCTGACTATCCAACTGATCGGTAACCGGCGGCTGGAAGATTTCAGGTTGCGTGGTATCAGTAATGATCGCCATTGGATCTTCTGATTCACGAACGATGGTACCTTCTGGCGCATCTGCTTCAGCGAGTTGCTGCTGAATGCCCATGCCCTGCTCAAGTGCCGGATCGCTGGCAATGATATCTGTTTCCAGCTCATCATCGCTAATTGGGAGTGGCGGCTTGCCTAAGCTTGCCTGAAGTTCCGCTAACTGCTCATTCTTCAGTGTAATCAGACGATTCTTCTTACGTAACAGCGACTCAAGCTCGGTAACCCGGGATTGCAGTTCGTTGTTTTCCTGAGTTCTAGCCGTCAAAGACTCACTCGCTAGCGTCAACTGGCGATTCAAGTCATCAAGCTTAGCCTGACCTGCCAGATTCCCGCTATTAGCTGAGTTATTGTTCGTTGAGCCCAGAACTTCCATTCTAGCTTCGCTAGTGGTTGGAGCCGTGCTACGAGGTGTCGGTGTATTATTAGTCGCCGCCGCTTTAGGCGCACTAGCAACTCTGGTTGGTGCTGCACGAGACTTCCAATCAGACGTCTGAGATTTAATTTCCTGACGAGCCTGTGAAATCGTAATGCGTCGCGCTTCATCAACTGAAGGACGACGTAAATCAACACCAGCTTTTAAGTTATTAATGTTACGACGACGGAAAGCAGTCGGGTTCGCTTCAAACAGAGCAATCATCATCTGTTCGGTACGTACGCCGTTATAACCCACTTTCTTCGCTACTTTATAAAGTGTGTCACCGCTTCTTACGCGGTAAGTACGACCAACACCTGTACGGCTCTTAGTGGCGGCTGCCTGAGCAAGCGGCGCACTTGGACGTCTCAAGCCATCATTAACCGGCGCGGCGGCCTGTTGCTGACGAGCTTGCTGCTGTTGCGCAATAATGCGTTGGCGCTGTTGCTCACGTGCTGCAGTCTGATTAGCAATCGCTTGTTGCTGGCGTTGCTGTTGTGATTGCAGAGTATTGACAGGATCAGGACGTACACCGGCCGTGTTACTGGCAATGGAGGTACCTGGCTGCATCAATACAGGTGGGTCTAATAGCACCGTGTATTCTTTTAACAACTGACCGTTAGGCCAGCTCACTTCCAATAGGAAGTTAATGAAAGGCTCTTTAATCGCTTCAGCAGAACTGACCAGAATAACTGGCTTGCCGTTCTGAATCGTGGAACGAAAACGTAGACTGTTTAAATAGTTCGGACGGTCAATACCGACTCGACTAAACACTGATGGCGAAGCAACTTTGACACGAAGTTGACTTGGGTCAGTGCCATTAGTAGAGAGTAAGTCTATTTTAGCGTTAAAAGGTTGGTTAAGGTGTGAAGCAGACTCAATCTCACCTAAGCCTAGTGCAAGCGTTACTCCTGGGTAGGTAATAGCCATGCAGATAGCTAAACTTAAGGTCTTTTTATTCACTTGTTAATCCCCTTCTTAAGCAATAACGCTCTATCCATTCCATATGTATCACAAGACTTTGTCTTTCTCGTATTGGCTGTTCGAATCATGAGCGGTGCTTTGTTGTTATTTTATTTATATTCAAGAGTGTGTTACGTATACAAGTTGAGAACATTTGTTCATTCTGAACTCACCGGAATCAACACGCTTTCCGACCGTGTGTAATTAATAGCAACATACCAATGAATAGTACCTTAATAATTCAATTTAACTGTCAATATCTGACGAGTGATTGTCATAATGTGACAATTCACTGTCAGCTTTCAAGCTTTACTAGGACTAAAGGTAATCAGTGATTAAAATTTCTGCGATCTGAATACTATTTAAAGCAGCACCTTTTCGTACATTATCAGCAACAACCCATAGATTCAAACCATTTGAATAAGACACATCTTCTCTGATTCGACTAACGAAAACGGCGTCATTATTGACTCCTTCCGTCACTGGCGTCGGATAAACTTTGCCTGCAATGTCATCCATTAGTGTCACTCCGGCCGCTGACATCAGCAATTCTTGTGCCACTTCAGCCGTAATTTTCTCACGGGTTTCAATGTGCAGTGACATAGCATGACCAAAGAACACAGGAACCTGTACCGCAGTCGGGTTAACTAAGACCTCTTCATCCTCCCAAATCTTCTGCGTTTCGGTGAGCATTCTCATTTCTTCGCGGGTATAGCCATTCTCTTCAGCTTCATCAATCTGTGGCAATACGTTGAAAGCGATTTGTTTGGCGAACACAGAATGCTTAGCCTCACGACCATTCAACAGTTGTGCTGTCTGCGATGCCAACTCCTGAACACCATTCTTACCTGCACCAGAGACTGACTGATAGGTCGACGCATTAACTCGCATGACCTTCACTTGCTCGTGAATAGCCTGCAGGGCAACCAGCATCGCAATAGTATTACTGGATGGGGTCGAGATAATGCCACGGTTGCTGTACTCGGCAATTGCGTGAGCATTTACTTCAGGAATTACCAACGGCACATCGTAGTCAGTGCGGAACTGTGCGGAATGATCAATTGCCACACAGCCCGCCAAGGCCGCAATCGGTACAAAAGTAGCGGAGACTTCTTCTGAAGTTGCGAAAAAGGCAATTTGTACCTGACTAAAGTCGAAATCCTCAAGGCGCGCCACTTTGATGTAAGACCCACCAAACTCCAGTCGGGTGCCCGCTAAGTCATCCGTATCTAAGAGGTGCAGTGTGCCGATCGGGAAATCGCGTTCTGCCAGAATGGACAGTAACGTCTCACCGACCGTACCTGTTGCTCCGACTATTGCGATATCGTAAGTGTTGCGCATTTCAAATTCCTTTATTAACTTTAGGTGTTACGTGTAAATGATTGATTAGTATTAATTAAACAACCATGGGGTTTTACTTTTTTGTGAGGTTTCGTAGGCTTTAATGCTATTGGCATGCTGTAAAGTCAAGGCGATATCATCTAATCCATTGATCAGACAATACTTACGAAACTCATCAATATCAAAGGCATAGCGCTCACCATCTGGTGTTTCAACGCACTGCTCTTCAAGGTTAATGGTTAGCTCATAACCTTCGTTCGCTTCTACTTTCTCAAATAAAGAAGAAACAATATCTTCATTTAAAACAATAGGTAAGAAACCATTCTTAAAGCTATTATTGAAGAATATATCAGCAAAGCTTGGCGCAATTACGGCTCTGAAGCCCGCATCATCCAGTGCCCAGACCGCATGTTCACGTGATGAGCCACAGCCGAAGTTACGGCGTGCTAGTAATACTGAGCCGCCTTTATAACGAGGCTTGTTTAAAACGAAGTCTGGATTCGGTGTACGCTTGGTGTGGTCCATGCCCGGCTCGCCAGGTTCCAGATAACGCCAGTCATCAAACAGCGTCGGGCCAAAACCGCTACGCTTAATCGACTTCAGGTATTGCTTAGGAATGATGGCATCGGTATCCACATTTGAGCGGTCCAATGGCACGACTAAGCCGGTGTGTACTGTAAACTTTTCCATTATAAACTCCTTACATCCGTGAAGTGACCCATCACTGCAGCTGCTGCAGCCATCGCCGGACTTACCAAGTGCGTGCGTCCGCCCTGACCCTGACGACCTTCAAAGTTACGGTTTGAAGTGGAAGCACAACGCTCACCGGGCTCAAGGCGATCAGCATTCATCGCTAAACACATGGAGCAACCTGGCTCACGCCACTCAAATCCGGCATCACGGAAAATTTGATCCAATCCTTCTTCTTCAGCTTGCTTCTTAACCAAACCAGAACCTGCAACCACCATCGCTAGCGTCACATTGTCAGCCACTTTACGACCTTTGGCCACGTCTGCCGCTGCCCGTAAATCTTCAATACGTGAGTTGGTGCAAGAACCAATAAACACTTTATCAATCTTAATTTCATTGATCGGCTGACCTGCGCTCAAGCCCATGTAGTTCAACGCGGATTGGATACCGCTACTTTTAACGGCATCGCTCTCAGCGGCTGGGTCTGGCACATTAGCCGTCACTGGCAACACCATTTCTGGTGACGTTCCCCAAGTAACCTGAGGCATAATATCGCTGGCATTTAAGCGCACAACCACATCAAACTCTGCATCATCATCAGACTTTAAGTCGGACCACGCTTCAACTGCCGCATCCCACTGCTCGCCTTTTGGTGCATATGGGCGACCGTTGACATAATCAATAGTCGTTTGATCAACTGCGATCATGCCTGCACGCGCACCACCTTCAATAGCCATATTACAGACTGTCATACGGCCTTCCATGCTGAGGTCGCGAATTGCTTCACCAGCAAACTCAATTGCACAACCCGTACCACCTGCGGTACCGATCTCGCCAATAATAGCCAACACGATATCTTTAGCGGTAACGCCAGGGCCGACTTTGCCATCCACGCTAACCAGCATGTTTTTCATTTTCTTCTGGATCAGACACTGAGTTGCCATCACGTGCTCAACTTCAGAAGTCCCGATACCATGCGCCAATGCGCCAAAGGCACCGTGAGTCGAGGTATGTGAATCACCACAAACGACCGTCATGCCAGGCAATGTAGCGCCCTGCTCAGGCCCAATCACGTGAACGATACCCTGACGGATATCATCCATCATGAATTCGATTACTTTGAAATCAGCACAGTTTTGATTCAACGTTTCGATCTGAATTTTAGAAACGGGATCACTAATACCCGCCGTACCATTGCCACGATCCGCTTGGGTGGTTGGTACATTGTGATCAGGCACTGCCAAAATCGAATCTGCACGCCATAAAGGGCGATTCGCGATGCGCAAACCTTCAAAAGCCTGCGGCGATGTCACTTCATGCACCAAATGACGATCGATGTACAATAAAGCCGTACCATCTTCTTCCTGACGCACCACATGGGCATCCCAAAGTTTGTCGTATAACGTTTTTCCAGCCATTACTTCACTCCTTAGTAATTTCCCAACATCTTATGCTTGCATACCCGATAACTCAAATTCATAATCTTCATTTATTTAAGTCGCAGTAGGAATATGGATACCCGTAACTATCAAGCTTTTCTAGCCGTTGCCGAATTGGGTTCCTTCTCCAAAGCGGCAGAAACCTTATTCATTACGCAACCGGCTGTAAGTAAGCGCATTGCTACGCTTGAATCCTTATTGGGTAGTCCAGTATTTGATCGAGCGGGCCACAGCATCCTGTTAAATGAGGCTGGCCGCGCCCTGCTACCCATTGCGCAGCGCATTATACGCGATATTGAAGAATCGCGTCGGGTTTTGGCTAATCTGAATGGCAAAATCAGCGGGCAATTATCCTTAGTCACATCACACCACATTGGCCTGCGGCGGCTGCCTGAAACCTTGCGGCGTTTTGGCCAGCAATACGCTGGCGTAAAACTGGATCTGGCCTTTATGGACTCGGAAGAAGCTTGTCATCGAATTGAACAAGGCGAGTTTGAAATGGGGGTTGTCACCTTGCCATTAAGAGCCTCCGGACAGCTGAAACTCACCCCAATTTGGCAAGACCCGTTATGCATTGCCGTGGCACCCGATCATCCGTTATTGGAGTTAGACACGGTCACGCTGGCAGACCTTGCGACGCATCGAGCTATTCTTCCGGCACGTGGTACTTACACCCGATCCATTATCGAAGGCCAACTAGTGCAACAGCAAAGAGCTTTGGATGTGGTACTGGAAACTAACTACATGGAAACCATTCGAATGATGGTAGCGGTGGGTCTTGGCTGGAGCGCACTCCCTAAAACCATGCTAAGCAATGACTTACGAGAGATTCCTATTAATGAGTTGAAGATGGTGCGCACTTTGGGGCTAGTCCAGCACGCTCAGCGCAGTGTCTCAAATGCCAGCGCCGCCTTTATTAAGCTACTGCCAATCTAAGAAATTGTCACAATTTGACACAAATATGAGTGAAAGCCCGAGATATTCAGTACCGATTCATGGCAGCCATCTACCATAAGCCCTGCAACTCGCATTAATACTCCAAGGTAAACTCATGAACACAATCCATAAAAATAATCGGGCGTTCTTTTTAATCTGCATTTCACTCTTACTCGTGCTGGGTATTCTCAGCTCAGTGACTATGGCGGCAGAAGATCAAATCAAAGTATGGTCAAAAGCGGAAACGAAAGAGAAAGTAAAAGAAAACGGTAAAGACGTTGAAAAGAAAGTGCCGGCCGTTAAGGCGCTACCAGGCACTATCATTTATTACACGACGGAATTTAAAAACATCAGCCCAAAATCAGTTGATGGCATCAATATCATCAATCCAATTCCGAAGTTAACCAGCTACATCGACAAATCTGCCTATGGCGATAACACGGACATTACCTTCTCAGTCGACGGCGGCAAAAGCTGGAATACAGCCGATAAGCTCAAGGTCAAAGGTAAAGACGGCAAGATGACTACGGCTAAAAGTACTAGCTACACTCACATTCGCTGGAAGCATAAAGGACCACTAGCGTCCGGTAAAACAGGTAAGGCTTTGTTTCAGGTTAAGCTGCTAAAGCCCTGATTATTGTTTCTTAAACAATTCGGGGGCTTGGCTACGCATAAAGTCTAAACCTTGGCGACCAGGTTTTGCGGTTAGCGGTTTTGGTGGCTCTGGAACAGGGGGAATATACACTCCCGAAACTCTTCCGGAGCCGCTCTGCGCATCAGATTTAACCAGTCGCTTATACGGGAAATACACAGCACCATTAGCAATTGTATTGGTAGGATAAACAGACTTACCCGGTGCTAGTTTAGAGTAGATAGACAGAACATTACGTACGTAGTTTTGCGTTTCGCGATAAGGAGGTATGCCGTTATATTGATCAACCCGCCCTTCACCTGCGTTGTAGCCAGCTAATGCAAACTGCACATTGCCATTAAAACGCGCTAACAACCATTTCAGATAACGTGAGCCCGCCAGAATATTCTGCTTTGGGTTAAAGCTATCAGATACCCCGAAACGGTCCGCCGTATCCGGCATCAACTGCATTAGCCCTTCAGCCCCTGCTGGAGACACAGCACGTGCATTAAAGCAGGACTCGACAGCAATTACCGCCTGAATCAGTTCAGCGTCTACACCGTGTGTTTTAGCGGCTTGCGTTATGATAGCAGCATGAGCGGCCGATTTTTGTAGTAGCGTACCAGGTTGAGCGGTTAAACAGCTTGCGGCTAACACTGGTTGCGCCAGCACTAACCCACCGCACAGCAGGCTAAGCGCTAGTCTTCGCCTTATTATCGTCGGAATGTTCATAAAACTATTAGTTTGGCCCGATGTACTTGTCTTCTAAAAAGACTTAGTCCTAGGTTTCGGTCGGAAGTTCAGTCGCATCCCGAAACTCACCTAGCTCCTGCAGCACACTCGTGGCATAACTTCCTGGCGGTAATGAAAAGCTCAATTCCAGGCAATCATCACTTAACCATTGGTGCTCAAGCTCACCCACCATCACTCGTAGCGAGCGGCGCTCTTGCTTTAAACCATGCTTTTCAAGACCCGCACACAGCACCGGAAACACCTCAGTCATTGAGGACTCCAATGCGGCAACTTCGCCCTGAGAAACCAGCTCACCAGCACCCCACAATGGACCTGTTGGATGCAAATCAAGCTCAGTAACCCGTTGGATCAAGGTGTCATTTAACGGCTCATAGAAACAACTATTGGTTCCATCAAGCTTAAAGACATCACCATCAACTGCCGAACTCCACTGCCCCTGTGCCACACGTTGTGACAAGCAGTGGTTATAAATCAAGGATCTAGCCGCAGAAAGATACATTCCACGTTGCTTGCTAGCCTTTGGTTTACTGTGACCTTCAAACCACGAAGTCGCGCGGACAATGTTTTGCTGATCGTGACCAAAGCGCTGCACACCAAAATAGTTAGGTACACCATCTTTACGAATGGCTGCGAGACAGGATTCTAACTGAGTTTTATCACCTTCACAGTTACGGATTACTAACTTAAAGCGATTGCCTTTAAGAGTACCAATTCGCAATTTACGGTTATGGCGCACTTGCTCAATAATTTGAATGGATTCTGGTAATTGTGGCTGCCAATCCGGTGCTTCTTTGCCCGGCAACCAGACGCTATACCACTGCGTTGTAATCGCATGACGATCTTTTAATCCGGCATACGACACATCACGGCGCGCAATACCTGCGATATCAGCGAGCTGGCGGCCAGTCCATTCGGTATTCTGCCCGTCCTTACGAATTTTCACACAGACATGTTCACCTTCACCACTGGGTTCAAAATCAGGAATTTCATCAACCTGAAAGTCGGCGTGAGTAGTACGAATGTCGCCACGAAAATTGGCAGCGTTCGCTGTCCGTTGAAGATCCATCATTTAAGTCTTACCCTGCTCGCCTTTTTTCAAGGCAACGTTATTACGCAAATAAACCGGTTCAGCGTCTGCTGCATCGATGGTTTCACCACGCAGCCATGCGGCAGCCGCAAGCTTCGCAACATAGTAGGCACTTGGGAATACTTCACGGATAATCCCTTTAATCCAAGGTGGAGGATTCTGCAGGAAGGTCTCTTGATAAGCCTCCCAACCGCTACCAAACACAATGGCGGGCTTACCATATTCAGTTAAAACTTCAGGTGCAGAGACTTGCTCTTCACCAATCAGCACTAGCTCATCACCTTGCTTTGCGTATTCACCCCAATAAACCTCACCCATACGAGCATCTAAGGCTGCAATATAATTACCTTCAGCATCGGGTTGATTTTCCAGCACTAACTCAGCCATAGTGGCTAGGGTTGAAATTGGAATCAGTGGCTTGTTCAACGCCAAGCCTAAGCCCTGAGCAATGCCCACAGCAATTCGCAAGCCCGTAAAAGCACCGGGTCCACAGCCAAAAGCAATCGCATCGAGCTCTTCACGTGTGACGCCAGCGTCTTCCAGTACATCATCCAGCATCGGAAGAATCAGCTGTGTATGCTCGCGAGGTGCAAACTCAAAACGCGCTGTAATCTCGCCATCATTGTAGACAGCCGCAGAACAGGCTTCGGTGGCGGTTTCAATTGCCAGAATTTTCATTTACTGATACTCGTAAAGAATCGTTCAACCACTTCCCGCTTACTGGTGCGCGGTACACGTGGAATACTTTCAAGGAAGGTACGGCCATAAGATTTAGTTCGCAAGCGTGGGTCGCAAATCATTAATACCCCTTTATCTGCCTCATCACGGATCAGACGTCCAACACCCTGCTTCATGGCAATAATTGCCTGCGGGAGCTGATATTCATTAAAGGGATTACGACCCTGCTCGCGAATCGATTTAATCCGCGCTTCCAGCACCGGATCACCTGGGGATGCAAAGGGAAACTTATCGATAATGACGCAACTCAGCGCATCACCACGCACATCCACACCTTCCCAGAACGTGCTGGTGCCAAGTAATACGGCATTGCCCAGCTCTTTGAACTGTTTAATCATTTCAGCCTGAGAGGTATCACCTTGTACCAAAATCGGATAATCAATCTCTGACTTCAGCAGTTCGGCCGCCTGATTGAGCGCACGGTAACTGGTGAATAGCATAAAGGTTCGACCTTTAGCCGCTTTAATCACCGGAATCGCTTCTTCCACAACCCGAGGAGTGAAGTCAGCGTGTTGTGGCTCTGGCATATTAGGTGGCGCATACAGCAGCGCATTATTCCAATAATCAAAGGGACTATCCAATAGCAATGATTTGGGGTTTTCTAGCCCAATGCGTTGAGTGAAATGCTCAAAGGAATGACCAACGGCCAGAGTTGCTGAGGTTAAAACCCAAGCACAGGGATAGGCATCAAGCTGTTTACGGAACGGCTCTGCTATTTCCAATGGGGTTGAGATAAGCGAGAAAGAGCGAGTATAGGTCTCATACCACTGCACGGTTTCTGGCTTGGGCGACTGGAAGTTTTGCAGACGTTGGGATTGTACAAATAAACGCTCATAGCAGGATTGCAGGCCTTTACTTCGCTCGCTAGCGATTTGTAACTGACCTAGCAACAAGTCCATTACATCGCTAAGATTTTGCAGCTCGCGTTGAATTGGCTCGTTATCGCGGATTTTATACCATGGCTCACGCAGGCCAGGCTTATCCATTGCCAAGCGTAGGTCTAAGACGGTTTTATCCAGCTTAGCCAACTGCTCGCGCAAGTCACCCATATCAGAAGCAGACTCTAAACACTCCGCTAAAGTATCGCGACTCCAATCCTGTAACTGACGGCTACTTAAGGTATCGCTGAAAAAGGTTGATGCAATTTCCGGAAGCTGATGCGCCTCATCTAAAATCACCGCATTGGCACTTGGTAGTAACTCACCAAAGCCTTCTTCTTTCAGCGCCAGATCAGCAAAGAACAGATGATGGTTGACCACCACAATGTCAGCTTCTTGCGCATTACGCCGGGCAGTCACAACATGACATTCTTGGTAGTCGCCACACTCTGCGCCAAGGCAGTTATCCGTTGTGGAAGTCACACTCGGCCAGATTTCAGCATCGCGTGGTACAGTGATCAGCTCGGCAACGTCACCTGATTTGGTAGCAAATGCCCAATCATCAACACGACGCAAATGCGAGATGGATTTTTTATCTTTAAAACGCCCTTCCAGCTGTACTAAGCGCAAACGGTGCTTACACAAGTAGTTAGCGCGGCCCTTCAGCAAAGCAGTTTTCGCAGTCGACTTCAGAGCCTTTTTTACCAGTGGTAAATCCTTCAGAAACAGCTGATCCTGCAAGGTTTTACTACCGGTGGACACAATCACTTTGCCGCCGCTTAAAAACGCGGGCAGCAGGTACGCGAAGGTCTTACCGACACCGGTACCCGCTTCAATCACGACGGAGCTATTCGTTTCGATGGCTTCAGAAACCGCTTCCAGCATCTCTTGCTGTTGAGGTCGCACCTGAAAGCCGGAAATGACCTGCGCTATTGGTCCATCATCGGCCAATAAGGTTTTCCAATCTGTTTTCGCCATTAGAGATTCATTTTCTTATAATCAAGCACTTCTTTGAACACGCGAGTGTTATCTGTTTTGGTCGCTGCGCGATTCATTAAATCCAGACTCTTTTCGGTCAGATCACGATTGCCAGAGGCTAAAGGCAGCGCCTTACGCGCAAGGCTGATTGCCTGATCATAAATACCTTTATCATAGTTTAGCGAGGCCAGCTGATACCAAAGCTCAGGGCTTTGCGGCTCAATGCGTAGCGCACGCTCTACTTTGTTAATCGCCGCATCTTGACGGCCCACAGCCGCTTCCGCCTTAGCTGATAACAGCAGTGCGTTAGCCGCCGCAGATAATGGCTTAGTCGCTCGCGCTGGTGCTGGTTCAGCAGTTGACTTATTAGGACGCGTCGCAGTTAACACTTCGCGATCAGGTACGCTAGCAAAAGGGTCAATATCCAGCTCACTTTTACGGCGCTCTGCCGCTAAATCCGCCGCAGTCACTACCGGAGCAGGCTCAGGCTCTACTGCAACCAATGGCTCAGGCTTTAGTGTTTCCACGACCACCGGCGCATCCGGCTCAATCGTAGAGGTGTAGGCATCTTGATAGTCTTTTTCCGGCGCGTAAGTATCATCGTACTGCGGCTCAGAATAACTTTGAGGCTTGTACTCCTCAAACGCTGGCGTTTCATACTGACTACGAGCAGGTGCAGGCGGCTGCACTCTCGGCTGAGGCGGCTCAGAGATTGGAATCGGTGGCAGCTGATTAACCGGACGAGAGTCCCGTATATCCTGATTAGAACAAGCCGCACTCCCCAGCGCAATAACTGCTAATAACGCATATCTTAAATCGGTGTTTCTGAACATTATATTTCCAAAAAAATCTGTTTAATCGAGTGTATTATTATTGTTTAACTACTCTTCCACGGCTGCTGGTGCATCTACAACACAAACCCGATACTTGGTTGGCTGAGTGCCACGCAAAAACGGTAAGGTCTGGCTTTTTCCGCAGCTTGGGTTGTAAAGTAACCCCGTCTCCGCATCAACCTTCACAAAGCGTACATTACCCGGACGCACTGGTTTCAGGGGCCTTGTTGGCAGCACTTTAAACAGATCCCCCCAGACTTTAATCGCGCCAGTTCCACCCGTTAAGCCGGTTTCTTTATTATCATCCCGACCAACCCAAACAGAAGCAACATGCTGACCGGTAAATCCGGCATACCAGCTATCTCGCTTGTTATTGGTGGTTCCGGTTTTACCCGCTGAGTTTTTCCAGGCTGGCAATACTCTGGATAGGTAACTTGCCGTTCCACGCTTGGTGACTTGATTCATTGCATAGGTCAGCAGATAGTTTGCTTCTGGCGTAGTCACTTGCTGAATATTCAGCGGGTAACGACGCAAGGTACGGCCGAATGAATCCATCACACTGCGAATAGATTTTAATGGCGTGTAGCTACCACCCGAGGCAATCGTTTGATACATCTGCTGCACTTCTAGCGGTGATAATTCTAATGCACCAAGCAGCACTGAAGGATATGGCGGAATATCAGCAACAACCCCCATCGCATGTAGCTTTTCAACGATCTTAGGCATCCCCAAAGTCACACCGATTCGCACGGTTGGCGTATTGCGGGACTTAACTAACGCTTCTTCAAGCGTCACTAAGCCACGATCACGATTATCGTAGTTTCCAGGCTCCCACACTTCACCATTAGATAGACGCACTTTAACCGGCCCATCACTAATCAGGCTCGACAACGTATATTGATCAGGGTTTTCCAAAGCCGCCAGATAGACACCCGGCTTAACCAAAGAACCAATTTGTCGCTTAGCATCAATCGCACGATTATAGCCAGCATAGCGCACATCACGTCCGCCAACCATCGCCAGTACTTCGCCATCCTGCACGCTACTCACAACGATTGCGCCGTTTAACTTACCAGCGGGAATGCGTTCTTGTTTCTCAAGCTGCTCAACTCGCTTGCTTAACACCTTCTCAGAAGTCAGCTGTACAATCGGGTCCATCGCAGTGAAAATCAGCAAGCCTTCGCTGCGCAGATCTTCTTCCTGATAGTCACGCTGCAACTGGGATTTCACCAGCTCTAAATAAGCGGGGAATGGGCTAACACTCGGTGGGGCATTGGCTGTGATATGCAATGGGCGAGTCTTATACAACTCAGCATCTGCATCGCTAATCACGCCCTCACGAGCCATGACATCCAGAACCAGATTACGACGTTCGATAGCACGGTCAGGGAAGCGACGCGGGTCATAATACGAAGCACCCTTCGCCATACCAATCAACAAAGCCACCTGATCCGTTTCCAGCTCACGAATCGGTCGGCTAAAGTAAAACTGTGAGGCCAAACCAAAACCATGAATCGCACGCTTTTTATTCTGCCCAAGATAAATCTCGTTCAGATAGGTCTCTAAAATTTTGTCTTTGGAATAGTGTAATTCCAATAGCAACGCCATGGTTGCCTCATTCACTTTACGCTTGAGACTACGTTCATTGGTCAGGTAAAAGTTCTTAACCAACTGCTGGGTAAGTGTACTACCACCTTGCACCGTTTGACCGGCTTTAGCATTCGCCAGCATCGCCCGTAAAATCGACTTGGGATTAACCCCAACATGGTCGTAATAGTTTTTATCCTCAACCGCAATCAGGCCCTTAATCAACATGGGAGACACTTCATCCAACTGGACCAAAACCCGATCTTCATTATGACTTGGGTAAAAATTACCAATCAGTAGCGGTTCAAGGCGCATCAGACTAAGCGGGCCAGTGTCATCAACATGGCGCAAGGAGGTTACTTGTCCTTTGCTGATTTTTAACTCAAGGCTGCGTTTAGGTTCGGTATCTTCCGCGAACTGGAATCCACGCGAATGAATGACAAATGTATTGCCATTACGCTTAAATGAGCCGGTGCTATTACTGTCAGTTCCCTGTGTGTAATTAAGCAGCTGTAATTCTTTTTCCAGGTTCTCTGCAAGCAAAGTTTGCCCTTCATACAACTCTAACGGTCGTGCAAAGACGCGTGCAGGGAGTGCCCAGAGCTTGCCGGCAAATTGTGTTTTAACCTGGTCATCCAGCTTAAGCACGTAGGCGGCAGCCACTACAGCTCCGATGACAATCGAAACTAAGAGCGTAATTCTGAAGATACGCCAGATAATTTTGATAAAAGACCAGAGAAAACTCACAATTCAGCCCCTTTAGGTTGCTTTGTAGTTAAATATTCGCAGGGATATGACAAAGTAATTTCCGTGTGCCTGTGTTTTTTATTGATACCCGACAGCAAACACTGCCCAGCTAGTGAAGAATACCGCAGATTCTATATGAATTTGTGAAAAAATAGTATCTACCAAAATACCTCCAGTCAGCTATTCAGCATGGACTAAGGAATTTAGAGTAAGCTTTTCCAAAAACACTCCCAATCACATCGCTTAATAAATAAGAAGAACATGAGCCATGCTGAAAAAAACGACTTGTCTATTGCTCCCTCTCGCCCTTGCCTGTGCAACAACTGCGCAAGCTCAATACACGCAAATGATTGTTGATGACCGCAATCAATTAATGCCAATTTTCTTTGATGATCCAGCCATGCAGCAGCAGGTATTGGCTCCGACTCCGGTCAGCATTCCCTCAAATATGGGTGGCCAGCAACGCTATCCGGGTTCATCGCCATCGATAGTTCGCGCGCCACCGCCACAACCAAGCATACGGCCCGTTTCATTTAATCGCCCCGTTGCTCCACCGGTGCGCACCGCTTCACGACCCGCTCAAAGAAAACCAAGCAATCCACTGACCGGCCCCTATTTTATTAGCAGTGAACGCCATCGCATTATGGATGCCGCGTATGCAGCACTTGGAATCCCTTATAAGTATGGCGGCAACAATCCTGCACGGGGACTGGACTGCAGCAGCTTGATGCAATTTATTTACAAGCGCGCACTAAACACCAAACTGCCCCGCACCGCCGCTCAACAACGCGATAATAGTAAAACACTGGCTTTCCAAAACTTGCAGCCAGGCGACATGCTATTTTTCAAAATTAACCCACGCACCAACCATGTTGGGGTGTATATCGGTAATGGGAAATTTATCCACGCATCATCTGGTAGTCGCAAGGCGGTGATTGCCTCCATGAACTTGCCTTACTGGAAAAAGCGCTTTGTTAAATTCGGGAGTTATTTAGAGAGCTAAAGCAAAACCGCGTGTTTAATACTTGAATAGTCCCGCAATTCCCCTATTATGAATATGCTATAACTTAATAATTCAAATTCAGGAGTGGAAACATGGGATTGTTTGATTTTGCCCGCAATATCGGTAAGAAAATTTTCGGCAGTGATGACGATGACGCCTCAGAAAAACTACAGGCACATATCGAAGAGGACAACCCTGGAGTCGATGACCTTAAAGTAGTGGTAAAAGACGGTGTCGCAACCATTAAGGGGACCGCAAAAACCGCCTCGGCCTATGAAAAAGCAATACTAATGGCGGGGAATGCATTAGGCGTTGAAGAAGTACGCGCTGATGAATTCGTTGCCCCGGCTCAAACGGTAGAAGTGACGTATTACGAAATCATCAAAGGCGATAGCCTTTGGAAAATTGCTGAGAAATTCTACGGAAACGGCAGCAAGTACACTGGCATTTTTGAAGAGAACCGCGAAGTCATTAAAGACCCTGACTTGATCTTCCCTGGCCAGAAAATCCGTATCCCAATGGATCACAAGTAATTGATTCTCAGAATAATCTGATATCAATCGCTACAAAAAAGCCACCTGAAAAGGTGGCTTTTTTTATACCCTGTTTTCCTTAAGCAATCACTTTTCAGGACGCATATGCGGGAACAGAATAACATCACGGATTGATGGCGCATCGGTAAACAACATCACCAAGCGGTCAATACCAATACCTTCACCCGCAGTGGGTGGCATACCAAACTCTAAGGCACGCACGAAGTCATCATCGTAATGCATGGCTTCATCATCACCGGCATCTTTCTCAGCAACCTGCTGCTGGAAGCGCTCAGCCTGATCTTCCGCATCATTTAACTCAGAGAAACCGTTACCAATCTCGCGTCCACCAATGAACAGCTCAAAGCGGTCAGTCACAAACGGGTTCTCATCATTGCGACGTGCCAGCGGCGATACTTCAGCTGGGTATTCAGTGATAAAGGTCGGATCTTTTAAGTGATGCTCAACCGTCTCATCGAACAGTTCAGTGATAATCTTGCCCAAGCCCCACTGCTCTTTAACCGAGATATTCAACTTCTCAGCGGCAATGCGCGCACGGTATTCAGTCTCTAAATCACCTTCTGTCAGCTCTGAATTA
This sequence comes from Leucothrix mucor DSM 2157, assembly GCF_000419525.1. Taxonomy (NCBI): domain Bacteria; kingdom Pseudomonadati; phylum Pseudomonadota; class Gammaproteobacteria; order Thiotrichales; family Thiotrichaceae; genus Leucothrix; species Leucothrix mucor. The sequence continues at coordinate 2,280,968 of NZ_ATTE01000001.1, forward strand.
TATTTCAGAACGGCATCTTTCATTGGTAAGCGTAAAAACGGCTTTCCAAAATCAAACTCGCTTCCCTGATAAGTGACTTGCGTATTGCCATACACATCAGTCGCCAGACCACGGAATAACTCTTCAGTCATATCCATCAGATCGTGATAGGTCGCATACGCCTGATAGAACTCAATCATGGTGAATTCAGGATTATGGCGAACCGACAGACCTTCGTTACGGAAGTTACGATTGATTTCGAACACACGCTCAAAACCGCCCACAATCAAACGCTTCAGGTACAGCTCCGGCGCAATTCGCAGGAACATATCAATGTCCAGCGCATTGTGATGCGTCACAAACGGACGCGCGGATGCACCACCTGGAATCACCTGCAACATCGGCGTTTCCACTTCCATGAAATCACGCTGCACGAAAAAGTTACGGATATAGCTCACGATCTTGGAACGCATGTTAAACGTATCACGTGTGTCCTGACTCATGATCAGGTCCAGATAACGCTGGCGATAGCGCTGCTCGTGATCCGTCAAGCCGTGGAATTTTTCTGGTAATGGACGCAGAGACTTAGTCAGCAGCTTCAAGCTATCCAATTTAACCGACAGCTCGCCTTTATTGGTTTTGAACATGACGCCCGTCGCGCCAACAATGTCACCAATATCCCAAGTCTTGAATGAATCGTATAAGGCTTCGCCCATCGCAGCTTGTTGCACGTATAGCTGCAAACGGCCTGAACGATCACTGATTGTGATGAAGCTCGCTTTACCCATTACACGTTTCAGCATAATACGGCCAGCCACACTCACCTTCGCTGGGTTTTCTTCCAGCTCAGCCTTCTCTTTATCGCCGTACAATGCTTGCAAATCTGCGGCATGTTGCTCAGGTTTAAAGTCATTCGGGAAGGCATTGCCTTGCTCACGCAGACCCGCTAATTTTTCGCGGCGTAGGGTAATTAACTGATTTTCGTCCTGCTCTTGCAGAATATCCTGTTCACTCATGAGTGTTCTCTCTTACAAGCCGCTCTTCAGGCTAGCCTCAATAAATTGATCCAATGAACCGTCCAATACTGACTGCGTACTACCAGTCTCAACACCGGTCCGGTGGTCTTTAATGCGTGATGCGTCCAATACATAAGAACGGATTTGGCTGCCCCAACCGATGTCTGACTTATTGTCTTCCATCGCCTGACTTTCAGCGTTCCGCTTTTGTACTTCCTGCTCGTATAATTTTGCGCGCAACTGCTTCATTGCCGTGGCTTTGTTCTGATGCTGCGACCGGCCATTCTGACATTGCACCACGGTATTGGTGGGCACGTGCGTAATACGCACAGCAGATTCCGTTTTGTTTACGTGCTGACCACCTGCCCCTGATGCGCGGTATACGTCAATTCGTAAATCAGATGGGTCGATATCGATTTCAATATCATCATCGATTTCAGGCGATACAAACACCGAACAGAATGAAGTATGACGACGTCCGCCCGAGTCAAACGGTGATTTTCTTACCAGTCGATGCACACCGATCTCGGTCCGTAACCAACCAAAGGCATACTCACCATCGAACTTAATGGTCGCTGATTTAATACCCGCCACATCACCAGGCGATGCTTCCATTAGCTCAACTTTAAAGCCTTTGGCCTCACCCCAACGTAAATACATCCGCAGCACCATCTCGCCCCAGTCCTGCGCTTCGGTTCCACCGGAGCCGGATTGGATATCCAGGAAGGCACTACACGCATCCATCTCACCGGAGAACATGCGTTTGAATTCAAGCGCTTTCAGCTCTTTTTCATATTCGCCAAGCTCAGCAATGACGTCGGCAACGGCGGCCTCATCATCATCCGCTTCGGACATTTCCAACAGCTCGAAGGTATCGTTTAAACCTTCAAATAAACGATCGATAGTGACGACGACACCTTCTAACAGTGTGCGGTCTTTACCCAATTGCAGGGCGCGTTCACGATCATTCCAGACGGCGGGGTCTTCTAATTCTCTGACTACTTCTTCAAGCTGTTCTTGCTTTTCAGCATAGTCAAAGATACCCCCTAAGCGCTTCTAAACGCGTCTGCAGATCCTTAATTTTCGAGTAAGTGAGGTTTAATTCCATAATTCTTGCTTGGCTGCTTCATTCGGAACGGTATGATACATGAACGAATCGTGACTAAGATAGGCTTTTGAAAAAATCCAATCGAAATTTTGCCCAATAATCCGGTATTATACGCGCTTTGATTTATCAGGAGATTCAGTCATGCCCTCATTTGATGTGGTGTCCGAAGTTGATCTTCACGAAGTGCGCAATGCGACAGACCAAGCCAATAAAGAAGTCACCACACGGTTTGACTTCAAAGGCAGCAACGCAAGCTTTGAGTTGAAAGATGAGATTATTACCCTAAAAGCAGAGAATACTTTCCAGCTAAAACAGATGATGGATATTCTGCGAGCGAAATTTGCCAAGCGCAGCATTGATTCAGGCGCCTTGGACCCGCAAGACCCCAAAGAAACCGGTATTAACAATGCGAGCCAGCAGGTGTTATTGCGTCAGGGACTGGATTCTGACAACGGTAAGAAAGTGGTCAAAGCACTGAAAGCATCTAAAATTAAGGTGCAATCTCAAATTCAGGGCGAGCAAGTTCGGGTAACCGGCAAGAGCCGCGATGATTTGCAAGGCGCCATTGCGCTGCTGCGCGAACAGGAATTGGGGCTGCCATTGCAATTCACCAACTTCCGCGACTAATCCCCAGAAAAGCGATCAATAAAAAAGGCCGGTATCATACCGGCCTTTTGCGTTCTATCTTACGTGTTACTGGTTAACGACTTTCGGTAAGGACTCAGCATGACGAATCCACGCGGCGACTGTCGTAATCCCCGGAATATTCGACACTTTCTCAACGCGCTGGTTAACAGCCTTGATCGACTGAATCAGTTTTTCAGGATTGGCTTCAGACAGCGCCTCAGTGGAATACACACCACTTAACTCCAGCACTTCGGCCATTGGCCCATCAATGCCTTTCACCCGTAGCAAATCAGCAATCGCTACCCATGAAGAGATCACCCATGACTCACGACCCAGTGCTTTAGAAATCAACGCCACACCATCACGGTCTTTGCATTTATTCAACAAGTTCAGCGTGGTTGTCACACCCATATCATGCAGTTGGCGACGATTGTCACTACCAATAGAACGGATGATTTCAATACGATAGTTTTCATCATTGGGGGATGCCATCGCAGTTGCCGTCACGACTTCAGCCGTCGTATCTTCAACCTTCTCTTTAACTTTCTCATAGCCTTCGCGCGCCATTGAGCTGAGCTTAGTCCAGTTAGAAGCCCGCGAACTGCCGGTTGCCGCATGAGTGGCTGGTCTGCCAGAGATAATACCGGAGGCGAGTCCGGAGTAATCCCGAGGTGCTCGTGGGGTACTATCGGCCTGATCTTCCAGCTTGCTCACTTGCAGCTGACTGGCTCGTAGCTCTGTTTCAACTTGATTCAGTCGCTTGTGGCTTTCGGTTAATGCTTTCTGAGTTTGCTCCAGCTGACCTTTAACATGCTCTAATTGCCCTTTGCCATCAGCAACGGCTTTCGTTTGCAGCTTTAGGGTATCGTCACGCTCACTTAACTGAGCTTGCAACTTAGTAAATTGCTCACCCTGCTCATCAACACGGCCATTCAATGCCTGAATCGCGTCACTGCTTTCTTTCTGCTTAGTCGCCAGCTCAGCATTCGCGGCTTCCAGGGCTTTCTTCTTTTGAGTTAGCTCCTCGGAAACTTCACTCAATTTATTTTCAGCACAAGTCAGCTGCTCTTCGCACTCCTGAGCCTGACGCTTGTACTCATCCAAAGATTCGCTATCAGTTTGATGTGAACCTCTTTCTTTTTCTAAGTCAGCCAGCAGCTTTGTTTTTGTCTCGCTCAGCACCGTAAGATTGGTTGCAAGCTTCTGATGCAGCACGTCGATTTTCTCATCGCGCTGCTTAACCGCCGCTTCTGACTCATGCAGTCGCGTAATATAGTCATTTAATTGAGTGGATGAGCCATCAACCGTCGCGCCGTCCAACTTCTCATTAGCGATTGCCAGCGACTGCTGAGTCTCGGCCAGTTGCTTTGCCGTGTTATCCAGCTGAGCCTTTAACTCACTCATTTCAGCTTCGGAATGGCTTAGCTTTTGACGATACTCTGTTGTTACCAGATCATTGTCTGCATCGCCATTGTTGCGCTCGCTTAAACGGCTAGATAACACATCACGCTCTTCAGATAAGCGTAAGAACATTTCACCCTGACGCACGCCTGCTGCATTCAGCGCATCAATTTTGTCGCGATACTCGTCGCGCTCCAGCTCTAAATTCTCCAGCCGCTGCGACCACTCCTGATTCATTTTATCCATTTTGCGCTGTGAACCACCCCGCAAAAACCAGCCTGCCAGCACACCAATGACGGCGGCTAATAATAGAAATGCCCAGATTTGAATAATTAGATACGCCATTTTATTGTGTTCCTTTTACGATCAATTCGATGCGACGGTTCTTAGCCCGCCCTGCTTCTGTTTTATTGTTGGCAATTGGTTTGCTTTCCCCAAAACCTTGCGCTTCTAAACGTGCTGACTGCACACCCAGATTGACCAAATAAGCCATTACCGATTCGGCACGTGCCTGACTTAAGGCCTTATTGGCTTTTGCATCGCCATAAGAGTCGGTGTAACCATTAATGTAGATACGATGTGCCGGGCAGCGACTTGCTGGCTCTACCACGCCTGCCAAAATGGATTTTGCCGCATCAGGCAGTGTCACTGAGCCACTTTCAAATTGAATACTGCCCTGCTTCACGGCTTCATTTAGCAAGCCTTGGCAGAACTTCTCAACGTATTTATTAGAGCCAACAATGGGCGCCTGAGCGACCGGAGCCACCACAGCAACGGCGTCTGTTTTTAACACCATTTCAGTGGCATAGGTGCCTGCCAAGCGTTGCGCATAAGCCTCGGCTGCATCGCTGGCATCCTGAGAGCTGGCAATACCTTTCACCAACGCTTTATCATCGATAATACTGACGCTACCTTGCCTTAAATACTGCAAAGCGCTAATGCTGTCTTTTACGTTTTCCTGCCAGTCTTCAGGGGCTGCTAAGGCGCTCTCCTGTAATGACCAAGTAGTTTGATTAGGATCGGCACCAATTGACTGCAAGTGAGCCTCAATCGCTTGCTGAAATTCCATACCAGAAGACACGCCGTTAATGGTGTACAGACCCGCCTCATCGCGCTGAATTTGCATGCGATAAGGGATATCACTGGACAGCTGATCCGCCTCAGTAACTAATGGTATTTCCATTGGGGTATCAACCGGCGTGACGCCAGTGGTTCCGTCGTTGGTAATCACGGTAACGGCGACATCTGTTTTTAATACTTCGACTGCGGCGCTTGGCTGTTCCGTCAGGACCTGATCAATTACCTGATTCACACCCCGAACCTTCACTAAGGTCAAGGCCTGTCGCTGTTGCCGTGAGCTTTCGGCCACACCACTCACGATCACATCCCGACCATCAGCCGTTGCCTTTGCCCAACCCATATTATTGGCAATCAATTCCCGCTGAGCGCGTTGCTGAATATCCGCCTCAATCGCCGGCCCCTTAACCTGATAAACCGCAAACCAGCCGAGCACCAGTAACGCCAATATTGCGACTAGCGCAATCAGTAGTTTTTTCATCACTATTGTAAGTCCTTTTTACCCGCCCAAACCCCAACGGAGCGTTTCCTATCTGCAGCCCAAAAACGCCTGATTATCATCGGGTACCGACACATAACTTAGATTAATAAATATCAATCAGTCAAGGCTGTCCACAATTTCAGCCATTATCGGAAACAACAGGCGTGCTGCAATCAAATTTTCTGCCAGCCCCGCTTCATCGGCGATCGGGCTGCCAACAAACACACTGACACTGTAGCGTTGACCACGAATAATGACACTCGCCAGCAACCACTGATCCCGAAGGACCTGTTGCTTAGTGTAGCTCTGACCGGATTTGGTTAATAAAAACTTTGCATTCGTTAGGCGACTGAATAGATGCAGGGCACCATTCGGTGGGGTTGTCTCAAATTGCAGCAATTTACGTAACGTAGCCTTGGCATTCGCCGTGCGCAAATAGTTACCAACAATCGTAATTTGAGAAGGACTTTTACCAAAATCTAAGTAGCGACGACTTTCACCCAAATCATTAATCAGGAACTGAGAAATACTCTGAATCGCCTGCGCCTCACCGGTGCCATACAGCATTTCACTGATCTGATGAATTACATCCAGCATATTCAATGGCGTGGATTGCATGACGCCGTAGCTCATTTCATAAGCCAACTGTTCAGCATGTGTGGCTTTACCCTGACGGCTTCTCAAATCCTTAATATCAAACTGCTGATACAAAGTTTGTAATTGCTCAGGAGTCGCATATTTGCGTAGCGCATAAAACAATGGCAAGGAAGCACGCGCCTGTATGGATTCTTGAAAACTTAAGGAGTGACCGGGTTCATCCAACGTCTCGCAGTTCACAATGCCGGAAGGAAAGTCTTTTACTGAACTTGGCAAGTTGCGGTAGGTCTGGTTACAAAAGCGAGTCTCCGGCAGATTATTTCCGCGTGAGGCGAGTAACACCGCCGCAGGCAAACTCGATAGCGCACCGGTTGCTCGGTCTTCAATCTCGCCACGGCTAAAATAGCGCACCAAGCGCCCTTCGGCATTGGCCACCATGATTTGAATTTGTGCGCCACCCGCTTCAGGCTCTGGCCCCAAGCTGCGCTTTAATCCGCAGTCACCACAAGTCCGCTCAGTTTCTTTTAGGCGCGCCAGAATGCCTTTTTCAAAATTCATATTTTCAATAACCGGCAAACTGACCTGCACATCACTGATGATCTGGTCGGCTTGGGTTAATTGATATTCGCGATTTAAGCGCTCTGAGACTAGACTTGAGAATTCACTTAATACCGCTGCACCGCGCTTTAGCAAATGAGGCTGCGCTAAAGCCGCTTCCGGGCTTAGATTCTCTGCATTGGCAGTGGTAATCACACGGGAGCCTTTAAGCGAGGTCAAATCACGCTGAATTTCATTGGCTAATGCCGGCTGCTGCTGGCCATATAAACGATTGGATATTTCACCCGCTAGTTCAAGCAAGGCGGACCAATCACTGATTTCTAATAAAGGCTGCTTGGCTAATTGTGCAACGGCGAATAACGCCTGCTCTGCATTGCTTAGCTGCTCAGGTCGCTTTGAAAACACGGTTTCTGACGCTGCCCGCAAACCCCGAACATCATCGCCATAGCCTTGCAAAGTGCCATGAATTGCCGTCCAGCGTTTCAGCTCCGCACCATTATTAGCCGCCAGATACGGGAAAGTATGCTTAGCAAATCGAATCGATGATAGCGCCTCACACAAACGGTCAAATACGCCTAAGCAGGTACTTGGCTGCCCTTTTAAATTCTGCGAGAGATTAACGATTAAGTTTTTAGCGTTGGAAGTACTCCACGGGTTTAGCGCCTGAATTAATTGTGCAGCAGCAATGCCTTTGTAGTTAGTTTTACGACGTAACAATAAATCCGTCACGCCAGTATCCTGATAATTCAGCTCTAACTGACGCCCTGTGCTGTAATCAAGAATATCCCAATACACCGGCGACACAATTTCCGCATACAAACCACCAACTCGCGACTCACCCACTTGCTGAGGATTCGCCATAGCACCGATTAGGCTACCTTCCTGCCCCAATAATGCCGTTGCAGTTAGGTGCTGATGTTGCACGCGATATTCGGCCAACACTTCAGGATCAGGCTCGCCAGATAAGTAGCCATACAAGCCCGCCACACTCAGGATTGCCAGCACAAACACCAGCTTGACGCCACTGAGCACAAACTCCGGCACACTGCGGGTGTTAAAGAAAAACAACCAGCGGCACACTTGCCAGATGCTCAACACCACCGCTTCAATCAGCGCCAGCACAATACTCAAAGGGTAGCGCCAATCGCTTAAAGGCAGCTTAGCCGCACGCTCACCAGTATTACCAAAGCCACCTTGAAAGGTATTGCTGGCAAAAATCCGCAGCGCATGAATCCGTACCCAATTGAACGCTTCTCTGATTAGCCAGATTAGCTTAATTACTGCTAAGTACACGATCGCTTTCCGCCGCTTGAGCTGCTCGTTTTAGTCGGTTTTGCTGTGCCACACTCAAAGATTGTTTTAACTCATCCCACTGCGTCGCACTCATGCGATACACATTGAAGGTCATAAACTCAGAGTCATCGCCAAAAATATCAAATAACTCATCGCGCACACTGCGTGGAATCCAGCTATAAGGCACTTGTCGCAACATAGCCGGACGAATCCGCTCGCTGGCCAATATCTCAAACAGCTCCAGCATTTCACTGGCAATCCGATTGCCATGAATTGGCGAGCTTGGAATCATAAAAAAGTGCTGCCCCAAGCTGTTGTATAAATAGGGCTGAATATTGCTGGATAGGTATTTAATATCGCTGATATTACCCAGTTTATCGACATCTTCAGCGCTAAAGTATTCACCCTCAAACCGAGGACTCAACCAGTTACGACGTCGCGAAATATAACCATCCGCCAAGCCCACAATCAGCAACACAAAGTCAACCAACGCTCCTAATAACAAAGGAACATAGTCATCGCGCTGCGTAGAGTCTTTACCCTGCTCCATTAATGGCGTCAGGTCGTCACCCCGCCACCAAGCCTGCGCCAAGCTCGGAATCGAACGGATAACATCCATCGCACGATTCAAGACATTACGCTGATCATAAGGGTTGAATAGCTCCACATCATCCAGACTTGGTAAGTTCTGAATGCTATTGAGCATGGCATTACCATTTAAGCTAATCGTGTTATCCGGGCACGCAATATAGCCGGTTGCGGTTGGTACAATTCTTAAACGCTTGTCATCCACACGCTGCTCGATAATCCGTGAAGACTCCTGAAGTACTGGCGCGCTGCGGCTGGTGTTCACCTCATGAATAATGCTGTTCACCTGACTTTGCAGCGAGGCAACATCCTGCGTATCCGGACGATAGCTATCAATAAAGCCCTGCAGTCGAGTGATGTCGCCTTTCACTTTAACGCCCAAGGGCTGAATGCTATTAGCAATGGCGGCAAACACTTCCGCTTCATTGTTTCTGAAGGTTCTGCGTGGTCCCTTACCCGGCACGGAGCCATCACCACACGTACCACCAAACGATTCTTCTTCGCGAGAACGGCGCTCGGAGTATAGCTTTAACTGATTACTACCGCGCTCCACTGCTTCAAAGGCTAACAGATAGTTTTGCGCACCTTCACGCACTTCATTGAGCTGTGCGGTAAAGTTCTCTTTCGCAAAGCCCTCGGCCCGTAGCATTTTGTAGTAGAAGCCATAACTGAAAAACACACTGATACACATCGTCAGCAGATACAGCGGCAACCAGCGTACTTTGGCCATCCAACGGCGTGACAATGCCATTTTGCGCAGCGCGTAAACCAGCACTAGCTGAATACAAAACACCACCAAGCCCAGCACGGTGAGGCTGATCCAGGACGCCTCTTCCGGCGTGGTAAAGGAGAACCGTACCAAACCATCGTAGCTGGTATAAAACGATATCACCGATAACAAAATAATAAGAACCACCGGAGTGGTTCTCGCATTTGTAAAAAAGCCGTAAATCAGGCCGGGGGAATTGGAGCTTGCCATGTTTTCCTTGCGCCACATGGCGCTCACACTGCTTTATTGGGTCGGGATGTATTCGCCTGACATCAGGGACAGGGGTTACTAATTTCCTGATGTATTTCCTGAATACCAGCCATCAGCTCATCACTTAGCGTAATGCTGTGAGTTTCAATATTTTCTTTCAGTTGTTCCATGGTTGTGGCACCGATAATGTTTGCGGTCACAAACGGACGGGTATTCACAAAGGCCAATGCCAACTGAGTCGGGGTTAAGCCATGCGCCTTTGCCAGCTCGATGTATTTACCGGCTGCGGCCATCCCCTGATCATTCTGATAACGGGTGAAATAGTCTTTCCAGATTGTGACACGGCCTTCTGCTGGCCAAGCACCCTGATGGTATTTACCCGTCAACATACCAAAACCTAATGGCGAGTACGCCAACAATCCTGCTTTCTCACGGTGCGAGACTTCCGCCATCCCAATTTCATAGCTGCGGTTTAATAAGCTGTACGGGTTTTGCACAGAAACAACCCGCGCCAGATTTTGCGCCTCAGCATATTGCAGGTAACGCATTGTGCCCCAAGCCGATTCATTGGAGATACCAATTTCGCGAATCTTACCTTCAGCCACTAAGTCTGTCAGCACCCGAAGGGTTTCTAAAATGGTATCGTCTTCGGCTTCTGCCTGTGCTTCATAGCCCAAACGGCCGAAGAAATTACTGTTACGCGCAGGCCAATGAACTTGGTACAAATCTAAATAATCGGTTTTCAGTCGCTGAAGACTACCTTCAAGTGCTTCAGTAATGTGTTTGCGGTTTAGTTGAGAACCACCACGCACATGTTCAACGCCAGGGCCTGCCACTTTTGAGGCCAGTACGATTTTATCACGATCGGCGCGCCCTGCCAGCCAACTACCGATGTATTTCTCGGTTAAGCCCTGAGTCTCAGCTCTCTGAGGAATTGCATACATTTCAGCCGTATCAATAAAATTAACCCCGTTATCCAGTGCAAAATCCAGCTGTTCGTGAGCGTCTTGTTCGGTGTTCTGCTCACCATAGGTCATGGTGCCTAAACAGATCACGCTCACATCAATATCGGTGTTACCCAGCTTTCTGTATTCCATTCAAAAATCCTGTGTTTTTTCGGCCCGCACAATATAACTGCTGGCGTGTGAATGTCAAAATTAAGGATGCGTTACAGGCTGTTAATCTTAACGCGCTGATAGTTTTTCACGCAAACCACTGTGACGTTGGACCCGCTGCTTAACCGTATAGTTGAATACCGGCTGAGTCGCAGCGATATCAACCTGCGTTTTGGCTCGGGTAATCGCAGTGTATAATAGTTCACCAGACAATAAGGGATTAATCTGCTCTGGTAAGACAATCATCACATGCGGAAATTCCGAGCCCTGACTCTTGTGGATGGTCATGGCATACACGGTTTCATGCTCTGGCAAACGCCCCGGCATCACCGCACGATGCGAACCATCGCTTTGCTCAAACCAGACTTGTAATTGTTGCACACCCTGATCATAAAGACATAAGCCAATATCGCCATTAAATAATCCTAATGAGGGGTCATTACGGGTAATCATCACCGGACGACCATGATACCAATGGCGGTAAGTATCCAGCCCTTTAGCCACTAGCCGTTTTTCTAGCTCATGGTTCAGCCCTTCAACCCCATGCGGGCCCTGTCGAACAGCGGCTAAAACCTGAAAGGCGTGGAATGACTCAAAGGCTTGGGCCACTGAAACCGACCCAGCTGTACTGCGGTAGGCTCGAACCTGTTTAATATATCCGGAGTAATGCGCCAGCATATGGCTAACAACGCCTTGAGTGACCACATTGACTTCGGGTTTGGATTCATCCTGTAATAACTGCCACGCCTGATTCGCTTCTCGGGCATTCACCGCTAGCGCTAACTCTTTAATCGGGCCATCGAAACGGTAAGTCTTTTTGAGTTGCAAGGTGTGCTCGGGGAGACTCGCGCAAAGATCGCTGAGCACAGCACCAGACTCTACTGACGCTAGCTGATCCTGATCACCGAGGAGAATTAATCGCGCATTTGGGCTAATGGCATCGATCAGTTTGCCCATTAGCGCCAAATCGATCATTGAGGCTTCGTCCACCACCAAGCAATCAAATGGCAATGGGTGTTTGGCATTGTGCCTAAAATGAATAGATTGGTTAATCGGGCCAAGTAAGCGATGCAAAGTACTAACCGTTTCCGGAATAGAATCTTTCAGCTCAGGGCTAATCGGTAAGCTTTGTTTGCCGCCAATGAGTGACTGCTGCAAGCGCATCGCTGCCTTACCTGTAGGAGCGGCTAATGCAATGGATAATTCACCCTGATGCAGCTCCTGCAATAAGGCTAAAATTCTGAGTACAGTGGTTGTTTTTCCCGTTCCGGGGCCACCGGTGATCATACTAAAAGTTTGCTGAGCGGCTTTTGCGGCGGCCTCACGTTGCCAATCGGTTTCAGTACTGCCAGCTTCTGGTGGGAAATATTTATCCAGCAACTCATCAAGCTGAGGAGGTGCTGTCGCTGCTCCCATACGTGGAAAAATACTGCTGACTAAGCGAGATTCATAACGCCAATATCGTTGCAAATATAAACGCGTCTCTTCTAATACCAAAGGCGTATTTTCATGACCTGCCGATACTAATGGTGAGGTATTTAATAAGGCCTGCTGCTCCGTATTAACATGCAAACAACTGTGGCCTGCTTGCTGCGCGGCGGATAAATCCAGCACTAGCTGTTTAAATTGCGCCTTGGCTTCGTCTTCTAAACCACAACGTAGACTCAAAAAATCGGCCAATGCCACATCTAAGCGGGAATAGCTATTAGTTGACTGACTCATGCTGCCATCCCCCTCAGCACATCACTGATCGCTTCGATAAGCTCCAGCTCGGGCTTATCAACAAATACACCCTGCATCGGTTCGGCGGCATCCATACCACGAAGGAATAAATAGCGTACCCCGCCAAAATGCAGATCATAATCATAATCCGGCAAGCGTTGTTGCAAATAATGATGCAGCACCACCGAATACAGAAAATACTGTAAGCCGTAATTGTGCTCACGCATGGCGCTCTCCAAGCTTTCCGCATCATAATCCGGCAAGCTATTGGACTTATAATCCATCACATAATAGCGGCCTTGGTACTCGCAGATAAGATCGATAAAACCGGTCAGTTGGCCACTTAAAGTACGAGCGGATAGCGGCTGACAGGTTGCCTGCCCTGCCAATAACTGATTCAGGCTCTGGGTTTGCAAATCATTCATTGTGAAGTAAAACGGCATTTCTTTCAGGCAAGCTTTATCGTCTAAATTGGCTAGGTAGAATTCGCTATCATCAGCGTCGAGTGGCGCGGCTACTGAGCTAGCCAGTAAACTATCCAGCGCCTCATAGCCTTCTTCCTCCAGCACTAAACCATATCGCAAGCAGCTACGCTCTCTTGATTTAACATAACTTTCATACTCTGGAAGCTTAACGGTCTCCGGCGTTAGTTTAGCCAACCATTTGAAACTGTGGTTTTCTAGTAAATCGTGCAGCACGTTACCAGTGTGCGCGCCTTTAGGTAATACCTCGGCTGCGACTTCGGCCACAAGCACCGGCACTTCAGCAGGTTCCTGAGATTTATCTTGCGGTAATTCCAAAGCATGTTGCTGATGGCTAAGATATGCCAAAGCCGAGTAGCTACTCATTTGCCAACGCTGTTTAATGGGCTGCAACAGTGTACGAGCCGATAAAATCTCCGTAGAAACAGCCTGAGTGATGGCTTGCTGTGGCTCTACAATTGCCGGAATTTCAGTAAACTCAAACCCTGTATCGCTATTAGCCAGCGCCTGTAATTTTTGTGGCCAGTCTTCACCCGCATAGCCTTTTAATAAATAAGCAAAAGCTGAGCTATTATCCTGAGATTTAGTGCGCACAGTGGCCCATGGCGCATAGCAGCGATACGCCGCGCGGGTGACTGCAACATATAATAAGCGCAGATCTTCAGCGTCCTGCTCAAACAGCGATTGTTCAAAACGCTCTGTTTGCTTGCTGCTGCCAAGGTCGGCGATCAATGAGTCACCTTCATGACAAATCACCACCTTATCGCCAGATGGCGCGGACATGGTGCGCTTGCTACTCCATAGCTCCGGACAAAACACCACCGGATACTCCAATCCTTTAGAGCTGTGAATGGTGACAATATTGACGGCGGCTTCATCCTGCTCCAAACGCAGCTCTTTGCCCTCGCCTTGCAGCCTTTCGCTAATCGCTTTGCTCAGCCATTCCAGCGTTTTATGGCTATCTAAGCGCTCATCCTGAACCGCTTGCTGCAATATTTCTAATAAGTGGTTGAGGTTAGTAATGCGTCGTTCGGCTTGTAGCTGCTGAGCCAATTGCTGCGGTATCTGGTATTGATCCAACAGGCTGCGCATCATCGCCATTAGCCCACGCTCCAGCCAGCGCTGCTGAAACTGCTGAAAGTCGCTAACGTATTGTTGCAGCTTGTGATCATCACGAGCCAAGGCATCAAACGCCTGCCCATCCAAGCCAAACCACGGCAACGCCAACGCTTGGCGCACCCGACTAATATTGCCTGGTTGAATTAATGCGGTTAACAGTTGCTGTAAATGCAGCGCTTCTTCACTTTCAAATACCGACTGCTTGCTATTAATGACCGCCGCAATGCCCGCTTGCTGAAGGGCAGACTGATAGTTTGCCGCTTCCTCATTCCCGCGTACTAGAATCGCAATATCCTGCGCGCGCATGGCACGTGAATCTTCCAGCGATTTACCAAGCCGAGCGCCACTACCTTCTGCTAGCAATGCAACAATTTCATTAACCACTGACACCCGCAGCACTTGGCGCGCCACGCCACTACCCCAATAGCCTTCGGCAGACTCAGGATTAACTTCCAAACACCACAGCACCATGGCTTGCGCGGGCTGATCGTTCCACCAAAAGCCATCGTCAGTCTTACCGGCTTTTACTGAATAATAGGGAATCTCTTTGAGTAAAAATGGATTTTCAGCTGCATCAAATAAGCGATTGACCGAATTGACCAACGCCGGATGCGAGCGGAAGTTAGTATCCAAGGTATAAGAACGATGAGCCGCTCGCTTGGCTTCTAAATAAGAATAAATATCCGCCCCACGAAATTTATAAATCGCCTGCTTGGGATCGCCAATCAGATAGAGGAAATGATGCTCGGTGTTATAAACCGAGGAAAAGATATTCCACTGCTGCTGGTCGGTATCCTGAAACTCATCAATCAACGCAACTTTAAATTTCCGCTGTAGCGCTGATTGCAATAAGGCACCGCCCTCACCTTGCAGCACTTGCGATAAGCGCGTAATCAGATCATTAAACGATAAAACATTTAAGGTGGATTGACTGTGTTGCAGGTGCTCGCTCAGATACTCCAGCAGCCCCAAGCGAAAAGCCAACCCCGATTGCTCAAGATTAATTAGCAGGCTATCCAGCGCATCGGTTTGAGTAATGCCATAGTCAGATAAGAACGTGCGTTTGCGATCTTCAGCCGCCAGCAATTTCGTTTTGCGAAATTTATTACCGTTTAGCGCATCGCTAAACAAGCTGTCATAACGCAGTGCGCTTAGACTAGTGACGGGGATGGCAGAGTCAGGGTGATCTAGCCAATGCTCAATAGCAGCATTCAGCTCTGGGAATTTCTCCACAAAAGCCGGTTTAAAATTGGCAGGGTGCTCAGCTAATGCGGTAGCCAATGGCGTTAATAACACCCGCTTTAGATCTTTCAGCTGCTCGCTGGCCGTCTCAACCTGCCGTAAAGTGTCATCCAGCTTCAAGCCAGCAGGCTCGGTCACCATGCCTTCCTGAATTTTATTAATACTTTGCAGCAATGCCGCTGGGCTTCGATATTGCGCGCAGCACACGGAGACTTTCAGCTCGCTTGCCGCATACAATTGCTGACGCCAGTAATCTTCAGCCAGCGCTAATCGCAACTGATCGACATTGGCATTTAGCTCTGCATCAAATAGCTGTCCACTTTCTAAAGCATACTGGCGCAACATGCGCTGACAAAAACTGTGAATCGTGAAGATAGCCGCATTGTCGATAGAGGCCAAGGCCTGAGCCACTCGGTTCGCTGCTGCTTCTGGATTGGGTAGGCTATCCGCCCAATCCTTAAATGCCTGATCCTGATTATCATTACTAGGGTCCTGCGGAGTCACCAGATAGCGGCGTAAGTCCTGCAAACGCTGGCGTATACGAAGCCGTAGCTCCTGAGTCGCTGCCTTGGTAAATGTCACCACCAACACTTGCTCAATGGGCAATTCATGCTCTACTACAAAGCGCAGCACCAACATCGCAATCGAAAAGGTCTTCCCCGTTCCGGCACTGGCTTCAATCAAATTAATGCCCGGCTCCAGCGCAGTTGAAAATGCGTTAAAGGCTATGGGTAGTGCGGCGTCATTAGATGGCATGGGCAAATTGGGCTGGCTGACAATAAGTCTAACATTGATACCATATATCGGTTAGTGATCAAGCTATTTCTCTAATAAACCTGTGGTTCAGTTTGAAGGGCCTAGACTCCGCAATAAACGGAGCCCACTGTTGAAAAACCGAACCTACGCAGAAAACATCATCCTAATAGGCTGCATTGCAGGGATGTTACTGATTCTGCCTTTTACGATATTCCGTTTTCTGAACGGAGACTATCTGGTATCCCTGATTGAAGGTTCACTGATGGTCACCATGATGGGGATTTTCGGCTATGTACTAAAGACTCGTAAAGTAGCCGGCGCAGCCCTATTACTAACAGCGCTTTGCCTGCTGGTGACGGTTGTGGTTGTGAATCTCAAAGGCCCGGCAGCCGTCTATTGGTATTATCCCGCAGCACTGGCTTGCTACTGCATTATTAATGTCAGAATGGCCAGTATCTACAATATTATTGGTGTCACGCTACTGTTCCCTGCCCTGTATACCAATATGCCAATCACTGAAATGATGACCGTATTTACCACGATTACCATGTTGTGTGTATTTGGTTATTCCTTTGCACTACAAACCAGAAATCATCAAACCAAACTCACCCACTTAGCCGCACGGGATGCCTTGACTGGCGCCTGGAACCGTCGCTCGCTGGATGAGTCATTGCTGCAAAAAATCAGTAGCAAAAAGCGCAACAACCACCAAGCCTCACTATTAATTCTGGATTTGGATCATTTCAAACACATTAATGACACTTATGGTCATGGGGTAGGTGATGAAATTCTGAAAAAAGTAGCTGACCTGATCCGCTCCAGTATTCGAATTACTGATAAGTTTTACCGTTATGGTGGTGAAGAGTTCGTGATCGTTGCTGATTCCACTGACTTAGAGGCCGCATCGGTACTCGCAGAGTCTATCCGTTCACGGGTTGAGCACAGCCGAATTTTCAGCAAAGAAAAGATTACGATTTCTCTTGGCATCGCATCAATCAATCAAGCGGATACCGCAGAAAACTGGCTAAACCTTGCCGATGAAGCCCTGTATGAAGCTAAAAACCAAGGCCGAAACATGGTTTGTATGGCTGCTGCTGCCTAAATTTCAGTACTGGCTAAGCTAACACTCGTTAGCCTGAATGTCGTATGCTTGTACAAGGATCAAGCTATTTTTAATGCACCTATTATTCGGCTTGGATAGATAAAACTCCCAACCTACGGAGGTCCAACGTTGAACAACCGAAGCTACAAAGAGAACATCATTCTACTGGTCTGCTGTGTAGGCTCGTCGTTGATACTGCCATTTATGGTATTCCGTTTTTTCGGCGGTCACTACTTTGTATCTTTAATGGACTTCCTACTCTTGGTCGTCATGCTGGGAATTTTCGGCTACGTATATAAAACTGGCAAGGTGATTGGAGCGGGATTATTACTCTCAATGCTTAGCTTGTCAGTTACGGTTATGCTTATCCACCTCAAGGGACCTCCGGCTGTTTATTGGTACTACCCGACCGCCCTAACCTGCTACTGCATCACCAGTTTTAAGATAGCCAATATCTTTAATATTATTGGCGTCACCCTGCTAATTCCCGCGCTTTACACTGCCATGCCAATGGATGAGATGATGACGGTATTTGCGACCATTATCATGCTTTGCGTGTTCGGCTATGCATTCTCGTTTAATACTGAAAGTCATCAATCAAAACTAAGCCAGCTCGCAGCGCGAGATGCGCTAACCGGTGCCTGGAACCGCCGCTCATTGGATGAATCACTCATTGCAAAAGTCGGCAGTAAAAGGCAACGTGATCGCCAGTCATCCCTATTGATACTAGACCTTGATCATTTCAAACATATCAACGATACCTACGGACATGGGGTTGGCGATGAGATCCTGAAAAAAATAGCTGACCTAATCCGCTCAAATATTCGGGTGACGGATAAATTTTATCGTTATGGCGGTGAAGAGTTTGTGATTGTGGCTGACTCGACTGACTTAGAAGCCGCATCCGTACTTGCCGAAACCATTCGCGCTCGCGTAGAGCATAGTAAAATCTTTAGTGAAAAGCAGATCACTATTTCATTGGGAATTGCAGCGCTGGATAATGCAGACTCTCCCGAAAGTTGGTTAAACCGTGCAGATGAAGCGCTGTATTCTGCTAAAAACCAAGGCCGCAATAAAGTCTGTATGGCTGTTGCAGCTTAATCTTAACCCCGAAGTAGAATATGACTAATAGGCCGCTGCAACCTAAGCTGATCCCGTGGCCAAATTAGATTTGGGTGACAACAGCAACCTAAGCCCAAGACAAGTCCACGATAGAATAAAGTAGTCACCCTGTTTTATTTCAGAATCTCTGATAATGGCTTATTCAACATAAAACCATCCGCTCCCAGCGCAATAAACGACTCAATGACCGCCCTGCGCTCTGAGTTAGCATCACGTCGCCAGAAAATCACTTGTTTGCCTGCTCGATGAATTGCTTGCACCAATGCTGCTTGTTGATATTGAACGACCGCAGGCAAGCCTACATAGCGCACATACGCTGGCACCTGAGTCACCGAAAATGATCGCGAAAACAAAGCCAGTAGCTCAATATTACTCCCACTCTGGTTGATTGCCGCTAAATCCGCATGATTAAAACTCTGAATCACCGATTGATGCTGATATTGATAACGGCCCAACAACGCCAAGGTTCGCTGAATAATGCCGGGGTACAAATGGCTTTGCTTTATCTCAATCCATAAGGGCTTATTAACACTTTTAGCTAAACTAACCACCTCTTCCAACATGGGAATCTGCGTGTTTTGCAGGATTTCATTCAGGCTCAATGACTCGACAGTGCGTGAATTAAGCTCAGTCACTGCCCGATCATGATGCACAACCAATACACCATCACGGGTTTGGCGCACATCCAGCTCTAATCCGTCCGCGCCTACAGCAATGGCGTATTCAAATGCCTGCAAAGTAGATTCTGGCTGCATATCAGCATAACCGCGATGCGCAATATCCAGAGGCTTTGCCAGAGCGACATTGCTAAACCCTAGCAGGCACAGCCCTGCTAGCAAGCGACTAATCAACCCTTGTCTGGAAAACCTAAGCCAGTGATTGACCAATCCTTGTCTAGCAAACCTAAGCAAGCCATTCAGCAGCTTATTCATCATCACTAGTAACGCGGACTAGGACATCACCCTCGTAATCCTGCGAGACATCAAAATTAATTGGACGACAGCATACCTGACAGTCCTCAATATACTGTGCGGGCAGCTCTGAGCCGTCGATCAGCACCTCAATAGTCTCTCCACAGTACGGGCATTCAATATCCCGTGGCTCTAATTGATCCATGTTTTACTCCCCTATTCTGTTTTTGAAGGTACGGCGAATAACATTGTCCATAATTGCTTAATCGCGCCACCGGCGTCATCGCGCTCGGCATAATATTCAACGTGATCTGTTGGCTTGGCATCAGGTGATAACTCAATACCCCACAGTGGTTTGATTTGCTGTGGCAACATGGAATAACGAATATCAACAATGCGATTCGGGTTCACAGCATCTTGCGCCAGATAGCCACCAGAGAACCAGCGGAAGCGCTCAATATCTTTGGCCTGCTGCGAGTCTTTATCCAACCAAGGGAAATCCCGCTCAAGGTCTAATTTAGCCACAGATTCGCCCGGCCAGTAAACCATGCCACTCAGGCCTGCGGTGACTGCATCCACATAATAGCTATCTGGCGTTCGGTAAATCACTTTCCAGACCAGAATATTGCCAAAGCTAGGCTTGGCTTCCAGCTGTAAGACGTCATGTCCACGGGCTTCAGCCTGCTGCAGCCCAAACTCAATCGCACGCTCATGCTGCACAAAGGCAAGGCTGAAATAAGTGCATAACCACAGCAGGCCTAAATACACATAGCGACGTGATTTTCGCCGCGATGCCAGCACGATCGCCAATAGCAGCGGCAAGGTCACCAATGGATCGATGATGGAAATAATATCCCAGGCAAAGCGCTGATCCGTCAGCGGCCACAGCAATTGGGTGCCGTAGCTGGTACAACCATCTAGCAAGCCATGCGTCGCAAATCCAATCACACACCAAAGCAAGGTTTGCCAGTAACTTAAATGCCATCGCTTACCCAATAAGGGGTGCAGCACCAAGCTACAAATCAAGCCCCCAACTGGGATAAATAATAAGGAATGGGTGAAGTGACGGTGATATTCCAGCGCCAATAAAGGATCGTCGGTTGAGCGAATCAGAATATCCAGATCCGGAGTCATACCGGCCAAAGCACCAATAACTGCAGCCTTGGTCAGCTGCTTTTTGCGAGCTGGGGCCTGAGCGAAAATCGCCCCAAACACACCTTGAGTAACCGGATCCATAGACCATTCCTGTGAGCTTATTATTTTAAAGGTGGCTATGGTATCCCAAGCATCGGCTAAGCACTATTTGCCACTATAATAAATCCGGTAAACCGCGCCCGCTTTATCATCAGAAACCAATATCGAACCGTCGATGTACTGCGCCACATCAACCGGTCTACCTAGATAACGCCCTGCCGCATTAAGCCAGCCTTCTGCAAAGGGCTCCATTTTAATAGCATCGCCGTTATCATCCAGATAAGTCACCATCACCCGCGCACCCACTGGTGTACTGCGATTCCACGAACCATGCTGAGCGCTGAAAATAGCATTCTGATAAGCCTTTGGAAATTGCTCTCCGGTATAAAACGTCATCCCTAAATCGGCAGCATGTGCCACGGTTTCAATCTGCGGAGCCACATAACGTGCTAAATCTTCTTTAGGAATCGCCTGATCTTTGTATTCATTGGTGCGGGTATCACCGCCGCCATAGTGAGGAAAGCCGTACCACATGCCCATTTTCGGGGCTTTATTTAGCTCGCCCGGCGGAATGTCATCGCCCATGCCATCTACCTGATTATCGGTGAACCACAAGCTGCCATCTTTCGGATTGAAATCATGCCCAACGGAGTTACGAATACCTTGCGCCACAACCTCGCGCTCACTGCCATCAAAGCGATTTAAACGAATGATTCCGCCAATGCCGGTTTCTTTGTAGAGATCTAATTTTTTGGCGGGCGACACATTGTAAGGCTGTCCGAGGCTGATATAGATTTTATCGTCCGGCCCGATTTTACACACACGCGCATTGTGTCCATAAGACTGCTCTGAACGGGGTGTTAGCTCGCCCAACTTAACCAGTGGCTCGGCTTTTGGCGTGTCACTTTGCATATAGGTTTCTGCATCGAAAAAGTGCATGACCCGATTATGCTCAGCCACATATAGCGAACCATCTTTACTTAAGCATACGCCATTAGAGACTTTGAAATTCACTTGCGGCGCGAACCGCTCAACCATGTCAGCGATCTTGTCGCCGTCCTTATCGGTAGCCTGCCAAACCCGATCACTGCGGGTGCCAATCCATACCGTTCCTTTAGGACTAACCGCCAAGTGACGGGCATTCGGAGCGATCGCAAATAGCTCAATTTTAAAGCCATCCGGCAAAGTGATTTTAGGCAAAACATCATTACGTAAATCACTGGCTGCTGCCGTACTTTGGGCAATGCGTTCACCCGCCGCTTGAACATTGCCAGCCGCTAGAGCCAGCACTGCAGAGATTGTTACAACCGACGCTGTATTGAGCTTCATACATCCTCCGTGATTAATGAATTATCAGGCCACCATACTGCTATCGAAACTGATGCCTTGGCGCGCCTCGTACATTGGCTTGAAAATAGACTCCAAAGCCAGCTCGAATTCTGGCGAACTGATCAAGCTCTGGGCATCGCCATTGCGGTATAGCTGCTGATAATAGGCATCATATTCGATTTCTTTGAGGTAGGCTTCAAACGCCATTTCCTCTGGGGTTTTAGTGCTGCGGGAACTGGGCTTTTTAAGCCGCTCCAGATAAGCCACAGCAGCCGACGATAATATAGGGCTCAAGCCAGTTTGCGCTTGTCGATAAGCATCTAACAAGGCCAATAGATTCTGCTCTGGCGCATCCACCGCTCCAAACTGCCACGAGCCATCCATATGCAAAAAGCTGGTGGTTACGGGGCTTCGGTCGGGCGCATTGGAGTAAATTAAATGATTGAGCCAGGCATGGAGCTGGTCTTTAGCTTTGCAGCGCGCATAACGGTAGAGCAGATTGCCATTTTGATACACGCAGTTGAGTGAACCACGCAAACGATAATCCCCAATCTGATAATCAACTGCAAAGCCATCTAGCTTGTCACCCAAATCCAGCGTTTGTAGTTTACTCACAAAACCACTGAGCTCTTCGGACATAGACTCAAATAACTGATCGCCCAATACGCCATGCGGCCAGCGTCCTTCTGCTCTGAGGCGCTTTAAAAACGCTTGATCAACATCGGAAGCCTCATCACTTAAGTGACGGTTGAGCCATTCCTGATTAACAAAGAAGCGCTCCAGATTATCTAACTCAAAGGATTCACTGGGAACAGGAATGGAGTCAGCTTGTGCCAATCGCAACTGCAGTTGCTGTTCGACAAAATAGCGCTGCGGATGGCTGTAAAACCGGAATAGGTCCTGTAAATCAATCAGCATTTTGGGTGCAGGAGCATCTCGCCCTTGTAGCTCACCTTGCCACCAGAAACCTGAGTTAGCAGGCTCTGAGCCTTGCAGGCGTGTCGCCAGATCACAAGCCGCAGTTGAATAACTAAATAACTGACCGGATGGCTCTTTAGTCTCGCTTTCAGCCGGTAAGAAATAACGTGGGCTAAAAGCCTGCAAAGGATGACGTGTAAGCACTCGCTGACTATCAACATGGTAATACTGAGCTAACACATCCAGCAGCTCTGAAATCACCACCGAAGGCGGAATTTCATCATTATTCTTTATCGACTGACCGATATAACTGATCAATACCTGCTGACGCGCCGACATTAGAATTTCCAGAAATTGATAGCGCTCATCGGCTCGACGGGAGCGGTCACCACGCCGGAATTCCACATCCATTAAATCAAAAGCCGCGCGCCCATCGACATTTGGAAACTCGCCTTCATTCATACCCAACAAGCCGATCACTGAGAATGGAATGGCTCGCATCGGTAGCATTGAGCAGAAAGTCAGCTGCCCACGCATAAAACCGGTAGCCGTTTTTTGCTCGCTGGCGCTGGCTTCCAGATAATCCATTAAGACAACTAAGCTAATCGGCTGGTCATGCTGGCCTGCCACTTCAGCCAAATTATCAAACAGCTCGCGCAGCTGGCCCCATTCCAAATCGTTATCATTACTTTGCAGCAAAATCTGCGTGGCAAAATACTGCAGTTTTTCCAGCCACTGAGCTAAGGTATGCTCTTGCGACAGCTGTTTACGCGCCTGCTGTAGCAATTTGAAGTACGCATAAAAGCCACCCAAGGCGAGCGCTTGTGAGCCTTCAATATCACTAAATGGCAGCACATCATCACAAAAATCACGGTCATCCGGTACCGCATAGCCCATTAGCAAACGCTCTAAACCGGCCTGCCAGCTATTTTCTGAGAACTCACCCACGCCAAGCTCTGCACGGTGCAGCGCCGACTCACCCCAACGAATACGCGTGGCTTCGACCCAATGGCGGATCAGCAGTAAATCGGCTTCAAATAAACCAAACTGCTCACGCACCGCTGGCTCATCTAACAGATCTAAGACCTCATGCCATAACAAGCGACTCTGGCTTAGCCCGAAAAAGCGCAGCAAAATATCCAGCAAATGGTTGCTCTGGCGCAAACTGCGGTCGGCAACTGCGTAGGGAATATCGGCAAACACCGCGTCGATATAGGGCAAGTAGGTTTGAATATCCGGTGCCATCACAACCACATCGCGAATGTCCAAACTTGGGTCTTGCTCAAAGCTTGCCAGCAGCTGATCTTTCAACACTTCCACTTCGCGCATTCGGGTATGACAGGCGTGAATGGAAATACTGCGGTCGTCAATCTCTGGCAAAAAGCCATCATCACCGCCACGATTATATAAAATATCGTTTTGGACTTGCTGCAATAAGCTCAGACTGCCTTCGGAGGCCACCGCATCAAACGAGGAAATCTCAATTTCATTGGCCTGCTGCTCTAAGAGTAAGACCTGAAAATCCCGGCCTTGCTGCCCCAGCATTCCCAGTAACGGGTTAATCGGCTCCGCTTCGGCATCATTTAGCGGCTCAGTCATTAAGGATTGCTCCCTAAGCTGCTGGCGAACTTCGCTATTGCCCTCAGCCCAAAACTCCTGACAAGGATTCAGCAAATAAAAATGCACCTGAACATGCTGTGACAAAGCCTGTAAATACGCCAGATACATGGGTGACAAGGTATTGATCCCGATCACCGAAATGCGCTCGGGTAATATATTATCTAAGTCACCGTGCCGGCGTGTTTTTAAGGTTTCAATGGCATGTAGCCAGCGTTCACCATGATGCTCGGAGCCTGCTTCTTGTTGCGATAGTAGCCTACGCCATAGTGCAGCTTGCCAGTTTTGTGTCGCTTCGATCACCGGATTCGTCTCGGGCAAGCGAATGCGCTCCCCCTTCTCCCAAGCGGCTAACCAATCCGGTCGCATAAACTGATATTGATCGAATAAATAAGTGAGTTGCTGCGCTAATTGATACCGTTTGCGGTCAATCGCATCGCCACTTAAGTATTGAGACAACGGCTGAAAAACAGGGTCATCCAAATTGCGTAATAACGCCTCAAACTGCCACAACAACCCTTCACGGCTAAACGATTGCTGATTGAGTTTGAGATCCAGCTTTTCCGACATGTTATTGAAGAACTTTGCCGGAAATAAGTATTCAAAATTCCCCCATAATC
The DNA here is from genome assembly GCF_000419525.1 of Leucothrix mucor DSM 2157. NCBI lineage: Bacteria > Pseudomonadati > Pseudomonadota > Gammaproteobacteria > Thiotrichales > Thiotrichaceae > Leucothrix > Leucothrix mucor. Next base: position 2,305,921 of record NZ_ATTE01000001.1, read on the forward strand.
CAGAGCGCTCTGCCAGCTGCTGAGACAGCCAACGCTCCATGCCTTGGCTTTGAATCAAAAACATTTCTTTAGCCAATATCGACTGCTGCGGCGCTTCAAGTATTTTAACCAAGTGCTCCAGCAGATTTTCAGCTCGATTCGAGGTATGCAAAACAAACATGATCAAAAACTCACAATAACGAAAATGGAAAATAAAAGGACGAGCTAATCATTTAACAAGATAAGCCGTTAATCCGCTGACATTTATTCAGCATACAGTAGCCCAACATTGCTTACTATAAAGATCCCCCAAACTAAAAATGTGTTCGGTATGGTTCTTGAAATACCCAAAATAATTCGATCAGGTCTTAGCCGTAAGCTGGCTGGTGTTGTGCTATTTAGCATTGTTCTGGTCGAGTTTATCATTTTGTTTCCATCCGTCATGAGCTTTAAACATAAGCAAGTGCACATGGTTGAAATGCATGCCGATATCATCGTGGAACTCATTAACTCTAACCTGCTGAGTGGCAAAAAAATTAGTGATAATTATGACTACCTGAACTACCTGAATAATCACAGTCTGATAACGGGGTATAAGATTTGCTTTAACGATGACTGCAAGGCGAGCTCTGGTGAAGAGATCATCTCAAAATTTGATGCATCAGATACGCCTGTTTCCAAGCTGGTGGATTCCGATACGCGCCTTGAGGTCCGCCGTAGTTTGTTTGGGGAGCCGGGGGAACATAATGCCATTATTATGCGCATTGATACTTCAGACCTTAAACATCAAATTACGATGTTTATCTGGCAAATGATTGGTTTGGTGGCGCTGATTTCGGTGTTCGTCACCATCGCCTCGATGATTGGCGTATCCAGCATCGTGATCAGCCCTATTCTTAAACTGAAAGAAAACATGTTTAAGGCAATGGAAGATCCAACCCGACCGGGGCTCTATTATCTGGAAAATAACCAGATGGATGAGATTGCAGACCTAACTCAAACCTACAATCGCCTACTCTTTGATATCAATCACTATCAAAACCAGCTGACGGAATCTAAGCGCGAAATTGAAAGAGGCTTAAGCTCCAGTGAAGCACGTTGGAAGTTTGCGCTGGAGGGCTCAGGAGATGGGGTTTGGGATTGGAATCCGCTGACCGATAAAGTCTTCTTCTCCTCACAAATTAAAGAATTACTGGGTTATCCCGAGGGCGTGCTTGAAGACACTATGAGCGCCTGGCTCTCGCTTGTGCACCCGGAAGACCGTAAAGAATCCATTACTGCAATGAATAATCTACTGAGTAAGAAGAATCAGGATTATTCCCGCGAAAACCGCGTACGTCATAAGGACGGTCATTGGATCTGGATTTTATCGCGCGGCATGGTCATTACACGCGATAGCAAGCAACAAGCTAATCGCGTTGTAGGCACTCACACCGATATCAGCTCACACAAGCGGGCTGAAGCACTGATTTGGAGTCAGGCGAACCTCGACTTATTAACAAATTTGCCTAATCGTCGCCTGTTTCAGGAAAACTTATGCAGCGCAATTGAAACGGCTAATCGTAACCAAAGCAGTATGTCGCTGATCTTTCTGGACTTAGATAACTTCAAGATTATTAATGATACCCATGGCCATAAAATGGGTGATGCGCTACTTCAGGAAGCCGCTAAACGACTAAAAGCCTGCGTCCGCGACAATGATACCGTCTCGCGCTTAGGTGGTGATGAATTCACCATTATCATCAATGATGTACGTGATGTAGATATTGTGACGCGCATTGCTGAAAATGTACTGCACTCACTGTGCCGACCTTTTGCATTAGAAATGGAGTCATTCCATATCTCAGCCAGTATCGGCATTACCTTCTACCCGGAAGATGCTTCAGATACCGATACGCTGTTAATGAATGCGGATCAGGCGATGTATGTCGCCAAAGAAGAAGGACGCAACCGCTATTCCTACTTTACCCAATCCATGCGCACCAAAGCGCAGGCTAGAATGCGCACCATTAACGAATTACGCCAAGCCATTGTCGATGATGAGTTTGAGCTCTACTTCCAGCCGATCGTCGATATGCAAAGCGGATTGATTGTGAAAACTGAGGTACTGATTCGCTGGCGTCATCCGATACAGGGCTTATTGGGCGCAGACGACATTATTCCGATTGCCGAAGAGACGGGCTTGATCGTGGATATTGGTAACTGGGTATTTTATGAGGCCACCAAGCAGCAGGCCAAATGGCGCAAGCAGTATGATATTGACCTGCAAGTCAGCGTTAATACCTCACCGGCTCAATACATTGATGACGGCTGTGTGGTCGACGAGTGGTTTGCTCATCTGGACAAGCTTAACTTGCCCTATGACAGCTTAGTGGTGGAAATCACCGAAGGCATGTTATTAGAGCTCAACGATACGGTTGAAAGCAAGCTGGCGGCCTTCCGTAAAGGTGGCGTGAAGATTGCGCTGGATGATTTTGGTACCGGCTATTCCTCGCTCTCTTATCTACAGAAGCTCACCAGTGATTACCTGAAAATTGATCGCTCGTTTGTGAGCAACATCACCGAAAGCGAGCAAAATATGGCGCTGTGTTGTGAGATTATCCACATCGCTCATATTTTTGGTATGAAAGTCATTGCTGAAGGCATCGAGACTGAGGAGCAAAGCTATCTACTGGCGTTAGCAGGCTGCGACTTTGGTCAGGGCTATTTGTACGCAAAGCCCTTAGCCGCCACAGAATTTGAAGAACAGTTAGCCAAGCAATGCCAACAGCAACACAAAAAGCTAAGCCAGCCATTGATTCCAACACTGGAAGCGCCGGTTGCAGAACCTAGTCGTAACAAGCAACTGCAACTGGAAGCCATGGAGAGTTAATCCAATTAAGGGTTAATCGCTTTAGAGTAGACGTTGATCAAAATAACGCCTGCAATAATCAGCACCATGCCAGCAATCGCGGGCAAATCCAGCGTTTCTTTGTGGTATAACACACCAATGATCGCGACAAATACAATACCAACACCTGACCAAATCGCGTAGGTAATCCCTAATGACATGTGCTTAAGTACTAAGGTTAACAGGAACATCGACACGCAATAACAGCTCAGCGATAGAACGGTTGGCCACAAACGCGTAAACTGTTCTGACGACTTTAAGGCATTTGCGGCAATGATTTCAGCGATGATCGCGATTACCAGGATGATATAAGTTTTTGTCATTTTGGGACTACACAGCAATAATTCAATAATGGGCGCAGTAAATACCATTATAAAACAGTAGACGCAACCAAAACACATTGCCCTCCAATAGGAAGACAGCCATCCATGAAGCTTGCAACGATCAATCTCTATCAGTTCGCCGAACAAGGCTATTACTGGTATGACCGCGAAGAAAGCAACACCTACCACTCCCGCGAATGGAAGAAAAAACAACTCTGGGTGCAGCAGCAATTAATTGCGATGGATGCCGATGTGGTGGGCTTTCAGGAAGTCTTTAGTGTTGATGCGCTGGAGCGGCTGGTCGAAAAGCTTGGCTACCCCTACTTTGCCACGGTTGAAGCACCGCGCACTGATGATCAAGACCCACAAGTCTTTGTTAGCCCGGTTGTGGCATTGGCCTCGCGCTTTCCCTTTACCAAAATTCAAGGCGTTGCGCTGGATGGTGATGTTAAAAAAGACTTGCCAGTCGCCGATGATTTTTCCTTTAGCCGCAAACCCATTTGTGCCACGGTAAACACACCGGACTTGGGTGAAGTCATGGTCTATGTGGTGCACTTAAAGTCCAAACGTGCGGTGATGGATCGCATCGAATATGCGGCCGATGAGCCTTGGGATGCGCGGATTCGCGACAGTCTATTACGTCGCTCACGGGGCGATGTACTCTCGATGATTCAACGTGGGCTGGAAGCAACGTTGCTGTACCATGATGTCATCCTACAAATGCAGTCGATTAAGCAGGTGGTGGTGATGGGAGACCTCAACGATAGCGAAGCTTCCTCACCAATGGATGCCCTCACCCAACGCCAAAAAGTTTATGATATTGGAGGCATTGAAGATAAGCATTGGCCCAATGAGAGCCGTCGCGAGCTGCATGAGCATCGCTTATTCGATAGCTTTATGATTACGCCGAACCTTCGCGCTAAAGCTCGCCCCTACACCCATATGCACCATGGCGAGCCGGATGTACTCGATCATATTCTGGTTAGCAATGCGCTAAACCCGTTGAATCGCGAAGCGACCGGCGAAGTTTGCCAATATCAAGTTTACAACCAACACGTGCGTGGCGATGATGTAGATAACAAACTGCAATCGGATCATGGCCAGGTATGCATTGAAATAATTCCCTGCACGCCAGTTGAGAAAGTCACCAAGCTAGAACCTAAAGTTACTCCCAAGCGCATTTGGACAAAGCAGTTTTCAGCTGCGGAATGTGAGCACATGCGCTTTATTGAAAAAGCCGGCGGCGTATATCAGTCGAATAAGGATTATTCACACTTTAAATCCCGAGATAAATGGGATCATTTCTGGGCTTTCTTTTTTGATACAGACCATGGCTGGGTTAAATCAGTGTATGGCTCGATTCCTGTTGATACTTTAGTACAGAAAAAACGCCATACTATCGAACACATCGTTCCGCGTTCTTTTATCAATGAATACCTGATTCGCAAGCGAGTACCACGTAGTGTGCGCTTTGGCGCTGAAACGAATCCGCTGAATTTTGTACCGGCTGACCGCACTTTGAACTCACGTCGCTCCAGCTTTCAGTTTGATTTTCAGGGCGATGAAGTAAAGCGCCCACATAAAATCCATCTCAATCCGCAGGCCTATTCCAGCACGGGCCACGATACGGATGAAGAATGGGTAGTGCCCAAGCGCTCTCAGGGCGATATTGCCCGCGCCATTTTATACATGTTGTTGGTGTATGAAATTGATGAGCTTTATCTCGACCACCTGAATACTCTAGTGCATTGGGCCAAAGTCGATATGCCGTCTAAATGGGAACTGGCCTATAACGATTGGGTGCAGCAAACTCATGGCATCCGCAATCCATTTATCGACACTCCGGCGCACACCATGGAATGGCTGAATGATGAATCGCTATTAAAAGGTCTGATGTGTAAGAACCAACCGAGCCAAACTGAGAAGTAAACCACTCAACTATTTTCCCCAAGGTGGTTTGCTGCAGCGCAATAACGCAGTATATTAGCTGGCTTTTACGCACAGGTGATCGCCATGTCTTCTTCAGAATACTTTCGTCTGCAGCTGATCGTGTTTGCGGTGGTGTCTGCTTCGTTCACCAATATCTATCTGACACAGCCTGTGCTGCCGGTACTTCAGCAAGAGTTCGGTGTGGATATCGTGCAAGTCTCCTTTACGGTCTCTGCCGTGGTGATGGGGATTGCGCTTTTTAATCTGCCGTTTGGTTTGTTGGTCGATAAGATCGCGATTCAGCCCATTATTATGTTGGGCGGCTTTGTGGTCGCAGCTGCTGGTTTATTGTGCGCGGCTACGGATAATTTGAATGTGCTGATTGGCGCGCGCTTTGTGCAAGGTGCGTTTATTCCGGCGCTCACTACCTGCATCGCCGCTTATCTCGCTAAAACCCTGCCGCCGGAACGACTCAATATTGTGATGGGCTCTTATGTCTCAGCCACGGTGGTGGGTGGTCTGGGTGGTCGCTTGCTGGGCGGCTGGATTCATCCCCCACTACACTGGCGCTATGCCTTTATCTCGGCTGCTGCGCTAATTGCGATTGCCAGCTTTGTGGCGGTGCGTGGCTTACCCAAAGCCCCTGTCGAACCGAACAAACCGCGCAGTACCGTCAGCTATTGGCAACTGGTTAAACAATGGACATTCCTCAGGCTGTTTTTTTGCGCAATGGGCAGCTTTGCGGTGTTTTCTTCAGTATTTAACTACTTACCTTTCCGACTAAGCCACGAGCCGTTTAATTTCTCTACGGAAACCATCACCCTGCTCTACCTAGTCTATGTGATGGGTATTTTTATGGGGCCCATGGCAGGACGCATCAGCAATCGCTTTGGTAATGGCGCAACGCTAATCGGTGGAAGCTTGGTGCTAGTGCTTGGCTTGGTACTGATTTTATTGCCTTCGGTAGTCGCTATTATTAGCGGATTACTTGTAGTTTGTACTGGCTTCTTTGCCGTTCATGCCGCCGCCATTGGCGCACTCAATCGCAAACTCAGCAGCGGCCAAGGCCGTGCGAATGCGCTGTATGTATTGTTCTATTATGTCGGCGGAAGTATCGGCATCACGGTTGCGGGTATCTCCTATGAGTCGGGTGGTTGGGAACGGGTTATTTCGCTGTGCATTATGCTAGTGTTAATTCCATTGAGTGCCGGCTTGTTTGAGCGCCGCTCGGCCAAAGCTGCGCTATAAATCAGGATTAAATTAAGCCTCGACTATCGAATTAAATTATTGCAACTATCAGCCCACAAAGCAGGCATAACCCAACTATATCGGTTATGCTTAGCACAGGGTGAATAACATATTTTGATCTACAATCAAGGAGTGAAATCATGTCACGTGATGTTGTTGTATTAAGTGCTGTCCGTTCTGCAATTGGTGGTTTCGGAGGTTCGTTAAGCACGATCGAGCCGCACGAATTGGCTGCTCAAGTCATGAAAGAAGCGATTAGCCGCTCCACGGTCAACCCGGACCAGATTAACTACGTTACCGTCGGTAACTGTATCCCGACAGATTCCCGTTACGCTTATGTTGCGCGCGTTGCCTCGATTCAGGCTGGCTTGCCAATGGAATCCGTAGCGATGGCTGTTAACCGCCTGTGTAGCTCTGGCTTACAAGCGATTGTTAACACTGCTCAATCCATTATGCTGAATGACTGTGACTACGGAATTGGTGGCGGTGTTGAAGTAATGTCTCGCGGTGGTTACATGTCACCCGCAATGCGCTCTGGCGCTCGTTTGGGCGACACGCAAATGGTCGACATGATGGTTGCTGCGCTGAATGACCCTTTCGGTGCTGGCCACATGGGTATCACTGCTGAGAACCTGGCTGAGAAGTGGAACCTAAGCCGTGAAGAGCAAGATGCGCTATCGGTTGAGTCTCATCGCCGTGCAGCACACGCTATTGAAGAAGGTCGCTTCAAATCTCAAATCGTTCCAATCACCATGAAAACCCGCAAGGGCGAAGTCGTGTTTGATACCGATGAGCATGTACGTCCGGGCACTACTTTAGAGACACTGGGCAAAATGCGCCCTGCGTTCAAAAAAGACGGTACGGTAACGGCTGGAAACGCATCTGGTATTAACGATGGTGCGGCGTTCTTCGTGTTAGCTTCTGCTGAAGCGGCTGCAAATGCTGGCCAAAAGCCAATCGCACGCTTAGTATCTTATGCGGTTGCTGGTGTCCCGAATGACATTATGGGTGAAGGCCCAATCCCTGCGACTAAGTTGGCATTGAAAAAAGCAGGCTTAAAGCTTGATCAGATGGATGTGATCGAGTCTAACGAAGCATTTGCTGCTCAAGCACTGGCTGTGGCTAAAGGCTTAGGCTTGGATATGGAAAAAACCAATCCAAATGGTGGCGCGATTGCATTGGGCCATCCGGTTGGCTGTTCAGGTGCATTCATTGCAACAAAAGCATTGTACGAACTAGAGCGCATTAGCGGTAAATATGCACTCGTGACTATGTGTATTGGTGGTGGTCAGGGTATCGCGGTTATTTTCGAACGCCTGTAAGCAACAGCACATAAGGATTAGCCATTCGCTAGTCTAATCGCTTGATCATAATGGCCGGACTTTTGCTCCGGCCATTATTGTATCTGCTACTTTAAAATCCCTGCTTTCAGAAGACTCACCGACTCAATCGCATTCATTAATGCTGTTAAAGTGACCATCGGTAGCACCACTAATCCATAATAACCTGTATTCAACCACCCTATTTGTTTAGCCTAGGGCATACCCATAATAATAATTAGATAATCGGTGCCCCATCATGATTCCCCTCAATCGCTTACGCGCTTTCACTCTGCTCTGTGTTATCAGTGCTATTCAGACTGTTTCAGCTGGCCAATATGTTAAAAAAGAAGCGGTGATTGGTGAGGAAATTCGGGAGTATTATGTGTACACGCCAGACTCCCTGAAAGGCAAAACTAAGCGCCCTGCTATCATTGCGTTTCACGGCTATAAGTCGGATGCCAACGGTTTTCGCTGGTTGATCGCGCCAGACAAATGGGCAGATAAACATGGCTTTGTGATGATCTACCCCAATGCAGTCAACAAAAGCTGGAATGCGGGTAAAGGCATGGGTAGCAAGAATAAAACTACTGATGATGAACGCTTTGCAGCGGAACTTCCTTCCCTAATTATTGAGCGCCATAATATTGCGGCGAATAAAATTTACACCATGGGTTTTTCAAATGGTGCACAAATGGCGGCTAAATTGATTTGTCATCAATCAGTACAGATTGCTGGCGCTGCGATGGTGGCTCAGTCGCTGAATGAAGAATACTGTCATCCCGCTTATAAGGTTCCTGTCGTGGTAATGCATGGCATGGCCGACCCTGCTGCCCCCTATAAAGGTGGCGGAAAATTTAAGGTGCGCTCCCATCAACAAACTGTCGACTTTTTCCGTAATTGGTATGAGATCAAGGCTGAAAAGAAAACGGTAAAAGGTGATTCCAGCTTTAAGTGTTCGGAATATAAAGATGGTAAAGCGAGTACGTCAGTAATTGGCTGTAGTATGTTCAAAGATGGGCACCAGTGGCCTGGCTCGCAGAATTTTCTGGTTAAGCAGTTGGGTACTACCAACAAAAAGCTGATTGCTAATGACTTTATTATGCAGTTTTTTAAGCGCTTCAGCGGCACACCTCCTTATATGGGTGACACCGTGTTGGCGGCTAAAACAGATAAATCGGCTGCTCCTAAAAAGGCTGCTGTAAAATCAACATCGGGCAAAGCGCCAGCGAAAGCATCGGCTAAGCCTGCTGCTAAAGGGACGCCATCTAAGCAAGCCAAACCTTCTGCGAAATCCGCCAGTAAGGGAAAGCCAGAAGCTAAAAAGACAAGCTCAAGCGCTAAAGGTCAATCAACTAGTAAAACCACAGCAAAGCCAAGTGTCAAAGCGGCGTCTAAACCTGCTTCAAAAACTACGGCTAAGCCCAGCAGTAAATCGACGACTAAAACAAACACTAAACCCAGCGCTAAGCCAGCAGATAAAGCTGCAGCAAAGTCCTCAAGCAACGACAAGCCAGCGGCAAAAAGCTAGGACTAATACTGTATATTTGTTAACCCTGCGGCGACCAAATCTCAATTGACTTTAGAAGATTCTTATATAAAACTAAGAATCATTCTTATTTAGATTCAGGTAAGCCAATGCCACATAGCCACTCCCTGGCAGCCAGCCTTGAAACAGCGACTGTACATATCATTTCTATTGCCACCGATACCGCAACCCGTATTCGATTACTGGGAATGGGGCTTGGTAAAGGCAGCCGTATTGAAGTCTTGCGTAACCGCAAAGGTGACATGGTACTCGGCAGCGGCCACAACCGCATCAGCCTTGGCCGCAGCATTACTCAGTCAATTGTGGTCACGCCAGCAGGACATGACGCATGAGTAAGGAGTGCTGTGAAACAGGGGATGCAGTAAGCTCTAAAGCCCCTTGCGACCAACGCATTGCCCTGCTGGGAAACCCTAATGCCGGTAAAACCACGCTGTTTAATATACTGACTGGTGCGCGCCAACGTACGGGGAATTGGCCTGGCGTTACTATTGAGCGCAAAACGGGTCAGTGTCGTCTCCAAGATCAGAATCTGGATATTATCGACCTACCGGGCACTTACTCACTGGACTTTAGTGATACCTCCAGCGATGAGCTGATTGCTCGCCAGTTCGTGCAGGAAAATCCGGACGTGCTGTATCTGAATATTGTGGATACCAACACGCTGGAACGCGGTTTATACCTGACGCTGCAATTGCGTGAAATGGGCGTTCCCATGATCGTGTTGCTGAATATGATGGATGTTGCCGAGCAACGCGGCATGGTGATTGATATAGAGGGCTTACAACAGCAGCTGGATTGCCCCGTTGTCGCTGTTTCCTTGCGTAGCAGCAATGCCTTCGCGCAACTGGAACAGCCAATCTGCGCCTACCGCAATACACAGAACCCAGCATTTAAACTGGACTATCACTCCAGTGTTGAAACTGCCCTTAGCCAACTTCAGCAGCAAAATGACTGGAGCCGGCAACAGGCGCTTCAAGCCCTGCAAGTGACTCAAAATGATGCCAGTATCACGGCAATGCGCGAGCAGATCGAAGCCGATACCGATGAAGAGTTCGACTTCCTGCTAGCCGATGCCCGCTTTGACCAAGCCACTAAAACAGCCGCACAACACACCCACGAACGAGGCAAAATCAGCCGAACCAATTCTGACGCAATGGACCGTTGGGTGCTGGGTCGCTGGACAGGTGTACCAGTATTTTTGCTAATGATGTATCTGCTGTTTTTCTTCAGTATTAATCTCGGCGGCGCATTTATCGATGTGTTTGATCTTGGCGCGCAAGCAATATTTGTGGATGCCAGTCGTCAGTTATTTGAATCAATGCACTTCCCGCAATGGCTGATCGCCTTCCTATCTGATGGTGTGGGTGGTGGTTTGCAAGTGGTTGCCACTTTTATTCCCGTGATTGGTGCGCTGTATTTATTCCTGACTTTACTTGAAGAGTCCGGTTATATGTCACGCGCCGCGTTTGTCATGGATCAGTTAATGCGCAAACTGGGCGTGTCGGGTAAAGCCATTGTGCCGTTAATTGTTGGCTTTGGCTGCAATGTGCCATCCATTATGTCGACCCGCACGCTGGATACGCCACGCGAACGCATTATGACGGTGCTCATGGCGCCGTTTATGTCCTGCGGCGCACGCTTGGCAGTGTACGCCCTGTTTGCTGCGGCATTCTTTAAAACAGCCGGTCACAATATTGTGTTCTTACTGTATTTAGTGGGAATTGCATTTGCCGTTCTGACTGCATTGATTATGCGTAAAACCCTGCTACAAGGTGGTGCTGGCCACTTTGTCATGGAAATGCCAACCTATCAGTGGCCACAACTGCGCAATGTGTTGCTCAATACTTGGAGCAAGCTCAAAGGTTTCGTCAAAGATGCCGGCAAGATCATTGTGATTATGGTGGCCGTTATCAATGTCATGAACTCGCTGGGTACCGATGGCAGCTACGGTAATCAAGACAGTGAGAAATCAGTGCTCAGCGCGACGGCAAAAATCATTACACCAGTGTTTGCACCCATGGGGATTGAACAAGATAACTGGCCAGCCACCGTGGGTATTATGAGCGGCGTACTCGCCAAAGAAGTGGTTGTTGGTACGTTGGATGCTTTATATAGCCAGATTGACCAGCAAGCCGCCAATGAAAATAGCGCGGTAGCAGAAACATCTGAAGCCGAGCCATACTCGCTAATGGCCGGATTATCCGGTGCACTTGCCACCATTCCTGAGAATCTGGTCGGGCTTAAAGATACCCTGCTTGACCCCTTAGGCTTTAGCGCAATCAGCGAAGATCAGGAAGTACAAGATGAAACTTTTGTTGCCATGCAAAATCGCTTTAATGGTGCGATCGGTGCATTTGCCTACTTGCTGTTTATTTTGATGTATTTCCCCTGCGTTGCCGCCACCAGCGCAATGCACCGTGAAATTGGCACACGCTGGACGGTATTAGGCATCGCCTGGAGTACCGGCTTAGGCTATGGCGCAGCAGTATTATTCTACCAACTGGCAACAATCGCTCATCACCCTACTCAATCACTATTGTGGTCAGCAGCGGTTTTAACGGTCTTTGGCCTCGCGGTTTATGCCTTTTACCGGGTCGGCAATAAGCCCGATCGACACTCTGGCTTATCACTGAAGGTTAGCTAATATGATGTTAGGTGAAATTCGAAATTACGTGAAGCAACATGGCACGGCATCATTAAATGACATTGCCCTGCACTTTGATATTGCGCCGGACACTGTGCGCTTTGCGATTGATTACTGGCAGCGCAAAGGCAAAATTCGGGAACAAACGACCGCAAGTTGCGATTCTGACGGTTGTGGTGGCTGCAGTAGTAACAGCGCTCCGAGGGCCTTGTATGAGTGGGTAAAGCGAGATATTCCAATGCAATGGACCCCATTTCGCAGCCACTAGCCATGATAAAAATCAAGGACAAGCTTTGTGATCTGGGTATATTGTAAGTTTGGAAGTTAAGTATGATTAATCTGAACTTAGACACATTTTAAGCGACTAACTAGTTGATTTAGCCCATGATGATGACAATCTGCGGCAGCCTGCTGTGTTTATAACCTTTGGAGTAAAGTAATGAATCTTGTACGTAACGTTGGTAGAACTGATAAGAATATCCGTATCGCAGCGGGTATCGTGTTGATCATTCTAGGCATGTTTTTCGCGAAGAACTTTCTGCTAACTATTGTTGGTGCAGCCGTGCTAGCAACTGGTGTCTTCAGCTTCTGTGGTCTTTACAGCGTGCTGGGCATGAATACAGCAACCGTGGCAGAGCAAGCATCAGCGAGCCCAGACCTGTCTGACCGTGCGGTAGAAAATTTGGAAGATTTCAAAGAAGAAGCCATCGAAACAGCGGGTGAGTTAAAAGAAAAAGCAGAAGACACAGTTGAAGACATCAAGAGCAGTGAGTTTGCTAAAGATGCTCAGGAAAAAATGTCTGAGCTAAAAGACAAAGCAGGCGATGTGGTTGATGATTTCAAAAGCGGTGAGCTGGCCAAAGATGCAAAAGAGAAATTCTCAGAGCTGAAAGATGACGCTGAAGAGCTGCTGGACTCTGCTAAAGAGAAGCTTTCAAAATCAAACGATAAAAACACTCCACCAAAAGCCTAATTAGACTGAATCTGTGCCGGTGAGGATACTCATCGGCACAGCTTATTTTCTTCCCTCAAACTAACCGTTAACTCCCTCTCTATTCTCTTGCCTATGCCATCACCCATTACGATTGACTGGCAGCGTTCGGTTATTCAAGCGATTACTGTCAACGGTCGTGACTATTTTCTGAAACGTGATGATCTGCTTGCGCCAATTTCAGGGAATAAAGCTCGGAAGCTCGAAGGTTTACTTAATCAGGATTTAAGCGACGTGCAGCGCCTTGTGAGTTACGGTGGCGCACAGTCCAATGCCATGCTCGCACTGGCACAACTTGCCAATCTGTTAAATATTCGCTTTGACTATTACACGCGCCCACTACCAAAGTGGCTTAAGGCCTCGCCCAACGGCAATTTACAGGCAGCTCTCAGCTATGGAATGCGCTGGCATATCAGTGAGACTGGCCAGCCTCCAACAGACATTGCACTGGCAAGTGACCCTCACACAAGACTGATTCCACAAGGTATCTCAATGCCAGAAGCTGCAATTGGCATAAAGCGACTAGCTGATGAGATTCAAAGCTTTTGTGATGCACAAAATATTGAGGACTTAGCGGTTGTATTGCCATCTGGCACTGGAGCGACTGCTCTGTATCTGCAGCAATATTTATCGCATATGGTGTACACCATCCCCTGCATTGGTGACCGCAAAACCCTAGAGCAATTATTTAAACAATTAGAACCAAATGCAAAACAGTATCCAGAGATTCTAGATACCCAAAAGCGCTATCACTTTGGTGAGCCACACCCCGAACTGCTAACCATGTATCAGCAGTTGCTCGAAGAAACCGGCGTGGAATTTGAATTATTGTACGATGCAAAAGCTTGGCTGGTATTACAAGAATGGGCTTGCGATAAACCCATTCTGTATTTACATAACGGCGGCGTCAGTGGCAACGCAAGTATGCTGGCACGTTACCGACGCCTTAATGATTCAGCACAATAAGCTTGCACCACTCTCAAAGACTTACGACGGTAAGCTAGGGTCATCCTTAGGCACAATAATTTTATGATTAGCTTTTAGTACTTTCGCTTTCAAATAAGAATGGTTGCCAGCGCTGATATACGCACCAGTAGTCACCATTTCAGTCACATCGATATGATATTTTTTAAGCTGCTCAACTTTATTAGGGTTATTGGTCAGCAAGCGAATCTTGTCTGCTTTTAGGGCATGCAACATTTGCGCGGCAACTTCGAAATCACGTAAGTCATCGGCAAAGCCGAGTTTCTCGTTTGCCTCAAAGGTGTCATAACCCTCAAGCTGCAAGGCATAAGCATCAATCTTATTGTAAAGACCAATTCCCCGACCTTCCTGACGCAAGTACAGAATATAACCGCCTTCCTGCTTGACCTTCTCGATCGCCTCTTCAAGCTGAGCACCACAATCACAACGCTGGGACTCAAACACATCGCCAGTCAGGCATTCAGAGTGCAGGCGAACCAGAGGTACTTCAACCGAGTCAAAGTCACCCAAGCCAATAGCAATATGCTCTTTGCCATCGGTTAAGCCATTGAAGGTAAAAAATGTCGATTCGGTCCCACCCAGTTTGTGCAATGGAATAACGACCTGATTGCGAATATCTGCCGGAGCCACTATAACCGGCGTCGCATCGGTGCTGCTGGGGTTTGTCATCTGGGATGGTTCCTATCGGTCAAAAGGGAATTTTAACAAGAACCTATACCACAAAGATACTTTAGCTTGATCAAATTGCGGTTACCAAATCGTTAGCGACGCACAATTTTTTGTCCACAGAAGCTGTGGACAAGATTGTTGATAGCAGTGCAATAAGGGCATTAACCGTATATAGATCATAGCCCTTAGCGAATTGCCTAATAATTAGTCAAGCCTGTGCAGACGTCGCAAAACGCTCCATATGGCGCTTAAACTTAAAGTAGACATCAAACACTTCAACTGTGTTTTTCTCAGTATCTGTTACAACAAAAAATGGTGCACGGTCTACATTGTACTGCTGGGCCAACTGCATACCTTCAGACTCAGGGTTATTCATCTCAGCAATGACGGTATTGTTGATGAAGTTAATGGTTCCATCTTTTTCCAAACGCGCTGAAACGTCAACACATTTTGGGCACCAGTCGCCATTTGCCAAAATTTTCTTTACGAAAGTAACCTGTGTCATTGTGCAGTTCTCCTGTTATTGATCTATTTATTGTCTAACCGCGATAGTATGCAAACCACACTCACGGTCATTCTCTGCCTTGGTTGGATCGAAGTATTCTGTCTCATTCGGAAGATCATGCTCTTCGATGTACTGCGCAACTTCTGCTTCAGTCCAGTCAAGTAGCGGTGCGATCTTAGTCAGTCCAAATGGACCTTCTGCAACATAATCCATCTCTGCACGAGTCGCTGTCTGCTCACGGCGTACTGCCGTAAACCAAACCCGGTTACTCTGTGCCTTTACCGCTCGCTCAAATGGCTCTAACTTGAACTGTTTGGTAAACTCTGCATGACGACTATCATTCACACTCGGAATACCACCCATCACAGCCTCAAGGCGCGATAGAGTCATATTCGGTGTATACGTCATCATGTTTAAATTTAATTCTTCTATGCAGATCTCAGCGAACTCATAGGTTTCAGGCTTATTAAGCCCTGAATCAATCCATACCACCGGAATATCGGGCTTCACTTGCGTCAACATGTGCAACAACACTGCGGAGTTAGGTCCAAAGTTAGTCGTCACAAAAATATTCGGGTCTGCCTTAATTACCGCTTCGATAATCTCTTGCGGGCTTTTACCGGATACATCGGCATTGAGTTGGGCAATATTGATGGTCATGGTGCGCTTCTCAAGTCATTTATTAGTGGTGTCAGTATGTTGCTAAGCAGCAACCTGATCTGTTAACGAGATGATAGTGGTATTTAGATATCTGTTAAAATGATATAAATTGATTTATAAATTCAATTTGGGCATAGATAAGTTTTACTTATGAGTATTTATGAAAATCATTTAATAGCCTAATGCGCAATCCGATGCATAAGAAACACCACAAGGCGCAACAACAAACTCGCGGAACTTAAAAATCCTATATACTCCAACCCTTAAAATTAGCCGCAGCAATCTGTACAAAGGAAACACCATGATTTTTTCGTCCCTAGACTTGGCACCTGACCTTCAAAAAGCCATCGATGCCTGTGGCTATACCAAAATGACTCCCATTCAGGAGCAAGCAATTATCCCGGCTCGCCGTGGAAAAGATATTCTGGCGACCGCACAAACCGGCACGGGTAAAACCGCCGCTTTTGCTGTTCCGTTATTACAACGCTTAATCGATAAGCCACGCCAAGAGAGCCAAGGCAAGAATCCGCGAGCTTTAATCCTCACCCCGACGCGTGAATTGGCCGAGCAGTTAGCCAGCACGATTGGTGGCTATGCAGAGTTTCTGCCGCTATCGATTATGGCTGCTTATGGCGGCGCAAAGATGGGTGGTCAGGCCGCTAAGCTGAAAGTCGGCGTTGATGTCTTGATTGCAACTCCTGGTCGCCTACTGGAACATCTGGAACAATGTAATGTTGACCTAGCTTCAGTTGAATACCTAGTGTTAGATGAAGCAGATCGTATGCTGGATATGGGCTTTATTGCCGATGTACAAGCACTGATCAAGCTCACACCCAAGCAGCGCCAGACATTATTATTCTCAGCGACGTTATCGCCTGCCGTGAATGAGTTATCACACAAGCTTTTGAAAAACCCGCTGACCATTCGCGTGACCAAAGCCAATAGCACCGCTGATACCGTGCAGCACGTGGTATATCCGGTCGAAGAGCGCCGTAAAATTGATCTATTTCTGGATTTACTGGAAGAGTTTAACTGGTATCAAGTATTGGTTTTCACCAGTACTAAACAACAAGCTGATGAACTCAAGCTAAAGCTCAAAAAGCATCCCGTAGCAATTTGCCATGGTGATAAAAGCCAAGGTTCACGCCGTCGTGCAATCGCTGATTTCAAATCTGCCAAAGTACAGATTCTGATTGCAACTGAAGTTGCAGCCCGTGGATTGGATATCGAAGGCTTAGAATATGTGGTGAATTTCAACCTACCGTATCTGGCGGAAGACTATGTGCATCGCATTGGTCGCGCCGGACGCGCAGGTCAGGATGGCTATGCAATTTCCTTTGTGAGCCGTGAAGAAGAGCGCAATCTGGATAACATCCAACGCCTGATCGGCCAAAAAATCAAGCGCGTGTACCGTGATGGTTTTGAAGTGAATTTACGTGATGAGCTGGTTAATAAAATTGCTGAGCACAAACGCCCGATGCGCATGAATAAAGCCTCTCAAACTATCATCAAAAACACTCCTGATGGTGGCAAGCGCAAGTCCAGCTCTAAAAAGGCAGGCAAAAACCCGAACAAATAGATAAAAATGAGTGGCTTGGTTATAGTGCAGCAATACTATTCTCTACAGGATACCTGCTGCTTTGACCGAGTCATTCATCTCCCGCCCTTACCGCATCGGCCTACCCCAATGGCATCACACAGACTGGTACGCGCCTGATCATCTTAGCGCCAATTCTTTGGCAGTCTACTCTCAACACTTTTCATCCGTAGAAGGCAATCATAGTTTCTATGGTTTACCAAGTGTCAGTAGCGTTCAGCAATGGGCTGAGCAGACTCCGGCTGGCTTTGAGTTCTGCTTTAAGTTTCCTCGCAGTATTAGCCACAGCGGCGACCTGTTGGCCTGTGAGGCATTAGTGGATGAGTTTATTGCGCGTATTGCGCCGCTAGGGCCGCGTATTGGCATTATCTGGTTGCAGCTAAGCCAGCAGTTTTCTCCGCAACATCTGGAGTCTCTGAACCTGTTTCTGCTGCGCTTACCCAAGCAATATTGCTATGCGGTGGAAGTACGCAATCTCAGACTATTCGACAAGAGCACTTTTGAAACGGAACTCAATCAGATTTTAATCCAGCACCAAGTCAATCGCGTGATTTTCGATACGCGCAGTTTATTTGCCAACCCCGCAGAAGACGCTGAAACGTTGGATGCCCTGCGTAAGAAGCCCCGAGTGCCAACCCATGTCATTGCAACTGCTGATCAGCCACTGGTGCGCTTTATTAGCCCTGTGAATACTGAGCTGTGCTATCAGTCACTAAAGCCGTGGATTAACAAGTTTGTACAGTGGATTGATGAAGGAAGAAAGCCCTCTATCTTTTTTCATACACCGGGAAATGAAACCGCACCTGAATTGGCGCAGTGGTTTGCTCAGCGCCTGCATGAAGCCAAGCCGGAGATTCCAGCCTTAACGCTTTGGGATAGACAACCTAAGCAAGGGTCGCTGCTGTAGATTTATAGGAATTACAGGCAAAAAAAGCCTGCTATCGCTAGCAGGCTTTTTTTTAATTCTTGGCGGAGAGACAGGGATTCGAACCCTGGGTGGGCTACAAACCCACGCCGGTTTTCAAGACCGGTGCATTCGACCACTCTGCCATCTCTCCGAAGAGCGCGTATAATAATAAAATTATTTGCATCGCGCTAGGAAAATTTTCACTTTTTTTGAAATTTATTCGCTTTGATTACCCAAAGCCGAAATTCCGGGAAAAACGGACACATTATCACCGCCATCATAGTCAGTAATCTTACACACGCCGCGTTCTTTTACTTCATCAATCCGAATAATCGCATGCAGAGGTATAAAGCTGCGCTTCACCCCGCTAAATTCGGCTTTTAACTTTTCTTCACTAGGATCAATAACGACCTCGCTAGCATTTCCAAAGACGATTTCTTCAATCGCCAGAAATCCGTACAAATCAGATTCGTAAACCTGCTTTGCAAAAATATCATAGACTTTGTCTTTGTTGATAAAACTGATTTTATAGAGTCGTGAATCGTTCACTCGTCATCCACCTTGAATAAATTGATCGGCCTTTCTACCAGAAAACCAAAGTATTGGCACCTGTTTTCTAGTTATTCCAAAAGAATGTAGGATTAGTTAGCACTTACGTTCTCTTGCTCGCGCATAAGCTCCAGCAGCGGCACAGTGACATAACCATCAGCAGTTAATTGATGGTTTAGCTGCCAAGCCCTAAGCGCCTGACGCGTATTAGGTCCGATAATTCCATCGACCTCACCCACATCATAGCCAGAATCGAGAAGTAAGGTTTGTAACTCCTCCTTCTGCGAACGACTCAGGGACACATCCGAACGCGGCCAGGAAGCGGTCAGCACTTTGCCATGCGCAATACTCTCTGCCAGCAAAGATACCGCTAGTACATAACTGGTCGATAGATTATAGCGCTTGATGACTTCAAAGTTTTCAAACACCAGAAACACTGGGCCTTTAGCCCCAGCCGGTAGAAACAGTTTTCCCGACAGTGTTTTATCGGCAAACGGCTCACCACTGGCGCTATGCACATCTAACGATTCCCAACGCTTTACACTCATTTCATAGTTAAGTGGGTTTAGCTTCCAAGGGAATGATTTCGGTAAACGAACCTCAAGCCCCCAAGGTTGGCCTGCTTGCCATCCTGATGATTGGAGAAAGTTAGCGATCGAGGCAAAAATGTCATCATGGCTCCCCAAATATCGCTCACACCGTCATTATCCTGATCAACCGCATAGCGCTGGTAAGTACCCGGAATAAATTGTGGTTGTCCCATTGCACCAGCCCAAGAGCCAATCATTTGCTCAGGCTTGACCTGACCCGCTTCAAGGATTTGTAATGTGGCGATAAGTTGCTTGCCAGCAAAGTCTGCACGCTTACCTTCATAAGCCAAGGTGGCCAATGAACGGATCACGTTGAAGTTACCGAAGTTGCGCCCAAAGTCACTTTCCAGTACCCAGATAGCAATCATATACTCGCCATCCACACCATACTGATCTTTCAGAGTGCGCAGGAGTTTGCGGTGCTTTAATAACTCCGTGCGACCACGAGCAATTCGTTTTTGGGAAATGGCACGATCCAGATATTCCCAGATAGCTAGAGAGAATTCCGGTTGGCGGGAGTCTAACTTAAGTACAACGTCATCAGGCTCAGCACCTGCCAGCGTAGTATCAAATATCTCAGGATTAAGCCCTTCAGCAATTAGGGTCTCACGAAACGAACGCTTCCACTCATCAAAACTTTGGGGGCTCTCAGCGATAACTCCAAGCTGGGCGGCATTGTCTTTGGGAGCAATGGACTCAAGTCCGGCGGAGCGGCCTTTAGCCTTAGTGGAAATGGGCTTAAGTTCGACGGTATTATCTTCAGCAGTAACAGATACCGTCAGAGTGCTAAGCACTAGCAGTCCTGCACTGCAATACACACTGCGTCGTATCATATTTCCTAGAGCGGAATGCTTTTCAGGCGAAGCAGAATCAAGCGAGCGGCATCTTCACGTAAAGCTTTACGGATTTTGCGTTGCTCTTCTTGCTTACCCAATACATAGTCAGCATCGTAGTTCAGGGTATTATCAAGGCTCATAAGATATGGGCCATGCTGCTTGCCATTCACTTCAAAGCTGTAACTGAACTTCATGGTAAGCAGATACTGGCGCACTTCCAGGTCAGAGTCATAAGAGAGTACGCGACGCTCTTCCTCTAAATCAGAAATACTCAGCTGAACCGGCAAATCACCGTTTTCCAGCAACTGACTGCGGGCATCAATAAACGCAATTTTCAGCACACTGCCAAAATTACGATCGACATCAACCCCTTTTAAACCAACCTGCTGCATGGCTTCAGGCAGCGGTTGGCTTTCGCGCAAATTAAAGCCGCAGGCGCTGAGCATTACACTCAGCACCAACAAGAGACCTAGCTTATAAACGTGTTTCATGTGCATGGTGCCTCCTGAATTGCGGCTTGGTTTAGCCAACAACAATATTGACTAAGCGGCCTTTAACCACAATGACTTTGCGAATGGCTTTGTCTTCGATAAAACGCTGCACATTGTCATTGGCCTGAGCCAATGCTTTGACTGTTTCATCGTCAGCATCTACATCCACATCGATTTTGCCACGCAGTTTGCCGTTGACCTGAATCATCAACTGCACAGAGCTTTGTACCAAGGCTTGCTCATCAACCTCAGGCCAGCTGTGCTGAATCAGCGCATCGTCATGGCCTAATGCTTCCCACATGACCTGACAGATATGGGGTGCAATCGGTGCCAGCATCAGTACGGCAATTTCCAGCGCTTCCTGACGCACGCTGATGGTTGCTGCATCACTGTCTTTAAACTTGGCAATCTCGTTAATCAACTCCATATTCGCAGCAATTGCGGTATTGAAAGTGTAACGACGTGACATATCATCAGTCACTTTATTCAGTGTCTGATACAGCTTTTGGCGCAATGCTTTAAGCTCATCGCTCAGGCTGGCTTTATCTAATTCCAATGCAGGACCGGATGAAACATGCTCTTGAACCATTCGCCATACACGTTTCAGGAAGCGATTCGCACCCTCCACACCAGTGTCAGACCATTCCATACTTTGATCAGGTGGTGCGGCAAACATTGAGAATACGCGCAAAGTATCTGCACCATAAGTCTCAATCAATTGCTGTGGGTCAACACCATTGTTTTTAGACTTGGACATTTTGCTCATGCCCGCCGAAGTGACTTCCTCACCCGTTGCAGTGATCGTAGACTTCACAATCTGACCACGGCTATCACGCTCAACACTGACATCTTTAGGTGCAATCCAGTTCTGGCCGCCCTTGTCATTTTCAGTGTAATAAGTATCGCAAAGCACCATGCCTTGAGTTAACAGCTTGGTGAATGGCTCATCGCTATCAACCAGCCCTTCATCGCGCATCAGCTTGTGGAAGAAGCGCGCATACAACAAGTGCAATACGGCGTGCTCAATACCACCAATATACTGATCCACTGGCAACCAGTAATCGGCACGTTGATCCAGCATCGACTGATCGTTATCAGGGCCAGTAAAGCGCGCGTAATACCAAGATGACTCGAAGAAGGTGTCAAAAGTATCCGTTTCACGTCGGGCAGCGCCCTGACATTTCGGGCAGCTCGTCTCATAAAACTCAGGCATTTGCTTAATCGGCGAACTGCCGGACTCATCAAAAACCACTTCTGTTGGCAATTCAACCGGCAGCTGATCATCAGGTACGGGCACCGCACCACACTCATCACAATAGATGATTGGAATTGGGCAACCCCAGTAACGCTGACGGGAAACACCCCAGTCGCGCAAACGGTAATTAATAGTCTTGCGGCCTTTGCCTTCTGACTTTAACAACTCTGCGATTGCATCAAAGGCTTCTTCTGAAGTCAGGCCATCAAAGCCACCAGAATTCAGCAAGCGCCCTTTTTCAGTAAATGCAGCTTCTGAAACATCAACCACATCGCCATGATCCGCTGTAATAACCTGCTTAATCGGCAAGCCATAAGTTTGGGCAAACTCCCAATCACGCTCATCATGTCCGGGAACGGCCATTACCGCGCCAGAGCCATAAGACATCAAGACGAAGTTAGCAACCCAGACCGGAACGGTCTCACCCGTTAGTGGATGAATCGCATACTTGCCAGTTGGCATGCCGCGCTTTTCCATGGTGGCAAGGTCGGCTTCCGCAGTCTTGGCATTCTTACAGCTATCGATAAACTCAGTCAGAGCCGGATTATTTTCAGCAGCGGCCAAAGCCAATGGATGCTGCGCAGCTACGGCTACATAAGTCACACCCATCAAGGTATCAGGGCGGGTAGTGAAGACTGACAACACTTCTTCAGATTCTTCGATACCGAATTCCAGCTCAACGCCTTCAGAACGACCAATCCAGTTTTCCTGCATGGTGCGAACTTGCGTCGGCCATTCTTCCAGCTTTTGCACGTCTGTCAGCAACTCATCAGCATAAGCGGTGATCTTCAGGAACCACTGATCGATTTCACGCTGTTCGACTAAAGCACCAGAACGCCAGCCGCGGCCATCAATTACTTGCTCATTGGCCAGTACCGTATTATCAACCGGGTCCCAGTTGACGGTCGCTTTCTTGCGGTATACCAAGCCTTTCTCAAATAGACGCAGGAAGAACCATTGCTCCCAGCGATAGTAATCCGGCTTGCAGGTAGCTAACTCACGCGACCAGTCATAGGCAAAGCCCATCTTTTTAAGCTGGCCACGCATGTCTTCAATATTCTGATCCGTCCAAGCAGCCGGTGGCACATTGTTCTTGATCGCTGCATTTTCAGCCGGCAGACCGAAAGAGTCCCAGCCCATGGGCTGCAGCACATTTTTGCCCTGCATCCGCTGAAAACGGCTGATCACATCGCCAATGGTATAGTTGCGCACGTGCCCCATGTGGAGCTTGCCACTAGGGTATGGGAACATGGAGAGGCAGTAATACTTCTCTTTGCTCTCATCTTCGGTAACCGCAAATGCGTCTTGCTGGTCCCAAAAAGCCTGTACTTCGGCTTCCACGGTAGAATGGTTGTATTGTTCCTGCATAAGGTATACTGATATAAATCTGTAAAGCAGGAAGGATACCGAGGATTAATCCCATCTGCCAGTGATGAATGTCGGAATAGCCAGATATTTATGCGGTTGTGGTACGATCCTGCTCTCCACTGATACCCCTTAGCCACCAACTAGTCTAAAATAGCAGGTACTCTTTCATTTGCTGACAGGACTTTTCCATGTATACATCCGGCACCACACTTTCAACTTTCATCATTGAAGAAAAACGTCGCCTCGGAGAACAAGCAACCGGAGAGTTTACCGGCCTACTAAACGATATCAGCATTGCCTGCAAAAGCATTGCCGCCTTAGTCAACAAAGGCGCATTAGCTGGCGTATTAGGTGTTGCCGGCTCTGAAAATGCCATGGGTGATGCACAAAAGAAAATGGATCTGATCGCCAATGATCTGTTTATTAATGCCCTGCAAAACAATGGCCACTGCGCCGGAATGGCTTCCGAAGAGCTGGACGAAATCCTAACGCTGCCAGAAGGAAAGGTACGCGGTAGCTACCTAGTCACCTTCGACCCGTTGGATGGCTCATCCAATATGGATATCAATATTGACGTTGGGGCTATTTTCTCAGTACTTAAAGCGCCCAAAGGCAAGCAAGACCCAACCGCTGAAGATTTCTCTCGCGCTGGCGTTGAGCAAATTGCCGCAGGTTATTGCCTGTACGGCCCTTCAACCATGTTTGTACTGACCACCGGCAATGGCGTGAATGGCTTCACACTGGATACCACGATTGGTGAATTCATCCTGACTCACCCTGAGATGAAAGTCCCAGAAACCACTCAAGAGTTTGCCATCAATGCCTCTAACCAGCGCCATTGGGAGCCAGCAGTTCAGCGCTACTTTGCAGACTGCTTAGCAGGCGAAGAAGGCCCCTTAGCTAAGAATTACAATATGCGCTGGGTGGCAGCCATGGTGGGTGAAGTACACCGCATCTTATGCCGTGGCGGTGTGTTTCTGTATCCGATTGATGAGCGTAATCGTGACGCGGGCGGCAAGCTGCGCCTTCTGTACGAAGGAAACCCAATGGCAATGATTATGGAGCAAGCTGGTGGATTGGCTTCAACCGGTTATGGCCGGATTATGGAAGTTGCGCCGAATGGCGACCCACATCAGCGTGTGGCCGTGATTATGGGCTCCAAGCAAGAAGTTGAAACCATTTTGGCCTATCACGACGCGGGCTAATTAACCGCTTAAATGCCAAATAACTGACAAGAAAATGCCCGAGCAAGTCGGGTATTTTTTATGAGCTTATTCTGTTGTATCAGGCCGGAATGCATCTTTGAGATACAACACCATCGACCATAGGGTCAGAATCGTCGCAATCGCCAACAGGAACAAACCAATTTCATGCAGTGGCAATCCCAGCATCGGCTTGTCATATAGCAAAAAGGTTAGTGACATAATCTGAGCGGCTGTTTTCAGCTTTCCAGTAAATGCCACCGCCACCTTACTGCGCTGACCAACCTCTGCCATCCATTCGCGTAAGGCTGAAATCACCAGTTCACGACTAATAATAATGGCAGCGGCTAAGGTCACCCAGATATTTGCCTGACTTTCTACAATCAAAATCAAGGCAACGGCGACCATTAACTTATCCGCAACTGGATCAAGGAAAGCGCCGAATCGAGACTCCTGCCCCCAGCGGCGAGCTAAATATCCATCCGCCCAATCAGTGAAACCTGCTAATGCAAAGACCACAGCGCTGGTGAGTGGGAAATCGAGATAAAACAAGGCCACCATAAAGGGAATGGCGAGTATTCGGAGATAGGTGAGGAGGATCGGGATGTTAAAAACCATGTTCGTACCAACGCTATTTTAGGGGTCAACGACAAATTGGCCACTAGTCGCCATTAAATCGATCATAAATTTTTTCTGCCAAAGCCCGGCTAATTCCGTTTACTTTTGACAGCTCTTCGACACTGGCACGGGTAATGGCCCGCTGGCCACCAAACTGCTTGAGCAACTCCTGCCGACGTTTTGGCCCGAGCCCTTCAATAGACTCTAACGGCGAACTGGTACGTGCTTTTTGACGACGCTGACGGTGCCCAGTAATGGCAAACCGATGCGCCTCATCGCGAATTTGTTGAATCAGATGTAAGGCACTGGAGTGCGGGGGAAGTTCAACACGTCGCTTGCCAATGGTGAGCGTATCCAGCTCCGCACGCCGGCCCTCACCTTTAGTCACACCAATAATATCGATGCCTGAAATCTGTAGCTCCTGAAGCACTTTAATCGCTTCATTGACCTGGCCCTTACCGCCATCAATAAACAGGATATCCGGCAAATTAGATTCGCCATCCTGGTTTTGCACTTTGGCAAAGCGTCGTGATAAGGCCTGAGACATCGCCGCATAATCATCACCAGGCGTAATGCCGTTAATGTTATAACGCCGGTACTCACTTTTTAATGGCCCTTCAACCCCAAACACCACTTGCGAAGCAACCGTCGCCTCACCTTGTGTATGACTGATGTCGTAGCATTCCATACGGGCCGGAATATAGTCTAAACCCAAGGCCTCCTGCAATGAAACAACCTGCTTTTCCAAGCTATCTTTGGAAATCAGTTTATTCTGCAGTGCATGGAGCGCATTTCGTTCGGCCATCGCTACCCAGCGGGCACCATCACCACGCGGCTTACTGGTCAAAGCCACTTTACGCTCTGCTTTAGAGCTTAGCATTTCTGCCATTAACTCTGCATCATCCGGCACATGATTCATCAACAGTTTGGCAGGTATCGTGCGATTGAGATAGTACTGGCCGATAAAGTTGCTTAAAACACTGGCTTCGTTTAAATCGACGGCAGGTAGCTGTGGGAAATAATTGCGGCTTCCTAAGTTGTTACCAGCACGAATCGTCATCACGTGCACACAAGCAACATTCGAGGTTAGTTGCAGAGCAATCACATCCACATCGCCCTGCCCGCCACTAATGTATTGCTGCTGGGAGATCAGGCGAACTTTCTCAATCTGGTCGCGATATTCGGCTGCTTGCTCATAACGAAGCTGAGCGGCTGCCTGATCCATTTGACTAACCAGTGACTCAATGACTTGTGGACTTTTTCCCTGCAAAAACTGCACGGTATAAGCGATACTTTCGCGATAATCCTCAACACTGATTTCTTCGGTGCAAGGCGCAGTACAGCGCTTAATCTGATATTGCAAACAAGGCCGTGAACGATTACTGAAATAACTATCTTCACATTGGCGCGCTTTAAATAGCTTTTGCAGCTGGCTTAAAGTCTCACGCACGGCCCCTGCGCTGGGGTAAGGGCCAAAGAACTGGCCTTTCTTTTTACGTGCCCCACGGTGGAAGCTCAGGCGTGGATACTTTCCGTCCGAGACATAGATATAAGGGTAACTTTTATCATCGCGCAGCAGCACATTATAACGTGTGCGGTGCTTTTTAATGAGATTGCTTTCCAGCAGCAGCGCTTCGGCTTCGGTGTCAGTAATGGTGATTTGCACATCGGCAATTTGCTTCACCATTGACCAAATACGGGAATTGACCAACGTATCGCGAAAATAGCTGGAAACCCTGTTTTTAAGGTCTTTCGCCTTACCCACATAGAGCACTGTATTTTCAGCGCTCATCATGCAGTACACCCCAGGCTTATGGGGAACAGTTTTCAAAAAGGCTTTGCTGTCAAAGCCCTCAGGTTTCGGCTCGCTCATACAGAGTGTCCGGCTTTAGAAACGAATTAAGGCAGAGCCCCAGGTAAATCCACCACCAAAACCTTCCAATAGAATGGTCTGGCCGCGCTTGATACGACCATCGCGCACCGCCTCATCCAGAGCCAGCGGTATTGATGCACTGGAGGTATTACCATGGCGCTCAACGGTGACAACCACCTGTTCCATTGGCATTTTTAATTTCTTGGCAGTCGCTGTGATGATGCGAATATTAGCCTGATGCGGTACCAGCCAGTCAATGTCGGACTTATCGAGCCCACTCGCCTCTAAAGTCTCATCAACAATCCGACCTAAGGTTCTCACCGCAAAGCGAAACACTTCATTACCCTGCATTTGCAAGTAGGCTTCGCCCTTCAGGTAATTTTCGCGGCCTTGAGAAATACCGCCACTCACATTCAATAAATGCTGGTAACGGCCATCGGCATGCAAATGAGTCGACAAGATGCCCGGCTCTTCATCGGCTTCCAACACCACAGCACCCGCGCCATCAGCAAATAATATGCAGGTGCCGCGATCCGTCCAGTCGATAATACGAGACATCGCCTCAGCACCCACAACCAGTGCGCACTTATGCGTACCACTTTTGATAAATTTATCAGCAACTGCTAAAGCGTATACAAAGCCCGTACAAACCGCCTGAACATCAAATGCCGTTGCGCCATTGGTATTCCCTAAACGCTCTTGCAATAAGCAGGCAGTACTTGGAAAAATAAGATCGGCTGTAGTCGTTGCGAAGATGATCAGGTCAACGTCATTGACTGTTTTGCCTGCCATTTCCAAAGCACGACGACTGGCGTGCTCGCCCAACTCAGACACCGTTTCATCTTTAACAATATGCCTGGAATGAATACCCGTGCGCTCTACGATCCACTCATGCGACGTGTCTACTAACTTCTCAATATCATGATTTGTCATGATCCCAGGAGGCAGAAAACTTCCGGTGCCAGTGATTCGTGAATACATTGGTTTCCCTTCTTTATTGTACTTTGGTTTGTCCTTGATCAACCAAAGCTTGCAGGCGGTGGCGAATCTTTTTAGGAACTTCGGCAATTATTTCTTTACGGGCGACACTAATCGCATTGGCGTATGACAAGCTGTCAGCACCGCCATGACTTTTAATCACAATACCCTGCAGTCCGAGAAAGCTAGCGCCATTATAGAGCCGGGGATCAAACTGTTTTTGTACTGATTTCAGCACCGGCATCGCAACTAATGCCATCAGTTTGGTTAACCAGTTTCTCGTAAATTCTTTTTTCAGGATGCTGGCTAGCATTTTGGCTAAGCCTTCTGTGGTTTTTAGTGCCACATTGCCAACAAAGCCATCACAGACAACCACATCAACCCGATTACTGAAGATGTCATCTCCTTCTACATAACCAATATAATTCAGTTTCCCCTGACGGAGCAAACGATTCGCCGCTTTTACCTGCTCATTACCCTTAATATCTTCCTGACCGATATTTAAAAGACCAACAGAGGGGTTTTCAATACCATCAACCGCTCGGGCTAACTCAGACCCCATTACCGCAAACTGGTATAAATGCTCCGCTGTTGAGTCGATATTGGCACCAAGGTCTAATACGTGGGTATGACCTTTGTCAGCGGGGATCGGGCTACAAATTGCAGGGCGATCAATCCCCGGTAAGGTACGCAGCACAAAACGTGCGGTTGCCATCAGTGCGCCGGTATTACCCGCGCTCACGGTTGCATCAGCCAAATCTTCTTTGACCAAATTAATGGCAACACGCATTGAGGAGTCTTTTTTACCACGAAGTGCTAGTGCTGGAGGCTCATCCATACCGACAGTTTGTGAGGCATGATGAACAGTAAGGCGAGGATTATCTAGTGCGTTGTGTGATTCAAGCGCGGCTTTCAGCTGCGTTTCATCACCCACCAGAACAAGGGATATATCATCGTACCGCTCTAAGGCTGCAAGGGCTGCAGGTACGGTGACTGAAAGGCCATGATCCCCACCCATGGCATCCAAAGATATACGGTAGTGTGAGCTCATATTGGCTTCCAAAAATCTTTTATGGGATCTTTATGACGCAAAATCGCGGGACAGGCCCGCGATTTTGAGTATTTGTTGAGCGTACGCTAGTGCGTATTACTCAGCGCTATCTTCAGACTCATCTTCAACTTGAGCTTTAGAAGCAATAACTTGGCGACCACGGTAGAACCCATCTGGAGTCATGTGGTGACGCAGGTGAGTCTCACCTGATACCGGATCCACAGACAATGTTGCTGCGGTCAGGGCATCGTGTGAACGACGCATGCCACGTCTGGAACGTGATTTTTTACTTTTCTGTACTGCCATGGTTTGTTACTCCAAATAAGCAAGCGCCTAGTGGTGCTTAGGACTGATTGCCTGGGTTCTTAAGGTTTTGCAGCACCGCAAAAGGATTTTCTTTTGCCTCTTCCAGTGCCTGCGATACGGTTTCAGGCGACGCTTCAATCAATGGCCGGAAAGGCTCGCACTGATCATGCATCACCAACTGGGGAATCCCCAACAACACTTCATCTTCGATGAAATCCTGAATGGAGATCCGACTGTCTTCAACTAGATAAGTTTCATAGCCTGCCTGCAGGCGCTGAGCGTCTTCGTCGCTACTAACCAAAACCAAATCAATTGGCTGATCAATAGGCATACTCATCGGCTCCATGCATCGCTGGCACACTAATGTTAACTCACCACTTGCCTGCCCGCGAATCGCCGGCAAACCGGATTCATTCCTATAAAATGACAAACTCACAGATACAGTTCCACTGTCATCCGCGAGCAGATCAGAAATTCGTGTGAAGCTCTTAATCTCTAACGCACCATCGAGCTCTCTAGCTTGCTCGACTAAACGATAGGGATTTACTTCTATAGGTAACCTAGTTGACATAAGCGCGGGATTATAGGAATTTCTCACTACCTATGTAAAGCATTATTCTCGGATTTTAACCACAAGGTCGCTCTCAGTGGAAAGCAGTCCGGAAATGATCCAATCAGGCACCCATTATTATATGTATGATTCTGCCATGCATTTATGCCCGATCGATGACGACGATACCCATTAATTAAGATGTCTCCCTACTATGAAACATAAACACCCTATTATTCTGGCTTCCAGCTCAGTCTTTCGTAAAGAACTGCTTAGTCGCTTAGATTTGCCGTTTGAAACAGACTCACCCGATATCGACGAGAGTCAGTTATTAGGTGAATCACCTGAAGACTATGTAAAAAGACTATCTCTGGAAAAAGCTCAAGCGGTTGCTCATCGCCATAAACACGCGTTAATCATCGCTTCTGATCAATGCAGCGTTGTAGCGGGTAAGATTAACGGCAAACCGGGGCATCATGATGTTGCCATTCAACAACTACAGGAAAGCTCGGGACAGCAAGTCAGCTTCTTAACCGGCCTTTGCGTCATGGATAGTGAAACGGGTGACTACCAATTAGATCAAGTCCCCTACTTTGTGAACTTTCGCGAGTTGAATCAGACAGAGATAGAGCGTTACTTAATTAAAGAGAAGCCTTATAACTGTGCGGGTAGTTTTAAATCGGAAGGTTTAGGGATTACTTTATTTAAACGCATGCATGGTGATGACCCAACAGCACTGATCGGCCTGCCATTAATACGGCTTTGTGAAATGTTGCGCAGTTATGAGATTAAACTCCCGTAATTAGTCGCGAAAAGCTACAAACTATAAAATTATTGTGTTTACGCCTCCGGCACTGGACAGTACAATAGCGCCCCAATTGCCCTCTGGGCACTGAAGTATTTGGATTTTAACATTTTATATCAATTTGGAGTCTCTTGTGGCTATCGAACGTACTATCTCAATCATCAAGCCTGATGCAGTAGCAAAAAATGTAATCGGTCAAATCTATGCTCGCTTTGAAGCAGCTGGCCTGACTGTTGTTGCCGCTAAAATGAAGCAACTGAGCCAAGCTGACGCTGAAGGCTTTTACGCTGTACACAGCGAGCGCCCTTTCTTTAAAGATTTGGTCTCTTTCATGACTTCTGGTCCTGTTATGATTCAAGTTCTGGAAGGCGAGAACGCTGTTGCTAAAAACCGTGAGCTAATGGGTGCAACTAACCCAGCTGATGCTGATGCTGGCACTATCCGTGCAGATTTCGCGTCAAGCATCGACGAAAATGCTGTTCATGGTTCAGACAGTGCAGAGAATGCTAAAATAGAGATGGATTTCTTCTTTGGCGCGGACGAAGTCTGCCCACGCCTACGTTAAGGTTAAAAAAATGAGTCAAGCGGGTGCGAAAAAAATTAATCTACTCGATATGAGTAGTGAGAAAATGAAAGCTTTCTTACAGGAACGCGGTGAGAAGCCTTTTCGCGCCACGCAATTGATCAAATGGCTGCATCAGCATCAAGCTGAGTCGCTCGATCAAATGACGAATATCAGCAAAGCTATGCGGGCGAATCTGGCGGAAATCGCCGAGATTCGTTTGCCTGAAGTTGTGCTGGACAAAGCCTCTGCCGACGGCACCCACAAGTGGGTACTCCGTCTGGCAGATGGCAATTGTATTGAAATGGTGTTCATTCCCGAAAGTGATCGAGGCACGCTCTGTGTTTCTTCGCAAGTCGGTTGCGCACTAGACTGCACTTTTTGCTCCACTGCCCGCCAAGGCTTCAGCCGTAATCTTACCGTTGGTGAAATCATTGGCCAGTTGTGGATTGCTAAGAAGACCCTGCAACCCGACCCACTGGGTAATCGCGTCGTCAGTAACGTCGTGATGATGGGCATGGGTGAGCCACTGCTCAACTTTGAAAACGTGATCGATGCCATGTCGCTAATGTTAGATGACAATGCCTACGGCTTGAGCAAGCGTCGCGTCACTCTCAGCACCTCCGGTGTAATCCCAGCAATGGACCGTATGCGTGAGCGTATTGATGTCTCATTGGCCGTTTCTCTACATGCACCTAATGATGAGCTGCGCGACAAGCTGGTACCGGTTAATAAAAAGTACCCTATCAAAGATTTAATTGCAGCCTGCCATCGTTTTCTTGATGGTAAAGCAGCCCGCGAACACATCACCATGGAATATGTGATGTTGGATGGCGTGAATGATTCTGATGAACATGCGCGCGAACTCATCCAAACCCTGAAAGGACTCTCCGTTAAAGTAAATCTCATTCCGTTTAATCCGTTCCCGGAAACACGCTACAAGCGTTCATCCAATAACCGGATTCATCGCTTTTATGAGATTTTGAATAATGCCGGAATGGTAGTGATGACCCGCAAGACCCGCGGTGATGACATCGATGCTGCCTGTGGTCAACTTGCCGGACAGGTAAATGACCGTAGTCGTCGCACGATACACTTTGCCAAGATGGAACAAGAGACCAGCTAACCAATGAAGTCCACAATAACAATAATAAAAAAACTCACATTGTTTACCGTATTGATCACCAGCTTGGGTGCCTGCAGCAGCAATGACACCCGACCGGTTGAAAAAAAAGACTCTGCCGCCACGTATAATGCCCGCTTAGGTGCAGAGTACACCGGCAAAGGTCGCCTCAACCTTGCTAACGAAAAGCTTCAGAAAGCTTTAGAACAAGATCCCAACTCAGCAGACGCACATCATTATTACGCCATACTGCAGCAGCGACTGGGTGCAGATGATAAAGCGGATGTCCACTTCCGCCGCGCCATGCAATTATCCCCCAAAGATCCGCAGCTACTAAACAACTATGGCTCGCACCTTTGCAAGGTCGGACGATACCAGGAAGCAAGCAAACAATTTCTGGCAGCAATTAATGATCCCCTTTATACTACGCCTGAATTCGCATACACTAACGCGGGAATTTGTATCAGAAGCTCAGGTGACACCAGTCAGGCGGAAGCGTACTTCCGTAAGGCGCTGGAATCAAAGCCAACCTTCGGCTCTGCCTTGTACCAAATGGCAAAACTTAAATACGATCAAGGTGATTACGCTCGCGCTCAAGCCTTTTTGCAACGGTATCATCAACGGAATCGTGAGGAAGCTGAAACACTATCCCTGTGCGCCAAGATCAATACAAAATTAGGTGATCAGGTTGGTGCTGAACGATGCCGAAATAAATTGGCAGGCACCATCTCAAACAGTAAAGAATTCGCAGAATTTGGCGGCTGACCACGTTAACACGGAGGTTGGCGCAACAATATAAATGGAATTAGGTATTCATGGCAGTAGAGCAATCGATCGATGCAGCGGCAGACACAGCTGAAGTAAAACCCGGTGATTTGACCACTATTTTCAGGCAGCACAGAGAAGAACACGGCCTGAATGTAAACCAAGTTGCTGAGGCCCTTTGCCTATCGCCAAAAATTATTACCGCATTAGAAGCCGAAAAATTCGACATGCTGCCGGAGCCGCCTTACGTTCGCGGCTATCTGCGCAGCTTTGCGAAATTTATCGAAATTGATGCGACCGAAATGGTCAATGCCTACGAGAAACTGCGTGGTGCTAATCCGAACGAATTGGATTATCGCTTCACGACCTCTCCAGCGTCTACTGCCCGCAAACGCAAAGGCGCCTCTGCTGGTATTATGAAGTTTGGCTTCCTGATTGTATTACTCGGTTTATTGGCAATTTTGTCGATGATTCCGGGCGTACGTGATTGGGCGGGCAATACCTGGAATAGCTTTTCTGAGAAATCAGATCCAAACTCCGCACTGACCAACAATAGTGATAACCCCCTACTGACTGGCAACATCCCTGCCCCACTGCCGATTGATGACAGTGAAGAAGATACTGAATCTGAAGCCCCTGGCTCTACAGAAACAGCTGACGCAGATGGCACCACAACAGAAGCAGGCACAGAGACCGCTGCGGCTAACACTGGTTTTCCAGGCGTTGGTAATGGTCCTGTCTCTGCCGACACACCAGCGGATACTGCAGAAGCAGACACGACTGAAGAAACGGATGCAGCCGACAGCGCTGAAGAGACAGAAACTGCAGACGCCACTGACGCAGCAGTTGATGTGCCTGAAGGCAGCTCACAGCTAAAGCTTAGCTTCAATGATGAAGTATGGATGCGAATCCGCGATTCCAGTAACAAGACCTTATTCGAATCACTGTCACAAAAAGGTGATGCGAAAGAATTAGTATTGGCTAAACCACTGACAGTACGAGTCGGTAATGCGCAGCAGCTGGAAATCACCGTTGACGGCAAGCCATTTGATATGACTCCTTTTATCCGCGGTAGCGTGGCCAATTTCACCATCGAATAAACGATCTGAACTGATACAACACTCATGGCTAAAATTATTCAATCGATCCGCGGGATGCATGACATCCTGCCGGATCAGTCTGCCGCTTGGCAGTATCTGGAAGGGACAATCCGCACCCTCTTCACCCAATACGGCTACCGGGAGCTACGGACTCCGGTTCTGGAATCCACTGAGCTTTTCTGCCGCTCTATCGGTGAAGTAACCGATATTGTTGAAAAAGAAATGTACACCTTTGAAGACCGCAATGGCGATAGCCTAACGCTGCGTCCTGAGTGTACCGCTAGCTGTGTACGTGCTGGCATTCAAAATGGTCTGCTGTACAACCAGCAACAACGGATTTGGTATATCGGCCCGATGTTCCGCCATGAGCGCCCTCAAAAAGGCCGCTACCGCCAGTTTTATCAGGCCGGTATCGAGACTTACGGCATTCCGGGACCTGATATCGACGCTGAAGTGGTGGCTATCTCTGCAAGATTGTGGCGCTTATTAGGCCTGCGCAATGTGGAGCTGCAGATCAATTCACTGGGTAGCAGCGAAGCCCGTGCAGCCTACCGTGACATTTTAGTGGCTTATCTGACAGAGCATGAAGCGCAACTGGATGAAGATTCCAAGCGCCGAATGCTGAGCAATCCACTGCGCGTACTGGACAGCAAGAACCCTGATTTAGCTGAGCTTATTGAAGCGGCACCTAAGTTGCTGGATCACTTAGATGATGAGTCCAAACAGCACTTTGAGCGCTTCCAGCAGTTACTGACTGATATGGGCATTCCTTTTGTCGTGAATACTCGCTTGGTTCGCGGCTTGGATTACTACAGCCGTACAGTATTTGAGTGGGTTACTACGGAGCTTGGCACCCAAGGCACTATCTGTGCTGGTGGGCGTTACGATGGCTTGGTTGAGCAGCTAGGCGGTAAGCCAACGGCTGGCCTTGGCTTTGCTATGGGTCTGGAACGTATTCTGCTGTTACTGGAAGAGCAATCCATTGAGATTCCAAGTTTAGCGCCTCATGCTTATCTATTGATGCAAGGCGACGCGGCTGAGCGTGAAGGCCTGAAACTGGCAGAAACCCTGCGGGATAACGTCTCTGGTTTACGAATCATGAGCAACTGCGCCTCTGCCAGCTTTAAATCACAAATGAAGCGTGCCGATAAATCCGGCGCGCAGTATGCAATCATCCTTGGTGACAATGAAATCAACGAAGGCGTTGTTAGCCTCAAGCCGTTAAACGGTGGCGAGCAGCAGCAGTTGAGCCAAGATGCATTAATTGAACATCTGACACACATAGTTTCAACGGAGAATAATAATGGCTGATGAATTAAAGACTGATGAGGAACGGGCAGAAGAACTCAAAGCCTGGTGGCGCTCGAATGGCACATCTGTATTAGCAGGTATTGCTATCGCCATCGGTGGTGTATTCGGCTGGCAGCAATGGCAGAACTACCAACAGAATGAATCTGAAGCAGGCTCTGCACAACTGCAGGCAGCTCAAGCATCTGATGCGAATAAAGTCACTGCACTTAAAGCCGTTACTGAAGAATACAGCTCAACACCTTATGGCGCCTTAGCGGCACTGTCTGTCGCAGCTGAAACCAGCCAGACGGATGCAGACGCTACTATTGCAGCCTTAAAGCAAGCGATGGAAGCAAAAGATCCTAATGTTGCAGACATTGCTCGCCTGCGTTTGGCACGAGCTTATATTGCAGCTGGAAAATTGGGCGAAGCAGAAACTTTGCTGGATACCAAGATGGCGGTCGCATACACTTCTTTAGTTGAAGAGCTAAAAGGTGACTTATTCGTTGCCAAAAAAGATTTGGAAAATGCACGCATTGCCTACGACAAGGCGATTCTTAGTGCGGGAACAAACTCCGCAGAATACCTGAGAATGAAGCGTGATAACCTTGGTAAAGGAGCGTAATTAGTGAATAGCAGACTACCCACTTATCTTAAGCATGGCTTGTTAACCGTTGCAATCAGTGTTGCGGTTGCAGGCTGTAGTGGACAATCCTTTCCGGGTAGTCAGCTCTTGGGCGGACAGCAGAATGCTTATGTGCCGCCGAAGATTAAAGCACTAAAACCTGTGACTGCCTCAGTTAAAACGCTGTGGCAAGTTAAAACCGCATCGTCGGTTAGCAGTGTTCGCATTCACCCTTACGTAAATGATGTAGCAGTTTATACCGCTGCCGGTGGCACCGTGTCTGCCTGGAACAAAACCACGGGCCGCGCGCTCTGGTCTAATCCGGTTGGCGAGCTAATCAGTGCTGGCGTAAACGGTGGCGAAGGCAAAGTCTATGTTGGAACCCGCAGCGGTAAAGCACTAGCGCTGGATGCCAACACTGGTAAAATTCTCTGGATTGCACCGCTAGGCACTGAAGTACTGGCTGTTTCTCCATCATCTAACGGTAACTTAGCTTTCCGTACCATCGATGGAAAATTAGTTGGTCTTGACAGTAATACTGGTGAGCAAGCTTGGGTACGCCAGCAACGCACTCCACAGCTTTCAAGCTATGGCGCCAGCGTGCCTATTATTGTTGATAACGGCGTCATTGCTGGTTTCGACAATGGTAAAATTGCAGCTTACTTGCTGAAAACAGGTAAACCAATCTGGGAAGTCACCATTGCAACGCCTCAAGGTGGATCAGAACTTGATCAAATCGTTGATGTGGATGGACGCTTAAAGCCTCTGGGTAATGCCCTATTCACCAGCAGCGTGAATGGTCGCATCCTCGGCGCTAATATGCTAAACGGAAACGTAGTGTGGAGTGATGTTTTATCTTCCTACACCGGTGCAGACGCTGATCCTAAAGGTGTTTACAGCACGGATTCCACAGGCAGAGTTTGGAAGTATGGCCCGTTAAATGGTCAGAAGGCTTGGGATAATAGCGACCTTGAAAATCGCCAACCAACAGCGCCAACGGTTGTCGCTGGCGGAAGTCGCATTGTAGTGGGTGATCGTCAAGGTAACCTACACTGGCTCGACACCAGCAATGGACAAATTGTTAGCCGCACCACAGGTGACCCAGCAGGTTACCAAGTACCGGTCGCAGTCAGTGGCAATACCATTTATGCCTTTGGCCGCAGCGGTATGCTGACAGCCATTAGCAACCAGTAATACCCATCGTTTACAGCAGTCGCTGCACCATTAATTGCAGCGACCGCTTGCCGTTATACTCATTCACCGACAATTGATACAGCAGATGTGCTTGCTCGCCCTGCTTCGGCCATTGCGTCGGATCAACATTAAATACAATTCCCGACAACAGCTCTGAGCTGCCTTTCGCGCGCAATGTAAGCTTTAGATGAATTTGTTTTAACTCCCGCCGCTCGACAATCTCAAACACATCATCAAACACCGGTGCCGGAAACGCCTGCCCCCATGGAATTCGATGAGATAACTCCTCAGCAACGTCCAATGAATAGTCATCAGCCGCCAGACTGCCATCACTCAGAATTTGCTCCTGAAAGACTGCCGCATCCGTTTGCTCAGCAACCACCGC
This sequence comes from Leucothrix mucor DSM 2157, assembly GCF_000419525.1. Taxonomy (NCBI): domain Bacteria; kingdom Pseudomonadati; phylum Pseudomonadota; class Gammaproteobacteria; order Thiotrichales; family Thiotrichaceae; genus Leucothrix; species Leucothrix mucor. The sequence continues at coordinate 2,343,631 of NZ_ATTE01000001.1, forward strand.
TTCTACCGCTAACCGAAAAGGCTCAAAATCGCCTGTTTTCAAAGTGAGGCCAGCAGCCATGGCATGCCCCCCAAACTTTTCAACCAAGCCCGGATGCGAACTCGCCACCCGGTCAATCACATCGCGCATGTGTATGCCAGTAATCGAGCGACCAGAGCCTTTGATTTCACCATCCGTACCCGGTGCAAATATCAAACAAGGACGATAATAACGCTCCCGAATCCGCGCCGCTAAAATCCCAACAATGCCCTGATGCCATTCTTCGTGATACATGCAAATAATGGGTGGCAGCGTATCCTGATCCAGATTCAGCGAATCCAGCTGCTGCATAGCATCCTGTTTCATATCGGATTCTAATTCACGACGCGTGCGATTCATTTCATCCAGCTCAGCGGCCAGCGTCAACGCCGTGGCTTGCGAATCTGTTAGCAGGCACTCTATGCCAAGCGACATATCATCCAAACGCCCTGCAGCATTTAAGCGCGGACCACAAACAAAGCCGAGGTCTTGGCTACAGACTTGCTGATAATTCCGCTTGCCAAGCTGCAACAAGGCTAAAATACCTGCACTACACTTACCACTTCGGATACGACGTAAGCCCTGCTCAACTAAAATTCGATTATTAGTATCCAAAGGTACTACATCAGCGACCGTACCCAATGCCACCAAATCCAACCATTGAACCAGATTAGGCGGGGCCAGTTTATGCTCTGCAAAATAATTTTTAGTCGCCAGCGTTTGTTTCAATGCCAGCATTAGGTAAAAGATCACCCCAACTCCAGCAAGATTCTTTGACGCAAATTCATCACCCGGCTGATTAGGGTTTACGATGGCAGCGGCCGCAGGTAAGGCTCGACCCGGTAAATGATGATCAGTAATAATCACATCAATTCCAAGCTCACGAGCATAGGCAACACCCTCGATACTAGAGATACCATTATCAACGGTAATAATTAATTCAGGCTGGAAAGGCGCAGCTACATCAATAATCTCAGGAGTGAGACCGTAGCCATACTCAAAGCGATTGGGGACAATGTAATTGACCGACTGAAAGCCGAGACTAGTCAAAGCGCGCATGGCTAAGGCCGTGGCGGTTGCACCATCAGCATCAAAATCACCCACAATCAAAATACGCTTCTGGGCGATTAAGGCGTCATACAAACGCTGTGTAGCTTGATCAACTCCCATGAGCGATCCAACCGGCTGTAGGTGTTTGAGTTCACTGGAAAGCTGTATCGGGTCGGTAATTCCACGACTGGCAACCACCCGTTGCAGCAGGCTTGAAACGCCCGGCAGTGAGGGCAAAGTCTCAGGAATCGCGCGGCGCAGTAGTGCTACCGACGTTATATCAGCCATTGTATTACTCATTATCATCCCCTTAAATCTGGGGACAGACTATAACGCAATCCGGTTTTGTTTGCGTTGTATCTCCTGATATTTCAATACCAGTGTTGGCCAGTATGGCTCATGAGTGTAGAGGTTAAAGGCACGGCGTATGGGGTCGAATAAGGCATCTTGCCAGCGCTTAGGTTTATACATTTCTGCAATGATTTGTTGCGCTAGCCAATGCTCATCAAAACCTGACCAAGCACCAACTGGCATTAGCAGGTTTTTGTATACGACGGGGGCGACTTCTGCATCACAAATGGCGCGTAACTCGTTTAAAGAGTAGCCGCTATCAACCATGACCGCAGCAATGTGGATCAGGTCACTTTCCTGAAGCTCCGTATCGAGCCAAAGGTCTGCGAGGGCGCTCCAAACGGGCGTCCGACGTTCTATTTCATCTTCGGTCAATCGCTTAGCAGGCATGAGATTTACCTATTGATTACCAGAAATACCATTCCCTATTATTTCACAATTACTAATAACTATACAAATTAACGTTTTTCCGCACCGACAAAAACCAACTGATGTGACTGAATTTATTAATGAATTTCCTCTTGGGTTGCGGTAGTTATTGCTTCTTCTGCCAATCCCGCGCTACCCGAAATCCATAGAGATTACTCCGATCATGCTGCGAGCCCGGACTACGAATTGCCGAGCGCATACCCGCCCCATTCATATCCCAGGAACCACCACGACGCACTCTCACACTGGGGTTTTCACAGCCCGCCTCCCACGCTTTCCCATCTATTGGGGCATTGTGATAAGTTGTATGCCAGCAGTCCTCAACCCACTCCCACAAATTGCCAGACGTATCTTGCACATAATATTTATTTGCTGGAAATTGCCCAACCGGTGCAACCGTTGGCCACTGATCCTTACCGCCAACCCCACTATAATTTGCCTGATTATTGCTGGCTTTAGAGCCCCAAAAATAAGCTGTCGCTTGACCACCTCTAGCCGCCCTCTCCCACTCTACCTCAGTCGGCAAGCGATAAGGTGTTTTGGTTTCAGCGCTTAGCCAAGCAACATACTGCTGCGCATCGTGCCAACTCACACAGGTCACCGGATGGCCATCCGTTTGCTCATAACCTGGGGTTTTCCAGGTCAGCTTGGGGTTCATTACAAAAGGCGTTCCGGGTGCATCCATATCCTCGTGCACGCATCCTCGATTATTCTTTTCAGCATCGGTCACATAGCCTGAGCTTTCGATAAACTGCCTAAACTGAGCGTAAGTCACTTCATGCTGAGAGATTTCAAAAGTATCAATCGTCACCGCATGTGAAGGAAACTCACTGGGGCGGCAACCACCCGAGACATCGTCCCAACCTTTGGCGCAGCCGATACTCGTAACGCCGCCGGGAATTAGCAACATATTAGGAAAAGACCCAATCTCCTCATTAAACTTAAGTGCCGGATAATCCGAAAAGTTTAGACTGGCATCGACCGGAGGATTGGGTAGCGCGGGAGATATCGGCGGCTTAACAGTCTCAACCACAAACACCGTCGCTACGGTGGCACATAGCGCACCAATCAAAGCTCCCAGACCATAAGTCTTGAAAAAGCGAATACGCTGACGTCGTCGGGACTCATCCTTTGCCTGTCGATAAATAACCCGCGCTTCTTCTGCTGAAATAGTATCCAAACCACCGGAGTCGACCGCAATATCCGCCGCAATAGCCTCATCTCGGGCAATCAGATAATTCCGTATTTTTAGCGCGCTTACCTGTGTGTCATTATCATCAACGGCCGGGCTCTCACCATGCAGCACTTCAAACCATTGTTTCTCATTTTCTTTAGGTAATAGCGTCTGCTTGGGCTTCTTATCTGGCATAGGCCTCCTTCAGCAATACTCTTCTATGAGTTTTTTAAGACGTTTTTTTAGTATTGAGATTCGATTTCCTATCGCGGCGACGGTCCTGTTTGAACTCGCTGATATCTCAAGATAACTTAAACCAAAGGCATATTGCGTGTAGATAGCAATATCTTCTTTGCCCGTTTCCTGTGCCTCAATTTGATCGAAGACTTTCTGTAGGCAATCGATGGAATCAATCATATCCACATTGAGGCCATGATCTAGTGATGGCGCTTTGCCCACGATGCTCGCGATCGCATCGTAGTTCTCAGTGGATTTAATGATCGATGATCGGCAAGTTCGCTTACGGATATGATTGATACACTGATTGCGAACGATGGTATAAACCCACGCTCGGGAGCATTTCTGCCGTACACTTTCACCATGATGCAGTAAGTTAATCGCGACTTCTTGTTGAATATCCTGCTGCTCGTCGAAGCTCAGGTTGCAATAACGTCGCCCAAAGTGATGAATATAACAATCGACCAAGCTTAGCAATGCCGCCCCATTATCATTCTCCTGATCAAGGAGATTGCACAGCATTGTTGTGCAGCTAGGAATTCCAATATCTGTCGGCGTTTTACCCTTCACGAGATCCTCTAAAAAAAAGCATATGCCTAAAGCGTGTGGCAAGGATAAACGCAGTAGACAACCGCGTCACAGTAGTAACCGTAATAGAACGAATGCTCAGTATAGCAGGATCAGCCAAAAAAGGACGGGAATCACCAATTGACCAAGAGAACCCAGCCAACCTAGTGATTAGTAAGACTCAGAGCGATTAACGAGTCAGATAATAATAGCGATACGCGGAACGATCATGCAGCATCGCAAAGCCATTGAACTGGCTACTTGATGGTGTATTCACTGCAGTCAATAGCGGCACTGACTGGTAGCCATACTGATAAGTACTCGTGCCACGATTAAATGCAAACTGGTAGAACTGGTTCACATTGCGCTGCTTACCAATGTATAGGCGATAATGGCTGCCATCGTGCAACATCGCCCAGCGACGGTTGTTGGTAATATCGGCAGGTGCACCGGCGATCTTGATAACAGGCATTGACTCATGGCCATACACATACTGATTGGTTCCCACCTTAAACGAAGCCTGATAAAGCGTGGAGGCATTACTACGACTGCGCATATACAAGCGGTAATTGGAGCCATCATGCAGCATCGCGAAGCTGCCAGTGTTCGCATCGGCTGGCATGCCGACAACTTTCAACACCTTAATCGAATTATTAAAACCGTACTCATAGCTCGATGTCGCTGGGTTAAAAGCAAACTGATACAGGGTATCCAAGCTGCCTCTTTTAGGGAGATACAAGCGATAAGTCGAGCCATCATGCAGCATGGCAAAACGACCATAACCCGCATCGCTAGGCGCACCAGTGATTTTCACATTGGGGATGGAGTTATAGCCAAACTGATACTGCGAGCTTCCGGGTACATAGGCCGCCTGATTCAGACTATTTGGCACACTGTAGGCCGCTGCAGACATTAACAATAGCGACGCCCCAAGCACTAAACGGCTTATCAGCGCACCTGTAAGATTGATTTTCATTAGATATTCCCTCTCTTTACAATAATTATTTTACTCACGCAGGCAATGTCATGATTTTTAGGCATGGCACTACACTTATAAGCTTAGCCTAGCGGCCAGCGATTTGCTGATAAACCTAGCCCCTGTTTAAACCCTACCTCAATTGACCCAAATTGAAATCCGCTGCCACCTAATGCAAATTAACTAAAATCATTCATTATGGTGCCCTGATGACTCACACAGTCGGCTTGTACTGCTTCACCACCGATCTACGCTTGCATGACCAACCGGCACTTACCAAGGCGGCTAGCGAGGTAGACCAACTCGTTTGCTATTACCAATGGGGAAATGCCTGGAGCCAACACGCCCGCAGCATGAATGCAGAGATCGGCAGCGCTAGACAACGTTTTTTAGCGCAATCAGTCGCCGACCTGAGCCTACAACTCAACTCACTACAACAACGCCTGTGGCTCTCTCATCATAATGACGGCACTACGCTCGGCAAGCTTATCGAAGCACTTGGGATTACAGATGTATATCGCAGCGTGCAAGCAGGTTGGTTTGAGCATCAACAGTGGCAAGAATTACAATCTAAATACCCACACATCCGCTTTCATAACATCGACACTCGAACGCTATACGATCAAAGCACACTCCCCTTCGCCATTGAAACCATGCCCGGTGGATTTAGTGGCGTAAGAAGCAAACTTGAAAAAAACGAACCATGCACGCCTATCAGCACTCTCAAACAACTGCCACCCATGCCCGAGTCGGCATCACAACTTGAGCAATGGCCAGAAATAAGCAGGCAAATCCCACCCAAGCAATCAACCACTGACTCACCAGAGCATAATAGCTTCAAAGGCGGCGAACGCGCAGGCTTAGCCCATCTCTCGGCATACTTAAGCTCAGGCGCAGCCTCAAGCTACAAGCAAACCCGCAATGCACTCGATGGCTGGAATCACTCCTGCAAATTCTCACCTTGGCTAGCCACCGGCAGCCTCTCCGTGCGTAAAGTAGTGGCCGACTTAAAGCACTACGAAGCCAAACATGGCGCAAATAAGTCCAGCTATTGGATTTATGTAGAACTGCTATGGCGTGAGTATTTCCAATGGTATGCAATGCGCCACGGCTCCAAGCTCTACCAACACGGCGGCGCGAATGACACCACACTGCACTACACTCACGACTCCGAGCGCATCGAGCAATGGATTCATGGCAGAACCGACTATCCATTAGTGAATGCCTGCATGACCGAACTGCGCTTAACTGGCTTTATGTCTAACCGTGGCCGCCAGATCGTCGCCAGCTGTTTGGTCAATGAATTGGAACAAGACTGGCGATTTGGTGCCGCTTATTTCGAGCAAATGCTGATCGATTACGATACCGCATGCAACTGGGGCAACTGGCAATATATCGCTGGCGCGGGGCCAACCACCGTCCAAAAACGTCACTTCAATCTCGATAAACAAGCTAGCCAATTCGATCCAAAACAACGCTATACCCAATACTGGCTTGAGCAACGCGATGCCTTTACCCGATGAGCCAAACAGAAGCTCAAACCCCAAAGCAAACCATCAATGTCGTCTGGTTTAAACGTGACCTGAGGCTCAGTGATCACCAGCCACTAAAAGCCGCCGAAGACTCGTCACACCCAAGCTTATTACTCTATATTTTTGAACCGATGCTGCTGGATGACCCACACTACTCAGAGCGACACTGGCGCTTTGTCACCGAGTCGCTCACGCAAATGAATCGGCAGCTCAATGGCCGTGTTGTGGCCGCGCATGACGATGCCATAACCGTGTTTGAAAGCATTGCCAGCCACTTTAATATCCATCAAGTCTTCTCACATCAGGAAATTGGTCTCGATAACACTTTTCGCAGAGATAAGGCACTCAAGCATTGGTTTCAGGAGCGACTAATTGACTGGCAGGAAACGCCACACGGCGCAGTGATTCGCGGCGCAATCGATCGCCAACGCTGGGATAAAAACTGGAAACAAGTCATGCATCAGCCGCTAGTGGAGAATGCACCCGCACAGCTGACCTTGATCACTATGCGCTTTGACACCTCCGCCCTACCGGCAAGCTGGAAAACGCCTGCCCCCAATATGCAGGCTGGTGGCGAACAACAGGCGCAGCACGTCTTGGATGATTTTTTTGACGAGCGCGGTCAACACTACAACCTGTTTATATCAAAGCCAGCGCTTAGCCGCGAAAGCTGCTCCCGGCTCTCGCCCTATCTTGCGTGGGGCAATATCAGCCTGCGACAAATGTACCAACAGCTGCTAAGCCACTGGCAACGCAAAGGCTGGCGGCGGGCATTAGTCGCGCTATCATCCCGCCTTCACTGGCATTGCCATTTTATGCAGAAATTTGAAAGCGAATCGCGCATGGAGTTTGAACACCTCAACAAAGGCTATAACTCGCTACCTTACCGCTCAACACAGGAAACTCAAACCCTGCTTCAGGCTTGAGAAACAGGGCAAACTGGCTACCCGATGATAGATGCCAGCATGCGCTGCCTGATTGTCACCGGTTATATGAACTTCAGAATGCGCGCCATGCTGGTCAGCTTTTTGTGCCACCACCTACAAATCGACTGGCGACGTGGCGTTAAACACCTGGCTCGCTTATTTTTGGACTTCGAACCCGGCATCCATTATCCGCAATTTCAAATGCAAGCCAGCGTCACCGGCATTAACACCATCCGGGTTTATAATCCGATTAAACAGGCTGAAGAACATGATGCCGACGGGCATTTTATTCGGCAATGGTGCCCTGAGCTTCAGACCTTGCCGAATGAGCTGATTACCAAACCGCATACGCTGAGTGAATTGGAGCAAGTGATGCATGGGATTGTGCTTGATCAGGATTATCCCAAGCCGATTGTCGATGTTAGCCTGACTTATAAGCAAGCCAGTGAACTGCTTTGGTCTTGGCGCAAGCGGCCAGAGGTGAAAGCTGAGGCTAAGCGCATACTCAGTCGACATGTCAGGCTATAACAGAATGGATTATCCGCAGAACTAGACATAAGCTTAAAAGAATTGCCACCACGACTGAACGGGTTACCCGACTACTGATTTGCGGCGAGATCTGCATTACTGGCTCGGCCGTCGTCCAATTGCTATCTAGAGCTCCGTCTAATTGCTACCTAACAGGCGGTCAGGTATTAACTTCGCGAAGACCTTCCGAGCAACGCGAGGGGCGAAGCGCAGTTAATACCTGATCGCCGCCCTTACCTCTCCCTTGCACCCATCCCTCACGAAAGCTACAATTCACCCCATATATTTAAAGGAAAGGTTTAAATATCATGGATAAAAAGCGTCATATCGCCGGAAAAGTCGATCAGTTACTTGCTATGTTCCCTGCGGTCGCCGTAATTGGCCCTCGCCAATGCGGAAAATCCACTTTGGTTAAACAGCTACGTCCGGACTGGAAGTACTACGATCTGGAAAGCCCCGATGACTACCAGCTGATCACCAACGATCCGATCGCCTTTTTCACGCTCAATACTGACAAAGTCATTATCGACGAAGCTCAGCAGTACCCTGATTTATTCCGCGTATTAAGAAGCGTGATTGATGAGAATCGTAAGCTTAAAGGCCGCTTTCTGCTGACGGGTTCAAGCTCTCCTGAAATCGTGAAAGGGATCACTGAGAGCTTAGCCGGACGAATCGCAACGGTAGAAATGTGGCCGTTTAAACAAACTGAGCGTTACGATCAGCCCTTGTCTGAGCTGTATGACTTGATTAACTCAGGCGTGGATGAAATTCAGGCATTCTCCAATTTATCCACCTCAATGACGCTCCCGCAGAGTATGCAGGCGCTGATTCATGGAGGCTTTCCCGAGCCAACACTGGAGGATGAAACCAATGCAGCCTACTTGCCACAATGGATGGATAACTACATCTCCAATTATGTAAATCGTGATATTCGCGGTCTGTTTCCCAAGTTGAATATTCACGTTTACCGCCGCTTTCTGTCTTTGTTAGCGCAGCACTCAGGTCATCAGTTGAATATGAGCAGCATGGCGCGTGCTTTGGAAGTTAGCGTACCAACCATCAAGGAATACCTGGATATTATTCACCAGACATTTTTATGGCGAAACGTGCAGCCATTCAGCAATAACCCACTTAAGAAAATTCAAAAAAGTAACAAAGGTTTTTTCCGCGATACCGGCGTCGTGCATCACTTATTAAAAATCAATAGTCTGGAGCAACTACTCATTCATCCAGTTGCCGGGTTCTCATTTGAAAGCTTTGTCACGGAAGAACTGATTCGCGGTTTTCAGTCCACCATGGCGACGCAGCTTGAGTTCAGCTATTACCGCACGGTCGACAAATCCGAAGTGGATTTTGTCATTGAAGGGGCATTTGGTGTCGTCCCCGTCGAGGTCAAACTCAATACAGTGGTAAAACGTCAAGCATTAATAGGACTTGAAAACTTCATAGCAGACGTAAAATGCCCCTACGGCATCGTGATTAATCGTGGAAAGCGAGTCGAGTTTCTGAGCCAAAAAATAGTGCAAATACCCATTCACTTCATCTAACAAAAACCCACCGCCGCTCCCCTGCAAACGGCGGTCAGGGTTTAATTTCGCGCAGACCTTCCAAGCAATGCGAGGGGCGTAGCACAGTTAAACCCTGATCCCCAAACCACCTTTATCTCATAACAAACGGATTAGCCATCGGCGCATCCGATGTATTAATCCAGGTCGTCTTAGTATTGGTATAATCTAACACCGCATCCAGCCCCGCTTCACGCCCATAGCCCGAGTCACCATAGCCTCCAAATGGCGCAATCGGCGATATCGCCCGATAGGTATTTACCCAGCATATCCCTGCCTTAATCTTCTTCGATACGCGATGCGCCCGCGCCAGGTTCTGCGTAAATATCCCCGAGCCAAGCCCGTAAACGCTGTCATTCGCCATCGCAATTGCTTCAGCTTCAGTATCAAATGGCACGATCGACATCACCGGCCCAAACATCTCAACGGTTAGCGTTTCAGTTTGATCATCTGGGCAGTCCACCAGCGTTGGGCTAAAGTAATTGCCCTGCTCCAAACCTTGCGGACGCACGCCACCAAACACAATATTAGCTCCCTGCGCTTTGGCTTTTTCCAGAGTGTCTTCAATGCGTTCAACCTGCGCACTGGTACAAAGCGGCCCGACATGGCTGTTAGCATCGAGCGGATCACCAATCACAATCGAGGTGGCCTTTTCTTTGATCAGCGCGATCAGTTTGTCTTTAATGGATCGCTGCACAAAAGCACGCGAGCCCGCCACACAGGACTGCCCCGATGCTCCAAAATTACCGGCGATCAAGCCATTGGCTGCGCTATCTAAATCTGCATCATCAAACACCAGAATCGGCGATTTACCGCCTAACTCCAGCGTAGTCACCGCAAAGTTATTGGCCGAGTTTCGCACCACATGCCGTGCCGTTTCAGGGCCACCGGTGAACGCAATGCGATCTACATCGGGGTGACTGGTTAAGGGAATTGCACAATTATCCGCATCACCAGTAATCACCGAGATAACGCCCGCAGGAAAACCTGCTTCATCAATCAAGCGCGCAAATTCAAGCATAGCAACCGGTGAAATCTCGGAAGCTTTTAATACTACCGTACAACCTGCTGCCAAGGCTGGCCCTAGCTTGGTCGCGGTTAGAAACATTTGCGCATTCCACGGTACAATCGCAGCCACCACACCAATCGGCTCGCGGGTGGTGAATACGTGCATATCTGGCTTATCGATGGGCAAGGTCGCGCCCTGAATCTTGTCCGCCAGCCCGGCGTAATAGCGGTAGTAGTCGGCAACATAGCCGGTTTGGCTTTTAGTTTCTGCCAGTAACTTTCCGCTGTCGGTAGTTTCCAGTTCACCCAGTTTGTGGGCATTTTCCTGAATCAAGTCAGCCAGTTTGTAGAGCAGCTTTCCGCGTTGAGTGGCGGTCATTTCCGACCATGGGCCTTCATTTAGGGCACGCCGTGCAGCAACAATCGCACGGTTCACGTCCTCAGCGCTGGTGCAGGCAAATTCGGCCCAAGGCTGGCCGGTAGCAGGGTTAACGGTCTGCATGGTTTGTTGCTTGCTGCCATCAGTCCATTGGCCATCGATATACAGCTGAAACATGGGTAATTGGGTGGTCATTATGTTGCTCCTGCAGGTGTTGTGTTTCAGCTAAAGGCTGGCATTACTTCATCAATAAAACGAGAGAGTGATTCACGTTTGTCTTCACTACTCATCCCCGAATCAATCCAAAAGGAAAACTCATCATAGCCCAAGTCTTCATAGTGCTTGAGTCGGTCTATCACTTGCTGCGGGGTTCCGATCAGTAAGTTTTTGCGCATGTTCTCAGGACTGTACATCTCGATTTTGGCCATCTCATCGTCGGTCAGCGCTTTAATTTTCGCTTGCGATACTGGCCGCTCATTTTTAAACCATGAGCCAAAGTAACAATAGAAACGGCTTAGCTGCCTAGCTGCCTGCTCTAGTGCGGCTTCATCTTTACCAACATAGGTGTGCTGTAGCAGCATCACTTTGGGGCGCGGCGTTTCAGCATATTTTTCACAGGCATCGTTGAAGCGCTGCATTAGAGTTTCGATTTCTTCTAAACCGAGCCATAGTGGTGTCACTTGCACATTGCAACTATTGGCGACTGCGAATTCATGGCTGTTGGGGTCGCGTGCGGCAACCCATAGCGGCGGCCCACCTGCCTGTACCGGTTTGGGTGCACTGGTGCTGGATGGGAATTGATAAAACTCACCCTTATGTGCGTAATCGCCTGCCCACAGCTTCCGGATAGCCGGAACGATTTCACGCATGCGCTGCCCCGCTTCCCAGGCATCCATTCCCGGCATCAAGCGTTCGTATTCGTAACTATAAGCACCGCGTGCAATACCAATATCCAAACGCCCGCCAGTAATCACATCGGTCATCGCTGCTTCACCTGCCAGCTTTATGGGATGCCAAAACGGTGCAATCACCGTACCGGTTCCCAAGCGAACGTGCTTGGTACGATGGGCTAAATCAACCAGCGTAGTGAATGGGTTGGGGGCAATTGTAAACTCCATCCCATGATGTTCACCGGTCCATACCGCGTGCATGCCGCCTTCATCCGCCATTTGGCAGAGCGTAACGAACTCATCGTACAGTGTTGTGTGCGGGACATCGGCGGTGACCCGCTCCATGTGTGCAAATAAAGAAAATTTCATAGCCTCTCCATCATTGGTGCTTTTTCAGTGGCTCGATATTAAGCAGTATGCAAACTGTGAACATCCCCATCATCCTCATCCCCCAGATACAAACCAAACACGCCAGTCTGGCGCTCCAGTGCGTAACGGTTAAGCATAGTTTTAAGGGGTTCGGAAGCCAGTGCGATGTCTGCCAGCGTGTCTAAAGCCACGTACTCTCCAAACTCAGTCGCGATAGACTCATGGCTGTTGGCCAGAAAGTAGACTGAGTAGTCGCCAGTTTTAGGATTGTCAAAAATGGAATAAACCGGCCCCAAGTCTGCCGCTAAGCCTGCATCCTGCAGGTACTCACGAATGGCGGCTAAGGCACCGGTTCGACTTTGAACTTCCACGCTAGGTAGGCGGTAGCCGTCATCGCTGCTTTGCAACAAGACTTTGCCATCAGCTTCAATAATTGCGCCAACCCGAAACGAGCGAACCGTGGCGGGTGCTTCCCCGGCCCCACGCTCTAATCCCAGACTAAAATAGCCTTGGTTGGAATAGCCCAAGCCTTCTTGGCCGGTGCTGCTGAAATCCTGAATCTCGCCCATCAACACCACGTGGTCGCCAGCATCCACCTTTTGATGTGTGCTGCATGAAAAGCTGCTGGTGGCTCCAGCGAGAATAGGAGAGCCAAAGGCATCCGGATGCCACTGCACTTCGGCGAAACGATCCCCGCTAAAACCGGCAAATAGATTGGACACATCCTGCTGATCTTCTGCCAGAACATTCACGGCAAAGTGAGTGCATTCATCAAACACCGGATAGCTCGTTAGCGATTTGCTGGGACAAACTAATAGCAAGGGTGGCTCAAGGGAGACGGAGGTAAAAGAATTGGCGGTAAACCCCACCAATTCTCCTGTGTTACTTTTGGCGGTGACCACGGTAACGCCGGTTAGAAACGTACCGAACGCCTGCCGCAAGGCTTTAGGGTCGAAATGAGTCATAAAAGTCCTCCTAAAAATCCCAGCAGAGCCGGGTTAACAGCCTCAGCATGGGTTAATGGTGTCATGTGGCGTGAGTCACTAATGACCAGTACCTCGGAGCCATTTACACAGGCTGCCATGGCTTGGCTCATTGCCGGATTGGAGTTTGCATCCAATGCGCCGGTAATGAATAAACAGGGTAAATCAAGCGCTTCTAAGTCGGCAGTCGCTGGCCCATCTTCTTGTGAAAATACGAAATACGCAGCGGCATAGCCTGCTAAGTTAGCCGCCAACAACCATTCACAACACATGGCGGCATGGCGCTCATCCTGCGCTGACGGTGTATCACTAAACCAGCGTTTGACCGGTGCCGTTGGATCAGCCTGTGTTGCGGCCCGTAAATTCGCCGCCCGAGTCTGGACGGCTTGTCGAGCCTCATCCGTTCGTTGATACACGGCATTTAGCGATACAACGCCACGGCACAATTTGGGATAGCGGCTGGCTAATGTCAGCGCCAGCAATGCTCCCATAGAATGACCAATAATGACTGCAGGGCGACCAACAACCGTTTCTATAAATGAGGCTAAGCGCGTTACAAAGTCGGTCAAAGTCGCTGGCTCCTGATCAATCAGCTCGCTCTCGCCGTGACCGGGCATATCCATGGCGAACACATCATACTGAGCTTGCAGTGACTCAATTTGCTGGTACCAACTCTCCGATCGTAAGCCGACGCCATGCACCAACACCACGGGAATTCCCGCCATGTTGCCGCTACGGTGATAGGCAATGCCGTCGGGTGTTTTATACCGATGCAGGATTATTGACGTCATGGCCTAACTCTTTTAAATCCTGATAACGATCACCAATGCGGTGGTGAGGACGTCCGCCCGAAGCGCCACCCAACACAATCACCACCTCATCCGGACCTGGTGCATCGGCAATTGAAAACTGAATCGTCAGATAGTGGGAGCGTCGTCCTGCGTCGTTTTTATCCATCAATGGAATGCTGATAGCCGCGTTCGCGGGGCCGCGGGTATTGGTAAAGGATAAGTAGCTTTTTGCACCGACGGCTTCGCGATAATGATTACCAAAGTGCAGCGTGTGAATCAGTGCCGAGGCATGTTCTATTTCACCATTGGTACCGACCACACCGGCTTTGCCGTAGGCTTCAATGGCATCACCGCCACCAGCTAGCGCTACGATTCGTTGCGTTAACAACTCTCCAAGAACCGGACCATAAGCCCGGATTTCCGGGTTCAAATTCTCAACATAGCGACCAGCCCAAGGGTTCTTAATAACTGCTGCGACAGCAAACAATCTCCAAGGCTTATCAGCTTTACGAAAGCCCTCAATCAGGACTTCTTCTTCAAAGGTTACGATTTTTCTAATTTCAGGCGTCATGTCTAGTACCAATATTCGATATTTTTTGTATGATGGTATACAATATACAAAAAAGCAAACTCATTTCTAATCAACGCCTAAAAAAATTATGCTATCGAACTTGGAACGCCCAAAAACACTCAAAGAAACCGCGCTGGAACGATTGCGTGAAGCCATTACTCTGGGCTATTTTTTGCCCGGAGAACGCTTAAAAGAACGCGAACTATGCGAGCAGTTAGGCGTCAGCCGAACCGTGATTCGTGAATGTATTCATCATTTAGAGAGCGAACAGCTGATCACCTCCAAGCCCAATGTTGGCCCTTCTGTTGCCACCCTTCACCCGCATGAGGTTAAGGAGATTTATGAGATTCGAGCCATGCTGGAAAGCGCGGCAATAGCCAGTTGCGCCGAGGCCGCCAACGATAAAACCGTTGAGTTGCTGGAACAATATTGCAATAAGATTGGTAACGCCCTAAACCAAGCTGATATAAAACAAGCGCTGAGTGACACCCGATTATTTTATCAAACTGTATTTATGCAGGGAGAAAAGAGCGTTGCATGGGATTTGGTAGAGCGCCTAAATGGCCGTATCGGGCGGTTGCGTGCAGTTACGCTAAGCTCTAAAGGACGTGCAACAGAAGGCCCAAAAAACTTGATGGCGATTACCGATGCCATTAAACAACACGACCCAAAACAAGCTTCAGCAGCTTGTAGACGGCACCTTGAACAAGCAATGCATATTGCCTTGCACGAGTTGGAAAAATCTAAAGAGGATGTACTGGATGGATAAGGATTTATTTGAAAAAGGCTTGGCTCAGCGTAAGGCTACGCTTGGCGCAGAATACGTTGAGAAGAACCTTAGCGCAGCTGATGACTTTACCCTGCCGTTTCAGGAAGCGATGACGGCTTGGTGCTGGGGCTTTGGTTGGGGTGATGATGTGATTGACCCTAAAACCCGCTCGATGATGAATCTCAGCATGATTGGCGGATTGGGTAAAATGCATGAGTGGGAAATTCACTGCCGTGGCGCCATCAATAACGGCGTCACTAAAGAAGAAATTCGCGCGATTATTCATGTTGTGGGGATTTATTGCGGGGTGCCGCAGGCCTTAGAATGTTTTCGGGTGGCGCGCAAGGTGCTAGAGGAAGACGGACAACTTTGATGTTTCTTGGCCAGCGCCAGTATTAAATTCACGCAGTCCTTACGAGCAAAGCGAGTCGGCGAAGTGGATTTAATACTGGCGCTGGCCTGCTACCCAAATCACTACACATAAGTATGGTGGCGGGTGGCACTAAACCGATTCAGCAATTTATCCATGAGATAAACAACACACAAGCTCAAAAGAATGGCCACCGCGACTGAGCTGAAGCGGTATAAGGCACTGTAAACTAAGTCTTGTCCCGCCCCTAATGACTGCCCGAATAAAATCCCAAAGGTTGTTAGTACACCAAAGCCGATTCCCGGCGGACCTCCTCCTAAGATATGTAACCGGGAGAAAACAAACGATAAGATCCACAAAATCAACACCGGAAACAGGAGAAAATCGGCGTGGTTATATAAAAGCAATTGCGATAACAGCGCCGCATTGCAGCCGATCAGTGTACCTATCACTCTCTGCCAGCCTGACATTCCGGTTGCCTTCCAACACAGCGAAAACAAAATTAAAACAGATGAGGCTTGTGCGGAGATTGAGTCCTGCAAATCAAACACTTGAAAAACCACAAACGACAGCGTGGCAACCGTTGCGCATAAGATGACCTCATGGCGAATGCTTGCTTTCGCTTTTGGAGGCATCGCGCGACCAGAGCGCGGCGCAACATCCGGAAACAAGCCATGCATTGCAAGCGCAATCAGTACCGTCACCAGCATAGCCATTGCGTTGCTCAGAATCATTGGGTAGATACTGCCGCCTTGATCAACATAGCTGGAAAAGTGAAGTTGAATCGATAATCCCACAACGCTCATCGCACCAAATAAAAAGGCACTGCCGCTGCTCATCTTATGAAATAAAAAACAAAAGATAAGAAACACCAGCAGGATCATCACCACGGGTAAGTGTGAAACAAAGCCTTGGATGATCAACACCACAAACGCACTAAATCCCGCCGAGGCAAAAAACTGACGCACAATGCTTCGATTTAAGACAGGCACCATCCCCAAAAGCAGCATCGGGTACACCGTAAAAAAGATACCATACGGCCAGTCCATCAACTTACTGATTGCAAAGCCAAGCGTACAGCCACTCGCAACCCGCAGTGCCTGGCGCAGCCCATTCGCATCTAATTGTGGCACGTGGCCAGCAACTTGACTCATAGCACCTCCATTAATAGATGTAATGTAACCAGCTGATAAACTTTATCTGCAGGTCCGCCAGTCGTTGTCCGAGGGGAAACTCTGGCAATAACTGTACCGTCGCCCGCGCACTACTGGGCAGATTCGCGATCAGGCTTTCATTATTGACGAGTGTTAAATGAATGCGTTGACGCTGTGCATCACGTACCCATCGGTTGCTGGATTCCGTCGTGCTGAGCAAGCCATCGGCGCTTAACTGACCATCGCTGACACCCGCTTCAAAAGTAGTAATTTTCGCATCGTATACTTCGCCGGGGCGGCTATCAAAAACCACCTTGGCCAAGCTACCGGGTTTCATATTCATCAATGACTTTTCTCTGAAGTCCGCAACCAAGTCGGCCTTTTTGGCCACAATCGCCAGCAACGGCTTACCTGCAACCGCATAGGCCCCCTCGAGTAACTGCAAATTAGAAACGATGCCATCGCTTAAGGCCCGTACTTGTGTGTACGACAAATTAAGCTTCGCCTCAGCCAGCTGGTTGGCGGCATGGCGTCTGGCAAGATTCATCTCACCCGGCGCTCCACGCGCTAAAATAGCTTCCGCTAACTCTGCCTCTAGCGCCGCCTCATCGGCTTGGCTCACGTCAAAATTCGCATTGATACTCTGCAGCTCCTGCGCCGACATATAGCTTTTTCTATACAACTCCTGCCCCCGCTTTTTTAACAGCGACTGCTCATATTGCTTGGCCTTGGCCGCACTGATTTTTTCCTTAATCACTCGAATATTGGTATCGAGGCGTCTATTTTGCAGCTTCACCTCTTCGAGATCTATCCGGACTTGTTCTATCGCCAACGTGTAAGCAGCTGAATCGATTTCAAACAATAAATCGCCCGCCTTGACTGGCTGGTTATTTTTGACCAATACCTTCGTTACCCGACCACTGACTTGCGGGGAGACCTGCACAACAGAGTGATACACACGCGCCTGAGGCGTGACGGGGAACAAGACATCCGCCGCTAAATAATAAATAAACACCAATACGAACAGCGCCAGCGATAGCCTCACATAGCGCGTAAATTTTTGATCCGGAGTCATGACTTAGCTCTATTTTTAACTTGATTTTGAATGCAATTTTGGGCGTTTTTTTCCATTTCTACCAAGCCATACGCAATGGCATCCAACTGCTCAGTGCTTAAACCGCTGTACAGCTGATCCCGAATATCGGCGATTTTTTCTTTTACCGCCTCCATCACCACACGGCCCTGCTCCGTAAAGTAGATTTTTTTACTGCGCTTATCTTCCTCATCAATACGACGAGTGATTAGCAACTGCTCTTCCAGCTGCTTGAGTGTGCGCGTGAGTGACGGCATTTCTATACCGAGACTTCGGGCAACTTCAAGCTGCGTCGCGTTCTCCTTGAGCAGGCTCACATGCATTAACACAGTCCAGCGGGATTGTGTTAAACCCATTGGCTCAACGGCAATCGTCACCGCATCACGGCATATACGATGCACGCGGCCCATATGGGCGCACAGGTTTAAATCTAGGGTTTCATAAAAAGGAACTTGCTTGGCCATCACCATCTCCAATTACTTAGCAGGCTAACTAATGGCGTGGAGATTAGCATTAGTTAGCCTGCTAAGTAAGTGCGAGATGGCTTTATTAAAATTAAATAATGTAGAGCGAAGAAAATATTCCGGAGCCAGCCCCCGTATTAAATTCACTTCGCCGACTCGCTTTGCTCGTAAGGACTGCGTGAATTTAATACGGGGGCTGGCCTGCTTGAGTAGTGGCGGTGAGTTGTTAGAGTAGTAGGTCTTTTATTATTCTGGTGGCTTGCTGGCCGTAGTTGCCACCAAATAAGTGGTAATGATTGAGGATGTGGTAGAGCTGATAGAGGGCTTTGCGTTGTCGGTAGCCGCTGTCGATGGGAAAAGCTTCGTTGTAGGCTTGGTAGAATTGCTCGTTAAAACCGCCGAATAGTTCGGTCATTGCCAAGTCGGTTTCGCGGTCGCCATAGTAGCAAGCAGGGTCGAATATTACGGGTTCGCCACTGGCATCATAGCCCATATTGCCGCTCCACAGATCTCCGTGTAACAGTGATGGCTCTGGCCGATAGCGTTTAAAAAACCGCGGAAGTTGATCACACAGGCTTAACCCCGCTTCATAATCTCTAGCGCTCATGCCCTGCTTTTTGGCTAGTTTAAGCTGCGGCATTAAACGCTCTTCGAGCCAAAAATCGACCCAATTTATGTGGTATCGATTGGATTGGTGAGTGCTACCAATTGTATTGTCTTGGTGCCAGCCAAAACGGCCTTCCGATTCAACGGTTTGATGCAGCGCAGCCAGCTGCAAGCCGGCCTCACGCTGTGAGTTTGCGTTGGGAGGCGCTAAAGTGATGTATTCCATCAGCAGGTAACTGACGTTTTCACCGGCTCCATAAGCAATTGGCTTGGGGCATCTGATGCGGCCACTTTGCATGATTGCTTGCAAGCCAGCATATTCCGCCGCAAACATTTCAAGCTGGCTTAGGTGGTTGAGCTTGATAAACAACTGGCTTGGTTGTTTGTTCGGTAACGAGGGATTGGCGCCGATACTCAACTGGTAGGCTTGATTTATATTGCCACCATACACAGTCTCGAAAGTGTTGAGCTGAGCGCCCTCACCTAATTGCTCCGTCAGGATCTGCTGCAGTTGTTGTGCGGTTTGCTCTGTATTTTGCACTGCGGATACCATCAAACGCCAACAGCAACTGACTGCTCTGCTTGCGACTCTAGTAAGGCATGAATAAGTTCAGTAACCGGAACCTCAATACCCAGCTGCTTAGCTCGCCGAATCACAGCACCGCTAATCCCATCCAACTCCAATGGACGGCCTTTCTCTTTATCAACCAACATTGAGGTTTTAATGGCGTCGAAGTTACTGATCAACTCAAACATTTCATCAATATCTTGTTGCCCCAACTGCACTTGATCGGCTTTGGCGACTGCGGCGACTTCTTCCATCATTCGATAGACTGTTTTTGCAAATACAGGGACTGAGGTCAGGCGCTTGGTATTTAAACCCGTGAGAGCCGATAGCGGATTAACGCCGTTATTGATCAGCAGTTTACGCCATAGCTCATATTGAATATCAGCGCTAAGTTGGGTCGGTATGCCGGCTTTGTTAAAGATTTCTGCAAAGCATTCAAGTGCGCTGGCATCCACCGCTGTCTCGCTGCCGTGGTTAGGCCAGCTGCCAAAAATGACTTGCGCCGGGCCTTTAACCTCGACTTCACCGGGCTTGGTAATATGCCCGCCAATTCGCACGGCAAGCCCGCCTAAGGTTCTGTTTGCGCCGACACTTTCGGCAATCAGCAATTCATTATCAACGCCATTTTGCAATGATAAAATAGGTACTCCACAGCCTGTAAGCCAGTCAGAGAGTTGATCGAGGATGGTCGCAGTCGCGCCGCTTTTGAGGGTAAGTACGATGAGGTCGAACTGGCTGCAGTTTTCGTGTTGTAGCAAATACTCAATGTCGATTGCTTCCACGCCTTCATGGAATGACAGGTCTTCGTGGCTCACGGTAAGGCCGTTGCGCTGCATGGCTTCGAGGTGCTCGTCACGGGCAAGATAACAGACTGAGTGACCGGCTACTTGCAGCCTTGCACCGTAATAACACCCGATACCGCCTGCTCCCACTATTAGAAAACGCATTGTTACCCTCCAAAAAATCGTTCCATACAGACTATCGTACAAAAAATACTAAGCCAATATTTCATAAGTTGATTTTTTGGAGGAGATACCAGATGGATAACGATTTATTTGAAAAAGGCTTAGCCCCGGTATTAAATACCGGGGCTGGCCGATTGGTGCAGAAGACGAGCCAATATTGCTGATTAGAACCGGTAGGTGATTCCCGCTGTCACTTCATGTGAAGCCGTATCAAAATCAATCCTGTCACCATTCACGTCAACACCTGTTGAAACATCACCCATATCAATGTACTGGTACTCTAGGTCAATTGATAAGTTCTGTTTAACAGGGTAACTAACACCCGCCCCTAGCGCCCAGGTAAAGTTGGTGTCATCACCTTCAGGATAATCCCAGTCATTCAGTTCAAAACCGCCAAATGAAGGAAAGCTACCATCTAATTGTGCATTGGTCTTATGTCGAGAATAACCGACACCCGCTTTTAGGTAAGGCTTAACCTTGCTAGCTGTGTGAATATCGTAGAGCACATTAGCCATCAACGTGACGCTTTTATCTTCCCCATCAATATTGAACGTATCCTCTGATCGCGTCGCCAGACCGTTTTGTGTTGATGTATCGGTATTGAGTTTGCGTTTGCGAAGCTCACCTTCGAAACGAAATTTATTGCCTGTGTCGTAACCCACGGCAACCCCACCAAGGGTATTTCCATCTAGATCATAACTGGGTGTATTAGCTGAGTTAGTCCCACTGTGGCTGGCTTCATTCTGACCGACCTGAGTACCGACATCACCTGAAACATACCAGCCAGCATTTGCCTGTACCGCAGCTGAGGTGAAGAGTGAAATGGATAATAAAGGAATAGCTGCGAGTGTTTTAAATGTCATTGTTTCCACCGTAAATTAAAATGTAGAAACCTCTATCAACTTATATTCTCAGAATTATTAAGTTCGTAAAATATTAATTATTTACGATAATTTTGAATATTAAGTGCGTCGAGATTTGCTGTATTTGTTCGATGGATGAATCTTCACATCTGGACGTATTAGAATAAACAAGGCGATGGTAATGAGTACTATGAGGGAAATCGATGAATCATTCCCATACGCTCTAGCCATGAGCGGCATGGCACTATTGGGTCTCGCAACAGCATTGGCACCCGGTAGGTTTTATTGACCTACCGAGCGATCAACCAACTGCTATGAATTGCTATGGATCTAAAATAATCTGATGCATAAACATCGTCTGGCAATTTTCTACTGCGTTTAGCGTGATATTTCGAACACGACCAGCCCAGTTCTCAATCAGCTTATTCGCACACATGTTTGAGGCGATCAAAATATTTTCTTTGTAACCCCAATGCTCGAAGCCATCTTTATAACGAGCAACGGCTTCTTTGGAGGCATTTTGGAATGCTGGCGACTTCACAACTTCAAACAGAATCTTTTGCATGTCTTCGATCAGCGCTTTGTAGGTTTCCAGATGCGCCCGCGTTGGCACAATGCGCTCATGGCCCGCAATCACAAAGTTGAAGTCATAGGTATCCAGCAGCATACCGGGCAGCATAAATGCGAACATCGGATCGGAGGACTCGCCAAAGTGAATCCATGGGGCGGCGT
Organism: Leucothrix mucor DSM 2157; assembly: GCF_000419525.1. Taxonomy (NCBI): domain Bacteria; kingdom Pseudomonadati; phylum Pseudomonadota; class Gammaproteobacteria; order Thiotrichales; family Thiotrichaceae; genus Leucothrix; species Leucothrix mucor. Next base: position 2,365,559 of record NZ_ATTE01000001.1, read on the forward strand.
CGGCGTGGAAGGTATCGGTCGCAAACAAGATCTTTTGCTGAGGCGCATACATGATCGTATCGTCCTGAGAGTGCCAGTTGCGTCCAAAATCTTTGAACTCTAATCGCAAGCCACCAGTTTCCAGCACATAGCTATCCGACCACGTAGTATCCGGCATCGGACGTTTTGGGTCGTTTGCGATTGCTAAGAATTTAGCAGTGCGCTCATTGGCAATCAGCTCGGCAGACTCCGGAAACAAATAAGCTCCATCGGAATGATCACGATGGTGATGCGAGTAAATTACGTGAGTAATTGGCTTATCCGTAACTTCCGGAATAACCTTGAGTACAAACGGAGACACATCAGGCTTGGGGTCGTAAACCACCACACCATCATCCGTAACAAAAAAGACCATATGCTCAAAATCGTCATGCACAAAATAGGCATTGTCAGCGATTTTGTAATAGTTATATCCGCGCTCTGGTAGCGGCGCATAGGCATAGTCTCTAATGCTGTATTTAGCCTTTACCGCTTCAACATCAAACGTACTCTCAGCAGCTGACGTAGTGCCACTCGCCGCTGAAAATAGCAGAGTGGAACATATGGCCAGAACATTTAACCATTTCATGATTTATACTCCTGTCAATCATTTAAAAACTGCCGCCACTTAAAACGGTTTAACGCCTAAAGGCAGTGTATTTGAATGACCTATCATCGCATTAGTCCTAAAATCTATTAAGAGGCCCAACGCGGATTTACTGGTACTTTTCACGGGTTAGCTGTCGGAACGCCGCCGGACTCATACCCACTTCTCGCTTAAAGAAGCGCCCGAAGTAGGATGCATCGTCGAAGTTTAAACGGTAGCCAATTTTAGCGACGGTAGCATTGCTATGAGCCAGTAAACGTTTAGCTTCAAGTGCCAGTTTTTGACGAATCAATTGGCCAGGCGTGAATCCTGTTACCGCTTTAACGGTGTCGGTGAGATGGCTGCTGCTGATACCTATCCTGTTGGCATAATCCTGCACGGCTTGCTCTGTGAGAAAATGCTCAGCGACTAACTGCCGGAACTGGTGCACCAGTGAGGAGGTTTTGGCAGAGTATTCATCCGGGCAGTCAGCCAGATATAAGCGATTGAGTTTAGTCAGCAGGATATGCAAATAGGCCCGTAATACCGACAGACTGCGCGTAGCTTCGTTTTTAAATTCTTCCTCAATTCCCTCAAGCAAGCTGCTAATCATCGCCTGATTTTCAGGGCCAATCGCCAGTGAGGGCGCATGTCCCGCCTGCTGGAAAAAGGCTAAGTCTTGCGTTCTGATAATACTTTGAGTAGGAAAGCCCAGAAACTCTTCAGGAAACAGCAGCGCATAGCCTTTCAAGGGCTTCTCAAGCTGCCAGAAGTGGACCTGATCTTTTGAGAGAAAATAGAAGACTGGTGGCTGAATAGGGTGAGGTTCAAAGTCGATGATATGTGTCCCCTCGCCACCGCAAATATACAGCACTTCATAGCAGTCATGGCGATGCGGGTAATCCGCCTGAGCAGACGAATTCATTAAGTCAAATTGCGTAATTGCAAACGGGAACTGCGGATCGAGAGATAGAAGTGGCTCGCCCTGTTCACATTGGACGTTATCCGCTGCTTCATTGTAGTAGTGGAAAGGAATGTCTGAGTTGTTCTTTTTATTAACCATGGATGAAGTCTGCGCCATAGTCGAGGATGAACTCAAGAAATGCGTCCATTAATCAGCGGGCCCAGCCCCTAGCCTCGACGCTTCAGTGGCGGGCACATAAGTATGATGCGCCAACTCCGCCAGCACTTGCCAATCGCTCTCATGAATAAACTGCCCCGTTCGCTTTGCCATTTGCCCTTGTCGAACTTGTTGCTTATTGCCTGACACTTCGCAGCACACATCGGTGGCAGCATCCGTACTCGGCTCAGATTGTTCCAATATACAAATACCTGTTGAATTACACACAATCCTCTCACCATCCCACGAGATCACCAAATTCAACGACCGTTCCCGCGCTAACATCGCCACATAAGGAAGCAATAACAGCGGGTAAGCCAGCTGCTTAAAATATACTGCTTGCGTCACGATCGCGTCACCATTATCACAAATCGCCGCACCTGCAGCGATTGGGCACATCCCCTGAAAGTGTTCTGGCGCATTGGCGTATTGCGGTAAGTAAGCCGCTAGCAGCGCTGCACCGGGTAACTCATGCTTTGCCAGCCAACGTGCAGCCTTACCAGCCTCCTCCGCATGGCCCCATTCAAAGCCTGCACCACGCGTGGCTTTTTTGCATTGCGCATCAATCTCACTCAAGGAATAAATCATGGTTTTGCAGCCTCTAACGGCGGATAGGCCCAACCTTCCGGTGACAGGGTGGTGATTTCATGAGGAAACGGCGCGCCTTGGAACATAGTAATTCTCTCCCAACGATCGGAGCGCGGATCAAAGTGCGTGGCACCAAAGAAGGATAGCTTCAGGCGCAGCATATTGATCGGCAGCATGTCGGCATCAATCAGGTTGTCACGAATCTCCATATAAGGATATTTCTCTGCCATTTGCGCGCGACGAACCACATGGCGGAACTCTGGATGAACCAGTAAAAATGCCGCCAGTGATGAGCCGGAGAACTCAGCCAAGGCCTTATCCAGCTGAGAAACATGCCACGCCACACACAGCGGCTGCTCCAGCTCCATGCCGGGTTCGCTAAAGCGCTCACCTAAGCGTGGCTCCAGCTTTTCCTCAGACACATACCAGAAGCGATTGCGGCTGGTCACTGCTGAAAAATCAGTATCCAAAGCCCATTGGTAATGCGTTTTTAGTAAGTCCCGCATCGCCTGAATGGATAGCCTAGTATCAATCATGGGCAGGGTTTCATCGGCATTCATGCAGTCGGTTAAGCCATCCACTAGTTCGGGATATGGTTCTAACATCAGCATGGCAACCTGCTCCTGTGTTTCTTCAGTGAGCTGCTCTTCGCACCATAAATAGAGCGTATTCCAAAGGTAAGGCTGCGTGGTGTCAACCGAATCTAAGTGCTCGCTAAAGCGCTTTAACTCTTGCTGCAAGGTTTGAATTTTTGGCTTCTGAATTGGGTGCTCAGACTCCCACTGCATGGCATTAATCTGCGCACGCGCCAGAAACTTCCTGAAGCACTCAAGCTTATCTTCGCTGACTGTGGCTTGTGAACGGACTCGCGCCAAGGCTTCCTCGCGCGCCATCATCCAGTTATTAAGCAATATCGGATGATTCACAATAAAGGGAGCCATGCCCAAGCCAGTGGAATTCCCCACGCCAATGCAGCGGCGCAATACAGGCTCCAGCGCAACGGCTTTATCGCCACCACGAACCTTGGCCATGTATTCCACCAAGTCCAGCGTAAATGCCCGAATTAGCCAAACTGATAACATCTCTGCCTGAAATGGGCCGGATAACTCCTCCCTATCCTGAATTTTATCCCGATCTGCCGCGCCAAATTTACCGGAGCCATACACCGCTGTGGTACGCATAAGATAACCAATGCATTCCAGCTTTTCACGCGCCGGCTGCTCGCCTTTGGCCAGTGTATTAGCGACATAATCAAACAAGCGCATTGAACGATTGGCACGAGAGAGTGAGAGCTCCGAAGGCGTCACCCGCCCTGCTTCCTGCTTTGGCACATTGTTCGCGAGCCGCTTTAAGTCTGCTTCGGTGGGGATGCCATCGAACAGCGTAAAGGTTGCGTCCCATGCCTCAGCAATCACTCGGTCAGAGCGTAATTCATCGGGGAGTTCATGGGCGAAAGCCACTAAAGAATAGGTGCGCTCCGGGCCTTGGGCTTGGTACACCGCACGTCCAACGCCATGGTCATCAAACTCCCATAAGCTGCAGTCGAATTGCCAGTTTTCGCGCTTCATGCGGCGTAGTAAGGTGCGCATAAATGAGAGGCGGGATTGGTGTGCGCTGCCCATTCGGGAGAGGCGCATCACGGTTTCAGGTGAGCGGTGGTATTGGCTGGGTTGCCAAGCGGGATGGGGGCTTCGGTTTTGCATGGACACCTACCAGTAGAGGGCGACTACCCTTTGTATTTATCGTATAAAGATTCAACTGTGTAATTAAAAAGGTCTTTAATTTTATCCTTGAGTGCCAGCTCGGATTCCCAAGGGTAGTTGTCGATGAGCTCGCAAGCTTCGCGGTGTACTTTAAGCAATTTTTTGTAGTGCACTAACTCAGTGCCACCGCTGCGATGAGAGTAGCTTGCTTCAACCATTACACGTGCTCCTGTTCTTAGGCCGACGCATCAAAAACACTAATGCATTTACTCTATACGGTCATGAATCTCAGGCTCGGCATCTGGGACTTTTGCCATAGCAGCCAAAAATGCATTCTTATCACCTTTTTTTGCTCTTTTTTCCAAATACTCTTCAGTCATTAAAGCAGACATTTTTTCTGCTACTGCTGAAGCAACGAATTGATTGATTGAGATACCTTCTCTTTTGGCGAGAAGCTTAACTTCTTCATGTAATGATGTAGCTAGTCTTAAACTTAATGTGCTCATGACAGTAATCCTCTAATGGTCATAAATTCGTATGGAGTGACTAATTCAATTCCAAATTTTTCACAACCAACAAAATCTTTCTTGTTAAAGGTAATGATGTATTCACTTTGTGACTTAACGGCAACTTCAAGCACCAAGTCATCCCCTGGATCTTTCAGTAACGGTCGCCATAGATAATAGATTTTCTGTATGTTTGATTGACTCAAAAAATAACTCAAAATGTCATCAATCTCTTTCTCCGTAAGGCCGACAATCAAACCAGATCTTTTTGCTACGGATTCATACTCAATGAAGAGAGGCACTGACACATTGGGTACAAACGAGCCTTCAACCAAAGACATCAATAATTTGTATGAAGCTCCTCTGTTAGACTTAAGCGCACCAACTAAAACATTAGTATCTATCGTTACATTAACTTTATTCATTTTGGTATTATATATAGTACCATTATTTATGCAAAGCCTAGCTATTACTTAGACTCACCTTACGGACCAAAATTCTCTTCAAAGAAGCGATGCCAGTTATTGCCCATCACCTTGTGCACATCCGTCTCACTAAATCCGACCTGCCGCAATCCAGCCTCAATATTCGGGAAATCTGCATTGCCACCAAACCACTCCGGCATATCCGGAAATCCCGGCGCACTGGCTGAGCCTTCACCATAATCAATCTGCTTAGTCCAGCGCCCAACGCGCATCCATTCCACCACAGAATCCGGCTGATCCTGACAAAGATCCGATCCCAAACCAATATGATCCACGCCCATCAACTCCGCAGTACGCGCAATCATTTCGCAGAAACTCTGCAAGGTGCAGTCAGTGCTTCCCGCCAAATGATGCGGATACATAGAGAAGCCCAACATACCGCCAGACTCCGCCAATGCTCTCAACACATCATCAGATTTATTACGTAGTGCCGGATGCCAGTTATGTGGATTAGCATGCGTCACAACAATGGGCCGCTCACTAATTTCAGCAGCTTCCAGCGTGGAGCGTTCAGCCGAGTGGCTCATATCGACCACCAAGCCGACACGATTCATTTCTCGAATCACCTCACGACCCATGCGGGTAATGCCAGGGTCTTCAGCTTCATAACAACCGGTCGCGAGTAATGACTGATTGTTATACGTCAGCTGCATAAACCGTGCGCCAAGCGTATGCACGATTTCCACCAAACCAATGTCATCTTCAATCGGTGATGGGTTTTGAAAACCGAAGAAAATAGCGGTGCGGTTAGTTTGTTTTGCCAGTGCCACATCGGCGGCCGTTTTGCCGTGAAGAATCAAATCATGATGCTTTTCAAACAACAGATTCCACGCTTCTATATTGGCTACGGTCTCACGAAAATTCTCATGATAAGCGATGGTGACATGAACCGCGTCCATGCCTCCTGTGCGCATTTCACGAAAAATCTTCTCGCCCCAATTAGCATATTGCAGGCCGTCGATGCGAAAGTTCATGGCTTACTCCGGATCGCCAGCGCTGATGTAGCTGGTTTTTACGGTGGTGTAGAATTCAGCCGCGTATTGACCTTGCTCACGAGGGCCGTAACTAGAGTCACCGCGACCACCGAATGGGACGTGATAGTCCGTGCCGGCTGTTGCCAGATTCACCATCACGCAACCGGTCTGCGCATTTCGACGGAAGTGAGTGGCACGTGCTAATGAGTTAGTGATAATGCCGGACGTTAGACCAAAGTTAGTGTCATTTACCGTTGCCAACGCTTCATCATAAGAGTCCACTTTGATCACGCAGGTCATCGGTGCGAATAGCTCTTCACGATTAACGCGCATCTGGTTGTTAGTCCCGATAAAGACCGCAGGGTCCATGTAGTAACCTTCCGTTTCACGCTCTAAACGCTCACCACCACACATCCATTCTGCGCCTTCGCTTTTCGCGAGCGCCACATTATCGAGGTTTTGCTGAAGTTGCTCAGCGCTGACGACAGGGCCGATTTGTGTGCCTTCTGTTAAGGCGTGACCGACGACCATTGACTTAGCACCGGCGACTAAACGCTCAACGAATTCATCATGAACCGCGCTGTGAACGACTAAGCGGGAAGAGGCGGTACACTTTTGACCAGAACCACCGAATGCGCCGCCTAATGCCGCTGCAACCGCAATGTCTAAATCGCCATCATCCATTACTGCGAGTGCGTTCTTAGAACCCATTTCCATTTGCAGCTTGGTGAGGTTACCAATCGCAGAAACCGCAATGTGCTTACCCACTTCGACAGATCCGGTGAAGGTAATCGCATCAACCCGTGGGCTTTCAACTAAACGCTGACCAATGTCACCTCCAGAACCCATCACCAGATTAAACAAACCTTTTGGCATGCCCTTTTCCACTTGGCGAGCGATGATTTCAGCAACCGCTACCGCAGACGCTGGAACGATATTCGCAGGCTTCCAGATCACCGTATTACCGAAGGCTAGCGCGGGGGCAATTTTCCAAACCGCTGTCGCCGTTGGGAAATTCCATGGAGAGATAATCGCCACCACACCGACTGGTTCACGGGCGACATGCACTTCAACACCGGCGCGAACAGAGTCTGCGGTGTCACCAATTTGGCGCAATACTTCAGCCGCGTAATAAGTGAAGAACTGACCGGCACGGAATACTTCACCCTTACCTTCAGCGAGCGGCTTGCCTTCTTCACGCGCTAGCAATGTGCCTAGTTCAACGGCACGCGCCATTAACTCTTCACCAATCGCATTCAAAATGCTTTGACGTTGTTCCAGACCGACTTTTGCCCACTGTGTTTTAGCATCGTGAGCAGCATCTAGCGCTAGCTCTAACTGTGCGTGATCTGCTTGTGCGTACATGCCGATCAGGTCGCTGAGGTCAGAAGGGTTGTAGTTCTCGACTTCTGAAACACCGTTCATCCATTCGCCGGCGATGTAGTTTTGTGTGTTCTGGGTCATAAATCTTGTCCGCTAGTGTATTTAGTCTGAATAAAATCAGCATGGACGCTAGTCGGCTCTTGTGTCAATCTTAAACTATTGAAGATTATTTCAATTATTTTGAAATAACAGGCAATCAATTAATGAACATTAAAACTGAAAGCCTGTGTGAGGACTTGGTAGCTCAGAAAGTAAACTTAATCAGCGGGCGAGAAAGGCGTACCAGCCACGGATTTGATGTGCTTAAACGCTGACCCCGTGAATTCGTAGAAATGAGCACCAAAAATATTGTTGGTTTCGTCTCCGCCCGTTAGCCCAACCATAATGAAGAGTCGGCTATTGGCGCGTGTATAGAGGTTTTGACCCGTGTAGGTACTTTTGCCAGTGCCGTCTGGATCAGCGTAAATGCCACCGGGAAACATGACCCACTTGCCTGTTTTTTTACTGACTACCGCACCAGTCTCACAGCTCGACCCACAGCCCCATTTTGCAACGGCATACTCACCCGCAAAATTGACTGGTGAACCCAGTGCCTGAAGCAGTTCATATTCGAAACGAGGCTCTGAGTTTTGCAACAGGCGTACTGCCCTCTCCTGATAAATTTCGGAGACAGCATAGTCTTTAAATTTTGTTGTTGTGCCATCTACAGCCTGCGCTACGGGTAAGAAAAGTGTCATCGCCAGCAAACCGCTAACCAATAATTGCTTCATCGCATATCTCCCTAAGTTGTAGACTAAGCATAGTCTGTACAGCGGAAATGACGGATTTATTTACTTCAGCCCTCACAACACGATAACTAAATCATGAATATCAAACCTGAAAGCCTGCGTACCTTTGTGACGGTAGCCGATTGCGGAAACTTGCATGAAGCCTCGGAAATACTGGGACGTACACCCTCCGCGATTTCCATGACTCTCAAGCAATTGAGCGAGCAGCTGAACACTGAATTATTTGAAACCGACCGCAAATCTAACCTCACTCCAACCGGCCAGTTTGTACTGGAAGAAAGTCGCCGCGCATTAAACAGTTTTGATGAATCGGTGCGAACCATTGAGCGTTACACCAAAGGTGAAATGGGCGTGGTGAGAGTGGCAACGGTGCCCTCGGTGGCCAGCCATTTATTGCCTGCGGTGGTATCGCGGTTTCAACAAAAATCGCCCAAAGTACGGCTGGAGTTACGGGATACAGACTCGGTCATGGTTGCCACTGCGGTGCGTAATGGGAGTGTGGATTGCGGCGTGGCGAGTTTGTCATTTGCCTCGCATGATTTGCAGCATGAGTTATTGCTGGAGGAACCGTTTGGCTTGGTGTGTCGGCCTGATCATTCCCTGGCAAATACCACGCAACCATTGAAATGGCAGGCGCTGGAGGGCGTGACATTTATTAGTAATGGCCTATGCGAACAGATCCGAAATGAGCGCTTTATGCGGATTAATAGTCGTACGGCAATTCAGGTACACAATATTGTGACGTTGCTGGGGCTTATTCAGCAAGGTATGGGGGTGACGCTACTGCCAAGGCTTGCAGTGCCGGATGGTGGGGAATTTTGCTTTTTGCCGTTGGCGGATAAGACGGTGGTTAGGAAGTTGTACTTTTTGGAGAACCGGCATCATCGGATTAGTCCGGCTGGGCAGTTGTTTAAGGAGGAAGTGGTTGGGAGTTTTAAGGAGCAAAAAATATAGGTTTATCCATCTCAACAAGGTTTGCGTTTCGATGACATTTGGCATACATTTGATTACATATGAAAACAAGGAGGCTGTAAATTGAACTGTGTATCTGCCTAATCCTAACCTGTTAGAGTAGATCACATGAATAAGAAACAATTAAAAGCCCTGGCTAAAGAGGCCGCTCAAGGCCTCAACTCGGAAGAAGATATTGCTGCATTAACCAAACTGCTGCGCCAATCATTCTATGAAAAAGCGCTTGATGCTGAGCTAGATGACCACCTTGGTTATGATCGTCATGATACAAAGCCCAGCACGAATAGCCGTAATGGTTACACTAAAAAGACAGTGAAAACGGATGAGGGTGAGTTAGAAATTAACACACCCCGTGATCGTCAAAGTGAGTTTGAACCGCAAATTATCAAGAAGCGCCAAACGCGCACACCCGCTTTGGACAGTAAAATTCTGAGTTTGTATGCAAAAGGAATGACCACACGAACCATCGTTGATACCCTCAGTGAATTTTACGATACAGACGTCTCGCCGACGCTGATTTCTAAAGTCACCGAGGGTGTTCTAGACCTGGTTACCGAATGGCAATCACGACCACTGGATGAGGTGTATCCCATTGTCTATTTGGACTGTATCGTGCTCAAAATTCGCCAAGACAAACAGGTGATCAATAAGGCGATGTACCTTGCGTTAGGCGTGACTATGGAGGGTCATAAAGAACTGTTAGGACTCTGGATCACAGAGAATGAAGGGGCTAAGTTCTGGCTGGGCGTACTCACTGAACTCAAATACAGCTCTGTATTGTCCACATGGTACGAAACTCACTGAAGTTTGTTCCTTGGAAAGACTACCGCGAAGTAACGACAGATCTGAAGCGAATTTACCAGTCTGCGACTGAAGAAGAAGGGCTGCTTGAGTTGGAAAGTTTTGCCACAAAATGGGATGAAAAATACCCTTTAATTAGCCGTGCATGGCGGTCACACTGGGCAAACTTAAATACCCTGTTTCTTTACCCAAACGACATCCGAAAAGCGATTTATACAACCAACGCGATTGAGTCGCTGAATAGCGTGATTCGAAAATCAACCAAGCATAGAAAGCTCTTTCCAAATGACGACTCCGCAAAGAAAGTCGTTTATTTAGCCATCCAAGAAGCCTCTAAAAAGTGGAGCATGCCGATTCGTAATTGGAAATCGGCATTAAATCGATTTATTATAGAATTTGAAGATAGACTAACGAATTACCTGTAAACCCGAAATGGCATTTACACAGTTAGATTTACAGGCTCAAAACAAGAGGATATCACCATGAGCAAGACCGCCACTATTACCACACGCGTGGAACCTGAGCTTAAAGCAAATGCTGATCTAATTCTTTCCCAGCTAGGTATGACTACTGCCCAAGCTATTAGTATGTTTTTAAAACAGGTTGAGCTGAACCGAGGTTTACCTTTTACGCCACGCTTACCGCCTCAGACAACGTCTGATCACAAGCCATTCAAAGTACAAGCCTTTAACTTAGGCAGCGACATAATGCCTGACCGAGATGAAATGTACTCTGATCGAGGCCTCTAGCAGTATGTACGCTGTCGATACTAACCTGTTGGTCTATGCTCACAATGCTGACTCCGTATTTCATGAACCCGCGAAAGAATTTATTGAAAGCATTCTAAACACGCGCGACGACAACGGTAATCTTAAGGTGTGTATACCTGCTCAAGTACTGGTTGAGTTCATTAACGTTATTACTTGGTCTCGGTTAGAATCTCCGCTGTCATTGCCGGATGCGCTGCACCTTGTAAAGCAGTACCGAGATTCGGGCGTAACAATCTTGCACCCAAAAACAAGCCAGCTCGATACACTTTTAACTCTGTTTGAGTCAGTGACAACGCGTAAGAAAGTGTTCGATATTGCTCTAGTGGCAACACTTAAAGACAATGGAATTAATGGTTTATATACGGTTAATACCAAGGACTTCGTCGACTTTGATTTTCTGGATGTGGTTAACCCTTTAGGCTAAAAAACTAACGCTAAATAGCATCATCCACAAAACCTAAATCTCCCCCTTACTAGACAACAAAATCGCAATCGTGCGAGTCGAGTGAAAGTTAGAGCAAATAATCAAAATCACCACCGTCATTGGCACCGACAAGATCATTCCTGTAATCCCCCAAATGCTGCCCCAAAAAGCCAACGAAATTAGGATAACCAAGCCACTAAGATTCAAGCTAGAGCCCATCAGCTTCGGCTCCAATAAATTACCAATCAAAAACTGCAGCCCTCCCAGCAACAAAACCACCACAAAGAATTCACTGGAGGTATCAAACTGCACTAAAGCCAAAGCCGCCGGAAACAACACCGCAAGCATAGAGCCAATAGTGGGAATGTAGTTAAACAGAAACACAATAAAGCCCCAGAACACCGGGTAATCAACGCCGATCAGCGCCAGTGCAGCCGCACTGAGTACGCCGGTTAATATACTAACGAATGTCTTAACCGTCAGGTAAGTCCGTATGCGTGACATGATCTCATTACGCACTTTAAACACTTGAGGATTATCTTTTTCTTCACCAAAAATCGCTGTGAATTTCAGGTTAAAAACTGAGCGCTCGAGGAAGATAAATAATAGATAAATCCACACCAACAGCATCGTACTGGTGATATTACTAATCAATGAAGTGGTCCAGGAAACGAGTTTCTGGAGGTTTAAAATATCGTTGAATTGATCGAGTTTGAAATCTCTATCCGGTGCAACCAGAGTTAATAACTGCTGTATTTTAGTTTCGATATTTTCTGTGTAGCTCGGCGCGAGTTTAGCCAGTTCCTCGGCATTACTGGCGACCATATTAGCCACAAACATCAGAAAAACGATTGCCACCACAAAAGCACCCAACAGCGAGAATGAGTGCGGAATATGTTTTTCGCCAAACGGGATGCTTTGAATTCTTTCGGCAACCGTGTCGAGCAAGTACCAAAAAACCAGCGCCAGCATGATAGGAACCAATAAATTTTTACCAACAATTAGCAACCAGCCCAGCATGATGACAATCGACAACCCGATCGCAATATTGAGTGCTTTAACGTTGAATGCATTGGGCTGGCTCATGAAGGCTCTCTATTTGTTATTAAATTCTGAAACAGTATAAAGTATCTCGGCCCGTGTTTTATAGCCGCCGTGCATTTGAGCACTCCAGACACAAAAATGGCAGACTTTATGCAAGCCTGCCATTCATCATCGATCTAAGCATTTCGCCAGAAATTAACGCTGACTTTCTTCATGCCTGTCACGTATTCCATCACGGATTAACGCTTTGGTGAGGGAGATACACATTAGCACCATCACCATAGCGAATGGTAATGCACCAATAATCATGGCGTTTTTCAGAGCATCGAGCCCTCCACCACCTGCAACCAGTAACGTTCCGATAACCGCGGTCATTACAAGACCCCAAACGATACGGTGCTTAATACCTGTTTCCTGCTCACCACCAGACATAATGGTGTTCATCACCAAAATACCCGAGTCAGCTGAAGTCACGAGGAAGGTCAGGATTAACACCACACTCATCACTGTGATACCTGACAACAACGCGCCATTATCAACTAGCATTACCTGAAGGGTTGCGAACAGCTTGTTAGTGGTCGATGCCGCGATAATTGCACCATCAGCCGTGCCGTTCATTTCAAGGTTCATGGCTGAAGCGCCGAGGATTGTCATCCATGCAAAACACACTAACGCCGGTGCAAACACACAGCCGACAATAAATTCACGGATTGAACGACCCTTTGAAATACGCGCTAAGAACAGTCCTACAAAGGGTGAGAATGCAATCCACCAAGCCCAATAGAACGTCGTCCAGGCAGCTTGCCATGCGAACTGACGGCCTTGAGTACCGGATTCATAAATACTGGCAGCTAACGTGCTTGAACCATCTAGCGCCGCAAAACTTTCAGGCAACTTGCCTTCAAATCCAGACAGTGTGCCCCAAGGGTTGGTTGCACCGCTGTATAGTGCGCTAACGTCAGCCGCAGGTAAGGCTTTTACCGCTTCAGGCAACGCAGCGACAAAGTCCGCTTGAGGTAATAGGTCATAAGCACCAAACGACAATGAAGCAAAATGCATGATGTAATCGATAAAGGCGCTGGCATAGGTGCTCAAGGCAAAGGCAAACGAGCCAAATACGGCGAAAGTACCTAATAAGATTAACGACAACACTAAGTTCAGGTTCGATAAGTATTTAACACCACGTCCAACACCGGATACCGCCGAGATAATCGACAGCACCATAATCATGAGCAATGCGGCAATCAGGCCAACCGAGCTAGGCTTTGGCGTTTTGCCTGTTAAGTCCATTAACCAAGCCATATCGGTAATCGCGTAGATTCCATCAACCAACTGGCTCACACCGAATCCAATGGTTACCGAGACACCTAGAATCGTGGCAACAACACCAAGAATATCAACGATATCCCCTAAGATTCCATTCATTAACTTGCCAAATAAGGGCGTTAATGCAGCGCGAATAGTGAGAGGCATGCCACGTGAGAAAGCGTAATAAGCTAATGATAAGCCCGTGACTACGTAAATTGCCCACGCATGAAAGCCGTAGTGAAGAAAGGTGTAGCGAAAGGCTGAGCCGAGTGCTTCTGGCTGGTTTGCGGCAACATCACCGGCGATAACGACGGGGTTTGAGCCCCAGAGGCCCATCGGCTCTGCAGTGGCATAAACCATTAGACCAACACCCAAACCAGCACCAAACATCATGGAGAACCAAGAGAAGTTGGAAAACTCCTTTTCATCATCCGGCATGCCGAGCTTACGCTTACCGGTGGATGGAATGACTGCGAGAGCAAAGAGAAAAAAGGCAAAAAAGCCCGTGGCGATAATGTAAAAACTGTTGAAACTTTTGAGTAGTGAGCCATTCCAAGCGCCGAGTAGCTTGTTGGCATTTTCGGGAAGAATCAGTGCCCAGAGCACTAGGGCGACCATGATTCCTTTACTAATCAGCGCAATGGATACGCTGTTACCTTCGTAGAACCCTGAATCCGATGTTTTGACATCCAAATCCGTAAACGGGGCTTTTATTGACATATTCTTTCTCCTAATAAGATGGCAAAGCCAAACTGATATTGTGAGCCAGTAAGTCCCTATCCATTTTGGGTAGGTTTATTATCTATGTCAATTTGAAGTGGTAAGTAGTCACTCAATATTATTGTTTCCTAAGCATTTGTTTCGCTTACATCAAGCCAGTGCCCTTTATGGTAATCCGATGCATTAGCCGCTTTTGCCCCTGATAATCCGCCGCCGCATAATGCTGCACTAGTCGATTTTCCCAAATCGCCACCGTGCCGGGGCTCCACGTAAACCGACAACAAAACGACGGCTGCACTGCATACTGGTATAAATACTTCAGCAGCGGCTGCGACTCTTCCACTGTCCAGCCTTCAAAGTGCGTCGTAAACGCATCATTCACATAAATCGCTTTTCGTCCGGTTACTGGATGTCGAATAATCACTGGATGCAGCGTTGGCTTGGTTATTCCATCTGCTGAAAAGTGCTCATCCAATACCTGAGCGGCCAAGCCAAAACTCGCATCACTATGCCAGGCATTCAGATTTTCAAGCGTAGCTTTAAGTCCTTCGGATAAGTGATCATAAGCGGCCCCCATAGATGCAAACAGCGTATCGCCGCCAAACTCCGGCAGCTGTTGTGCGGATAGTATGGACGCCATCGCCGGTGCAGGGTCAAACGATTGATCAGTATGCCAATGCCCACCAATCACAATTTTCTGATCCCGCTTAGTTAGCACTTCGGCAATCTGCGGATAGCCTTCCACACCGTTAAAAAACCGACTCACATCAATTTCCCCCCAGCGCTCAGCAAACTCAATATGCTGCTCTGGCGTTAGAAATTGCTCCCGAAAGAAAATCACCCCATGCTCGAATAAAGCATTTTGAATTGCCGCGAATGTGTCGTCATTAATATCTGCAAGGCGAATATCGCTAATTTCAGCACCGACATAACCGGAGAGCTTTTTTAGTTGTAATTGAGTCATGGTTTGATTCCTGAAAATGATCACGGCAATGCTGCAGCATTACGCAAGGCACTTAAGCTAGTACGCTGAATTTAGCATTAAAGATTCAGGGATAACGAATGAGAGCCATCAAAATTTAAGCATATGATGATTCAAACAAATAACAGGAGGGATAAGCAAAGTGACTTTCAGGTAGCATTGCGGAGGAATTGTAACGGTTTAAGCGAGGATGGAAATAGCGGGGAAATTAGACAAAACAATAACAATGGAATATTGCACGGAGCACCGAAGCACTCCGCACAATAAAGGCTTATCACTATTTAAATGAAGCCGGCATCAGTGCCTTTGGCAACCACAATGCGATTTCAGGGAAAACAATGATCAACAGTAAGATCAGCAACATCGGAATCAGAATAATGACCACTTCTTTCATTACCTGCATCACGTTCATGCCACCAATGGCCGCCGAGATTAAGAGACAGAGCCCATAGGGCGGTGTCACCAGTCCAAAGGCGAGCGAAATAATACCGATGATGGCAAAGACAATCGGTGAAATATCCGCTTGAATCGCCACTGGCAGCAGTACCGTACCTAAGATAATAATCGTTGGAATGGCATCAATAAACAGACCAAAGAACAAGAACAGGAAGGCAATAACCAAGCAGGTTCCAAAGGTACCTAAATTCAGATCAACCATTACTTCGATGATTAAACGTGGCACATTGTAGTAAGCCAGCAACCAACCAAATACCGAGGCAGTACCAATCGCAAATAGCGAGATGGAGGCAAAGCGGCCCGTGTCATAAAGAATAGTTCCAACTTCACGCACGGTTACTGTGCGGTAGACCACCATCCCTAAGAACAAAGAATATGCTGCGGCGATAATGGCACTTTCAGTCGGCGTTACGATACCGGCAACGATTCCGTAGATAACAAATACCGGCGTTAACATGGCCAGCGCCGCACCTTTAAAGGCTTTTAAGGCAGTGCCCCAAGTCGGTTTCAACTCGATTGGGTAGTTATAGACTTTGGCATAACCGTAAACGGTGGCCATCAGTGCAAAACCAATCATGATTCCCGGAATAGCGCCTGCAAGGAACAACGCACCGACTGAGACCTGCATTACGCCGCCCCAGACAATCATCAGAATGCTAGGCGGGATGATGACACCCATAACAGATGAACAGGCCGTGATGGCGATTGCAAAGCGTGGGTCATAGCCCTCTTTGATCATCGAAGGGATCAGGATCTTTCCGCAACCAGCCGCATCGGCGGTTGATGAACCCGAGATACCCGCAAACAACATCGACACTGCGACATTCACGTGCCCGAGTCCGCCCGGCATCCAGCCCGTCAGCACCCTAGCCAAGTCAATGAGCTTGTCGGTAATTTTTCCCGAGTTCATCAAGTTGGCGGCCAACAAGAAGAATGGCACGGCTAGCAGAATAAAGGAGTTATACGACTGGAACATCCGGTCGATAATAATAAATGGGGTCAGTCTGATATCCAGCATTACGACTGGAATCGTGGCAATACCGAGTGCAAAGGCAACAGGTACACGCAGAATGACTAATAAAATAAAGCCGCCTACTAACAAGGCGCATGCAAGTCCGGTCGATACAATCATGACAATGCCCTTTTGGTTGCTCTGTATTCTTCAAATGCTTCGGAAAGTCTGAACAGTGAAAACACGCCCCACAACAAACCCGCAAACGGAATCGTGATGTGAGTAACGAGTAAATTGGCATTCATCATGACAGAGTGTTGAATGAATCCGAACTTTGCGTAGTCGATGCCATACCAAGCGAACAAAATGCCAAAAATACCAACCAGTACTAAGACGATCGCTTTTTGAATAAACAAAATAAACGGATTACTACTCTCAGGAATGACCTGAACATCAAAGTGCGTGCCATCCCAAACGGCGAGCACCGAACCAATCATGACAACCCAAACAAAGATAAAGGTGGCGAGTTCTTCCGTCCAAAGGTAAACCGGAATAATGCCGGTGTAGCGGGCAATGACCTGCATGGCGACGGGAACAATTAAAGCGCCCACCATGATGGCTATTGTGACCCGCAGTACGGTACACAACGATTCTAATATGCGTTTAATCATTGATGATCCTCAGAGCAGCAAAAGTGACAGAAAAAAATATCCCCATGACCGGTTAGGACCACAGGGACATCTTAGGAGGTGTAACAGTAGTCTTACTTAACGTCGCGAATCGCTTTTAGCAACTCCGTCGCTTCAATGCTTGCAGCAAACTCATCCTGAACTGGCTGAACCATTTCTAACATCTTGTCGCGATTTTCAAACTCTTGAATAACGATCTGCTTTGCATCAGCCATTTCTTTCAGCTTGATGGCATCTTCACGCGCTTCTAACTCACGACCGAATGCGCCCGCTTCTTTACCTGCTTTCTTGATAGCTGCTTGCAGCTCAGGTGACAGTTTACGGAAACTCTTACCACTAAATACGATAGGACGTACTGTGATTGTGTGGCTTGTCAACGTAACGTTTGGCGCAACTTCATAGAACTTTAAGTTCTGGATACTCGCCGCTTCGTTCTCAAAACCACTGATAACGCCAGTTTGGATCGCGTTGTACACTTCGTTATAAGCGATTGCTGAAGGTGCAGCACCGACCGCATCAAAGATCTTAGCCTGGATTGGAGCACCCATTACACGCATCTTGTGGCCCGCTAACTCTTCCAGATTACCAATTGGCTTGCTAGATAATAAGTTACGTGTTCCACCGCCGGCATAACCAACGATCACAATATCGGCTTTTTCTGACAGCTCTTTCTCAAGTGGCGCAAGGATGTCGCTAGACAATACTGCGTTCCAATGATCCAAATCGCGGAACAAGAAAGGCATATCCATTAGCGGAATAGATGGCGCGAAACGAGCCATATTTGAAGGCGCGAGGATTGTATAATCAATCGCTACACCTTGGTTGAGGAATGTTACGTAGTCTTTTTCAACACCTAACTCGCCGTTCAGGCGTAAGTCAAATGTCACGTCACCGTCATAATATTCGCCGACTAAGTCTGCAAATTTGACCATGGTTTTAGTGAATGTGTGATCATTGTCGAACATGCTCGCGCCACGCAGTGTTTCTGCGCTAGCTGACAATGTGAATGCTGAAAGTGCAACACCGGCGACTGCGGCTTTTACAAATTTAGTGATATTCTTCTTCGATAACATAATTTTCTCCTCTGAAAATGTCGAACAGAAAGGCTGCCCTTCGGGATAGCTCTTGTAATTCGTGAGGCCAATATATGTTAAAATTTGTAAACTGTCTATCTAAAACATGGGTCAACTTGTAAATTAGTATGACAAACAGCATTGATGTGAATTAAGTGGTTTTAAAATGTACACAAAGTGCACGCGCACAAAAAAGCCCGCCATAAAGCGGGCTCTTAGTATACTTGATTTTATCTGATTGGTCGGGACGGCAGGATTCGAACCTACGACCCCCACACCCCCAGTGTGGTGCGCTACCAGACTGCGCTACGCCCCGAATCAGAGCGCAGTAGAATAACCGAACTCACCCGAAATAAAAAGGAATTAATACAGGGATCAGGACTTAAAATACCACTTATCCGAATCTGTCCCGTTAATCACGG
Source organism: Leucothrix mucor DSM 2157 (assembly GCF_000419525.1). Lineage (NCBI taxonomy): Bacteria > Pseudomonadati > Pseudomonadota > Gammaproteobacteria > Thiotrichales > Thiotrichaceae > Leucothrix > Leucothrix mucor. Next base: position 2,384,323 of record NZ_ATTE01000001.1, read on the forward strand.
TTTAACAGGACAAAACAAACGATCGCACTCATTATCTAGCTAATAATAAAACAAAATGAGGTCATCCAGTGATTTTCACGGTAGACGTAGAGGATTGGGCACAGTCCGTACTTGATCGTAGCAACCCAGTATCCGACCGTGTGCTGCACAGCACTCATAAAGTCATGGACATTTTAGCGACCAATGACACCAAGGCAACCTTCTTCACCTTGGGCAATGTTGCAGAAAAATACCCGGAGCTCATCCGTCGCATGGCTGATGAAGGCCATGAAGTCGCCTCGCACGGTTATTCTCATACCAATATACATGCCATGAGCCCACAACAAATGATGGAAGACATCACGCGTTCGGTGAATGTGCTGGAACAAGCAGGCGGACAAAAAGTGATTGGCTTCAGAGCGCCTAATTTTTCAATTCGTGAGCACTTGTTCGTACCCTACTGCGAAGCGCTGGCGGCAAACGGCATTCGTTACGACTCTTCCCTGTTCCCAATGAAGGTCATCAAATATGGCATTGAGAAGAAATACGATTTAAGCGTGTTTGAAGAGTTTGGAATTGATGAGTATTACCTAAGCTATATCAAGATAGCAGGTTACAAGCTGCCCTACTTCGGCGGTGGCTATTTCAGGCTATCACCCTATTTAATGACACAAGCGCTCTGTAAAGACTTACCCGAGTCCTCAGTGTTCTATATGCACCCTTATGAAGTGGATGTCGGTGAAATGCAGGCGGTTAAACAAAACTATGGGGATATCCCATTGAAATGGCGACTGAGTCAGTTTTCAGGTCGTGGCGGTATTCCATCAAAACTTCAGCGTTTGATTAGAGATTACGACATGATGTCATTTAGGGATGGTTATTATGCGGGAGATGACACTATCAAACTGCGTAAGGCTAAGTCTGAATCACACGATCTAAAAGGCTTTTCGCAGCTCTCGGCGCAATAGGTTGCCGGTTTTATCGCGTGGCAGGCGGTCTACAAACTCAATATGTTTAGGGCATTTGTAGCCGCTGAGTTTGCCTCGGCAGAAATTCATCAGCACTAACTCATCAGACTCAAAGCCTTTCTTAGTCACCACAAAAAGCTTTACCGCCTCACCGGAGCGGTCATCGGGCACGGCAATCACCGCCGCATCTTCGACACTTTCATGGGTTTTAACCAAGCTTTCAATTTCGGTGGGATACACGACAAATCCAGACACATTCACAATGTCGCGAATCCGGTCGATTACCCGCACATAGCCATTGGGGCACATTTCAGCCACATCGCCGGTACGAAACCAACCATCTTTCGTTAGAGCATAAGCGGTGGTTTCCGGCTTACGCCAGTAGCCCAACATGATTTGCGGCCCTTTGACCCACACTTCACCTGGCCGGTTCGGGCCAAGCTCATTGCCACTTAAATCACGGATAGAGACTTCAGTTGATGGTAAGGGCAACCCTAAAAAGCCATTGTACTTCGGCAAGTTCATTGGATTAATGGTGATCGCAGGCGATGCTTCAGTCATGCCATAGCTCTCAATCAGCGGCATTCCGGTGAGGTGCGCCCACTCTTTGGCCAAGCCTTTATTCATCGCCATGCCGCCAGTGAGTGAAACTTTCAGATGACTAAAGTCGACTCTGGAAATATCGGGTGCCAGCATTAACTGCTGATAAAAAGTCCCGACCCCCACCAATACCGAAAAGCGATTCTCGGAGAGTACTTTCACTGTCTCTTTGCTGTCTTGCCCGTTAACCAATAATAGATTGCAGGCACCGATCTTGATCGCATACAGCAAGTTACAGGTAAGCCCGAAGATGTGGTACATCGGCAGCACAGTAACCATCGTCTCAGCACCCGCCACTAAATCGCCGGAAGCCCAAGCCGAACCTTGCAACACATTCGCCACCAGGTTCTGATGACTAAGCATAACCCCTTTAGGAACGCCCTCGGTGCCACTGGTATATTGCAGCAGCGCAAGGTCTTCGGGGTGGATAACCGGATCAGCGTACAGCCTGCGACTGTATCGAACGGTCTTACAAAATGAGATGGAGCCCTTAAGGCTAAACGGTGGCACCAGGCCTGACAGCCATTTGTGCTGAAAGTTGATTGCGGTGCCTTTGATCGGCCCGAGCAAATCACCAACCTGCGTGGTAATCACAAACTCAATTGGTGTTTCTTCAACCACGTTCGACAATTTGCGAGCGCAGTCTTCGATGACGATAATCGCGCGGCAGCCAGAGTCGGTTAATTGGTAGCGAAGCTCGCGCTGACTGGATAATGGGTCACAGTTTACAACAACCAGCCCAGCACGAATGATGGCAAAGAATGCAACCGGATATTGCAGGATGTTTGGCATCATCAGGCCAACGCGGTCGCCCTGCTTTAAGTCCAGTTCGCCCACCAAATAGCTCGCCAGATTACGACTCAGCGTATCCAGTTTGCTAAAACTCATTGTTTTGCCCAGACTGACTAGTGCGGTTTTATTCGCATAGCGCTCAGAACTACGGCGAAATAAATCCGCAAGGGACGTATATTCCCCTAGATCTATCTCTGCCGGTACACCGTCCGGATATTCGTTGAGCCAACCTTTCTTCAAGCGATTGTCATCCATTGCCAAGCTTGCATAATTAAATTCCCGTGCAGTCCTGCGCGGGTTAAAATACCAAGACTACCGACTTACTCGCCGGAAATCATCATATTTTCTACCAAAATCGAACCCGTGCGAGTGCCCAGTCTCGGATCAAGATCATTACCCACGGCCACAATATTGCGCAACATTTCGCTCAAATTGCCGGCGATGGTAATTTCTTCAACCGGATATTGGATCTTACCGCCCTCAACCCAAAAGCCTGCAGCGCCCCGTGAGTAGTCACCGGTAATGCCATTAATGCCACTACCGATTAGCTCGGTTACCAGCAAACCGGTATCCATTAACGCCAGCATTTCATCGAAGTTCTGCCCGGTAGAGTCCACAGTCAGGTTGTGTAGGCCACTGGCGTTACCGGTTGTTTGCATACCCAGCTTACGCGCTGAATAGCTAGCAAGAATGTAAGACTCTACAATACCGTTACGCACAATATCCTTTTCACGGGTGGCAACCCCTTCAGCATCAAAGGCCGCACTGCGCATGCCCCTTGGAATGAAGGGCTGCTCATACAAATTGATAAACTCTGGAAATACTTGCGTACCCAAGCTATCAACCAAAAAGCTAGCTTTGCGGTATAAGGAGCCACCCTGAATTGCAGAGGTGAAATGCCCAATCAAGCCGCTGGCTAGTGGTGGTATGTACATCACCGGAGCCTGTCGGCTGGTTAGCTTTTTAGCACCCAAACGACTTAAGGTTTCTTCTGCGGCTTTACGGCCCACATACTCTGGCGTTAGCAACTGATCGGCAATTCGTGAGCTGGAATACCAGTGGTCACGCTGCATGGCATCCGAACCCGGATTTTTGGCAATCACCGAACAGCTCAACGAGTGCGAGCTGGACGCATTTACCGCCGCAAAGCCATGTGTATTGGCATAAGCACTTAAGCCACTGTAAGTCGTGACGCTCGCGCCATCGGAGTTACTGATCCGAGGATCATACTCACGGGCACTGTTTTCACACAAGATCGCTTTTTCAATCGCAGCGTCTGCGGTGATATCCCAAGGATGATACAAGTCCAGATCCGGCAAATAAGTTGCCATTAGCTCTGCATCTGCCAAGCCCAGACAATCATCTTCCGAGGTGTATTTGGCGATATTACACGCTGCACGTACGGCATCGCGAATCGCATCTTCCGATAAGTCACCCGTACTAGCAGAGCCTTGGCGATGACCAAAATACACCGTCAGGCCTAAGCCTTGATCGCGGTGATATTCCAACTTATCAATTTCTGCCATGCGTACATCGACCGATAAGCCATCACCCGTACTAACACCTGCAGCTGCGCTAGTAGCACCCTGACGTTTCGCTTCTTCCAGTACAAAACCAGAGAGCTCTAATAAGGATTTTTTACGTGCTTCAAGTGTCATAGTCATCCTGCTGTACCACCTACTGTCACGCCATCAATTTTTAAGGTTGGCTGCCCAACACCGACTGGCACACTTTGGCCTGCTTTACCGCAAACGCCAACGCCCTTATCCAGTTGCAAGTCATTACCGATCATACTGATGCGGTTCATGACTTCAGGGCCATTCCCAATCAGGGTTGCGCCTTTAACCGGACGGGTGATTTTTCCATTCTCAATCAAATAAGCTTCAGAGGCCGAAAACACAAATTTACCGGAAGTAATATCCACCTGACCGCCACCAAAATTCACGGCATACAAACCGTTTTTGACCGAGGCCAGAATTTCTTCCGGCTCTTTATCGCCAGCCAACATATAAGTATTAGTCATGCGTGGCATTGGCAAGCAATCATAGGACTCACGACGGCCATTTCCGGTAGATTCCTGCCCCATCAAACGGGCATTCATCTTATCCTGCATATAACCTTTCAGGATGCCATCTTCAATCAAGGTTGTGCATTGCGTTGGTGTGCCTTCATCATCAATCGTCAATGAACCACGGCGTTCAGCAATGGTTCCGTCATCCACGATAGTGACGCCCTTGGCGGCAACTTGCTCGCCAATTCGACCACTAAACGCAGAGGTGCCTTTACGGTTAAAATCACCTTCTAAACCATGGCCAACGGCTTCATGCAGCAAGATACCCGGCCAGCCGCTGCCTAATACCACGACCTGCTCGCCCATTGGCGCATCCACAGCATCCAGCTTCATGAGTGCCAAGCGCACAGCCTCATCAACATATTCTTTAACTTTGTCGGCCTGCGTAAAGAAGTCCAGTGCAAAACGACCACCGCCGCCACTACCGGCACTTTCACGCTGGCCATCTTTGACAACAATCACAGTGACATTCATGCGCACCATTGGGCGTACATCTGCGCTCAAATGCCCACGATCATCAGCCACTAAAATGACTTCATGCACTGCGCCAATATTGGCAATTACTTGCTCAACATAAGGGCTAGCCGCACGCGCCAATTTATCTGCCTGATGTAGCAACGCGACTTTCTCAGATTCAGTTAAGCTATCCAGCGGATTGGCCGGTGAATACAAGGGTGCAAATGCCGATTGACGAGACCAAGCATTAACGCGTCCGCTTTGACCGCCACGGCTGATGGCTGAGGCAGATTTAGCCGATGCCATTAAGGCATCCAGACTAATTTCATCCGAGTAGGAAAAACCAGTCTTCTCACCACTGACTGAGCGTAAGCCGACGCCTTGGCTGATACTGTAACTACCGGATTTAATAATCCCGTCTTCAAGCGTCCAGCCTTCTGAACGTTTGGATTGAAAGTATAGGTCAGCCAAGTCGCATTTTGGCCCGACTAATTCAGCGAATACCTGATCCAAGCGGGCTGTATCCAGCCCATAAGGCGTTAGCAGCGTCGCTTCTGCCACTTCCATTAAACTCATATTATTGACCTTTCATGCCTGCGCATGCTTGGTGTGTGATTAATTACTATGGGGTCAGATCAGCACAACATCAAACTGTTCTTGTGTGTAAAGTGCCTCAACCTGAAAGCGAATGGGTTTGCCAATAAATTCCTGCAACTCGGCCAAACTCTCGGACTCTTCATCCAGAAACAAATCCACCACTTCCTGAGAGGCCAGCACTAATAACTCTTTAGCATCAAACTGGCGCGCCTCCCGCGAGATTTCACGGAAGATTTCATAGCAGACTGTGACCGCCGTTTTTACAAAGCCACGCCCTTCGCACATCTCGCAAGGCTCGCACAAAGTTTGCAGCAAGCTTTCGCGGGTGCGTTTGCGGGTCATTTCTACCAAGCCCAATGACGACACGCCACTGACTGCCGTTTTCGCAGGGTCTTTAACTAGCAGACGCTCCATTGCGCTAATCACCTGCGCTTTGTGATCTTCGGTCTGCATATCAATAAAGTCGAGAATGATAATGCCGCCAAGATTACGCAAGCGCACTTGTTTAGCGATGCCTTGCGCCGCTTCCAGATTGGTTTTGAAAATCGTTTCTTCCAGATTGCGATGTCCGACATAGCCGCCGGTATTCACATCAATGGTGGTCATCGCTTCGGTCTGGTCAATGATCAGGTAGCCACCGGATTTAAGCTGCACTTTGCGCTTAAGGGCTTTTTGAATGTCATCCTCAACGCCGTGGAGATCAAAAATCGGGCGCTCACCGGGGTAATGCTCAATCTTAGTTTCCAGCTCTGGGATATAGGTGTGGCAAAACTCAGTCAGTGCCAGCACAGTTTCTCGCGAGTCCACTAGGATCTTCTTAATATCCTCACTCACCACATCCCGCAAAATGCGCTTGGCTAGCGGCAAATCGGAATACAGTTGAGCGATGGTTTTGGATTGGCTGGCACGCTGCTGTACTTTGTTCCAGACACGATGCAAAAAGCGCATATCTGAGCGCAAAGCGGCCTCGGTAATGCCTTCTGCCACGGTGCGCACAATAAAGCCAAACTGATGGCCTTCTTCTTCACGAATTTGAATCACTAACTGCTTTAAGCGCTGACGCTCAGCGTCTGATTCAATTTTGCTGGAAACACCAATGGTTGAAGTATCCGGCATCAAGACCAGATAGCGAGAGGGAATGGTGGCATAAGTGGTTAGACGAGCACCTTTAGTGCCCAGCGGCTCTTTCACCACTTGCACCATTACCTGGCTGCCTTCCTGCAAAATCTGATTGATCTTACGCGGGGCTAAATCTTCATCTGGCGAGTCGCCACTAAGCAAATCTTTATTGCGAAACGAGAGGTCTGAGGCATGTAAAAAAGCCGCCTTACCGAGACCAATGTCGATAAATGCGGCTTCCATGCCGGGGAGCACCCGACTCACCCGACCGTTATAAATATTGCCGACAATACCTTGGTGCGCATTGCGCTCAACCAGTATCTCTTCCAGCGCGCCATTATCGGTCAAAGCTACCCGACATTCCTGCGGGGTAACATTAATTAGTATTTCTGCACTCAAAATCAACCGCCTGTTATTCTGTAATTGAGGGTTTCTCCAGTCCTGAATTGCCGCTTAAGCACGACAGACCAGCTCGCTCTAATAATTGTGCCGTCTCAAACAGAGGCAAGCCCATGATGCCGGAATAGGAGCCTTGAATCTGTTCGATGAAAATAGCTGCCCGCCCCTGAATGGCGTAGGCGCCGGCTTTGTCTTGTGGCTCACCGGTCTGCCAGTAAGCGACGATTTCAGCCGGATCGAGTGTGCGAAATTTTACCCGACTAATGCAGGTTTGCTGAAAGCAGCATTGCTGATATACAACTGCAACTGAGGTGTGAATCTCATGCCAGTTGCCTGACATCTCCATCAGCATGCGCTCAGCATCGACAAAATCAACGGGTTTTAATAGCACGTTGCCATTGAGCAAGCCAACCGTGTCGGAGCCTAAAACCGGCAAGTCGCCTCCGGTTTCAGCTGCGCCTTGCCACGCTTTTTCAGCAGCGAGGCGCATAACCAAGTCGGTAACGGATTCGCCCTCACGGGGCGTTTCATCGATATCCACGGGGTGAATACGATGTGACACTGCAATCTGATTAAGCAACTCACTACGCCGTGGCGATGCGGATGCCAGAATCAACTCTGAGATGGGTTGGTTCATGCTTATCCTGCCCGGTGATAGGGGTGGTTTTCGGTAATCGTAAAGGCGCGATATAACTGCTCTGCCACAATCACCCTAACCATCGGATGGGGAAAGGTCAAATTTGACAATGACCAATGCTCATCAACCCGCTTTATGAGTTCCTGCGTTAAGCCGTCAGGCCCGCCGATGATCAAGGCAATGTCCGGACCTTGCATCATCCAGTCCTGCAAACGCTCTGCCAGCTTTTCGGTGCTCCAGATTTTACCGCGGCCATCCAGCGCCACAACCCGGCAACCGGCTGGCATCGCCTGCATGATCTTATCCGCTTCGCGGTGCTGAATATCGCCGGTGTTAACATTTTTACCGCGTTTTTCAGGCGCAATTTCTTTTAATATTAAACGGCAATGCGGCGGCATGCGCTGCGCATACTCTTCGTACCCGGCTTTAACCCAGGCAGGCATGCGATTCCCTACAGCCAGCAGGTGAATATTCATAAACGAAAACCGTTAAAGGTTTAAGCTTGGGTCTTCTCTGAAGCCGGTGTTGGCTCCCAGATTTTCTCCAGCTTGTAGAAGTCGCGAACGTCTGGCAGCATAACGTGAACAATCACATCATTTAAATCTACCAATACCCACTCACCTTCTGCTTCACCTTCAGAGCCTAAAGGCTCGATACCGGCTTCTTTAACGCGAACTTTTACACTGTTAGCCAGTGATTTCACATGACGTGTGGAGGTACCACAAGCCAAAATGATGAAGTCGGTCATTGATGATTTGCCGCGAATGTCGATAACATGAATATCTGTCGCTTTCATGTCGTCTAGTGCTTCGCTCGTTAACGCTACTAATTGATCTAATTCCATTATTACTTTCTATATAAGTTTTGATGCTGAATATAATCATACACCGCATCGGGGAGTAAATAACGAATACTTCGTTGCTCCTGCTGCTGATGTCTAATATCGGTTGCCGAAATAGCTAATGCGGTGGTGTCTGTAAAAAACAGCTTACTGGCCGGACTATTGCGCAATTCTTCGGCATTATCGGTCTGCATAGCTTGTGCCCAAGCTTGCAAAGGTTGCGCAGTATAGTCTGGTCGGCTGGTAACTGCCAGATGTGCGAGCGTTGTTATTGCTTCCCACTCATGCCAGCTGGTAAATCCCTGAAAGGCATCCAAACCCAAAATCAATACCAGCGGCTCGCTTTCTCCAAGCTCATGGCGCAGTGATCGCAAGGTATCAACCGTGTAGGAGTAACCCTCGCGCCGCAGTTCGCGGTCATCTGCGATAAAGCGCTCATTGCTGGCAATGGCTAACTCTACCATGGCTAAACGCTGGTCAGCCGTGGCATCCGGTTGCGACCGGTGCGGTGGGAGTTTTCCGGGAATAAAGCGCACTTGGCTTAGGGATAAAGCCTCGGCCACTTCTTGCGTTGCCCGCAAGTGCGCAGTATGAATCGGGTCGAAGGTGCCTCCACGCACACCAATCATTGGCGAATGTGGCCATCACCCAGCACGATATATTTCAATGAAGTCAGCCCTTCTAAACCAACTGGCCCACGGGCATGCAGCTTATCAGTACTAATACCAATCTCTGCGCCCAAGCCATATTCAAAGCCATCGGCAAAGCGGGTTGAGGCATTTACCATCACCGAAGCAGAGTCGACTTCACGTAAGAAGCGACGGGCTTTGGTGTAGTTTTCAGTAACGATACTGTCGGTATGCTGCGAGCTGTAGGTATTGATGTGCACAATCGCAGCATCCATATCATCCACCACGCGAATCGCTAAGATTGGGGCTAGGTATTCCGTATTCCAATCCGCTTCGGTTGCGACTACACAATTTGGAAGAATGTCTCGGCTACGGTCACAGCCGCGCAATTCCACATTATGCTCAGCATAAGCGGCTGCCAGTTTAGGCAAAATGGATTCAGCAATCGGTGCAGCGACCAATAAGGTTTCCATGGTATTACAAGTACCATAACGGTGTGTTTTGGAGTTCAGCGCGATGCGAATCGCTTTTTCTTCATCGGCTTGCTCATCGATAAACACATGGCAAATACCATCCAAATGCTTGATCACTGGAATCAGCGAGTCTTTGCTAACCCGCTCAATCAGGCTTTTGCCACCGCGAGGGATAATTACATCCACGCTCTCTTTTAAGCGTAGCAACTCACCAACGGCTTCACGGTCAGTGGTTTCAATAACTTGTACGCATTCACCTGGAAGGTCAGCCACTTGCAGACCCTGCTGAATACATTCGGCAATCGCTTTATTAGAATGAATCGCTTCGGAACCACCACGCAGAATCGTCGCATTACCTGATTTTAAGCATAACGCTGCGGCATCGGCCGTTACATTCGGGCGGGATTCATAAATGATGCCAATAACACCCAAGGGCACACGCATACGCCCAATCTGGATTCCGCTCGGGCGGTAAGCCATATCTGAAATTTCACCGGCAGGGTCTGCCAATGCCGCAATCTGGCGAATACCTTCAGCCATGGTTGCAATGTTTGCATCGGTTAATGCCAGACGATCTAACAGCGCAGCGTCCAATCCTTTAGCGGCACCCGCTTCCAGATCTTTGGCATTTTCAGCTTTAAGATAATCGCCTTTTTCTTCTAACAAGTCGGCGATCACCAACAGTGCTTTGTTTTTTACAGCGGCTTCGGCAGCCGCCAGAACGGTTGAGGCACGGCGGGCGTTTTGGCCAACTTGCTGCATGTATTCGGCAATGCTTGCGTGATTCATGGGTTCCTTGGATAGCTTATTCGTAGCGATATAGTATTTAATTGTGCGAGGGGTTGGTAGTGAAATATTTTTGCCGCCGCTCTAGTCACTTCACAATAAGCTATTGTTAGCCTGATTTAAGCACCGTTTAGTATGCTACTTCCAACTTGCCAGCAAGCGATTAACACTATGCTTTATATCGTTAATCAAACCCATTTTGGTGGATGGAAATAGTACTGCGCTAGAATTATTGGGAGTTAGCTCAAGCTTATGCTTTTTAGCATCGGCTTTGCGCGATACCGTGAAGGTGAGTAGTTTTTCCGCTTCCGTCTTACCAAACAGTTTATTTTCAAAGCGTAGAGCGCTGGCTGGAGTTCGTAGAACAAAACGCCCCATCGCCACAATCTGCGTCACCGGAACCGGCAGTCCGTGATCATTCGCATCAGATGACAGCAACAAACCCTGTATTTGAATCGAGCCTTTTTCGTCATACAGCAAAACGGATTGCTTGATCACCTCGGCACTTGCCAAACGATGCTTTGTAAACTCCGCTGCAGACATTCGCCCATCCGCATTATCATCCACGCCCTTAAACGCTGAAACGGGCAATGACAACACCATAAAAGCACCATTTTCGACAATATTTAGAGTGCCATGCTGCGCCACCATTAAATGAGCATTGGCAGTAGTCATCAACCCCACACTCAATAACAGAATCTGTGACGCACACTTGACTGACGCTGGTATCAATTCATTTATTTTATTCATAGTTAGCAAAACCTGTTGAGCAAGCTTAATTATTATTGAAATTATTGCGTGCGCAAGCCTACTCCAGCAATGTGCAGAAAATATGGAGAGCGCTAGAAAGGAGTTGCTGAACTAATCGATGGGTTTGCGGCGCAGCACCTTGGTTTTACCATGCTGCGTTTTCTTATCCATCCGCTTTTTTTGGGAGTTGCGTGATGGCTTGGTGGGACGACGTTTCTTTGGCTGTACGACAGCACTTAAAATCAGCTGTTTGAGGCGTTCTAAGGCATCTTCCCGGTTCTGTTCCTGAGTACGGTGCTGCTGCGCTTTTATGATCACCACACCGTCTTTGGTAATTCGGTGATCGGTGTATTTCATCAAACACTCTTTGTAGAACGGCGGCAGTGTTGAGTGCTGACTATCAAAGCGTAAATGAATGGCCGACGACACTTTATTGACGTTTTGACCACCCGGCCCCTGCGCACGAATCGCGGTGAGTTCTATCTCCCAGTCAGCTAACTCGATATAGGGTTTAATCATTAACATCGTTTAGGCCGCCACAACTCTGGTACCTGCCAGCAATAAGCTCAGGTTTAGCAGCTCAACCCAAACTCTGGCTTCACCCTTATTCGCGACAATGCTCAAACCTTTAATCAAGCGATCCACATTAATGGTTTTCTGCAAGATCAATGGCCAATCCGCTGATTGCAGGCGGCGCATCGCAGGCTGTAAGGTTTTTTGTCGGGGGCGCGGAATTTTGCTCAATGCTTGTTGCTCGCTACCCGTTTGACGCAATTCATAGCACGCATCGGATAGCTGACTGACCAGATCATTTAACACCCACAGCACTAGCGGCGTAGCCGTGCCTTCTTGACGTAAATGATACAGCACATGCTGAATGCGTCGGGAATCGCCCTGCGTAACGGCGGTAGACAAATCGAAAATGGTAAACCGCGAGCTATCACTTACCGCAGCCAATACCTGCTCTTCATTAATTGCACCATCGCCATGTAGCAATTTAAGCTTATCGATTTCCTGAGCGGCCGCCAGCAGATTCCCTTCTACCCGCTCAGTCAGTAAGCGAACGGCTTCCTGAGTCGGTTGCATGCCTTGAGCACGCATGCGTTTGGCGACCCAGCCCAGCGTCTGCGCCAGCGAGAAATCCCAAACTTGCACAAATACGCCCGCCTTATCTAAGGCTTTGACCCATGCACTGTTTTTCTGCCGAGCATCAAGCCGGCCGCAGGTAATTAGTAACACTTTATCATCAGGAATGCGCTGCACATATTCGATCAGCGCCTTGCTGCCTACTTTTCCGGGAGATTGCTTTTCTAGGCGTAAATCCAACACTTTGCGTTGGCTAAATAAAGAGAGCGCATCAGCGGATTGCCCCAAAGCCGTCCAATCAAAGCCCGCTTCCACCCGTAGGATTTCACGCTCTTCAAAGCCTTGCTTGCGAGCAACCGCGCGCACAGCATCGGAGGCTTCCATGATTTGTAGCGGCTCATCACCACTTAACAGGTATACAGGGCTTAAGGGCTTGTTCTCACCCAGCATTCGCATTAGCTGATCAATATTCACGTGCCAGCACTTCCCGACTCATCACCACCTTTTTTCATCGCTTTACCTGCTGCGGCACGTTGCTTACGCACTTCTTTAGGGTCAGCGATCAACGGTCGATAGAGCTCGATACGATCTCGTTCGCGCATTACATGGGTTTTGGGGGTGATTTTGCCGAAGATGCCGAACTTGACCGTGCTTAAATCCAGCTCAGGATGGTGATCCTGAACATCTGATAACAATATGGCTTGTTCTAATGTGGTACCCTCCTCCACCTCAAAGCTCAGCAGCGTTTGACGGTCGGGCAAGGCATACACCAATTCGATTGGAATCTGCTTAGGCATAAACGACTTTCGCCCGCTCAACAAAAGAATCGACAAAGGTATTGGCAACCTGATTAAATATTGGGCCGATAGCAAGACTCACCAACTTATTTGAAAACTCGAAGTCCAAATCGAAGGTTACTTTGCAGGCCTGCTCCGACAAGGCGTCAAAACGCCAGAAACCTTTGAGGGTTTTAAACGGGCCGTCTAATAATTGTAGCTCGATAAGATTGGGTTTATGTAAGCGGTTTTGAGTGGTAAATGACTTATTAATAGCGCCTTTTTGGATGGTGACCGAGGCTTGAACCTGGTTTTCATCACGCTTATGTTCTTCTGCACCACCACACCAGGGTAGAAACTCGGGGTAAGCAGATATATCATCAACCAGTTGGTACATTTGCTGTGCACTGAATGGAACCAGTGCGCTGCGGTTAATACTGGGCATAGCAAAAAAATTCCTGAATCGTGTCTTGCTGGAAAAATATCAACGAATAGCGGTATCGAACGCAATCAACCTAGGGGTATAATACACGGATGGCTAAGAAGCAAAAGAAAAAAGGGCACGGTGGTTTAACAATCGCAACAAACAAGGTTGCCCGTCACGAGTACTTTATTGAAGATACTAACGAAGCGGGAGTCGTGCTGGAAGGCTGGGAAGTCAAAAGCCTTCGCGAGGGAAAAGTGCAGCTCAAAGAAAGTTATGTGTTCATGAAAAATGGCGAAGCATGGCTTAACAATGCACACATCTCACCACTCAGTACAGTCTCAACCCACATTACTGCAAACCCGTTACGCTCTCGCAAATTACTATTGCACGTTGAAGAGCTAGTACGCTTGGCAGCGGCGGTTGACCGTAAAGGTTATACTGTTGTGCCACTGACCATGTACTGGAAAAACAATCGGGTAAAACTAGAAATAGGCCTTGGTAAAGGTAAGCAGCTGCATGATAAGCGGGCCGTCTCGAAAGAGAAGGATTGGAATCGCGATAAACAACGCACGCTTAAAAACGCCTGATCGCTCCTGTCGATAACCGAAGATAATCAAAAACTCTCTATGACTGATAACAACGCAGAATTCGACTCAATTGCCTTTCAACAGCTACCTGACCTGGAACGCTCGCTACTGCAGTTGTTATCCGTGATCTATGCGCCGACGGCAGCCACGCCCTTGGCGATTTGTGCACGAAAGGTTGGCATCCGCAACCCAGCGGGTGATGAAAGCTTTAATCTCCATACGCTGAAGCCGGTGCTTCAGGGCTTGGTCGATACCGGCTGGATTACCAGTGGTATTAATCGCTTTGCTTGTACCTTAGAGTCGCGTGAAAAGATCACATTGGATGCCGTGCATCAGGGTGTATTTGAAGAGTACTCTGCGAGCATTCTGGAAGCCTTTGAGCCCCGTAAAGTCGATGGCATCATAGTCTGGCAGGACTTGGAACACGGCATCTCTCATGCGCGCATTCACTTATACCGTGGTGATCGCGCGCAGCTGCGACTGACGCTACAAAGCCTTTATAAGCAGTTTGCAAACACCGAAACACCAATTGATGCGAAGTCATTTTACGAGCCTATTTTTGGTAATCCGCCAGATCCGGAAGTACTCTCCACACTGAAGCCTGAAATCCTGGCTGACTCGTTTAAAGACCTTGCGCAAAGCGGCATGCAAAAGCTGCAGGATTTACAACCGTTGTGGGAACTGGTTCAACATAACCAAACCACCGAAGACAGCTCAATGATTGAAACGCAGACGCTTTACCGTTTGCTGACCGGTCAATTAGAAGCTGCAAATGAAGAACTGGTTGCAGGCAGCGTTTCAGCGACACCAGCTGGCCATTTAGCCAGAGCCGTCCAACAATTAGTTCAGCACGGTTCAGAGCCTAGCATCGCCGTTATTGAAGAATTAAAGGACAGCTTTAATCCGTTAGACGCACTGTGTCTGGATGGCGAGCTGACTACCCTGCCGATACTCGCCTACATCAGCAGTAGCAATGCAACCCACCAGCAGTTAGCGCGCGAGTCTCTTGGCCGCCAGCTCACTAGCTCAAATAATGTACTATTACAGCAATATTTAGACTCCCTAAGCACTGGCGTGTTTAGCGTTCAGGCACCTGACCCGGAAGTGGAGCAAGGCCAGTTAAGCTTATTAATTTTATGCTTAGCAAACCACTGGCTTGGCCATGCGCTGGATGAAGCCATCGTTGCTGATTTACAAGAACGCCATGCCCGCGCCTCAGAAGCCAATTACCACTGGCTAGCTGCAGAATATGCACAAGCATTATCGCTATTTGGCCCGCCCAGCGTGCGTGAAGACTACGCAGCTCTGGCGAATGCCATGCACCAAAAACTGAGCACCATCACGCTGTTTAATTTGGTTAAGCCAAAAGCTAAATGGGAACGCGCGCTGGATGCATTGAACATGCTGGCAGATACCCAAATCCAGACTATCCATCAGAGCGAAGAACGCCTGATCTGGTTACTGGAAGTGGATTCGCATGACAACTACAGCTTGTCGCCGAAGCTGCAAAAGCGCAAAGCGAGCGGTGGCTGGTCTAAAGGTCGCAATCTATCACTGCAACGCCTCAAGCTGGAATACACGGAACTACCACAACTTAGCGCTAAAGACGTTGAGCTATGCAATCTGATTCAGTACCGCCCAGACTTTGATAATCAATTAAGCAATGCCAGTGCTGCGCCCTGCTTTATTGATATGAATACTGCTTGGCCCATTATGGTCGAGCACCCTGCTTTGTATTGGGATCAATCCCGCCATACGCCATTAGAAGTTATTCAGAATGAATTTGAGCTACTAGTGAATGAGGAAGGCGATAAATTACGCATTAGTTTTTATCCGCCAGTGATTGCCAGCAAAGCACATGATCAGTTTGTGATCCAGAAAGAAACCCCTACTCGTTTATGTATCTATCGTAAGAACGAGCAGGTAATGCGCTTGCACGATATTTTGGCGCAAGGCTTGTTAATCCCTCGTGAAGCCGAAGCGCAATTGCGCGATACGCTGAGTTCGCTAGCGCCGATGATCAATATCCAGTCCGACCTGGAAGGCGTGGTCGATGCTGAGCCAATGGATGCGGATAGCCGCATTCATGCCAACTTACTGCCTTACGATGAAGGCTTACGGGCGACGCTACGTGTTAAGCCATTTGGTCAATTCGGGCCGTTTTACCCGCCGGGTCAAGGTCGCCGTAAATTGGTCACTGAGCACTACGGGGTGAAATACAGCACGCAACGCGATCTGGAGCTGGAGAAGCAGCACCAGCACCGCATTCTTGAACAGAGCGTTTTGTTAGATCAGGATGAGGACGATTACGATGATGAGTACGTCATTGATAATCCTCAGGACTGCTTAGAGCTACTGGAACAACTCAGAATGCTGGGTGACGATGTGATTATTTCGTGGCCAGAAGGTGAAGCCCTACGCATTGAGTCACGTGTTGATAGCAGCAGCATGCGCTTGAATATCAATAAGTCGGATGACTGGTTTCAGTTGGATGGCAGCTTAGTCATTAATGATGACCTGGTGCTGACACTACGTCAGATTTTGGATTTATCCAAAAGCAGCAATGGTCGCTTTATTGAGCTGGGCGATGGCGAGTATGTCGCCCTGACCCGCCAGTTGCAGAAAAAACTCAATGCTCTACATAGCTTATCAGAAGTTCATGATGGTCAAATCCGCATTAGTAGTTTGGCTGCACTGGCACTGGATGAGCTCACACAAGACATTGGTGAGCGGATTGTGGATGATGCTTGGATTGCGCACTTGCGCCGCCTTGAGTCACTTCAAGACTTCACCCCAGCGGTACCAGCAACCCTCAATACCAGCTTGCGCGACTATCAGGAGCAAGGTTTCCAGTGGTTGTGTCGTTTGGCTGAATGGGGTGTTGGTGCTTGTCTGGCCGATGACATGGGTCTGGGTAAAACCATTCAGACACTGGCATTGATTCTATATCGCTCAGAGCAAGGCCCGACCTTAGTGGTTGCGCCGACTTCTGTGTGTAATAACTGGATGAGTGAAACGGAGAAATTTGCTCCAACACTAAAACCATTATTCTATCGCGGCAAAGAGCGGACAGACATTCTGGATAATGCCGGCCCGCATGACTTAGTCATCTGCAGTTATGGCTTATTGCAACAAGATGCCGAGCGCTTTATTGAAATCCAGTGGACCACCATCGTACTGGATGAGGCGCAGGCCATTAAAAACGTGGGCGCAAAACGTACCCGCACCGCGCATCAGTTAAAAGCAGACTTCCGCTTGGTTACAACCGGTACGCCGATTGAGAACCATTTGGGCGAACTGTGGAGCTTATTCCGCTTCCTGAATCCTGGCCTGTTGCATAACCAAGATCGCTTTGTGAAACGCTTTATGACGCCGATTGAGCGCGACAAGAACGAAGGTGTTCGACACGCGCTTAAAGCGATTATTCAGCCGTTTATGTTACGCCGCACCAAGTCTCAAGTATTGAATGAGCTACCATCACGCACCGAAATCACGCTGGAAGTTCCACTCAGTGAAGGCGAACGTGCGCTGTATGAAGCAGTACGCATGCAGGCAATTGAAGGATTGGAGCCCGGTCAAAAGAGCGAAGGCAGTGGTGATCATCTTAAAGTATTGGCAGCCATTACCCGCTTGCGGATGGCGAGTTGTAACCCTCGTTTGGTTATGCCGGAAACGACTTTACCAAGTAGCAAGCTGGAACAATTCTCTGAGCTGCTGGATGAGCTTCTGGAAAACCAACACAAGGCGTTGGTATTTAGTCAGTTCGTAAAACACCTGACTTTGATTCGCGAGCATTTGGATCAGAAAGGAATTTCGTATCAGTATCTGGATGGCAGCACTAGCATGGCTCAGCGTAAGCAGCGTGTTGATGCATTCCAGGCCGGTGAAGGTGATGTGTTCCTGATCAGCCTTAAGGCCGGTGGCTCAGGGCTTAACCTGACAGCTGCGGACTATGTGGTGCACATGGACCCTTGGTGGAACCCTGCGGTGGAAGATCAGGCCTCTGACCGTGCTCACCGAATTGGTCAGACTCGTCCAGTGACGATTTATCGCTTAGTGGCGGAGAATACTATCGAGCAAAAGATCATTAAGTTACACCAGCAGAAACGTGATCTGGCGGATAGCTTGCTGGAAGGCAGTGATATGAGTGGCAGTCTGAATGCCAAGGATATGCTGGATCTGATACGGGAGATTTAATCCCGTATCACGACATCATTTAAGACAGGTTAAGTGGGCCGGCCAAATGCCGCGCCTGCTTAATTTGGATTCCAGCGCTAACTGGCCAATCGTTTTTTGCAGCTCCGGGTGAACAACAGACGCTGCTATTTCCGCCAATGGGAATAATACGAAGGGATATTTCAGTACCTCAGCGCGCGGCACATCCCAATCCGGCTTTAAAATCTCATCGCCAAATAACAGAATATCCACATCCAGCGTACGCGAGGCAAACTTAATCCCATCGCGGGTACGCTTCTGCCGCTCTTCCAATTGCTTCAGGTAAGAGCGCAATTCCAGATAGCTCAGCGTGGTACTGAAGCCAGCTGAGAGGTTGATAAAATCATCCCCCTCAAAGCCTTCGGACTTCGACTCATAAGGCGTCGAAAATACAATATCCGGAAAGTCCTCACGCAACTGTAAGACACAGGCACTAATATTATGGTCGCGATCAATATTGCTGCCGATATCTACAAATACCTGAGTCATGAGACGATATCCTTTGCGTAGCGCTCGATAATAACGCCCACTTCACGGGACCCATTAACCGCGACTGGCTTACCGAGACTGACTTTCACCCACGGTAATTTCATTTCAGTTAATAGCAAAGCCGCAATGCGCTCAGCCAGTGTTTCCACCAGCTGAAACTCGCTTTCTCTGGCAAAGGCCGCAACCAACTTAGCGCACTCTTTATAGTTGAGTGTGTAAGCAATATCATCGGTGTTAGCAGCTGGGCGATTATCCCACCCCATCTCCAAATCGATGGTAATTTGCTGGCGAATTTTGCGCTCCCAGTCGTAAATACCGATGCAGGCATCAACTCGTAATTCACGAATATAAACAATATCCATCACAATTTCCTAGTTAAGCCTGCACTTCCAGACGTGATACGTTTTGGTAGCCTTTAGGTAATAACTTACCGCGACGACCTCGTTCACCAAGATACTCTTTTAGCTCATCCTGCTGAATCACTTTATGCTGCTTGCCAGCATGTACCACGAGCTTAGCATCTGCCGAGACAACAACCATATCCTGCACAAATTCCTCACCAGCTTTAAGCTTAGCCGATGGGATATTAATGATCTTATTTCCTTTACCGCGCGATAGCTGAGGAATCTCAGACATACTCACTGCCAGCAAATAGCCAGCCGAAGTCACTACCACGAGGTAATCTTTAACCGGCGCATCCAATCTGGCAGGCGCTAGTAGTTTCGCCCCTTTAGTTAGACTAACAACCGCTTTACCGCTTTTAGTCCGGCTAATCAGGTCTTCGAATTTACAGATGAAGCCATAACCAAAGTTACTGGCCATCAGCAAATACTGTGACTCAGCCCCCATAATTACCTGCTCAAAGCTGGCATTAGCCGGTGCACTGAAGTATCCACTTAAGGGGTCACCCTGTCCACGTGCCGATGGCAGCGTGTGTGCGGATAACGTATAACCACGACCGGTACTGTCCATTAGCACCGCTTGCTGATTAGATCGGCCATGCGCGGAGGTCAGGAAACTATCGCCGGTTTTATAACTTAAGGCTTCAGGGTCGATATCATGGCCTTTTGCCGCACGAATCCAGCCCATTTTTGATAATACAACAGTGACTGGCTCACTAGGCAATAGCGCGGTTTGATCCAATTGCTGAGCGGCTGAGCGCTCTTTTAACGGCGAACGACGATCATCGCCATACAGCTCTGCATCCTGCTTTAACTCGTCACGAATCAAGTTGGATAAAAGCTCTGGCGAATTCAGCAAGCTTTCCAGATAATCACGCTCATCTTCCAACTCATCCTGCTCAGCTTTTAGGGTGAACTCTTCCAGTTTAGCCAGATTACGCAAACGCAAATTCAGAATGGCTTCGGCTTGAATATCGCTAATACCAAAGCGCTCCATCATTATCGCTTTCGGCTCATCTTCATTTCGGATGATTTCAATCACTTCATCAATATTCAGATAAGCGACCAATAAACCTTCCAAGATATGCAAGCGGTCCATAACCTTTTCCAATCGCCATTCAAGACGACGGGTCACGGTTTGGCGACGGAACTCTAACCACTCCACCAACACTTCGCGTAGGTTTTTAACCCGCGGCCGACCATCAATCCCAATCATATTCATATTGACGCGGTAGCTACGCTCAAGGTCAGTACTGGCAAATAAATGCAGCATTAGCTGATCTAAATCGACTCGATTGGAGCGCGGGGTAATCAGTAAGCGAGTTGGGCTTTCATGATCGGATTCGTCACGAAGGTCAGCCACCATTGGCAACTTTTTGGAACGCATTTGCTGAGCGATCTGCTCTAGAACTTTGCTACCAGAAGTCTGGTATGGCAGGTCGGTAATGACAATATCCGAGCCTTCTCTATTCCAGCGCGCACGCATCCGCAGACTGCCATGGCCTTTCTCGTAAAGTGCAATCAGGTCTTGTCTGGGTGTAATCACTTCAGCAGCGGTCGGAAAATCTGGCCCCTGAATATGTTCGCACAAATCAGTGACATCAGCATCCGGCTCATCCAGCAAATGCAAACAAGCGTTCACCACTTCCCGCAAATTGTGCGGTGGAATATCAGTAGCCATACCAACGGCAATACCGGAGCCACCGTTTAGCAGTACATTTGGCAAACGCGCAGGTAATAACGCAGGCTCCGTCAAAGTACCATCAAAGTTAGGTGTCCATTCTACCGTTCCCTGACCTAACTCTTGCAGCAGCACTTTGGCATAAGGCGTTAGGCGCGACTCGGTATAACGCATCGCGGCAAAGGATTTCGGGTCATCCGAAGAGCCCCAGTTACCTTGCCCGTCGACCAGCGGATAGCGATAAGAAAATGGCTGAGCCATCAGAACCATCGCTTCGTAACAGGCGCTATCGCCATGCGGATGGAATTTACCCAATACGTCACCGACGGTACGGGCAGATTTTTTATGCTTGGAGCTAGCCGATAAGCCAAGCTCAGACATCGCATACACGATGCGTCGCTGTACCGGCTTTAAGCCATCGCCGATATGTGGCAAGGCGCGGTCTAAAATGACGTACATGGAGTAGTCCAGATACGCTTTTTCGGTATATTCCTGAAGTGCTAAAGTTTCACTCATAGTCTGTCGGTCAATTCCGTTAAATTATTATTGTTGGCTTAGCCAAAGATCGGCATAACGCTGCAAATTTGCGTGGCCACTGGCCTGTAAATACTGGCTTAGCGCATCGTGTCGCGATTCAAGTTCAGCAGCTGACAACTGGCCCTGCTGATGCTGTAAGCGTAGATAAATCAAATAAGTATTTAGTGCATCAGCGGTACACGCCTCAGCAACTTTCTCTTGCTGTCCGGATTGGTACTGCTCTAATACCGTGGCCGCATCCAACCCTAAATTACCGGGCAAACCCAGTACTGTGGATAAGTCATCCAGAGAGACTTTTGCCGATGCTTGCTGTCGGGATAACTGGCTTTGCAAACCAGTGACATTTCCCCATAAAGCTGGGCAAGCAATGCCATGTTTGAGTAAGCGATACGTGAGTACTGGCAATACAAACTCGGTATCTCGCCAAGTCACGATAGCTTTTGATTTTTCCAGCAGCTTTGCCAAAGCGCTTAGCAGGTCTGCTTCCGAGGCACCCGAGGACTTGGAGCCGCTGGCTTGTGAATCCAATACCGAGCCCGCACGAAGAACCGTTTCCTGATTCGCTTCAAGCACTGAAATCGCCACAATGCGATGTTGCTGTAAAGGTAACAAGGCGGTGCCGGTCTGCTGATTCTGCAAATGCAGCATGGCTTTATACACACCACTTTCCGGCAAATCACCTAGATTATGAATCGCACGCCCTGCTTCCGCATCCGGAATGGTGGCGATATTAATAACAATGGTACTCATCCCGGAAAGACTCCTGTAGAGATGTAGCGATCTCCGCGATCACAAATAATGCAAACGATGGTGGCATTTTCAAGCTGCTGCGATAATTTAAGCGCCGCCGCTACTGAGCCACCGGAGGATACGCCACAGAAAATCCCTTCTTCTGTCGCTAATCGACGCATGGTGTCTTCAGCTTCTGGCTGACTAATATCAATCGTTTTATCAACGCGACTCGCTTCGAAGATTTCTGGCAAATAGGCGGCCGGCCAGCGGCGAATTCCCGGAATGGAATCGCTGTCAGTTGCAGGCTGCACGCCAACAATTTGCACATCTGAATTTTGTTCTTTCAGAAAACGCGAGGTACCCATAATAGTTCCGGTGGTCCCCATTGCGCTAACAAAGTGCGTGATTTCGCCATCAGTATCTCGCCAAATTTCGGGGCCAGTCGATTGATAATGAGCTAAAGGATTATCTTGGTTGGCAAACTGATTTAGCACCAAGCCTTCGCCATTTTCCTGCATTTTCAATGCCAGATCACGCGCACCTTCAATTCCTTCGGCAGCGCTCACGGAGATAATCTCAGCGCCATAGGCCTTCATTGACGCACGACGCTCTTCGCTCATGCTTTCAGACATGATCAGCTTCATGCGATAGCCGCGAATCGCAGCAACCATGGCCAATGCAATGCCGGTATTGCCACTGGTGGCCTCAATCAAACTATCACCCGGCTTGATCGCTCCACGTGCTTCAGCCTGCTTGATCATGCTTAATGCCGCACGGTCTTTAACCGAACCACCAGGATTATTACCCTCAAGCTTAGCCAGAATCGTGTTAGTGGTATTTCCCGGTAATCGCTGAAAACGCACTAAAGGCGTATTGCCAACCAATGTTTCAAGGCTTTTATAATTCATTGTTATCCCTCCAAAACCACGTTCGCGACAGCATAATCCTGCTCATCGGACAGTGAAATAAATAGATTTTTTACGCCCAACTGCTCGGCCTTTTCCAAAGTCGTTCCGTGTAAACGTAAATGTGGCCGGCCATTTTCATCCAGATGAGTTTCGATTTCATTGAAATTCACCCCTTTGGCGATACCTGTTCCCAAGGCTTTAGATAAGGCCTCTTTGGCCGCATAGCGCTTGGCGAAATAAGCAAGTGGCTGACTGTGTTGTTGGTAGACTGCCATTTCATTGGTATGCAGAACGCGCGTAGCAAAACGCCCTTCATGGCGCTCCAAAACTCGCTTCACTCGTGATACCTGCACGATATCCACTCCGATTCCAACTATCATTCACCGCTCACCGGTTTTTATACAAGGTGCCGATTATCGCTTGTTTTTAAACGGATTGCCAAAGCCTGTCGCTTGAATTGGGATATTGTATTCAGGCAGAACGCCTTAGAAGTGAAATGTCGCTGAGACTTATCGAAGTTGTAGCAATTTTCGGCTATTAAATGGCTTACCGACAATACGTAACCAGAGACGATCTAAGAAACGTCGCAAGCTTTGCTGTTGCCCTAAACTCAGAGCCTCATCAGTACGCAGCGCCACTAAGAGCTCACCTTGAATAGGCACGCCTGACACTGCTTGGGAAGACTCAACGGAAGGCAATAAACCCGACCCCAGACTGTAGTGATAACTGTGCTCAGCAACTATTTCATGACCATGAACATCGTCATGCCATAAATTGACAGGATGGCCCAATGCTTCTAGTAATGACAATTCAAACTGCATCACTGCTGACATTGGCGCTTCTGCCTGAGTCAAGCCATGCACCGTGTGCTGATAATGTGTGAATAGCTGATCCAGATTGCTATGCGGCTGAATCAACTTAAGAATTAACTCATTCAAGTACAAGCCGTACAACAAGTGACCGCCTGGCACCCGATGCCGGAATCGCTCATCAGTCTGCGTCAGACGGCTCATCTCACCACGGCCTTGCCAGTCCATTTGTAGCAACCTGAATGCCTGCAAATGACCACGCTGTACTTTGCCACGCAGCTTGGCTGGCCGACTCATACACGCAAAACGGCCCGCATCCTGAGTAAAAACGTCAACAATGACGCTAGTATCAGAATACGGGCGCGTGCGTAACACATAGCCCAACGAGCTCTGCATCAGCGGTTAGACATTATGCCAAGCTCTTGCAATAAGTGTGGGTTGTTTTGCCAATCTTCTTCCAGCTTAACCCATTGCTTAATAATGACTTTCTTATCAAGAAACTCTTCGATGGAGTGACGCGAGCCAGTACCAATTCGCTTTAAGGTCTCACCTTTCTTACCGATGATAATACCTTTCTGACTCTCACGAGCAACCCAAATGGTGGCATCAATTTCGACAAACTTCTCGGTCTCTTCAAAGCGCTCAATATTCACCGCAGTGAAATATGGCAATTCCTGGTGTAGGTTAACAACCAATTGCTCACGAATCAGTTCAGCACAAATAGAGCGCACTGATTGGTCAGTAATGCTGTCTTCATCATGAATCCATTCGTCTTCTGGCATCACATCAACTAATGCTTTAGTCAGTTGATCGATATTAATTTTGCTGGTCGCAGAACCGGGAATGATTTCTTTAAAGGCGTACTTCGCCGCTACTTTTTCCAAATACGGGAATAAGCGCTCTTTTGGTGTCACCCGATCAACTTTATTGACCAGCAAGAAAACCGGCACATTCAAATGCTTAAGACGCTTTAATGCCAACTCATCTTCATCAGTCCACTTCAGTGCTTCAACTACCATCACTGCTGCGTCAATTGACTCCAGCGAGGCAACCGCTTCACTGTTCAGCGTCATGTTGAGCAAGTTTTTAGACTGCTGGTGAATACCGGGTGTATCAGTAAAGATTAGCTGATAATAATCTTCCGTTAAAATACCGCGAATATTTGTTCGGGTAGTTTGAGGCTTATTGGCAATCGCCGATATTTTATAGCCTACTAACAGATTCAAAAGAGTAGATTTACCGACATTTGGACGACCGACAATCGCAACATAACCGCAGCGCTTATTCATTTAGATGTTACCTGTTTATAAGCCGATGCAGCGGATAGCTGCTCTGCTTTGCGGCGGCTAGTAGCGACGCCTTCTGTTTTAATCTTCAGACTTTCAATTTTGCATTCAGTCGTAAAAGTTTGACGATGCGCATCACCTGTGGTGGAAATCAGAGAGTACTCTGGCAAATCCAGTCCGCGAGATTGCAAGAACTCCTGCAAGCGACTCTTAGGATCTTTTAGCTCATCTTCTTCAGGGAGATTCTTTAGGCGACTCCGGAACATCTGAAGCACAAAGTCTTTTGATGCTTCAATTCCACGCTCAAGATACACGCTGGCAATCAGCGCTTCAAAAGCATCTGCTAAAGTAGATTTGCGACGGAAGCCACCGCTTTTGAGTTCACCACTGCCTAACTTCAAGTGGTCACCCAATTGTAGCTCAGCACCGATCTCGGACAGAACGTCCTCATTAACCAGAGAGGCGCGCAGACGACTAAGGTAGCCTTCAGACGCGCCCGGCATTTGTTGGTAGAGTGCCTCGCTGATGATCACACCCAATATGCTATCACCCAGAAACTCCATCCGCTCGTTATGCTTACTGCTCGCACTGCGATGCGTCATTGCGAGATTGAAGTGTGAGCTATCGAGAAACTCTTTACCCAGTAATGTTTTTAGTTTTGTTGCCAATCGACTATCAATTCCTTTTCAGTCACCGGCATGAAACATTGCCGGCCTTATTGTTGTTTACCCAATGGTACCTGATACTTGTAATCCATCAAGAAAGACAAATTACCCATCCATGACTTGCGCACTTCATATTGTACGGCCAACTCACGCTGATTCGTTTTCTTTATCTTTACAATTTTAAACGGGTTTTCAGTGCCCGGCTTACCACTCTTTCCTGCGTAGTAGGCATCGCTCAAGCTATCCATACTATTCACATTCAAGTAGCGCTCAACCTTCGCCATAATCTCACGCTTATTTGCCCGCTCAATGCCCGGCTCAGACGCGATACTATTCATTAGGCTGCGAACGGAGTTATATTCCAAGTAGTAAGGCCCCACTTTCAATCCCGCACTCACGATAACAATACCAATTGAAACCATGATCAACCAAGTGATGAGTGTGGCACCTTGTTGGGCCTTCGGAGACTTTTTCATTATTATTATTCCAATGAGTCGCTGTTAGTTTAAATACAATTCAGCACTCATTGTCTGGTTTTGCGAGCCGCGCTGTCAATCTGAGGTGACAGGCGGCCAGTCCCATTTTGCTTACTTTAGCGAGGTTCCAATCCGTGAGAAATTGAAGCCATCACCGCCCTTTTGCCAGTTCCAATGCAACCAAACAAAAGCAGCCTTACCAACCAAGTTTTCTTCAGGCATATAACCCCAAAAACGGCTATCCGCACTGTTATCGCGGTTATCACCCATCATGAAGTAATGGCCTTCTGGTACAACCCACTCACCAGTGCGGCTTAAGCCAGGCTCTAAGATCACTTCATGCTTATGGTCAGCATCTGCAGATGGCAAGGTCTCGCGTAAGCGTGTTACTTCAATCTCACCAGAGCGAGCACTGTTATACGTGTATGGTTCCAGCATTTCCTCACCAACCAACTCACCATTTAGCATTAACTTCTTATCAGAAGTCCACTCAATGCGATCGCCCGGTAAGCCAATCAAGCGCTTGATGTAGTTAATGGATGGATCTTCCGGATAACGGAAAACCACGACATCACCACGCTGAGGTGAGCCAGTTTCAATGATTTTCTTCTGGATAACTGGCAAACGAATACCGTAGGCATACTTCTGCACCAGAATGAAATCGCCAATCTGCAGCGTTGGAATCATCGAGCCGGATGGAATCCGAAATGGCTCAACCACAAATGAACGCAGCACAACAACCACTAGCAACACAGGGAAGAAAGAGCGTGCATAATCGATCAGCATCGGCTCATTGCCGACATCACTCTTACGCCCCATCACGAAGCGATAAACAAACAAAATAATTCCGCAGACTAGCGTGGCGAATACCAGCCAGAACTCAAGACCAAACGTGAACTTCATGTTACTTATCCCCTACCTTTAGCACTGCTAGGAATGCCTCCTGAGGAATCTCGACACGTCCGATTGATTTCATGCGTTTCTTACCTTTTTTCTGTTTATCCAACAGTTTACGCTTACGAGAAACGTCACCACCATAACACTTGGCGATAACATTCTTACGTAATGCTTTTACGTTTGTACGAGCAATGATATTGGTTCCGATAGACGCTTGGATCGCAACATCAAACATCTGACGAGGAATCAGCTCTTTCATTCGTTCAGCAAGGTCACGGCCTTTAGCAGCTGCAAACTCTTTGTGTACGATAATCGCTAAAGCATCCACTCGCTCGCCATTGATCAGAACATCCACACGCACCAGATTAGCTGGCTGGAAGTGGCTGAGTTCATAATCAAATGAGGCGTAACCACGACTCACTGACTTTAGCTGATCAAAGAAGTCCAAAACGACTTCATTCATCGGTAGCTCATACGTCAAAGAGACTTGAGTACCCATGTATTGCATGTTCTTTTGTACACCACGACGACCCACGCACAAGGTAATCACATTACCCAAGTAATCCTGCGGAACCAGAATATTAGCGACAATGATTGGCTCGCGAATCTCAGCGATCTTGTTAACCGCTGGCAACTGCGATGGGTTGTGAATTTTAATCACTTCACCGTCAGTTTGCTCAACTTCATAAACCACAGTCGGTGCAGTGGTAATCAAGTCCAGATCGTATTCACGCTCCAAACGCTCTTGCACAATTTCCATGTGCAACATACCAAGGAAACCACAACGGAAACCAAAACCCAGCGCCTGAGACGTTTCAGGCTCGTAGTTCAACGAGGAGTCGTTAAGATTCAGCTTGCTAAGTGCATCACGCAGATTTTCATAGTCATCTGAGCTCACAGGGAATATACCCGCGAATACTCGTGGTTGCACTTCCTGGAAACCTGCTAGTGGCGCAGCGGCAGGCCTAGCGGCATCCGTAAAGGTATCACCGACTTTAGCAGCGTCGATCTCTTTAATACCCGCGATGATAAAACCTACTTCACCGGCATTCAGCTGCGGCATATCGTGCATCTTAGGCGTGAAAATACCCACACGATCTACCTGAAAATCCAGATTAGTATGCATCGCGCGGATTTTTTGCTTCTTACGAATTTGCCCATTCATGACTCGCACTAAGGACACAACACCAAGGTAATTATCGAACCATGAGTCAATGATCAAGGCCTGTAACGGCTCATCCAAATCACCCTTTGGTGGTGGAATTTTCTCAACCAATTGCTCCAGCAGATCTTCAATACCAACACCCGTTTTCGCGCTGCAATGCACCGCTTCTGAGGCATCAATACCGATAATGTCTTCAATTTCCTGCGAGACACGGTCAACGTCAGCCGCTGGCAAGTCGATCTTGTTCAGCACTGGTACCACTTCAAGGTCCAGATTGATTGCCGTGTAGCAGTTGGCCACACTCTGCGCTTCCACACCTTGAGAAGCGTCTACCACTAGCAGCGCTCCCTCACAGGCAGACAAAGAGCGCGAGACTTCATAAGAGAAGTCCACGTGACCTGGTGTATCAATGAAGTTCAGGTGATAAGTCTCACCATTTCTGGCTTTATAATCCAGCGAAACACTTTGCGCTTTTATGGTAATACCACGCTCACGCTCGATATCCATGGAGTCCAAGACCTGCGCCGCCATTTCCCGCTGCGTTAAACCGCCGCAGTACTGAATAAAGCGATCGGATAAGGTGGATTTACCATGATCGATGTGAGCAATGACCGAAAAATTTCGAATATTCTGATTAGCTTGGTGCATGAGTAAACGTCAGTCTAAGTTGTTCTTCATCAAAAAAATGATACATAATCACTTCGTCCTGATATTTCACTACGGGGATATCCACATTATAGCGACGTGTCAGTTCGGGATCTTTATCAATATCTACCCATTCAATCTGGTAGTTAAATTCTGCCTGATACTGGCTCAGGTGAACCGCCATCTCGTCACAGAGATGACAGCCTCGGCGATAATACACTATGAGCGCCCTATCGTATGCCACTATTTTTCTGATTCCACGTCAGGCTTGAATGCAAGGAAGCGCGCAGCACCATCACGAATCACCAAAATAGCCAAGGTGCGATCCCCTGTAATTTGTGCGACCATTTTCTTAAAGCCCTGCACATCTTCAACCTGTTGACCGTCGAACTGAGTAATAATATCGCCTCGCTCTACTTCCGCTTTGATGGCTGCATCACCCATCACTCGCTGTACCAAAATACCGCCTTTATCTAAGCCAACAGAGTCACGAATTTCATCATCCAGATCTTCAACGGCGATACCAAGAACGACATCAGATGTTCTCTCTACATCCTCAACCTCTTCAATATCTTCCTCGATTGCATCCTGCTTTTGAAGCTCGCCTAGTTTAAGGCTGACCAATACATTGGAACCTGCACGGCGCACTAAAATATCGACAGTCTCATCAACTGAAGCCGAACCGACATGAAATGGCAGCGTCTGAGAGTTCACAACCGGCTTACCGGCAAACTCCAGAATGATATCGCCTTGCTTCAACAAGCCATCAGCAGGACCACCAGGCATAACCTCAGCAACTAATGCACCTTTTGGATGATCTAAACCAAAAGTCGTTGCCAATTCTCGTGTGACCTCCTGAATAAATACGCCCAACCAGCCGCGACGAACTTCTCCGTTAGTCTTGAGCTGCTCAATCACGTTCTCAGCAACATCCACGGGAATCGAAAACGATAAGCCCATAAAGCCACCGGTGCGGCTATATATTTGTGAGTTTATTCCAACCACTTCGCCTTTCAGATTAAACAAAGGACCGCCTGAGTTACCAGGGTTAATAGCCACGTCTGTTTGAATAAAAGGGATATAACTTTCAGAAGGAAGATTACGTTCTTTTGCAGAGACAATACCAGCCGTTACGCTGTAATCAAAGCCGAATGGAGAGCCAATAGCGACGACCCATTCACCAACTTCCAACGCATCAGAATCACCAAATGTGGTACTAGGTAACGACTCAGCGCTGACTTTGAGCAAGGCCAAGTCACTGCGCTTGTCCGTACCAATAATTTTAGCGGAGAACTCACGGCGATCATTGAGCTTAACAACAATTTTTTCCGCACCATCTACCACATGGTGATTAGTCACCACATAACCATCGGTGGAAATAATAAAACCAGAACCTAAGGAGTCAGAGTCACTATCATCATCCTGCCCGAAATCAAAAAACCGCTGCAGAAATTCGTCAAGCGCTTCATTTCCAGTGCCTTCTTCAGGGATTTCAATACCGGGGGGGAGCTTTGAGCGACTAGGAAGTTTGCGTTCGGTGCTGATATTCACAACCGCCGCGCTTTGTTGCTTTACCAAAGTAGTAAAGTTTGGCAATCCTTCTGCCGAGGCAGTCAGAGATAGCGTCCCGACCAGCCCGTATATAATTATTCCAATGAAATATGTCCGCATGCGCATGCAGTAGCACTCCCGAAGCTTACCCAGCAAATTGACGTCGCAATCTACCTGCCAAACAAGCCAGTCGCGAACGAAAGAGCGCTAATTATAACCTAAGCAGAGCGGATGCTTGACTAAATTCAATGACTTTTTCTTCAGCTTTGCGCTTACCGAGCATGACAGGCTCTAACCGACCACAAACCGCTAAATTAGCCGTTGTGCGATTCACCGCAAAAAAACCAAATGCCAGACCGGATAAACCCAGCAAAATACTGGCCGTTTCAGAGAAAAACACCTTACCCAACAATGCAAAAATAATAAGGCATAAAATTGGCAGCAAATAGACCAGCGCAGAGCTAATCAAAAGATTAACCGAGTGAATCCCGACAATCACATGCTCACCTGGCTCAACCGCTTCCAAGTTAACAATCCGAATAGTGCGCTCTGATTTGCGCTTTAAAATCCCTTTTAAAAAGGATGTTGAGCAGGCCCCAGAGGACTCGCATCCGCTGCAGCTACTATTTTCTAAGGGTGACACCCAGGCATATTGCCCGTTACTACTGACGACTATCGCTTCTTCTTCGATCATCATAACCACTCTCCCCCGATATGCGGTTTGATCGTGACTTAGTTTACGCCACGATAATGCAAGCCTGTAAATATACGCTGCATAGTTCCTTTTGGAACCTCCCCTACCAAAGTGATTCTGTGATTATTCTTTTGTGAGGTCAACACATTTAGAGCGCCAGAGCTAATCCCAGACATATTTTCTGGTTGAGCGGTAGTGATTGGTGAAATAAAAACCGACACTGAGCTTAAACCGTCCGTCACCACAAAGTGCTCGGTATTATCCGCTTTTTGGCCAACTTGGGCCGACGCACGGACTTTACCGAACGTAAAACCTTTAGGCAGTTTTTCAACCGTCCAATCACCAGAAGGCTGCAAGCTACCTAACAAGGTTTGCGGCGCAGCAGAAGCCACACTGGCATAAGCCTTTTGTAACTGATCCGGATTTGGCTCTGAAATCTCAACCGCTGTAAAAGTAAATTGCTCGACCACATTGTGATTATTATCAATCAATGAATATGCCAACGGCAGCTTGGTTAAGCTATCAATGCAGTACTTTTGCAAGTAACGCATCTTATCTTTAGGTCTGGCAATCACAATTTGACACTTACGGTCGGCAACTTTCTTAAATGCACCCACATCCAGTGAATACACTTTATCCATCACCTCGATGGAATCTGGAACCTGTGACAAGCTAAACGGTTGAGTCTGACGTGACACGCTTTCTTGCGACTCATTCAGACTGGAAATAACTTCATTTTCCACGCCATCGATATACTCATGCGAGATTCTCAGCGTATTAAGATCAGCGCCTTTAATGTGCACTAGCGTCCCGCTGTAATTTAATCGATGCAGAGCGTCAGTCATCTCAACCATTAAATCCATACCAACGTCTTTGGCACTGACAGGCGCCATTAACGTTGCCAACAAAACTATCGCGAAGCCACGAGGAGCCATCATCTGAAGTCCGTAGAGTAACTAACTGCCCGCACAGCAGGCATTAACGTATTGCTACTAGCATATTGAAAATGCTGCGCCACGTATTCATCAATCATGCCACGCATTGCCGCATCTGGGATGCTATACACCGGCTCAGCCGCCGGCGTGAATGAAGCACGCATGGTGGTCAATTGAGCAACCTCTTGCGCTTTTGCAACGGGCATTTTCGGCTCAGCTTGTGCCAGTACAGGCGCGGCCGGCTCTGAAACCGATGCGATGCTTTGAGCAGGTTCAACCGTCATAAAATAATTTTGTAAACTAATCGCAGCTACAGCTACAACGGACGCCGCGACGGCATACCCTGCAACTTTGGTAGGCCATAATTGTTTTTTCTTTACTGGTAATGGAATCACGTTTGGCGTTGATTCCGGCACTTCAGCCACTGGAATCGCTTCATCTTTCAGCGCTTCTTGTATCCCGGCCAAAAATGACGGCCCGACACGAGCAGTTTGCTGCTGATTACGCATGGCTTCGCCAATGAGTGCATAGTTCGCCAACTTAGTTTGCATCTCAGTATCAGAATCCAGGGCATCACATAGCCGGTGCTGCTCAAAAGACCCTGCTTCGCCATCCAGAAGCGCTGACAAGTATTCTTGTTTTGTTGTTTGACTCATAATATCAACCCGTTTCGCCCAATTTCACTGTCGCCTAATCCATTAATGGCTTCAGTTCTTTTTCAATCGCTTCACGTGCCCGGAAAATCCGTGACCTCACTGTCCCGATCGGACACTCCATTGCCTCCGCAATTTCTTCGTAGCTCATTGCCTCCAACTCACGCAGCGTAATCGCAACTCGCAAGTCTTCCGGCAATGCGTTGATGGCATCCATCACTGTGACATGAATCTCATCTTTCAGTAATTCATGCTCGGGGGTTGCATTATCCCGCAAGCTATCCGCACTCAGGTATTGCTCAGCTTCCTGTGCATCAATATCACTATCCGGCATACGCCGGTTTTTGGAGACCAGATGGTTCTTCGCCGTATTTATCGCAATACGGTATAACCATGTATAGAAAGCACTCTCTCCGCGAAAGTTCCCCAGCCCTCGGTACGCTTTGATAAAGGCTTCTTGTGCAACGTCCATCGATGTATGAGGATCGTGCACATAGCGATTCACCAAATTGATGACCTTCTGCTGGTATTTAAGAACCAGTACGTCAAACGCAGACATATCACCTGCCTGTACACGTTTGACCAATTCTAAATCGGTTTGGTTCCCGCCCATCTGGGCCACACTCCTTGATATAATTAACTACCTAAGCTTTTGGCCGGATAGTAGCATTATTGTCTCGCAAAGTGTAAACCATAGTATCTACACCCACTTAAGACCCGAACAAATCAGATAGTTCCGTTTATTTTATCTAAGCCGATAAACAGCTATTGCCGACACCTTGTGAGATCGACATTCGGGCGGATTAACATACTACAATCCGATCGACAAATGAACTCCCGAAACCGCATCCTGACCAGACCACCGTAGCCATTAGGCTGACTGATACTGCTTTTACTTAAACTTTAAGTTTCCCTATAATGACCAATCGACCTTTCGGACAGGCACAAACCCTATGCAACATGACGTATTGATTATCGGTAGTGGCGCTGCAGGACTCAGTCTGGCACTGAGCCTCCCTTCACACATTAGTGTCGCTGTACTTAGTAAGGACGTGCTATCAGAAGGCAGCACATTCTATGCGCAAGGTGGCATCTCTGCCGTGCTGGACCAGTCTGACAGCATTGAATCACATGTTTCTGATACCTTAATTGCAGGCGCTGGCTTGTGCGATGTTGATGCCGTGCGGCACGTCGTGAGCAATGGCAGCAACGCCATCCAGTGGCTACTAGACAAGGGTGTGCCATTTACCCGCCAACATGAAGGCCCGGATGCGCCAACTATTGGCAACTTACACCTAACACGGGAAGGTGGTCACTCCAGCCGTCGAGTTGCGCATGCTGATGATGCCAGTGGAAAAGCCATTGAAACCACCCTGCTCGACCGAGTCAGAAGCTGTGGCAATATTTCGCTTTTTGAGCATCACATCGCCATCGATGTAGTGACCACCAGACGACTCGGGCGTACCCGTGAAAATCGCTGCCTCGGCGCGTATGTGTTAGACAGAGAAAGCGGCGACATCAAAACATTTGAGGCTCGCTTTACAGTTTTAGCTACTGGTGGTGCCAGCAAAGTTTATTTGTATACCAGTAACCCAGATGGCGCGAGCGGTGATGGTATTGCCATGGGTTGGCGTGCAGGCTGCCGTGTCGCCAATATGGAATTTATGCAGTTCCACCCGACCTGCCTGTACCACCCCCACGCAAAGTCTAATCTGATCACTGAAGCAGTACGCGGCGAAGGTGGAAGATTATTACTGCCAGATGGCACTCGCTTTATGCAGAACTTCGACCCGCGCGGGGAGTTAGCACCACGTGATATCGTCGCTCGCACTATCGACCACGAAATGAAGCGGCTCGGTATTGACTCTGTCTTCTTAGACATTAGTCATAAACCGAAAGACTTCATCCTAAAACACTTCCCGAATGTGTTCGCAACCTGTGAAAACTTTGGTTACGACATGAGCAAGGAACCCG
Source organism: Leucothrix mucor DSM 2157 (assembly GCF_000419525.1). Taxonomy (NCBI): domain Bacteria; kingdom Pseudomonadati; phylum Pseudomonadota; class Gammaproteobacteria; order Thiotrichales; family Thiotrichaceae; genus Leucothrix; species Leucothrix mucor. The sequence goes on from NZ_ATTE01000001.1 coordinate 2,419,009, forward strand.
TTCCAGTGGTTCCGGCGGCGCATTACACCTGCGGCGGCTTAATGGTCGATCAGGATGGTCATACCGATATCCATAGCTTGTATGCAATTGGCGAAACCAGCTACACCGGCTTACACGGCGCAAATCGGCTGGCCAGCAACTCATTGCTGGAGTGCATTGTTTACGGAAAATCCTGCGCGGAAGACATTGTTCGTAACTACGATACCCACCACCCAAGGATCAAAATTCCGGAATGGGATGAAAGCCGGGTCATTGACTCTGATGAGCGCGTTGTTATCAACCATAACTGGCATGAAGTACGCCGCTTTATGTGGGACTATGTCGGCATTGTAAGAACCTCCAAGCGATTAGCCCGCGCTCGCAACCGAATTGAGTTGTTACTTAAAGAGATTGACGAGTACTACACCAACTTCAAAGTGACTGGCGACTTGATCGAACTGAGAAATCTGGCCGAGGTTGCCAGACTTATTATTCGTTCAGCACAAAGTCGCAGTGAAAGTCGAGGCCTGCACTACACCCTAGACTTCCCCGAGAGCAATCCGGAAATGGAACAAGTGAGCACTATACTTGACCCAATTCGTCGCTCTCCCTAGACAAAAATCAAGGACCTTTACTTTGTCAGACTTGCTGAAATCAGCGTATACTATGCGCCTTCTATTTTCTGTTTAGCCCAATCACGGAATTCCGTATGAATTTTTCAAGCCTTACTGCCCTCTCTCCAGTTGACGGACGCTACGCGCGCCAGACACAAGGACTTCGCCCTTTTTTCAGTGAATATGGCCTGATTCGTCATCGCGTACTGGTTGAGGTTCGCTGGCTTCAAGCACTGGCGAAGCACCCTCAAATCGAAGAAGTACCTGCATTTTCTGATGCTGCCAATGCATTGTTAGACTCGCTGATTAACGATTTTTCTGAAGCCGATGCTGAGCGCGTAAAAGAGATTGAGCGCACCACCAATCACGACGTAAAGGCGGTTGAGTATTTTCTAAAAGAAAAAGTAGAGAGCAATGCTGAAATTCTGAAAGTGAGTGAGTTCATTCACTTTGCTTGCACCTCTGAAGATATTAACAATCTGGCTTACGGATTAATGTTAAAAGGTGGTCGAGATGAAGTACTGATTCCTCAGCTACAGCAAATCAATACCGCGATTACTGAACTGGCTCACCAATATGCTGATGATGCATTACTGAGCCGTACCCACGGCCAACCCGCGTCACCAACCACCGTTGGTAAAGAAATGGCTAACGTGGCACAACGCCTGAATCGCCAGCTAAGCCAAATTCAAGCTGTCGAAGTACTGGGCAAAATTAATGGTGCTGTTGGTAACTATAACGCGCACTACGCAAGCTACCCTGAAATTGACTGGCCGTTATTTGCGAAAGAGTTTGTGGAGTCTCTAGGCTTACAGTGGAACCCTTATACCACTCAAATCGAACCACATGACTACATCGCTGAGATGTTTGATGCTTGCAGCCGCTATAACATCATTATGATCGACTTCTGTCGTGACATCTGGAGTTACATCTCACTAGGTCACTTTAAGCAGAAAGTCATTGCTGGCGAAGTAGGCTCATCCACCATGCCACACAAAGTTAACCCAATTGACTTTGAAAATGCGGAAGGTAACTTAGGTATTGCTAATGCGTTAATGACACATTTAGCACAAAAGCTACCCGCCTCAAGATTGCAGCGCGACCTGACAGATTCAACGGTATTGCGCTCACTGGGCTTAGGTCTTGGCCATGGCATGATTGCATATCAATCTGCACTAAAAGGTATCGGCAAGCTTGAGCTAAACGAAGCGAGCATTGCAAATGAGCTGGATAGCAACTGGGAAGTGCTTGGTGAAGCTGTACAGACGGTGATGCGTCGCCATGGCATTGAAAAGCCGTATGAAAAACTGAAAGCCTTAACTCGTGGTCGTCGCATCACTGCAGAAGACATGGCTGAGTTTATTAATACTCTGGAGCTACCGGAAGAAGTTCGCCAGCAATTACGCGAGCTAACACCGGCCAGCTACATCGGTAACGCAGCCGCTCAAGCTAAAGCGATTTAAGGACGACTATGTCACAGGGTGTATTCGGCGAACTCAGCACTGAAGATTTTCTAAGTCAGTATTGGCAACAAAAGCCATTATTGGTGCGTTCAGCATTTGAAGTGCCTGAACTTAGCTTTGATGCAGGAGAACTAGCGGGACTGGCTTGCGATACGGAAGCCCCATCCCGCATTGTGCTTGAGCATGGCGAACAACCCTGGCAACTTAAGCAAGGTCCTTTTGAGGAGGCAGACTTCACTAGCCTGCCACAAACTCATTGGACCTTGCTGATTAATGACATTGAGAATTACTTTCCGGAACTTCGGGATTTCATAACGCCATTCCGGTTTATTCCGGACTGGCGCATTGATGACCTCATGATTAGCTATGCAGCTGATCAAGGCTCGGTTGGCCCTCATGTTGATCAATATGATGTATTTTTGATCCAACTGGAAGGTAAACGGGTTTGGTCTATTGATGACCGTCCGGACTATGATACAACCCCGGTTTCGGGACCAGCCCTTAAAATTCTACAGAATTTCTCTGATAACCACAGCTGGACACTTGAGCCCGGCGACATGCTTTACCTGCCACCGAACGTGCCACACCATGGCGTCGCAGATGGCGAGTGCATGACCTTATCGGTTGGCTTCAGAGCACCCTCACGCAATGACTTAGTGCAAGCATGGCTGGACCAACTATCTGCTGCACCCTCATTCAAAAAACGCTTCAGTGATCCAATGCGTGCGATGCAAAGCAATCCGGGTGAAATTAGCGCGACTGACACGCAAGCATTACGCCAGCTCATACTGGAAGGCATTGAAGAAGAATCTGCCTCACTGGATAGTTGGCTGGGGAAATATTTAACCGAGAGCAAGCTGCCGGACCCTGCATTAACCGAAGATTTGTCAGAGCCCCCTGAAGATTATGATGCGGCCTGCGATTTTGAACGCTACCCAGGCTTGCGTATCGCTTACACTCTAAAACAGGATGCAATTCTACTGTTCGTCGGAGGAAATGAGCTTTTACTCGACTTAAACTTGCTTTCACTTGTACAATATTTATGTAAAGAGCACTACTACAGTGCTAATGAACTCGCCGCAGCGTGTACCGATCCGGAAGCCTGCGAGCTAGTTAATACACTAATAAAAAATAATAACATCGTATTAACGGAACCAGAATCATGCATATCTCAGCAGGAATTCGATCAGCACTCGTAGCACTTACCCTTTTATCAGGCCCGGCATCCGCTAACAATTACATGGCACAGCTGCTAACCGATGCGGCTAGCGAGCGGACTCAGCACTCTGTCACCTATGACGGTCGCTACCAGAAGATCGGCTTCCCGTGGGGCGATGTATCAAATGATATTGGCGTTTGTACTGATGTCGTTGTTCGCGCCTATCGACGCCTTGGTATTGATCTACAGCAACTTGTCAATCACGACATGTCACTTAATTTTTACGCCTACCCAAGTTTCAGTAACTGGCGACTCGTTAAGCCTGACCCAAATATCGATCACCGCAGAGTTCCCAACCTTCAGGTGTTTTTCGCCCGAGCAGGACAAAGCCTTCCAATTAGTTACAATCCAAGATCCTACTCACCTGGCGATATAGTGACTTGGGATATTAGGCCAAACCTTCCACATATTGGCATTGTTTCCGACAAAGTTGCATCAGACGGCATTACACCACTGATCGTACACAATATCGGAAAAGGCCCCGTTCACGAGAATATCCTCTTCAAAATGAATATAACTGGCCACTTTAAGTACTTCCCAGAAATAATCTGATAAAAAAACCTGCATGGGCGCCTACTTCTTAGGCAATTCATTCAGCTTATATTCAGAATTAAAACTCCATAATTGCCTCATCATAAACGGGTGGCATATTGCTTTGCGCGTGCCCGTAAATATCAAGGACAGTTAATCAAAAATTATTGATAAGCATCCTTTAGAATCCGGCTTTTTAGGTAATGGGCTTTACCTAAACACCGACAAAATACGCCGATCGGATGTTGATTGATCGCTCAGCCGTGACCGAGGAGACTTGGCCGCGCCCTTAGCATATTCGGCATTTGTATTAATTCCATACAAACCACCGTTAGCGACTGGTTTGCGGCAATGCATTTTTTGGGGAGATACGATGCCAGGCAAAGAACACGCTACACTCAAGACATGTCTGCTGACACTGTTGACGACATTAACACTACTTATTGCGAGCGACGCATCGGCGCGCGAGATTCACTACAAAGTCGATAGAGCGGGATCAGACAGACCAGTTAGCCCGCTTCAAGTAATGGACTACATCAATAAGCGCCACCACGGTGATGCGATCGGCTTTAAGAAAACACCTCAAGAAGGTTACCCGGATTGCTATGTTGTGCGTTTCATGACCATTGCCAGCGAATTACACATCATTAGAGTAAACTGCAAAAAGTAATCACTTTTTACCTATATCCTTATAAAGTTGCCCATTGAAAATACTTTTTACACATATAACTCTGGCAATCCGTCGATATTGATTTTATATTAAACCTTCTTGTGGGACGGCGCGACTAGACACTAATAATCAAACAACTCAGGGGTGGCAATGAGAGCACTAATAGTCGAAGATAATACCGAAATACGGGAAGATCTTACGCGAATTTTGAAAAAAGCAGGCTTTGTAGTAGATGCAGCAGCAGATGGCTCACAAGGCTTGTATTATGCCCTTGAGTACCCGATAGACATCGCCATTATTGACTTAGGCTTGCCGGAAGTCAGCGGTATGGATATAATCAAAAATATACGCACCAAGAACCTGGATTACCCCGTGTTAATTCTTACCGCCCGCAACCGCTGGCAGGATAGAGTTGAAGGTCTGGAAGCTGGTGCAGATGACTACCTAGATAAACCTTGCCACCATGAAGAACTACTAGCGAGATTGCGTGCACTACTTCGTCGCACAGGACGCTGGGCACAAACAGAGTTCGCTTGCGGCCCGATCCGCCTAAACACTTCAGAGCAGCGCGTTTATTTACATGATGAAGAAGTATCTCTCACCGCTTATGAGTACAAAGTCCTTCAGCACCTGATGCTACACGCTGGCGAGGTTATCTCTAAAACAGACCTAACCGAAAGCATGTATGATGATGACTCCGACCGCGATAGCAATGTTATCGAAGTATTTATCCGTCGCTTACGGATGAAGCTTGATAAAGACAATAACTTGGGGCCGATTGAAACCTTACGTGGCCGCGGCTACCGCTTCACGCTCCCAAGGAACAATCAATAAATGTAGGTAACTATGCATCCGGAAGGCAAGGCGTCAGCAGCAACAAAGACACACAATAGTTTACTTGGGCTGACGAACTCCCTCCGATGGCGGCAGTTGGTTAGCTCACTTGCAATCATTACTGCTGGCCTTGCAGGCATTGGCACCGCGTACTACCACTTTCAAAATCAGTCCCTGATTAACGAACAGATTGCCCTCTTTGAAAAAGATGGCGTGAGCTTGTTGCTATATGTTGAACCCCATCCGACACTTAACTTCCTACTGACTGCTGATAACGCAGTAGACGAGCTTAGGGCTTTTTTAAAGGAACGAAATTTTTCGGAAGTTGGCGACAACCCAGCCAGTGAATACTATGCGTACATTCAAGATACCGGCCCAGAAGGCAGTATTGTTTGGTCCACTAAGTACGCTTTTGAGACAGCTCTAAATGGAGAGTCTCCCTACAAAACCCTGAAGCGTGGCTTTTTAACATTTGATATCAATGTAACGCCCAACAATCCATTTAGCGGCATTCTTAACCCCATTATCCCCCAAGGTCGAAACTTTAATAACAAAGAACGGGAAAAGCAGAATAGCGATGGTTTTTTGGTCTACGCAAAAGCTTTTAGCTATGCCGACAAAAACTACCAAATGGTACTGGCCAAATCCGCCAAAAAAATCAATGAAAGCAAGCAAACCCTTGCTCGCGACCTGCCCAGAGTCGTCATACTTACCACCCTGCTCGTACTAATCGCCCAACTAGTTGGAAGCTACTTGGTGCTCTCCCCTATCCGCCGCATTGAGAATGAAATCAAGCTGATAGAAGCTGGGGAAAAAGACCTAATCGAACACACCTACCCTTACGAATTAACACCCGTCAAAAGCGCGATCAACACGCTTATTCATGCGGAGAAGGGCCAGAAAAAACGCTATCGCGATGCACTTGATAACCTCGCTCACGCACTCAAAACACCGCTTGCTGCACTGCAAGGCGCCTCCATGCGCTCAACAGATGGCAAGCAAGTGAATCAAGAGTATGTGGATGATCAAATTCAGCGCATGAATGATATCGTTGCTTACCACTTACGACGCGCCGTTGTCAGCGACCACAATGCTATCGTCAAACTTGAAAGCTTACGCCCAATCTTATTCCGCCTTCGTGAATCATTGCGCAAAGTCTATTTTGATAAAAATTTCGAGATAGAGATCAATGTGGACGAATACGCACGCTGCCGGGTCGACTACGACGATCTAATGGAAGTATTCGGAAACCTTCTGAACAACGCTTGCCGCTTCTGCGAATCCAAAGTAACCGTTAGCGCGAATAAAGACGTTGATTTTCTGGTCGTCGATATTGATGACGACGGAATGGGCTTTCCTGACAGCAACCCTTCCACCCTACTCACCCGAGGCATGCGTGCCGACAGCAAAACAGAGGGCCAAGGAATTGGCTTAGCCGTCAGCGCGGAAATCGTGGAAAATGCTGGCGGCAAGATATCGCTAATGATGTCACCCTATGTTGGCGCACGCGTCAGATTACATCTTCCAGCATAAAACAACCGGATAGCGGATAGCGGATAGCGGATAGCGGATAGCGGATAGCGGATAGCGGATAGCGGATAGCGGATATTATCCACTGAGACTTAAGTAAATGCAGAAATAAAACCCAGTCTTTGAGGTTTTTTAAGAATTACTTACTGTGGGGGGGGGTAACTTAGACTAACTAGAAAGGTAAGAGCGAAGAGAAAATTTAAAATGGTGTCCCCACGGGGATTCGAACCCCGATTACCGCCGTGAAAGGGCGATGTCCTAACCGTTAGACGATGGGGACAATTTTAAATACTTCGTTACTGCAATGACATGGTGTCCCCACGGGGATTCGAACCCCGATTACCGCCGTGAAAGGGCGATGTCCTAACCGTTAGACGATGGGGACTAAATATCATTTCAAACACGTTGCCTATTTGGCGTCCCCACGGGGACTCGAACCCCGGTTACCGCCGTGAAAGGGCGATGTCCTAGGCCACTAGACGATGGGGACTCGGAACGTATTCAAATTTTAAATGTAGAAAACCACTGTACAACATGGTGTCCCCACGGGGATTCGAACCCCGATTACCGCCGTGAAAGGGCGATGTCCTAACCGTTAGACGATGGGGACATGGGTACAGCTATTACAACGACGAATCGTCGAATCTGTCTCTACTATCAGGCGAATTCATTAATGTTGTTGTAAGGCCAGCAAAACCAACCATAAACCCTATCGGGACAATCATCAAAAAAAACTTCGCCCATTCGCTACTACCGAAAAACATCAAACCAAAACCAGCAACGAGGCCTATTAAGGTTATAACGAATCCAATAATTAACAAATATCGGCCTATCTTTAAAGCCATAATGCACCTTAAACAATAGCGTTGGTGGAGCTAAGCGGGATCGAACCGCTGACCTCTGCAATGCCATTGCAGCGCTCTCCCAGCTGAGCTATAGCCCCAACGCCGAAGAAGCGCGAATTTTGCGTTATCCTTGGAATTCTGTCAAGCCGATTTTTAAAAAAAATTATCTTTATTCATCTACATGAACAATTTCTGAACCCAAGCTGTATAAATTACAATAACTTAGCCAACTCAACCACTAATCCGAAAGCACAAGAAACCTAAATCAATGTTGCTATACTCAAGACTGAATAACAATAACCAAGGGGAAAGCGCTGGTTACGGGGACAAACACAACAAATTAGAGCGGGGCTTCAATCAACCTATCTCTAAAAACCCTTAAAGCTGTGTTTCGTTTATAACTAGTCTGCATCGCCCCAAAATCGTCTGGTAATAAAAATGAGAATAATAAAAAAGCCGCTAGGTACAGTGGGCATGCTTGGCTTAGCCTGCTTGCTGCTTCTACCATCCTCCCCCAGCGTAGCTGGCTATAATAACTCTCTCTCTCCACTTGGGATTAACACTAACGAAGTACTTGATGACGATGCCAGCGCACCATTCGTCGACGTGTTTCGCGACAGCACACCATTTGAAGAAGCACGCCCCTGGCTTACCAAGGGCAACATCGCTTACGATAAGAACGGCTGGCCGATTCGCCTAAATGGTGGACAGGTTGGTGCACGCTTTATTAACAAGCTACCTGCCGGAACAATTCCGGATGGCAAATATACCGTTTTATATGACGGCAAAGGCACACTGCAGTACGGAAATGACGCCAAGCTAGTTTCAAAGACGCCTGGCCGCGAAGTAATCTCGATTATCGCTGGCAAGGATCGTGAAATCAGAGCGACCCTGCTAATTATGAAAACGGATGTTAAAGACCCTATCCGTAATATTCGCATCCTAATGCCGGGCGGAATCTGCAGTAACAACCCCTATAAGCGAGTGAATGATGCAAGAACGTGTCGTGGCTCAGCATATTTAGCGTTTGAGAAACACTACAAGCGGGTGATTTTCAACCCTGACTACCTCAGCTACATGAAAGAATTCAAAGTGATTCGCTTCATGAATATGGCAGGTATTACCCGCAACCCGATTAAGGAATGGCATAAACGCCCAATGCTGAATAAGTCTACTTGGGGTGGAAAGCCAACCGTTCGTGGTGCACCGCTTGAGATTATGATTGAGCTGGCCAACCAAAGTAATGCTGATCCATGGTTCTCATTGCCGCATGCTGCTGATGATAACTACATGCGCCAGTTTGCACGCTATGTCCGCAAACACCTGAAGCCAAACCTGAAAGCGTACGTTGAATATACCAATGAAGCTTGGAACACCATCTTTGACCAAGCGCATTACATGAAAGACATGGGCATGAAATTGAAGCTTGATCCAGATCGCGATAAGGCAGGCTACAAGTATTATTCTATGCGCTCAGTACAAGTGTTCAATATGTTTGAGCAAGAGTTTGGCGGTACGCAACGTTTAGTCCGTGTTATGGGCGGCTGGACCGGCTACACCCGACTAACAGAAATGCTGCTTGGCTACCGTGATGCATATAAAAAGACTGATGCATTTGCGATTGGCCCTTACTTTTACGGTAGCAGCAAGGCCATGATGAAGGTCCGTTCAGTTAACGACATCTTCAAAATGATCTATGACAAGTCACTGCCGTTTTCAATTCCAGGCGTCAGTAAGTTGATTGGTAAGCACGCTAAGCTCGCTAAAGGCTTTGGTGTTGATCTAATCGCTTATGAAGGTGGCCAGCATTTGGTTGACTGGAAAAACCGAGACATCAAAAAAGCACCGACCAAATACTTCATCGCAGCTAATCGTGACTGGCGCATGGCTAAAGCCTACAAGGACTTCTTGGATGGCTGGAAAAAAGCAGGCGGACAATTGTTTGTGAGCTTCTCAGCTCCGCGTACTTACCAATGGTTTGGTAGCTGGGGAACTCGCGAGTATCTGACGCAATCTGACAATAAAGCACCTAAGCATCGCGCTCTGATGAGCTTTATCAAGAGCAACCGCTGCTGGTGGAGAAACTGCAGTAATGCACAGATCGCAAGACTTCCAAAGCCGGCAGTGAACCCTTCCGCAGGTGTGTTTGCCTTAGTGCCTAATAACCCTAACTTCAAACCTGCTGCGAAAACAACGACGCTAGCAAAGGCTAAACCAGCAGCAAAACCAGCTCCACGTGCCCCGGTTAAAGCAAAGCCAGCACCGGTTGCTAAAACGGCAGTGGCTACAAGCAGACCCGTACAAGCGGTCAGAGCACCGGCTCCAAGACAACAAGTTGCGAAAGCGGCACCTCCACCACGGGTTGTTGTTATTCCACCGGCACCTCCTGCTCGCCGGGCACCGGTACAGCAACAACGTCGCCAAGTCGCCGCAGCACCTGCTCGCGTTATTAACCGACATGATGGCGTGATTAGACAGCGTCGTGGTGGCAATGACTGGAACCGACAGCCAAGTAATCAGCTACGTAATATTGTTGGTGGACACATCAGCAGTGGCGCTGACCTAGCTGCAATCTGGCAGACTAGCTGGGACCGCGACTTCCTACACGTTCGGGTAGATACCACTGATGATCGCTTTGTCAGAGATTCTGCTGCGCCGTGGGGAGATGATTCCATTGAGTTGTTCGTAGACGCTGATGGCTCCAGAAACTCGCGCTTTGACGGTCGTAATGATTTCCACTTCATCTTCCGCTGGCGTGACCATAAGGTGAACCTGAGCCAGAGCTCACCTCGCCGTTCGGACTTGGGCATTCAGCAGTCAATGACTCGTCATGCTAATGGCTATACATTGGAAGCCTCAATCCCATGGAAAACGCTGGGTGTAATTCCACAGACTGGCTCCATTATCGGCCTGGAAGTTCAAGTGAACGATGATGACACTGGCGCGGATCGTGATGGCAAGCTGGCGTGGTTTTCTAAAAACGACAACGCTTGGAATAATCCACAAAACTTTGGTCGGATGCTCCTTTCCAACTAAACGCAACATTCAGTCTGCCGGTATTCTCGCCGGCAGACTGATCAGCGCTTGAAATCTCATACCCCGCCGTCAATAATGCCCTTCCCTACTCCCTAAGATACTGCCTGCTTTGAGACTACTGTTTAAACTCATCACTCTAATCGTGATCTTGTGCCTACCCGCTGCCGCTGGCTATGTGTTTTATAAACGGGTTTTAAAGCCTAATCCAATCCCACACGCACCTCCCACAGCTTCAGAGCGCGCCACACTCATTCTGCAAAAGCAACATAGCCGCTATTTACTGGGCACCAACACCAATGAATTGCGTGAAGACAATGCCAGCATCCCATTTATTGATTTGTTTAAATCATCCATCCCGTTTCCGGATACACACCCTTGGCTAAGCTCGAAAGGTGTTGTTTATGATAAAGATGGCTGGCCAGTCGATCTAAAAGGCGGCGTTGCAGGGACTAAATTCTTAAATCGACTGCCTGCGGGTACGGTTCCGGATGGCTTGTATACCGTGCTCTATGAGGGTGCTGGTGAGCTGCAATATGGCAATGATGCTCGCTTAGTTTCCCGACAGCCCGACAAAGACATCATTGAGATTAAAGCCGGAAAAGATCAGATTTTAAATGCATCACTGATCATAAAATCGATTAATGCCAGCAATCCACTACGTAATATCAAAGTGTTATTACCCGGCGGAATCTGTGAGGGAAACCCTTATCGCAGAGTGGACTCCAATACAGCCTGCGGCAAACAGCGCTACTTGTCATTTGATCAGCATCACGCACAGCTTCTGTTTAACCCTGACTACCTAAACTTTATGAAGGACTTTCGGGTAATACGGTTTATGAATATGGCCGGCATGACTCGCAACCCTGTTGAGCAATGGTCCGCACGCAATACGCTGGATAAATCGACCTGGGCAGGCAAAGAAGGCACTCGCGGTGCACCGCTTGAGGTGATGGTCGCTCTCGCTAATCGCTTGCAGGCTGATGCTTGGTTTTCAATGCCGCACCGAGCCAGTGATGATTATATTCGTGAGTTTTCAAGCTACGCAGCAAAGCACCTTAATCCTTCACTGAAAGTCTATGTCGAATACAGTAATGAAGTTTGGAACAATATCTTCATCCATAAAAAATACGCAATAGAGCAAGGTTTAATACGAAATCTAGATACCGACCCTCAAACGGCAGGAATCAAGTTTTACGCTAAACGCAGCGTCGAGGTATTTAAATTATGGGAAAACACGTTTGGCGGGACTCAGCGCTTACTCAGAACCCTATCAGGATGGTCTGCGAATGAACGACTGACCAGTCAACTGCTCTCCTACGAGCAAACCCATCGCTACACCGATGTATTTGCGATTGCACCCTACTTCTACGCTTTGCCTAAAGAGCTTCGAAAAGCGAGCACTGTAGACGACATTTTTGAGTTGATGCTAGATAAAGGCTCAAACTACGGATTAAGTGCTAGCATTGAGCAAATGCAAACGCAGGTCGAACTAGCGAATGAGTTTGGTGTGGAGTTAGTCGCTTATGAAGGTGGACAGCACTTGGTCGACTGGGAAACCCGCACCGTTGAGGCACATCCAAACCCACTACTCTATGCTGCAAATCGTGATCCGCGAATGGGAGAGCTCTATGGTCGCTATCTAAGTGCTTGGAAAGCGAGCGGAGCTAAAGTGTTTGTGCATTTTAGCGCCCCACGCATCTATAGCTGGTACGGAAGCTGGGGAGCTAAGGAATATATTTCTCAGCCTCGTGAGCAAGCACCTAAATACGATGCATTGCTCAACTATTTAGAGGCTAATCGTTAGAGTAATTACTTCAGCATGAAATTAAGCAGTGGCTTTTAAACTAGCGGTTAGCGCATTGAGGACAGCCGCCGTTTCCGGCCTTTTATGACGCCATATCCAGAATGACTCAGCGGCTTGCTCAACCAGCATCCCTAAGCCATTACTAATGGATGAGACCTGATTATCCGTACACCAGCGCTCGAAAATAGTTGGTTCCGCAGCATACATCATGTCATAAGCATGACAACCTGACGCAACGATAGAAGCCGGCAATGGCGGTAATTCACCACCCAAGCTGGATGAAGAGCCATTGATAATTACATCAAATGCACCTTTTTCGGGAAGGTCAGCGTAACTACCTGCAGATACATTGCCAAACTCGGCAAACAAGCCAGCCAAATTCTCAGCTCGCTCTACCGTGCGGTTAACAATGTAAATTTCAGTGGGTGATTGCTCAAGCAGCGGCTGTAAAACACCTCGCACCGCACCACCGGCACCCATGATCAAAATGCGTCGGCCTTCCAACGTCACCGACTGGTTTTGAATCAAATCCCGAACCAAGCCAACACCGTCGGTATTATCACCTCGCACCCGACCATCTTCCAGAAAGCTTAAGGTATTCACTGCACCTGCTTTACGGGCATGATCAGAGAGCTCATCAGCTGCTGCCCAAGCTTCCTGCTTAAATGGCACCGTAACATTAAGGCCCTTGCCACCTTTAGCCGAAAAGTCTCGAATCGCGGCCGCGAAAGCATCGGTATCCGCCGTCAATAAGCTGTATTCAAGGCTCTCACCCAACTGTTCAGCGAAGCTTGAATGAATCCAAGGCGACTTACTGTGAGCAATCGGATTACCAATGACTGCATACTGATCACTCATTTGTTACTTCTCCTGCAGCCAACGGGCTACATCCATCGCAAAATACGTCAAAATGCCATCAGCACCAGCACGCTTCATACTCACTAAGGCCTCTAACACACAAGCGCGCTCATCTAGCCAACCATTAATGCTAGCGGCTTTTAGCATGGCATATTCACCACTCACCTGATAAACATAAGTTGGTGCTTTAAATTCATCTTTGATACGACGAACGATATCGAGATAAGGCATACCAGGCTTGATCATCACCATATCAGCGCCTTCTTCAAGGTCCATGGCAACTTCGTAGAGGGCCTCATTACTATTGGCGGGGTCCATTTGATAGCTGTATTTATTACCACCACCAATATTGCCAGAGGAGCCAACAGCATCACGAAACGGCCCGTAAAAGCTAGAGGCATATTTAGCGGAATACGCGAGGATTTTGGTGTTTTGATAACCTTCAGTTTCCAGATTATCGCGAATATGACCAATACGGCCGTCCATCATATCGGATGGAGCAACAATATCTGCGCCGGCTTCGGCGTGAGATAACGCCTGCCTAACCAATACACTGACCGTTTCATCATTCAGAATATAATCGTCTGGCCCCATTAGGCCATCTTGACCATGAGACGTGTAAGGGTCTAAAGCAACATCCGTAATAATACCCAACTCAGGGCAAGCTGCCTTTAGTGCTCGCACACAGCGCTGAACTAAACCATCCGGGTTATAGGCTTCTTCAGCACCATCTGACTTTCCATCGCTTTCAACCACCGGAAAGATTGCCATTGCCGGAATACCCAGAGCAACAGCTTCTTCGGCTTGTTTCACCAGTAAATCAATACTTAAACGCTCAACACCAGGCATCGATGGAATCGCTTGACGCTGATTTTCGCCTTCGAGTACAAATACGGGATAAATTAAGTCGTTGGTCGTCAGCACATTTTCCCGCATCAAACGACGCGAGAAATTGTCTTTGCGCATACGACGCATACGAGAAAACGGAAAATTACCGGTAACAATAGCCATTGTTTCACCTAAAAGCCTGCGATTAACAAGCTCCGAATTAAGCCACAGCGATGCACTGATGTCACCCGTAATTTCTGTAATGCTTAGCGGCTTGTCGCCACCGGTGCTGTTGGATAATTTTCTGATATTTCCTGATATAAGGCCTTATACTGATCACCCATGGCATCAAACGAGAACTGTTTATTGACGTACTCACGAGCTCCAAGCCCTAATTGCTGACGTAATGCTGAGGAGTCAATTAAACGCTCTAAATAAGTCGTCAATTCCGCTTCATCATTACCAACAAAGCCGCACAAATCATGCTGCACTACTTCGTCATTACCCGGAATATTAGTGACTACGGCTGGAATTCCGGCGGCTTGTGCCTCAAGTAGTGCCAGCGACAAACCTTCGTACAGAGATGTCTGCAAGAAAATATCCAATGAAGACAGCACTTTAACTGCATCAGCGCGCGACAAAAAGCCGGTTACTGTAACGCCCACTTCAGCCAGCATCGCTTCATCTTCTGGTTCACCATTGCCTACCCAATAAAACTCAACATCCTGGCGATGACTCAGCACAGTCGCTGCAATAGCCGCAAACACATGCGGTGCTTTTTGGGTAGAAATACGTCCCAGTACGCCAACCTTCACCTTGTCATTCAACACGGAATAATCTTTCATGGTGATCTGGCTTAAATCAATACCATTACTAATACAGGCTAATCGCGTGGTATTACCCTTGGTAATTTCCTTCAGAATAATTTCATATTCACGTTTGGAGCAGGCAATAATTGTGCCGCCCATCCAATACGCAACTAGCTCCAATGCCTTATAGATAGCACGCTTTACGGGGTGTTCAATCAAAGGATAATGAATCGCATGCGAAGTATATAGAGTGCGTTTATTACGACCTAACAGAAAACCTGCCGTCCTTGCCAACACCCCACTCTTGGATGAGTGACCATGTATTACATCCGGATTAATTCGTTTAATCTCACGCGTAATCCGATACAAGGCTTTCAAGTCAGTCATTGGATTGATAGCACGCCCCATCTGCACATGAATCAACTCAACTTTGGGATCAAATAGCTCTCGCCAATTCTTCGGCGTATCTTCACGTAAAGAGTGAATCACAGTGACCTCGTAACCGTTTCTGACCAAATTATTGGCCATATCGATTACCCAAATAAATACACCATGTGCCATAGGCTCAATGACGTGTACGATCTTCATTGTTATCATCCTGTTGTTGGTAGGCTATTTTTTAGATTAGCTCGCAGCTTTTGCTTGCCTGCTGAGTTTATTTTTTTAAATGCCTTGTAGAAATTAAACGCGCTAAGACGATACTGGCTTGGTGTCCATACTAGCCGGTACATCGGTGTTGCCTTAGCGGCATATTGTTGTTTTTTATATGATTGCTCATTGTCATCAAACATAAAGTCGAAGCAGTTACCCTGCTCCATCGCCAAACCGATCTCATTGCAGACCTGGTAAAACAGCGGCATATAACGATTAGCGTTCTCACGATAAAATGCACTTTGGTAGTAGTGCACCTGATGCTTATCGGTAAATGCGTAATAACTACTAAGCGGCTTATCATTTAGCGTTAACACTTTGATATAGGCTTTGCCTTGCGGAATTAATCGCGCCAGAATGCGCTGATGAAATGCCATAAAGCGAGTCGATTCAAAAATCAGAAAATCGGCTCGATTCTCCCAACGATCACGATGCATCGCGCGCAACTCTTCTAAGGACTCCTTCACATTACCCGCATTGGAAACCACCACATTGACGTTTCCATCCCGATCAAAGAGACGATTCTTTTTACGGTAATCCTTCTGCCAGCGATTCGGAATTGTCTCAAGATACTCAGACTGAGTGGCAACCTGTGGCACCTGATAACGGTAACCGTAGGGATAAACTTGGCTTTTAATGCCCTGCTCTGATCGCTTAAAGCATCGGAAAATTAAAGAGTTTTCTTGTAAGAAGTCGAATTCTGCAAAATCCCAACGGCGCTGATAACGATTAACCGTCGCTTCAACACTTTTAACAACCGCATCCTCATAGCCTGGCCTTACCAGCAAATCGACAAAGGGCGTAGCAATACTGTCTTCAATGTGTTCGCCAGAAGCCAGAAACCGTAAGGTCCGGCCTTGAATATAGGCATGTGGATACTTGCGCTCAACCTGAAACGGCGCGATACCAACCAGCAAGTTATTATCGTAATAACTGAGAATGAATAGATCCCGACGATCTGTATCCGAAAACGTCTCCCACCAGGTGTACATCCAATCCCAACTGGAAAAAATCGTCGAGCGCTCAGCAACTTCATACAGTGCATTCCATTCACTCTGCAACGCTGCAAAGGCAAAGGTACAGCTAATTAGGTTGAGCTGGAGTGATTGATTTGAGTTCATTTTTGACGATACCGCGAGTGCTTCCGCAAAGCATCTGCTACTGCAATCTGTGGGTTGAAATTCAAAGTATGGAGTGCAATTAAATCTTGGTCCCAATCAGGTCGGCAAACCTGCTCTGTCACTTCTTGGTAAGTATCAGGGTCAAGCTGGCAAATCCGATTGATATTTAGACCTGCGCCATAGCTGCCAGCACAGTCCTGAGAAGGTCGGTAAACCTGATCATTCCAGTTGAAAAATTGACCTGCAGGTCGAGCCTTCGAGGCATCACTGATCACTGGGTTCTGCGTATGTGCCTGCCAAGACTGGCTTAGTGGTGAGTCGGCATAGAACAAGTGCAATTCTTCGCAACCAGAAAGGCCCACTTCGATTGCCACCGTCACAAATAACCACCAACTCCCTTCATATTCCAGCAACGTAGAGTCATAAGCCGCTAAATCACTAATCAGTGTATGAGCAAACTCCCACTGATAAGGAAATGAGGTGCAGCGATAAAGATCAATCGTGCCATTATCGCCAGACTCCGGAATCATATAAAACGCAGATTCGTACTCGAAAACGTTCGGATAAGACAGGTGATAGTCTTTCTTTAAGATGGTGGCTGGAGCGCTATGAGTTCCATCCTCAAATACTTCCATACACGACAAGTGCCCACGCTCTGTGGCAAATGGTAACTCCTCAAAAAAGACAAAATGCTGCCCTTCCCGACTCACGACAAAAGGGTCTGCCCAAAAGCAATCAGCAGACGGGACTAATTCCTGGTACTCACCAAAAGCCAGCGGCAAACTCTGCCCTGACTTATCTGAATGATTAAATCGAATCAGTATTCGCCACTGCTCTTGGGTTAAAAATTTCTGCTGTAGTTTGGCAAGCAAATGAGAGCCGAATTGGTAGTAAGCACTTACTTGATCCATGGCCGGCACAGGAGACTTAGCTGAAGAAACTGACAGTGAGTTATAATCTGATGCTGAACTAAGTTCGTTTTCTAAGCTTGATTTGGAGCTCGCTTCTAGCAAAGAAGCTGATAAGGCTGCTGAATCATTATTCTGAAGTGTTTTATTAAGCGCCCGTGCCCACAGGTGATTCATCAACACCCAATAATAATTAAGGTTTCGGGCATATGAACCACTATCCAGACTAGGAAGCGCCTCGCTTAAAACAAACTGCTGATCAGGGTTTGCTATCAGTGAAACCGCTAAACGAGTCTGTACAGCGTTTTTGCTGTATTCACTCAACCCCAAGCACCAAGAAGAGAGGGAGTCCGAATCGGAAAAACTTGCCCGCAACACGCCTAGCTTGGCTAGAGGTATCAACTTCTGAGCAATATCAAACTCAGTGAAATCAATAACTACATCGCAATCTGCCAACTCAAACTCGGCTAATTGAGATTCTGAAACGGTAACAACCTCACCAAAAACACTAAGCTCAGCAGACTCAAATGCAGGCATTGGTGAACGAAATACTAAAGCATCCAAACGATGCAAAGATTTTATCGCCAATGGCACATGAGCCGCTGACTTCCCTAGACTAATCACTTGAGAAATTCTGATTAACTGCTGATCTAGCAGCAACTGAACCACATTTAACTGCCAACGCCACAGTACGCTGGAGCGTGCAATTATGCTGACAGATAAGCCGTGAGGATGATGGTTCATAGAGTGAAGCTTGCCTTGGCTGTCTGGCCCGGAAAGTTTTGATTATTTTTTCTTATGATGCGATCGAATTACATTGTACGATCTACGCCCAACCCTGAGTAGGATTTTCCTGACAGAAGGAGCTTCCCGGCAGTACGAGCAGTCGGTTTTGGTGCTTCTGCTGGGCGAACGGTAGCACTACTGAAACGTCTCTTCGCTTCAATTGCTGAATAAATCTCGATAGGAAAAGATTGCCTTGTGGCTTCTGTTTTAAGCTTTCCAGCCACTGTCTATCGAAGATCAAGCGCTCCGGCTGTATTTTTCTATATAAAAATAGCGGCGTCGTATCCACCGAGAAATTATTCAGCGCAATCGAACAGCCCGAGCTTCTTAGTAGACTAATCACTTTTTGAGTCTGAGGAATCCAGCTCATCGGTATGTTGGCATCCACCATCAATGTTAACTGGCGAGCTTTATCACCCAAATTACTTAGCAATTTAAACAGCCAAATAATCGCATCCGCATTAGCGATCACATGCTTATTTAACTCCACCAGATACATCGTTGTGCTGCTGGCAGTGTGCGTGACTTCAGAGAATAACAAGCGGTATTTCAGTTGCTCCCAAAAGCCAGTGTAATCCAGCCCTGAACTGTCTTTAACCGGCAATCGGCTGAGCAGCATATTGACCTTTTTAAACTGATCCGGCGGCACATCAAGATCCACCCACGTCATATTCAACGGAATACGCCCTGGCGCATGCAGCTCTCTCATGCGTAAGCCAACTTGCTCATCCTGCTCAAGTTCATCCAATAAAATATCAGTACTCTGCTTCTGATTGAGCGATGACTTGCTTTGCGACTCGGACAAACCCAACACATCATCGAATGGGTTAACCTCGACCACATCCCCTTGGTCTAATGGTAAATCCCAGATATTTAAAGGTTTGGCAACCGGAATCACCTCATCCTTATCACTGTTTTTGGTAATTTGATCAACCCAGATCTGATAGCAACGCTGCCCTTTTAAGACAACCGGTGATATATGAACTCTGGCATTAAACGGAGCGCCAGAAGTACGTCGCATGGTGAGCGCTAAGCTGGTGGAAATTCCCGGCGTTCTTTTGATTCCCACCAAGTATTTAGCAAAAAGAGCATGCTCATCTTTGGAAATTAATCGCAGTAATGAAAACCGTTGCATCTCCTCCATTGAGCTGGCGGCAAAGAGCACTAAAAAGGGAATATTGGCGTGCAAGATACGACCATTCGCAATATAGGCAATCGCTCTGGAGCTGCTATCAACTAAACGGTGAGCCCGCGTTTCTGAGAGCAATAGCAAGGATTTGCAATGCCTGAACTCTTTTTTCAACACGGTATATTGCAGCACAAACTGAAGTGCTAGCAGAAATTCTTTACGCGCGGGATCATACACAACCTTGCAGGCTTGCAAGAGATGACTAAATGAGGGAGGTGCAAGACTAGCATTCGGATGAATCAACTCTACCAAAATGCAGTCACGGTTGTTTTTACTTAATAAACGAGCCAGCTGCTCACGGTTGCTAATCGTTTTCTGCAGTATAAAGACGACATCGACCGGCCCAGACACTAACCGCTGCTTGAGTTGCTGCGGTTGCAGTGAGACTGTATTGAGATTTAAGCCAATACTAAAGCTACGCAGCGTCTGAGACAGGGCTGCGTGCTGTGTCGGTGGACATCCCAGAATCAGGCTATGTAAGGTCGGTTTTTGCATAAGCCGAAGCTAGCTGCAAAACCCAAAAACTGCATTATCCAGTCTGACTATCGAACCAAGTTATTAGACCAGCTGCAAAATCAGATAAGATCCCAGACCTCACTAAAGTCATTCTCAGTCTCGACGGGCTCTTCCTTTTCCATACCGACATAGTCACAATAAGCAAAGCTACCCGTGCACTCATCAATGGCGATAATCTGGATTTGCTCTTCGCGTCCGCCCAATACAATATTTAAGATATCTTCCAGTATAAACATATGCCCTGGCAGAATAAGTCTTGGCTTTTCATGAACGCCCTCAATCTTTGGCAAAAACAAACCATTGATAGGCAAACGCTGTGGCGCTTCACGGTTTTTGATCGCAGTGACCACAAGCCCCATGGCTTTAGGCGATAATAATTCCGCACCAAAACACAAGCCTTTATCCCGATAAAAGTCCATCCAACGAATAACGCCGATTTGCCAATTATCCGTTTCATCTGAAGGGTCACGAATGGCAACTACTTCACCAACTCGCGCCGCCGATGGCTCAATCACTTTCTGGCGTAAGCCGTAGCCTTTAGCACTGCTATTATCGATATGCCAAGGTTGTACCTCAACACTGCTATCTTCTAAAGAGGCTGCCACATCAAGCTCGACCCAAGGGCTAGAAACCGGATCACCCTGCGCCATTCGTTCGTAGAGGTTATCCTCAACAACCGCAGCGTCATCTTCCTCCAAATCAAAGGTACTTTCACGCACCACTGAGAACACATCACTCAGGCGCATAACCACACCCGCCACTTCATCGCGAGGGAAACGCTTGTTCTTGCGATTACTGGAGGTTGTCAGCTTCGTCAGCAGTCGCTTAGCCAAACCGCGATTTAGCATTGGTTGATCCTGATGCAGGCCGAAATTAGAGTCTGTGGTTAAATCAATAAAATCTCGCAAGATTTTCTCAACTTTAGACACATCAAAAATACGACTTGTCGCCGAATTAAGCACTTCACTGACCGGCATCAACGCCGCAGACTCGTCACTATTTAACAAAGCGATATGCGCGTATTCACCCTGAATATGATCCGCATCAGGCAAAATCGAAACGCTATTTACCACGCTGGCAAAAAACTTTTCCAAACGTTCCACCTCGCCCTGTCGAAGGCTATTAGGAACACCCAAGGCTACTAAGTTGAACAATTTGTAATAGGCTTCAATACTGAGTAGCTCACCTTGGCCATCCTGCATTTTAGGAATGGGTTTACTCTCGATTTTGTTTTCACAAGCGAGCAAGTACAAATGATGCACGTCATGCCAAATATTGCGTTTCACTTTGATATAGACGCTATTGCTGTTCATCAGCGAGCGCCCCATATAACGAATCGCCCGACCAATTGCGATAATCAGGCGCTTCTGGCTAATACTGCCACGCGTCAACATATCCAGCGCCGCCAGCTGATAAGAGCCTGCCAACTCCAGTTGTAGCGCTTGTTTTAAATCAAAGACTTTTTGACTGCGCTCCGGCAACGGGAACGACCGAGTTGAGAAATGGCGGTCCAAATTCTCTAGTGCAATATTCACATAAGGAAGTAACACTTCGGTGATATCGATGCGTAACACCGGCGTGATGGGGTGCTGATTAATCGCCACCAAACTCTGGTACAGCAAACGAGTGACTTCACCCATATTTGTTAGCGGTAGTGCTGCTACCCAATTATTGGCCTGTGAAACGGTGGTCAATAATGCCGCTTCTACTTTTTTCTTTTCTGGGGTTGAAAGCTGGCTCATTGGCCACCTCCGCTAAATTTTTATTATTCGTTATCCCAAACTATACCACCGTTGTGCGATTTAAGAACAACCGTCCGACGGAAACCCCACTCAACTATATCCCTCTCCCCTCGTTGAAAAGCTTATGTTCCAAGGCAATTCCGGTTATTATACGGCGATTCATTTTTATCAGGAGTAGCCTCAATGGCCAGTTACAATACCAGCGAATTCAAAAGTGGTCTGAAGTTCATGATGGACGGAGATCCATACAATATTGTCGAAAATGAATTCGTAAAACCCGGTAAAGGACAAGCCTTCAGCCGTGTGAAAATCCGTAATCTGAAAACAGGCCGCGTTCTGGATAAGACCTTTAAATCGGGTGATAAAGTTGAAGCGGCTGATGTAGTCGAAGTGGATGCAGAATACTTATATACCGATGGTGAATACTGGCACTTTATGGAGCCAACTTCATTTGAGCAATATCAAGCGTCAGAAACCGCCGTTGCCGATGTTAAAAACTGGCTGAAAGAACAAGAAAAATACATCATCACTTTATGGAATGGTGAGCCGCTGGTTATTACGCCACCAAATTTTGTAGAGCTTAAAATCACAGAATGTGATCCAGGCATCCAAGGCAATACAGCACAAGGCGCAACCAAACCTGCCACCGTTGATACTGGCGCAACCATCAAAGTACCCTTATTTGTTGAACTGGGCGAAGTGGTCAAAATCGACACTCGTACTGGTGAATACCTGTCTCGCGTCAGAGACTAACTAGCAACATGCGATGGCAACCTGATGGGGATCAACAAAGCCGCTTAGCACGAGCGGCTTTGTTGCGGGCTACCCGTGAGTTTTTTTATGCGCGTCAGGTTTTGGAAGTTGAAACACCGGCGCTATCGCAGGCTGCCAATACTGACCCATACATAGATTCATTCAGCACGCAGGGCTCAGAGCAACGCTATCTGCACACCTCGCCAGAATACCCAATGAAGCGCTTATTGGCCGCTGGCAGTGGTGATATCTATCAGATCTGTAAAGTCTGGCGACATGAGCCCATGTCACGGCAGCATAACGCCGAATTCAGTATGCTGGAGTATTACCGCTTAGGATTTGATCTGAAGCAACTCATGCAAGAAGTAGAATCTTTATTGCTGAGCTTGGTGCCGGCTTTGTTAAAAGACAGTAACTATCAAACTTATGCATCGCTATTTCTTGATAAGTTGGGATTTAACCCCCATACCATACCGGATGACGATTTACAGCGTTATGTGAGCGAACAGGTTCCCTCTTTTGATGGCCGCCTTTCACGGCAAGGGGCTTTGGATTTGCTGCTCACGCATTGCATCGAAGGGGATTTTCCGCAAGACCGATTAACCTTTGTATCCGACTACCCTGCGACTCAAAGTGCGCTGGCTCAAACTGGCCCGCTGACTGAGCAACCAGAGATCATGGTTGCCAAGCGTTTTGAAGTTTATGTCGGCACCTTGGAACTTGGTAACGGTTATCAGGAACTAACCTCCGCCGATGCGAATCGCACCGTGCTTGAGCAGGAACTGGCAAGCCGTGAAGCCTTAGGATTAGATAAGGTGCCAATCGATCAGCGTTTCTTAGCCGCAATGGCCTCCGGGTTACCAGAGTGTGCTGGAGTCGCCATTGGCTTAGATCGCGTATTAATGCTCGCGACCGGTGCAACGGAATTGCGCCAGATACTGAATTTTAGTTGGGATAATGCGTGAATATTACACGCATAAATATGGCATACTATGCCGCAAATTAAGTTGCCCGTGGTAACGGGTAATCAAACGAATACATTAATTTTATATTTTGGAGAATAACATGAGCTTTTTCATTTCAGACGCAATGGCAGAAGGTGCAGCAGCACCACAAGGCGGCGGTTTACAGTTGATCATTATGATGGCGATCTTCTTCGGTATCATGTACTTCATGATCATCCGCCCACAGCAGAAGCGCGCTAAAGAGCACAGAGAGCTAATCAGCTCTATCAGCAAAGGCGATGAAATCGTTGCTGGTGGCGGAATCTTAGGCAAAGTCGTTAACTTGGGTGATAACTTCATCGAGATGAGCGTTGCTGAAGGTTCAACCATCAAAGTACAACGTCAGGCGGTATCAGCGGTTATGCCAAAAGGCACCATGAAAAGCCTGTAATTCTCATCCATCGATCGAAAAAAGCCCTGCTTAGTTCAGGGCTTATTGCATAACCGGATTATAACAATGAATCAAAATCCAACCTGGAAGTATCTGCTACTGCTTGCCGTTCTGCTGTTCGGCTTAGTGTATGCAGTACCTAATCTGTACCCATCCAACCCCGCCTTACAAATTACCCTGACCAGCGATACTGCAACGTTCAAAGGTACTGAGACTGAGGCAATTACCAAATCACTGACCGAATCCGGCATCGCCATCAAAAAGGTGGAAACGCAGGATAATCAGCTGATGGTTCACTTTGACGACACCACTGCCCAGTTTGCAGCGGTTGATCCGGTCAAAGCGGCATTGGGTAATGAGTACAAGGTTGCTCTGAACTTAGCACCAACCACACCAAGCTGGTTAAGTGCTTTGGGTGCCGAGCCTATGTACCTTGGCCTGGACTTACGTGGTGGTGTTCACTTCCTGATGGAAGTCGACATGGCAGCGGCGATCGATAAAGCCACTGAGCGCTACAAAGATGAATTAGGTAGCTTCCTGCGCGAAAAAGACATTCGCTATCTTGGCGTAGTACGTGAAGCTGATGACTCTCTGACGGTCAAATTCAAAGACCAGGAAACACTGGATGAGGCTTACAAAGTCTTTATTCGTGAATACAATGATCAGCTGGAATTGAGTGAGATTGACGTTGCTAAAGGCACCGCCTTAAAAGCCAGCATCACCGAAACCAATCTAAGCAATATCAAAAAATTGGCGCTACAGCAAAACATCACCACCCTACGTAACCGGGTGAATGAGATTGGTGTTGCTGAGCCGATTATCCAACAGCAAGGCCTTGAGCGTATCGTGGTGCAATTGCCTGGTGTTCAGGACCCGACTGCGGCCAAAGATATTCTGGGCGCAACAGCGACACTAGAATTCCGCATGGTGGATGAGGATAACAACGCTTTTGATGCTGAGGCGAACAGACGTGTTCCAGTTGGCGATGTGCTGTACAAAGAGCGTAACGGCAACCCTATTTTGCTGAAACGCCAAGTCATGCTAACGGGTGACTTCATTACCGATGCATCAGCTACCTTTGACCAAAACCAACAGCCTGCGGTAAGCATTACGCTGGATGGCAAAGGCGCGCGTATGTTTGAACGTGCTACCGGTGCCAATGTTCAGAAGCTAATGGGTGTGGTATTCATTGAGAATAAAACCGACATTAGCCGTGATGCTGAAGGCAACATTGTTAAGAATACGGTTAAGAAGCAGGAAGTCATCAACGTTGCGCGGATTCAAGAGCAACTAAGCTCTAACTTCCAGATCACCGGATTGGATTCACCTAAAGAAGCGCATGACTTAGCCTTGTTACTGCGTGCTGGTGCACTGGCCGCTCCGGTATACATCGTTGAAGAACGTACTATTGGTCCGAGCTTGGGTGCTGAAAACATCAATGCTGGCTTCCAGTCTGTAGTCTACGGATTTGTTGCTGTATTGATCTTCATGCTGTTCTACTACCGCACCTTCGGTATCGTAGCCAACTTGGCACTAAGCTTGAACCTGATCATGATTGTTGCGGTGTTATCACTATTACAAGCAACACTGACTCTGCCTGGTATTGCCGGTGTGGTACTGACTGTTGGTATGGCGGTTGATGCAAACGTACTAATCTACGAGCGTATTAAAGAAGAAATCAGAGCCGGAACGAGCCCTCAAAGCGCGATCCACGCCGGTTACGAAAAAGCCTTCTCAACCATTACCGATGCCAATATCACAACCTTTATCGCAGCGATCGTGCTGTTTGGTATGGGTACAGGTCCGATTAAGGGCTTCGCAATTACCCTATCTATCGGTATTTTGTCTTCCATGTTTACAGCGATTTTTGGTACTCGTGTACTGATCAATCTGATTTACGGTAACCGTCGCGTTAAAACTATCAACATAGGGAATACCTAATCATGTTTGAGAAAGCACATATTAGATTTATGAAGGTGAGTAAACTCGCCCTCATTTTCTCTGTCTCACTCTTGTTAATCTCGGTGATCTCACTATTTACCCGTGGATTAAATCTGGGTGTTGATTTCACCGGTGGTAGCGTGATTCAGGTGAGCTATCCTGGCAATGCCAACATCAGCGAGATTCGCGATACGCTAACCAATGCTGGCTACGATGCGGCGGTACAACCCTTTGGTACGGCTCAGGATGTCTTGATTCGTCTACCAGAGCAGACGACTGGCACCGGCGCAGAACGTAACGCAGTAAGCGATAACGTACTGAAGACACTGTCTGACGTGACTCCGGGTGTAACCCTGCAACGGGTTGAGTTTGTTGGCCCGCAGATTGGTGACGAGCTTCGCGATCAGGGTGGTATTGCCATGCTGCTGGCACTGGCTGGTATCCTGATCTATGTTGCACTGCGCTTTGAGTTCCGCTTCTCAGTGAGTGCGATTGCAGCCTTGGTACACGATGTCACCATTACCGTTGGTTTCTTCTCAATCACCGGTATGGAGTTTGATTTGACCACGCTGGCGGCGATTCTGGCCATCATCGGTTACTCACTGAACGATACCATCGTTGTATTTGACCGGATTCGTGAGAACTTCCTGAAGCTGCGTAAAGCAGAAACAGCAGACTCTATCGACCTGTCGATTAATGAGACGCTATCCAGAACATTGATGACCTCTTTCACAACCGTGATTGTGGTCCTGTCTTTGTTCATATTTGGTGGTGAGATCATCCACAGCTTCTCGGTTGCGATGCTGGTCGGTATCACTATCGGTACTTATTCATCGATTTATGTTGCCAGCACCTCGCTGATCGCAATGGGTGTTACCCGCGATTCGCTGTTGCCACCGGCTAAAGATGAAGCAGATGAAGATCTGGATGCTATTCCATAAGTGGATAACATAATCACTACTAGTCGGCGTTGGTAATTACTGGCGTCAATTCGGCAATACAAACGGGGCGCTCATTTGAGCGCCTCGTTTTGTTATCCATCCCCATATTTTAGCCCGTACTCAACCGCCATTACGGCTGCGGTAATTCGAGAACTAATTCCCAGTTTTCGTAAAATTGATTTCACGTGTAATTTCACCGTGCCATCTGAAATTCCCAAACTGCGGGCTATCGCTTTATTACTTTGCCCTTCGGAAAGGTGTAATAAAATTTCATGCTCACGAGGAGTTAAGCACCCGAAAGGATTTTTCGTTGTGGTCACTTTGCCATCTTTGATCGCACTAGCCAGTATTGGCCTTAAGTCCGGTGCGACAATGATTTTTCCCTGAATCACTTCACCGATTGCAACCACCAGTTCATCTGGCTCCATATCCTTCAGCAGATAGCCCTGTGCACCGGCACGCAACGCTTCAAGAAAGTCCTCTTTCATACAACTGGTCGTTAGCATAACAACTGGTAAATCCGGCTTAATCGATTTAATTCGCCTCAGTGCACACATGCCAGTCATCTCAGGCATTCTCACATCCAGCAATACAATATCTATTAGCTGCTCAGAGACCAAACGAATGCCATCTATGCCGTTAGCAACCGACGCGACTACATCAATGCCACGTCGCGTTAACAGGTCCTCAAGACCTGCCCGAAACAAAGTATGATCATCAATTAATAATACGCGCTGTTTCATCACATTAATTTCCTGAGAATCGCGAGAGGCTTAACTTCGGCGCAGAGGCTTTAAAATTTAACTGCAATAACACCCCTCCCCCATCAGAATCCAGCTGTAACTCACCACCCAAGCGCGCTGCACGTTCCTGCATAATAGTTAAGCCAATGTGCTCACCGGTTTCTGGATTGTACTTGGGGCGATCATTGGGCAAGCCAACGCCATCATCCTCCACCAAAATACTGCAGTCGCCCGCCTCGGAGCTATGCATTAAAATTCTCACCGTTTCCGAACCGCTGTGTTTACGAATATTGGTCAGCGCTTCTTGCACAATGCGCACCACTTCAAGCCCATCATCATAGCCCAAGCCTTTAAACTCCCAATTGTGATAGAAGAACACATCAAAGCCGGTTTCTTGCCGGAAACGCTCCACGACAAGCTCAACTGCACGCAATATGCCCTTGCCATCAATCGGTGCCCTAAATTGCGTAATCAAGCACCGCAACTCTCGGGAAGCCTCATCGATTCCGGAGGCTAGACCTTTCAGCTCTTGTTGCAGTTTCGGCTTATGTTCTTTCGGTAGAGATTCATCAAATAAACAGATCTTATAGCGCAGGCTAGCCAAGGTTTGTGCCAGTGAATCATGAAGCTCATGCGCCATGCGGGTGCGCTCCTGAACAATCGACAGTAACCGAGTATTTTCTTCAACATCAGCCTGTTCAATGGCCATACCTAAGTGCTTACCAATACTTTGCAGCAACTCATCTTCGCTGGTTAAACTGATTTCCTGATTAATCGCCCGAGGCACTAACAGGTTAAGCACTCCAATTGATTCGCCTCGGTATCGCAATGGAATTGACAACATTTCTAAATCGTTACTGCCACTAAACTCGCTTCGATAAGTCAGTTTGCAACGAGATAAATCTGTTTTACGAATGACTTTGTTCTCAACCACACTTCTAGCACAGGCACATTCCTGATCCGGTATGCTTTGGCACGGTTCTCCAGCACAACTATCCAGGCCGATACCAGCGACTAACTTGAGCTGATTATTTTCATCCAGTAAGCGCACACCCAAAGCCTTTGCCTTGGACACCCCTTGCATAGTCTGTAGAAAACACTTTAGTAAGTCATCCAGATTAGATGAGCTGTTAATGCAGTCCGCAACCTCATAAAGCACATTTAAGTGATATTTTTTTTGGGCAAGATAGTTCTCTTGCTGAACCAGATATAACTGCTGTTGAGCAGCCATAGTTTCATAGCTGGAAGCAATACGGTTGATATGCTGACGAATATCTTTTGACGCACAATACTCGCCATGAAACGGCATTCGCGCAGATAAGTCGCTATGCAAAATACTGCTGGCCCAGTTCGATAAATCACCGGATAAACGACAGAATTCACGCCAGAGTAGATACAGCAATAGCAGTACGCCACCACCCGATAACAGCCAGATCACCGTCATTAACGGCCCCAACCAATCCGGTCTATCGCTGAACCATAACGCCCAAAAGCAACAAGCTCCGATAGTGATAAACATCAGCAGCAGGAAGCTCAAAATGGCGATAGCCTGTCTTGGTAAATACACTCCGCGCTTTGCAAAAACCATGATTTACTGGCGAGCCGCAGCGGCAATCGGGGCTAAGGTTGGCTCGTAACGGGCGTCATTCGGGTTTAAAAAGATAAATTCCATTCGTCCTTCAATCTCCACAAAATCCAACATCATTCCCTGTGCCAACGGCACGGAATCGGAGTCCAGTACGACCTGAACGCCTTGCACCTGAAATTGCTGATCACCTACGTGCGACTGTTTATCAAAACCCATCTGATAATACAGCGCACCATTTGGCTGGCGCTTGATCGCAATCCGCAATGGTAAACCCACTGCGCCGGACTCCTCGATAGACCGCATGACCTGCTGAGCGGCGGGCTTGCTTATTTCGATCATAAAACTCCTCCTGCGGTACGCTTTTACAACGGTTTAGACTGTTCGCGTTTTTCTATAGCTTAGCATACGATCTACACTTCGGCTTGATGTGTATCATTGAATCGGCTGAAATGACTTTCTCATCGGCCATGAAAAAACCGGCATCAATGGCCGGCTAAATACATTTTTAGATAATCTGGATTTCAGCTATTGGGAGGTATCAGCATCGGACAGGCTGACGGGTACTATGCGTAGCACTTTGACTGCAATAAATACCAACATTAATGAAAGCGCTACACCACCAGCACCTAAAGCCAGCTCAGGCAAGGAAGCACTGTATTGCGTGATAACCCCATCAAAATAAGTACTACTCACCTCCGCATTGGGAAACAGCACCAATGGATATAGTTGCCCACCGATAATAATCACGTAGAGTTGCGTCAAACCACCAAGAATAGCCAAAGCCGCCGCGATCAGTAATGCTTTTAGCGAATGGCGCAAGGCAGGAAGCCATAACAAAGCCAAAGGCAGCAAACTACCCAATACAATTTGCACTAACCAAAATAGCCAAGTGATTTTGCTACCGCCCGCTAAGATGAACATCTCAACGCCATGATGCTCGGTCGCGTACAGGTTTGTTAAATGACGTATCAGTTCAAAAAACAGCACCAATACAATAAAAATAGCCAAGGTGTAGCGCAGGCGACTCTGGATTTCAGCACCCAGTTCGCGTTGGCTGATCTTACATAAAAAGGCCAATACCAAACTGAAGCAGGCCGTACCAAACACATAGGAAGCCGCTATAAATAAGGGGGCTAAAATGGCCGCATCATAAAACTGACGCGCCACCAAAAATCCGAAAATTGACCCTGTGCCGGTAGTTAAAATAAAGCGCCAGACAAAAGCGATATATCCCATGGGTTTGTAAAACTTGGCAGCTTGCTGACTGCGATCCATCATTGACCAAAGATAGATCGCCATAATCACTAAAAAGCCGTTATACAGCAGAATATTCCAGGCAAAGATGGATTTGAAATTGTAGTAAATCATAGCCACGATTAAGCGGTCGGCATGCCCTAAATCTAATACGAGTATGACTAAGCCACCCAGCAGTAAAGCCATGGCTAACAACAGCGATAAGCGCCCAAGCGGCTGGTAAACCGTTTTATTAAAGACCGTGCCCAGAGAGCCAATATTAGCGGCGCCCGAGGCCGCAACAATTAGGAAGATGGCGAACACATGCGGCATGCCCCATACCACCTGATTATTCATTCCCGTGACATAATGGCCATGATGCTCTACATAAAAAAAGGCAATTAATCCTGCCAGAACTAACGTGGCCATAGCTCCCATCACACCATAAAAAATCTGGCCATCGGTATTTATTTCACGAAAAATGGGTTTAGTAGCCACCTTAAATCCCCCAATACCGAACGCCAGTATTTAACTCAAAGTCCGCTCGGATTTGTTGAGCGCCATACTTAAATAAGGCTTTACTAATCGCACTATCAGGGTCATTCAAATCACCAAAGATTGCGGCACCGGGGGTAGCTTCAATACACGCGGGTTGCTCTCCTTTATCGATACGGTGTACGCAGAGATTGCAGGATTCCACAGTACCAATGCCTCGTGGTGAATTCGGCTTTTGATTTTCCAGATTTTCATGCACAAAACTGCGTGCTTTGTAAGGGCAGGCCATCATGCAATAGCGACAACCAATACAAATATGCTTATCCACCAGCACAATGCCATCTGCCCGCTTGAACGATGCACCTGTGGGGCATACATCGACGCAAGGCGCTGTTTCGCAGTGCTGGCACATGACCGGTAGGGATGTTTGTTTGTGAGTGAGCTTTTCAGTAAAGGTGACTTTACGCACCCATTGCGACTGTTGGGCGGGTGAAGCTTTAGGATCATCACCCCAGCCTTGTTCTTTTTTACAGGCGGCAATCATGGCATCGCCACCATCGCTGAGCTTATTGGTATCGATCAACACTCCCCAGCGCACGGTACTACTGGCAGGCTGATCATTTGGCTTAGCTTTCACTTCTCGCAGCATGATACCCGGCGCTAGTGTCACTGCTGCGGCTGCTGTTAAACCACCTAAAAAGCGGCGGCGATAGCGGTTAATCTGGTTACCTGGATCTGCAGGTGATTGCTGAGACTCGGTCGAATCAATGACAGCTGATTTGGACTTGGTCAGCCTGGATCTAACTTGAACAGTCTTGACGTGATTATTCATGGCTTAGCCTCCTCTGCGACTTTCATGGTCGGCCGATCAGCATGGCATTGAAAGCAATCCAACTTAACCGCCACATCAATATGGCAAGTAGCGCAGAAATGCTCGGGATCGGCATGCTTAACCACTTTCGTCGCCGTTGGCGCTGGCACATGGCAGTCAATACAGCCATTCAAGCTGTATTTTGGCGTTCGGACGCCTTCGTGCACCGTGCGGTCGCGTTTATGCATCAATAAGTGCATGTGATTACTGCGCATCTCGACAATATGCAAATCGCGCTGCTCCGATGACTCAAATTGGCGTTGCGCTTTCGTCAGCTCTGGCGGATTGCTATCGCAAGCGGTCAAACCAAACAGGCTAAGCATCAGCAGTATTCCAAAGGATAGTTGGCGACAATTATTCATCACCCAGCACTCCGAGCAAGAGGCAATTCGCTAACGCCATGGCTTACTCTCCATCCTCATCAACATCTACCTGCCCAGTCAAAATCAACGCATTGCTAACCAGCTGATGGACACTCACAATTTGATCCATGGAAAAGCCGTAATACGGAATGACTTTGGTAAATTGAGATTTACAGATCGCACAGATTGCCGCCATATGCGTGACGCCGTGATTCTCAGTGACATATTGCAGCGCCTGCATCCTAGGCAATGCACCTTTAATTCTGACATCCATCAGATCATCCGTGAGAATGCCGCCACCTGCTCCACAACAGAATGTGGCATCTTTAGTCGTGTCATCCGGCATTTCAACGAAGTTATTACAAACCGCTTTAATCACACTTCGCGGATAGTCAAACTGCCCACCTTGTTGATCACCCATGCGTGAGCCACGCGCCACATTGCAGGAGTCGTGAAAGGTCAAGGTCATATCATCATTGCGGGATTTATCGATATTCAACTTGCCATCACGCAAAGCTGGCCAAGTAATTTCCAGAACATGCTGCGGCACTGGATAGCGCTGATCTAAGAAATCAAAAGGCCCGGCCAGTGTATTTAGAAAACTGTACGCCACCCTCCAAGCATGACCACATTCGCCAAACACAATGCGCTTAACACCAAGGTCTAACGCGGCTTTTCGAATGCGCAATGCAACCTTACGCATATTTTCATAGCTGCCAACAAACATGCCGAAATTAGCACCTTCAGAAGCGTAGGAGCTAAGCGTCCAGCTATAACCAAGTTCGTGAAATACTTTGGCGTAGCCAATCAAGCCATCAACATGCGGTTCGGCAAAGAAATCAGCTGATGGTGTAACCAGTAGAATATCCGCGCCATATTGATCTAATGGCAGCTTAACCGGTACGCCGGTTTCATCTTCGATATCTTCTTCTAAGCCTTCCAGCGTATCAGCTAAAGCAGCTTGCGGCAGGCCGAGGTTATTCCCTATTTTATAAACCTTACCGATGATTTCATTGCTGTATTTTTGCCCGCGACCGATATGATTTAGAATCTCACGCGCTGCCATGGACACTTCAGCGGTATCAATGCCATAGGGGCAATACACAGAACAACGT
This sequence comes from Leucothrix mucor DSM 2157, assembly GCF_000419525.1. Taxonomy (NCBI): domain Bacteria; kingdom Pseudomonadati; phylum Pseudomonadota; class Gammaproteobacteria; order Thiotrichales; family Thiotrichaceae; genus Leucothrix; species Leucothrix mucor. The sequence continues at coordinate 2,452,379 of NZ_ATTE01000001.1, forward strand.
CGGCACTGCGAGCACTGGTGATAATAGTTATACCAGTCATCAACCACTTCCTCAGTCAGATCCGTCGCGCCGACCAGTTTTGGAAAGTGTTTCCCCGCAAAAGTGAAGTAGCGCTGATACACTTTACGCAGCAAATCCTGACGCGCCACTGGCATATTTTTAGGATCGCCGGAACCAAGGTAATAATGGCATTTATCGGAGCAAGCGCCACATTTCACACAGATATCTAAATACAACTGCAGTGAGCGATACCGCCCCCGCAGATCATCCAGCTTTTCCAGCGCCGCTTCTTTCCAGTCTGGAATAAGCGACCACTTACCTTCTTCATCTTGGGAAAAGTCAGAGGGAAACCCCATTGCCTTTTGAAACTCAGGCTTGGCAATAAACGGGCCTTTACCCTGCATGGAGTCAGGCTTGATTTTCGGTGTATCCACCAAACCATCAGCCGATGATAATTTAGGTATTTCATAATCAGCCATGATCATAGCCTCCTGCGCTTAATTGCCAGTGGGTTAATGGATACCTAGAACGTTTGATATTTGCAGAGTGAAGCGCTAAGCCACTAATCAACCCGATCATTGTTTTCCAGCTCAGCTGCCCATGGCGCGATATGCCGCTGCTCACGAGAATTATCCACTTGATTACGAGTTGGGCTAAAGAACACGCCCGGCGCATGCAACAACTTACTAATCGGGAAGACAATCATCAGCAAAACCACCGCACTTAGGTGCAGCAATAACGTGAAATCAGCCGGTAATGGTTGCCAGCTAAAATACTTCAGTCCCTGAAAAAACACCTTCACCATCACGATATCGGTTGGATTGACATATTTCATCATCAAGCCGCTGCCACCAATCACTAGCAGCAATACCAACATCAAAAAATCCGATGGCGCAGAGATATAGCGCACCCGATCAACCCAAATTCGACGCGCCAGTAATCCCAATAAACCCAGCATCAAACCAAAGCCTGCATATAAACCAAATGGCTGGATAAAGGCAATCACGCTCCATACAGGGTCTAAAAAATAACGCAGGTGGCGCAGCACAACCAGCAATAGCGAATAGTGAAACACCATACTGATCGCCCACAATAATTTGTCAGCACGAAACAGGCTCTGAAACAACAATACTTCCCGTGCCATCCGCCAGACTACGCCACGCTGGGTAGTTGGTGCTGGCATAGTTGGGATTTTTAGCGGTGCGGGGATATTCCAGTACAGGTGCAGCTTACGGGCAACACCGATCACTAAAATCAGTGTGGCTGCCCAAAACAAGAGGCCAAATACAATCCCCAAAAACACGCTAAATAATCCCTGTAATCACTTAAACGCAGCCCGTTGGCTTTGGCAGACCAGCATATTTACAGGCTTGCTTACCCGGGCCATAAGGGAACAGCGAATACAAATACTTGGAGTTACCTTTTTCTTTGCCTAAACGCTTGCCCACTGACTTAGTAAGTACCCGAACCGCTGGTGCGATTTGGTATTCTTCATAGTACTCGCGCAAGAAATTAATGATATCCCAGTGCTCTTCTGTCAGCGTCATATCATCTTCGCCCGCCAGTATGGTTGCAATCTCTGGGGTCCAGCTTTCCAGGTCCATTAGGTAGCCTTCTTCATCCTGCTCAATCACCGAGCCATTTATTTCGAGTGCCATTAGCGCTCTCCTTCTTATCTCAAACTAACATTTAAAGTGACCGGCTTTTATAGCCAGCTTTGTGTTTTATCATGTTCTACGGTTAGGTCAACAAAGCCCGCATAATCCACCAGCCTAACCCCCGGAATAATACGATCCTGACTTAGCCCGCGGGCCGCTAAATCACCGGATAATACATACACCGACTTATCCTTCAAGGCAGCGATTATCTGCTCTGCAAAGCGCGTATTTTGAATCGCTCCTACCGCCGCATCTTCAATCATCAGAACCGCATCACCCGGCAATGCATGCTGTAGACAAGACTCGAAGGCAACTCGTTCAAATGGTGACTTATTTACAATGTGTAACATGCTCATCGCTACCCCCTAGAAACTAATCACGACTTCTTGCTCAGCCATAATCCCCGCCATTTCAGCGCGGTCGATGACAAATACTGATGGCTTTTCTGCGTAGTCATCATCCTCATCTTCCCAAGTCAGCGGCATGAGGTCATCAGCGCTCAAGCCACGCCCTACCAACGATTCACGCTCCACATACAGCTTCTTGATATCGTAATCGCCCAAGGCTTTGTACGCGGCCGAGAAGTTTTTTTGACCAATCCCAGAGGTGTCTTGCCCTTTAGTGAGCTGATACACCCCATCATCAATAAAGGCCAATGCTACATCCTGATCAAACGCCGCTGAAATCAACACCACTTCCAGTGATTCCAGAGCATAGGCTGAGCCATAAGGCGCTTTGCGATTTACAAACATAAATTTCTTAGTGGCCATTTCGCGCTCCTTAGTCGCCAAACACGAGGGTTCGATCAGACTGAATACCGCCTTCAATCAGCTGCCCCAGCCCTGAAATACGGAAACCTTCAAGGATATTGTCGCCATCCAAACCTTGGCGCTTGGATTCTGCAGCATCCATTAAGCCACGGCGCTGCGCTGCGGCAATACAAATCACTAAATCCAAATTATGCTCTTTCGCCAGATCAGACCATGCTTGCTGCACTTGTCGATCATCGCGAGGCGGCACACTTAGCCGCGTGCCGTTATTCACTCCATCGTGATAAAAGAATACCCGAAAAATCTCATGCCCTTTGGCCAAAGCCGCCCGCGCAAACTGTAGCGCCGTATCAGACGATTGATGCTGATACGGCCCTTCATTAATCATTAATGTGTATTTCATCCGACAACTCTCTTGCTCAGAAACGAATAGGCGATGCGGAGTTTAAGCGATTTATCGCAGCGCGCCAGTGATCAATCGGAAATTTTGTAAATGCCGCCGTTGAATTAGCGTTTAGCGGCAACATCCCAATACGGCGTCTCGCCATAGTAAGCCACGAAGTAATCGATAAATGCCCTTACTTTTGGTGCTAATAAGCGCGAACTTGGGTACACCGCCCAAATCGCTGTCTCTTCAAGCAGAGGATAATCCTTCAGGATCTGCACCAACTCACCACGCTCCAAATGTTTATACACACTCCAGCGCGCGCCCATGGCAATCCCCAAGCCATCCACGCAAGCATCACGCACCGACTCACCATGATCGGTTTTAAAATGCCCTTTGCTTTTAACACTCAGTGGCCCATCGGGCGTATTAAATACCAGAGTCTCCAATCCAATCAAATGGATACACTGATGTTGTAGTAATTCCTTAGGCGACGTGGGTTCACCATACTTTTCCAAGTATTCAGGTGACGCACAGATAATACGCTCATCGGAGGCCAACTTGCGGGCAATCAAGGTGGAATCTTTAAGGTCGGAATTCCGAATGGCGATATCAAAGCCACCTTCCACCAAGTCCACAATACTATCAGTCAGGCGAAAGTCGACCGTCAACTCAGGATAGCGCGCTAAAAACCCTTTCAATGCCGGCACCATGTGCATACGCCCAAATGAGGAGGATGCCGTCACTCGTAAAGTACCACTGGGTACCGCATCGCCTGCCCCCACGGAGGCACGCGCTGCATCCACACTCGCCAGCACATCTTCGACATGCGGTAAAAATGCCAACCCCTCTTCGGTTAGCGAGACCTTGCGCGTAGTCCGGTGCACTAAGCGCACCCCTAAGCCCTCTTCCAACTTATTGATATGTGAGCTAGCCACCGCCGGTGATATACCCAGCTCATGGCCTGCTTGGCTAATATTATGCGTGGAGGCTAAGCGCATAAAGAGCTTAAGGTGGTCTATATTCATATTGATTTTCAAAAAAAACTATAAAGTAATTATTTATTGAGATGTATTATCAATATTTAAAATGACAATTACAATACAAACCACTGACCCACTAATCCCTTTTGAGGAATCCCACCATGACTTTTTACTCTGTATTAGCTGTTACCCCTACCGCTGAAGATTGGATTCCGGTTTACACCGCCTCAGCTGGCGAGATCGTTAGTCGCCACGGTGGTAAATACATTGCGCGCACGCCAAATCACCAGCAACTTGAAGGTGCCGATGCACCAGCGGCCTTACGTATTATTATTGAGTGGCCCTCAAAAGAAGCGGCACTTGCCTTTATGAGCGACCCAGAATATCAACCATTACTTGAAGGCCGTACCGCAGGCTCTATTAGTCAGCATTTTTTGATTGAAGGCGCTGACGCACTAAGTTGATACCCAATCGCTCTATTGAAGCAACCGTTGAATAAGGAAAAACACTCATGCAAAAAACCATTCTAATCACTGGCGCAACCGACGGTATCGGTCTGGTAACGGCCAAGATATTGGTTGAACAAGGCCATCATGTATTACTGCATGGACGTAGCCCTGCAAAGCTAGAGGCCGTGGTCGACAGCCTTTCAAAGCTAGTCACCACTGGCAGCATTGAAAGCTATATCGCCGACCTTTCAGATATTCAGCAAGTTGAAGCACTGGCTAAAGCCGTAGCCGCTCAGCACAGCTCATTGGATATTCTGATTAATAACGCCGGTATATTTAAAACTAATAGCCCTACCACAGCCGCTGGCTTGGATACGCGCTTTGTGGTTAACACACTGGCACCTTACGTGCTGACGCGACGCCTATTAACGCTAATGAATGCTGAGTCACGCGTGGTGAATTTATCCTCTGCCGCTCAAGCGCCGGTGAACCTTGACGCACTGCGCGGCAAAGCAAAGCTGGAACCAATGGAAGCTTATGCGCAAAGCAAATTGGCGATTACCAGCTGGTCTCACCACATGGCGCTTGAGCTAGGCGATACGCTGGTGATTGTGGCGGTAAACCCTGCGTCCATGCTGGGTAGTAAAATGGTGAAAGAAGGCTTTGGCGTTGATGGTGGCGATCTAAGTATTGGTGCGGATATCCTAATACGCGCTGCGCTATCGGATGAGTTTGCAGATGCTACCGGCAAGTATTTTGACAATGATGCCCGTAAATTTGCAGCCCCACATCCTGATGCATTTAATGCTCAAAAGTCAGCTGAGTTAATACAGGTGATGGAAGCGGTTTTAGCCGAGCTTTAAACGCCTTTAGCGTCTTTTTTACTGGGGCCTTGAAGCTAGGCTCCAGCATTAAGCCTGCACGACATTGACAGCGAAATAAAGCAACCTGAATGAATAAGGCGTCTACTGAAATACATTGCCTTTAAACCCAAAAGGTATATTCTGGAAGTCTAAAATCGTTTCGTCATTTATCACCGATAAGCTGGCTGAGCGCTCAATGATTGAGGCAGCTCTATGACCACGTTACGTTTAAGCTACCAAACGGTCGAGTTTGGTAAGATTGACATCCACTTGTGTACCCTACGCAATAATCAGGAATTTCATGACCCTGAAGGCGTTGCCGAAAAGCTGGGAATCTCCTCCGCTAGCTGGCCGCTATTTGGCGTGGTTTGGCCATCCGGCTTGGTACTCGCTCATCACATGCTTGATTATGACACCAGCTCTAAGCGAATTTTGGAAGTTGGCTGTGGCATGGCGCTTTCTAGCTTGTTACTTAACAAAAAAATGGCCGACATTACCGCAACCGATTATCATCCAGAAGCGCAGGCCTTTTTAGAGCGCAATACGCTATTAAATCATGATCGGAATATTGCTTTCGAGATGGCAGATTGGGCCGCTAAAAGCGATAAGCTTGGATTATTTGATCTCATTATTGGAAGCGACTTGCTGTATGAAGATGAGCATATTGAGTTATTGGCAGAGTTTATTCATAACCATGCCAATCCTAGTTGTGAAGTGATATTGGTCGATCCCGGCCGTGGTAGAAAAAACAAGCTGAGTACCCTAATGACAGCTTTTGGCTTTACTGCTTCTCAATTAAAGCCAGATCATACCGAATACCTTAGCAAAGCCTTTAAGGGTCATATTCTGAAGTTTGTACGCTGAGATTTAGCTGGCTATATTCCTAACCAGCTAAACTGAAAACTAAGCAACTAAACACTCAGCAGCTAAATACCAACCAGCTGCTAAGCAAAGGCCTCTTCCAGCCATGCTCCCAAGTCGCCATCGGGTAGTTGCAATATAGCACCTTCAGGGCAATGCTCAACAAGCGCTTCTGTTTCTGGATGAAATAACGTCATCATCCCTGCGGCTAAACCGGCCTTAGCGCCGGTCACACTATCCTCAATAACCAAGCACTCATTAGCAGCTAGTGAGAGAGCTTTGGCTGCAGCCAAATAGCAGTCGGGAGCGGGCTTACCCTGCTCAACATCATTACGACTTACTGTGATTTGAAAATAGTCCGCCAGCTGTGTCACTTCCAGATTTAAATTCACTTCATCACGGCTGGAATTAGACACCAGCGCCATTGGCACACCTTTGGCAGTAAACGCATCCAAAATGGCCTGACTGTTTTTCAGCGGCTTAATACCGGCCGAGCAAGCCTGATAATATTTCCATTTAAGCTGCTTCCACTCATCAAGTGTTAAATCCAATCCGGTAACCCTCACCACCGCTTGGTGTACTTCGACAAAGCTTGAGCCGAGCAAAGCATCATGAGTACCCGGCGGAACCGTCACACCGAGTGAGGCCATGGACTCATCAAAGGCTTGTTCGTGAGCAGGCTCACTATCGATCAAGGTGCCGTCCATATCCCATAAAATGGCTTTCAATGTCATCGTATTTCCAATATTTGCTTCGTTAGTTATACTCACTCTACCTAAGCATTCGCTAAATCAAAAACAAAAAATGCCCGAACAAGTCGGGCACTTCGGTAGTCAATACAAAAGGAAATTACTCCTTAGTCATGACCAGACCTTCTTTTCCGTTTCTATCGTAGAATACCAACTTGCCGTCATCCATCTGCTGCACACTACCCATGCGGCGCATGATACGTAGGTAAGCACCTTCAAGGTTACCAAGGTGAACGGTAGGCTTACCCTCTCCCTGACTCACTAAAGGACAAGGTGTACGCGTACGATCCATTTGAGTAATGGTAAAACCGGTGTAACCAACCTGCTTAAACTTAGCGGCATACTTATTACAGCCAGTATCGCCAGTCATAGTGTCAAGATTAACCGTCATACTCATATCAACGACTGCAGGAACTGGATTTCCATAAGTCGACGATACACGCCATTTAGTACCTAATAATGATGGACCACCACTATTCAAAGGGCACGATTGCGTCGCACGACTAGTGATACCTTCCGGCTCATCTAAATCTGCTGCAATCACTGGTGAAGCAAAAATAGTCGCAGAAAATGCGCTAATTAAGCAAAAATTTAGTGTCGAACTTCTTCCGTTGGTTCTCACAAAGGACCTCCCTGATTATTCATCCTTTTAGACTAAAACAAAACAATGCCTGTGTCTTATATACCACAATTACATATCATATAGGAAAAAAGATTGCCATTCTGACAAAAATTCGATCATATTCATTTTATGAACATCATCATTGAATTTAATAAGAAAAAACAACACCTTCCGTGTGTCGTAAATCCATCTTCGGTTGGCTTGTATGCTATTGCATAAAGCTTAGTGCTGTGTTAAAAATCCCCAACACTTTAGAGAAGGGCTCCAATCGCCCCCAAAAGTGTTCGATGATAACAACAATAAAAATGAAAAGAATTTGCAGTAAAAACTTATTATTGATTCCCCGGAGTACATTCTATGAACCTCAAACCCCTCGCGCTGATGGCGAATGCCTGTGCGCTCGTCTTTATGATGCTCAGCACTTCCGTATTTGCCATGTCTGACCTGTATGGCAATCCAAGCGAACTACAAAACCTGGTTGGCAAAGGGAAATGGATCGTTGTTAAAGTGTGGCGCTCTGACTGCGGTATTTGCATGAAGACCATGCCTGAAACCGACTCAGCTCGCTACAGCATTCCAAACACTAACATTATCGGCGTATCGCTTGACGGTGACACCAACGTCGCCAAGAACTCGCTAAGCCGCTTCAATGTTCATTTCAAAAATTTAGTCTCTAACCGCAGCGACTTCAATCGCTACCTGAGTAAAAGTACAAGAAAGAGTATTAAAGGCTACCCGACTTATATGATTTACTCTCCGGATGGCAAGCTTAAAGCGATGCAAACCGGCGATGTAAAGCCTCGTGAACTCAGACAGTACATTAGTCAGCAAGGCTCGCTGTAAAGTTCACCAAATTATAGTAGATTAGAATATAAAAACCGGCTTTTTAGCCGGTTTTTTGTTATACGCACCAAACACTCTAGTGGATTGAATAATTATCGCCTGTAATGTCTATTGTCTTTGAACAGTTCAGGCCTTCGCTGCCGCCTTAAATCGCTCTAACGCCGCACCACTATCCAACACGCCACGCACCGCCTCTGCGGCCTCAGACATTGTCTTAAAACGCTGTAAATGCGTCAGCGCTATTGCCCCAGCATAAACCAGCGAATCATACATCATCCCCTGCTCTCCACCCAAAGCCGCCAGCCCTTGGTTTGCTGAGGCTGCTGCTAGCGCATTGCCATCAACCGATAACATAACCCCCTCTTCAACCGGAGGCTCCGGTAGATCCGCAGGCAGTGGCACGGCTCGCGAAGTCGCCTGAGTTGATACCTCATCAGGTGATAAATCCCGCTGCTCTAATTCACCCTCTCCATGATAAGAGAATAGCCGCCCAGTCTGTTGCAGTGATGGAATCGTGCCACCCTCCACACCACGCATAAACATTGCCGAGTCAAATCCTGCCTGACGCGCCAAAGCCGCATAGATTGGCGGATAGGCTTTATGCACATAACCACTCATAAAATGCGTCTTGTGACGCGCGCGGATTGGCCCTAACAGAGACTCTACGGTATTGAGTACCTGACGCTTCACCATGCGCTTACGTAATGGCATCAGCGCATGAAGTGCTGGCGCGAACTGCTGCTGGTCAACATAGGCCCAGCCGATATCAGTGATTTGCTTAGCGGCCGCTTCAACACTTAAATTCACATCCAGACCTGCCGCACGTAGTACCCGATGATGAGTCGCACCAAACTTAGGGCCTACCACTTCCAATCCATGCGATACCGCATTAACGCCTAAAGCAGCTAACACAGCCGGTAAAAATGGCGAGGCAGGCACGCCCCGTGCATAGCCATCATAAGGATCGGAAAGATCAACCAACTCATCCACCTCAGCCGTCGCATGCTGCGAACCTTCAATTAAGGCCTGCAATATTCCACGGTTCTCTTCATCAGTTTCACGCTTCATACGCAAGGCGATAAAGAATATGGATGTTTGTACCGGGTCGGTTTCAGGTAACAGTATGGCGCGCATCGCATCGCGAGCGTCTTCAAACGATAAGTCTTTACTGTAGTCCGGACCCGTCGCTACTTTCTGAATACATTGGCGCAGGTGCAGCTGAGGATTAAAGTCATTCATAGATTTACCGATTGCAGGAGTTTAGGAGTCGTTCGTTATCACAGAAGAAATCTTCATGGGCTGAGTTTATTGTGCGGCCTTAAAATTGCAAACACAACCACCGGCAGCTATACGCTAACTCACCCTGTCAGCACTGAAATTTATCGCTAGTCATACACTTTTTAAATTGATTAATCTTAGTTCAGTAACCATTCATCGCCCAACTGTAGAATGGCCGACAGCTTCCAGGGGCTAACAACACGACGACAAGAATAATAAGAATAACGAATAAAAACAATAATATACGTCGATGTTGATTTAAAGTTGGATGACGGGATAACAAAAAATAATAAAAACCCGTAAAAAAGGCTTGCAGGACTATAGAGTGATCTATAAAATGCGCAGCTTCTTCGCCGCAATAGCTCAGTTGGTAGAGCAACTGACTTGTAATCAGTAGGTCCCGCGTTCGATTCGTGGTTGCGGCACCAAGATATCAAAAGGTCATAATGTTTACATTATGGCCTTTTTTTATGCCTGTTTTCTATATCTTAAAAAACGTGTACAGTAATCCCCGCAACACCTCCGGCTGGCAATAAATTCTCCCCCCTATTGAACTACTGACGAAATCCGGAAACTAACTACCTGCTTAATTATCTTCAACAGGATTAAAACCCTACAGGACGTTTTCTATGTTAAAACAATTATCCACCGTATTACTAAGTGCGGTAATCAGCGTCAACGCTTTTGCAGCGGCAGATCTAAATCCTGCGAAACAAGCTTTTTACAAAACACTAAACTCTGTTTCACAGGACTTCAAAAAATCCGTTCAAGCCATGCAGCAAAACGAACAGAAGCTGCAAAAGTCCCGAGCGGCGCTTCAGAAGAAGCAACACGACAACACACTGACACAACCAGAAAAGCAATGTGTCGTTGCCCTATTGGATCGTGCGACTCGCTCTTACTCTTTAGTCAGAAGCACAATCAACAACGTAAAACAGTACGACAATCAACTGACAGCCCTACGTGGCTTTGTTCAGCGCGCGACTGTTGAACAGCAAATGAAACAAGCTGCCGACAAAGGCAACCAGATCATTAAGCAAATGGATACGATGTTTGCTAAGAACCGCACCATGTCACAGCAATGGTCTAAGAATGTGAAAACAATCTGCGATCGAGTGCCTGCACCGGCTAAATAAGCTGCGCTGATCTGCTTCATCGACCTTGGGCTAATCCATCTGCGATTACCCAAGGTCGCATTCTCTTTGAACCCATGCCACTCCTGACGTAACATGCTTCATTCACTGATGACGCATTACAATAATAGGAATTAATAATGGGAAAACTCTTCAGAATTGCGGGCGCACTGCCCTTTCTAATGGCCGTGTTTCTCAACACAGTGGTCGATCTCGGTCACAAAATCGTCATTCAGAACACCATTTTTAAAGTCTACGATGGCAGCGAGCAGATTTACCTGACTGCAATCGTTAACGGCTTAATCCTGCTTCCCTTTATTTTGATGTTTGGCGCGGCGGGCTATCTCTCCGATAAATACCCCAAAAATAGCGTCATGCGCTTAGCGGCCTGGGCGGCTGTCGGCCTAACCGTTGCCATTACGCTCAGCTATGCCATGGGCTGGTTCTGGCTGGCATTTGGGATGACCTTTTTACTGGCCGTGCAATCTGCCATTTACTCGCCTGCTAAGTATGGCTATATCAAATCACTCTTCGGCAAAGAGCATCTGGCAGAAGGTAATGGCTTAGTCCAAGCGATTTCGATTATCGGCATTCTGGCTGGCACGCTAATCTTCTCGGTATTGTTTGAGCTTAAGTACCCACAAGACGCGACCGAAAAAAGTGACATCTTACTTAACTTGGTTCCACTAGGTTTCATTCTGATCATCAGCAGCGTGCTGGAACTGATTATGATGTATCGCTTGCCGCAACTGGAAACCGCACCCGTTGATGAGCGCTTTGACTTTCAGGCACTAAAACGTGGTGCACTGACCACCGGTAACCTGAAACCCATTATCCAAAACAAGGTTATTTTTCTGTCGATTGTCGGCTTGGCTGTATTCTGGTCTATCGGACAAGTCATGCTGGCGGCCTTTCCCGCCTTTGCCAAAGCGCAAACCGGCGAAACCAATACCATTATTATCCAAGCGATCTTGGCGTCATCCGGAATTGGTATTGCGCTTGGCTCAGTGATTGCAGCTCGCTTCTCGCGTAATTATATCGAAACTGGATTAGTACCCATTGGTGCCGCAGGTGTGGCGATTGGTTTATTTGTACTGCCAAGCCTCAGCAATCAAGCCCTCATGGCGCTCGACTTTATGTTTATTGGACTAATGGGCGGCCTGTTTATAGTGCCCCTCAATTCATTAATCCAATACCATGCGGGCGAGCATGAGCTGGGTAAAGTACTGGCGGCTAATAACCTGATCCAGAACATTGCCATGCTCAAATTCTTGGTGATTACCGTGATGTTTGCGGTCATTGGCATCGACAGCTTACATTTACTGTTTTTGATTGCAGTAGTCGCGGTCATTGGTTTTGGCTACACCGTTTACCAACTACCACAAAGCTTGGTGCGCTTTATTCTGTCTTACCTCATGAACCTGAAATACAAGGTGAATGTTGAAGGCATGAAAAATATTCCACCCAACGGCGGCGTGTTGCTGCTTGGAAATCATATCAGCTGGATTGACTGGGCGATTGTACAACTCGCCTCTCCACGTCCGGTACGCTTCGTAATGCTGCGTAATATTTACGAGCGTTGGTACCTGAGCTGGTTCTTCAAGCTGTTCGGGTCCATTCCGATTGAGTCCGGCCCTGGCAGTACTGAGTCGCTTAAAGCCGTCGCTGACTTATTGGATGATGGCGAAGTCGTCTGCCTATTTCCAGAAGGCACCATCAGCCGCACCGGACACTTAGGTATCTTCAAACGTGGCTATGAAAAATCTGCCGCCATGGCACACGATGATGTAGTGATTGTACCGTTCTATCTGCATGGACTATGGGGCAGTCAATTTTCTCGCTCATCTGAACGCCTCAAACACGCGCCAAAAACACAGCGCCGCCGTGAGTTACTGGTTACCTTTGGCGTACCGATCGATAAAACCACCGAAGCCACCGTACTTAAACGACGCGTATTTGATCTCTCGATTATTGCTTGGCAGCGCTTTAGCACAGAGCTGCAAACCCTGCCTAATGCCTGGATTGATAGCGTTAAGCAGATTGATTCTGAAATGGCCTTGGCCGATACGCTGAGTGAGCCACTTTCTGCGCGTCGCGCACTGACAGGCGCCATTGCTTTTTCACGACGCATTAATAATATCAGTCCTGAGCAAAATATCGGCTTATTACTCCCCACTAGTAGCGGTGGCGTGATTGCCAATATGGCGGGATTACTCAGCGGTAAAACGCTGGTTAATCTTAATTACACCGCCAGCACTCATGCCTTTAGCCGTGCCTTGCAGCAGGCCGAAATTAACACGGTGTATACATCATCACGCTTTTTAAAGAAGTTGCAGCAGCGCGGAATTGATCTTTCCGAGCCACTTTCCAAGGTCACTGTGGTCGAGCTGGAAACGCTCCGTGAATCCATTTCAAAACTGGAAATGTTCACCATTCTCGCTAGCATTAAATTGCTACCAGCTTCCGCACTAAAAGCAATCTACAGCCGCAGTTATGATGCACAGGCTAATGCCGCTATTTTATTCTCCAGTGGCAGCGAAGGTGATCCGAAAGGCGTCGTGCTTAGCCATCAGAATATTATGGCGAATCTAAAACAAATTAGTCAGATTCTGAATGCAGAAGGCGATGATGTGGTAATGGCTTCTCTGCCCTTATTCCATGCCTTTGGTTTGACCGCCACGCAGTTTTTGCCATTGATTGAAGGCTTACCTATGATCTGCCATGCCGACCCAACGGATGGCTTAGGTGTGGCTAAAGCTGTCGCTAAATACCGCGCCACGATTTTGTTTGGCACCTCAACCTTCTTCCGCCTCTACACTCGTGACCGGAAGATTAATCCGCTAATGTTTAATAGTTTACGGATTGCGGTCTCAGGCGCTGAAAAGCTTAATCCGGATGTACGCGATGCCTTTAAACTGAAATATTCACGGGATATTTACGAAGGCTATGGCACGACTGAAACCTCACCCGTGGCCAGCGTTAATTTGCCCGACGTGCTGGATACCAGTTACTGGAAAGTTCAAGTAGGCGGCAAGCAAGGCACCGTCGGCATGCCACTACCGGGTTCCAGCTTTAAAATCGTTGATCCCGTATCCTTTGAAGAATTACCCGGCGGTGATGATGGCATGATTCTGATTGGTGGCCCGCAAGTCATGCAGGGCTACTTAAACGACCCTGAGCGCACCGAGAAGACCATTATCGAGCGTGATGGCATTCGCTGGTATGTCAGCGGTGATAAGGGCCATTTAGATGAAGACGGCTTCTTAGTGATTGTCAACCGCTATTCGCGCTTTGCCAAACTCGGCGGTGAAATGATTAGTTTGACTGCGATAGAAAGCGCGGTACGCACCAGCTTGAATGATGCTGATATTGGGATTGTTGCGGTTAATATTCCAGATGAGAAGAAAGGCGAAAGAGTCATCCTGATCACTAGTGGCGATATTGCTTTGCAGGAGTTACGGCAAGCCATGCTAGCGGCAGAAATCAATCCATTGTTGATACCCGCAGCGGTGATGCAAGTTGAGAAACTGCCATTACTAGGTTCGGGCAAAGTGGACTTTTCGCAAGCCAAGCAATTGGCGGCTGGTAATTAGTCGCGAACTAACCCAGCTGATCAAAAACAGGTAGATCGCTGGCGACAGCTCACTTAGGCACAACAAAGCCCGCACAGACTAACAATCTATGCGGGCTTTTTGTTTAGATCAAACCATTAACACTCAGTGATGTTTACTGGCAACTCCAGCACATTGATCGCTAGACCACCGCGAGCGGTTTCTTTGTATTTATTCCGCATATCCCGGCCAGTATCACGCATCGTCTTGATGACTTTATCCAGTGAGACAAAGTGCGTGCCATCGCCGCGTAGAGCCATTCTTGAGGCGGTAATTGCTTTCATTGAGGCCATGGCATTGCGCTCAATGCAAGGTACTTGCACCAAGCCACCAATCGGATCACAGGTGAGCCCCAGATTATGCTCCATACCAATCTCAGCGGCATTCTCAACTTGTGCCGGCGTACCACCTAGCACTTCGGTCAGTGCACCTGCTGCCATTGAACAAGCTGAACCAACCTCGCCCTGACAACCGACTTCCGCGCCACTAATCGAGGCATTGATCTTAAACAAAATACCGATCGCACCCGCCGTTAGCAGGAAGCGAACCACTTTGTCGTCACTCCAGCCCGGATTATTATGATCCATATGGAAACGCGTATAGTAATGTAATACCGCTGGAATAATGCCTGCCGCGCCATTGGTTGGTGCCGTCACCACACGACCACCGGCCGCATTTTCCTCATTCACTGCCAGTGCGTATAAGGTCACCCAGTCGGTGGCGGCCAACGGATCAATCATTACTCGTTCACGACGATCTTGCAGTTGCTTGTACAGAGCCGCCGCACGACGTTTAACCTTTAAGCCACCCGGCAAAATACCATCGTTTTTACAACCAGCTACTACGCAATCCTGCATCACTTGCCAAATTGATAATAGCCCTTCGCGCACTTCCGCCTCAGTACGCGTAACACACTCATTTGCCATCATGACATCGCTGATGTTCATATTATTGGCTTCGCAGATCTCCAGCAGCATTTCACCACTGGTAAATGGGTACGACACGACGGTTGGGTTTTCAATGATATGCGCACTGCCTGCGGCATCCTGATCGACAATAAAGCCGCCGCCGACTGAGTAATAACAGCGCTTTAGCACGCTATCCCCCGCCGCATCAAAGGCTTCAAAACACAGGCCGTTCGGGTGAAATGGCAGACTCTTTTTGCGATGCATAATCAAGTCAGTCTCTTCATCAAAACCAACTTGTTGCTTTCCGGCTAGGTTCAGGGTTTTATGCTCACGCATATCAGCCAGCCGCTGGGGCATACTTTCAATATCAACACTTTCTGGAGACTCACCCTCCAAGCCCAAGAGCACGGCTTTAATCGAGCCATGGCCCTTACCGGTGGCTCCCAGCGAGCCAAATAACTCGGACTTCACCCGAGTCACTTTTGGCAGTAAATCAGCATCGATCAAGGCTTGGGTAAAATACTGCGCCGCGCGCATCGGTCCAACAGTGTGGGAACTGGAAGGACCGATTCCGATGGAGAATAAATCAAAAACACTAATAGACATTGGGATTTCCTGAAACTTGCAATTAACTGGCATTTTGTAAGGATTAATTCACTCGATCTTATGCCCGTCTATAGAATTTGTTAAATGAATAGTTAAAATAGAATTATTAATTTTATAAATGAATCTGAGTGCACCGCCATGAGTGTTCGCTATAAAAACCTATCCATTGATTTATTACGCACGTTTACGACTGTCACCGAACTTGCCAGCATGAGTCGGGCGGGTGAGTTATTGGGACGGTCTCAGCCTGCGATCAGCCTGCAAATTCAGCGACTGGAAACACTGGTTAATGAGCACTTATTTAAGCGTACCGCGGGGCAGCGCTTTGAGTTAACCGTCTCTGGGCAAGTGCTGTTTGATTATGCGCAGCGCATTTTGATGTTAAACGATGAGGCAATGAATTATTTTGCCGCGCCAACCATGCGCGACAGCATTCATTTAGGTATTCCCAATGAGTTTGCCTCGACCTTACTACCTCGCATTATTGGGCGCTTTGCACAGATTTATCCGGGGGTGCGACTGGAGGTCACTTGCGATCTGAGCAATGTGTTGATGCCGCAATTTATGGCTAAGAAATTCGACTTATTACTAGTGTTGAGTGATAACACAATCCCTGCCACTCAACACACGAGCTTTGTGAAAGTCGATAGCTTGGTCTGGGTGACCAATAAGAACAAAGAAAGCCATTTGCGCAGCACCATCCCATTGGTGGTAGCGCCAGAAGGCTGTTTGTACCGTCGCCGCATGCTGCAACGCTTGAGCCGCATTAGCCAGCCTTGGAACATTGTGTACACCATTCCGGGGCTTACGGGGATTCAGGCAGCAATTGCCGAAGGGCTTGGAGTGACAGCACTGGCGAAAAGCACGGTGCCACCCTCTTTAGATATTGTTCGGGAGTCTGAGCGATTTCCTGAACTGGGCGATATTTCAATCAGCCTACTCCGGCAAGCTGATAGCACCGGAGAGGCGATTGATGTATTAGCGGAATATATTAAAACCAGCCTCGCTTAGCTAAACCCACTTATCTTGCTGGTTCAGGCTCCCCAAGTTCCGCATTGTCGCTTTCAATGATTGGCGCAGGCGCTGCACTCACCATACGAGAATTTCGGGTTTGCAGGTTGGCTTGTACCTTAGAAACCATCGCTTCACGCCAGACAATCAAAATACCGGAGGCAATCGTAATGGCCGCTCCTAACACAACATAGCGGTCCGCGGACTCATTAAAGAATAGCGCGCCGAAAATCACCGCCCAGACAATCTGACTGTATTGCATTGGCGCAATAAAGGCGGCATTGGCTGCCCGGTATGCCAGAAATACCATCAACTGTCCGATCTGACCGAAGATGCCAATCAGGAACATAACCCCCAACGCAGATAACTCCATTGGCTTGTACACAAATGGCAGCATACAGCCGGTGATGAGAATACTTGCCAATAACGGGAATAGAATCATGGTCGCAGGGCTTTCAGTGCTACCAATTTTACGCGAGATTATGGCTGCGCCAGCACTGCTTAATGCGGCAATCAAACCGAATAGATGCCCAAGGCTAACGCTTTCAACCGAAGGCCTCAGCACAATCAAAACACCGAGCAAGCCAATCAAAATGGCCGCCCAACGAGTGATATGCACCTGCTCGCCAAGAAAGTAGATTGCCATCACTGTGATCAACAACGGGGCAGTAAACAACAAGACGTAGACCTGCACCATTGGCAGCATCTTAAATGCCATAAACGCACAACAGAGGCTGCTCACCATCAACACGGCTCGCAACACCACCATCTTTAAATTATTCGCTTTGATACTGCCGGGGTTCGGGTCCATCAGGCGCACAATGGAAAAGGGAACGTAGCCAAATAGCATGGCAAAAAAGATGATTTGAAATACCGAGTAATCACTCAAGGATTTCAATAAGGCATCGTGAGTGGAGAACGAAGCAAAACCAATTAATGCCAGCAGCGGCCCTTTGACAGCCGAGTGGCTGGCCAGTGATTGAGACATGACAACCCCGTAGATTTAAGTTTTACGACGACGCTCTCTGAAAAATGCCCGTAATTGTTCGCTGCATTGCTCGGCTAAAACGCCACCACTAATGGTTAAAGTATGCAGGTTATTTTCATCCTGCAAGGTGTTAAACACACTGCCTGCGGCACCGGTTTTAGGATCAAATGCACCAAATACAACCCGCCCGACCCGTGCATGCAACATGGCACCTGCGCACATAGTGCAAGGCTCCAAAGTGACATACAGCGTGGTACTGGGCAAGCGGTAATTTTGCAATGTTTGACCCGCCGCGCGCAGTGCCATTATTTCGGCATGCGCGCTGGGGTCATGATGAGTAATTGGTTGATTCCAACCCTCAGCAACGAGCGTATTATCTTTTACCAACACCGCGCCGACCGGGACTTCTCCCTGAGCTTGCGCGCGATCGGCCAGACGCTGCGCATGCAGCATCCAAACCTCATCTTGCGCAAGCTGATCGTCGCTGACTGTTTCGATCATTCCCACTCAATCGTCGCCGGCGGCTTGCCGGAAATATCATAAGTCACACGAGAAATACCATCGACTTCATTGATGATGCGCAGTGACATCAGCTCAAGGAACTCATAAGGCAAACGCGCCCAGCGAGCAGTCATAAAGTCAATGGTTTCAACGGCACGCAAAGCAATTACCCAGTCATAACGACGGCCATCACCCATAACGCCAACCGATTTCACCGGCAGGAATACCGCAAACGCTTGCGAAGTTTTGTCGTACAGGTCGTGACGGTTAAGCTCTTCCATGAAGATGTGATCAGCAAGGCGCAACAGGTCGGCATATTCACGTTTCACTTCACCCAAAATCCGCACACCTAAACCAGGCCCAGGGAATGGATGACGGTAAACCATCTGACGCGGCAGACCCAGCTCAACACCAATGGTGCGAACTTCGTCTTTAAACAACTCGCGTAATGGCTCAACCAAGCTCAACTTCATATTCTCTGGCAAACCACCCACATTGTGGTGTGATTTAATCACATGCGCTTTGCCGGTTTTGCTGCCTGCAGACTCGATTACATCAGGATAAATCGTGCCTTGTGCCAACCACTTTGCATTGCTCAATTTGGCAGACTCTTCATCGAAAATCTCAATGAACAAGTTACCAATGATCTTACGCTTGGCTTCAGGGTCAGTCACACCCGCTAAGGCATCAAAATAACGATCAGCGGCATTAACACGAATGACCTTAACGCCCATGTGCTCGGCAAAAGTCGCCATGACCTGATCGCCTTCATTTAGGCGTAGCAAGCCAGTATCTACGAAGACGCACGTTAGTTGCTCACCAATCGCTTCGTGCAATAAAGCCGCCACGACTGACGAATCAACACCGCCGGATAAGCCAAGAATCACCTCATCTTCACCCACCTGAGCGCGAACCCGGTCGATGCTGTCAGCGATAATATTCTTAGCATTCCACAAGCCTTCACAGCCACAAATGCCACGTACAAAGCGCGCCAGAATATTGCCACCCTGCTCGGTGTGCGTGACTTCAGGATGGAACTGAATGCCGTAAAAACGACGCTCTTCGTTGGCCATACCCGCAATCGGTGCATTCGGAGAGCTAGCCATCAGGCGGAAACCTTCTGGCATGCGCTCAACTTTATCACCATGCGACATCCAGACATCCAGCAAAGCATGACCTTCTTCAGTCACCACATCACAAATATCTTTCAGCAACTCAGTGTGGCCGCGCGCACGGACTTTGGCATGACCAAATTCGCGATGGCTGGAGCTAACCACTTCGCCGCCTAACTGCTGCGCCATGGTCTGCATGCCGTAGCAAATACCCAGCACTGGCACACCCAAATCAAACACCAACTGCGGCGCAACCGGTGCATCTTCCAGCATGGCCGACTCAGGGCCACCGGATAAAATCACACCCTTGGCTTTAAAATCGATAATGCTTTGATCATCGATATCCCACGGCAGGATTTCGGAGTAGACGCCCGTTTCACGAACCCGACGCGCAATCAATTGAGTGTATTGCGAGCCGAAATCCAGAATCAGGATACGATCATCATGAATATTATTTGACATTAACGGGGTCTCAATTAGCTGTGGTAGTTAGGGGCTTCTTTGGTGATCGTCACATCGTGCGTGTGAGATTCCTTCATACCCGCACCGGTGATACGAACAAACTTAGGCTTAACCCGCATCTCATCCAGCGTGGCACAACCGAGGTAACCCATACTTGAGCGTACGCCACCATTGATTTGGTGAATGATATTAGCCAATGGACCTTTGTGCCCCACCATGCCTTCAATCCCTTCAGGAACCAGCTTATCCACCGCATTTTCAGATTCCTGGAAATAACGGTCGCTAGAGCCTTTAGCCATTGCACCCAACGAGCCCATACCACGGTATGACTTGTAAGAGCGGCCTTGATACAGAATCACTTCACCCGGCGCTTCATCGGTTCCTGCCAGCATACTACCCAGCATGACTGAATGCGCACCAGCAGCAATGGCCTTAGCCACATCGCCAGAGTAACGAATACCACCATCGGCAATCAACGGAACGCCAGTGCCTTCTAAAGCCTTGGCTACGTTCATAATCGCCGTGATCTGTGGAACGCCAACCCCCGCAACAACACGAGTCGTACAGATTGATCCCGGACCGATACCGACTTTAACCGCATCAGCACCCGCTTCAACCAAGGCTAATGCGCCTTCGCCAGTCGCGATATTGCCGCCGATGACCTGTACTTGTGGATAATTCTCTTTCACCCAGCGAATACGATCTAACACACCTTGCGAGTGGCCATGCGCCGTATCAACAGTCAATACATCCACACCGGCTTCAACCAATGCAGCGACACGATCTTCTGTGCCATAACCCACACCCACTGCTGCGCCAACACGCAAGCTACCGCTGGCATCTTTACAAGCATTTGGATGGTCAGTCGATTTCTGAATGTCTTTTACCGTAATCAAACCACGTAATTTAAACGCGTCATCAACCACCAGAATTTTTTCAATGCGGTGCTGATGTAATAAACGCAGAATGTCCTCACGATCAGTACCTTCTTTCACCGTTACCAGCTTATCTTTTGCTGTCATGATCTCACTAACTGGCTGATCATGATTGGTTTCAAAACGTAAATCGCGGCTGGTCACGATGCCAACCAGATCATTATCACCCGCAATAACTGGTACACCAGAAATATGGCGCTTGGCTGTCAGCTCGATAACTTCACGAACCGTGGTATCAGCTTTTACGGTGTAAGGATCTTTAATGATGCCGCTTTCGAACTTCTTCACGGTGAGCACAGCACGAGCCTGAGCTTCAATAGTCATATTCTTATGAATAATGCCTAAGCCACCCTCCTGAGCTAATGCAATCGCGAGTTTAGCTTCGGTAACGGTGTCCATAGCGGCCGAAGCCATAGGGATATTCATGCGAATATCGCGCGTGAGAAGCGTGCCGAGATTTACCTCAGCAGGCAGCACGTTTGAATGTGCGGGGACGAGTAACACGTCGTCAAAAGTGAGTGCTTCTTCTAGAATTCGCATAAGACCTCCAAGGTACCTGGGAGCGAGTATTTTCCAAAATTAGCGCCTCATTATAAACCATTGACGCATCTGGGGTAAACTGCTATCAATAGATCACGACATAGAATGATAAGCTTCTAACGCGGAGTAATTGATGAAACTGAAACACATCGCCACAGGCTTGGTACTCGCCATGGCCGCAAGCAATGCCTCAGCAGCCACGCTGGAAGAGGCTACAACGGCGGTTGAAGCCGCAAAACAGTCCGGATTTTACTGGCTGAACACCGATAAATTATTGGAAAATGCCCAGCAAGCGCAGGTCAATAAAGACACTGAAAAAATGAATGAATTCATTGAACAGGTCATGACACAAACGGCCGGTGCACTGGCTCAGGCAGAAGCGGCTAAAACAGCAGGCCCGACTTTCTAAAGTTTGCCTGACAGAACCACCTGATAATTATGAATATGACCAAGCCGGGCTCTCCCCGGCTTTTTGCTGGGAGACGTTAACATCATTGATCAAAATCGCACGGTACTGACCGTGTCAGACCTGAACTCAGAAGTAGCACTGATGTTATCGAGAAGCTTCGGCCTGCTATGGCTGGAAGGTGAAATTTCCAATTTCTCGCGCCCGGCTTCCGGACACTTTTATTTCTCCTTAAAAGACAGCAAAGCCCAAGTACGCTGTGCCATGTTCCGTAACAAAAATATGGCGCTACGCCTGAAGCCACAAAACGGCATGCAGGTGATGGTACGGGCGCGGATTGGCTTGTATGAGCCTCGCGGTGAATTTCAGATCGTTGTCGAGCACATGGAGGAAGCCGGTGCCGGTGAGCTGCAGCGCCAATTTGAAGCGCTTAAAGCTAGTCTGGCTGCTGGCGGTTTATTTGATCAGGAGCATAAAAAGCCACTGCCTTTTTTGCCGGAAGCCATCGGCGTGATTACCTCTCCGAGTGGCGCGGCGATTCGCGATATCCTGCAAGTGCTGGAGCGTCGGGCTCCACAGGTCCCTATTTATATTTACCCCGTTGCCGTCCAAGGGCGCAGCGCGGCTACGCAAATTGAAACCGCTATTCGCCTGGCTAATAAACAAGCGCGTTGCGATGTATTGATTGTTGGGCGCGGTGGCGGCTCAATGGAAGATCTCTGGTCTTTCAATGAGCGCAATGTGGTCATGGCAATTCATGAATCCAAAATTCCGGTGATTAGTGCGGTCGGGCATGAAGTCGATGTTACGATTTCAGACTTCGTTGCAGATGTTCGCGCGGCTACGCCCTCAGTTGCTGCTGAATTAGCCGTTCCTGAAATGAAAGAGCTGCGGTTGCAAGCCACGCAGCGCCATGTGCGACTGATCAATGCCATGCGCCGCAACCTGCAAACGCGCCAACAAGCTTTACAGCTGCAAGAACAAAAACTGTCCCACCAACGCCCTGCTTACCGATTGCAACAGCAACAACAGAAACTGGATGAATTGGAGCAACGACTGAAGCGGAGTGTTAGTTTACGGCTGGAGCGTCAATCCGCCCGACTGAGCCAACTTGAGACCAAGCTACAATCAGTATCCCCGCAGCGTTTATTAGCGAATCGTCAACAAAAAACGACTCAGCTGGAGCAACGTTTGCAGCAATTGATGCAACGGCAATTCCAAGGACACCAATCCCAACTGGCTGTATTGGCTGCGCGCCTGAATAGCGTAAGCCCACTCAATACCTTGCAGCGCGGGTACAGTATTACTCAGGATGCTAAGACTGGTGCGGTTATTCAGCGAGTCAATCAGGCTCACCCAGGGCAAGCCCTGAATATTCGGGTTGAAGATGGGCAGCTGCAAGCGGTGGTTAGTGAGCAGAAATCCCTGCTATAACTCGCGACGCCTTCTTAGTACAGCCTCATTCCACACCCAGCTTTTCGTCGATGCAAATCAGTATCGACGACATTTATTATTGCGATTTCTGCAAAACTCATTTATTTTAAACAAATGTTTGGTTAGCAAGCATTTGTTTATTTGAAATAATGAGGCCGCTTAAATGACTGAACGCGAGTTGGAAATCTTAGCATTACTCAAACAAGACCCACTCATGCCACAGCAGGACATCGCTGACCGGATTGGTATTAGCCGCTCCGCTGTCGCTGGGCATATTATGAACCTCACCAATAAAGGCGTGATTCGCGGTAAAGGCTATATCTTGGCCGAAGCACGCTATGTCGTGGTGATTGGCGGTGCCAATATGGACATTCTTGGCAGGCCTGCAGGCAACTTGAGAGTGGGCGATTCTAATCTGGGTAGTGTTAGCACCTCTCCGGGCGGCGTTGGTCGTAATATCGCCGAAAACCTCGCTCGATTGGGCACCGATACCCGACTGACCACTGCGGTTGGTAAAGATACTTACGGACAAGAGATTATCGAGCATTGTCAGCGCGCTGGCATTGATATGAAACACACGCTGCAATTAGCCGATGGCGTGACCTCAACCTATCTATCGGTTCTGGATGGCGATGGCGATATGCACGTGGCCATTAACGACATGGCGATATTAGAGCGCTTGAGTGTTGATGTACTCAAATCTCAGCAAGCCATGTTGCAACGCGCGGATGTCATTATTATTGATGCTAATTTATCGCAAACCGCGCTAGCGTACATCCTCAGTAATTACGCGGATGTTCCCCTGTTTGTTGACCCTGTTTCTTGCGCCAAGGCGACTAAACTCACGCCCTACCTCAATGCCATTCATACCCTTAAACCAAACCTCAAAGAAGCCGAGCAACTCTCAGGAATCACGATTACCGATTCCAAGCAATTGCCAGAACTAGCCAATTGGTTTCATGATCAAGGCGTTAAACGGATCTTTTTAAGTCTTGGCGTGGATGGCGTATTTTACAGCGATCAGCAAGAGCAAGCCCTACTCCCCGCCATGCCGGTTTCAATGGTGAATGCCAATGGTGCGGGCGATGCCTTTTTGGCTGGGCTGGCACATGGTTTTATCCAAGACTGGTCAACTCGTCAATCAACCGAATTTGCCATGGCTGCCGCAGTCGTAGCCCTATCCGATATCGCAACCATTAATCCCAATATGTCTGAAATCTCAGTCAATCGAATTATCAAGGAGTCTTTATGTTAAACCAGTATCTGGACATCAACCCTGAAGTGAAAGCGGCACTGGATACCGGACGTCCAGTCGTCGCCTTAGAATCGACCATTATTTCTCACGGAATGCCCTATCCACAAAACGTGGAAACGGCGCTGAAAGTTGAACAGATTGTTCGTGATAACGGTGCTGTGCCTGCGACAATCGCCATTCTGAATGGCCGCCTGAAAGTGGGAATGACGCATGAAGAAATCGAATATTTAGGTAAAGCAGGCCAAGCGGTAATTAAAACCAGTCGCCGTGATATTCCGTTTATTGTGGCGCAAAAAGTTGATGGTGCGACCACCGTTGCATCCACCATGATTCTGGCGGCGATGGCAGGCATTAAGGTATTTGCAACCGGCGGCATTGGCGGAGTACATCGCGGCGCTCAGCAGACGTTTGATATCTCAGCTGACTTACAAGAGCTGGCCAATACTGATGTGGCGGTTATCTGCGCCGGTGCTAAATCGATTTTAGATATTGGCTTAACTTTGGAATATTTAGAAACTCAAGGTGTGCCAGTAGTCGGTTATCAAACGGATATGCTTCCCGCTTTCTATACGCGTGAAAGTGATTTTGGTGTCGACTATCGCCTTGATGAGCCTAAGCAGATCGCTGATGCGATGGCAGCTAAATGGGAGATTGGATTAAAAGGTGGTTTGGTAATTGCCAATCCGATTCCTGAGCAATACGCTCTTGATAAGGCCATGATCGACGAAGTTATCAAAGATGCGGTTGCTGAGATGGATGACAAAGGCATTTCAGGTAAGGATTCAACGCCATTCTTACTAGCAAAAGTCGCCGAAAAAACAGAAGGCAGCAGTTTAGCCGCCAATATCCAGCTGGTGTTTAACAATGCTAAGTTGGCGTCACAGATTGCTTGTGAGTTTTATAAGTAATTCTGCGTGTGCGCTAACGGTCATCATTAATCGCCATCACAAGGCTTTTAAAAACTCCGCCAATAAGGCTTGCTCAGTTTCATTTAGCTGAATGGGTGGTAAGTGATGACCCGTCTGCGCCTGACTAGGTGGGTTGGCGTAATAAGCGACAACCGGCGCCAGTGATTGAAAACGGCCATCGTGCATATACGGTGCCGTTTTCGACACATTTCTCAGGCTGGGTACCTTGAAATTCCCCGACATATCGTGTCGGTTGCTATTCATATATATTAGATCTTTGCAGGCATCTTTCGGTGCATCGCTGTATTCACCCAAGCAATTAAATTCATCCCAACGCTGCGCTTCGGCAACTTGTGAGCGTCCCATGTCTTTTCCGGGAGTGCCTGTGCCAATATTTTGGAAGGATTGATTGGATAGCACCGGTGATAAATGACAGCTAATGCATGCGCCTTTGCCGATAAAAAGCTTTAGACCTTGTTGCTCACGCGTGCTTAGTACTGGCATTGTATCAGCTTGTGCTACCTGGTTGAGCTGATCAATAAATTGATCGAAGCGCGAAACTGGAAACTCTAATGTCGACTCATAAGCTGCCAGTGTTTTACCGATATTGGCAAAAATCCGGTTAATTCGCTTGCGGTCTTTAATGGCTAACGACTTCCATAATTTGAGGCTTTCGAGGCTTCCATTTGGGGCTGCTTTTTCTGGCCATGATGTAAGCTCTGTAGCACTGGGTGGATTGCCGAATATAGCTGCATAATCATCACGGTACTGATCAATCGCAAATAGCTTATGAATTAATGAGACACGCGTCAGGTTATGCTCATCTGGGTTTTCAAGCGGGCCTAAGGCTTGAGACCAGACGCTATCTTTGCGGCCATCCCAAAATAGCCATTGTTGATGAGATACGCCAAGTAATGAAGGTGTGTTTCGGGTGCCAGTGCGTATTCCCTCGGCTTGAGGTAAACCATCGCTAAAGGCGATATTGGGCTGATGACAAGTCGAGCAGGAAATTTTTCCGTTATCGCTAAGGCGTGGGTCAAAGAATAGTTTTGATCCTAGGCTAATAGCTTGGGTGTTTGTTTGGTATTTATTGCTTGGATCAACGCGAAATTTATCGAGATGCTTAATTGAGAGCGTATCCAGTAAGGCTTTTTCGCCAGCACTCCAGTTAAGTAAGCCAGTATTAGAAGATTCACCGTCCGCCGCCTGAGTAACTACTTCTTGTCCCGCCTTTGGAGCTATTAGCTTAGTTTGAGCTGCAATTTGTGCGGTTTCAGTGTTTGCTACCAATCCCACAACCGGCTGCTCAGATTGCTCAGATTGCTCAGATTGCTCAGATTGCTCAGATTGCTCAGATTGCTCAGATATTTTCGCAGCAGAAACCAAGCCCTGCTCTTTATCATCACAAGCACTTAAAGCCAGCCCCATCACCGCTAGCACAACGGCTGTTAAAGGCGCTCGCAAGCTACCTACTTCCAACAACCGTTTCATTAGATAGTAAAGTCAAAAATGACCTGATCAGAGGTATCAGCAGCATCGATTTTAAAACCAACTGTCCATGCACCCGGCATACTAAACTTCAATCCTTCAATCTGATATTCGCCAGCAGCGGCTGTGCTTTTAATCTGCGGCTTCGTTGGCAATCCGTGCCCATGCGCTTTCATACCGCCATCAATTGCGATTTTCGCCCCATGCACTGGCTCGCCACTTTGAGTAACGGTTAAGCCACAAGATTGAAAATCACCAACCGAGGGAATCGCATCACAATGAAAATTCGCCTTAAACAAGCCTGAGCGCCCTACTTGGCTCATACTCCAACTGGTACTAACTGGAACAGCTTTAGTCGATGCAACTTGAGATTGAGGCATTTGAGCACTATGCGCTGAATGATCAACATGGTTGTTATGAGACGCAGAATCACAGGATGCCACAGCAAATAATACAAAGATAAACAGCATTACCGAGATCGCGCTGATGTATACATTAGCCATATAAGTGCCTTTATTTTTAGTTATTATTGGCCAAAGTATAACGTTTGAACACTTCATCAGACAAGCCTTAGATTTTAAAGAGAGAAATGGTAATAAACCATTCTCTTTATTATTTAACATAACATTCTTACTATAGGTAGAGATCTACTCTAAAGATCACGGCGTAACCGTGACATTCACCTGCGCGGCATTTAAACGACCTAGGCTATCGCTAATCGCGTACCAAAAACTGTCATTTCCGGTAAAGCCGGTATAAGGCACGTAGTTCAGTTGATTATTGACAATGCTGACTGTCGCTCCATTCACTGAGTTGGTATTCACTTCTGAAATACTCAAGCCCGCGCCGGTATCATTGGCTAGCACATTGATAGTCAGTGAAGTATTACGTGCGGTAGACGCTGAATCAGTAATCGCAACCGGATAAGCTGGCGCTGAAGCCTCCACCGTAATATTCACCACCGAGCTATTCGAACGCCCTAAACTATCTTTGAATACATACCAGATATTATCCGAGCCAACATAATCCTGAGCAGGTGTGTAGAGCAGCTTATTATTGCTGATCGCAACCGAACCACCTTTTAGTGAATACGGATTACTGGAGTCGATCACCAACCCCGCCCCAGTATCATTGGCCAGCACATCAATAGTCAGTGCTGTATTTTGATACGCCGTAACCGTATCTGGATTACCAACCGGATAAGCACTCACATCTACACCTGTTACTTCAATAGTAACCGGCGCGCTATTACTACGACCTTGAGAATCTTCAAAGGCATACCAAAAGGTATCCGTTCCCGCAAAGCCAACGGGCGGTGTGTAACTAACCTGATTATTACTCACCGTCACCGTGCCACCTTCAAACGATGGATTATTAACCTGCGTGATAGTCAGTCCGGCACCGGTATCATTAGACAATGGTAAAATCTGCAAGCCAGTATCACGCGCAGTTGTCACACTATCCGGATTAGCGACTGGGTATTCATTAAGATTAACGCCCGTCACCGTTACAGTGATTTTAGTGCCAAATAACGCACCGCTAATATCCCGTACTGAATACCAAAATATCTCAGTACCAGCAAAACCAGCATCAGGCGTATACACCACCTTGCCATTACTAATTACAGCAGAACCATTTGCGGGATCATTTAGTTCATTAAAGACAACTCCGCTACCCGTATCATTGGCTAAGACATCAATGGTGACTGCAACACCAGCCGCAGTTGTTGCACTATCTTCATTGGCGACCAGCGGTGTTGTGTTGATTGTTTTCAGTGGGTTCTGTGTATGCCAATCGCGTGGAATAATCTCAAACTTATTAGTGTGCGCATCCATGCGAGGATAATCCTCAGAGCGCGGCATGTGATAAAAAGAGATGCCAACCCAAGCCACTAAATCCTGCCCTGATAGCGTTTCATTATTCGCAAACTGATCGACACTATCGGTGCCGCAACTATTAATACGCTGGTTATGCGAAGCGATCTGCTCACAGTTATTGGCACGCGTTACATAAAAATCATTATAAGTGAATGGCTCGTAAGCAGGCCCTTGCTCACGATGCCCCGCTTCACTTAAACGGATCTCATAAGAAAGTGCATGATTTTTGTCATTGCGCTGGCTGCCATCACTGATCACCCAAGAGCGTTGTGATGTTGGCGATACAGAGCGAGAGACTTCATTGCTAAACGTCGTCATCGAACGCTGACGCTTACCATTAGCGGCTACATAGTTAATCTCTGAAGCAATATCATTATTTGCTGTGCCATTCAGATCAAAATCCAAACGCCAGAAATAATTGTGCATATGAGATAAACCAATACGCGAGGTATTACCAGCTAACGCTGACAGTAACCATCCATGCGGCTCAATCGACGTATTATTGATACGCTGCAATGAACCTGTCGCTACCATTGATGGCTCCATTCTGCCATCATCAAAAAACAACCACTGCGGGATATAAACGTAAGCACCGACTTTGGAGATGCTAAACACTTTCAGCGCATTGGCTTTAGCCGTTGTTTCATTGGAGCGATAAGCCGCCCCCTGCTCGACGACTTGCGTACAAACCGCATTTTTAGTGCCGTACTGGCGCAACTGGCCACCGGGACACTCAACATTGCTAATACTTCTTAGGTAACCACCACCCAGACCATAGTCCGAGACATCATGATAACGTGCGCCATTATCATCATAAGGCACATGAATCTGCGCCACAGCGGCATCCATCAACACCATACGGCGTGTGCCATCGACCGGTGTGTAATACACGTGATGGTAGCGAATTCCATGATTATTATTGTGCGTCCAGCACATATCCCACCGTGCGCCACTGGCTAATGTCTGATCAATATAATAATTATCAGCACAGTGCTCTGCAGCCAATGCCTGGGAAGATGGTACAAATCCCCAGGCAACTATGCCAAGCATGATTAACTGCAACATCCTTTTCACAGCGGGTAAACTCTTCATCGCTAAATTCCGTTATTTATTTTGTATTATGGTCGGTGCTTATAGTGGGTTCTGACTATGCCAATCCCTCGGCAACAACTTAAACCCGCTCCAACGCATGCCGATTACATTGTCATCTTCATCGCGTGGTAAGTGGTGGTAGCTAATCCGGTTCCAGACCACGACATCACTTTGATTAATGTTTTCACCGCTGGTGTAGCTTTCAACGCCCCAACCGCAACCGCTGGTGGTATCGTTGTCCGCTGCAAAGCGCTCGCAAGCCTTATAACGGGTAAAGAACACGTCATTCTGTAACCACGACTCACCATTGGAACCCGTTCCTTGGTGGTCATAATTCAGCAATACCAACTCATACGAAATAGCCGAAACGCCATTGGTTTCTGAACCGTCACGGATGCGCCAGAAGCGTTTCACTTCAGGGCTAAAGTCACGGGCAGCCTCAGTCGTAACGGTACTAATAGATTTGCTACGACGGGTGCGGTCAGCGCTTAAGCTACTAGTGATTTGCTCAACCACATCATTGCTTGCGTCACTGCCCAGATCAAAATCCATACGCCAGAAATAGTTATCGACAAATGACACGCCCGTGGTGCCATCTTGTTGAATGGGCCAGCCAAATGCGGTATCCGTACCCGTGCGATTCAAGTGTCCACTCAAACCGACTCTAGGCTCGATCGAGCCATTCTCATTAAACAACCACTGCACGGTATAGCTATAGCTGCCCAACTGAGAGGCGGTCACTAATGACAAGGCTTTACCACTCACGGCGTTACTGGTAGAAAACTTGTAAATAAAGCCACTATCTTGCTGTGTCTGGCACAACACGGCTTTACCACCGGAATAACGCAACTGACCGCCCGCGCATTCAGTGCTATCCAGATTAATAAAGTTACTGCCACCTAGACCTGTTGCAGTCACCAAAAACTCAGGGCCTGCACCATCATCATAATTACGCTGAATCTGCGCTAAAGACATCTCACCTAAGACACGACGCTGCATTTGCCCCGGTGCCTTATAGCGAATATCACTCAGTACAACGCCTTCTTGATCACGTGCCTCCCAGCATATGCTCCAGCTTGCGCCACTGGTTAGGGTACTTTGAATAGTTTGTCCGCTAGGGCAGGAAAAACTGCCGGTACGAGCTTGTGCCGCCGAAAATGGGCTCAATAAAACTAGGATTGCCACAATCGGCAAGATGGCTTTTACGATACAACGCATGCTTAAAACCTCGCTTAGTAACCCATACGTTGAGAAACAACGCCGGCAGACAAATTCACAATAGGACTCACTTCAAACACCAGATTGTCATGGGTATACAGCACCAACTGCGCACAACGCTGCGCGCCACACACGGTGCTGGCTTCATTCACCACACCCGGCATGCTATCGGCAAAAAAGGTAAAGGCTTTGTATTGCAGCTGATCAATGGTGCTGAGCTGGCCGCCAGTAATGCGCAGATACTCGGCCTGCAAAATACTCAGCTCTTCAGGGTCTTCAAACACAATGGAGATCGCGCGCGTCAGCTCTGTATTAGCCAATGGTGGCTGCATCTCTTTATTGCGAGTGGTTGAAATCACAGCATTGGTATCCAGATCAACCACCTTTGTGATCAGCTCATCGCTGTCATAATCATAGGAAGTCACATCTGCCCAGCGCTTATCGGCACTCACTTCTGACTTAGCGAAGCGGTGTGCTTCAACTCGCAGAAATTCAACGCCGGGATTACTGCTAGCAGAAGACTCAGCAGCAGTAGTTGCCATGCGCGCAGCAATAACGGGTGGATTCGCAATGGATTTTGCCATTTCAGTTTCAGCGCTGGACACCGGGTCCATGCTGCCGGCGTGAGCCGCCGTGACGAGGAACATCGAAGAGACCAACGATGCCAACATTCGTTTATTTTTCATTATCGCTCCGAGCCGGGGGACTCAGCCTCACAATTATTTAAAATCTATGTGTCATTAATAAGCGAAGCCTTGTCGTTTGTAAGTCGGAGCATGGATAAATGGGAAGAAGCCACCGACCAATGGGAGAGATTTATGCTTTAGTATTTGAATTTCAAAATGGTACTGGGCATAGGACTTATGCGATACTCGCGCCCAGAAAGTTTGTTATTTGATTCCCTCATCTATAAACCCGCGTATCAAGGATTTACCACATGTCTCAAGCGACACCCCGCCCAGTAAAACGTGCTCTAATCAGCGTGTCTGACAAAACCGGCATTGTCGAATTTGCTCGTCAGCTGCATCAGCACGATATCGAAATTCTCTCAACGGGCGGCACTGCAAGTCTGTTAGCTAAGGAAAATATTCCGGTCATCGAAGTGTCTGATTACACTGGCTTTCCAGAAATGATGGATGGTCGTGTTAAAACGCTGCATCCGAAAATTCATGGCGGCATTCTGGCGCGTCGTGGTCAAGATGATGCAGTTATGCAGGAACACGGCATTCCGGGTATTGATTTGATTGTGGTGAATCTGTATCCATTTGAAGCAACGGTAGCCAATCCGGATTGCTCATTAGAAGATGCGATTGAGAACATTGATATCGGCGGCCCAACCATGGTGCGCGCCAGTGCTAAGAACCATGCACACGTTGCGATCGTAGTTGACCCGAATGACTACAGCAGTGTGCTGGAGCAATTAGCTCAAAACAGTGGCGTGATCGAAGCTGAAAGCCGTTTCAAAATGGCCGTTAAAGCCTTTGAGCACACCGCTCGTTATGATGGCATGATCGCTAACTACCTTGGCAAAATCGTTGAAAACGGCAAGCCAGAAGGTTTCGCGACCACCTTTAATACGCAGTTAGTACTGGCACAAACGATGCGTTACGGTGAGAACCCGCATCAACAAGCGGCGTTTTATGTAGAGCCAAATAACAACCAAGCCTGCATCGCTTCGGCCAAGCAATTGCAAGGTAAAGAGCTGTCGTACAACAACATTGCAGATACCGATGCGGCGCTGGAATGTGTGAAGCAGTTTGATGAAAGCCCTGCTTGCGTGATCGTAAAGCATGCCAACCCTTGTGGTGTGGCCAAAGCAGACACTTTACTAGAAGCCTATGACAAAGCTTTCCAAACAGACCCTGAGTCAGCGTTTGGTGGCATTATTGCGTTCAACCAGCCTTTAGATACGGCAACGGCCCAAGCCATTATTGACCGTCAGTTCTCTGAAGTGATCATCGCACCTTCTGTAATGGATGGCGTGAGTGAGATCATTGCAGCTAAGCAAAATGTTCGCTTATTGGTTTGCGGTGAGTTTACAAAAGGCGCTGGCTATCAGGATTACAAACGCGTTGCCGGTGGCTTATTGGTTCAGGACAGCGATCAGTTGTTGTACCAAGAGCTGAATGTCGTGAGCGCACGTGCACCTTCTGAAGAAGAAATGCGTGACCTGTTATTTGCATGGAAAGTGGCTAAGTTCGTTAAGTCGAATGCCATTGTCTATGCCAAAGATAACCGCACAGTCGGTGTTGGTGCAGGCCAAATGAGCCGTATTAACTCGGCACGCATCGCGGGCATTAAAGCAGAACATGCTGGCTTAACCGTTCCGGGTTCAGTGATGGCATCAGATGCCTTCTTCCCATTCAAAGATGGCATTGAAGCAGCCACTGAAGCTGGCATTGCAGCCGTAATTCAGCCAGGTGGCTCAATGCGTGATGCAGAAGTGATTGCTGCAGCAGATGCTGCTGGCATGGCGATGATCTTTACTGGCATGCGTCACTTCAGACACTAAGCTTCCACCGTTTATGCAAAAAAGCCGGGCTTGTTCCCGGCTTTTTTGTGGGAAACCCTTTATTCTGATCACACATGATAATTTCTGACTTGCTCAAACGCCATTCCAGACTCGCTTGGTCTGCGCTGATAGTGACCTGCCTGTTATTGGCCTACGGGATTCAACAGCAGATTCACCGCTATTACTTTGACGCCGTGATTACCCAAAGCGATGAGCGCATGCGCTTTTTTAAAAGTACCCTGCTCGCCTCCCTGAGTCGCTATGACTACCTGCCAGCGATACTTAGCAGCAATACTGCGCTATTTGAGCAAGCGATTACCGAACCCGAGCTGGTAAGTGAGCAATTGCTGTCACTGCAAATCCGCTCCGGCTCCGACACCTTATATATTCTCAATCCTGCTGGGTTAACCATCGCTTCCAGTAACTGGAAAACGCCCGTCAGTTTTATTGATAATAACTACAGCTTCCGCCCCTATTTCAAACATGCAATCAGCCAGGGTGAAGGTCGTTTTTATGGCATTGGCGCAACCACTAAAACACCGGGATTCTTTGTGTCTTCACGCTACCCTCGTGACTTGAGTGCTCAAATACAAGCCGTTGCCGTAGTTAAAGTGGATTTGCTGCCGCTGGCCGAGAGCTGGCGTAATGGCGCAGAGACCGCCTTTGTAACCAACGAAGATGGCATTGTGGTACTCAGCAGCAATAGCAATTGGCTGTACAAAACCTTGCGCCCTTTAAGCGTTGAACAACTAAGCAATATTGCAACTCAGCAGCAATTTTTAGATGAAAAGCTCCCCGCGCTCAATTTAACTACCGATGACCAAGCCTCGACCATTAACTTAGATGGCACACGCTATGTCAGAACCGTCACCGAAGTCGGCAGCGAAGTCGGGCTTAATGGCTGGACTCTGCACTACCTGATTCCACATCGGAAAATCACCGAGCAAACTCTTAGCATTTGGACCAAAGCAATTGTCATCCTGCTTGGCATTATTGCGGTCATGCTGGGAATTCGGGTAATCAATACCCGCGCCGCACTCAAAACCTCCCAAGGCGAGTCGCTGCAACTGCGTGAGCTGAATCAGTCGCTAGAGCGGGAAATCATTGAGCGCAAACAAGTTGAGGCGGAACTCACCAAAGCACAGATTGATTTACGGCGAACCAGTAAGCTACGTGCCATGGGGCAACTCTCCGCCTCTATCACTCATGAGCTAGGCCAACCCTTATCCGCCATGCGTACTTATATCGCCACCTTGCAATTAGGCTCAGCCAGAAATCAGGATGCGGTCGCCGAGAAAACGCTCCAAAAATTGATCTCACTGGTCGAGCGGATGACCAGCGTGACGCATCAGCTGCGTTATTTTGCCCGCAGTGGCGATAAAGTCGTGCATCGAATTAAACTGCAAGACACGATTAATGGCGCGCTGAATGTCACGTGCCCAGCCATTGATGCCGCTGGGGTGGATCTAAAAGTCACCGTTCCCGAGCATAATATTGAGATCATGGCTGGCGAAGTGCGCATGGAACAGGTACTGATTAATCTAATTCGCAACGCCATTGATGCCATGGAAGATAGCGATACCAAACACCTCAATATCACTGTATCCAGCGAACAAGGCAAAGCACTGCTCAGCGTTAGCGATACGGGCACCGGCTTATCAGCAGAAACCATCAAACAGCTTTTTGAGCCGTTTTATACCACCAAGCCTTCTGGCATTGGAATGGGCTTGGGACTGGCGA
Source organism: Leucothrix mucor DSM 2157 (assembly GCF_000419525.1). Classification (NCBI taxonomy): domain Bacteria; kingdom Pseudomonadati; phylum Pseudomonadota; class Gammaproteobacteria; order Thiotrichales; family Thiotrichaceae; genus Leucothrix; species Leucothrix mucor. The sequence goes on from NZ_ATTE01000001.1 coordinate 2,487,577, forward strand.
TTTCCAGCAATATTATTGCAGAGGTTGGGGGCACACTCACCGCCGAAAATCGTGATTCCGGTGGCTCTCGCTTCCTTGTCGCAGTACCATTAGCGCATGATTAAGACTAATTCAGCGAATGCCGTCTCGTTAATTATTGTCGATGACGACTTTGATTTACGGGATTCCCTCAGTGATTATTTTGGCCAGTGCGGCGTGCAAGTCAGCAGCTTTGCCAGTGGCCAAACCATGCTGGAACAACTCAGCACGCCATTTGCTGGTGTGATTGTGTGCGATTTACAGATGCCGGGCATGAGTGGCTTAGCCGTATTGGAAGCGCTTAGCCAGCAGGACAACCCACCGCCGTTTATCCTAATGACAGCCTATGGCGACATTCCAACCGCTGTACAGGCTATGCAATTGGGCGCTTATGATTTTCTGGAAAAGCCATTTGACCCCGCTCGTTTGCTGGAAAAAGTAGAACGCGCCGCGCAAAGCCGTGACCTGCAACTCAAAAATACCCGACTACGGCAACAGATCGGCCAGCTGCTGGAACTAGACCAACACCTGATTGGCCAAAGTAGCGCCATGCAGGCAATCCGCGAACAAGTGATTGATTACAGCCAGACCGACAGCCCGATTCTAATTATGGGTGAGACCGGTGTGGGGAAAAGCCTGCTGGCCACCCTCATTCACCTCAATAGCCCACGCGCCGAGCAGACACTGATTACTAGCAATTGTGCGATTACGATGGCGTCTCAGTTCGACCCTCATGCCGCTGCCGAACACAATCTGCTACACATGGCCCATTACAGCACCTTAGTCTTAGATGATTTACCTGAGCTTTCGCCCAACGGCCAAAACCAACTGGTCAGCGTGATGAGCGAGTCGGAGCACATGCTAATCCCGCAGCCGGATGCGCGTGATGTACGTTTTATTAGTACGGCACCGGCCAGATTCTCAGTCGACGATAATAGCAACCAGCTGCGTAAGGATTTATATTTCAGGCTTAATGCTTTAGTGATTCAAGTACCACCACTGCGCGAACGCCCAGATGACATTCCAGAATTGTTTAATGCCTTCTGCCATCGCTATGCCAGCCAGTATCAACACCGTGAAATCAGACTTAGCAATGATGATATCCTGAGTCTGAACACTCACTCTTGGCCCGGCAATGTGCGCGAGTTAAAGCATTGTGCTGAGCGTTTTGTGCTAGCTAATCAACGCTCGGAAACAACGCTAAAAACCATTATCGCCGCCAAGCCCGATGCGCTGGCTAATAAACCTCGCAACCTCCGGCAACATGTGGAGAAGTTCGAAAAGACGCTAATCAAACAAGCGCTGATTGAACACGAAGGCAATATTAATAATGTCTGTGAAAGCCTGAATATTCCACGCCGCACACTCAATGAAAAATTACTCAAATACGATCTGAATCGCCTGAATTTTATCCCATAAATCAGGGTTTGCATTTTCAACAATGATGGCAGATAGTGGCGCTTTACCATTAAATTTAGCTTGTCACTCATGGAACAATTCGGTGTTATCAATTACCTGACCTATGTCATCGGGACGATTCTGATCGTATTACTGCCCGGCCCTAACTCTATTTACGTACTGGCGCTCTCGGCGCAGCGTGGCGTTAAAGCAGGCTGGATGGCGGCGATGGGCGTCTTTTTAGGCGACTCTATTCTAATGCTGGCGACGGCTGCGGGTGCTGTCACACTGCTAACAGCCAACCCCTTGTTGTTTAATATTGTGCAATATGCCGGTGCTTTGTACTTGGCCTATATCGGTGGTCGCTTAATTTATTCGGCGTATAAAACCTGGCCGCGCGATCGAAGCCTTGCCTCGGTCATGGAGCAGCCAATGAATGAAAAGCTATCCAATAAAGCACCGTTTGGTAAAGCGCTACTGGTGAGCTTACTCAACCCTAAAGCGATTCTGTTTTTCTTGTCCTTCTTTTTGCAATTTGTTGATCCGGCTTACGATCAACCGATTGTGCCATTCTTAATTTTGGCGATTACCTTGCAGCTGTTCAGTGTGCTTTATTTAGCGACCTTGATTTATGCTGGTAGCCGCTTGGCCAGTGCATTTCGTAAACGCAAACGTTTATCTGCCGCCTCTGCTGGTGGAACAGGTGCAGCATTTCTGGGCTTCGCGGCCAAGCTTGCCACCGCCTCAGCACTCGCCTAATCACTAGTTAAATGTCTCTCACCATTACCCTGCTGGTATTGTTAGCCGCCCTACTGCATGCCAGCTGGAATTTTTTGGTGAAGCAGGCCGATGATAAACTGCTGAGCATGAGCGCAGTAGTAATGGGGCATGTGCCGTTTGCGGTCATCGCCCTATTTATCGTGCCACTCCCTACTTGGGAGACTTGGCCTTATCTATTGGCTAGCACCGCTTTCCACACCGGCTATCAATGGTTTTTATTAAATGCCTATCGCTTTGGCGATCTGAGTCAGGTGTATCCCTTAGCTCGCGGTGTCGCACCCTTACTAGTCACGCTGATTTCAGTGATGGTGCTTGGCGTTGTATTAAGTGGCATGCAGTTCGCAGCAATTGCACTGATTGGTTTGGGCATTATCAGTCTGGTTATGGTACGCGCGGTGAATACCGGCATCGATATAAAAAGCATTTCCCTAGCACTGATTACCGGCTGTTTTATCAGTGGCTATTCGATCACTGATGGCTTGGGCGCACGAGTGGCAGGTACGGCGGTCGGTTATTACGCCTTTGGCTCACTGGTCAACGCCACGGTCTGGTTTATATATATCCGCCTAAAATCACCCGGCTTAATGACAAGACTAATCACTCAACATGCTGGGCTGAGCTTAATGGGAGGTGGGGCTTCTTTCAGTGCTTATTCATTAGTCGTCTGGGCATTTACCATGGCCCCAATTGCCCTAGTGACAGCGGTTCGCGAAACCAGCATTATTTTCGCAATGTTGCTAGGAACCCTGCTATTAAAAGAACGCCTTGGCTGGCAAAAAGTGTTTGCCGTCGTGATGACTGTGCTTGGCGTCTTAGTGTTACGTATCAAGCAAAGTTGAGCGGCTCATCAACAAATATTATCCGGTTACCAACCTCTCCCGGAGTTAATGTTGAATGATTGTCAGTCCGACTTCATTAGTGTTAGGGTAGCGTGCTTTATCAGGCTAAAAGGGATTTAAGCCATGAAATCAGGATTTATGATAGCCGCGCTGTTACTACTGAGTAGCGTATTTTCCGGCACTGCATTGGCTGCTGATCGCATCTATTTAATGGCAGGCCAGTCTAATATGATGGGCTTGGCAAAAACCTATCGCTTGCCCCCGACCTATCGGAAAACGCCAAGCAATGTCACTTTTTATTATCAGGGACGCCCACGTAAATTGGCGCAGTTTTCTTACTTCGGCCCTGAAGTAAGCTTTGCCCATCAGGTAGCTCGCGCCTTCCCGCAAGACCATCACATCATTATCAAATTTGCCGCCACCGGCAGCCATATCGAGCAATGGATGCCAGGTCAACCTTTATACAAAGGCATGCTGCGTCAGCTAGGCTTTTCGATTAAGCAAAAAGATCCAAAGATCGAAGCTGTGTTCTGGATGCAGGGTGAAAGTGATGCCTTAAACAAAACCCGCGCCTCGCAATATGCCGGTCGCTTAGGACTGTTTATTCGCAGCTTACGACGTGATCTTAAATCGCCTGCTAGTTTGTTTATTATGGGTGAGGTTGATCCAACGGGGAAAGATTTCCCAATGGTGAAATTAGTGCAGGATAATCAACGCAAAGTGCGCTCACAAATTCCGAATACTTATCTAACACCTGCGCAAGGCTTGGGTAAGATTTATGATCATATTCACTACAGTGCAATTGGGCAGATGGAGTTGGGTAAGCGCTTTGCCCTCGAATACATTAAGCGGGCACGCTAAGCCCTAGCTGCTGGCTATCTGGCTATCTGGCTATCTGGCTATCTGGCTATCATGAGATCATCGCCTCAAATTAAACATCAATTATTTTATTGTTTAATGGGGCGATATTCGAAGTTCGCGCGCACAATGCCATGGTCAGATGTGCCTGTTTGTTTATGATCATCACTATTCAAATGGTCATTATGCAAATCCATTCCCTTAAATGCCCATTCCCGCTTTTTAGAGTTATCGTAAAACTCCTGTGAGACCAAAATATGGTCCAGCGACTCTCGGGAGTTTCTGTAAATATGCGTGTAATACACATCGCGCAAGCTACGGTATTGCTGCAACATGCCGACGGTGTACAGGGCGGTATCACTACCTCCGACCGATAAACCACTGAGCAAATAGTTTGGCTGGCCGGTGAGAATATTCAAGGTATTGCTGGACTGACTATCATTCAAATCACCCAACACCACGACGGGGTTATCATTCTCTTTCATTTCTTCAGTCAGTATCATGCGCAGAGCAGTTGCTTCGGTAGTACGCCGAATTGTTGAAATAGCTGCGCCCAAGGCGCTACTGTGTTTCGCATAATAATCCCTGTCATCCTTATACCATTGCTCAAAATACAACGGTGTGGGCGCTTTCGATTTGAAATGGGCAACATAAATAGAAATGGGTTTGCCATTCGCGCGAGGTCGAACTTTGAAGTGCAGCACTGGGCGAGAGAACTTATCGATAGCCACCGAGATTTCTGATGTTTGCGCATCGCCACCGCCACTCATTAGGCGAAATTTTTCAGGAAAGTGCTCAATCCACTCTGGCTCATCGACCAATATAGCTTTTCGTACAGCAGCGCCGCACACGATTCGCTGCCCTAACTGATTCTCCGGCACTAAAAGTTCGTATTCATCCTGCAAATCGGCTTTGGAAAACACATCCACCAGCGCTTGCTCATGCCACAACTCCTGAAAGCCCCATACATCGGCAGGCATATCAATTAATTGGGCAGCACTCCAAGCGACTTTCTTATCATACGATGCCTGATCCCAACCATCAGTATCGCGATAAACCGGCAAGCCAGGCAGGTTGATGTTGTACAAATTGAAACTCGCCATTGAGAATGTTGTTCTGCGTGCCATCAGTCTCTCCTGATTGATTCGAGTAATTTGTTGCGCCTAAGCTATTTTATAGATGAGTTTATTGGATTAATCTTAGAAAAAGGACTACCAAGCGCTAATCAAGGATGACAGTAGCCAATATGCCAAACTCACCTGACGTACTCATCGCCCAATCATTTTGGGACTTCTCTCTCAGCTTTTACGCGCTGCCAGCCGTGCAAAACGCCTGCCTTGAACTGCAGGATGAACACGGTGCAGATGTAAACTTTGTGTTATTTATCCTGTTTCAGGCAAATCGGGGACAAGCGCTAACGGCGCAGGAAGTCAGCAATATTGATGAAGAAGTTCGTGCTTGGCGAGAAACGGTTATTCAGCCATTAAGAAAACTACGAAAAACACTTAAACAACCGATTTCACCCATTAAATCTGACGTTCAAGCGCGCTTACGTGAACAGATTAAACAGCTGGAGCTAAATACGGAGAAGCTTGAGCAGGAGTTTTTGGAGACCTTGAGCTTTATCACGCCTCCCGCCTCAGCATCGAAGCTGTCAGAGGTAAAGTTGGATATTGCAGCTTCTAACTTTAAGCACTATGCCGACAGCTTGGGCTTAGCTATTGATAACCCCGCGATCACTGTGCTGATGCAGCAGTTTTCAGCTCGACTTGAGTCGTGAATATTTAGAGCGCTTTAGCTAGCCAGTGCAACTCGATGTGATATCGCCGCCATCAGCAATAAAATCACCATGGCGATAAACACATAAATAATTCCAAACCCTAGCAATATTGGCATCAATTGAGTCACTCCGCTGGCTAGCATTAATTGCATAAAACCCATCATGCCGGATGCCGTACCGCGCGACATTTCAGTGCTACTCACAGCCCCAGACTGCGCATTGGGTTGAACTAAACCACGCCCAAAGGTCAGCAACCCCATTGGGAAGAAGATCATCGCTGCCATTAGGTTTCCGCTAAACATTACCAACATCAATACGCTAATTGCCAGCAAGGCTAAACTCATTCCCATGGTGATCATACGATCTACCCCAAAGCGCACCGTGATGCGTGAGGCCAGCATGCTGCCAAAGAAAAAGCCTAAGGAAACCACCAAAAACCAATTACCGTACTCTGCCGAAGTGCCACCGAACTGATCCACAAAGATGTACGGCATTATCGAAGCGAAGCCCAGATACGCACAGGAGATTAATGCACCCGTCAACGCGTAGCCAATATAGGCACGGCCATTCAATACAGACAAGTACTGAAGAGCCAAGGCCCGAAAACTAAACGGCGTTTTATCCAAAGTAACGCTGGTTTCCTGAAGCTGACGAAACATCAGCAGTGCAATGCCAAGATTTAATACAAAGGAAAAATAGAAAATTGAGCGCCAATCAAAGTAATGATTGAGGTATCCGCCAATGGTGGGAGCAATCGTTTGCGCAATGGCAATCGACATGAAAATAAAACTGAGCAAGCGCCCTGCTTCATCGCGTCCATGTGCATCGAGGATCATGGTTCTGACTAATACTAGTGTCGCGCCCCCACCCAGCGCTTGCAAAACTCGCCCTAAAATTAGCATTTCAATGGTCGGGGCAAAGGCTGCCAGTAGGCAACCAAACAAGTGGATAACCATTCCCCAAAGCATTAGCGGTCGCCGCCCATAGCGGTCTGCCAAGGCGCCACTCATCAATTGTGAAATGCCAAGGGTGAAGAGGTATAAGGTCATAGTCAGCTGCACAGTATCAATACTGGAGCCAAAAGCACGCACCACATCAGGCATGGCGGGATTGAACACATTCATGGCAAACGGACTGGCTAAGGCAATGGTTGCCAATAGCCAGATCGGTGGAAACGGTACAATGTTCATAGTCCCAGCGCCGGTAAATCAGGAGACTGGGAATTATCCACTTTTACGGAGAATAGTCACTTGCTAATTTAGCGCTGTGATCTCTGTTGAACACGAAGCACACTAAAGCGGCGTCGGGTGCGTGAGCTGATCACTAGCACGCTTCCCAGTAACATCAACAACAATACAGGGATACTCATAGCACCACCGCCACCACCAGAGCTAACACTTCCGTTATTGCCACCACTGCCACCGCCAGTACCCGGATCACTCCCCTCATTGACCGTCACATGAATCTTCGCGCCATACACATTGCCGCTGCTGTCTTTAATGCTGTACCAAAACACATCAGTTCCAGTAAAGCCGGCATCCGGCGTATAGCGAATCTTATTATTCACATTCGCGGAGGTGCCATTGGCTGGATTATCCAAAGTATTCAGATACAGCCCGGAACCCGTGTCATTAGACATCACTGCAATATCAACTGAAGTCGACTCATAGGTGGTCGCATAGTCATCCACTGCCGTTAAACGTAACTCCACCGGTGGCGTGTAATCCAATACTGGATTAGTAGCATGCCAATCGCGAGGAATCAGATCAAACTTGGACACGTGCGCATCCATCTGTGGCGCATCTTCAGAGCGCGGCATGTGATAGAACGATACCGCAACCCAGCTCACTAAATCCTGACCTTCAAGTGATTCACCGTTAACGTATTCACTTAGATTATCCGTGTCACAACTAAAGATGCGGGTGTTATGTGAAGCAATGCGCTCACAGTCATGCGCTTTAGTCAGATAGATGTCGTTATGGGTAAATGGCTCATAATCAGGCCCAACTTCGCGCTGACCTGCTTCTGATAAACGAATTTCATAAGCAATGGCATGACCTTTACTGTTTGTCGTATTGCCATCTTTAACCAACCATGATCGCATGGTTTGAGGGTTCACAGAGCGAGCTGTTTCAGTCGTAAACTGGTTAACGGTCGCATAGCGCTTGCCACCTGAAGCACCGTAATTCAGCTCCTGAAAAACATCATTATCGCCAGTGCCATCCAGATCAAAATCTAAACGCCAGAAAAAGTTATGCATGTGCGATAAGCCGATTGTATTGTTGGCCATCAACCAACCATGCTGCTCATTACCACTGGTACCAAAGCGCTGTAACGCACCCGTTGCCACCATTCTTGGCTGCATGCGGCCATCGGAGTAAAATGCCCACTCTGGCATATAGATGTATTCGCCAACCTTAGACACACTGAACAGCTTCATATAATGCAGATCATCCCGATTATCACTGCTGCGATAAGCCGAACCATCCTTAAGTATCTGCTTGCAGAGCTTGGCCTGGCCATTATGGTAAGCCCGGGTACCACCCACACACTCAGAGGCTGCAATATTCAGAAGGTTATCGCCACCCAGCCCAAAGTCAGAAACATCGTGGTAGCGCGCACCATTGTCATCATACGGCACATGAATTTCTGCGATTGAGGCATCATAGAGCACCATTCGACGCTCTTGATCCGGCGCCTGGAAGAACACATGGTGATACCGAACCCCCTGATTCGCATCATAGGTCCAACACATATCCCACTTAGAACCATTTGGCAGCGTTTGATTAATATAATACTCATCGCCACAAAACTCAGCAGCCATCGCTTGCGCGCCAGAAAGAGCGGAAAGTAAAAATACAGAAATTGTTAGTAGTCGTTTAATCATAGTGGTCACGGTGTTTCCCAACCGGGTTATCGTGTCTATGATTGTCGAGTGCTTGCTCAGGAATGTAACGTTCAGGAAGGATTAAGGGAATGCGTTTACTGATAGTCGGCAAGCTGGTCGCTGATTAAACCACCATAAAAAAACGCAGCCCTGTGAGCGACTTATATCTCGCTACAACACTGCGTAAGCGTTCACTCAGTTAACTAGGTTTAGGGAGTGAAAGAAGCACATGAGCACTTAATCTACTAAATTAGTATAGTGCAGCTCATCGATTCTGAGATTAAATATTGGTAAGTTTGAATCGAACACCACCTAGCTACTGCAATAAATGCCACTAGCTTGGTGGAGTGATTTTAGGAAAGTCGTTTAAGAGAAGGCTTCCTCTTCCACGAGTTTAAGATGTTCCGGGTTGATACATAATGGTAAACCGCACCCTTGGGCAACTGTGCGCCCTTGAGGAATGCTACCAAAAAATGCCCGATATGCCGCACGATGTGCCGTGTCCATATAAGCTTTTCCGGTTTCGTCTTTTACCATGGTTCGCCCGTAACCATCGACTGAAACGTGGCGAGTCCATATTAAACAACCCGTGATCTCGTTTCGTTTGGTACAATTAAGCAATCGCTGCTGTTCTTTCTTGGTCTGCATGTCTCGGTATCCTCTACCTGTTAATATCGACATCCCTCGCAGACTTTTTGTGGGACAATTTATACCATACACTTCCTGAAATCTGAAATAATTTGTAGGATATTCACTTTTTATGTCTAAAAAAACATCCTCATACAAGACACTTTTCATTCTGCGGCATGCAAAATCCAGCTGGAATGATCATCAACTGAGTGACTTTGAACGCCCGTTAAACAGGCGTGGCTATGAGCAGGCGCCACAAATCGCAGAGGTTCTATCTAAAAAAACCACCCTGCCCCAAAAAGTTATTAGTAGTCCGGCTAATCGCGCACTAACAACCGCAAATTTTATGTTGGAATTGCTGCCGGAAAAAGTGAAATTGAAAACGGACCCGAGGATTTACGAGGCGACCGTTAATGCGCTGCTTTATCAGATTCAGGAGATTAGTGACACCAAGGATTGTGTAATGATCGTGGGTCATAACCCTGGCTTTTCGGATTTGGTGAATGTGCTAAGTCAGCAGAAAATGCCGCCACTACCCACTTGTGCGTTGGTTGAACTACGCTTGAATATCGAGCATTGGAGCGAGGCAATGCCGGAGTGTGCAACGTTGATTGGTTTTGATAAACCTCCCAAAAATCCTGCCTGATTAATCTAAAACTTGATCACCAGTCGAGTAATATTGATTGGCAGCCAGTAGTTTAATTGCTGGAAACGCTATGCCAAGGAGCCAGCTACACCTGGCTCAGGAAATAATAAAGAATCTAAACCACAGCAGGCAATAAGCGCCCTTGCCTGCTGTGGCAGTCCAATCAAAATCATCTTTTGATTACGCTGCTTGCAGCCTCGTAACCAAGCCAATAACACCGCTACACCCGCCGTATCCAAACGTTCCAGCTCGCTAAAGTCCAGCGTCACATCTCCAGAGACAGCAGACAGTGATTGCTCACCAACCTGCAAACTCTCAGTCGCATTTTCATACAGCATCTGCCCAGCTAACAGCAGTTGGTTGCTTTCAGGGGTGGTGTTAATGGTTAACATTTATAATCAGGCTCCAGTACTTTCAAGCCTTTTGATCAAGGCTTCAATGCCCGATGCACTAATATCACGAGTGAAGTTAGTCCGGAAATTTGTAATCAAATCAATCCCCTTCAGCGTGACGTTATAAGCTTTCCAGCTACCACTTACGAGTCTTGCATCAAAAGTCGCATTTTCAGCAGGGAATCCAACCGGCTGAATATTGGTATACACCGAAACATAACCCGGCTTCTTCTCAATGGAACGAATCACGCTGATATTAGCACCAGCATAATCCAACATGCGCGATGCATAGGTGCGAATCAGCATGGTTTTATAGGCATTACCAAAGCGAGTGCGTTGCGATGGCGTTGCGGTTCTCCAATGCTTACCCAAGGTCAGTTTGCTCATCGCATCAAAATCAACAAAGGGAATGATTTCCCGCTCAACCAATGCAGTAATCGAAGCTGGATTTGCCGCCAACTGAGGTTTATTTTGCTTTAAAATCTGGAATATGCGGCTATTAACTGCCACTACTTGCGCTTCAGCATCTGACTGAGGTGTCGCAGATACAACGCTCATTGTCAGTATTAAAAATAGCCCCATTAGCCAAGAATTCGCTCGCTTCATACCTTACTCTCCCAAGTAACTACGCATTGATTTATCGTTATTTTGTGCTTAGATTAACCAGTACTTTGCCGATAATCTCTTCCAAAACCAGTGCAGATTGCGTCAAAAAAATCAAATCTCCGTCTTTTAAGACCGTGTCTTCTGCACCAGGTTCCAGAGAAATATATTGTTCGCCCAATAAACCCGCCGTGTAAATGCTCGCTTGTGTGTCGCTGGTTAGTTCGAAGTCCTGATTAATCTCCATAGTCACCAGCGCCTGAGAAAACTCTTTGCTGTAGCCAACGCTCACGACTCGTCCGACATTTACGCCCGACATGGTGACTTTAGCGCGGCTTCGCAGTCCGCCGACATTATCAAAGCGCGCTTGCACCTGATAAGTTTTAGGGGATGAAAAGCCATTGCTTACTTTGCTGATATTTAACGCCAGCACCAATAGACTACCCAGCCCCAACAACACAAACAGCCCGACTAAAATCTCCAGACTTTTAGAATTCTTCATTTTATACCTCTGCAAACATCAGACTGGTTAATACGAAATCTAATCCCAATACAACCAAGGCGGAATACACCACCGAACGCGTTGTGGCACGTGCTACCCCTTCCGAGGTTGGCATCGCATCATAACCCTCAAATAAGGCAATCCAGTTCACCGCAATGCCGAAAATAAAGCCCTTGAGCAAGCCATTTAGAATGTCATGCTGCCATTGCACTTTGCTCTGCATTTGTGACCAGAAGGAGCCATCGTCCACCCCCAACCAACCACTGCCGATCAGGTAGCCGCTGTAAATTCCGACCACCATAAACATTAAGGTTAGCAAAGGAACGGCAATAATACCGGCCGCAAAGCGTGGCGCGATAATGCGGCGCACCGGATCAATCGCCATCATTTCAATACTGGCTAATTGCTCAGTGGCTTTCATTAAACCGATTTCGGCGGTGAGTGCTGAACCTGCACGACCGGAATATAATAAAGCGGTTAATACTGGCGCCAACTCCCGCAAAATCGACAGGGCCACCAATACACCTAAGGACTGCTCTGCACCAAAATCCACCAGCGTGACATAGCCTAATAAGCTAATGACCATACCGACAAATAGTGCCGAGAACAGAATAATCAATAAGGAGAGCACACCCACCGAATATAGCGATTGCACCAGCAATGCCGGACGTAAGACGACTATCGGCAAGCCTCTTAGAATCGCAAACAGAAAAAGGCTAGCACGCCCCAACCGTTCCAACATACCCAGCGTCACGGCTCCAACTTGCTGCAAAACACCACTAATCATGAATCACCTCCAAGCAGGAAATCATCACTTCGCTCAGCAGCTGGATAATGAAAAGCCACCGGCCCTTCAGAGGAGCCACTTAAGAATTGCTGCAACCACGGCGAGTCCATCGCTTGTACATCCGCCACTTTACCCTGCGCGACAATCTTGCCTTCCGCCACCACACAGAGGTAATCAGCGATGGATAAGCTTTCGTGAATATCATGAGATACCAGCATACTAGTAATCCCCAGCGACTCTTTTAGAGTGCGAATTAAGCGCACGATACTGCCAAGCGTAATGGGGTCTAAGCCAGTGAAAGGCTCGTCATACATCATCAGTGCAGGATCAAGCACAATGGCGCGCGCCAAGGCGACACGGCGAGACATCCCGCCAGACAGTTCAGCAGGCATCAAATCCCGAGCCCCACGCAAGCCCACAATATCCAGCTTCATCAGCACGATATCGCGAATCATGGATTCCGAAAATTGGTAATGTTCACGGATTGGGAAGGCGACATTCTCAAACACTGAAAGGTCGGTCAGCAAGGCGCCGGACTGAAATAGCATACCCATCTGCTTGCGCATGGAAAACAGCTCACGCCGATTGACCGCGTTGAGTGCCTGACCATTAACCTCAATCGACCCACTGTCGGCACGCAGTTGCCCACCAATCAGTCGCAGCAGCGTGGTTTTACCGCAGCCGCTGGGCCCCATGATGGCGGTAATTGCCCCTCGGGGAATCTCAAGATTAATCCCATTAAAGATCTTTCGACCCCCTCGCGAAAAATGGAGGTTGTCGATTTTTATAAATGCGTCGCCCAAAATATGCCCTGTCAATAATGACTAGTTATAATTAGTGATCAAGTACTTCAGGCGAAAGATAGCACAGTTTAGGCTTTAAAGGTTCTGCCGCCCATCAAATGTAGATGCATGTGGAAAATAATCTGACCACCACCTTCGCCGCAATTCATCACCACACGATAGCCATCATCCGCAAAGCCTGCTTCTTTGGCTAAATGCTTAGCAGCTTGTATCATGCGACCGGCCAATTCGGTGTCGTCATCACCCAGATCATTCAAGGTAGCAATGTGCTTTTTAGGAATGATCAATACGTGATATGGCGCTTTCGGGTAAATATCTTTGAATGCAAACAAGTGCTCGTCTTCATAGACTTTTTCAGAAGGCACTTCACCCGCCAGAATTTTACAAAACAAACAATCCGTCATCATTGATCCCTGTGGTTTTTCTCAGCGTTTCGTATTTAGTAAGCGCGACGACCGTCGAACGCATGCGATAAGGTGCCACTATCCACGTAATCCAGCTCGCCACCCACCGGTACACCGTGAGCAATACGCGTTGCGGAAACGCCATGGCGCGAGGCCATTTCGTGGATGTAGTGTGCGGTAACTTCGCCTTCGATAGTGGGATTGGTGGCTAAGATTAGCTCTTTGATATCACCAGCCGCTAATCGCTCGTCTAGAAGGTCTAATCCCAACTGCTCAGGACCAATGCCATCCAGCGGTGAGAGCTTTCCCATCAACACAAAATAGAAGCCGCGATAATCGGTCGCCTGCTCCAGTGCAATCACATCGGAAGGGTTTTCAACAATACACAAGGCGCTTTCATCACGCTTGGTATTGCTACAAATTTTGCACAGTTCATGCTCGGTGAGCGTCCGGCAGCGCTTGCAGTGGCCAATCTTCTCGATTGCCTGTTGCATCGCGGAAGCCAAACGTAATCCAGCTTCACGGTCATGCTCAAGCAGATAAAAGCTCATGCGTTGTGCGGTGCGCGCGCCAACCCCTGGTAAACACTTAAAAGCATCTACCAGTTCGTTCAATAAAGAAGATTCTGACATTGAATCAGAATGGCAACTTCATTCCAGCTGGCAAGTTCATGCCTGCTGTGACACCAGCCATGCGGCTTTTAGTTTCAGCAGCCAGCTTCTGAACAGAGTCATTAAATGCGGCAGCAATCAGGTCTTCCAGCATTTCCTGATCATCATCTTCCATCAGGCTTGGATCAATTTTAATGCGCTTGCATTCGTGCTGACCATTGATTGTGACAGCCACTAATCCACCACCAGACTCACCAGTGACTTCTAATAGGGCGATTTCTGCCTGCGCGCGCTGCATGTCTTCCTGCATTTTTTGCGCCTGCTTCATCATGTTGCCCAAACCACCTTTCATCATGTCAATCTCTCCTGAATTCAATTTGTACCAGTATAGCCCAAGGGCTTGTTAATTAAAGTTGTTTATTCGGTCTTCGGGCGCACTGAGCCGGGTACTACTCGCGCGCCAAAACGCTCAGCCAACGCCTTTACAAAACTATCCTCGTGGATGTGTTGTTCAGCGGCCTGCTGACGTTCTACCAAGTAACGAGCATCATATTGGGCCGGCGTTTCCAGTTTTAAATCCCTAAGTGCAACGACTAAGGTGCGCTGGGTACCGTAATACTCGTTAAGCGCCGCTTCAATCTCATCAACCACCCCTTCGCGCATCAGCATTTCACTGGCACTTTCCAGATGCAGCATGATTTTGGAGTCGGTTTGCTCGTCCATATTACAGTGCTGAATTAACGCCGCCGCTAAACCGGATAATTTCAAGGATTTTACAACCTTGTACCACTCATCATCGGCTTCGATTTTCTCGTAATCAGTAGCTTGTGAGGCAGGCGCTGCGCGATTTGGTTCCGGTGAATTGGCTTTTGGAGCCGAATTATTGGTTTGAAGTGGTGGCTCACTCACTTCAGGTGCTCTAGCAGCGGGTGTAGCGCTTTCTGATGGCCTTGTAGGCGCAGCAGGTTTCTGAGCAAAGTCATTAACTTGTGCGGCAGGCTTATCCGTTTTCCATGGCGGTGGAATATCATCAACCGGTGGCGCACTCTCAGCAACTTGCTTAACGGGCTTGACACTGCTGGCTTGGCTGATCATTTGATCATATTCATCCCAAGCTGGCGGCACATCATCGTCATCATACGCAGGCGCAGCCGGCTTTGGTGCTGGTGCTGGTGCTGGTGCTGGTGCTGGTGCTGGTGCTGGTGCTGGTGCTGGTGCTGGTGCTGGTGCTGGTGCTGGTGCTGGTGCTGGTGCTACCGATGTTGTTGTGGTGCTAGCGTTATCCGCTATGGTTTTTTTTTTGGATTCTGCGCTCTCTTCATCCACCAATGCAGCCGCTGCGGCAACAGCCGAAGCAATTTTAGAAGCACGGTCTGTCGATGCATCACTATTGGTCAGCGCAGTAGTCGATGAGACGGTATCACTAGCACTGGCCGCTGAAGGTATAGCAGATTCTACTGTACTACTAGGAGCAGCCACGACAGGCTCAGAAGCTTGGGCAACCGGTGCAGATATCGTAGGTGTCGATGAGTTCGTAGCAGCTGGTGCAGGCATAGCCGGCGTTGAAATTGGCGCAATCGTCGTCGGGCGAAATGCCAACATACGCAGCATTAACATTTCAAAGCCACTGCGAGGATCAGGCGCCAGCGATAAATCACGACGGCCAGTCAATGCAATCTGATAATACAGCTGCACATCTTCCTTCGTCATTTTGCCAGCTAGCTCGCGAAGATTATCATCATCTTCATCCGCGCCCGGCACAACTTGCAACACTGCCAACTGGTGCAACATAGCAATCATCGCATCAGTCGCAGCCGCAAAATCAGGAGTTACGCCAGCCATATCATCGACTTTGGCAATAATGCCTGCGCCATCACCGGCAACCACCATTTCGAGCAAAGCAATCAGCGGGTCATGCGCAATACTGCCTAACATTTCGCGTACTTCATCGAGCTTTAAAGTGCCATCGCCGAACGCAATCGCCTGATCCATCAAACTCAAGGCATCCCGCATACTGCCGTCAGCCGCACGGGATAACAGGCGAACCGAGGCATCATCTCCGGAAATCTGCTCTTCTTCCAGCAAGTGCTTAAGGTGTCCGGCAATCATATCCAGCGTCATACGCTTTAGATTAAATTGCAGGCAGCGCGATAAAATAGTGACGGGTAGTTTTTGCGGATCAGTTGTCGCAAATAGAAATTTTACATGTCCGGGAGGCTCTTCCAGCGTTTTCAACAAAGCGTTGAAACTGTGGCCGGATAGCATGTGGACTTCATCGATCAAATAGACTTTAAAACGACCACGGGTCGGTGCGTACTGAACATTATCCAGTAGCTCACGGGTATCTTCGACTTTGGTACGTGAGGCGGCATCGACCTCAATCAGATCAACAAAGCGGCCAGCGGCAATTTCAGTACAGGCATTACAAACGCCGCAAGGTTCCGAGGTAATCCCCGTCTCGCAGTTCAGGCATTTTGCCAGAATTCGTGCAATGGTTGTTTTTCCGACGCCGCGGGTGCCGGTAAATAGATAAGCGTGGTGTAGCCGGTCGTTATCAAGAGCATTAATCAGCCCGCGCAACACATGTTGCTGGCCGACCATTTCTTTGAAATTCTGGGGACGCCATTTTCGCGCAAGAACCTGATAACTCATAAGGTAATATACAGATGGCTGAAAAGAGCTGCAACTGGTGGCAACCCACATCAGCCGACCCTCAGCGCACGAATCCACCACTACAGTTGCTTCCTTCCGGACCTGGCTGGGTTTGCAGTTTCTCGTCGCGAGGAGACCGATGCAGGTCACCATATTGCAGAGCGACGCATTATGCGGGAAAATCACCGCACTCACAAGCAGAAATCGAATATGCCTTTTACATTATCTCACCCCGTAGCCGCCATCCCATTAAAAAAATACCTTGGCGACTTCGGAGGACTTTCCGCGCTGTTTATTGGCGCGATGATTCCCGACTTTGTTTATATGTTACCGCCGGAGTTTGTCTACTACTACCGACTGGAAAGTCACTCACTCATGGGCTTACTTAAAGTGTGCCTGCCGATGGGGATTGGATTCTTTTATCTCTATCATTTATTGATGGCGCCGGTATTAGTCTCGCTTTTTCCAGCGCCCTTACGCCACAAGTTGCCACCGCATTTATCCTTGGGTAAATGTCCACCGATGAATAATGCTCATGCGGTGATCATTTCCATCCTAATTGGAGCGGCAACGCATATTATTTGGGATTGGATGACCCATGAAAGTGGCATTCCGCAACACATTACCCTGCTTCAGCAACCGGTTATGAGCTTAGATGGTTATCCAGTCATGTCGTACCGCATTTTTCAGCACCTGAGTACGGTATTAGGCTTAATGCTGTTGATGTGGTGGATTTGGCGCTGGTATCGCGATACGACTGAAACGCATCAAATGCTTTGGCAGCCTAGCCCTACGTTGCGCTATGCCGCGTTGTTTTTATTAGTGTTGGTACCAGGTTTGGTGTGGATGGTGGTGATCTATTACAGCATGCCGGAGAGTGATGTGCTGTTTGGTTTGCACAGTTTACAGTTGGGATTTAAACAGGGTTTAGTCGCTGCGGCAGCAACCTTGATAGTGACTACCAGCGTACTTGGATTGGTTTATCAATGGTTGTTATATCGCAGCCAAGTTCGTCGAATGCCCGCGCGGGCAACATCCCAAACAAACTAATTAGCCCAGAGCAGCATCAGGCTCATCAGGCTCATCAGGCTCATCAGGCTCATCAGGCTCATCAGGCTCATCAGGCTCATCAGGCTCAGGTATTGCACCTGAGCCTGTAATCAATTGCCAGTACTAACCGCCGAGCAATTCAGATCATCAGCCACGTAACTCACGAATCTTACTAAACACATCCACTTCGGGCACATTCTCCATCCCTAAGTGCTTGCGAATACTTGGATCATTAGCCCGCAAAAATGGATTAGTCGCCAGCTCAGTCGCCAGCGAAAATGGCACGGTTGGAATATCCTGCGCCCGCAATCGATCCACTTCCTGAACCCGTGCTTTAAGCGCTTCATTATCCGGGTCAACCGTCACTGCAAAGCCCGCATTCTCCTGCGTGTATTCATGACTGCAATACACCATCGTCTCTGGCGGCAGCGCGTGTAATTTCTTCAGGCTTTCCCAAATCATCGGCGCAGTACCTTCAAACGCCTTACCGCAGCCCATGGCAAACAAGGTATCACCCACAAAAATGACCCCGCATGACGGAATGTAATAATTGATCAGATCCATGGTATGACCAGGTGTATACAACACATGCACATCATGGCCGGCAAACTGAAAAACATCGCCATCCTTAACCCGCACATCCACGCCCTTAATCGGGTTAGCGCCGAGGTAATCCGGTCCTGTAACTTTAGCGCCAGTGGCCTCTTTCAGCGCCAATACACCACTCGTATGATCGCGATGATGATGCGTGACAAAAATCTGACTCAGTTTCCAGCCCTTTTCATCCAGCGCCTGCTGATAAGTTTCTGCAACGCCGCAGTCAATACAGGCCGTTTCGCCCGTATCAGGTGAATGAATCAGCACACCATAGTTATCATCAAACACATACGGAAATTGGAAAAATTCGAGCTTACTCATAGGTGTTCCTTAAATATTACTGACTTACCAAGTACCGGTATTTTCCATCGAAATCCAAGGCTCTGCGGGTGGTAATGCCTCACCCTTTTGCAGTAGCTCGATTGAAATGTTATCCGGTGATTTAATAAACGCCATATGGCCATCGCGCGGTGGGTAGTTGATGGTTACACCACCATCTAACAATCGCTGGCAAGTCTCATAAATATTATCGACTTCATAGGCCAAATGACCAAAATTACGGCCACCGGTATACACTTCAGGATCCCAGTTATAGGTCAGTTCCAGCTCGGTTTGACGGGTTTCGCGAGCAAACGCTTCATCACCCGGCGCTGCTAAAAAGATCAGCGAGAAACGGCCATCTTCATAGTCATCACGATTAATCAGCACCATGCCTAATTTGTTACAGAAAAAATCTAAAGACTCATCGACATCCGTAATGCGGATCATTGTGTGCAGGTATTTCATCGTTAGCGTCCTGTTAGCGGTTTGAATGCGGCGATTGTAACCGAGCTGAAATCAGTGACAAAATTCTTTTACCGACAAACGTACCGACATTAACGAATCTAAATGTGAATGCTCGCCGTATAAAGATTATCACTCACTGTAGCAGGAAATTATTATGTCATTCGCTAAAAAGATAATGAAATGGCCGTTGTTATTATTGCTGGGCTTATTTATGCAGGGCAATGCCTTTGCTATCGACCCGATCCATGAGAACTTTTTTGGCAGCGCCATCGACGGCTATGACCCCGTTGCTTACTTTAAAGAAGGCAAGCCAGTCGAAGGCAATGGCGATTTCACTCACGAGTGGAATGGTTCCAAATGGTACTTCAGCACTGCAGAGAACAAGACTGATTTCATTGCCAACCCTGAAAAATTTGCCCCTCAGTACGGCGGCTATTGCGCTTGGGCAGTAAGCCAAGGTTCTACGGCAAAGTCTGATCCTAACGCTTGGCACATTGAAGATGGAAAACTGTACTTAAACTATAACCAAGATATTCAAACGACTTGGCTAAAAGATGTTCCCGGCCACATTACTTCGGCTGATAAAAATTGGCCAAAACTGCTAGCAGAATAATATCCGCACACTATTAACTGGTTAGCAAAGGGCACTCCGGAGGAATTCGGAGTGCCCTTTTTGGTTTTGGGCGTTACAATCCTTTCACGAACACCAAACCCACTAATAACCACAGAAGATGCTATGCCCTTGCCAATCGAAGCGGTTCTGGATGAATTAAAGCAACAGCTTTCTGAGCGCCATGAAGTTGTACTGGAAGCGCCGCCGGGTGCAGGTAAAACCACGATGGTGCCACTGGCGTTGATGCAGGAGTCATGGCTCGCTGGCAAAAAAACATTAATGCTAGAGCCGCGCCGTATTGCCACGAAATCCGCGGCGCACCGCATGGCGAGCTTGCTTAATGAAGCACCCGGCCAGCGCGTTGGATATCGCATGCGACTGGATACCAAAGTGGGGCGCGATACCAAAATCGAAGTCATTACCGAAGGCATTCTCACCCGCATGCTGCAGCAAGATCCTTCGTTGGAGGATGTTGGGCTGGTGATTTTTGATGAATTTCATGAGCGGAATCTGGAGTCAGATTTAGCGCTGAGCCTTTGCCTGAAAGGTCGTGAATTATTTCGTAATGATGACGCCGATAGCCCACTGAAAATTCTGGTGATGTCAGCCACCTTAGATAGCCATGCAATCTCAGACTTGCTAAATGATGCGCCGGTGGTACGCAGTGAAGGTAAAACCCATCCGGTCGAGGTCATTTATGGCGCGGCGAGTCAACCCAAAGAGCGCACCGTCGATCGCATGGTGGCGACGATTAAACAGGCGTTATCGGACAATCCAGAAAGTAGTGTATTGGCTTTTTTACCCGGCCAAGGTGAAATCCATCGTACGGTTGGCATGTTGTCGGACTGGTTACGGGAGCGCCAATTAGGCGGCATTCATCTGCGCCCGCTGTATGGCAATCTATCAATTGAAGCGCAGCAACAAGCCATTGCGCCACTAACCGGAACTGAAGCGCATGATCAGAAAGTGGTGCTGGCGACTAATATCGCCGAGACCAGCTTAACCATCGAAGGGGTTGATGTCGTGGTTGATTCCGGCCTTGCCCGCGAAGCCACCTTTAATCCCTCAACGGGCATGACCGGTTTGCATACCGTTAAAATCTCTGCGGCTTCCAGCATTCAACGCGCCGGTCGTGCCGGTCGCTTACGGCCCGGTAAATGTTATCGGCTGTGGTCTGCCAGCCAGCAGCAACAGCTTGCTCCGCATGGCAGCGCCGAAATTCTTAAAGCCGACCTTGCGCCACTCGCTTTACAGCTTCTGCAGTGGGGCATTAACGATCCCGATGAATTACGCTGGCTTGACCCACCACCTAAAGGTCCTTGGCAGCAAGCTATTGACCTGCTGGAGTCGCTCGGTGCGCTTGAAATTAAAGCAGGCAACCCAACCCTGACCAAACACGGCCAGGCAATGACCGCCCTGCCCGTACACCCTAGATTGGCGCATTTATTATTGTGTGGCGTAGCGATCGGCAAGACTCGCAGCGCCTGCCAATTGGCTAGCTTATTATCCGACCGTGACCCGTTTAGCCGTGATTATCCGGATATCGGATATCGTTTGGAGTTAGTAGCTGGTGACCGTAATTGTCCACCGCAGCATCAGGGCTGGCTAAAGCGGACACAGCAGTTAGCACGGGAATTTGAGAACGCGATTAAAAATAGTAATGCTCAAAGCGATGCCGTCAGCTATTTACTCAAAGCCGATCAACTCACGGGCTATTTGCTGGCCTGCGCTTATCCCGACCGAATCGCACGGCGTCGGCATTCTGGGGGTTACCAACTCAGCAATGGCCGTAGCGCCAACCTTGTCGGCAATCATGCACTTTGTAATAGCCAGTGGCTAGCCGTCGCTGAAGTCAGTGGCAGTGTTGGCAGCAAAGGCGACACCATTCGCTCTGCAACGGTATTGGATGAAGCGCTATTTAACAGCGCCCTGCAAAATATGGTGCACATCGACACCATTGCCGAATGGGATAAACAGAGCAATCGCTTTGTCGCGGAAACACAGCAAAAAATTGGTGCGCTCGTCTTGCAACGTGAAACGCTAAGCAAAGTGCCATTAGCTGCAAAACGCGCCGCGCTGATTCGTCATATTCGCAAACAAGGCCTGCAACTCTTGCCATGGAAAGCGGAGCACCAACAGTGGTGCGCCAGAATCTTATTAATACGCTCAAGCGAAGGCGCAGACTGGCCAGATGTCAGCTCGGAAAATTTACTTGCTACGTTAGAAGATTGGCTAGCGCCTTATTTAGATAACATCAGCTTATTGCAAGATTTTAAGAAACTGGATTTGGGTGAAATTCTTGCGGCTAAACTGCCGTGGGAGCAACAACAACGGCTTAATCAGTTAGCGCCAAAGCGTCTGAATGTACCATCGGGCTCGTCAATTGCGATTGATTACACGGAAAACCCACCGGTGTTAGCGGTAAAACTACAGGAAATGTTTGGCTGCGAGCAATCACCAACAGTGGTTAATGGCAAAGTGCCGTTGGTAGTTCATTTATTATCACCAGCCGGACGCCCCTTACAGATCACCCAAGATTTGGCTGGTTTCTGGCGCTCCTCATATCACGATGTAAAAAAGGATATGAAAGGCCGCTACCCAAAACATCCATGGCCGGATGATCCATTGGTGGCATTGCCTACCCGCAGAGTTAAACCGAGGTAGGCAAGCCCTCTTCCTATTACTTGGACTGCGGTGAGAATAATGACTGCGCGGTATAAGCCAGAATAGTTGTACCAACCGCCCCACCAACGCCAATCAGAATTAGCACGATGACATCCACCGGCCCGCCAATATCGGCAAAGTTAGAATTGGTAATGAAAAATACAAACCAGATACTCAGTGCAGCACCAATGGGTGCCCACAGCTCTGCCCGCACCAAACGACGGGCCTCAATCTTACTGTCGCGAATCACCACATAAAAAAACAGCAGCGCAATTAACACACACGCGGCGACCATCCCCCAAAACAAACCACGCCCAAATATTTCTTCAAATACGGCAATTAAAGTGCCAAATGTTAACTCATTCATAACTAGTTTCTCCTCAAGCCTTGCCGCGTAACATGGCGTTATAGGTTGCTTTCAGGGCAACCTCTTTCATTAGCCATGAAATCCATAGCTCTTCCAAAGGCGCGATCACACCAGGAAATGACGGGGTGAGATTGTTTTTGTAATCAAACTCAACCAACATGGCGCGACCAATCCGGGTAATTAGCGGGCACGAGGTATAGCCGTTATAGCTGGCATCACTTTCCTTACCTTCGATATCCGCAATCAGGTGCGCCATAGCAACCGGCACCTGCCATTTCACCGAAGCCGCTGTTTTACCTTTTGGTACACCGGCACTATCGCCAACCGTAAAAATTTCAGAATAAACAGGATGACGTAAGGTGTGCTTATCCGCCGCTACCCAACCCTGATCCATCCATTTATCCGACCATGCCAACGGCGAATTACGGATGACATCCGGAGCGCGCATTGGTGGGATCACATTGATAAAATCAAACTCCATTTCAGCATCGCCATTTGGTGTCGCAAAAGTCGCAATCCCTTTGCCCGGATCAATCGCTTTCATCACATGATTGTGCACCGTATCAAACTCACGCTCCTCAAAGAGCATGCGCACTTTTTCATTCACAATCGGAACCGAAAACAGAGACTTAGAATGTGCCGCATAGTGAATTTTAACTTTGCCGCGAGTCCCCTTTTTACGGGCGTAATCATCCGTCATAAAGGTGTATTTTAACGGCGCGCCAGCACATTTCATTTCCGTGGCAGGACGGGTAAATAAGCCTACACCTCCCTCATCGGTGAACTTATCCATCGCCTTCCAGGTATTGGCCGCATGCTCAGGACCGGCATACACAGCACCCACACCGTTTTTACCAACCTGGCTCAGATCAAACCCTTCAATACTGGCCCAATCCAGCTTCAGGCCGGTTGCAATCACCAGATAGTCATAAGACACTTGCTGACCGGATGTGGTGGTCACGGACTTGGCATCCGGATCAATTTCAGCGGCGGCTTCCTGAATCAACTCAACGCCCGAAGGCAGCCAGTCGGCAGTTTGGCTGACCGAGTAATCCGCTGGCTTTAATCCAGCCGCAATCAGCGTAAACCCTGGTTGATAAAAGTGCTGTTTACGGCCGTCGATGATGATAATTTTGGCACCATCGAGGTTTTCATTCAGTCGGTTTGCCATTGCAGTTCCCGCCGCACCGGCGCCAAGAATAATGATTCTGGCGGATGTTTTAACGCGTTCAGCGTTGGCGGAAAGGCTTAAGCCAGAAAGAGAAAGCGCGGTTGCGCCTGCGGAGAGCCCTAGAAACTTACGTCTGTTAATCATAGTATTTCTACCCTGTAGTGCTTTTTCGAGGCGAGCACGGGTATGAAATAAAAATGACCTCACTCCTTGCTCGATGACCTGACAGGCTAAAGTTTGCAGTTTGAATGGCTTGTGATCATTGATTTTTATCAATCTAGTCAAGGCCTTAATCAAGGCGGCAGAATTTACGCTTCCAGAAAGTGCTGATATAGGCTTTACTAAGGCTTCATATTGAAGTCATCGCAACACGAATAAAGGAGGCATTATGACACCAGAAGAATTCCGCAAGGCAGGACACGAACTGATTGACTGGATTGCAGATTACCGCACCCACATTCCAGAGTTGCCGGTTAAGGCACAAGTCGCTCCCGGTGATGTGCGCAATGCCTTGCCCAAGGAACCACCGACCTCCGCGGAAGCTTTCAGTGCCGTCATGAGCGATTTGGATAAACTCGTGGTTCCCGGCGTCACTCAAGTGCAGCACCCAATGCATTTCGGCTGGTTTCCCTCTAATGCTTCCTTAGCTTCGGTACTAGGCGATATTGCCAGCTCTGGCATGGGAACTTTAGGGATTTCCTGGGAAAGCTGCCCTGCACTCACCGAAGTTGAGCAAGTGGTCTGCGATTGGCTAAGACAACTCACTGGGCTCAGCGAACAATGGCATGGCACCATTCACGATACCGCCTCCACGGCCTGCGTTACGGCGATGATTTTGGCTCGTGAGCGCGCCAGTGATCTCAGTAAAAATCACGGCGGCTTACCGGCTCTCAACGCACCATTAGTTATTTACAGCACCAAACAAGCTCACTCCTCCATTGCCAAAGCGGTACAACTGGCTGGATTTGGGAATGATAATTTACGCTATATTGAAGAAGACCCTTACACCCGCGCCATGCTGCCAGAAGCACTTGCCGCCGCTATTGCTGAAGATCGTGCAGCCGGTCGTACGCCCGCAGGCATCGTCTGCTCAGTCGGCGCAACCGGCACCACAGCAATGGACCCGGTTGATGCCATTGCCGATATCGCCAATGCTGAAAATATCTGGTTACACGTCGATGCGGCGATGGCTGGCTCTGCCATGCTACTGCCTGAGTGCCGCAACTTATGGCAAGGCGTCGAGAAAGCCGATTCCGTGGCTTGGAACCCTCACAAATGGATGGGTACAATTTTAGATACTGCGCTATTTTATGTACGTGATGTCACTCATTTGGAACGCGTGATGTCGACTAATCCCAGCTATTTACGCTCCTCTGCCGATGGCGAAGTAGTGCAATACCGCGACTGGGGCATTCCATTAGGCCGCCGCTTCCGTGCCTTAAAACTGTGGTTCCATTTAAGGCTGGATGGGCCAGATGCGATTCGCCAACGCATTCGCCGCGATCTGGACAATGCGCAATGGTTTAAGCAGCAGATTGAAGCACTGCCACACTGGGAAGTATTAGCGCCGGTTGACCTGCAAACCATCTGCATTCGCCATACGCCACTGAGCGATGATGGCTCACCATTAGCCGGTGAAGCGCTGGATAAACACACGCGGAGTTGGGTGGATAGCATCAATCGCTCAGGAGAGGCATTTATGTCGCCCTCGATTTTGGATGAGCGCTGGATGGTGCGAGTGTCTATCGGCGTGGAAGGTACTACGCGAGAGCATTTGGAGCGCTTATTAGTGCTGCTAAAACAAGCTACTAGCGAATAAAAACAGCGGCTAAATTCAAAAAGGCAGCTCGCCATAAAAAGCTTGCTGCCCTTAGATTTGACTAAGCTATTAACCAGCGAAAATTAATCCACTCCCGTCACTATTAGCGATAAACCTTGAGTTTATCGGCGAGGATTATACTGCCCACAGCCCGGACCATCTGCTGAACAATTGGGTGAACGACGGCCATTATCACCCGGCAAACGACCGTTGTGATTATTCCCCTTCCCGTGATGCTTACCCACAGAGTGCTTATTGTGCTTCCCCTGTTTATAGCGATGATTATCCGGACAGCCCGTTAAGAAAGTCACCATGCCTAATGCCATTACGGCTACGATTATTTTTTTCATACTGATTTCTCCAGTTTTTTATAAAGCCCAGCCGACGGCTTAAGCCTAATACTTGGAATCGCGTAATGCTAAAGAGTTCACTATTGCTGAATAGTTGCCCTACTGTTGAAACTGGCGCATATCAGAGTTTATGTGACATAAGGCAATTACAGGCTATCCCATGAAACAGCCTGTACCCGACTATTTACATCAAAAAGTTAATCAAAAGCTAATAAAAAACCGCCCTGCTTCTGCTAGTCTTCGCCAATCTGAGTTTGGGTTTTCAGTGCGACATTTAGCATTGATCATCCGCTCAGCGCGCCAGACTCACAACAGTGGCTAATCTCAGCTGCAACCGTTATTCTTGGCGCTCTATTTAGCTGGGTGCCGGGCTTATTAACCGACCCTCGCACCTTGCCAAATTGCTTGCTTGTTAAACTTTAGTGCGGAAATCGTATGTTCAATCACAACTCTACATTAGGCCTGCCAGTAATATTGGCTTTAAGTGTATTCCTACAAGCCTGTAGCGATGCCGGCAACACAGATGAAAACCAGCAAGCACTGGCACAAGAATATAACGTCGAGGCCGATAAAGTCGTCCCGCAGGATGCACTGGTTCAAGGTGAAGCGCCCCAGCAATTAGAGTGGGAAGCACTGATGCCAGATGGCTTTAAGCCGGATGATATTTACGGTAAGTACGAAGAAGAGATCAAGCAATTTGGCGCACATGACTACAGCGAGAAGTCAGTCGAGTTGTTCACCAAGATCAATGATGAATTAAAAGCCGCGCCGGTTAATGACAAGCTTAATCAGAAGTTGGTGAGAATACCGGGCTTTATTGCACCATTGCAGCACGCTAACGGTGAGTTGGTTGAGTTTTTGCTGGTGCCGTATTTTGGGGCGTGTATCCATTCACCACCACCGCCACTTAACCAAACCGTGCTGGTCAAAGCTAAAATTGGAGATGGCATTCGTGGTAGCGGCATTGAAGACCCAATCTGGGTCACCGGGGTATTAACCACCGAGGGTGAAAACACCAAAATCGGCGACGCTGGCTATCGGATTAGCAATGCTAAAATCGAGCCTTACACTGAAGAAGACGACATTTAACAGGCTTATCCTAACAGCCAAAGATTGACTCACTTAGCGTCATTAGTACCCTGCGTCCGCGGTAATTTGCGGATGCGCAGCCATGAGATTTCAAGTTCGATGATCCAGCGTTTTACAGTGTTCATTCGTTCTCTCTCCTAATATGTTGCCAAGCTTAATGCGCGGCAAACCTTTATTACCATTTGGTTATACAATAAATCGCATGGATTTTGTATCAGAATTTTAACCGAATGGTTGATAATTAATGATCAATAGTACAGCGTCGTCATTTTTTAAATGTATAAAACACTACCGTTGAACCGACATTCAACACACTTTTGAGACCGTTATGCCTACTACCACAAACCGTATCCCTGGCGATACTCCATTCAACCGTATCGCAGAATTACGCAGTATTGCTGTGATTGCGCTCCCCATTATTCTCGCCCAGCTTTTACAAATGGGCATGGGGGTTATCGACACGGTAATGGCCGGACGCATCGACGCGTTGAGCATTGCCGCCATTGCGCTGGGCTCATCCTTGTGGTTTTTTGTGGCTTTACTCGGCATTGGTGTCATGTTGGCACTCAGCCCTATTATTGCCCAACATATCGGTGCCAATAATCACCCCTTAATTCGCGAAGAGCTGCGCCAAGGAATTTGGCTGGCACTGACCGTAGGCGTCTTTCAAGTCGCCATCGTGTTGTCGCTGGTTTATGTGATGCCACTGATTGGCGTTGAAGAAGAGATTATTCCTGCGGCTACCGACTACATTCACTGGGTAGCATGGAGCCTGCCATTTAACTGCCTGTATTTAGTGCCGCGCTCATTTAACGAAGCCAATGGCAACACCATGCCGATTTTATGGATTCAGATCATTATTCTGCCCGTGAATATCGTTGGTAACTACCTATTGATGTATGGCAACTTTGGCTTTCCGGAAATGGGCGCTTCAGGTGCCGCACTGTCAACCGGTATCGCCCAATTGCTGGGCTGTGTGATGCTGTACACCTACACCCTGCGCACTTCCAGATATGAAGACTATAATCTTCGCAAGCGCATGACCGGGCCAGACTGGAAACACATTTACCAAACCTTTAAGCTTGGCTTTCCAATCGCGATCTCAATGGGCATGGAAGTGGGTTTATTTACCGCCACAGCTTTATTGATGGGCCGTTTTGGCGTGGAGGCCGCCGCGGGCCACCAGATTGCGCTTAATATTGCCTCGATTGCCTTTATGATTCCACTAGGCGTGTCGATGGCGCTGACGGTGCGCATTGGCCAAGCCACTGGCGCCGGGAATCGCTTAACCGCCCGCAAACGCGGCCAGCTTGGCATTCTATTATGCGGCGCAATTTGTACCGCCTCGGCACTGGTCTTATGGCTATTTGGCAGCATGCTGGCCGGCTTATATACCGATGAAATGGCAGTCGTGAGTATCGCCTCTCAGTTGCTAATATTTGCTGCATTGTTCCAGATTGTCGATGGTTTACAAATCGGTGCGGTGGGTGTGCTGCGCGGATTAAAAGACACCAAAATCCCCATGCTGATTGCGATTTTCTGTTATTGGGTGGTTGGTATGGGTACCGCACTTAACTTTGGCATTGGACAAAATATGGGCCCTGCTGGTTTGTGGATGGGATTGGTCGCAGGCTTAGCCGTCGCCGCCATTGCGATGAATATTCGCTTCCATCTGATCACACGCTCAGCCATCGATACGCCTGCCGTATCAGCCTGAATTAGACCGACTGATTGAGCAATGCTATTCTCAACGATCACTGACCGGAGCCGGACAAGTAATGAATAGAATGACCCCAGCTGTAACCGTACTCATCGCCATTAACGTCGTGATGTTTGGATTAAATAGCCTCAGTACGGTAGAGCTCAATCAGTGGTTGGCGCTGTATTATCCATCGAATCCGTCTTACGGCATCTGGCAATATGTCACCAGCATGTTTATGCATGGCGGAGTGATGCATATTTTATTCAATATGCTGGGTTTGTGGATGTTTGGTACGGCATTGGAATCGATCTGGGGTACGCGCAAATTCTTATTCTTCTATTTTGCGGCCGGCATTGGTGCTGGCATTATTTACACCTTGGTGAATTACTTTCAGTTTACCGCCGACTTTGATCAGCTCCGGGCGATTGGCATGGGTGCGCTGGAGATTCAGCAGATTCTGGATACGGGGAGTTATAATGCCAATATCAGCGGACTCTCTTCCGAGATGTTGCTGGAGTTTTATATGACCTACCACACTCCGGTATTAGGGGCTTCTGGAGCCATCTACGGAGTGCTGGTCGCCTTTGCCATTACTTATCCCAATAGCAAATTAATGCTGCTGTTTCTGCCGTTTCCGATTGCCGCGAAGTATTTTGTACCGGCGATTTTGATGATTGATTTATTCTCCGGCGTGACCGGCTTCTCAATCTTTGGCGCGGGGATTGCGCACTTTGCACATTTGGGTGGTGCGCTAATTGGCTTCCTACTGATGATGTTGAGGCGCAATAAAGCCTGAAAAATCTGGCCCTAATAATCTCATTAGGGCCAGACCACTAAGCCTTATCGGAAGTTACTGTATAGGTGTTCAACCCAACCCAAGCGGGAATTGAAATCAGCCATATGCCCCAGCAGTGGCTGAGGAATAGTTTCTGGCCAAACCGAGCCATAACCTTTTGGCATCAGCAGTGGCGCTAATAAAGAGGCAACTGCCAAATCCGCGCGAGTAAAAGTGTCCGCTACTAAAAACTCATTATCACCCAGCGTTTCGTGAATATTATTAAGCGCCACTTCAATTTGGCCAACGGCTTGTCTGGCCGTATCATCATTAATATTCATCATCTCGCGCATGGCTTCTGCCATTTTCGGATACGCAAACTTCACCATCATCGTGCCATACCAAGGGCCATCCTGGGATAACATCTGTACCGAGGTATCTTTATGCTCCAGCATTGTGTGATACCACAACAGGCGCACTGGCGGGCCGATTTCGCGATCCGCGTAAGACTCCCAAGCCATCGCCAGTTTACGGGCATCAGGATGTTCCGGCGTTAATGGACGACGTGAAAACTGGTTATCAAGGTGGGTAATGATTTCCCGGGAGCCCTGCACAATGTGGCTTTTATGCTCCAAAATCGGCAGCTCACTGGTGGCCGCTAAGGCTTTGGCTTTTTTAACGTGGGGTCCCGGTAGCAGATTCACTTTGCGATATGGCAAATCTTTTAGCTCCAATGCCCAGCGCACTTTTTCACAATAATGTGAGACCGGGAATTGATACAGCTTTAGCATGATGACTGACTCCGAGACTTGGGGGATAGGAATGATGTTATACCATGCAGACGGCGCGGCTGCCATAGTCAGGCAGTGCCGCGCTATCAAACGGTTAAGGCAATTTAATCGACTTTGTGAACCGTCAACTGCGGGAATGGGATATCCCAGTTTTTCTCATTACAAGCGCTCACGCAGCTCTGCTGAATAATCCGCTCAATCTTGAAATAAGACGAGGCAGCGCGGCTACTCATGGTCACATAAATCAAGAAATCCAGCGAAGAACTGTTGGCCGTTTTGAAGTCAACCAGCACATCCATAACATGCTCATTTAGCCCAGAGGAACGTAGACCTTCCGCAACGGCTTTTTTGAAGATACCCGGTACTTCGGTAAGACTGATGCGAATATGTGAGTAATCAATCCCAAAGGTTGAGGCCACACCAAAACTGCCACCAGTGGTGAGATTATAAAAATCCATGCCAAAGAAACTTGAAGAAGGATACGTAATCCGCATACCACCACGGGATTGCAATTCAACATTCTCCGGGGTTTGTAATAGCACTTCAGCAACCGCACCATCAGGCATCAATAAGAAGTCCCCTTTCTTACACGGGAACCATGGCTCATTACTACTCAAAGGACGTGAGTTAAGCGAGGTCATTTCCGATAATGGCACTCGCAATACACCTTGTAACTCAGGGTTGCGCAACACAGAGTGCACATTGATATGAATAATCTGCCAAGGAATGCTGTTGTAGATCACCCGCTCATCTTCACGGATGGTGCCAAGGTTTAATAGTAAACGTGCTTCTGTGACATACTTCGGCAGCAATTGACGCATCGCCATCGCAAAGCCGATAAAGATCACGATCACCAAGGCCAGCAGCAGTAAATCACCTCGGATATACAGAACGACCATAATCGAGATGGTCATTAGTATCGTGGTCAGTAACTTGTAGAGATAGAAAGCGACACGGTAGCGAGTTTGCTTTTTATGCTTATCATCATCCGCTGCGCGCTTACTGTAAAGCAGTACCCATCTCAG
The DNA here is from genome assembly GCF_000419525.1 of Leucothrix mucor DSM 2157. Taxonomy (NCBI): domain Bacteria; kingdom Pseudomonadati; phylum Pseudomonadota; class Gammaproteobacteria; order Thiotrichales; family Thiotrichaceae; genus Leucothrix; species Leucothrix mucor. The sequence goes on from NZ_ATTE01000001.1 coordinate 2,518,966, forward strand.
GGCTTTCATAAACAGCCAAACGAAAACCGAAGCACCGATCACATACAGTAAGGTCAGCCCCCGACCACGGAAAAAGCTCTCGGTGGCGCTTTTCGTGGTTTCCCACCAAGATGCGTTATTACCTAATAAGCTTTCTAACTGGAATTGGGCTAATTCGATTTGCCGCTGGTTCTCTTTTTGATTCGCTTCCCAAGTTGCCAGTAAGTCTTTTAGACTTTTTAATAAGGCAGCGGAAGGTTTGGGGTCGGCCTCAATTTTGGCATTAATCGACTCAATGGCTTTATTGATTTTCTCGGCTTGCTGGTTGCGATCAGAAATAATCGTGCGCAAACGATCCAGCTTACGGGGCTTGTCTGTCAGATCTTTTAACGACTCTAGAATCGGCTGTGTAACCAGCACCAACTCTTTTCGCCAATCAAACTCTTGCTCTTTTTCACCAAACACCTCAAGGCTGAGGCCGCCAATGGCTAACTGCTCAAACGATTGGCGCAGTAATTTAACGCTGTCGTTAACTTTATCCAGTTCAGCTTGTATCTCTGTGCGGGCTGTCGGGTCGGCGCGCTTGAGAGTATTCTGCAGTGCAGTTTGCTCTTTTATCTTTGCATCAAGCGCTAAACGGGTCGCATCCAAGCTATCCGCCACGCTTTGCTGCTTCTGAACCTCGGGATCAACGACCTCTACCGTAAAGCCAGGCTCGGTAATGGAGTCGTCCTTAGTCGTTTTTTTCTCGGTCGCTTTAGCTGCCGCAGGCGCCTCTGCCACCGAGGCATCTTCTGCGTGCGCAACACCGGCAAACAGTAAACAAAATACGAGTGGAACTAAATAGCATGGATTTCGCATCGACATACCCGATAAAAAACAAAATGAATGCGTTAGTCTACGCGAACCCACTACAAAATGGATTTAGAAATTGTTAATGATTCGATCCGCTTTTGCTGATGCTTCGAGCACTAAGCGCGCATTAGGTAAATCATTTTGTTCCGCACGTTGCAAAGCAGCTTCTGCCGACAAACCATGGTCCAACCAACGCTGTACTAATCGCTCACTTAATATCGTCTCAGGAACGGATAATTTTATCGTTAAATCAAACAGTTCTGGCAGTAATTTCCAAGGCTGCTGATTCAGTAATAAGTAGTTTCCTTCGGTAAGAAGAATGCGCGCTGAGCGTGGAATTTCAATCGCGCCTGCTCTGGATAAATCCGCTGCCCGATCAAAGGTCGGCGCAATTACGATTTCTTCATCTGCTCGTAAGCGTTTGATCAAATGGTAATAGCCAAGGGCATCAAAGGTTGGTGGGCTACCCTTACGGGCCAACAAACCACGCGACTCGAGAATGCGGTTATCCAAATGGAATCCATCCATCGGCACCACGACTGAGCCGGCAATCGCCTGCTGCAGGGTTTCAACAAAGGTTGACTTCCCCGCAGCCGGCGGACCGGCAATCGCGATAATCACACGATTGCCAGTACTGGCCAGTTGCTGAATCTCATCGACCAGCGCTTGTATCTGCTCAGCCATACGGTTGATACATCTCCGCAGGTGGCTCCATGGCGCCGGTCATGATTGCAACCGCATCTGACATGCTGCAGTTTTTTGGATCAACCACCGCACAACGCTTGCCTAAACGGTGAATGTGAATCCGGTCTGCCACTTCAAAAACATGGGGCATATTGTGACTGATCAAGACGATCGGCGTTCCACGGGATTTTACATCCTGAATCAACTCCAGTACGCGACGTGACTCTTTCACACCTAGCGCCGCTGTCGGCTCATCCATGATAATTACTTTGCTACCAAAGGCCGCCGCACGCGCTACCGCAACACCTTGACGCTGACCACCAGATAAAGTCTCTACCGCTTGGTTGATATTTTGAATCGTCATTAAACCAAGCTCGGTCAGCTTATCGCGGGCGATATTCTGCATTTGCGCACGGTCCAACATGCGTAGCCATTTTCCCATAAAGCCGGGTTTACGAATCTCACGACCTAGAAACATATTGTCGGCAATCGATAAAGCTGGCGACAATGCCAAGTTCTGATACACCGTTTCGATGCCGCTTTCCCGAGCTTCCATTGGCGAGCGAAAATTAATTTTCTGACCTTCCAGCCAAACATCACCTTCATCAGGAATTGTCGCACCGGAAACCGCTTTGATCAGTGAGGATTTACCCGCACCGTTATCACCAATGACCGCCAGTACTTCACCGGGGTACAGTTCAAAGTCGGCATGATCCAACGCCGTGACACGACCATAACGTTTCACCAAGCCTTTCGCTTGTAAGATAGGTTGAATCTGACTCATGCTGACACCTTCCTGACCCACTGGTCGAATGCAACTGCGATAATAATTAACCAACCAATAGCGAACACTTGCCACAACACATCTACACCCGCGAGTGCCAAGCCATTCCTGAACACACCCACAATCAATGCACCGATAATGGTACCAATTACCGAGCCGCGCCCACCAAACAGACTGGTTCCGCCAATCACTACTGCGGTAATCGCTTCCAGATTGCCTTCATAAAAACTTTGAGGACTGATTGAGCCGATACGACCGATGGCTGCCCATGCCGCAAGACCACACAGCAAACCCGCCGTTATATAGACCGACATTAAAATTCTACTGGTGCGAATACCCGATAACTCAGCCGCTTCCGGGTCATCACCGACCGCATACACATGCTTACCCCAGGCGGTTCGGTTTAATAAGTACCAGAACAATACACACAGGGCGATCATCAAAAAGGAGCCGTAGGTAAACTGGGTACCAAATATCTCTACCCGTTCACCAAAGAACTTGAGCGATGGTGCCGTTTTATCAATGGCTTGACTACGAATCGACTGGCTACCGGAGTACCAAAGGTTCAGCGCAAAGAAAATATTCCAGGTACCTAAGGTCGCAATAAAGGGTGGCAACTTAAATCGGGTAATCAATAAGCCATTCACCGCACCACAGACCATGCCGGTAATGAAGCCAATCGGAATCGCGATAAAGGCTGGCATTCCAACACTCACCGCCATATTACCCATCACCACCGATGACAGCACCATGATGGCCGCCACTGACAGGTCAATACCTGCGGTCAGGATAATCAGTGTTTGGGCAATACCCAAAATACCGATAATAGTGACCTGCTGAATAATCAGCGATAAATTAAATGGCGCGTAGAAACGCTCGCCTGCAACCAGTCCAAAGCCAACAAAACTGATGACCAGAACAAGCAGCGGAATGATGGTGATATTCCCGTGAAGGATGTGTTGCAACTGCTCTATAAAGCTGCGTCGTTCGTGTTTAAATTCCGCGACACTCCGGTCACTGGAATCCAACACCTCTTCAAAACTTTGCTTTGTCATACTATTTCTCTCCCGCTTTATATAAAAATCCCGCAAAAACCAATTTTAAGCGTCATTGCGGGATCTTTTTGTATCAGCTAATTAATAGCTATTGTACGAACTGGTTATTATCCCCAGCAAAGCTTCAAACCTTCTTCAGAAGACGTAGACTCAATGCCTTCTACTGGAGAATCTGTGATCAGCTTGACACCCGTGTTAACGAAATCCAGACCTTCAGAGTTCTCTGGCTTCTTACCGGTTTTAGCAAACTCAGCAACTGCTTCTACGCCTAATGAAGCCATTAATAGTGGGAATTGCATTGAAGTCGCACCAATCACGCCATCTTTAATGTTCTCAACACCTGGACAACCACCATCAACTGAGACGATTAATACGTCTTTCTCACGGCCAACTGATTTTAGCGCTTCATAAGCACCGGCTGCGGCAGGCTCATTAATGGTGTAAACCAAATTGATTTCAGGATCTTTCTGCAATAAGTTTTCCATTGCAGTACGGCCACCCTCTTCGTTACCACTGGTTACTTCATTACCAACGATACGTGGGTCATCTTCGTCGCCCATTTTGGTCGGGTCTTTAATATCGATACCAAAGCCTTGTAGGAAACCGTTGTCACGCTGGTAATCAACCGATACACCTAAAGCACTCAAGTCCAGCAATGCAATTTTGGCATCTTTAGCCGCATCACCCATATTGGCTTTAGCCCACTCACCGATCAGTATGCCGGCTTTGAAGTTATCCGTTGCGAAGGTTGCATCAGCCGCTGTGGTTGGCTCCAGTGGCGTATCCAGTGCAATAACCAGCAGGCCTTCTTTGCGCGCCATATCAATAGAAGGAACAATCGCTTTAGAGTCAGAAGCCGTAATCAGAATCCCTTTAGCGCCTGAGGAGATGCAGTTCTCAACAGCGGCGACCTGAGTTTCACTATCGCCATCAATTTTACCGGCAAACGAACGCAGCTCCATGCCCAGCTCTTCAGCTTTAGCTTCGGCGCCTTCTTTCATCTTAACGAAGAATGGATTGGAATTAGTTTTAGTGATCAGACAGACGATGTCTTTAGAGAAAGCGGGAGCCGAGGTAAAGCCTGCAGCCAATACAGAAGTTGCGATAGCCAGCTTAAGTGTGTTGTGTTTCATATGTTCCTCCTCAGAAACAAAAATCTTGAATTACCGATGATACTCAGTTTCGCAATGGTGGTACTGAGCTTCGATGTTGCTATTAAACGCTTTAGGTCGACCACTGTCAATAAATAATTCCAAATGATTTATTTATTATCTTGCACCTTCTATAATGGTCGCCTATATTTTAGTACATACTAAGTAAGTCACATGGCTACTTTACTTAATTAAGAGGAAATCAGAATCATGTTTTTAGTTTGCGGTGAAGCACTTTTCGATGTTTTTGTAGATGGTTCTATTGACCTAACAGATACGCGCCTTCCTTTAGATGCAGTCGCTGGCGGCTCACCTTTTAATGTGGCCATTGGCCTTGCCAGACTCGGCGAATCATCCGGCTTATTGACCGGTGTTTCACAAGATTTCCTTGGCCAACGTCTGATGGCTATCCTTGAAAATGAAAAGGTAAACACCGACTTCACTATTCGCAAGGCTGCCCCATCCACGCTTAGCTTTATCCAAAAAGATGAGCACGGTGTGCCGGACTACGCGTTTTACGGTAATGGCGCGGCTGACCGCTCTGTACTGATGGGCGATTTACCGACAGGCCATAGCCTGACTGGCTTACACTTGGGTTCTTACTCCATTGTTACGCCACCAACAGCCGACACCCTATTAAGCTTAATGCAGCAGCAGCCGGATTCTTGTCTGGTTTCCCTAGACCCTAATGTGCGCTTAGGTGTTGAGCCAAATGTTGAGATATGGCGTGAGCGTGTTGCCCTTATTGCACAGCGCGCTAACTTGCTGAAAATCAGTGATGAGGACTACGATCACCTTTACCCTGATACGCCGGTTGAAGCGAAAGTTGCAGAATGGCTAGCCCTTGGGGTTGGCTTGGTGGCATTCACCCAAGGTGGCAAAGGCGCTCAGCTGTGGAGTAAAACCGGTAACGCGACTGTAGTTGCGCCTAAAATCGTGGTGGCTGATACCGTTGGCGCGGGCGATACCTTCCAAACCTCATTGATTTATCAACTGCTTGAGCTTCGCCAGCAGAACAATGACTGGGAAAGCCAGCTGGATGACAGCAAGCTAAAAACCATTGGTGAGTTTGCCGCCGTTGCTGCCGCGATCACCTGTTCTCGCCAAGGCGCTGATTTGCCAACCCTTGCTGATGTTCAAACAGCACTGGCTGGGTAATACACTGATGAGCGATGACAAAGACGACGATCAGGATAAGCCAGAAGAGAAAGCCCAAGGCTCAAATAATCTAAGCCTTGGGACTAATCAAAGCGGTGGGCGCATTTATAATGAGCGCCTTGTATTGTCTATCGTTCGCCACCAGACTGGTTTAGCAAAAGCCGAGATAGCGCGTCAGACAGCCTTGTCTGCACAAACTATCTCGGTGATTATGAAGCAACTGGAGGCGGATGAGCTCATCGTCAAAGGCGAACCGGTGCGCGGCAAGGTCGGTCAACCCAGCGTCCCATTTTCATTAAATCCGGATGGTGCCTTCTCGGTTGGCCTGAAAATCGGCCGCCATCGTAGCGAACTCATGCTGATGGACTTTGTCGGCAATATTCTTGAGCGTTGCTCGATCAGCTATCGCTATCCGGTGACTCAGGATTTATTGAATTTTATTACCGACAATATCGGCCCAATGATCGCCACCCTATCCCCAGAAAAGCAGCAGCGAATTGCCGGCATTGGCATAGCCACGCCTTTTGAGCTGTGGAGTTGGGGTCAGGAAGTGGGTGCGCCGGAGTCCGTACTGAATGACTGGAAACAGTTCGATATTAAACAAGAAGTCAGTGATGCCAGCGGACTAGTGGCCTATCTGCAAAATGATACGACTGCTGCCTGCGCAGCTGAGCTGACATTTGGCAATTTAGCCAAGCACGATAATTTCTTGTATATCTACATCGGCTATTTTATTGGCGGTGGTGTGGTATTAAACGGTGCGGTATTTGAAGGCCCCAGCGGCAATGCCGGTGCGCTAAACTCCATGCCTATCCGAGTACGTGATCCTAAAGATGGCGATAGTTCCTACCAACTGGTCCGCGATACATCAAAGGTTAATCTCCAGCGCTTGCTTGAAAAGGCAGGTATGGATACGTCGGTGATTTGGGATACCGGGCAGGATTGGTCTGGCTTGGGCGAACCATTACAACAATGGATTGAGCAACTGAGTCAGGACTTGGCTTATGCCATTGTGTCAGCGGTATCGGTGCTCGACTTCCCCGCGATTGTGATTGATGGCGATATTCCGGATGACATCCGGCAAACCATTACTGTCAAAGTACAGCAAGAGTTGGAAAAGATGGATAAACAAGGCTTGTCGCCGGTCACGGTGGTGAGTGGCACATTAGGGTCGAATGCCCGAATTTTGGGTGGGGCTTCATTGCCAATACTGGCCAACTTTACCCGCAATCGTGATGTCGCATTTGTCGGGCAGTAATTACACTGCCCGACCTGCTTTAAGCTTACTGGCGAACGCCTCGCTGCTGGCGCTCTGAGAAACGAATGGTTTTAATCGCAATTTTACGTGGTTGAATCATCACTTTTTCATTGGTAATCAAACCACCATAGATAACCCGCACCATAAACTCACGCGCTGGCAAAGCAAAGTTAGCCGTCGATACACCATCTGCCCGACGAATCACTCGTCCATTTCCGTTGACCACCGCGATATCCGCAATCAAGCCAGAGCCATCACGTGCTGAAATGATATTCACCTGAAGGCCACCACGGCGATTAGGATTACCCGGACTCGCTTGCTGCTGCACTTGTGGTGCCTGAGGCACTGCCACTGGCGGTTGAACCACAATCGGTGCCGGTGGAATCACAGGGATCGGTGTAGAAGAAACTGGAGCAGGCTGTGGTGCTGCGGCAATCGGCTCTAACTTAAACACTTCACGACGCGTCTGGCCGTCCCTGACTCGCATATCGACTGTTTTATCGACAAAGCCATTGGCTCGCACAGTGACACGGTATCGGCCCACTGGCAGTTTATAGCCAATCGAATCAACATACGTTTTGTTAGTGACTAACTTACCATCTGGCGTTTGAATGTAAAAATTAGACTTAACCGCACTTTGGTTAGAGGCACGTTGTGCAAACAACTCTAAACGACCGGTTTTGCCCGTAGCAGAAGGCTCTGGCGTGCTGGGTGCTGTTGCTCTCGGTGTTGCTGCGGGTGTCGGAGGTGCAACTGGTACTCTGGTTGGTGTCGCAACTCTTGCAGGAGCCTCTGGAGTAGTGGCTCTTGGGGCTGGAGCACTCGCTCTTGGCGTCGGCGTAGCCACTGGCGCGGCTGCGGTTTCAGGCTCGGGAACTAAAAAGATCTGATGTAATCCCTTGCCTGCCAGTACATCGACATCTTCGACTAAGCGAACATCCTGAGTTCTGGCAGTCACGCGATAACGACCCGCTGGCAATGAAAATTGCTCAGTTTCTACGTTTTTACGGTTATCAACATTTTCACCGTTTAGGCGTTGGATATAGAAGCTGGCTTTAACCGGGCGTTTGCCTTCTTTGGTTAAGGCAGACACGCGCAGACCACCGACTCCATCAGCTGGAACTTCTGCTGTTTCAGTGTCAGTCTCAGCTTCTGCTGTAGCCGTTTGTGTAGCATCCGCATCTGTTTCTGCAGCAGTCGCCGTTTCAGTGACAGTGGTGGCTACATCGGTACCTTCTGCAGTTACCGGAGCCACTTCATCGACCAACTCACTGGTCCCAGATGTACTGCTATCGGTCACAGCAGTTGTATCATCAGCAATCACAGAAACCGTACCGGCAGCTGGCGTATTCGCTTTAGCAACCGCATCAGATAAATCCAACTCAAATACTTCAGCGCCCTGCTGGCCTTCACGCACGCCTAAAAACCGAACAATCTTCTGATCGGCTTGGGTGACCGTAATTTTGTAATTTCCAACCGGTAAGCTCAGTGTAGTTGCGGCTGTCTTTTTAACCAGCGCAATCACCGCATTTTCACTATTTTGGATTAGGAAGTCAGCATTGACAGGCTGATTATTAGCCGCCGTTACCGTGCTGAGTGTGAGCGAGCCAAAAGCAACCGCATCGGCCGCGTCATCAGTCGTCTCATCTCCGCTTTGATCTTCACTATCAAGCGGTTTGATCTTAATCGGGTTGCTGGCGTCATTAACAATCTCAGCAGGGTCCGCCGTTGAGGTAACCGTAATTGTTGGCGGTGAAAGCTCAGCTGTATTGGGGTCTTTTATTGCCGCTGGATTTTGAACCACTTCCGATTCAGCGTTTTTATCAACCAGGTTCAATACCCCAAAACCCGCAAAAAATAACACTGCGCCGACCACGACACCCATCACCAGGTATTTTAAAACCCGTAAAATACTCATTAAGCAGCTCTCCTATCACTTGTATAATTTTTATGTTGGCTCATGATACCGGATTCGGCGATGAACGGGTAGCAGTAGCCCTGCGAATAAATACGCTTAAGCATTCGCTAAAACCCAGTTAAACTGCGGATGTTAGGGCTAATTCAGCCAAAATTATGATTCATAAAATCTGCTAATCTTATTGATTAGCCACTGAAAAAGTTGACTCCACGGCCATTTCTTAATATACAGTCAGGGTTCAGTTACAGTTAATCGGCAGATCCCCCCGGATTTGTGGAAAATGCAAGAACTTGTAACGCGATATACTCCCATTCCGCTCAGGGCACCCACCCCGAGAAAAAATGAAGACGTATTATGATGAATAAAACCCGTGTATTGGGACTAAGCCTCCCTTTGTTGCTTATCTTTTTAAGTGCCTTTCAACCGCTACACGCCTTCACCGGTAACCGTACTTCCCCTCTCGGCATCAACACCAACGAAACCATGGATATGGATTCCAGTGTTCCGTTTCTCAACCTATTTAAGCTTGCCCTGCCATTCGATGAAGCCCGCCCCTGGCTCACCAAAGGCAATATTGACTATGATGAAAATGGTTGGCCAAGTAATCTGAATGGCGGTATCGCCGGAACGCGCTTTATTGGTGGCTACCCTGCCAACAGCATCCCCAGTGCGGTTTATAATGTCTTTTATGATGGCGAAGGTGTCATCAATTATGGTGTGAATGCCAAATTAGTTCGCCGCCTGCCCGGTCGTGATTTAATTGAAATTCGCCCTGGTGCGGACAAAAAAATCAGCGCATCGCTCAGCATTGTAGAAAGTAACCCCAATAACTACGTTCGCAACATCCGCATTTTAATGCCCGGTGGTATTTGCAAAGGTAATCCATTCCGTAAAGTGGCTGAAGCGAAAGATTGTGGCCCAAGCAATCCATTTATGTCATTTGCGCAGCACTCTGATGAGTTGGTGTTTAACCCTGAATATCTAAACTTTATGAAGGATTTTCGAGTAATCCGCCTGATGAATATGTCAGGCATTACGCGTAATCCGATGGGTATCTGGGATAATCGCCCAACACCAGAAAAAGCCACTTGGGGTGGTAAAGAAGGCGTTCGCGGCGCACCGCTGGAAGTGATGGTCAAACTGGCTAACCTGACCGGAGCGGACCCTTGGTTCAACCTCCCACATCGCGCCAATAATGAATTCATTCAAAAGTATGCTGAGTACGTTAGCAAAAACCTGCACCCCGAACTCAAGGCTTATGTTGAGTACAGCAATGAAACTTGGAATGGTGTCTTCTCTCAAACTCATCATATGCAGCGAATGGGTGAGCGTTTAGGGCTTGATGCGAATAAGATTTTTGCCGGCTTCAAGTTTTACTCCAAACGCAGCGTTGAGATTTTCAAAATTTGGGAAACGGCCTTTAACGGCAATAACCGCATTGTGCGAGTCATGGGTGGCATGACCACCAATACAACCATGTCGCATATGATTCTGGGTTATCAGGAAGCTTATAAGCATGTGGATGCGCTGGCGATTGCGCCTTATTTCCACGCCAGCCAAAAGGCACAGAAACAAATTAGCAGTCTGGATGAAGTATTCGCGCTGTTACGCTCGCCAAATAACCCCTACTCCGTACCTAACACACTGAAAATAGTTCGTAAGCAAAACAAGATTGCCGCGCAATACGGCTTGAATCTGATTGCCTATGAGGGTGGACAGCATTTGGTGGCTTATAAAACCCATGGCAATAATGATGCTTCCAATAAATACCTGATTCAATCGAATAAAGATGAGCGCATGGCTAAGCTTTATTATGAGTTTCTGAAAGGTTGGAAAAAGGCAGGTGGTAAGTTGTTTATTGCCTTCTCAGCACCTCGCCAATACAACTGGATTGGCAGCTGGGGCATTAAAGAGCACATTGCGCAAGACCCTGCCAAAGCACCGAAATACCGTGCACTGATGTACTTCCAGAAAACGGATCGCTGCTGGTGGTTTGCTTGTACTCAGGCTGGCCATGTCGCGCGTAAAAGTAAGCCTGCGCACAATCCTGGTAAATATGTAATGGATCGTCGCTTTAAGCCTGGCGTGCCAACCAAACCGACAACCACAAAGGTGGCTTACAACCCGAGTAAAGATCAACAGGTTGTCCAGCGCGCCAATTGGATTAATCCGTCACAAGCCGAAGCCAATGCCATTCACGAGCTATTTAACAACCCAGCCGCGCCAAACGCTTGGGAATAACGCTTTGTGAGTGAACATCAGGCTAAGTTTGATACTGCAATCTGGGCCGTGGTTAGCGCCATTCCCAGAGGGCAAGTGATGGCTTATAGGGAAGTGGCTCGCGCTGCGGGCTTTCCCCGACATGCACGCATGGTGAGTAAGGCGATGGGGCGAAGTCCTAAATCTTTGCCGTGGCATCGGGTGGTGCGCTCGGATCGCAGCCTTGCTTTCGAAGTGGGCAGTGAGGGATTCGATACGCAGCGCCAGCGTTTAGAGCTGGAAGGCGTTACCATGTTAAATGGCAAAGTCATTGCCGAACAGCCATCTGAAGATTTAGATGCGCTAATCTGGGGGCCAGAGTAGCTCTTCAAAGGCACAAGCTGATCATCAGTTCCCTACCCCAAATCACCTATTAAACTTCTGAATACTCCTCGCTTAATTTAATACCGTCTGACAACGCTTTTCTGACACAATGCCAGATACAAAATTATTGAGTGCATCCAGAAAATGTCCCACAGCCAAGCGACAGTGTTTAACTTAGACCATACTCCCCTCAAGCAGAATTCTGAGCTAACCGAGTTGGCAGATGATCTGTTGCAATTTAGCCAGATAAACTCTCAGGCAACATTTAACACCTATTGCAAAGCCGTGTGTAGTCTTTGGCAAAAGCATTTTCCGAATAGCCGTGGCTCAACCTCTCAACTATTTTCTGATCTCAAGCAGCGCATTGCAGCAGGACCAATCGAGAATGAAGTGATTCCAACTCCTTGGGGTGGCGTAGTAATTACCGCATACCAGCTAACACAAATTGAAAAGTGGTTAGTGATTAACGCTGGCGGGTATCTGGCACTCGAAACTCACAGCTTGAAAAAAGAATATCTTGAGGTAAAGGAAGGCGCAGGTATTTTGCTTTCACGTGACCAATCAGGCAAACCACTTTTAGTCAGCGAGCTTACACCCGGTAGTACATTTAACTTTGAACCGGGTATGGAGCATTGCATTATCGGCGCTGAAGATTTATTAGTCTTTGAGCGCTCTACTGAGCCAAAGGGAATGGATCAGGATCTTATATTTATTTACACGCCGGATGCCTAAGCGGTCAAGCTCAAGCACTAAGGTTAAATTCACCCAAGGCTTTCATCGCATCCTCTGCGCGCTCAGACTGCACTAGAATGTGGTCGTGGTAATAAGCTGCAATGACATTAGCGCTGATATTATGCTCAGTGAGCTTAGCGGACACTGCTGCCGTTAGGCCAACGGCCTCAAGGCTAGAATGCACAGTCAATGTAATCATTTTAAACGTCGACTCAAAGACAATTTTGGCGCTAGCGGCAGCCGATGTGGTTAGTAGCAACGTTAGCCCCTCATCCTCATAAAAACTAGCTTTCGGCTTTAAGTGCGCGTAATCGCCATACACACCTTCGACCGTACAGAATACATATTCTTCAGGATTCAGTGCCGGCGACATTGACTTTAGCAATGCTTCTAAATCAGTAATTCCAGTCATTATTCGTGCTCCTTTTTTTACAAACGTGTGGGCTTGGCCTTTGTTAAAAGCGCCCCTTATTAGTAGTTAACCACAACCCGATCATCACCTAGATAGGCTTTTAGCTGCTGTAAGGAAGCTTCATCAAGCGGTGCTTTATAATCACTACCTAAACGTACTTGGGCTAAGGCCTTATCCGTTTCATAGTTGACTAAAATCGGACACTCACTCTCCCCTTCTGGCGGTATCAGCGAGGCCAGCTTATCCAGGAAGCCATTTTGTGATTGCGCCTGATTGACGGATAAATTCAAGCTACGCGCATAAATCTTGCGCGCTGTCTGCACATCATAGAGCGCTTCAACTCGTAGTCGGGTATTACCAGTGTGGTATTCGGTATTGAGCGTGCCGCTAATGACCAGCACCTCTTCCATTTTCACCAGCTCCTGATACTCCTCAAACACATTGCTGAAGATAAACACCTCATAATAGGCCGTTTTATCATCCAACTGCACAAAGGCGCGCTTACCTTTTTCAGTGTTTTGAGTACGGATACTAGAAACCAACCCAGCCAGTACTACCGGATGTTTTTGATAGGTTTGATTACTATCTTCCTCTGCCAAATCCGATAATTTCACGCTACGAATCTGACTAATTTCAGCTTCATATTCGTTAATCGGGTGACCCGTCAGATACAAGCCCAGCGCCGTTTTTTCCATGCGGAGGCGTTCACGCTCTGGCCACTCTGGCAAATCAGGCGCTAGTTTTTCATCCTGCTCCACCACCATTGAGCCGCCAAATAAATCAGTTTGGCCGATGACTTCATCGCGATGCAGCTGTTGTGCCATGCGAATCACTTCGGGCAAATGAGCCACCATTGAACGGCGGTTTTTACCCAGACTATCGAACACGCCTGCATTAATCAGCGTTTCCAATACACGCTTAGTTAGCTTATTGGATTTTACGCGTTTGCAGAGATCTGGTAATGAGGCAAATGGGCCATTCGCTTCGCGCTCAGCCAAGATCACACTAATCGCGCTTTCACCAGCGCCCTTTACCGCGCCTAAGCCGAAGATCAAATTGCCCTCATGCTCGGTACTAAAACGATAGCCCGAGCGATTCACATCCGGCGGAATAACCTCCAGACCCAGCTGGCGACATTCATCAATAAAGGTCACCACCTTCTCGGTGTTATCCATATCCGAGGACAATACCGCTGCCATAAAGGCTGCCGGATAATGCGCTTTCAACCAAATAGTTTGGAATGAAACCAAGGCATAAGCTGCGGAGTGAGATTTGTTAAAACCATACTCTGCGAACTTTTCCATCAAATCGAAAATAGCCGTTGCCTGATCGGGATCGATACCACGACCGCCCGAACCTTCCATGAAGATTTCACGCTGCTTGGCCATTTCCTCAGGCTTTTTCTTACCCATCGCCCGTCGCAGCATGTCCGCACCACCCAGCGAGTAACCCGCCAGAATCTGTGCGATCTGCATTACCTGCTCCTGATACACGATTACCCCGTAGGTCGTGTTTAGAACAGGCTCAAGGTCCGGATGCGGGTATTCAACTTTGGCGATACCTTTTTTCCGGTTTACGAAGTCGTCCACCATGCCCGACTGCAATGGGCCCGGCCGGTAGAGCGCCACCAAAGCGATAATATCTTCGAACACATCCGGCGATAATCGCCCGATCAATTCTTTCATACCACGCGATTCAAGCTGGAATACCGCGGTGGTTTTTGCCGAACGCAACAGCTCGTAGGATTTTGGATCATCCAACGGAATTTGCGTGATATCGATGGGCTCTTCGCCTTTTTTAGCGCGCAGATCATTGATGATTTTAACCGCCCAATCGATGATGGTCAGATTACGCAGGCCCAAGAAGTCGAACTTAACCAAGCCAACCGCTTCTACGTCGTCCTTATCGAACTGCGATACCAGACTTCCGCCACCTTCTTCACAATACAGCGGGGTAAAATCAACCAAAGCCGATGGCGAAATTAATACACCACCCGCGTGCTTACCAACGTTTCGGGTCAAACCCTCCAGTGATAGCGCGAGGTCGATCAGGCTTTTAACTTCCTCATCTTCATCGTAAAGCACTTTTAAGTCAGGAGACTCTTTAAGTGCTTTGGTCAGGGTCATTTTGATTTCAAATGGGATTAGCTTAGCAATCCGATCCACAAAACCATAAGGATGCCCAAGCACACGACCTACGTCACGTACTACCGCTTTAGCCGCCATGGAGCCGTAGGTAATGATCTGCGATACCTTGTCACGACCATAGGTTTCCGCCACGTAGTCGATAACCATTTCCCGCTTATCCATACAGAAATCGATATCGAAATCGGGCATGGATACACGTTCAGGGTTCAGGAATCGCTCAAACAGCAGGTCATATTTCAGTGGATCAATATCGGTAATTTTTAGCGCGTATGCCACTAAGGAGCCCGCACCAGAACCACGTCCCGGCCCTACTGGCACATCGTTATCCTTACCCCACTGAATAAAATCAGCAACAATTAAGAAGTAACCGGGAAATCCCATACCATTGATTACGTCCAGCTCAATTTGCAGACGCTCATCGTAGGATTTTCGTTGTTCAGCAAATGCCGGTGCATTCACATCAAACATCACCTGAAAGCGTTCTTCCATGCCCTCGCGTGATACTTGGCAGAAATATTCCGCTTCGGTCATACCCTCTGGGATTGGGAATGCTGGCAGGTAGTTTTTGCCCAGCGTCAGCTCCACCGTACAACGGCGTGCAATCTCGACAGTGTTTTCAATCGCAGAAGGAATGTCCGCAAACAACTCCTTCATTTCAGCCGCACTTTTCAGATATTGCTGCGGCGAATACAGTTTCTCACGACGCTTATCAACCAGCGTGTAGCCATCATGGATACACACCCGCGCCTCATGCGATGAAAAGGCATCTTCGGTGAGGAAGCGCACATCATTAGTGGCTACTACGGGCACATCGTATTTGGCAGCCAGTTCGACTGAGGCCTGTAAATAGCGTTGTTCACCCACGCGCCCTGTGCGCTGTAATTCGATGTAAAAGCGGTCTGGGAAGACGCTCATCCAGTCTTGCAAACGCTTCTCTGCCACGCCGGCATTGTCTGCCAGCAAGGAATATCCAATATCCCCGTCGCGCGCGCCAGACAAGGCAATAATTCCTTCATTCAGCTCTTTAATCCAACTCCGCTGGACTCGCGGTTTACCAAGCACCTGCCCTTCCTGATAAGCCTTTGAAATCAGCTTGGAAATATTCAGGTAGCCTTGGTTGTTCTGGCATAGCAGGATCATGTGATAGAGCAGGTCAGGATCTTCTTCATCCTGCAGCAACACATCCACCCCGAAAATCGGTTTCAGTCCCTGCCCCATTGCGGCACGGTAAAACTTCACCATCGCAAACAGATTGTTCTGGTCGGTCATCGCAACCGCAGGCATTTCGCCCGCTTCCACGGCAGGCATCAATTGCTTAATGCGTAGCGTGCTGTCGACTAGCGAAAATTCAGTGTGTAAGCGCAGGTGAACGAAACTCATTGCGGGTTCCTGATTATATTTTGTACGGGTTTAAAACTGAGGCGGTGAATGGGGCTTGCACCTTGCTTGATCAGTGCTTCCCGGTGCTGCTTGGTGGGATAACCCTTGTGCTTGGCAAAGCCGTAGCCCGGATATTTGATATCCATATCTTCCATTTCATGATCACGTGCCACTTTGGCAATAATGGAGGCGGCACTGATTTCAGCTTCAGTGAGGTCGCCTTTTACAATAGCTTCCATTGGATACGGTAAATCCGGGCAGCGATTGCCATCAATCTTCACAAACTCTGGCTCCACGCTCAAACCTTCAACCGCGCGTTTCATGGCTAACATGCTAGCCCAGAGAATATTGATTTCATCAATTTCAGCGACTTCAGCGCGACCTAATGACCAAGCTAATGATTTCTCACGAATCTCAATCGCCAGTGCTTCGCGGCGTTTTTCAGTGAGTTTCTTGGAATCGGTTAGCCCTTCAATCGGCTGATTCGGATCTAAAATAACGGCAGCGGCAACCACCGGTCCAGCCAGCGGCCCACGACCGACTTCGTCGACACCTGCAATGAGTTGTGACACGGTGTGTTACCTCTTGAAAATGCTTGGTATTAAGTTAATGCGTGTGACGCTCAAAGCAATTGATCAGCCTGCTGACTACTCTATTAACCGGCTTTGCTAATCAGTTGTTTAATAGCCAATGCGGCTTGTCGACTGGCATCTTGTTTCAGTGTTTTGTGTATTTCAGTAAAGCGCTGCTCGCGATACGCAGCTTGCTCTGCGGTTTCGGCAAACTGTGCTTCTACCGCATCCACCAACGCTTGTGGCGATAGTTTTTCTTGCATGACTTCTGGCACCAAACACTCATTCGCCAAGTTATTTGGCAAGGTGTAATACGGTGATTTAATCATGCCTAGCTGGGTAATGATCCAACCGGTTAACGCAGCAACCGCATAAGCTGCCACCATGGGCCGGCCAACCAACATGCCTTCTAATACTGCCGTTCCCGATGCCATCAAAATCTGATCTGAAGCTGCCATTACGGTACGTGACTGCCCTTCAATAAAATGAATCGGCACTTCAGGCGCATACTGTTGATGCAGCGCTTTAAATTTCGCAGCGATTTTATCATTGACCAAGGGCGTGACAAACTGCCAATCCGGATGGTTTTGGTGCAGGGTCGCAACTGCTTGTAAAAAATGCGGCCCAAGCCGTTGAATTTCCCCTGAGCGACTTCCCGGCAATACAGCAAGCAATCTCGCAGCTTCCGGCAGATTTAGCGCTTTGCGGGCAGCCAAGGCATCATTGTGCAATGGAATCTCATCTGCTAAAGGATGACCAACAAATGCAACCGGAACTTTGTGTGCTTCGTAAAAAGACGCTTCAAATGGAAATAACGCCAGCATCAAGTCGAGTTTACCGACAAACTTTTTAACCCGCCCTTGTCGCCATGCCCAAATGGAGGGGCTGACATAATGAGCAACCCGAACGCCATTCGCATGCAGCTTACGCTCCAGTAACAGATTAAAGTCCGGTGCATCAATGCCAATCATGATATCAGGTGGATTATCGGTCCAGCGCTGAATCAAGCTTTTACGAATGCCCAGCAATTCCCATAAGCGACCAATCACCTCAGAGAAACCCATCACTGAGAGACGCTCCATATCATGCAGCGAGACACAGCCGGCAGCCTGCATTTCAGGGCCAGCAATGCCTTCAAATTGCGCATCAGGGAAATGGACTTTGAGGGCTTGAATCAAACGCGCCCCCAAAATATCTCCGGAAACCTCACCCGAAACCAACGCTATTCTCATCAGCGAATAATGCCGCGTTCGCTGCGACGGCAGAAATCTAGCAATAGCTGCACATCATCATGCCCGGAGTACGCACCTTCCATTTCCTGCAAGGCTTGCTGAAATGGCATATCTAAACGATACAGATAGCGATAGCACTGCTTAATGCGTGCCTGACTTTCAGAATCAAAGCCATTACGCTTCAGGCCTTCTTTGTTGATTCCACGCGGGACTGCCGGCGTGCCATGCGACATAATATACGGCGGCAAATCTTTAGTCAGTGCCGTGCCCATTCCGGTAAAGGAATACGCACCCACATGACAGAACTGATGAACCAGCGTGAAGCCACCTAAAATCGCATAGTCGTGAATATGCACATGACCTGCTAAGGTCGCATTATTGGCAAAAATCGTACCATTACCCACAATACAATCATGCGCAATATGCACATAAGCCATGATCCAGTTGTCATCACCAATTACCGTCTTGCCAATATCTTGGGCAGTACCACGATTGATGGTGCAACTCTCACGAATCACATTGCGATCCCCAATAATCAGCTCGGTTGGCTCGCCCGCATACTTTTTATCCTGCGGTGCTTCACCCACTGAGGAAAATTGGAAAATCTCGTTATCTTTACCAATTCGGGTCGGCCCCTGAATCACCACGTGCGGGCCAATCCAACTACCCTCACCGATAATGACATCCGGACCGATTACCGAATAAGCGCCCACACTGACATTATTTGCCAGCTGCGCGCTCGGATCAATGACTGCCGTTGGATGGATCAAGCGCCCTCCTTCACCACAGCACACATAAGTTCTGCAGAGGTAACTGTTTTGCCGTCTACTTTCGCTTCAGTCTTAAAGAACCAGATCGTACCTTTACGTTTAACCAGCTCGGCGTGTAGCTCAACCTGATCTCCCGGTACTACCTGCTTGCGGAAACGAACGTTATTGACGCCAACCAGAATGTATAAAGTATCTTCCTGAGGCTCAGTTCCCATGGTCAGGAAGCCTAGCAGCCCAGTCGCCTGCGCCATCGCTTCAATCAACAACACGCCCGGCATGATTGGCTGATCAGGAAAGTGGCCGTTAAAAAATGGCTCATTGATTGAGACATTTTTAATCGCTTTCAGGTATTTGCCTTCTTCATAGTCCAATACGCGATCGACTAATAAAAACGGATAACGGTGGGCAAGGAATTTTCTGATTTCCACTACGTCCATTACTTTCATTCACTACTTCCTGATTTGTTTTGGTTAAGTTCTGCGAGTTGCTTTTGCAAGTCACGAATGGTTTTTGCCATGTCATCCAATTGCGAGAAGCGCACTGCATTTCGGCGCCAGCGTTTGGATTCTGAAACGGGTACGCCTGAAGAGTATACACCAGACTGCTTTATTGAGCTCGCCACCATGCCCATACCGGTCACAATCACATCATCCGCAATGGTGATATGACCAGCCATACAAACAGCGCCACCGATCTGGCAACGCTTACCAACGGTAGTACTGCCCGCAATCGCGGTTGCGCCAGCCATCGCCGTATAATCACCGATCACACAGTTATGGCCAATCTGAATTTGGTTATCGAGGATTACGCCATTACCGATAATGGTATCGCTTAGCGCGCCACGGTCGATCGTGGTATTAGCCCCGATCTCCACATTGTCGCCAATTTGCACCGAGCCGACCTGTGGAATTTTATGCCAAACATGTTGATTTGGCGCATAACCGAAGCCATCACTACCGATAATAGTACCCGAATGAATACGAGAGGCTTTGCCGATGCGTACGCCATGATACAAAGTGACATTAGCCATTAATTGGACGTCAGCGGCTAACTGACAACCTGCACCAACCACGCAGCCTGGGCCAATCACAACATTATCGCCCAAGCTCGCGCCAGACTCGACAACGGCATTGGGACCAATACTAACATTTTTACCCAATGCCACATCCTCAGCTACTACTGCACTGGGGTGAATGCCCAACGGGGCTTGAGCTTCAGGGTATAAATGCTGCATTACTTTTGCATAAGCAAAATAAGGATTGTCATGTTTTAGCAATGCGCCCTTAAAAGCGCTCACATTCATTTTTGGCGAAACAATGAGTGCCTCAGCCTTGCACTCTGCAATGCCGGATAAGTATTTTGGGTTGCTGATAAAGCTTAATTCACCCGCTTGAGCCTTATCGACCGGAGCAACGGCCTGTATCAGTAAATCGGGATTGCCTTCAAGGCTGGCGCCGGTTATTTCAGCCAGCTCTGCCAAACGTATTACTGCCATATTTATTGCTCCGTTGATTTTTTATTGTTTTGCGTACCAGACTGTTTTTGGTCAAATTGGCGCTGCAAATAATTTAATACATCTGGCGTAATATTAACCCGAGCGCTCGCAGCAACGTATTCCTCAATCACGACATCAATCTCGCGCTCTTCGCGGACGTCTTCGATTGCCTTAAATACACTTTGTTGGACCGAATCCAAAGCAGCATCTCGCGCGAAACGTAATTCTTCACGAAAATCCTCTAAAGCACGCGTCCGGTCACGCTTGCGAGTACGCACTTCCCGCTCATTTTGCTGGCGCTGCTCAGGCGTCCAGGTGACTAGATTACGTTCACGCTCAGCTTCCAGCTGGCCAATCAACTCAAGCTCTTTACTGAGGGCCAACTCACGAGGTGAAAAGCGTGCTTTGAGCTCAAGCCCTGCGGACTCAGCCTCTGGCGCATTTTTCATCAAGTATGCCACATCAACCACGGCAATTGTTACATGCGTGGTTTCAGCCAAAGCAGGCAAACTTAGAAAACTAAGCAGTACTAATAACAAAGGGAGTGAGCGCTGTTTAATCCGCACAATGTTAGATTTAATATTATTCGTCATCATCATAGTTTACTCGCCGCTACTTTTTGACACAATTATAGATTACTGCAATTAATTTACCGTCATTTTAAAAACAGCTGGTTCTTAAACGCAAAGACCCCGCCATAATAGCGGGGTCCTAGTGTTGTAGCTATGAGCTAAAGCTTAGAAGTTAGCACCCACAGAGAATTGTAACTCCTGAGTTTTATCATCGTCTTTAGCATTCAATGGCTTAGCATAACTTAAGCTCAGTGGTCCCAATGGAGATACCCACGTCAAGCCAACACCTGCGGAATAACGAATATCGCCGGTATCGATCTCATCGTTAAATACGTTACCCGCATCAACGAAGACACTACCTTTCAGACCATCGACATCCGTTAAGAACGGTACTGGGAAGCGTACTTCAGCCGAGGCGTTAACCGAGACATTACCACCAATGGCTTCCGGATCATCCAGATCACCATCGGTTGGACCTAAAGAGTTGTACTCAAAACCACGAACTGTGCGGATACCTCCTGAGTAGAAGTTTTCAAAGAACGGCAACTCATCAGTATCACCAAAACCATCACCGTAAGCCAAGCCACCTTTCAGCACACCGGTAAAGTTCTCAGAGATCGGGAAGTAAGCCGAACCGCTGTACTTAATCTTGTAGTACTCCAAGTCACTGGATGGCAAACCAACTTCTAGCACCAAACTTTGGATCTGACCTGAAGTTGGGAAGATGGTACGGTCACGCGTGTCATGCACATAGCTGGCAGTACCCAGAATTTCGGTGTACTCATCGCCATTTTCTTCAATATACTCTTCAATATAGGTCGGACTTGAAGAGGTCGTGCTAATTTTGCGTTGCTCTGCACCAATACTAAAGCGCAAAGAGTCATCTTCGTCGATTGGGAACGTGTAGTTAATACTCGCACCATATCGATCACTCTCATAATCTGAGGTGTCATCGTCCGAGGTATCTGTCTTGTCGTAGTAAACCTTAAAGCCGCGACCAACCCCATCAATCGTGTGATATGGGTTGTTATAACTCAGGTTGAAACTCTGCTCAGACTCACTGTTTGAACCGGCTACTGATAAGCTTTTACCCGTACCCATAAAGTTGTTTTGCGTCAAGCCGACATTAAACAGGATTCCGGCAGTCTGTGAGTAACCCACACCGGCGGTAAACTGATTAGATGAACGCTCTTTAACCGTGATATCCAAATCAACCTGATCGTTAGTACCGACCACAGGTGAAGTATCAATCTTAACGGACTCAACAAACGCCAGGCGCTGGATACGGCGACGTGACTGCTCGACGGACTCTTTTGAGTAGAATGAGCTTTCCAGCTGACGCATTTCACGACGGAAAACTTCATCCTTGGTGCGGTAGTTACCACGCACATTAATACGGCGAACATAAGTACGCTGACCTTGCTTCAGGTCGAAGGCAATATCTACACGCTTATTAATTTCATCAATCTTTGGTAACACATCGACCTTAGCAAAGGCGTAACCGTACTTGCCCATTTCACTGGCAAAGTTCTTCTGCGTCTCGCGAAGTAGAGCCTGAGAGTAAACCTGACCTGTTTTCAGCTTAACCAGCTTTTGAATACCTGCTGACTGAGTACCGGTGACATCAACTTTACCGACTCGGTATTGATCACCTTCTTTAACCGCGATGTTAACGTTAACCGTACGCTTATCATCCGACAGTGTGACTTGGCTGGACAGTATCTCAAAACGTAAGAAACCACGGTCACGGTAGAATGACGTCAAGTTATCCAGATCGCCAACCAACTTGCCTTTAGAGTACTCATCACGACTACTTAAGAAAGCCAATCGACTTTTCGGGCCTGATTCCAGCAGCTTCAACAAAGTTACTTCAGGAAATGCCTTATTACCGGTAATCTTGACGTTTCTAATCTTAGCCGTGCTGCCTTCTTGCACAGTCACTTTCACCGCTGCACGGCCATCACTGGCAGGTGTAATGGTTGAAGAGACTTTTGCAGAATAGTTGCCACGAGACACCAACTGCTGCTGTAGCTCTTTCTCAAACTGAGATAAAGCCGCTTTGTCTAATGGACGACCTGGTGCAATTCCACCGCCGCGCATAGCATCTAACAACACCTTGTTGGTTAGTGACTTGTTACCTTCAAAGGTAATTGCACTAATCGCTTGGCGCTCTGAAACTTTGACTACCAGTACGTTACCACGACGACTCAGACTGATGTCATCAAATAAACCGGTACGATACAGTGAATTAACCACATCAGCCGTCATCCGATCGTCAAAGGTTTGACCTACCCGAACTGGCACATTACTCAGTACTGTACCTGCGTTGATACGCTTTAAGCCGCTAACCTGGATATCTTGCAGCAAAAAACTGTCGGCCCACACTCCCTGGCTCAGTGCAAACAGGCAACTGGCAAATGAAAGCTGTAGTGTTTGTTTTTTCATAATTAACTCACTAATCGTGTTATGTCGTTATAGATTGCCAGCACCATGAGCACACCGACCATGGCCATGCCAATACGCATCCCAATTTCTTCTACCTTCTCAGAAACCGGGCTACCTTTGACGATTTCAATCAGATAATACAATAAATGACCACCATCCAGCATTGGCACTGGCAAGAGGTTTAACACCCCAAGACTCAGGCTAACGATCGCCAGAAAGCTCATAAAGACAGAGAAGCCAATCAACGCACTTTTACCCGCGTAATTCGCGATAGTAATCGGGCCACTGATATTTTTGATAGAGGCTTCACCGGTAATCAAACGCCCCATCACCCGCAGAGTCATCACCGATAAATCCCAAGTCTCAACCGCGCCTTTGTACAAGGCATCACCCACTGAAGAGTGGCTGGTAAAGAGCAAACGCTCCCGAATGCCCTCTTCCATTAAGCGAGCCATGCGAATACCCAGCAAGCCAACGGTTTGTCCTTCTACAACAGAAGGCTTTGGTGTAACGGTAAGGTCTGACTCAACGCCATCACGGGAAATTCGTAACTGAACCGGCTGATCAGCGTGATTATTAATGTAAGTGGAGAATTCAAGCGTCGATGTAATGGTTTGCCCATCCATTGCCAGAACCTTATCTTCTGGTAGCAAGCCAGCCGCTTCAGCAGCTGAGCCTGGCATCGCTTCCATAACAACCGGAATACTTTTCGGACGCTCAACCTGCAGACCTGTTTTCGCAAGATGATCACCTTCATCTTCTAGCAAAGCAATGCCTTCAAGATTTAGGTTACGAGTACGGGCAGCACCATTCGCGGTTTCAACTTCTATCGTCAGCTGTTGGGTCGCGAGGTATTCATTCAGCAGCGTTAAACGCAGTTGATTAAGCGACTGTACTTCGGTGTCATTAATCTTAGTAACACGGTCCCCAGCTTCAAAACCACTGATGGCCGCTGGCGTATTAGGCAATGGCGCATCCAAGTAAGGACGGACAGAGTCAACACCGATCATGTAGGTGCTGGCAAAGGCCAGAATCGCAAAAATGAAGTTAAACATGGGGCCGGCCAGTACGACCAGAAAGCGCTTCCAAACCGGTTGCACATTAAATGCCCGATGGCGCTCAGCAGGATCAACATCCCCCTCACGCTCATCCAACATTTTGACATAGCCACCGAGGGGAATCAGCGATAGAGAATATTCAACCTTATCGTCGTCTTTGCCCCTAACGGTCCAGATCTGTTTACCAAAGCCGATGGAGAAGCGAAGGACTTTAATGCCGAGTTTACGAGCCACCCAATAATGTCCAAATTCATGAACAGCGACCAATAGGCCAATGGTGACTAAAAACGCAGCGATAGTTATCAAGGAATTCATCATAGAACGGTAGTCTGCTTCTTATTGTTTTTTATCCATAAGCGTGCCTGTTCACGGCTGTCTGCATCCTGAATAAGGATATCCTCTAAGACAAGTGGCGTGCCGCTGGATGCTTGCTCAAGCGCATTTTCAATAAGCTGCGGAATCTCTGTAAAGTTAATACGGTGATTAAGAAAATTCTCAACCGCGATTTCATTAGCGGCATTCAATGCAATACTCGCATAGCCACCCATTTGGTGAGCATCGTATGCAAATTTAAGGCATGGAAACCGATTGAAATCCGGCGCTTCAAAATCCAAGCGCGCCAGTTGGAAAAAATCCAACTCATCCACGCCGGCATCTATTCGCTGTGGCCAAGCCAATGCATAAGCAATCGGCGTGCGCATATCCGGATTACCCAATTGTGCAATCACGGAGCCATCGATGTAAGAAACCATGGAATGAATGGTACTTTGCGGGTGAATAACAACCTGAATCTGCGAGCTAGGCACATCAAATAGCCAACAAGCTTCAATCACCTCCAAGCCTTTATTCATCATGGTGGCGGAATCCACCGAAATTTTTTGTCCCATCGACCAATTAGGATGAGCGACAGCTTGTGCAGGCGTTACCTCATGCAAGGTATCAATGTCGCGAGTGCGGAATGGACCACCAGAACCGGTCAGTAAAATTCGTTTTACACCCGCTTTGCCTTGGACTGGCATACTTTGAAAGATCGCATTATGTTCACTATCAATAGGTAACAGCTCTGCGCCATTATCCCGTACCGCGTCCATAAACAGCTTGCCAGACATGACCAAGGCTTCTTTATTGGCCAGCATTACCCGCTTACCGGCTTTCGCAGCAGCGAGTGAAGGTAGTAGCCCTGCAGCGCCAACAATGGCTGCCATTACATAATCAGTTTCCGGTAGTGCGGCAACCTGCTCTAGTGCAGCAGCCCCACTGAGCACCTCGGTTGAACTACCTGCAGCATTGAGCTTTTCAGCTAGAGCTTCCGCACTAGCCTCATCGACCATGACAGCATATTTGGGATGAAAAGCCTGACATTGCTGAAATAGCACATCGGTTTGCGTATTGGCGGTCAGTGCAATGACTTGATAGTCATTTGGATGACGTGCCAATACATCCAAAGTACTCAGGCCAATTGAGCCTGTCGCACCGAGAACAGTGATTCCTTTCTTCGGCGTCTGCCCCGCCTGCTCTACTGCCATTATATGCCACGCCCCACAAGGCTAACCGACAACCCCAAGACGAATACAGGCAGTGCAACGAGTAAGCCATCGATACGATCTAAAATACCACCGTGGCCCGGCAGGATAGTACCGCTATCTTTCTGGCCAGCTTCGCGCTTTAGCAAGCTTTCAAATAAATCGCCTGCAACCGATAAGGCCGCAACCAGCAAAGACAATAGCAAGAAGTAAACCCAAGCGATGCCAGTAAAACCAAAATAGGAAGCACCTAGTAAAGCCCACAATAACGCAGCGGCCAATCCACCTTTAGCACCTTCTCTGGTTTTGCCTGGGCTTAACTCAGGCGCTAGTTTGGTCACACCAACGGCCTTACCGACAAAGTAAGCCCCAGTGTCCATCGCTGCCACCAAGAAGATCAGGTACAACACGAGCATTGGGTCATGAGCTTGCAGACGCGCTAAAGCCAACCACGCTGGGACTAGTACCAGAAAGCCCGCTAAGCTCAGTAGCCACGGCCTGCTGGAGTAGAATGTGCTATCTTGACGATAAATAGTTAACAACCCAAGGATAGTCACCCAAAAGACCACGCCAGTTGCAATCGCATACCAGCTCACGCCAGTTATATAAATGAGCGTGCCGACAACAATCAGAAAGATAACCGCCCACGCTTGCTGCATTGCTTCAAGGCCGATTAATCGAGCCCATTCCCAGCCGCCAATCGCTAACACGACGACCAGCGAAGCAATTGCAAAATACGGGGTCGGCAGCAGCGTGACGCCAGCCAATACTGCCAAAACCAAGAATATTGCAGTGATGACGCGTTGTTTAAGCATGGTTGGTTTCCTTGACCTGTTCGCCGGTCATGCCAAAACGTCGTTGCCGTGAGGCAAAATCATCAATAGCATCGAGCAGAGCCGACTCATCAAAATCGGGCCATAGGGTATCGGTAAAGTATAATTCCGAGTAAGCCAGTTGCCACAATAAAAAATTGCTGATGCGACGCTCACCACCGGTTCGTATAAACAAATCGGGATCAGGCACATCAGCCGTACTTAATTTACCAGAGAGAGAGTCTTCGGTTAATGGAATGTCAGGCTGCTCATTCAATAACTGCTGAGCAGCCTGCACAATATCCCAACGTCCGCCATAGTTAGCGGCAATTTGCAGCAGTAAACCCTCACCATTGCTGGTCATAGCTTCAACATCTGCAATTTTGCGCTGCAACTTCTCTGAAAAAGCGGTGGTATCGCCGATAAACTTTAAACGAACACCGTGTTTCATCAAGCCTTTCGCTTCACGCTCAAGCGCCGTCGCCAGCAGACTCATCAAACCGCTGACCTCTTCCTCTGGTCGCTTCCAGTTTTCACTGCTAAAGGCAAACAAAGTCAGGCACTCGACGTTCAGACGCCCACAAGCTTTAACGACACTGCGCACAGCTTCTGCCCCGCGGTGGTGCCCAAAAAGCCGTGGCCTCTTACGTTGCTGCGCCCACCGGCCATTGCCGTCCATGACAATGGCAATATGGCGAGGGATAACCGTTGTATTTGTCATATTTTATTATTCGTTATCGGCAATATTCCGGATCTCCGGAAGTTTAAATTTCCATCAGATCCTGTTCTTTCTTGGTCAGAACCTCATCAATCACCTTAATATATTGATCAGTCAGCTTTTGAACACCATCTTGTGCGCGGCGCTCATCATCTTCAGAAATTTCTTTATCTTTCTGCATCGTTTTCAAGCTTGAGTTAGCATCGCGGCGGATGTTACGGATTGCCACGCGCGAGTTTTCAGCTTCGCCACGAACGACTTTAACCAAGTCCTTACGACGCTCTTCTGTCAACGCTGGCATTGGAACACGAATCACAGTACCCGCTGAGTTAGGGTTCAAACCCAAGTCAGACGTCATGATCGCTTTCTCAATCGCCTGTACCATGGTTCTTTCCCATGGCGTAATGCTCAGTGTGCGAGAATCTTCGATACCAATGTTAGCAACCTGGCTCAATGGAACCATACTGCCATAATAATCCACACTAACGTGATCCAACAATGAAGGATGTGCGCGACCCGTTCTTACTTTGGCCAGCTCATCTTTCAGGGCTTCAATGGATTTCTGCATTCTTGTTTCAGCATCTTGCTGAATATCGTCAATCATAACTCTACCTCAACTAAAGTACCGACCGCCTCGCCTTTCATAATGGCTCGCAATGCGTCCGGCTCAAACATATTAAATACACGCAAAGGCATATTATTCTCGCGACATAATACCATTGCTGTAAGATCCATAACACCCAGCTGTTGTGCAATTGCCTGATCAAAAGTCAGTGTATCGTAACGCTTAGCATCCGGGAATTTCACCGGATCAGCGTCATAAACACCATCAACTTTAGTGGCTTTTAGCAACAAATCAGCCCCAATCTCAATCGCGCGCAAGCTCGCAGCACTATCCGTCGTAAAACAAGGATTACCAGTTCCAGCTGCGAAAATAACCACTTCGCCCTGCTCCAGATAACGACGCGCCTGCTCTGCCGAATAAGCCTCACCGAGCTGATCAATCTTTAATGCCGTCATTACGCGGCAACTAACGCCTTGCTTGTGCAATGCATCCTGCATCGCCAAGGCATTCATCACCGTTGCCAGCATACCCATCTGGTCGGCACTGACTTTATTCATGCCGCTTTTTACCAGGCCTTCACCACGGTAAATATTACCGCCGCCAATCACCAGCCCTACTTCAATACCCGCTTGCTGCTGTTCGACAACTTGGCTGGCGGTCTGTTTCAGAAACTCCGGATCAATTCCAAAGTCCATATCGCCCATCAACGCTTCGCCGCTAAGCTTTAGCAGGATGCGCTTTGGAGACTGTACTCTTACATCTGTCATTGCTATGAAAACCCGATTTTTGACTAAAATTGGAACGCTGCATGTGGCCATGCAGTAGCAGCCATAAGCAACAAGTGCGCCTAGACTACATAAAAAAAAGGGACGTTGCTACGTCCCTTTTTTCAATTCAACAAGAAATGTCGAATCTATTTAGCTAGATTGCTTGACCTGAGCCATAACTTCAGCTGCAAAGTCTTCTTGCTTCTTCTCAATACCTTCACCTACTTCGTAACGCAGGAAGCTAACTACTTCCGCACCAGCAGATTTCAGTAACTGAGCAATAGTTTGGTCGCTATCTTTAACGAAAGCCTGACCTAACAATGTTACTTCAGCAAGATACTTACGCATACGGCCTTCAACCATCTTCTCGATGATAGACATTGGCTTACCGCTGTCCTGTGCCTGAGCGATGAAGATTTCTTTTTCCTTCTCCAATACTTCAGCAGGAACATCAGCTTCAGATACACAGATAGGACGGCTAGCAGCAATGTGCATTGCAATGTCCTTACCCAGTGCTTCGTCGCCGCCTTTCAGCACAACTGCTACACCAATACGCTCACCGTGCTGGTAGAAGTTAACCTCTGCATCAGCATCTGTTGCAGTCATCAGCTGGAAACGACGAACCTGGATGTTTTCACCGATCTTAGCAACCAAGTTGTTACGAGTTTCAGCGATAGACTCACCAGAATCCAAAGGCAACTCAGACAGTGCAGCAACATCAGCAGGCTTATCAGCCAATACTTGAGCAGCAACCGCTTCTGCAAAGCCAACGAAGTTATCATCTTTAGCAACGAAATCTGTTTCGCAGTTAACTTCAACAACAGCAGCTTCTTTCTTATCTTCGCTTAATGCGATGATAACGCGGCCTTCTGCAGCAATACGGCCAGCTTTCTTATCAGCTTTGGCAGCACCTGACTTACGCATCAGATCAATCGCAGCATCCATGTCACCATCAGTTTCGGTGAGCATTCTTTTACAGTCCATCATGCCAGCGCCAGTACGCTCGCGTAACTCTTTAACCATTGCAGCTGTAATAGCCATAATATTAAATCCTAAATTTTAAACGCTTATCTTGTGATAAATCTGAACTTACTCAGCAGCAGCTTCTGTTGATGCTTCTGCAGCAGGTGCTTCTTCAGCAGCCGCAACTGGTACAGCAGCAGCCATATCTTCAGCGGTTGTTGCAGCACTTACGTGGCCTTCAACGATGCTGTCAGCAACGGCAGATGCATATAACTGGATCGCACGAATTGCATCGTCGTTACCAGGAATTACATAATCAATACCAGTCAAAGCATTGTTAGTATCAACCACACCGATTACTGGAATACCCAGAGTCACAGCTTCTTTAACAGCAATATCTTCATGCCCAACGTCGATGATGAACAAAGCATCTGGCAAAGAACGCATATCTTTGATACCGCCCAAGCTCTTCTCTAGCTTGTCCAGCTCGCGAGTCAGAGTCAGAATCTCTTTCTTACCACGGCTCTGCATGGTGCCATCAGCAATCATCTTGTCTAGCTCTTGCAAGCGACGGATTGACTGCTTAACTGTTTTAAAGTTAGTCAGCATACCACCCAACCAGCGGTAGTTTACGTAAGGCATTTTACAACGAGTCGCTTCTTCGCGAACCGTGTTTTGTGCTGCACGCTTAGTACCAACGAACAGAATTTTTCCACCACGAGCAGCCAACTTACCAGTAAAGTTCAACGCGTCGTTGAACATTGGAAGAGTCTTCTCAAGGTTGATGATATGAATCTTGTTGCGATCACCAAAGATGTACTGACCCATCTTTGGGTTCCAGTAACGAGTTTGGTGTCCGAAGTGAACGCCTGCTTCTAGCATTTGGCGCATTGTAACTTTTGCCATTAGATAATCCTCTATGGGTTAAGCCTCCACAAATCCCATCAAACAACTGTAAAAACAGCACCCTGTATGATGTGTCGATTCATGTGAGTATTAGGGGCTAAAATTGCCCAAAAAATAAATTTGCGTTGAACGCGCGCGCTTTATACCATGTTTGTTTTACTAAATCCAACAATCGGTAACATAAACCTAATGGCTGTCACTATAAAAACCGCTGAAGAAATCGAAAAAATGCGTATCGCCGGAAAACTTGCCTCGCAAGTTCTGGACATGATTAAACCGCATGTTGTTCCCGGCGTAACGACAAATACATTAAATGACATTTGTCATGACTATATAGTTAATGAACTAGGTTCTATTCCGGCCCCGCTCAACTATGGCAACCCGCCATTCCCTAAATCTATCTGCACCTCGCTTAACACGCAAATTTGTCACGGCATTCCCAGCGAGAAAAAGCTGAAGAAAGGTGACACGATGAATATTGACGTCACCATTATTAAAGATGGCTATCACGGCGATACCAGCCGCATGTACCACATTGGCGATGTCGCGGCTCCGGCTGCTCGCCTGAGCCATATTGCACAGGTCGCCATGTACATTGGTATCGATATGGTTAAGCCTGGTGTTCGCTT
This sequence comes from Leucothrix mucor DSM 2157, assembly GCF_000419525.1. Taxonomy (NCBI): domain Bacteria; kingdom Pseudomonadati; phylum Pseudomonadota; class Gammaproteobacteria; order Thiotrichales; family Thiotrichaceae; genus Leucothrix; species Leucothrix mucor. The sequence goes on from NZ_ATTE01000001.1 coordinate 2,550,089, forward strand.
GGGCGATATCGGCCATGCCATCCAAACTTATGCCGAAGCTCAACATACTTCAGTCGTCCGTGAGTATTGTGGTCATGGTATTGGCGCAGTGTTTCATGAAGAGCCGCAGGTCTTACACTACGGCAAACCAAACACCGGCTTGGTATTAGAGCCTGGTATGACGTTTACCATTGAGCCAATGATTAATCTGGGTAAGCGCGAAACTCGCCTACTGGGTGATCAGTGGACCGTAGTTACCAAAGACCGCTCACTCTCAGCACAATGGGAGCACACAATTTTAGTCACTGAAACCGGTTATGAAATTCTGACGCTTCGTGAAGAAGAAGCTAACTGGAAGACCCTATTACCATGACCTTAAACCGGATGGCCAGTATTGCAGTACTTATTATAGTGTGTAGTACTGGCTTTGCGGATGACACCTCGCATCAGCAAGCCGCCGCTGAGCTATTAGAGGTCACTCACTCCGATGAAATCGCTGCCAGCCTAATTGATGAGATGAAACAACTCATTGACGAAATCCCACATAGCGATGACCTAAGCGCAGAACAAAGCAAATTACTCACTGACTTCAAACTGGAGATGCAGACACTGATAACCAATACCTTCGGTTGGTCTGCAATGCAGGAAGATTACAGTAAAGTCTATGCTGACGCTTACACTGAAGCAGAGCTCAAACAACTGACTGCCTTTTATAAGACTGACCTTGGGCAAAAATTGCTGGAACATGGCAATGACGTTGCCGAAGCACTGGATCTGATCCCTCAGCAACGCATCGAAACACTAATGCCACAAATGCAACAGTCCGCACAGGCAATCATGCTCAAAATAGAAGCACTTAGCACTAAAGATTCAGAAGCTACTGAAAACACGGAATAATTTATTGTCTTACATTGGCTACAGTAGGGTTCAATCTGTTGTAAAATAAACACACCACTACTCCGCAAATGCTTGACTCATTCTGGCGAATCCTATAAGTTCGGTCTAAGCGTAGACGCAAATCAATGTCTACTTAGCCCGCACCTGCTTAGGGGTGCTCCGCGATGCCATCATACCAAATCATAATTCGGGGGTTACGGCATCGGAATATCTATATGTGCCGTTAGTGTATTCTTTCATTCTAAACTTTGATTAGGGATAGCATGTGCCCCAACGCACTTCGCTAGGTTTTAATTTGTCATTTTCTAACTTAAATTTACAAGACAGCTTTGTTGCTTCTATTGAAGCTGCAGGTTATCAGTCGCCTACAGATCTCCAAACTAAGTTAATTCCGTTAGTCGGAGAAAGGAAATCTGTATTGGTCTGGAGTCAATCAGCGGCAGGTAAAACTGGCGCATTTCTGATTCCCGCCGTTAATTATATTCTGGCTAATCCGCTGGAGGAAAAACGGGGTGCGCGCATTCTGATTTTGACTTCGCGACGTGATCGCGTCAGTCAAATTAACTACACCCTCAAACGACTGACCCGCGATCATAATATGCGCTTTGGGTTTATTGTTAGCGGCCGCCCTTATCAACCACAGATGCGACTTATGCGCAGACCGTTGGATATGATGGTTGCCACCCCCGGTCGCTTAGGTGATTTGGTTGATAATAATAAAGCGGACTTCTCTCAACTGGAAATGCTGATCATTGACGATATGACCACCATTTATCAGAAGAATATGCACCCGCTAATCAGCAAAATTATGGAACAGACGAAACGTGACTGCCCGGTCGTTGCCTTTGTGCGCTACGACGAGGAAGTTAATCATCTGGCCAGAGAGTTACTGCCAGATGCCGTTGAGATCGAAGGTTTGGAAGGTGAAGACGAAGAGCTACCGGTAAATACCGATGACGCACTCGTTATCAATGTCCCCACACCAAAATCAACAGAAGCGCCTAAAAAGACATTCCCAGAACACCCGCAACATGTTTACGTTGCCGATGACTACACGCATAAGATCGCGTTAATGGATCATTTTCTGGATGAGCTGGAGGGAGAGCCAACCGTTATTTATGTCTCTACCACTAAAGCGGCCTCTGTACTTCAAGATAACTTGGCCAACCTCGGACACGTCGCAGAACTGGCACATGATCTTAAGCCGAACGAAATCTCCAGCACTGATACGCCAACCCTCATTGTTTCAGATCAAAAGCCACTAGACCTGCCAGCGGGACAAGATCAACACATTATTCATTTTGATCTGCCGTTTAAGCTAGACAACTATCGCAAGCGAATCGATAAGCACGATCAGAGCCGCGAAGACGCCATGATTATTCTGGCGGACGGTAATGATTACGACTCATTACAGCGCATAGAAAAGGCAATCGGCTCATCAATTGAGCAGCACACTGCACCGGGCTTAGAACCTCTCAATCCATTTGTTAGCACTCAACCCGCCGCCTCAAGAAACAACAGCAACACCCGCAAGTCTAATCCCAGAACCAATACCAGTACGAATAAGCGCGCGCCAAGAGCACGCACCAGTACCGCGAATGCAAATGCAAGTACGGGAAAGAAGCCAGCTGCACCAAGAAAGAATACTCGTAAGCCTGCAGCAAAAACCGCTGGAGCGACCAATACGACTAACAATAAAACCAATACCCGCTCCCGTAGCACTGGCACCGATGACAAAGAAAACCGTCGTCAGCGCAAAGGTCCTTATGGACGCTTAAATGGCGGCGCTCAACGTAAGCGTAATGATGTTGGCGTAAGCAGTGTAGGTACGCAAGCACCTGCCGTTAGCCCCATGTCTAATAAAGAATGGGATAATGCAGTAACCAGCAAAAATAAGCCCGAGAAAGAAAAACGTGTGGTTATCCGCTATAAGGATAAGAAGCGCACCTTGGTTAAAGAAGACCCGGGCTCGGACGCTTAATCACAGCAGTAGATCTAAAGGAACTGATCAATGCAGAGGGAATCATTAGCAGCGCAACGCGGACAAGGATGGCTGGTCAGTTTTGCTGCTTTAATCGTACTAAGCGCGATTGGTGTCGTTGCTTACACCATTATCACCACACCTAAGCCAGAAGCAACTATCGTAGAGCCCACTGCTCCGGCGGTTGCACCCGCTCTGAGCAATCAAGATTTACTGCAAATATCCCAGCAGCTTTCACTTAAATATCTCAGCAAAAAAAGCACTTCTGCCGAAGAAGATCGCCAAGCACTCAATAACACCCTGAACAACCTCAGCCGTAGTGACTCAGCCACCGACCGACTTGCATTACAGCAATTAAAAGCGGGTGAACTGGATGAGGCAATCACTACCCTGAAAGCTCAGGCACTGGATACCAAAGCACCTCGCGAAGCAGCCAAACACTGGCTCGACATTGGTAATTTACAGAATTTGAATTCAGGCGATGATGCATTGAGCGCTTATCAAAAGTCTGTAACATTGGACCCGGATAATATCAATGCATGGAATCGTATCGGACACCTTGAACGTCAACGCAAACAATATGATCGGGCAGAAATTGCTTACCGTAATGTCACGCGCCTAGGAAACAACCAAAGCCAGACTCAAGCATTGGCATTGGCTAATTTTGGTTTGCTGTATCAAACTCAAAACAAAACTGAGCAAGCCATTGATGCCTTCGCACAAGCTCTGAAAATCAATACGACGCTAAACAACAATGCTGGCATTGCTTCCAACAGCGAAAATCTTGCCAGCTTATATCGCCAGCTAAACCAGTGGGAAAATGCCGAACAGCATTACCGCCGAGCGCTGGAGATTTATAAAGCAGATAAGCATGTCGCCAAAAGCATTGAGCTCCATGCCGCGCTAGGCAGCTTGTATCAAGCTAACCAGCAATCGGAACTGGCCCTCAGCGAGTACCAACAAGCACTAGCACTGAACGTTGAAAATCCTGATAAACGCTTTAATGCCAGCCTGTATAGCAGCATGGGAATTCTGGCACAGCAAAGTAATGAGCTAGACAAAGCAGAAGAGTATTTTAATCAGGCGTTGGCGCTGTACGAAGAAATGAATAATCTGCGCGGAACAGCTGATCAGTTAAGTAATTTGGCCACAGTGAGCCGAAGTCGCAGGCAGTATGAAGCCAGCGAAGCACTACACCTAAAAGCAATCGCGCTGTATGAACAAGGAAAGTATCCGCAAGCCATCACTACTCAGCACACTAATCTAGGCTTTCTTTACACCGCATGGAAGAAGAACGATCTCGCCTGCAAATATTGGCGCAAGAGTGTTGAAGGCCTCACAGGAGAACGTAATAGCGCTCGTAGGGCACGGATTGAAGCAATCATTGAGCGTGACTGCCAAACTGAGGTAACAGTCCAACCTGAGACCGACGAGACTCCTGTCGCTGAAGCACTCACAACTCCAGAGCCTTCTACTACAGACACTGAGCCACCCGTTCCGGAAGCTGAGGCAGTACCAGAAAGCTCGACAACACCCTAGCCAAACAGCAGATACAAAAAAGGCGGATGACATAGCATCCGCCTTTTTCTTATTACAAGCTAAACAACAACTTAAACTGCAGAACCTGCTTTAGTCGCTTTTGGTGCTTCAAGCTCTTTATCAATCTCATTCAAGTCTTCTGACTGGGCAGCACCGACGCTGTACAACTTCAGAATACTATCTTGGCTACTCAGAGCCTTCTTACGATCGATTACCACCTGATAGCCAAACTCATCTTCAAGCTTGATAAAGTCATCCTTACTGCCTTTGATTAGCTTGTAGAACGATTTGAAGTCCTCAAAGGTATGCCCGTTCAACTTTTCAATCAGCAAGAACGATACATCATGAAAGCCTTTATTACTGTTAGCCGGTAAAACGCGTGTCAGAATAACCGCTTCTTTACGAGTTTCTGTGGGCCAGAAATTTTTCAGCGTCATAATGCGCTCATCAAAATTCACACGACGACGGCTTGCCGTAATCAAGTCATCCGTTAATGGCATAAATATGAAACCACCAACAATAAAGTAGCTTGGCTTTTCTTCAAACTTTGGTGCGGATACCAGATCAAATGCATCTTCGGTACGAGAGAGCTTCACCACTACATCCATTGGCTTAGCATCACGAATAATACTCAGCTTCACTTCGTCACCCAGCTGGTGCATATCAACATAATGCTCGTAAGCAATGGTTTCTTTGTAACGGAACGCAACCATGCCGTTATTAGCAATCTTATGACCATCAATAGTGGTGATGATGTCATCCTTCATCAGAATACCTTCAGCCGGTGCGCTTGGGTAAACCATTGAAACCAATACTCCACTCTGATCATCCGTTACACCGTACTTACTGCGCAGTGCCGGACTTTCAATCTCTTGATGCAAAATTCCCAGTGTTGGGAAGCCATCATAACGCTTGTCTTCCAAATCCGTCAGGAAGTGCTTAACAACCGCCGTAGGAATGATGTAGCCGACATTTTCTGATGAGTTCATCGACTGCATAACAACACCGACGACTTTGTCACCAGACATCACAGGACCACCACTATTGCCCGGATTAATCGCAGCATCCACTTGTACGGAAATCAGGCTGCGGCTCTTGTGTACATAGACTGAACGCTCGATACGGGACACGACACCACGAGTAACACTCAAACTATCACCACCGACCGGATAACCGTAAGCCGTTACTTCCTGCTGAGCCTGTGGCAAATCACCAAAGCCCAATGCCTTAGTATCAAAGAAACCCGGTACCGGATCTTTTAGCGTTACGATCGCCAAATCAGAGTCGTGAGAAATATTGGAGACAACCGCCTCATAGCGATTCGTTTCACCGTGCTTTCTCACTTCGATAAAGGTCGCATTAGAAACGACATGCGCATTGGTCAGAATCTGGTTACCACCGATAATAAATCCGGACCCCGTTGAACGGTCGATATAAGAATTCCAAGGCTTTAGTGTATCCACCAAATGAGACACAACAAACAGCTTAACCACCGCTTCTTTGGCGTCACCCAGCACCATTAGCTTTTTTTGTTCGGCAGCTTCCGTCTCAGCATCTGCCATTGCAGCGCTCGCCATAAATGACATCACAAAGCCTGTCATCAGCGCTATTAATAAGTTTTTCTTATAGTTAACAAGTTTGAACATATCTTCCCCGAGGATTATTAAAATACTTATATGTCTTATATATCAACAACCCACACACCATCACAAGTTGTTTATGCATTATATAACCTAAAATTTAAGCAACCTAAGACAATCAACCAAAACGTTTAAAATAACTATTTAGGATACAGTGACTTATAGCGCAAACATCGACCGACTATCGCCTCGCAAATGATTCATCGCACGATTAAGCTAACAACAAGGTAAATCGCCATAGACTAATTATCAAGCAGTCACTCACCCCCCATGTGTGGCAGGACTTGATCAACTAACCCCAAATAATAAGAATGTATAAATATTATGAATGAGATTAACCCACTTCTTGAAAAGTACAATAGTCTTGTGAATGTCATTATGAACACTGACTACACTGTTAAAGAGTATATCGTCACTGAGCAAAAGATAGTGACAACACTAAAGGCGATGCGAGGCAAGCTTAGCCATGAGCACCTCCATAATATTACCCGCATCAGCAAAGTCTTAAGCTCAGAGGCCGTAATGGTTCCGATGGCTGAGACGGTCGGCTCCATTAAAAGCCAGGATTCTTTTGATTATTTGTTGGATCAGTTTCTGGAATGCCACGAGTATGAGCAAGAAAATCACGCGACTGCCATGGCTTGTTATGAAGCGATGGTAAGGCTTGATCCAGAGCGCGTCGTCCGTGAGGGAATTGATCAGCACCCATCTTTGCTATAAGGACAACTTATCGATTGTTAGAATAATCACGTGCTACACTGTTGAATTATTAATGGATGTGACGCCGATACTAGCTAACGATGAATACTTATCTGTCTATATTGCTAAAGGATGCCAAGCTGCGTCTGACACCATTTACCCAATGGGCGGGTGAACTTAAAAACCCGGAAATACTCAGAGCCGACATTGTTGCGGGCATTACCGTAGCACTGGTGCTAATTCCACAATCCATGGCTTATGCGCAATTAGCCGGATTGCCACCACATATCGGTTTGTATGCGTCATTTTTAGTGCCCATTATTGCGGCCCTATTTGGCTCATCAAGACAGCTACAAAATGGTCCGGTAGCGATTATATCGCTGATGAGCGCAGCCGCGCTGGCCAATCTCGCGTTATCGACAGAGCAATACATTATTCATGCGGCCATATTGGCCCTCATGGTGGGCGTGTTTCAGCTGATACTCGGCTTCTTGCGGCTGGGTGTATTGGTTGATTTCTTATCGCATCCCGTGGTGATTGGCTTTACCAATGCCGCCGCCATCGTGATCGGCAGCCTGCAAATCGGCAAGCTGTTTGGCATCAGCATGGAAAGCAACACCAATCTATTCACGACCTTTTCCAAGTTTATTGGGGAAATCCCAACGCATACCCATCTCCCGACCTTGATTATGGGGATCTTCTCCCTATTCCTGCTGATCTATATGCGTCGCCAATTTCCGCGGTTACCCGGTATTTTATTGACCGTGGTCATCACGATTATATTGTCATGGATGATTGGCTTTGAAGATCGCGGAGGCGCAGTAGTCGGTTTTGTAAACCCTGGCCTACCGGCAATTCGTATTCCAATTGCTGACGAATGGCACTTCAAGCCCTTGATTGTGCCCGCCATGATTATTGCCTTGCTAAGTTTTGTGGAAGCCTTTTCAATTGCCAAAGCCGTCGCTTCAAAAACGCGTCAGCGCATTTCAGCGGATCAGGAAATGGTCGGTAAAGGGCTCGCCAATATCGCAGCCGGCTTCACTCAGGGTTATGCGGTGTCAGGCTCGTTCTCACGTACCGCCGTGGCATTTGATGCCGGCGCCAGAACCGGTTTTGCAGCGATTGTTAGTGGTATTATCGTCGGAATCACCCTGCTATTCCTGACGCCACTACTGCATCACCTGCCATTGGCAACGCTAGCAGCCATCATTATTGTTGCTGTCTACAATATGATTAAGTTTGAACCCTTCCAACATGCCTGGAAGGTGAATCCACATGATGGTGCGATTGCTTTAATCGTCTTCTTGAGCACCTTAGCCGCAGCCCCACATTTGGAAACCGGCATCTTTATCGGTGTTGCCTTATCGATTGCGCTCTACCTTTACCGCACCATGAAGCCACACTTTGCAGAGCTGGCTAAAGACAAAGACGGTGTATTCCGAGATGCCAAAATCTATGGCATGCAAACCAGTGATAACTTCGCCCTATTCCGCTTTGATGGCGATTTGTATTTTGCTAATGCGGGTTATTTAGAGAAGCGACTGCTCAATGCCATTGCCGACAAGCCAAACTTAAAAGCGATCGTATTGGATTTGGAAGCGGTTGATCAGATTGATTCCACCGGTGAAGAAATGCTGGCACATATGGCAGAAGGCCTAAGCTTAGCAGGAGTTGTGCTCTGCATTAGCCGTCCGAAACACAAGCTACTGTCAGCATTAGAGCGCTCGGGTTTATACCATGTGATTGGCGCACAAAACTTCTACGGTAAACGCATTCGTGCGATCTGGGATCTGAAAGAACGCTTAGGGGATGAGCTCGACATTAGCCATCTGGAATACTACAAGCCAATCGATGAGCTACCAGATGAACATGAAGACCGCGACTTTGCGGATAAGCCATTTGCCATAAAGCCAGCACAGAAGCCAACTGACTCAGAAGTTTAGGCAAGTGACTCCCCGTTAATGGATTTCATTTGGCGGGGAGTTAAAGATCAAAGCCACCCAGCGCCTCGATCAATGTCAACTTTAAGGAATCGCTAAACTCTTCCTCATACAAATACGCACACACGATTTCGCGAAGCACGCATTTATCAATCTTACCTTCTGCCAAACTCACCACGTAGTTTTCACTCTCATGCCAGAAGCGCTCAATGCAATAATCATAACCATTCAACTCCATAAAATAAGCCCCTAGATATAAACTAGAGCGCTTATTACCATCATTGAAAGCATGAAACTTGTTAACGGCAAAGATTAGATGGGTGAGTTTATCGACAAAGTCTGGGTAATAGAGATCGTTCTGAATGTGTTCCAGCACGCTTTCCAGCAAGCCAATTTCCCGAATACCTTCTAAGCCCCCACTTAAGTCGATGATCAGCTTTTGCTCGGCAATCGCCCGATGCACATCAAAATAGAATATTGGGTATTCCATTAGCGGTCTTTCAGTCGGCGAAACACGGCCAGTGTTTCTTCATCCTCAAGCCGCTCGGCCAGACTCTTACTGGTTTCACCCAGAAATTTTTCAAAATCCACCGCAGGGACCGATTGAATATAGCCTTCCAGCTTATGATGCAGGGCATCACGAAAGCATAAGTCACGGCTTGCCATACGAGTGCGAGCGCCATCAATATAGGGGCGGATAAATGGATTTTCCTGAGAGGCCTCAAAGATCTCTTCAACTTCCTCCCTCAGCAGCTTACGTCCAAGCACCTCACATCGCTCACGCAGCTTTTCTGCAATCCCATTTTCATAACTGGCGATCAAACTTAACACTTCCGAGTACATGGTATCCCGGGTGCTACTTTTGTCGTTTAGATTGAGGATTTTCCGGTATTCAGAGGCATCTTCTTTGAAAATAGCCTGATAAATACGATTGGTAAAATACGGGTACTTATCGCCCCCCATGTCCACACAGTCGCGCAAGGCTTCGGTGAACAAACGGCGATAGCTGTATTCCTGATAGGAGGCGGGTAAATAATCACGGTCGCGCTGATTGATAAAGCGAGTATGTCCACCACTCTTTTTGGCAATCACATCCAGCACAATATCTAACACGCGAGAGCGAATTTGGCGCGCTCGCTCACTCTCAGTTAAGACCATGGCCAGATTGATCACAGCACGAAAATTGAATACGCCAATACTAGGCGCTTTGTCGCCGACACCCGTGTCGGAGACATACTGTAACTTGAAGATTTTTAAGCGTTTTCCTTTTAAAACCGTATAGCCGTTACTAATCAGTTCATCGCTATGATGCTGAATAAAACGCTCTACCGTTCGGGGGTCTACCCCTAGAAAATCAGCGACCTGCGCCTTGGTAAATACCGGCTCATCTTCAAATGGTGTTCCCTTAAAATCAAAATGTTCGCTGATTTTTTCTAAAGCATACGGGTTATTTAAAATGTTCTGCCGATGAATACTCGAAGTGGTTAAATCCTTACTCATATCACCCCCTGAAAGCCAACAGCTGCGACACTGCTCTCAATCCATCTGCAGAACACAATACCGCTTTTTGTTTGACAAATAAAGTAAAAATATCAAACAAAAAGAGAACTCAAAACAAACCGTCTATCTGCCCCTGCTCATTGATATGAATATGATCAGCGGATGGCACACGCGGCAATCCGGGCATGGTCATAATGTCGCCACACACTACTACAATGAACTCAGCGCCTGCCGACAAGCGTACTTCACGCACCGGAACCGCATGGCCGCTAGGCGCTCCCATCAAGTTTGGATCGGTTGAGAAGCTGTATTGAGTCTTCGCCATACACACGGGAAAATGCCCATAGCCCTGCTCCTGAAAACGCGCAAATTGCTCACGTACTTTTTTATCCGCAATAATTTCATCCGCACCGTAGAGCGTCTTGGCAATGTGCTGCGCCTTATCCCAAAGTGGCATTTCATCATCATAGAGCAGTTTGAAATCACCCTCACCGCTATCGGCTAACTGCGCCACATGCTGAGCTAACTCCTCTGTTCCTGCCCCGCCATTACTCCAATGCGTACAATCAAAGGCGCTGACACCTAACGCCGCACAGCGATCGCGAATGGCCTGTAACTCAGCCTCAGTATCGGTCACAAAGCAGTTAATCGCTACCGTAACTGGCACACCAAATTTAGACAGATTACTAATATGGCGCTCCAGATTACTGCAACCATGCACCACTGCTTCTACATTTTCTCCCGCCAGTTCGTTTTTAGCGACACCACCATGCATCTTAAGCGCACGCACTGTGGCCACCAATACAATTGCAGCAGGCTCCAAGCCACTTTTACGGCATTTGATATCAAGGAATTTTTCAGCACCTAAGTCCGCACCAAAACCAGCCTCAGTCACTACATAATCAACCAGCTTCAGCGCGGTTTTGGTCGCAATCACCGAGTTACAACCATGAGCAATATTGGCAAATGGACCACCGTGAATAAAGGCTGGATTATTTTCCAGTGTCTGCACCAGGTTGGGCATAAAGGCGTCTTTAAGTAATACCGTCATCGCGCCTTGTGCATTCATTGCTTTAGCCAACACAGGCTGCATATCGCGAGTGTAGCCCACCACAATATTACCAATGCGTCGCGTCAGATCATCTAAATCCGTCGCCAAGCAGAAAATGGCCATAATCTCGGAAGCCACCGTAATATCGTAACCACTTTCACGTGGCGTGCCGTTAAATGGGCCGCCCAATCCAATCGTGATATTACGCAGCGCCCGATCATTCATATCCACCACCCTACGAAATACGATACGACGAGGATCTAAACCTGATTTATTTTCCCAGTGGATATGATTATCAACCAAAGCCGCCAGCAAATTATGCGCTGCGCTAATGGCATGGAAATCACCCGTGAAGTGAAGATTAATATCCTCCATCGGCACGACTTGGGCATAGCCGCCACCGGCCGCACCACCTTTCATGCCAAAACAGGGGCCAAGGCTTGGCTCACGAATACAAATCGCCGCCTTTTTACCAATTCGATTTAAGCCATCACACAAACCAACCGTCGTGGTCGTCTTACCTTCACCCGCTGGCGTTGGTGAGATTGCCGTTACCAGAATCAATTTGCCATTTGGCTTATCCTGAATCGACTGAATAAAGGCCTGACTGATTTTTGCTTTGGTATGCCCGTAAGGCATCAAGTCATCATAAGGAATGCCTAACGTCTCTCCGATTGCAGAAATCGGCTGCATGCGGGCTTCCCGTGCTATTTCAATGTCACTTTTATAAGAACTCATATTCCTCCGGTATTCCATAGTGCCTATTGCAAGCAACGTCGAGTTTTCTGGTATGCCACTACCTAACATCGCTTCCAATGGATAAGTTTGCCTTAAATAAAACGAGGCCTTTGATTAAACTAAAATTAAGTCTATTCTAATTATGACATCGTTTTACTATCACCTATCATGAAATAGTCTTTTATCAGATGCAAGCGTTTTCATACCGCTGTCAGTACAAGATTTCTAACACAAAATCCATTTTCTAAAGCTATACTAAGCTTATGAGTTATCTACTAATTATTGCAAATACACCCTCCCCCAACACACAGCGTCTAAGAGATGCGGTTGCTCGTGGGGCTGCATCATCCGACTTTCCAGTCCGCGTTCATTCACCACAAGAAGTCAACGCTGAAGATATCTCGCAAGCGGCCGGCATTATTATTGGCACCACTGAAAACTTCGGCTATATGAGCGGCCTACTGAAAGACCTGTTTGAGCGCATTTACTACCCTTGCTTGGAACAAACACAGGCCAAACCTTGGGCACTGTATGTGAAAGCAGGATTAGATGGCACGGGCGCAATCAGCAGCGTTGAGCGAATTGTCACCGGATTGCGTTGGAAAGCTATCCAACCACCGCTGTTACTCAAAGGCGACTTTCAGGAGTCTTTTATCGAAGAGTGTGAGACTTTGGGAGCCGGCATGGCAGAAGGCCTATCTCTGGGTATTTTCTAAGCGTTTATTGATAGTTTTTCTATCCCTCAACCCTCTGTTTGTTTCATTGACAGCAAAGCAACTCGGCCCTAAAGTCCCGCAACTTTTTTAATACTATCACTCAAACGAGGTTGCGCTGTGTACCGAGTCATCAGTCCACTTTTATTACTGTTTGCCAGCGTGTTTATTCTGATGCTGGGAAATGGCTTGATCAATATTCTCCTGCCAGTAAGGCTGAGCCTTGAGTCAGTCGATACCGATAGCATCGGTTTAATCCTGTCTTTGTATGCGGTTGGTTTGCTGCTGGGTGGTATGTACTCTGGCCATCTCATTCAGCGCGCCGGTCATATCCGCGTGTTTGCATTTAGTGCTGCGCTGGGTGCAATTAGTATTTTGGTCTGCAGCCTGTATACCGACACCTGGCTTTGGGCAGCAATGCGCATCGTGATTGGTTTCAGTAATGCCTGCGCCTATTCCGTTATGGATGGCTGGTTGAGTGACAGCTCTACCCCTAAAACACGTGGCCGTATCCTAGCGACCAACCAAGTGGTCATGATGGGCGCGATGTTTATCGGGCAATTCTTAATGGTATTAGCCGACCCGATGACTCACCTGTTGTTTGTATTGGCCGGCATTATTCTGTGTTTCTCCGTTATTCCGGTTTCGATGAATCGTAACCCCGGCCCGATCATAGAAACCAATGAAAGCATGCCGATCATGAAGCTTTATAAGCGCTCTCCACTAGGCGTGATCAGCTGTTTCTTTTGCGGCATTTTATACAGCGCTATTTTTAACATGCTGCCCATCTTCGCAGCGGATAACAATATCACTGGCTTGCAGCTATCATGGTTTATGGGTAGCTCGATCTTGGGCGCGTTCTTATTGCAGTTCCCCGTGGGCTATCTTTCGGATACCTTTAGCCGCAGAACGGTGATGCTGTATGTGATTGTGGTTTCAGCCGTTGCCGGTTTATTGATTCCGATCATGCTGGCAGCCGATCAGTTTTTGGTTGTTTTAGTGCTTACTGGTATTACTGCAGGGATCTGCGCTTGTCTCTATCCAATGAGTATTGCAGAAGCCTTTGACCGCTTGAAGCAAAGCGAAATGGTTGGCGCCATGGGCAGCTTGATCATGGTCTTTGCCGTTGGCAGCATGATTGGCCCCTACAGCTCATCACTAGTCATTAAGTGGATGGGCTCTGGCATGCTGTTTACCTTCCTCGCCGTAATTCAGGGCGGATTAGCATTCTTTATCGTGTACCGCATGCAAGTTCGCGAATCGGTACCTTCTGATGAGCAGGAAGACTTTGTTATGCAAGGCGCGGCGATGCCAATCGGTGTTCACCTCGACCCTCGTACACCAGACTGACATAAAAAAGCACCTGACGCCATGCAGGTGCTTTTATAAACTCGACTGCCAGACTTCAATCGAAGTCTGGCAGTTTTCTTAGGATTACTCTGTCACTTTCATGGCTTCATCAGCCTCTTCCAGTGATTTCGCTGCATCCTTTGCAATCTGCTCTGCCATTTCATCAGTCAATACTTCGTCTGACTGGCGAGCTGCCGCTGGTGCTAAAGGCACTAATTGGTCATTCACATATAACTGACCATCAGTGATACGCATATCAGACTTAAATGTCTCGCCATCCAATTTCACAAAGTCGCCAGCCATCATTGACACCATTGGCGTCATACCAGCTTTATCAGTGATGCCTTTGCTCAGGTCAACATGACCACGGCCAACCAGAATCGACAATAACGAGCTTGGATCCGCTTGTCCCATCAGCTCCATCAACTCATCTTCAGACAACTCAAGACCAGGCTGGAAACCTAACTCAACATCGGCATTCAAATCACCTTCAGTCGCCTTAGCCGCCAAGTTCATGTTCATTGAGCTCGCGCTCTTCACAATCGATTGGATAATTGCAGTTAACTCTTCCTGCATCGCTTCAGCGCCAGGCTCACTCTCACCAGCGGCAATGCTTTGCATCATTTCCTGATATTTCGTTACAACCGCAACGGGCAATGACTTGATTACAACATCCAGCTGAACTGTTTTCACATCAACCGGAGAGTTCATCACGGTCATCAGACTAGAATCTAAAGTCGCTGCGTAGCTCGCCGATATATCCATATCGCCGCTCTTGTTCTGCTCAACCAAGCTCTTTACTATAAACTCAGGGATCTTGATTGGCGCAGGTAAAGCGTCAGGATTCGTGATTTCGATATCACGCAGAGACAGCTCACCACCGCCCAGCATCATTTCAATGCCTTCAGCCTGAGTGTAGTTACCCTTCAGTGCTAATGACTGTGCAACCAATTTGCCAGACTCGCCCATTTCAAAACTCATCTCGCCAGAAGTGGCTTCATAAGTTCCTTTAGACATATCCGGCTCACCTTTACCCTGAATATCCATTTTAAACGGATTCATGATAAACAACTCTGGCTCATCGTCATTACTAACGGTCAGCTTCTCAATCATCGCATCAGCTGTGAAGGTGTAACGATTATCAGCTGAACTTTGTGACAACACTTTCGCACCGGCAAAGTCGATGACCGTTGCATCTTTAGTGGTCACTTTAATGGGTGCCACTGTCACGGTTTCATTCAGCTGGCGAGAAAAGTCGACAACATCTTCAATCACAATCGTGTCAGCGCTCAGGCTGGCTTTTAACTCATCAGGAAAATCTAAACCGCTCAAATCCGGACGCGTTACAATTTTAGCCAAACCAAAACCAGACTCACCCAAGTATGGGCCGTGGGTGATTTCACTATTTAATGGAATTTCAAAAACAGTTGGCTCAGACTCGCCAGGAATCGTCACCGCCACGCGGAACATTGCTTTGGCCTGTGCATTCAAATAGCCCTTTTCATAAGACTCAAGCTTCATGCTCAGATCTTTAAGCTGAGGATTACCTGTCATGCTCATCGCCAGCTGCTGATTGGTTAGCTCAGCCTGTTCACGAATGATCGACTCAGCCTGTGAACCAATAATGTAGGGAGCCGCCGCACCTGCTCCAGCCAGTACTACGATCGCAATAAGAGTTTTCTTCATAATTTTATTTTTAAATCGGTCTATTATAAAAACAGACTGTATCGTCCGACGTCTGACAGGTCAACCTATCAGGACGGGCCCGACAGAGTGTTTATTAATTGGCAATAAACAACATGGCTTATCACTACAATGGCACGAACGACTTGTGCTCGCGAATCTCATCCGCAGTCAGCCCACTCAATTCATAAGGAAACACTAGCCAATCATTAGTCTCGTGCAGGCAAAAATCCGGTGTCAGCCCAGTTTTGTCATGTAACGAGCGATGATACAAACTGGCCACTTTCACTTCCGTTGGCATATTGCGCTTAAGGTGGGACTGCAAGCGCTTAATAACCGCAGTAACATTGCGTCCGGTACTCACGACATCATCCACGATCAGCAAGCGATCATCTGCATTTAAGGTTTCCAGCAAATACTGTGTGCCATGCACCCGAATTTCAGGATCAACCGTGTCGAGTGTCGCCTGATAGTGGGATAAACCTTGATAAGAGGTGCGCACTGAAATGTGATTAGTCGCCACGCCCAGCGTTTGCAAACATTCCTGCACATAAATACCGACCGTGCTGCCACCTCGCCACAAACCTACTATAAAGGTTGGACGAAAGCCGCTGCGGTGAATTTCAGCGCCCAGACGAAACGCATCCAGAATGACGGCTTGCTCATCCAGAAACTGCTTTTCCATGTATAACTCCTGCTAAATTTGCTTAAAACAGAGCTTGCGCAGCCACTGAATACGCGACAATATAACCGATTACGCAATAGCCTGTGAATAGTTATGAGCAAAGTCTACCTGACTGCCCAGGGATTACTGAACGATTCCTTCGCGCTGGCCAAACAAGTATTGGACAGTGGCTTCGAACCAACCTTTATCATCGCCGTGTGGCGTGGTGGCGCGCCGATTGGCATCGCCGTGCAAGAGTATCTGGAATACCACGGCATTCAAACCAACCACATCGCCATTCGTACCGCCTCTTACAGTGGTATTGACCAGCAAGCGCGCGAAGTGAAAGTGTTTGGACTGAATTATCTGGTGAAACACGTGCAGCATCACGACCGCTTACTGATTGTCGATGATGTGTTTGATACAGGCCGCTCTGTTGAGGCCATTATTAATGAGCTTCGCAGCCGCGCCAGACTCAATACGCCCGAGCAAATTCGCATCGCAGTGCCCTATTACAAGCCCAGTCGCCGTCAGGTTGAGCTGGAGCCGGATTATGTGATTCATGAAACGACGGATTGGTTAAAGTATCCGCACTCACTTGAAGGCTTGAGCCATGCGGAAATGCAGGAGCATCGCCCTGAGATTTACGAAATTCTCAAAGACTTGCTCCCCGCAGAACAATCCGCCTAGCTAACGCCGTAAGGCTCTTTCACCGCATACACACGGTATAAGGTCGCTAACACAATACAGATAGCGGCCGGCACTGCCAGCGCAAAGAACTGCATCCATGCATATAGATACGCGCCTAAGCTGCCGCCCGCAATAAAGCCAATGATAATCAGCAGTAGCAAAATCGCCTTGCGCCGATCAAACTGATCACCTCGAATCTTGGCCCCAATCATCAAGCCTAAATCCGTGAAGATGCCCGTCATATGAGTGGTTCGCACAATTGCGCCACTGTAGGACGTGGCTAACGCATTTTGAATTCCACAGGCCGCAGAGGCCGTGTAATGCCCTAACAGCGAGCTGTTCTTCAGCAAATAGATGGAGACCAGCAGCATGATCCCTTCAATGGCTAACAGGGAGTCATAATGTCGCCCGAGTTTAAGTGATGTGCCGGGCAGTAAAGCACCAGAAAGTGATGCGCCCGCCAGAAAGCTCAGCAGAATACCCGCAAGGTGAAACACATCATTACCGTTAGATGTGATTATACCAGTGCCGACCAGCGTGACGGTTCCGGATAGGTGTGAGATCGCTTGATGCTTAACGCCAAGAAAGCCAACGGCGTTAACCGTGCCTGCCACAAACGCTAAGACGAAAGCGCCGTACTCGACCCAACGGGGGAGCTTAGAGATCATTTTTCCTCCAGATTACTTAGACTTTATTCCAGTCCCGAGCGCGTATCCGGCCCGTTTGATAGTAGGTTGAAACCAGCTCGATGTAGTCTTTGAAATCCACATTCTCACTCAGAATGCGATTCGTTGACTCCCAGTCAACATCCGTTCTGGCTCTTGCCGGTAACGTCATTTCACTTTCGCTGGGGTTTTCAGGGTTTAACAGAATAACGCCAATGCCATGTAAGGCCGAGAGCATTCGTAACTCTTTTTCAGTATCCGCGTTGCTAATCGAGGTCGCGACCAAGTAGCCCTCATTCGCCCAACTTGAGTTACTGACTGCCTGAAAGAAGCTTTTGCGCGCATTCGATACATTCAGCTCTTTTTTGACTTCAAACGACCATAAGCGAACACTTTGCCCCGCACCCTGCTTGACGCAACTGCGAACCAGCTCATTCCACTCTTTATCAACCGGCTGCATGGCGACAATATCCGGATGCAACCACTGATTACCGCCGCTACCTCGGGAGTTTTTAGAGCGCTTTTCATCAATCCGCATGCAATACAGTTTTAGCTCTGATTTGAGGTATTCAATCAGCAAAGGATAGAGGTCGTGCTCAGATAAGCTGTGATTGGTGGCGGTGCTGGTATCTACTGCGGGCTCTGAATCAAGCTCCTCGATATCAGGAGAGTCATCAACTGGAATATCCGTAATACGCTTATCGGGGTCATACCAATACAAACGTGGGCGTGGCTTGTCTTGCCAAAAGATGTGTGGACTGGCCTTTAGAATCTGATCTTTCTGTGAGCCAATCTCAGCGACTATCTGGGTAATAAAGGCTTTATCATCTTTAAAACGGGGGTTACTGCGCTTTTCGGCATAGTCCTCTGGATGCAGACTGACGATGGCCTCAGCGATGGCGCGGGCATTAAATTTCTGATTTGGGTGTTGCTGCAAGAATTGAGATACTTTCTTTGATTGAGACTGCTTTGCCAAGACGCGCTCCCTTATTTCAGTTTTACGGCTACTAACCCCAGTGCCTTTACG
This sequence comes from Leucothrix mucor DSM 2157, assembly GCF_000419525.1. NCBI lineage: Bacteria > Pseudomonadati > Pseudomonadota > Gammaproteobacteria > Thiotrichales > Thiotrichaceae > Leucothrix > Leucothrix mucor. The sequence continues at coordinate 2,568,845 of NZ_ATTE01000001.1, forward strand.
AAATTAGGTTTTCTTGGATCAATTATATGACCTACTAGAAAACCCAACCTCAAAATAGAAAACTTAGGGGGGACCATATTAGTCCCTAAAATTGAAAATCGATAGAATGTTTAAGGTATCGCTTTATAAATTATAGGTAGCTTTGGTTTTACTGGCGCTCTGAATACTTAGTACCTTTTGATAGCTGGACATAGCAAGCATCTTGCTTAACATAAAAATATAGTCCAATATAGACCATATTAAATCATCAAGGAATCGTACTATGCCCAGTACATCACAATATAAAGACGCGTGGACAGTCTCTGAAGCTAAAGCAAAACTCTCAGAACTGCTTAGGTGCGCAGATGAAAGGCCACAATACATTGGCGCAAGAAAGCCATACGTATTGATTTCCGTGGAACAGTGGGAAGCGCTTAATAAGCCAAGCGAGTCCATGGGAGAATGGCTCGTCAAAAACATGGCCAACCTAGGCGAACTAGAACTCCCAGACAGAGCTGAACCTTCCCGTGACATTCCATTTCAATAAACTATGATGACTAATTACCTACTTGATACCAATATCATCTCGGAGCTCGGACGGCCAGAACCACAAAAAAGTGTTGTTGATTTTGTCGCATCCACACCAATAGCTTGGCTATCCACGATCACCCTGCATGAACTGGAATATGGTATTGCTCTGATACCCGAAGGCAGTCGGCAGAAAGCTATAAAACAGGTCGTGTCCGAGCTTGTAAGTGCTTATGGTGATTATATTATTCCTGTCGGACAACAAGAAGCTCAAGAGGCTGCATTATTACGTGCGATGATGAAGCAACAAGACAAGGTGCTACATTTGGCTGATTCGTTGATTGCAGGTACGGCTAAGGCCCACAACCTGATCGTCGTGACAAGAAATATTAAAGACTTCGAGGGCTTAGGACTTCACTTGAAAAATCCGTTTGAATGATGCTTAAGTGGTTCAGTACATTTTCCAAACACAATAGCCTAAATAAGTCAGGATTTAACGACAATTGCGCAACAAGCTGTTGCGCAATTTTAGTAACTATAGTGAGTCGCTACTTGGACTTTTGGTAGAAAAGAATACAATGAGTGGAAAGCACGGGGGCTGACGATAAAACTACATCAACCATCAAACCACCTTTTACCCCGAGATGGCTTGATAGTTTTCCTTAAAAGACATTTTTTCAATTTCAGGTTGCCATTTCGCACACATTTACTTGAGTTTTGGAGTAAACATCTACTAAATTTGATTTATAACCCTAGTCGCTCTGGATTCAACTCACTGACGACCTTTGCTAAATCTTCATTAGTCTGGGGTGTTATGAAAGAGCCGTCTTTAAAGTGCTCATAGAACGATGGGATGGAATAGGTTCCGCGTAAGTTTGCGTCAAAGAACGAAACCGTATTAGCCGCTATTTCAAGTAGTGACTGTCCCCCTCTTGGCCCTGGTGACGTCGCAAGCAGTACCAAGGGCTTGCCTTGATAGACTTTTGGATTAATCCGAGAGCACCAATCAAGCAGATTTTTATAGGCTACTGTGTAGTTTCCATTATGTTCAGCAAGTGAAATCAGCAAAGCATCCGCTTCTCCGATTTTATTAAAAAACTTCATGGCACTTTCCGGTTGGCCGAGTTCCTTCTCAGCGTCTTCGCTAAACAATGGCAGCTCATAATCATTTAAATCCGCGATTTCCGTCGAGTAGCCGGTAAGCATGGATGCTGCGTGCGTTACGAGTTGTTTATTTATTGAGTTGCGACTATTTGAAGCCGCATAAGCAAAGAGCTTAGGGGTGTTGATTGTCATTGTGACGTGTTTTCCTTAGTGATTTTCATAAATAAGCGCCAGACCCAAGTCAGGGCCGGCGGTGAGCTCTAGTGAGCTACCTTCGATTAAATCGCCTTTCGCTACGGGCACACCATTTGCAGTCGCGTCACCCTGCGTGATAAGAACTATAAATGGTTGAGGCACTGCTACTGATTTTCCAACAGCTAAATAGCCCACCTTACAAACCATATTGCTATTGAAGCTCCCATCCTCGCCGCCAAGTACGGTTGTTAAACCATTGTCATCGATCTTGAAATTTTTGTAGGCTGGCTCCAACCCATTTTGGGGTGGCTTAAACCAGATTTGTGCAAAGTCAGCAGCAGTATCACGGAGGTTAAATTCGGAGTGCTGCATCCCTGTACCAGCGCGCTGCACCTGAACCTCAGGTGCGTGGATCGCGGTGCCATCACCAAGCGTTCCTTTGTGCCCCACGCTGCCAGAGAAAACCACACTAACAATATCGACATCATGATGCGGGTGTAACGGTGCACCGTCATTAGGTAAAAACTGACCGAGTGCTAAGTAAATAAAGTCTCCAAGTCCATGACTAATGTCTGTGCGTCCTCTGGATCGTGGCCATAAATCTGGGTTTTGAACCATGTGGCGTTCAGTAATTCCAGCAAAACCGCTCTGGGGTAGGTCGTCATAGTGAATGACTCTTTGGGTAGTGCTCATGGGGGCTTCTCCTAATGGCTATGATTTACTCGCCCTTGATTACGAGGGTTCATTAGTGTTAAATATTGCATATTAGTTATTTTTTTGTAAGTAGGTACATTTTTGTAACCATGGATATTTCAACTAAGAAAAGCCTAAAGGGAACGATCGAAGCAGGTGAAGAGTGTCCTGTAGAAATAGCAATAAGAGTCGTCGGTGGGCGCTGGAAATGCCCAATTATTCATCACTTGTTGACCGGTACGAAGCGCTTCAATGAGCTTCGTAAGCTTATACCTGCTGCATCCCAGCGCATGTTGACTAAACATCTGCGTGAATTAGAGCAAGACGGGATTGTTCTTCGTAAAGTCTATGCAGAGGTACCGCCGAAAACTGAGTATTCACTGACGGATGTAGGTGAGTCGTTAGAGCCAGTTTTGTGGGCAATGCACGATTGGGCTACTGCGAATTTTGTTTTGGACGCAGATGGCTAAGTTGATTAGAAAATTATTCTAAGAAAGTGGCTTAAACAAGATTGGATTCGTCTGCACAAGGGTACCAAAAGTATTGAAAATCACCTTTGATTTTTCGCCAAGATATAATCCTTCGATCAGTAACTCTATAGAACTTGTGCCGAGTTTCAGTTCTGTACCTGAAGTTTGGCCAAGCTAAACATAACAGCGATTATGCGAACCACCGCTGATCTGGTCTTGGGGTTGTAGGCGGCTTAGTTTTAGCCGCTGTCCGACATCTAGCTAGCGCTTACCCTAGTTAATAAAGCAACCCCTGCAATCAAGCCGGTCAATACAATGGATAGGTATTTCATCTCGCTTGTCCTCCAGCCGTCAACAATTCAAGAATGAGCCTTGAGAACGCTTGGCTCCGCTCTGGATTCGATAACAGCTGCATCATCTGATTCTGGTGGGCAGAACTGCTATCCAAGATGGCATCATCAATCGCTTGGGCAAAGTCACCCAGCATTGCTTGCTCTGCCGTATTATGTTTAAGCTGGTTCATCACCTTCACGTTCTCTCTCATCTTGTCTCGGATCGTGTAAGCATAATTCACCATATCTTTCTCGCTCAGCCCATCCGTCACAAAGATCTCATTCAGCTTCTCAATAATCTGAGATAGGAACTCCGCTTTCTTATCCTTCGGCTTGGCAGCACCCAAGCTATCGCCCGGTATAATCTTGTAGTCTTCAGCATCCTCTTTGAGCTTAATGTGTTGTTGGCGTATTGCAGACAGCCGGTAATGACTCAGCACCACATTACTCAAATCAACGTCATCATCCTCAACGACCGTCTCCCGCAGCATGGGCCGCAAGTTACGCGCATACAGGCTGAGCTTTTCCAGATCCTTATCGTCGTAGTCCACAATCTGAGACATAAACTCATAGAAGCGCACAAAGCTACCCAAGTCCTTTTTGAATATCTCCAGCTCGTCCTTAGCCTTCTTGCAATCCTTCAGGCTGTTCTCAGCATTAGCGGTCACCACGGGGTCATTGAATTTCTCAACGCGATCAAACATATCCTTAGCTTCTTTATAAGCCTCAATCGCCTGCTTATAACGCTTCTGCCAACGCTCCACCGCAGGTTTACAGATATTGGCAATCGCGGCATTGCTTTTGCTTTTAACAAAGAACGCCTCACAAAACTGCTCAACTTCATGCCAATAAAAAATCTTGGCACTGCGCAACTTCTGTGACAGATCAAATATCAAGTCAGGGTCAGACACATCGGCTAATTCAGCGGTTTGGTAATACGGCTGGAACGCTTCCAGTATGTCATCCGGCTCATTAAAGAAGTCCAACACAAACGTGCCGCTCTCCGCTTTACCAGGGAACGTACGGTTTAAGCGCGACAAGGTTTGCACACACTCCACACCGCCCAGCTTTTTATCCACGTACATGGCGCACAGCTTGGGTTGGTCAAAGCCGGTTTGAAATTTATTGGCGACGATCATCACTTGGTAATCATCACTATCAAAGGCTTTGCGCATATCACGCCCTTTGAGATTAGGATTCATGCCATGCTCTGTAAACTTCTCACCCAGTAAGGCCGCCGCGTTCGGGTCTTGCTCGTTAAATTCCACCTCACCAGAAAAGGCCACCATGGCAGTGATCTTGTCATAGCCTTTTTCGGTAATGTATTTGTCAAAGCCTAACTTATAGCGCACGGCTTCTTTACGCGAACTGGTGACCACCATCGCTTTGGCTTGCCCACCCAGCAGGCCCATGATGTTGTCTTTGAAGTGCTCAATAATGACCTGCACCTTCTGACTGATGTTGTAGTCATGCAGGCGCACCCACTGATTCAGCTTTACCTTGGCCTTTTTACTTTCGACTTCCGCATCACTTCCGGCAATCTTCATCGCCAGGTTATAAGCGACTTTGTAATTGGTGTAATTCTTCAGAACATCGAGAATAAAGCCTTCCTCAATCGCTTGGCGCATACTGTATACATGGTAGGCCTCAGGCTTATTGGTCTTGGACGGTGGTTCATCTGGCTTGGGTAGACGGCCAAACAATTGCAGCGTTTTATCTTTCGGGGTTGCGGTAAAGGCCAAGTAACTGAGGTTCTTCGAGGCACGACGCGAGGCCACCGCCGCATCTAAAATATCCTCCGTCGTTAGCGCCTCATCATCCGCTTTGCTGTCAACCATCAGCACTTCTTTTAATTGCCGCGCAGTACTGCCAGTTTGTGAGCTATGCGCCTCATCGGCAATCACCACATAGTTACGTTCTTTCAGGCTGACACTGTTCTCAATGGCTTTTAACACAAACGGGAAGGTTTGAATGGTGACAATAATGATCGGTTGCGAGTGCTCCAACGCTGAGGCCAATTGCTCTGACTTGGAGCCTTCACCCTCTTTACGGTTAATGCGCCCCACCACGCCATCAACTGAAGTGTATTGTGAAATAGTCTCCTGTAACTGGTCATCCAGTACCGTTCTGTCAGTCACCACAATCACCGACGCAAACACCTTACTGCCATCCGCGTTATGGAGTGCCGATAACTGATGCGCAGACCAGGCAATGGAGTTGGACTTACCCGACCCGGCACTGTGTTGTATTAAATACTTTTGACCAGGGCCTTCGGTTTTAGCCGCCTCAATCAGCTTACGCACCACATCCCACTGGTGATAGCGCGGGAAAATTAGCGTCTCTTTTTTGGTTTTACGGCCTTCCCAGTCTTCCTTTTCCTTAATTTCAAGGTGCATAAACCGCGCAAGGATATTTAACAGGTTGTCCGGCAGTAACACCTCATTCCATAAATATCCCGTTGCGTATTGCTGCTTATCTTCTGGGACTTCATTACCCGCGCCACCGTCTTTGGTGCCTTTATTGAACGGCAAAAAGAACGTGTCATCACCTTCTAAGCGCGTCGCCATAAAAACCTGATCTTGGCTCACCGCAAAATGCACCAAGGCACCGCGTTTAAAGGTTAATAAGGGCTCAGGCTTTTTGGTCACCGGGTCAATAGCAAAGCGCGTGGTTTTATATTGCTTAACCGCATTACTCACGGGCTGCTTAAACTCAGACTTCAACTCCAGCGTGGCCACCGGTAAGCCATTCACAAACAATACCAGATCAATGCGCCACTGCTTGGCCCGAATGCCGGTCTCGGCTTCATGCGCATCGGTTGCCCACGGGCTATACACCAGCTCTGGCACCAGTCGCAGACGGTTCTTGTTGTAACGCGCTAAGGTATCGGGATTTAGATCATGCTCTGGCTTGAATTGGCATAAGCTGAAACGGGTGCCACGGTCGCGCAGCTCATTACGCAGTACACCCAAGGTGCCAAAGGTTCGGATCTCTCGATTGGCCGCATTAGGGTCGGCTTTATTGAGCTGTGAGGCAACGCGCTCCAGGAACTTCTGCTCTGGATTATTGGGGTACAGCGTGCAGAATTTTTGCCATTGCTCGTCTTGGGTATCTTTAACGAACCCGAGCACATCTTCGGAATATAAGGCCAACTCACGATTGTAGTGTTTGGGATTGCCGAGTAACCAGCCGTTTGCCAGCATTTGACGGATCATGTCATTTTGAAAAATGTATTCCGTCGACTTATCCCCGCCGTAAAACACGCTCATGAGCCATTCCCTGTTTAGTTATGCGGAAATAGTATACCAAGTTTATACAACAACTCAGTACAACATATGATCTTGCTTATATCTAAAATGCAGTCCAACATAGACCATATTAAAACAGTTAAGGAGTCTGAAGATGCCTAATACACAATACAAAGACGCTTGGACAATAGCAGAGGCAAAAGCCAAACTCTCTGAGCTACTCAGGTGTGCAGATGAAAAGCCACAATACATTGGTGCCAGAAAACCTTATGTATTAATTTCTGTTGAGCAATGGGAAGCTCTCAATAAGCCGAAAGAATCGATGGGTCAATGGCTTGGCTAGCCGATGCTTACGGTGACTATATTCTTCCTATTGGGCAGCAAGAAGCTCAGGTTTGGTTGATGCTGACGAACAGAACCTAAGCCTTCTCCACCTCAACACTCACCACATTGCGTGTCTTCTTACTAAACTCCACACCGATTAAATAGATCGGCCGATCTGGTGCTCTAAACTTATCCGCGTAAGCCTTATCCTTAATTTGCTGAAGTGCTTCACCCTTCGCTTCATCATCGACCACTTTGAATTCAAAAATATAGATTTGCTGATTAAATTTCAGCGTCATATCAATTCGGCCTAAATTGGTGGCGTCTTCCACCGTGACATCCAACCCAAGTGAAGCAAAGTAAGAGTAAAACACCGAGGCGTAATAGCCTTCGTACTCCTGAATATGGTTTTTGGTATACCACTGGTGTGGAATACTCGCGTAAAAACGGTGAAAGAGCTTTTCCAAGCCTTCAAAATCATTAGCCAGTAAATACTGATGAAGCTGCGCCGTGTTCATCGCTTGCGCCGATTTGTCTGATACCAGCGCCGATAACAGCACATCATTTAGGCTTTGATAGACCTCTAAATTAGGATAACCGAGCGTGTAAAAATCCTGATTACCAATACGTTCTTGCTTCTTAATGGTTAAATAACCGGTTTGAAACAACAAGGCTTCGGTGTCGATTTGACCAACTTCAAAACTGGATAACATGGCACTGCTGCTAAACAGGCTATCTAAGTTTAGTGTTACCACCTGCCGCTTAAACAACATGTCGACCAAAAACGTGGGGGTCGCGCTTTCAAACCAATAACTTCTAAACTCACGATAATCAAACAACTGTAAGATATCGAAAGGGTTATAAACACCTTCTCCCCGCCAGTTATAGCCGTTATACCATTGACGGATTTTATCTCGATCTAAACCAAACAGCTCAGGTGCAAACACAGAGTCGATATCGAGATCTGTGTAGCCGCAAATAGTCGAATGGCGAGGGTCAAGCGTTATGTCCTTAAGGTTATTCAGCCCAGAAAACAAACTCACGCGAGAAAACTTACTAACACCGGATAAAAAGCTAAATTTAATATCAGCGTCACTGTCTTTAATGGTGGAATAGAAGCCTCTCAGGTAATCACGATTAGTTCTGGCGACGTCTGTGTTGTCTAACGTATCCAAAATTGGCTTGTCGTACTCATCAATCAGGACAACCACTTTTTGTTGATGCTCCCGCCGGATATGTGACAACAGACTAGCTAATCGCTCAGGCGCTGTATCGTACGGTGAATGGTGATCAAACTGCTGATCCAGTTGATCCAATTGCGCCATGACATTTTTATGCAAATACTCAACCGCGCCAAAATGCCCTTTGCCAAAGCTAAACCGTATCACCGGGTATTTGACCGACCAGTCCCACTGCTTCTCAGCTGCTAACCCTTTAAACAGTGGCTCATTACCTTCAAACAACTCTTTTAAAGTATCAATAAACAGACTTTTACCGAAACGACGAGGCCGTGATAGAAAATAGTGCTTACCTTCTTCTATCAGCTGTAATGCTTGGTCAGTTTTATCGACGTAGTAGTGATTCTCCTGACGTATTTCACTAAAGGTCTGGATGCCAATGGGTAGTCTTTTGCGGGCAGTTTGACTCATATGGGGCTCTGTTTCTGTATTGAGGTGTCAGTTTAGCATGGCTGGGATTTTGCAGGTGGTTGCTAACCAGTACCCAACACCACGTGGCGAATATTGCGCGCAATCCAAGCTGTCACGTACTGGGTATCTTTCAGCGTTTTATCAATCAATGCTTGTGTCAGTATCGGGCTCTCCTCTGACGCTCGCACTTCAGGCCAGACACCAGCCGCTTTCATCAAGTAGACACGCAGTTTTTGTTGTTCTTCCTGTGTTAAGGCCCTATCGCCCAAAGCCTGAACAGCCTGCACTATTATTTCATTGTGCGTATACTTCAACCCCAACTGAGTAAAGCGTGTTTTTTTAAAACGAACTTACGAGCCAGTGCATGTGCGACTTGGTCAATATCCGGACTGAGCTGTTTTTTTAGCAATTTGCTATAAATTGGATAGTCATATAAGCCACGCATGACCCTGCGTATGACGCCTTTTTTTTCCATTCGGCCAAGTGTCTGATCTATGCTATCTGGCTCACCAAAACGCACGAAATCACCCCGTTATAGCTGCTTTCTTCTGCGCCCTCATCCTAGCCACTGACTTCTGTCATCAAACCGGAATAATAAATCTGGCTCGATAAACCGACGTAACTCATCATCTGCTGAGTCGTAGCCTGGCCAAGATTCAACGCTTTAAACGCGTTGAAGCCACCTATACCACCCGGCCAGCTTTGCCGTTAATAATCGCGTTTATCATTCTTGTAGTTCCGAGAGTGCTCCATTTTTCTTTGATGCACTTACAAACCTTTCGCGCTCATCATCAGCCTCACTTGCCTCTCTTAATGCATCAAGACCAATACAATAACTTCTCTGCTGATCGAAATAGTACATAGAACGAAATACTGAGCCGGTGTGGGACATTCTATGCTTTTCAAACTCTTGGGAAATAAGCGAATAAGCCTGATTTAAACTCCCCGCTTCAATATCAAGCAGTGGAATTTTACATCGACAGGACTCCAATTTAGCTCGCTTTGTACCGCGCAAAGTTAACTTTAAATCACCAAGTAAAATGATTTCGACGGGGCCATTTTGCAAGATAACTTTGCTGCTTCGGTTTTTAATCTCTGATCTATGCTGCTCCGATATCATTTTGTGCCGCCTTAGCAGTTCAGCATCCACTTTCTCTGGCCTATCAATTTTAATAGCCATAAAAATCTTGCTTCCTTCTGGCAAAAGAGAAACCGTTTTTTCGGCAGATAGCTGCTGCTGATTTTGCTCAGTAATACCATAGGCAGGAACAATCAAACGGCAGAGAACTCCTTCTTGGATATTCGGTAATTCACCATCATAGAAAAACTCAATCTTGTTCCCTTTTTTTACTCTGACAGGTATTTCAACGGTCTTAGAGTGCTTATCAGGTTCAAAGTGGGTACTCATGCCACTGCCTCCTTTTTTGGGTTACTTGAAAGTGCTGGTGCTTGCCAATCTCTAACGTCGATTTTTCCGGTAACAGCGGCTGAGATTAGGGCTGTACGACGTTCTTTTAGAAAGGAAATCAAAATATTTGCTTTGTGATCCAGTTCATCATATTCGCCTAACTGCAGGTTCAAATAATCTGATATCTCAATTTGCTCATCAATAGGGGGAAACGTGCCAACCACCTTCAACAAATTCTGAATAGATAAGCGCCTCAACGCAGCACCTTTAACAAAGCTTTCCACTTGTTCTGCTACCACCCCACTTTGTAGTAAAAAGTCCAGATAACTTGGCTGAACCTTCTTTCGATTTGGACGAATAATTATTAGGGAAGAAGCGACAACAAAATCAATTCCCTCAGGAGTTATAGCCGTTTGACCAATTGTGCCATCCTTGCTGAAGAGAATATCTCCAGGAAAGGGCAAGCAACCCGCTTTCACTAAATATCGGTAGCTAGTACCTGTGGTTAATAGGGCGTTATCAAAGTTGATTTTTCCTTTCTTTATATCGGTTATCGAAACAAAAAAATGCTCTCCACCTTCTGTATCTGGAGATATATGTGCACCATCTGTTATTTCCGCGCACATGTGTTTAATCAAGCAGCAATCCCAATGCTCCGGCACTTCCCCCAACCACTCAACCCCAGAATCCCGCATCGGCGCATCAGGATTAAGCCCTTTGATCACAGCATGGCTAATCACCGCTTGGCGTTTTTCTTTTAGCAGTTTTATGAGCTGTTGTTGCTTTTCGATCAGGGTGTCGATTTTGGCGGTTTCGTGATCGAGGAAGTTGGCGATTTTTTGTTGTTCAATTTCTTCAGGCATCGAAATTGATATTTGATTTAAATGAATAGGCCCATAATGCTGAATAGTAGCGCCCGTTTGCAGAACCTCAATTTGCTTTACATATACCTCCGACTGAACAAAGTACTTTATGAAGTCTTTATTCATATGACCTAGTTTTGGCCACAACCTAATAAGGCCAGTATAAGGGATAGCCCCAACTGTTCTCGAATCTACTTCAGATACGATTCCAGTTGAGGCACTGCAACTCATTATTATATCGCCTAAGCGAACCTTGAATTGCTTCCATTTCTGCTCAACAGTGCCTTTATCTAGGTACGTTTTGTAATCATCAGAGACAAACTCTTCTTTTACATTTTGTATACGTAATAATGGAACACCTGATTCAAAGAAATCTTTAGCGAGAATTCCTGGGCCTTCTTGAAAATTAATCGCATACTTAAATTTTGTCACACCCCAACTTACTGGAGTCGAACCAATAAACTCAACGCTTGATTCTTTATACTCAGGATAAGCCTGATACCTATCTGCCATTATGAATGCACCTCCCGAAGTAGCTCCATTATCTCAGCACTCACCTTATCCAAATCCGCATCAATCTCCACTAAATCCCTCGGCGGCTGATACTCATAAAAATGCCGATTAAATGGAATCTCATACCCCACAATCCCAACTTCCTGATCCTTATCATCCGTCTTAGTCGCATCGATCCAGGCGTCTGGTACATGCGGTTGCACTTCCTTAATGAAGTAAGCCTCATTCAAGGTGTTTACGGCTTGGCTTGGGTCAAGCGCCACATTTTCATGGTCGCGCAGATTGCCATCCGGTTTGTATTCAATGGTTTTGGTGCCGACTTTAAACAAGCCATAGAGCGGATTGGCTTCCGTGTTTTTATGTACCTTCTTAATCACCTTTTCCGCCTCTGGATTGATCCAGCTCACCGCAGCGGTAATTTGCTTTTTCTGAGTGGCATCTAAGCTTAGGTCTTGCGCTTTGCAGGCGGCTTTAAGCACTGACTCATAGCGATTCATATCATCGTATTGCGCGGTGCCGATCTCAGCTTGCAGCGTTTTAGCCTTGAGTAGTATCTGCTTTTGCTTGTCCCAGGTTTCAACGTGTAATAGCTCTTTGATTTTGGCTTCTTTCAGGTCGCTAAAGTTAGCTTTCAGGTGGATGCGAATATCTGTTGCCTGCTCAGCCAGCTTGCCATAGTGCTCACAGCCTTCCTCATCACGCCACTCAGCACCATAAGTTTCATAGATCCAGCGCATTGGCGCATCCAGTGGCTTGGCCGCAAAGCGCAGCTCAGCAATGCGTTCATCACTAAACTGATAGCTTTCGCGTAGTGGTCGCTCAATGGTGATCCGGCGATAGCCAAATTCATGATTCGCAAAGATCTTACTGGCAAAGGTTTTAGGGGCGTCAGTTTTGGGGTTGGCAGACTGGCGGCCACGGTTGCTCTTTTGCTCATCCGGCTTATCGACTGCACGCGCATCAACTGCCTCAAATGCGCCAAAGGTACGGGTAATGGTGGCAATGTCATCCTCGCCCATCTCATTACGCTTACTGCCTAGGGACTTACGCATTTTGCGGTAGAGGTTCACGCCGTTGATGAGCTGTACCTTGCCCTTGCGCTCAGTGGACTTTTTATTCGAGAGCACCCACACATAAGTGGCAATGCCGGTGTTGTAGAACATATCCGTGGGTAAGGCGACAATGGTTTCCAGCAGATCCGCTTCAAGGATATACCGGCGAATTTCAGACTCACCCGAGCCCGCACCACCGGTAAACAGCGGGGAGCCGTTTAAGATAATCCCGATACGGCCACCGCCTTCGGAGGCATCGCGTAACTTGCTAATCAGGTGTAGCAGGAACAATAAGGAACCATCCGACACACGCGGTAGACCAGGGCCAAAGCGGCCATCAAAGCCTTTTTGCAGGTGTTCATCCTTAATCAGGTCAACGATCTTTTTCCAGTCCACCCCAAACGGCGGGTTCGACAGCATGTAATCAAACCTCACCGCGAAGAACTGATCGTTCGACAAGGTGTTACCCAGTTTGATGTTATTCACATCCTGACCCTTAATCAGCATATCCGCTTTACAGATGGCATAGCTTTCAGGGTTTAGCTCTTGGCCAAAGGCACGAATCACCGCATTGGGGTTTAATTCATGCACGTATTCCATCCCCGAAGACAGAAAGCCGCCCGTACCTGCGGTGAGGTCGTAGAGCGTGCGAATAATACCTTCCTTAGTCAGGGCATCATCGTCTTCCATAAACACTAAGGCCGTGGTCAGGCGCACAATATCGCGCGGTGTAAAGTGTTCTCCGGCGGTTTCATTCGAGCTTTCAGCGAAGCGCCTAATCAGTTCTTCAAACACCAAGCCCATGTCGTGGTTGGTGATGGATTTGGGGCTTAGGTCGGTGGCTTTGACTTTTTCAACAATCTTGTACAGCAGATCTGCATCATTGAGCTGACCGATAAATTCGGCAAAGTTGAAGTATTCAAAGATCTCGCGAGCATCTTTTGAGAAGCCTTGGATATAGCTTTCCAGATTGCTTTTAATCTCATTCTGGCCCAGCTTGGAGAGGTTCATCTGTGAGGTGTTAAAGAAGCTGAGGCCACTGGCTCGGAGGAGGAATTTCTCTTGGGCTTCTTCGGGTAGGTTCATCCCTTCAATTCTTGCAAACTCAGTCAGTACCGAGTCCTTAGTGGCTTCCAGCACGCATTCCAAGCGGCGTAACAGCGTGAACGGTAGAATGATGCGCCCGTATTGGCTTTGCTTAAAGTCTCCGCGCAGTAAGTCAGCGATAGACCAGCAGTAGGCTGCAAGATTATTAGGGGTTTGATCCACGTAGAAATACTCCATTAAGGTTCAGCGCTAACATTATCGCTTGTCAGCATATAGGCGATGATCGTATCACCAAATTCTATACATTTGTTCTCTGAATAAGTAGATAAATTACCAAGTGAAAATAAGTCAAAATGAATTTAATAACCATAGATATACATTATTATTAACACTATTGAAGAATATTTCATTGCCCCGTAGAGAAAGTTTTTAGTTATAATTCCACGCATCAAATTACCTTCTTATGCGATTGCTTTTGTTGAGGCCCGAACAAGGTAATCAGGGGAGGAGGTACAAAATAACAGTGAAGATTATTTCCAAAAACAATGCTCATTACACTGCGGTTTTAGAGAAGAATCACCTTAAGTGCTACTTGAGCGAAAAATTTATAACAAATTTAGCAGTCCGCAATATGAAAGAGGCACAGGCAATTGTGGACTACTGGTCGATAGAGCAATGTTCGCTATATGAAGCACAGCGCTTCTATGATCTGAGCCAGCTCTACCCCAATACCCAAATGAAAAATATGCGCTTCTCCGCTGACGGAAAATCAATTCTTCATGAAGGCTCTGTAATTACTTACGACGTGTAGTTACTACTCATCAACCGGTAAGCGTATGCGTTTAAGAAGTCATCAGCATATTCAGTCTAAAGACGTTTTCTAGGAAGCCTAGTATCAGTGTTAGGCCGCCTTAATTAATACTCTAATACAGAATTCCAATACTATTAATTTCAAATGTAGCTATAGAGTAATAGGCATGCTATATAATCATGCAAAACGGGGGAATGGACGAGAAAACTGAAATCATGCTATCAATAATCAGAAAAATAATGACAACGATGTCTTTAGTGCCTTATTTTAACTATGCAGGCCACAACAGCAATTACCCTACTCTAAGGCTGAAACATAAATCCACCAAGTCGCCTTCCAACGCTGCAAAGCTAACACCTGAGCTAAGCTTTTTAGCTAATATTGAGCGCACATCAAACATGTCCAAGCCACACATCACCGACCGCTGGAAAACAGTCTCGGTCAACTTCACAAATGACGATTTTGTCTGCATTGGTTTGTTTAGAGCATTTAACGATTCACATGCAGACGCAAAGATTCTTGATATCTATTGGAACAACAAGCACGCAGCACGATACCGTTGTACTCAAGAAATTTGCACCGTTTACAACATCGAACGCTTAATTGATGACACTGCTTTATCGCCTGAGAAAGCCAGTGCCAGTTTTCGGGGAATCAGCATTGAAAAAGGCACGAAAATGCTTTGGTCTAACTTACATTTTGCAGGCATTGAAATAGACAAAATCGCCTGCCTAGAAACCGTTGAAGATGCCTGTAGCTACTTCCCACTGAGAGGTGACATTACAATTTATACTGACCCAGAAGTCAGAGTCGCCTATTTAGACTGGGTGTTGGCTGTTACTAGAGATTTTAACCAATTGATTAAATACAGCCGGGCATCTGCATAACAGCACTCCCACCTAACGCGGATTTGACTAACCGAACTCCGTAATTCTGACTTTCACTGACTTGTAGCTAAAGCCAATTGCGCTTTACGCCGTGGGCATTGATAGGTCTCCAGAACATTCTCCAGAGTTTTAAGTTGCGACAGCTTAAGTGGATCGGGAACCTTAGAACCACTCACCTCATTCTTAAGTGCTGCGTAACGGAACTTGATTTTGCAATCATCATAGAAGGACTTATTCATTTTTTTTATACCTAATTGATTGGGACAGCACCATGGGGGGATCATGCTGTAGTCTTATTATTACCCACTTTTATAAATTATTGTTAATCTTTCGACTAGCGGATATCCATTGGCTTTTTCTCTCCTAAAGTGGCTGAGCAAGGCTCTTAGGCTACTCTTTTCACACCTGAAACGCCAAATCACCCGAGAGGGATTAGCCCATCCCTGCTTTAGTATATGAGGCCTGACTTGATCTGACTGTTATCTAATTTAGATGATAGTCTGTTAGCCTTCCCAAAACTAACAAGCGAGAAAGGTCGGGCTAGTTGCTCCCGACCTCCTACCCTGCCAAGACTCAACTACTTGCTGATTAACGCGCCGATACCAACAACAGGTGAAATTCCCTCCTCACTGACTCCAACACCTGCACCGATCGCGGGTGTGACTTTGATTTTCTTTTTGGGTGAGTCGTCAACCAAGTTATCCGCTGCAACATAAATTGCACCGCATGAACTTTTAACTCTGCCCTTGGGTGTGGTCTCGACTATTCGCTCCTGCTTTCCACATTCGGGACAAATACAGCTCACTGGTTCATCAAGTGTGATATTTCGATTAGCCGGTTTGCGCTGCCCTTCCAAGTCACTCTGGGAAGGTTGATCGTTCGGATTGAGCATGAACTTTGCCACGACCTTTCCCCCTCTTTGATCGTTAAGAAATGACCATTCGAGTAATCGACTTTGCCGCCCTGCTGACTGTCATCATTTGGAGTACGTACACCAACACCCTCCGAAGGATTTAAAACCGCCCCCCCCAGCCTAGTATCTTCTACGTGGGGGCGGTTTTCAGTGGGCCGATTATTACCTCTTTTTAGGGAGCCTTTTTCAGCCCTAAGAAGGGCGGTATTTTTCACGGTTACCGCTACTTTTTCACGGCCCAAGTAGACGCTAAATTTATTCGCCAAAGGGGATAATTCACGCTGCACCGTTTTCACAACCACTATTAGATCTTGAACCGCAATATCATTTAACTGCCTTGAACCAATAACTTTGAACACGTCTCTTTGTAAGTAGCTTTCCGTACGCTGCTGTATGAGTCGCTGACCAACCATCAGCATTGTGCTCTATCCAGGACTCAGCAGCATCTTGGAAGGAGTTATTTTCAAGTGAGTTTTCTCGACCTGCTTTTTTATAGCTGGATCAGTACCATTCGAGAGGTCATTACGCGCAACACCGAATAGCTCACGAGCAAGCTTTAAACCTATAGCAGGATAATTGCCAATGGTGAGTGTTTTGCTTTTACCTGCAAAGCGATAGTGATAACGCCATGACTTAGCACCACCAGGCATAATGAAGAAGTGAAGCCCTCCCCCATCAGCAAGTGAATACCTCTTATCTCGCGGTTTGGCCGCTTTGAGGTCAGGGTCAGATAGTTTTTTGGTAGTGTATTTAGCCATAATGCATGTACCAGCAAGCAATAAAAAAACAATACATGCATTCGTACATGCATTTTAATTTGATTACAAGCAGCTTACTTAGGGGGCTAGTAGTGCATTAAAGAACATAACACACTGTTTCTTAAGAGATAACTGACCTAGCTAGTAGGCCAGTTATTCAAATTTGGCGGAGAGAGAGGGATTCGAACCCTCGGTAAGCTATTAACCTACACACGCTTTCCAGGCGTGCTCCTTAAGCCACTCGGACACCTCTCCGTAACGACAACACTGTTAAGCAATGCTGTCGAGGGGCGGCAGATTACCGCACTTTTATGAGTTTGACAAGTCAATCTCATCAATAGTTAATTCACGCCATTTACCCAGAGGCAAATCGGTATCTAATTCGATGTGCGCAATGGATTCGCGGTGCAGTCCAACCACTTCATTACCGACCGCTTCAAGCATGCGTTTGACCTGATGGTAGCGCCCTTCACTAATGCTCAAATGGATCAGATTACTCTCCAGCGTGTGTACCATTGCAGGTCGGGTAATCTTCGTTTCACCCTCTAGCATAATACCCTGCTCAAGCTTATGAATCGCTTGCTCAGTGATTGGTTCTGCCAGCGTGACACGGTAGCGTTTGAAGTGCTCATGCTTAGGCGAGGTCAACTTATGTGACCATTGGCCATCATCAGTCACCAGAATCAATCCCGTGGTATCACGATCCAAACGGCCAGCCACATGCAATTGATCACGACGTGGCACGATCAGGTAATCAAACACCGTCAGCGAGTTTTTATCGCGATTGGCACTCACACAGTCCAGCGGCTTATTTAGCATGTAATAGCGGGGCTTAGGCTCGCTAATCACGGTGCCAAGATAAGTGACGTGGTTTGCTTCAGAGACGTGCGTGGAGGATTTGGTGATCGGCTCACCATCCACGAGGACATCGCCGTCGCGGATGGCGCGAACCGCCTGTGAACGCGTCAAATTAGACGCGTTACTAAGTAGTTTATCTAAGCGCATCAGTTAGTCTGATTAATCCGAGTAAGGATTGCGCATGATCATTGTGTGATCACGGTCAGGACCTGTTGAGATGATATCAACTGGAGTTTCCAGAAGCTCTGCCATACGAGCCAGATAAGCACGTGCATTTTCTGGCAGGTCTTCATAAGTAGTCACACCAAAGGTGTTGCACTGCCAGCCTGGAAGCGTCTCGTAGATCGGCTTACAACGTGCAAATGCTGAACTACCGGCTGGTGGCACATCAACAATCTCGCCATCCAACTCATAAGCCGTACAGATGCTGATTGTTTCCAACTCATCCAGTACGTCCAGCTTAGTCACACACAGACCGCTAATGCTGTTTAAACGCATTGCACTACGAAGCGCAACGGCATCTAACCAACCGCAACGACGTGCACGACCGGTTGTTGCACCAAACTCCTGACCTTTCTTAGCGATACCCGCACCCACATCATCAAACAATTCTGTTGGGAATGGGCCAGCACCAACACGCGTCGTGTAAGCTTTGGTAATACCTAAGATGTAGTCCAGATCACGTGGGCCAACACCGCTACCCGTACATGCGCCACCTGCTGTCGTATTCGACGAGGTCACGTATGGGTAAGTACCGTGATCGATATCCAGCAAGGAGCCTTGAGCACCTTCGAACATCACATTCTCATTGTCGCGACGCATTTCATGCAAGCGCGTTGGAATGTCTGCCATCATTGGGCGCAGGCGCTTAGCGTGAGCCAGCGTTTCTTCCAATACCGCGTTGTAGTCCAAAGGCTCAGCTTTGTACAAATGCTCCAGCGCGAAGTTATGGTATTCCATCACCGTTTTCAGCTTCTCAGCGAAACGCGTTTCATCCAGCAAATCACCCAAGCGTAAACCACGGCGACCGGCTTTGTCTTCATACGCAGGACCAATACCACGACCGGTTGTACCAATCGCTTTAGTGCCACGTGCTGCTTCACGCGCCGCATCCAATGCAGCGTGGTATGGCAGGATCAACTGACAAGAAACGGATAGCTTCAAACGCTCAGTCACTGGTACGCCTTCGGCTTCCAGCTTATCAATTTCTTTCAGTAATGCTTCAGGAGACAACACCACGCCGTTACCGATCATGCACTCAACGCCTTCGCGTAAAATGCCTGAAGGAATCAGATGCAATACTGTTTTCTCACCTTTAATTACCAGCGTATGACCCGCATTGTGTCCGCCTTGAAAACGAACCACACCGGTTGCGTTCTCAGTCAGCAGATCAACGATCTTGCCTTTGCCTTCGTCACCCCATTGGGTGCCCAGAACTACTACAAACTTGCCCATTACAATCTCTCTTGATCAAACAAAATGCGTTGTCATTAACCAGCGGTAGCGATACGCCACTCACCGTTATGTTGTTCCAGCACCCGATCGCAACCTTGTAAAGTCGCCGACAGAGTCGCCAGGGGTTCCAGCTGGCGGATTACAATCTCGCCTTGCGCTCTTAGCTCTGCAATCTTGGCAGTCAGCGCAGCATCATCATCAGACGGCGCTAAAATGCCAGCCGCGCTAGCCACTTCCGTGTTCTCACGTAAGCTCAGCAAGGTACGCAGGTTGGTACTAAAGCCGGTTGCCGGACGTGCGCTACCAAAGTTCTCACCAATGCCATCGTAACGGCCACCACGCGCAATCTCACGGCCAAAGCCCGGAATGTACGCAGCATACACAATGCCAGTGTGGTAGGTGTAACCGCGCATTTCTGCAAGGTCTACGTTCACGGTCAGCGCTGGGTAAGCAGCCTGCAAACGTGCCACTAATTGCTGTAGGTATTCCAGCGCTGCCAGTACTTCTTTGCCGCCTCCACTTAGCTGCGCTAAGGCTTCATCCAGTACGTTCACATCGCCATGCAGATTTGGCAGCGCACGCAACATGGCGCAGGCTGTTTTATCAAATCCACATTCAACCAACCATGCATCAATTTCCGGTAAGGATTTACGCGCCAGCTGGTCTAAATAAATATCTTGCTGCTGAGCGTTAAGCCCAACTTCTGCAGCCAGTCCTCGTAAAATACCCACATGACCTAAGTCCAGTACGATATTTTTACGGCCGGTTAATTGCAGCGTATCCAACATCAGGCTAATGACTTCATAGTCACTTTCCATGCCTGCATGACCGAATAACTCAGCACCGACTTGAATCGGCGAACGTGAGCCACCGGCTTGTTCACTGTGCGTCCGCAATACGGTGCCGACATAGCACAAGCGGTTAGGCTGGCCAGGTGCCATTTGCATACGGTGTGAATCAATTCGGGAAACTTGAGGGGTGATATCTGCGCGGAGGCCCATCATACGACCATTGGTCTGATCGGTGATTTTAAAGGTCTGCAGATCCAGTTGTGAGCCCATCGCAATGCTTAGGGATTCCAGATACTCCACCATGGGTGGCATCACAAACCGGTAACCCCAGCTGCGATAAAGATCCAGTAACTCACGGCGCATAGCTTCGAGGGCTTCTGCCTCGGGCGGCAGTGACTCGTTAATTCCATCCGGAAGTAACCAATATTTCATGTCAAACGGTTCTCGTGTGGCATTAAACCAAAAAAAGAAGGAACAGCCCTGCAACCATACTGCCAAACCCAAGCACTCGTAAAGACTTGTCCGGCATTTCTAACATCGACTGATACACTTCTTTTAATTTAGAAGGGGCTGCAAACGGAAGCAGCCCCTCGATGATAAGCACCAATGCTATAGCAGTCAGCAAGTCATTCCAATTGATATTCACTTGCTAACTGCCCTCACATTGATTTTACTGGGATTTATTCTTGAAGTAGCGGAAGAATTCAGAATCCGGCTCCAATACCATCACATCACCTGATTGACCCATCGCTTTACGATACGCCGCCAGACTACGGTGGAAAGAATAGAACTCAGCATTTTTGGTGTACGCTTCTGCATAAATCTGAGCCGCTTTAGCATCACCCTGACCGCGAATCTTCTCAGCTGCGCTATACGCATCTGCTTCGATTATTACAGAGTCACGATCCGCTGCTGCTTTAATACGCTCAGCTTCTTCACGACCACGGGCACGGAAATCCTGTGCTACACGCTCACGCTCAGAACGCATCCGGTTAAATACCGACTCACTAACAGATTCGGTGAAGTCAATCCGGCTAACGCGTACATCCACAATGTTAACCCCTAACTGATTAGCGGCTTCATTGGACTTAGTTTGCAGGCCTTCCATGATCTCATCACGCTCACCAGAAATCGCTTCCTGAATGGTACGCTTAGAGAACTCATTTCGCAGACCGTCGCGCATGATGCTTTCCAGACGATTCTCGGCACGGTTCAAATCACCACCAGTCGAACGGTAGAATTTGCCCGGCTCAGAAATGCGCCACTTCACGAAGAAGTCTACCTGAACGTACTTTTTCTCATTCGTCAAAAAGCTTTCAGGCTGAGCATCCAGCGATAAGATTTGAGAAGAGAAACGCTCAATGCGATCTAAGAATGGAATCTTAAAGTTAAGACCCGGCTCAATGCTTTCTTCAACGATTTTACCAAAGCGCAATACGATAGCGGTTTGACGCTGATCAACAACATAGGCGGAACTGGCAATGAGCACTATCAATGCCAAGATAGCAATTACGATAGGGTTTTTCATTGACGAACTCCTCGGGTTGATTCACGGAGCGATGAGGTATCAACACCTGTATTTTTAGCACGATCCGCAGCATTACTTAGGGCACTAGCCACGGCTGCACCCGCATTTGCGCTGTCGCTGTTTGAGCTAGACGACGCAGCACCAGATTGCATCTTATCTAACGGCAGGTACAACATGTTATTGCCTGACGAAGAATCGATCATCACCTTGGAGCTGTTCTGCAGCACTTCTTCCATGGTTTCCAGATACAAACGCTCACGAGTCACGTCCGGAGCCTTAGCATACTCTGTTGCTAACTGCTCGAAACGTGAGGCCTCACCTTGCGCCTTTGAGATTGCCTGACTACGGGTCGCAGTCGCATCTTCAATAATACGCGCGGCTTTACCACGTGCATTTGGCACTACTTGCTTCGCGTAAGTTTCAGCTTGGTTTTTATAACGGTTTTGATCTTCTCGGGCTCGAATCGCATCATCAAAGGCGTCTTTAACCTGAGATGGCGCTTCAGCATCAGTCACGTTGACTTTCATCACGTCGATACCCGTTTTGTAGTCATCCAGTACACGCTGCATAATGGCCAGAATTTCCGGAGCCATTTTTTCACGATCGGCACCGATGATGGAATCCATCGTAGTACGACCTACCACTTCACGAACCGCGCTACGCATTACGTTATACACAGTAGCCAATGACTGATTGCTCTCATAGTCAGGCAGGTATACGTTAAACAGGTAATCTTCAGGGTTCTTGATGCGGTATTGCACGTTCACTGCGATAGAGATGATGTTCTCATCCTTGGTCAGCATGTGTGTGCTATTGGTTGCATCGCGAGCCGTACGGCTACGATCCACATCCACTAGCTCAACTGTGTCAATTGGGTATGGCAGGCGCCAGTGTAGTCCCGGCATGGTGGTTTGCTTGTACTGGCCAAAACGCAACTCTACGCCTCGTTGTGCAGAATCTACGGTATAGAAACCAGTCGCCATCCACGCAATGAATGCGATTGCGGCTAAGCCAATCACCACATTTTTGCTGACTCCAGGGCCATCTCCGGAAGGCTCACTGTCGCCACCCTTGCCAGATGAATTACCGCCAAATAGCTTTCCTAGCTTTTCATTCATTTTCTGAATAGCATCTTCAATACCGTCAGATGAAGATCCGCCACGTGGACGCTTATTGCTCCACGGATCTTTATCCTTATTCCCACCCGGTTCGTTCCAAGGCATGTATTACTCCGTCTATTAGTTACTCAGGGATCACCTGATTTTCAACTATATGGGCTAAATTCAAAAAGTCAAAGGCGGCAATTGTAAGCGCCTAGTGTTTTTCAGGCAATGCTTGATGTGATTTACTTTAAAGCCTGCCACTCGGGATCTTCTCCAAGTCGATTTAGCGCCTCGTTCAACAAACTGATTCCTGGCTCTTTACGGTGCCATGTTGAGGCACCTGAAGGGTGTGGCAGTGGAATCAATGTACATTGCTCTCCCTCAATTTCACGCTCAAAACGCAGACCAATCACATCGGTTAAGCGCTCAAGCGGTAAAAACTGAGAGATTGCCAATTTTCCGACCAAAATAATTAGTCGAGGTTTCAAAATTTTAAATTCTTGTGACATCCACTCGCTGCATTGCGCGATTTCTTGTGGATTAGGCACCCGATCACCACCTTTTGGCTTTTTGCCCGGAAAGCAGCGACAAACCGAGGCGATATACACCGACTCACGAAACCGCTCTTCATCAATTCCCTGACTGGCAAACCACTTAAACAAGGTTTTCCCAGCGGTCCACGCAAAGGGACGGCCAATATCCCCTTCCCGGTCTCCCGGTGCCTGACCAATCAGCATCACCCGAGACACCACCGGCGTACCTGTAATAACCGGCCCAATCATCTCAGGACAGGCTTTACAATCCCGTAATTGCGTTTGGTGCTGGATTAGTTTCGACTGCATTGAGCCCTCACTGTTGTGATCGTGTCGTGCAGTATAAATGAATGCGACGGGCTATGAGCTAATGAAACACTATTTGAGCGGATTTTAAACGTGTGCAATAAATAATATCCGCCATTTAAATTAGCACACTGATCAGCACTTAATCAGCCAACCCCTTTTATCCTGAAAGACGCTACGTTGAACCGCTTATCGGAGGTGTTAAGTGATTAATTCTATTAATGTCTTGAGGACAAGATCAGGGCTAACAAATTATGCAAACCACTCACACTTCGCCAACCGTGAATGCGATGGTACCGGACGTGGTATTACTTCCCGACGGTCAATCCAGCGCATTTCAATTGTTGAATATTGAATACTTTTCACTATTCTACCGACTGACTGATGATGCGATAGCACGCAGCTTAAAGCATGGGCTTTCTCATCAGCTAATGCACAGTTATAAATTGCATAAAACCAACACCGCCTGGCAAGCCGATGCCGATACCGCGCTGGATGAATTAAACCAGCAACTGATGAAAGGTATTCGTGGTCGACAGAAACAGTTGCCTGTCGCTGGATTACTGGCAATGCCCAAGCAAATTCCAGAGCTAAAGCGCGCCCTGCACCAAAATCCAAATGACTACCTCAGCCACTTTCAGTTAGGCTGGCTGCATATGTTGCAACGCTCACTACCGATGGCTGAAAGACATTTCAATATCGCCGCCTTGCAAAGTCAGGGCGTGAATCCTCAGTTTGCCTCATTTGTTTATCGTCACCTAGCCAATACTCGTTATCGCCGTGGCAATTTTGAGCAAGCGCTACTAGCCATTGAATCAGCACGGGAATGCTGCAGTGGCTATTGTGTGCAATTGCACTATGAATACATTTGCCTGCTATCCCGGACAGCCCGAACCACTCAGGGATTAAGGCAACTACACACACTGTTAAGTAAAGCTCCGCATTACGAGGCTTTTGCCCGCAGCGAGCCAGATTTAACGCGTAACCCATCATTCCAACTGCTGTTTAATCAACGTCGGCAGCGCCATATTCAAACCATTGAGCAGTCGTTGAGTGAGCGTTGGGAAAATGACCCGATCGGATTGCTTAATCTTGATCAGGAACTGGGCCGTAAAAATAGTGTGCAGGCATTGCGACACAAGCAACACCAACTGTTAATGCAACTCCCTAACTTGCTGTTGATCGATACTGCGCGCAGTTGTGCGCTGATTGAAAAGCAACGCCGCCAATATGTGATGCGCGCCTTAAACGCTCGTAAGCAGCAGTTTATCGAAACTATTGAGGAACATCAGGAGTGCGCATCGACAGTGCACCAAGGTGGTCAGTGGTTGATTTTTGCCGCGGTGGTTTCACTGCTAGCCTTAGCGGTTAGTTATGGCATCAGCTTTATTGCGGGTCAGTTTGGGCTGGATTGGCCAATTAATCTGAACGTACAAAATATTGTATTGGTGTGTGCTGGCGTACTGGTGACACTCGGCGTGTTGCTCTGGTACTTCACACCCCGCAAGCTTAGAGCATTAATGCGAAAGCGGCAGCAGCTGGAACGGCTCTACTCCCGCATTCGGACCTTAGCGTGATAGCTGCTTAACCCACATGCTGGTGGCCCCACACACGGCCACTGGCATGGCTAGAAAGTTTAAAACCGGAATCACTGTAATTGCGGTGGTCGCCGCACCAAAGCCTAAAGCGTGGCCACGATTCTTGCGCAACACTGCCAACTCTTCCTTAACAAACATATTATGGTTGCCCATCGGGAAGTCGGTGTATTGCAGCGAGTACATCCATGCGCCATAAATCAGCCACGCTAAAGGCGCGATCAGATTTAATCCGGGAATAACGGTAATCAGCAGTAACACTGGCATCCATTTCAGCATATAGAATATCTTTTTAACTTCGCTGCCGAGCGTTTTACCAATATTTTTCATTAGCGCCGCAATTCCGGAATCATCAGGCATTGGTCGGCCATTGAGTTTCATTTCAACTCGCTCCGCCAGCAAGGCATTAAAAGGCGAGGCAATGAGGTTGGCCACAATGCTGAAGGTATAGTAAATAATCAGCAACGTCAGTAGCGCAAAAAATGGCAGAATAATCCACTGCAGCCATGATAACCAAGAGGGCAACCAATTCAGCATGGCATCCATCATCGACTGAAATTGCCCGTAAGCCAGCCAGATCGCGCCAGTAAACACGACAATATTAATCAGTAGTGGAATAATGACAAACCCGCGAATGCCTTTCTGGGTGATCAGAGAAAATCCCTGAAACAAAAAACCAATCCCTTGAATAAATCCCTGAATCATCGCTGGCGTGCTCCTTAAATCAGCTTGAAGATGGCCGCTATGCTGCGGTCGCGCCAATGGTAACCCTTCTGCCAAAAAAAAACGACCTGCCCTTTTCAGGGAGGTCGTTATGCCTTTTTTCATGCCTTATTAGGTTGGCATTTTATTATTTATTATCACTAATTTTTTTTATCAGCTACTTCAACGTTAACCTTATTGATTTGCCTATTTAGTGCATGTGACATCGAAATGGGTTCACAAAAAATTTGAAAAAGTTTTCTTAACCTAAGATGAACAATTCTAACTGACGCCTTCACCTATTGATTAGGGCAACGGCGATGTAACAAAAATAAGTCAGAGTCGCTGCCCTAATACCTTTCTAATCAATTAATAAAATGGATTTTATTATATGAAACTACACAACAAACTCTTTGCTGAGTTTTTCGGCACCCTGTGGCTTGTACTTGGTGGCGTCGGTAGCGCGAAGCTAGCGGCCACTTTCCCAGACGTTGGAATTGGACTCGTCGGCGTTGCATTTGCCTTCGGCTTGACTGTGGTCACTATGGCTTATGCTGTTGGCCATATTTCAGGTGGTCACTTTAATCCGGCGATTACTATTGGCTTATGGTTTGGTGGTCGCTTCTCATTTGCTGAAGTCCTGCCTTATATTGCGGCCCAAGTTATGGGCGCCTGTGCGGCTGCGGCTATTCTTGCCATTATTATTTCGGGGCAAGCCGGCAGTGAAATCGGTAATCTGGCCTCCAATGGTTTTGGTGAAGCCTCTCCAGGTAAGTACAATCTACTGTCAGTACTGATCACTGAAGTGGTTATGACGGCTGCATTCTTGATGGTAATTATGGGTGCTACCGATCGTCGGGCTCCAGCAGGCTTTGCACCACTGGCGATTGGTCTGTGTTTAACGCTAATTCACCTGATCTCGATTCCGGTATCCAATACCTCAGTCAACCCAGCTCGTAGCACAGGCCCTGCGTTGATCTCTATGGATGCAACCGCGATCTCTCAGCTATGGGTATTCTGGGCTGCACCCATTGCTGGCGCCATACTTGGGGCTTTGATCTACCGCACACTATTGAGTAATAACGCAGAGGACGCGTGATTGACTCATTAACCTAGACTTGTAACAAAAATTGCCCGACTAGTTCGGGCAATTTTGTATTAGAGACTCATGAAGTTTCTATCAGATCTTGCGCCAGCGACGCCCTGCTCTAGCCATCATTTCAACGGCAGCTGTCGGGCCTTCACTACCCGCATCATACGTTTCTGGCTTCAAGCCTGAATCATCCCAGCTCTCCATGATTGGATCAATCCAGCTCCAAGCGGCTTCAACCTCATCACCACGCATAAATAGCGTTTGATCGCCACGTACCACATCCATCAACAGACGCTCATAAGCATCCGGCATCCGCCAGCCTTTGGCTTGATCCTTTGCAAAGGTTACATCCAAAGGAGTAGAGCGTAAACGGAATCCACCAGGCCCTGGATCTTTGGTCATCAGCTCAAGCTGCAAACCTTCATCCGGCTGTAGGCGAATACTCAACACGTTCGGCGTAACAGGAGTAGATAACTCACCAAACACAGAGTGAGGTGGCTTCTTAAATACAATCGCAATTTCAGTGGCCTGAGAGCGCAGTTTTTTACCAGTACGCAGATAGAACGGAACACCCGCCCAACGCCAGTTTTCAACTTCTGCTTTAATCGCAACATAGCACTCAGTTGTGCTATCAGGATTTTTAACTTCGTCGGTATAAGAAGGCGCCGTTTCTGTGCCTAAGTATTGGCCGCGAACGGTGTTACGCAGTGCGGTATGTCCTTTCAGCGGACGCAATGCACGCAATACTTTTAGCTTCTCGTCACGTACCGCATCCGCATTAAAGTCATGCGGCGGCTCCATGGCAATCAGACACAACAGCTGCATTAAATGGTTCTGCACCATGTCGCGCATCGCACCGGAGTGGTCGTAGTAACCACCACGCGTGCCCACACCTAATGATTCTGCAGCGGTAATTTGTACATGATCAATCGCTTGTGCATTCCAGATCGGCTCAAACAAGGCATTAGCAAAGCGCATTGCCATCAAGTTCTGTACCGTTTCTTTACCAAGGTAATGATCAATCCGGTAAATGCAGTGCTCATCGAATACTTCACCGATATCCGCATTCAACTGTTGCGCACTCTTAAGGTCATGCCCTAGCGGCTTCTCAACCACCAAACGTGCACCACCACCAGATAGGCCGGCCGCCGCCAAACCATGCGCGATCACACCAAACAGAGAGGGTCCAACCGCGAGGTAGTAAACCCGAATCCGGTCAGGTTTCTCATTTAGGGTCTCAACCAGCTCAGTCCAGCCTTCAGGATTAGTCACATCATTAGGCATATAATGAATGCGCTCAATAAAGCTATCCAGGTGCCCTTCCAGCTCTTCCTCCGAAATATGCTTAACTAAGGCTTCCCGGGCGAGGCTGCGGTATTTTTCATTGCTGTGATTGCTGAGTGACAAACCAATAATTCTGGCGTCCTCAGGAATTTGAGCTACCGCATGCCGGCGAAATAAAGCAGGCAACAATTTGCGCATGGCAAGGTCGCCAGTGGCACCGAAAATAACAAGGTCGAACGGTTTTACAGGGATTACTACGCTGGTCATAAGGGGTTCCTAATGAGATATGCGGGCAAAATCAAATAGCACAGATTGTAACATTGCCAAGAGTGGCTTCACAGTACGGAAATTCCTGTAACGCAACCATTATTGCTAACAAGCTGCTAGAATACCTTAAAACTCAGGATTGTCCCATGACGACAATGGCAATTATCATTGCTGCAGTGCAACTACTAGGCTTAGTCTTTGCAGTATTCGCACTTCTCTCTACCCGCACCTCACAAGGCACCGTCGCTTGGGTGGTCACCTTAATAGCATTCCCTTGGCTAGGAATACCGGCTTACCTGCTTTTTGGCCGCACTCGATTCAATGGTTATGTTACCGCCAGAGTGGCCCATGAAATTGATTTTCGTAAAAAACTGGGGCTGGAATACAGCAAACTGCGCTGTTATATGTCACCTCACCCTCAAACTGAGAGCCATGACCAGTTAAAAACCTTTGAAGTCCTTGCCAAGCTACCCTTTACCGAAGGGAATAACGCACGCCTGCTCATTAACGGGCGAGCCACCTTTGATGATATTTTTGATGGTATTCGCCAAGCTAAAGACTACGTACTGATCCAGTTTTACATTGTGAATGAAGGACTCATTGGCGATGCCTTTTGGGAGTGCTTAGTTGAGGCGAGAGAGCGTGGCGTACGCGTGTATTTTCTCTATGATGAAATTGGCAGTTATGAACTGGCGGATTGGTATCTTGAGGGGCTACGGAAAAATGGCGTGCAGGTTTATTCCTTCCACTCCAATCGCAATGTACTTAACCGCTTCCAACTTAACTTTAGAAATCATCGCAAAATAGTCGTCGTCGATGGCCTCACAACATGGGTTGGTGGTCACAATATCGGCGATGAATACATTAACAAAGACCCTAAATATCCGTTTTGGCGTGATACGCATATCCGCTTAGATGGCCCTGCAGCATTGGGCGCACAGCTATCCTTCGTTGAAGATTGGCACTGGGTTACCGAGGAAACGCTGCAATTAAACTGGAAGCCGGTTGAAACCTGCTGTTCTAATCAGCGCGCTTTAGTACTGCCTTCAGGACCTTCTGATACCTTCGAAACCGCCAGTTTAATGATGCAATACGCCATGCATGTAGCCAAAAAACGCATCTGGATTGCCAGCCCTTATTTCGTACCGGATGAAGGCGTGCTGCAGTCACTACGCCTCGCAGCCTTGCGCGGAGTGGATGTACGCATTCTGATTCCGGAAAAGCCAGATAATCTACTGATCTATCTATCCGCCTTCTCATTTGTTAGCGGCATCTTAAAAGCGGGCGTTAAGATCATGCGTTATCAGCGCGGTTTTCTACATCAAAAAGTGTTTCTGGTGGATGACTATTTATCAGCGGTCGGCACCACCAATATGGATAACCGCTCGTTCCGGCTGAACTTTGAAGTAACCGTATTGCTTGATGACCGCACTTTTGCGGCTGAAGTCGAAAAAATGCTGCTAGATGACTTCAGCCATGCCCAAGAAATGCTGATCAAAGATGCTGAGAGCAAGCCTCTATGGTTCAAAATACTCTGCCGCGCTGCTTACCTCTCGGCCCCTGTTCAATAGTTTAAGTACTCACTTTGCAGTAATCAGAACGCACCGACCATGCGACGAATACCTTCTAATTGTTGCAAAGTAACATCATAACCGACCTGAATCGCCTCTTCTGCGCGATAAAACTCTAATATCCCAATATCTGACAGGCGTGGCGATAGCAGTATTTCTGGCGGATCACCCGCCATGCGGCTACGAGTAATACGATCTTGCATAATATTGACCGCACCGGCGATTGTGTCAAAAAAGCCTGGTGCTACAGGCTCTGGTGGCGCAGTGCTAATTGCAAATAAGGAACTGGAATAATCCATCACCGTATTACGCAAATTATCCAATAATGGCTGCTCTTTTTTAACAGCACCCGGCTCTGGTTCAGGCTTTGGGGGCAACGGCGATGTTTTGGGTATTCCCGGCTCAGGACGTCGATGCTTGCCAACAATGTCACCGTTTAAATCAACTGCGATGACGACATCAGCGCCTAGCGAGCGACACATGGATACTGGCACAGGGTTAACCAAGCCGCCATCAACCAGCCACTTATCTTCATGCAGCACGGGAGGAAACAATCCGGGCAATGACATCGACGCCCACATCCCTGTTTGCAAGTCACCTTGGGTAAACCAAATTTCCCGACCAGTGTGCAGGTCCGTTGCCACACAGCCGAACGGTTTATCTAACTGATCAAACGTAGCGCCCTTCTCGCAAATAAACTGATTAAAGCCTTCTTGCAGGCGCTGCTTATTAATCCAGCCAGCACGAAAATTTAGGCCGGCATATTTCGCCATTTCCATTTTGGTTAATGAGGTTGCCCAGCTTTCCAAATCATCAAGCCGTGAAGCGGCATAAGCTGCACCGACAATCGCGCCTACCGAACAGCCACAAACTACATCTGGATGAATATCGTATTTTTGTAGCGCACGAATAACCCCAATATGCGCCCATCCGCGTGATGCGCCACTGCCCAAAGCCAGACCGATTTTAACCGTCATGTATTATCCCTGTTACTTTGTTATGTTGGTTCTTAAACCCTGTCGCCTGAACTGCAAGATCAGCACCAGCGACAGGTGCATCACTTTAGTTAATGTCCGCCAGCAGCCCATAAGCAAGCACGCTGCTATAAGCCTTTTGAGAGAGTTTAACGTTATGGCGCCATCGTCACTTCGCCTTTGTAATACTTACCAGCAAAGTAGATAAGCACCAATACCGGCAGCGTCAGAATCGTCGTCATTATGAAGAAGTTGGTGTAACCCATCGACTCCACAATCGAACCAGAATAACCGCCCAATATTTTCGGAAACAAGGTCATTAAAGAACTGAAGATAGCGTACTGAACCGCTGTAAAGGAGATATTAGTTAAGCTCGACAAGAATGCAATAAAGGCCGCACTAGCGAGTCCCGCCGACAGATTATCGGCACCAATGACCGCATACAGCATTGGCATATTGCCACCTGCTGTACTGAGCGCAATAAACAGTAAGTTGGTTAATCCGGAAAGCACCGCACCCAGAAACAGTATCCGCATGACACCATAACGCACCGACAGCAAGCCACCCAGAAAGCCGCCCATAATCGTCATTAGCAAACCAAACAGCTTAGAGACATTGGCGATATCAACTTTGGTGTAGCCCATGTCTTGGTAAAACACATTGGAAATAAAGCCCAGCACGATATCTGAAACGCGGTAAAAGCCGACTAACGCCAATAATAACAATGCCAAGCCTATACCATAGCGACGGAAAAAATCCCGTACCGGCTCAACATAAGCATCTTCAAACATATGACCATCGACCAGCTTTGCGCCAGTTAATACTTTGGCAATAACCCAAGCAACGAAGATACCGGCCGCTAAGCGCATGGTCTCAATAATAAAGCTCGCTAGATTTTTATTATTAAAGGCCTCACCCAGTGATTTTTTAGCATCGGAAACAATCTCTGAACTTAACGTAAAGACCGCAATAAAACCTATCACCGCTAAGACAAACAACAGTAAAAATCGTAGATAGTCCGAAGTGTGATATCTGGACTCATCAGGGCGGTAGCTATCTGGTTCTGGGATAATCAATGTGGTTGCAACACCAACTAACATCACCGCAGCCATAATCACATAGGTATACATCCATGCGGTGTAGCTATAGGCCTCTTTCTGAGTACCAAAGTAAGAGGCTAAATACAGTGCACCGGCACCGGCAACGATCATTCCAATACGATAGCCTGCGATATAGGTTGAGGACATCATCGCTTGTAAATCACGGTCTGCCGACTCAATCCGGTAGGCATCAATAACGACATCTTGGGTGGCTGATGAGAAACCTAAAAGCACGGCTGCAAGCGCCATTGTCGTCAGTTGTGCTTCACCCACTGCGGGATTAGTCAGCGCCATCCACAAAATGGCTGTGATGACCGCAAACTGTGCAACCAGCAACCAACTGCGCCGACGCCCTAGCAAACGGGTGAGAAACGGCACGGGTAACTTATCGATCAAAGGCGCCCAGATAAACTTAAAGGAGTAACCCAAGGCCGCCCAACCAAAAAAGGTTACGGCGGACTTTTTAACCCCGGCCTCACCCAGCCACAAACTCAAGGATGAGAAAATCAGCAGAATCGGTACGCCCGCCGAGAACCCCAAAAACAACATTGTAATCACCCGCGGGTGGATAAAGCTGCGAATGGTTTCACCCCAACCACGCTTGGCAATTATTTCACTCATAATTTTGGAATCTCATAATCGTATTCAATCGTTAAAGGCGCATGGTCCGAGAAGCGTGACTCGCGATATACCGACGCGTTTAATACGGTGCCTTTTAGGCTTGGCGATAAGATATGGTAGTCAATCCGCCATCCGGTATTATTCGCCCAAGCTTGTCCGCGATTCGACCACCAAGTGTATTCATGCTCTTCCTGCTCAAGCTCACGAAACGCATCAACATAGCCTTCGTCATCAAACAAGGTATCCAGCCAAGCGCGCTCTTCCGGTAGAAAGCCGGAGTTTTTCTGATTGCCGCGCCAATTTTTAATATCTTCTTTTTTGTGTGCAATATTCCAGTCGCCACAGATGACGACATCGCGGCCTTCATCGCGTAGTGCTTTGAGTTTTGGTAATAAGAAGTCCATGCCACGGTATTTTACTTCCTGGCGCTCTTCTTTGGATGAGCCGGATGGAAGATACAGACTTATGACGCTCAACTTGTCATAGCGTGCCTCTAAATAACGGCCTTCGCTATCCAATTCTTCAAAGCCCATGCCCGCAATGACTTCATCTGGCTTATGCCGACAATACAAAGCAACACCACTGTAGCCTTTTTTTTCCGCATCGTGGTAATAGCAGTGATAGCCTTCCGGGTGAAAGATCGGATCGCTCAGTTGAGCCACTTGCGCTTTAGTTTCTTGAATGCAGACAACATCTGCCCCCTGTTCAGCTAACCATTCAAAGACTCCTTTACGAGCCGCTGCACGGATGCCGTTAGCATTAATTGTGATGATTTTCATAGGGAGAATATTATACTGAAATTGCTGAATCAGCTCTACTAATTAGCATTTACCTAGCCAATGAGGTTAGAATGGTCAAAATCAAAATTATCGCCAAGAGACTCTGACTTTCATTATGGAACTTGCTGTATTAATCGCTGCGGTTGTTGGCATTGTGCTATTTGCACTCAGCTATCTCAAATTTGCCTACGAAGGGTTTCGTTATCACGTCATTACCGGGTTTTTGGCACTCATTCCTGTTATCAACCTGATTGCATTACCCACTCTTTGGGACCGCACTTACCGCATGCTCATTGTCGGTATTATCGGTTTAGCCATCGCAGCGGGCGCATGGTTTGCAGGGGCTGATCAAACGTTCTGGAGTTACTGGAATCGCAGCCATAAGCAGGTAGCAAGCCCAGCGCTTAGCTCTGGCAGCAATAATAATGGTGCGGCACCTACCGCCGGAACCGCGTCAGGCACCTCAAATACTCAAGCAGATAACAATACGTACTCAAGCTTATTGCCAAGCAAAGCGCTGTATCGTTTAGATTTTGAAACCGCTGCGCCAGATCAAATCAAAGCATTTGTTGGCCGCATCGTTCGTATTACAAATTCAGAGCATGAAGTGACCATTGGCCGTATCCAAAGCGTGACGCCAGCGAGTGTATTTATTGAGCGCACTGGTAGCGCCCATATCGCTTATGAAATGGTATTGAGTAATATCAAAACCGTTGAAGTCATGGTTAAGCGGGAAGCACGATAATGGAAAGCATTTCCTGTTTTGTCTATCGCAGTGAGCGTAAGCAAGGCCTGTACGTGTACCTGACGGAAAAGGATAACTTCGATATCATTCCTGATGCGCTGCGTAAGCGGGTTGGCAGCTTAGTTTATACCTTTGAATTTGACCTGACTGAGTCGCGCAAGCTTTCCCGTAATAACACGAAAGAAGTCATGCAGAGCCTCGCCGAAAAAGGTTACTTCCTACAGATGCCACCGGCCAATACTAATTTTCTCGATTTAGATCTTCATCAGTCCGACGGCTTTTAAAGCACCTAAAATCAACAGACATAAAAAAGGGCAGCAAATAATTTGCACGCCCTTTTTTATTGCTGATCAACACTCAATCAGGCTTTTAGACAGTCCAGAAATTGCTGCATTTCCGAATCGGTACCGATGGTAATCCGCAAGTAATCACTAATCCGTGGCTTGTTAAAGTAGCGCACTAAAATGCCCTTTTCCTTAAGCGACAAATACAAAGCCTCTGCACTTTGCCCTTCTGGTGGCTTGGCAAAAATGAAGTTACTACCCGATGGCAACACACTAAAGCCCAACGCAGTCAGTGACGTTTCAGTCTGCTCACGCGTGGCAATAATCTTAGCCCGACACTCTTCAAAGTAAGGCACATCTCTAATCGCAGCAGCGGCACCCGCTTGCTCAACACGCCCTAGAGGATAGGAGTTAAATGAGTTTTTCACTCGCTCCAGCGCTTCAATCAAATCAGGCTGGCCAATAGCAAAACCTACCCGCAAGCCCGCTAATGAACGAGACTTTGACAAGGTTTGAACCACTAGTAAGTTTGCATATTGCTCAACAAGCGCGATAGCCGTCTGCGCACCAAAGTCCACATAAGCCTCATCCACCAACACAACTGACTCCGGGTTAGCCTTTAGAATTTGCTCAATAGCATCCAGCGGCAATGCCATGCCGGTTGGTGCATTGGGATTTGGAAAGATGATGGCGCCATTGCTTTGGCTATAATCGGCAGGATCAATCTCAAACTGATCATTCAGCGGTATTCTCACCGCATTGATATTGAACAGATTGCAGTAAACGGGATAAAAACTGTAGCTGATATCAGGGTATAGCAGTGGCTTGTCGTGCTTTAGCAATGCCACAAAAGCATGTGCTAACACTTCATCCGAGCCATTACCCACAAACACAAATGACCGGTCCAAGCCATGCAAATCCGCAATCGCTTGTTTCAGGTCATCGGCATTGGGATCAGGATATAAACGCAGAGAGTCATTAACCGCCGCATGCATTGCCTCAATGGCAAGCGGTGATGGCGGATAAGGACTCTCATTGGTATTCAGCTTAATGTACTGCTGATCCTTCGGCTGTTCGCCAGGCACATAAGGATCAAGTTCCTGTACACGCTGGCTCCAGAACTGGCTCATACGGTTCTCCATAAATAATAACGGAGCCGTATCAGCTTCAGATCAGATACGGCATTCCCAAACTAACAGTTGATGACCTGGCGCTAAGGTCGACTTAGAGGTCAGATGATTCATACGCTTAATGCTATTAATATGAACACCTGTCTTATGCATCACGTTTGCCAGATTTTCATTGGCATTCAATTGATAATATCTACGCCAGATTCTGCCACCACGACCACTTCGCTTCAAGCGTGTCGTCGCGTTTAAATGGGAAGGCACGGCTTTAAGGCAACGCTGCTCACTCAATGGCTTGTTGCTTTGTGACGTTTGCTGCTTCGCACGCTGCTTTTGCAACCAAATACGCTGATAATCTGCGCGGGTTTTAGTGAGGTTGGTTGAGGTTTCATTCGCTGAACGCTCACGTTTGCCGTAAAGCGTTTTGTAAACACCCATTACACGGCGCACATATTCACGCGTTTCTTTGTAAGGAGGAATTCCACCGTAGCGATCAACCTTACCTTCACCAGCGTTGTAGCCAGCTAAAGCAAAGTGCATATTGCCTTGGTAACGGTCGAGTAACCAACGTAAGTAACGGGCACCCGCACCAATATTCTGATGGCTGTTGTAACTATTACGTACACCAAAACGACGTGCTGTCGCTGGCATTAACTGCATTAAGCCACGCGCACCTTTATGAGAACGTGCCTTCACTTTGAAGCAACTCTCTGCGGTAATAACAGACTTGATTAGTTCTTGGCTGACGCCGTGTAGACGGCTAGCTTCTTCGATCGACTTTTGATAGCGACGAGACTTGTTTTGCAGCTCATGATAGTTGTACTTATAACAAGGGCGGTAAGACGAGCGCTTACGCGTACTGGTCTTTTTAACACTTCCCATCACTTGCTTATAAGCTTGAGCAGTTAGTAACGGTGCAGCTGGCTGGCTCTTTTTTGCAACCTTAGCTGGAGCTGCTTTGGCGGCTGGTTTAGTGATGAACTCGTCTAAGTTGATGCCAACCAAGCCCTCAATCCCCAAGGTGGACGCCGCGCTAGACGCTCCATTACTGACGAGCTTGACGGTTGACTTGCTTCGATTTGAGCTTGGCGCGGTTAGTACACCAGAAGGTGCCGCCCGACTACTCTTATCCAGCAATGCCACAACCTTCAGCAAATCCTGTTCTATCGCCCCCACTAACCTACTACTCTTATCAGTCGCATGCGATACAGCTGACAAACTAATCAACGGGAGTATCATCAATACGCGCAACAAACACTGTTTATTTTTGACCATTAATGGCTACTCTTAACTCTGGTTTCAAAAAATCCATTCCGTGAAATCCGGAAAATATGATTCAAGTTAGCACAGGCAAAGATCAGAAAGATTCGCCAGAGGAACAAGCGGTGCCATTTTACTCACCAACTGTATTTATATACAATAGCATCTAACAAGTGACTAAACGTCCACCTCTAGTGTATTGTATAAGCAGTAGATAGCCCTAATGAGAGTCCTGAGTAATTCCCTAAGCCCGCGTTTTTCCCTTATATAACAAGATCAAACACCTGAGACTTAAGATAATACATTAAGTAACCGTTTGTCAAAGAACGATCTACTTACTGCACTCCCAGACCAACAGCTGCTCCCCTTTTCTCACCTTCAAACGCGACACCCCACGGTTTAAACGAAGCAATTCCTGCATGGATACGCCTATCGTTCTCGCCAAACTGGCTAAGGATGTGGCGTTAGTCACCGTATGATGCCTTTTCCATGAATTTCTGCGTTTAGTCAGATCACTAACATTACGAATTTGGGCAGATGGCGTGTCACGACACACGGCTGAAGCAGTATTTGGAGCAACTCCACGCCTGCTGGTACTCACCGGTACCGTTGCATAACGACCGTTTTTATCCTTCCACTTGTAATCTGGCTTAATAAAATAGCCTCGCGTGTCAGCGCGGCGAATCGGCTCTGGTGCAAGTTTGGCAAGCGTTGAAGCCAGGTCGGGTGCGGCAGCAGGTTGCGGCTGTGCAGCCGGCTCACCACGCAAGCGCTTATACACGGCAGTCACGCGTCGTACATACTCTTGTGTTTCGCGATATGGCGGAATGCCTGAATAACGGTCTACTGCGCCCTCACCCGCATTATAAGCGGCAATCACATGCGGTAGGTTTCCAGAGAATTTCTTCATCAGAAACTTTAAGTAGCGGGTGCCACCTTGAATATTTTGTGAGGCTTGATACGCATCAGTCACTCCGAAGCGACTAGCCGTAGCAGGCATTAGCTGCATTAAGCCTTGAGCGCCAACCGGAGAACGGGCTTGCTCAGCAAAACAACTTTCAGCCGTAATGACCGCGATAATCAACGCTTCAGTGACGCCATGCCGAGTACTCGCTGCACGAATATAAGGCTGATAATCATTCGCCCGCTTTAGAATCGTTTCAGCACTTGACTGATGACAAGCACGACGACCTCGCGATGAAGCACGTTTTGGCTTTGCCGCCATGACCTGTTCAGCGACTGCAACAGGCACTGAGTTAAACTCTTTCAATCGGCTTGCCAAGCTAAGCGATGGGTCAGCATAAGCAGCTGTCGCCGAAAAAAGTGTCGGCACTAAACAGCCCAACAGCAAGCTTTTGAATCGCTCTGATGTAATTTTCAATGTGTCCATACTCGGTTTAATGTTGCTAAGCTCCTCGCAACCCAAGAATACCATTATTATTTTGGCTTAGTATCCTCTTTTCAGGCGGAGTATACCCCAAGCCATTTTTATGAAAGATTACAAATCAGTAGGGTTTGACCCAGATAAACGCTGGCTTCAAGTGAGGGCCTGCTTAGTAAGTCGCTTAACCAAGCTTCGCCAGTTGCTCCATTTCTTGCTCTGAAAAGCCAGCCTGCAAACGTGCTTCCGTATGAAAAGGGCCACGTAATCCATTGCCCATATACTCTTCCAACAGCTTGATAAAGGTAGGCTCTGGCTCTAGCCCCTGCAGCTCACAGCAATACTTAAACCAATGCGAGCCAATCGCCACATGGCCAATTTCTTCGGCCAAAATCACATGTAGAATTTCAACCGTTGCCATATCACCAACCTGCTCTAATCGCTGAATCATGCCCGGCGTGACATCAAGCCCACGCGCTTCCATCACCCGTGGCACCAAGGCCATGCGCGTTAAGGTGTCGTGGTCGGTTTTTACTGCCATTTCCCACAAGCCATTATGCGCTTTCATATCACCATAGGCATAACCCATGTCTTTCAAACGAGCTTGTAATAAACCAAAATGCTTGGCTTCTTCGCGCGCCACCAGCAGCCAATCCAGATAATATTGATCTGGCATATCACGAAAGCGATACACTGCATCCAGCGCTAAATTAATTGCATTAAACTCAATATGCGCAATGGCATGCACCAAGGTCGCACGCCCGACTTCAGAGCTTAGTTTGCGGGACTTCACATCGCGGGGAGAAACCAGCTCCGGCTTCTCCGGCTTGCCTGCAACTGGCACAGATACAACCGTATCGGTTGCTTCCCGAGGCAATACCTCAAGCGCGATAAAACGCTGATACAACGCCTCGGCCTGAAGCAGCTTCTGAGCAATATCAGATTCCATTAAACAAGCATAAGCAGCTTCATGAATAGAGACAGTAGTAGACATTTTAATTCCTGAAATGAAAAACCCCGCCTAAGCGGGGTTCTGAATCATGGATCAATACTAACGGCTAATGATTAGACGTTGAATGAAGAACCACAACCACAAGTCGTTGTTGCATTTGGATTGCGAATCACAAACTGTGCGCCTTCCAAACCTTCGGTATAATCAATATCGGCACCCACCAAATACTGAAAACTCATTGGATCGATCAGCAAAGTAACCCCTGAGTTTTCAACGGAGGTATCACCGTCATTAATGTTTTCATCAAAGGTAAAACCATACTGAAAGCCGGAACATCCGCCACCAGAAACAAACACGCGCAGTTTAAGCGCTGGGTTGTTTTCTTCTTCAATCAGGGTTTTAACCTTACTGGCCGCAGCATCGGTAAAGTTTAGCGGCGACATTTCTTCCATCGACATAGTTTCAACTGACATTTTCAAATCTCCTGTGCGTATACACGTATAAGTATAGTGTAACGACTTTTTTAACAGCCCACCAACAAGCAGACTATTTTACTGATATTAGGCTTTCGGCACTGATAGATGAGCCGGAACTCCTTCAGCGTTTTCATGTACGTGGCTGATCAATTCATGATGAACCAGCTTTCCGGTAACGCCTGCTCCCACTGCCATTTCCAGCAGATTGTAATGCAAGTCGCCATTAATTCGTGACTTTTCGTAAAGCTCAACCTTATTGTTTGCCAGCACGTTTCCATCAATGCGGCCATTGATCATAACATTCGCTGACTTCACACTTCCTTTAATATGTCCGGCATCACTCAAAATCAAGGTACTATTTTCATCGTCCGAGATTAAGTCCCCTTCAATCGTGCACTCAACGTGCAAAATTCCGGAAAAATACACATCCCCAGCAATTTTCAAGGTACGGTTTAATACTGCATCCACGCGAGGACGAGCAACCGGCGCCTCAACAACCTGCTTTTTTTTGTTCTTTTTGAACATATTACATAATCCTGTTTATCACCAATTGTGCTCAAACCACGAGGATAAGCCCTCCGCGTAGTCTGAAGCACAATATACACCCTTTTTTCTATTGGTTTAGGACGTTTACCGTTCTATGGCAGCATTCCCGGATGACGTAAGGCCTCATCTTCCTCAAAGCCCAGCATTAAGTTCATATTCTGAACCGCCTGACCGGCTGCACCTTTAACCAAGTTATCAATAACTGACAACACAACAATGCGGCTGCCATTACCCGGACGATGCATGGCAATCCGGCACATATTGCTGCCTTTTACCGAACGCGTCTCAGGCTGTGAGCCCGCTGGCAATACATCCACAAATCGCTCGTCTTTATAACGCTGCTCATACATATTTTGTAAATCTAGCGAGCCATCATCACGCGCATACAAGGTCGCATGAATACCACGAATAATGGGCAGCAAGTGCGGGCTGAATGTCAGATCCACATCAGTACCGGCAACCTTTGCCAAGGTCTGTGCGATTTCGGGTTGATGGCGATGGCCTGGTGTGGCGTAAGCTTTAAAACTCTCACCCGCTTCACTGTAAATATTGGCTAATTTACCCTGACGCCCTGCACCACTAATGCCTGATTTGGTATCTGCAATCAACTCTTCCAGATTCACTTTGCCGGATTCAATCAGCGGCAAATAACCTAAAGTTACGGCCGTTGGATAGCAACCGGGGTTGGCAACCAGCTGCGCACCACGAATGTCATCACGGTACATTTCTGGTAAGCCATACACGGCTTCAGCCACTAAATCCGGGCAAGCATGTGTCATGCCATACCATTTCGACCAAACATCCACATCTTTAATACGGAAATCAGCCGCTAAATCGATGACTTTCACGCCAGATTTCAATAATGCAGGGGTATGCTCCATCGCAATCCCGTTTGGCGTTGCGAAAAAAACCAAATCGCAATCACCCAACGCATCGTCACCCGGATCACTGAATTCAATGTCGCAATGACCGCGCAGGTTTGGAAACATTGCATCCACGCGAGAACCAGCATTACCGCGAGAGGTTACAAAGCTCACTTCAACGCCGGGGTGCATAGACAGCAACCGCAGCAACTCAACGCCGGTATAACCCGTAGCGCCTACAATGCCGATTTTTTTCATAATAATTCGCAACTCCAAATTGTTGGCCTTTATAATAACGGGGATTTAGTCGGCAATCTACGCCCATTTCAGCACTCAACCCCAAGGTCAACTCATGTATTTATGGCTCAAAGCAATTCACGTCATTTTTATGGTCACGTGGTTCGCAGGTCTCTTCTACCTACCGCGCTTGTTTATTTACCATGCAATGGACGAAAACAACGCCAGCTTTGACTTGTTCAAGGTGATGGAAAAACGCTTGTTTGGCATTATGACAATCGGCGCAGCGGTCACCGTATTCTTTGGTGTCGGGCTGTTGTCTATGAATTGGGGATATTTGGTTACCAGCGGCTGGTTTATGCTAAAGCTCGTTTTTATCGCAGCGCTGTTTGGCTATCACTACTGGTGTTATCGAATTATGTTGGAGTTTCGTGAAGGGCGTAATCAGCGCAGTCATGTGTGGTATCGCTGGTTTAATGAAGCGCCTGCGGTGGCTTTGATCGTGATTGTTATTATGGTGGTTGTCAAACCGTTCTAGGCCTGACAACCACTATTCAGCACTTACTCAAACGAGGGAAGTAATGGGGAAAGCTCACGTAGGGCTTTCTCATATACCGTTCGTTTAAAATAAACCACCTCTCTAATTGAACGCTGGTGATGTACCCAACGCCAGCCGTCAAACTCAGGCACTGAAGTCGCCTTAAGATCGACAAAGGAATCATCCGTGGTCAACCGCAGCAGGAACCAGACCTGCTTTTGACCAATACAAGTCGGTGTAGATCGTCTGCGAATCAAATGTTTCGGCAGACGATAACGCAACCAGTCGGACGTATAGCCGACTACCTCAACGTGTTCAGATGTTAAACCAACCTCCTCATGAAGCTCGCGATACATTGCTTCGAGCGGAG
Organism: Leucothrix mucor DSM 2157; assembly: GCF_000419525.1. Classification (NCBI taxonomy): domain Bacteria; kingdom Pseudomonadati; phylum Pseudomonadota; class Gammaproteobacteria; order Thiotrichales; family Thiotrichaceae; genus Leucothrix; species Leucothrix mucor. The sequence continues at coordinate 2,610,958 of NZ_ATTE01000001.1, forward strand.
TTTCACCTTCATTGATGCCACCTTGTGGAAACTGCCAGGACCGTTGCCCGATTCGTTTCCCCCAGAAGACTTTGCCATCGTTATTGGAGAGGATAATGCCAACGTTTGGTCTAAAACCATTCTCGTCTATCACGACATTCTCCATTATAAATCTTGATGGAGCGATTTTTTCATAACTGTCATCAATCAGCAAACGTTAGCGGCTATAATGTGGTTTTTTTTATGCTAAACACGAGTTTACACTATGACACTGGCACTTTTTGATCTGGACCACACCCTACTAAGCAATGACAGCGACTACTTATGGGGTCAATTTCTGGTGGATAACAAACTAGTCGATGATCAGGAGCATGCTGCCAGCAACAAAGCCTTCTACACACAGTATCAAAATGGCACCTTAGATATTCATGAATATGCGGCGTTCAGCTTCGCGAGCCTAGCCTCGCGTACTATGGAAGAACTGGCTGAGCTACACCAAGAATTTATGCGAAACTATATTGAACCGGTCATGTCGAACAAATCGAAGGCACTGATTGCACAACATAAGGCAATGGGCCACACCTTGATGGTGATTACCGCCACCAACAGCTTTATTACCCGCCCGATTGTTACCGCGTTTGGCATTGATAACCTGCTCGCGATTGAACCACTGATTGTTGACGGACGTTACACCACCAAAATTGATGGCGTGCCCTCTTTCCGTGAAGGTAAAGTGACACGCCTAAACGCTTGGCTTGAGAATAACAATGAAACACTGGAAGGCAGCTACTTCTACAGTGACTCGCACAACGACCTGCCACTGCTGGAATGCGTAACCTACCCGATTGCTGTTGATCCTGATCCTAAGCTCAAAGACATTGCACAAGCTCGTAACTGGGACATTATTTCCTTAATTGATGACTAATGAATTTACCGTATCTGCCACCGCCGCCTGAGAGTATTAACGTCCTGTATTTGGACGATGACCTGCTATTGGTTGAAAAACCTGCAGGATTACTCTCAGTACCCGGTCGCGGAGACGATAAACAAGACAGCCTGATCAGCCGGGTGCAATTAACTTTTCCGGATGCCCTAATTGTACATCGGCTGGATATGGCTACCTCTGGCATTATGGTCATCGCACGTAATAAAGAGGCCCATCGCCAGCTCAGCCGCTTATTCTCAGAACGTAACATCGAGAAAACTTATTGCGCCGTGGTCGAAGGCATTATTGATGCGGATAGTGGCCGGATTGATTTTCCGATCATGGCTGACTGGCCAAACCGACCTAAACAAATGGTCGCGCCGTTAATGGGAAAACCTTCAATCACTTATTTCAAAGTGCTATCACGCGACCTGAATTCCGGCATTACACGGGTGGAGCTAAAACCAGAAACTGGCCGTACTCATCAGTTGCGAGTGCATCTCGAATTTATCGGCCATGCCATACTCGGTGACAGGCTCTATGCCAGCCCTGAAACACAACAGCGCTCTGAGCGACTACTGTTACATGCTAATGAGCTGTCTTTTGAACACCCTATTACCCATCAAACACTCCGGTATTCATCAAGCATCCCATTTTAAACTGCTAGGCTTAAAGATTGTTTACCCCCTCCTCTGCCTGCTAAGATTAGCAGCAAAATATTAGATAGAGCATTGAGAACACATGGAAGAATTACTGGATATTGAAACATACAACGGCCTGAAGGACTTACTGGAAGAAGAGTTTCCATCCTTTCTGGAAATGTTTTTCTCAGAAAATCAGGATGCACTCGATGGCATCAAAACGGGCCTTGCCTCGAATGATGCCGATGGCGTAAAGCGCGCAGCACACAACCTAAAGTCCAGCACTGGATACCTTGGCGCGATGCAACTGTCTGAACTGGCTCGCCAGATTGAAGAAGGCGCAGCGGCGAATGACTTAAGTAATACCGGCGAGCTGTACGAGCAAGCGCAATCAATGTTTGAAACGATTAAAACCGCCGTACTTTAAGCGCTGACGTTAATCTGTTAACGACTTGGGCATAAAAGGCCCATAAAAAAAAGCCGCTCCTTTAACGGGAGCGGCTTTTTTGTAAGCGTCAAACTAACTTACGATGTACTAGCTTATGACAGCTTCAGCATCAGCGCGTTCAGCTTGTGAACGAAGCCTGCTGGATCTTCCAGATGGCCACCTTCTGCCAACAACGCCTGATCAAACAGGATGCTTGCCCAGTCTTTGAACTGCTCATCATCGGCTTCACTTTCCATACGCACCAACAATGGGTGAGTCGGATTGATTTCCAGAATCGGCTTGCTAGATGGCATTGCATGGCCGGCTTGCTTCATCAGTTGCTGCATGTACAGCGCCATATCTTGCTCATTCAGTACGATACAAGAAGGTGAAGTCGTCAGACGGTGAGAAACACGCACATCATCAACCTTATCTTCCAGCACTTCTTTCAAATGCTTCAATAAAGATTGTGCTTCGTCTTCAACCTTCTTTTGCTCTTCCTTATCTTCTTCAGAATCCAATTTACCCAGATCCAACTCGCCCTTAGCAACTGACTGCAGTGACTTACCATCAAACTCAGTCAAGCCACTGATCATCCACTCATCTACGCGGTCAGACAGCAACAGTACTTCGATGCCTTTGGAGCGGAATACTTCCAGGTGTGGGCTGTTTTTCGCTGCGGTGAACGTATCAGCAGTAACGTAGTAAATCTTTTCCTGACCTTCCTGCATGCGAGACACGTAATCTTCCAGCGTCACATCCTGAGTTGAAGAGTCCGTATGAGTAGAAGAGAAACGCAACAACTTAGCAATCTGCTCTTTGTTAGCCGCATCTTCAGTTGGGCCTTCTTTCAGCACTTTACCGAACTCATTCCAGAATGACTGATACTTCTCAGCGTCATCCTTAGCGATCTTCTCCAGCAAGCCAAGCACCTTCTTCACAGACGCTTTCTTCATGCTGTCGATAACGTGATTGCTTTGCAGAATCTCACGTGACACGTTCAATGGCAGATCGTTAGAATCGATTACACCGCGCACGAAACGCAGGTAGTGAGGCATCAGATTCTTGGTGTCATCCATAATGAACACACGCTGCACGTACAACTTAATGCCGTTACGCTGCTCTGGCTCCCACAAATCCATCTGTGCTTTAGCAGGGACATATAACAGAGACTTGTATTCCAGCTTACCTTCTACATGGTTGTGAGACCATGCCAGTGCATCCTGCCAATCATGGGCAATGTGCTTGTAGAATTCCTGATAGTCTTCGTCTTTGATTTCGCTCTTAGGCATAGTCCACAGTGCATTGGCTTTGTTAACCACTTCCCACTCTGGTGCTTTTGGCTCAGCGTCTTCTTTAACATTGCCTTCGTCATCGAACTCAGGCTCTGGTGTTTTAAGCATTTTAACCGGCAGCGGAATGTGATCCGAGTAGGTTGAAATGACGTTACGCAGACGGTAGCCGTTGGCGAATTCTTTCTCTTCTTCTTTCAGGTGCAGAACGATTTCTGTACCGCGAGTTGTTTTGTCAGCAGTTTCTAATGTGTAGCCGTTCTGGCCATCAGATTCCCAAGTCACTGACTCAGTTTGGCCCGCTGCACGCGTCGTCAACGTCACTTTGTCTGCCACGATAAAGGCAGAGTAGAAACCAACACCGAACTGACCGATCAGGTTAGAGTTCTTTGCGGCGTCATCGCCCAGCTTTGATAAGAACTCTTTTGTGCCTGATTTAGCGATGGTACCGATGTGCTCAATCACTTGGTCACGAGTCATACCAATACCGTTATCACGGATGGTGACGGTATTCGCGGCTTCATCAAACTCAACTTCAATGCGCAACTCGCCGTCGCCTTCATATAAGGAGTCATCTGAAATCGCGTTAAAGCGTAACTTGTCACAGGCATCCGCACCGTTGGAAATCAATTCACGCAGAAATATTTCTTTATTGGAATACAGAGAGTGGATCATCAGTTGCAGAAGCTGATTCACTTCTGTCTGAAACTGCATCGACTCTTTAGCTTGTGGTTGTGTCATCTGGGTTTTCCTAAATTGGTTAATCACTGTGAAAGGAATTTTGGGGCTGCCCGATGGAATTCAAGGCCAATTGTTGTTAAACCTGAATTTTTCTTCATGCTAAACTGCATAAACACAATCGAACGCGTAGGCATCATGAGCACAGCAGACCGCAAACGACTCCCAATTGGCATTCAAACCTTTCGGGAGATTCGCGAAAATAATCACTATTACGTGGATAAAACAGCGCTGGCACTGCAATTAATTCAAAGTGGAAAGCACTACTTTCTATCCCGTCCACGTCGTTTCGGTAAAAGCTTGTTTCTGGACACATTGAAAGAGATTTTTGAAGGCAACAGCCCACTCTTTGAAGACTTAGCCATTCACCCACACTGGGATTGGTCAGTGCAATATCCTGTCATTCGTTTTAGCTTTGGCAGTAAAGAATACAGTCAGGGAAATGGACTGGAGTCGACACTAAACACACAGCTCAGTCATTTGGAACAAACCTTTGGCCTCCAGAAACAGTTTGAGGATGCCAGTGGGCGCTTTGCTGATCTTCTGGTACAGCTGCATAAAACCACCGGCCTGCCAGTTGTCGTACTCATTGACGAGTATGACAAACCGATGCTTGATGCGTTGGAACACCCCGAGATTGCCAAGGCAAATCGTGATTTTCTGCGCGGGTTTTATGGCGTCATTAAAGACTACGACGCGCATATTCGCTTTAGCCTATTAACCGGCGTTAGCAAGTTCTCAAAAGTCAGCTTATTTTCCGGCCTGAATAACCTCAACGACATTTCATTGGATAAGCGCTACTCCTCGCTTTGTGGTTACACCGATAAGGATATCGATCAAACCTTTGCCGCCGAGCTTGATGGACTTGATCGCCAAGCCATACGTGACTGGTACAATGGTTATCATTGGCGGGGTGAAGGTGTTTATAACCCCTTTGATATTCTGCAACTGTTTGATAAGCGTGAATTCAGAAACTACTGGTTTGAAACTGGCACGCCTACCTTCTTAGTCGATTTACTGTTTAAGCGCCAAGTACCCAGCCTGCAACTTGATAATATGCTTAGCAGCAGTGCCATTCTTTCCAGCTTTGATATTGAAGAGATTGCCACCGAAGCCCTGCTATTCCAAACAGGCTACTTGACCATTAAGCACGAAGAAAACTTAGGCGGGCAATACTTTTACACGCTCGGCTATCCCAACCGTGAAGTCTATCAAAGCCTCAATGAAAACCTGCTTTCGGTACTAGTACAGGATAAAACGCGTCAGACCCAGCAATCCTCACAACTTTATCGTCGATTGCTGGTGAATGACTTTGATGGACTGCGGCAGTTATTCCACAGCTTTTACGCCAGCATTCCGCACCACTGGTACACGCATAACGATATTCAAAATTTTGAAGGTTATTACGCCAGCGTATTTTATTCTTACTTTGCGGCATTGGGGCTGACTGTAATCGTTGAAGACTGCACCAACCACGGACGGCTGGATATGACGGTGAAGTTTAACCAGCAGATTTATCTGTTTGAATTTAAAGTCGTCGAAATCGCCCCCGAAGGTAAAGCCTTACAGCAACTTAAAGATAAAGCCTATGCAGATAAGTATCGCGGACTTGGGCAACCGATTCATTTGATTGGGGTGGAGTTTAGCAAGGAGTCACGAAATATTGTGGGGTTTGAGGTTGTGAGCGGCTGACAAGACTTGCTTTTGGAGCAGAGGTCGAACTGGCTATGCAGGAACGACCACCAACCCCAATACTTTTAGATAGCGGGATTCATTGTATAAGTTCCCATATGCGATGCACTTGCCAGAATATGACCCTCCATAGCCGCCAACGCATCCTGAGCACTGAACTCACCTTGCAGTTCTAAAGTTTCAACATCCAGCGCATAAACCTCAAAATGGTAGTGATGCACGATACTGTCATTCCATGGTGGACAAGGGCCATCATAGCCACCGTAAGTACCTTCCATATCAGGATCGCCTGCAAACCATCCGGTGTAGTCATTCTTGCCGGTTAGGCCTTGTGCGGTTTGACCCACCGGCTTGCCTCGCGGCGTGATGCCTTGACACACTTCACCTTCATCCAGACCAGATACATCAGCAGGAATATTTACAAGCACCCAATGAAAGAAATCTACACGCGGCAAATCAGCCGGAACCGTCTTGCCTGCTTGATTTACATCTTCGCCTGAAGATGGTACATCCGGATCACGACAGATAACCGCAAAGGAACGCGTACCCTCTGGCGCATCAGACCAGCGAATATCAGGGCTGATATTATCACTTGGCGCAAATGGGCTATCAGTGCCCGGACGACCAAATGCGTATTTCGCAGGAATTGCTGAGCCATTGGCCCAAGCGTCAATGTGAACGGAAAATTGTGTGTTCATTGCTTATACTTCCTATGCTTGATGTTTAAACGACGTTATAAACGCATTGTAGTATCAAATAACCAAGTACCAAAAAATACTCTCATTAGCCTGCGCTATTCAACACAGGCTGGGAGATTAGTGTAGCGCAGCCTCTCAGCCCGAGTTCAAGACTTCAACAGCAATTAAGCATCATAGCTGGAGCTAGGCACATCACCACCCGCACCCGTCCAATTAGAATGGAAACGCTCACCCGCTGGGCGGTCAGTGCGCTCATAAGTATGCGCTCCAAAGTAATCCCGCTGCGCCTGCAACAAATTCGCTGGTAAATTCGCAGTACGATAGCCATCATAAAATGCCAGTGCCGCACTCATGGCAGGTGTTGGAATACCAACCTCAATCGCTTTAGCTAACACCTTACGCCAGCCCGCTTGCGCCTCGCCGACCTTGCCACAGAAATACTCATCAATCAGCAAACTATCCAACTCAGGCGAACGGTCATAAGCGCGCTTGATATCATCTAAGAACACCGAACGGATAATGCAGCCTTGGCGCCACAGCTGCGCAATCGCACCGTACTGTAGATCCCAGTTAAATTGCTCAGAGGCTTCACGCATCAACATAAAGCCCTGCGCATAAGACACCATTTTTGACGCTAACAATGCATCACCCAGCGCTTCAACAAACTCAGCCTGCTCTGCCGATAAGTCGACTGCCGGTGGCGCTTGCAAAATACCAGACGCCACGACGCGCTCATCTTTTAAAGCAGACAAGCTACGTGCAAATACCGCTTCGCCAATCAGCGTGACCGGAATACCAAAGTCCAGCGCATTGATCGCCGTCCACTTACCGGTGCCTTTTTGGCCGGCTTTATCAACAATGCGATCAACGACGTACTCGCCATCTTCTTTAAAGTTAAGAATGTCAGCGGTGATTTCGATTAGGTAGCTTTCAAGGTCGCCTTTGTTCCACTTGGCAAACACCGCTTGCATCGCCGCATTGTCCATTTTCAGCAGGTCTTTCATAAAGTGATACGCTTCGCCGATCAGCTGCATATCGCCATACTCAATCCCGTTGTGAACCATTTTCACAAAGTGGCCCGCGCCATCACTACCTACCCAATCGCAACAAGGCTGGCCGTCTTTAGTTTTTGCACTGATGTCTTGGAGAATGTCTTTGACCAGTGGCCATGCTTCCGGATTGCCGCCTGGCATAATGGATGGCCCGAAACGCGCCCCCTCTTCTCCACCAGAAATACCGCTACCGATAAAGCGGATGCCTTTGGCTTTAAGATCGATCGAACGACGCTGGGAGTCAGGGTAGTTGGCGTTTCCGCCGTCGATAATCACATCACCTTCATCCAATAGTGGCAGCAGCTCATCAATCACCGCATCAACTGCATCGCCAGCCTTCACCATCAACATGATTTTACGAGGCTTGCTCAGCATACCGACCATGGCTTCGTAGCTTTCAGCGCCTACGATATTAGTGTCTTTTGCCGGGCCGTTGAGGAAATCCTGAGTGACGGAAACTGTGCGGTTGTAAGCAACAACCTTGTAACCTTTATCATTCATATTGAGGATAAGGTTCTGACCCATTACTGCAAGGCCAATGAGCGCAATGTCGTAGTTCATGTTTGATTCCTGATCGGTTTCGGATGGGGCGCGAGTGTCGCCGATCAGGATAGCAATCACAAGGGTTGAGGTAAAACCCTACGGAAAGTTCATGCTTGCCAGAGCATCAGTCCATGAGCCAATACGACTAACGCTGTCACTCTAAGCCTTAAGCCGAGATAGTAATCTGGCCGCTTGATATGACTCATAACCAGTGCCTCTAATAAGTAGAGTGCTATAAACCCCAAAGCCGTAATGACCAGTGCTATCGATGAGTCTGCCAATAAAAAGGCAAGCCAAGCAGCCAATGTAATGGCATTGCTAGCAAGCGCAATGCGTTTGATCCTGACCTCCTCATTCACCACTTGACCCCATAAGGTGCCAGCCATAAAACTTAAAATCGCCAAGCCATAAGTTAGAAACCATTGACTCGCAGCAACTCCTAAAAAAGAGTAGTTAGAGACGCTCGCATAGACAGCCAAAAAGAATGGCAATGCACCGAGGTAGGTCAGTAGTTTAATCAGTGCTAAATTATTGATAGCCATAATAGTTGCCACTCATAAGGTTTGCTTATTCATATTCCAGTACTCCTCAAAGCCAATATAAAGGTATTTAGCACTTTCTTTTCCTTATCAGCATGAAATAACAGTAATCCACAAGAATTTACATCAAATAAACCTAACCCCAAGTTACCATCGATGCACATCTGGGACAAAAAAGCTTGTCGAGCATCACAGGCCGTGTGATTTTGGATACCTTTCAATCAATTATTATCTAATTCTCCGTGAAAACTTCGCTTGCGGGCATTTTCCCTTTAAGTACTTTTAATGTTCTCAATAACGAAGAAGTAACATCTCTGTTGTTATCATCCACGATGAAATGCTGTGCCTCCTCGAATCCCCAATCTATCTGCTTCAGATTTTCATCTGTAATACTATCTATAAGCTCCCGAATATGTCCCACTAACTCTTTATCTTTATTGGTTTGATAAAGTTCAACAGCATCAAAAAACCAAGCTAAGTACTCTTTTCTTGATATTACATCTTTAAGTTTATTTCGAAGCTCTAAATATCGATCATGGTGCCCAGTGAATAAGGACAATTCGCACAAATTCAGTGCAGCTCTATCGTTTTCCGGATCTAATTTTAATATTTTCTCTAACACAGATAGAGCTTCCGGAAATCGCTTGAGCTTTAATAGACATAGCTCCTTTTGTTCAAGCAAGGCAGTATTATCGCTATCCATATCCAAGCCTATCTCTATATACTCTAGAGCCTGATGATGAAAATTTCGTTGAATATATGAAGAAACCTTTTCAATTAACTCAAGCACTCGCAATCTAGTGTCTTGTGTTGCATTACTTATAGATATTTTTTCCAGCTCTTCTTTCGCCCTTTTTTGCTGGAACTCAATTTCTTTGAGGCGCTCCTCAGACTGTCCTCGAACCTCCCTAAGCTGTCGCAACTCATCACGAAAGTCTTCACGTATATTTCCAATACTCTTAATTCCAAAAAAAGCGAATACCGTGAATGTCGCCAGCACAACTGTTATCATCAAATTTATGGTTTGAATATTACTTCCGTAAGCTTCTTTTAATAAATTTTTCTCAATGGAATAGTTAAGTTGATCACGCCTAACCTCAGAAAGCTGTTGCTCAAGCGTGCTAACTTTCTCCAAAATGTCATCGACTCCCTTAGTCTGAGAATCGATTTGATTTCCAAATGCAACGCCAGAAAAAATCACGAGTACAATTACTAAATTAATTATTTTTTCCATTTCAATCCTGAAGTTCAATTACAGCCAACTGCGTTGGCGCTTAGCTCTATACAGCTCTTAATACATCTCTTCTATAATATATTAAATGGATAACTTTTTCCCATCATGAAACAAAAAACCTACACCGGAACCACCTGCAAACAGATCGACCGCATTGCCATAGAACAGTACGGCTACTCCGGCCTTCAGCTCATGACAACCGCAGGCGAAGCCGCCTTCCAACACATCAAAACCTACTACCCTACGGCCAGATCGTTACTAATTCTCTGTGGCAGTGGCAATAACGGTGGCGATGGCTATGTGGTTGGCTCTTACGCATTAGAAGCAACATGGGATGTCACCATTATCGCTACTGAACCGCCCAAAACTCCAGACGCTAAAACGGTCGCACAACACTATGAATCACTCGGCGGGCAAATCATTGGAGCCTCCGATTTAGACTCACTCAAAGCAAAGCCAGACCTCATTATCGACGCGCTACTGGGTGTGGGTTTGACAGGTGCGCCACGCGGTGCTTATGCAGAACTAATTAAATTTGCCAATCAACAAGCAGCGCCGATTGTTGCTTTAGATGTGCCCAGCGGCTTAGATGCCGATACCGGTCAGGCATTCTCGCCCTGCATTCAAGCAGAGCACACCATCACCTTTATTGCTCAGAAATTAGGGCTAGTGACTGGTTCTGGAGTGGCCTGTGCAGGCGTGGTTGATGTGGAAACACTAGGGCTTATCCCTGAAGTGTATGATCTAGTCGACGCTGTAGAGATTAGCGACTCAGCCATTTAACTGTTTTGAGCGAGGCAATACTGCTGGTAGCCCAACAGCTTGTCATGCCAATACGGAGAATTCAGCCGTGCCGAGGCTTGAACATACCCGGCGACTTGATCATTATCCGCAGCGTCAGCCACTTGATACCCCAGAAAGAGATCCTTCTCAAATAGCGCTGTGTTAAACACGCCATCTTGTTTGAGTTTTATCAGTGTTTGAATAATCGCTTCAGGTATGGCCTTAGTAATATGCGCTTCCGCCGCCTGAAAATCAGTCTCATCGTCAAACTCACAACCCTCGTAAAGCACATCGTAGAGCGCAATCAGGTACTCTGAAAGTGAAAAGAATACCTCCGAATGCAAACCAATGTATTCCCACTCATCCGCACAGATTTCCAGATATGCCTTGGGTATTTGAAATGCTTGCTCAGCAGCGACTTTTTGCTTTCGCTCTAAGCTCTCAAGCGTTGCAACGGCAACATACACCCCCTGCTCAAAACCATAGCTATACACATTAAAGCCATAGATTTTTTCGCCCGCTAAGTCTTGCTGAATCAGCTCAATATACTTAATACAAGCCTGATATAACTCGGCTTCGATCGTTTGTTGTAGGGTATAAAGTTTCATAGGCATCGGCTCGATATAGGCTTATGTTCGCTCAGCAAGGCACTCATAGCCTGCCATTTCAAACTCACGACAAATCCAAGGGCGCTTATCATAGATACTACAAAGCATCGTGGCGCGGTCCAAGGCAGCGCACCATCCATCATCTAAGCGAGCCATGGTCATTCCACCCCATTTATCGACTTCAATAAACTCCTCGGGCACGCCGGTATCAGTAATCAACATCACTTCCAAACGGCAGCAGTTTGCTCTACAGGTGGCGCAGGTTATTTCTTCGCTTGGCACGCTCGTTACTTCACTCGTCATTGTTTACTATTCACCCGTTTTATATCCTGAAATTTGATCTCATAATGTTTGCATAGCACTATGCTACATGGAAGGCTCTCATCGCTGATTGATGTAAGGTCTACGCTCTCCAAACCAAGACGCCCGCCGTGGTGGCCGAACCTATCACGGATCAACAATAAATAGTATGACTAAGCCTTCACGTAGTAGCATGATGAGCAATGTCCGGCTGCAATCGAAGCCGTCACTATAAAAGTAACTGAGTAGTTAATGTGCGCGCCATTACCCTAATCTACAATCCGGCATCGGGCACCTTACTGGAGCTGGCTGCTGAAGATGATTTGCCGGTTTACTTTAAATCGCTGCTCGCCGCGTTTCCCGAAGTGCAGCTTACACTGGTCGCGTTTAAAGGCGATCAGCTGAATCAATTAAAACGAGACCTTAAACGCACGCCACCCGATGCAGTCTGGGTAGCTGGTGGCGATGGCACGGTATTAGCCGTTGCCAGCCTGACCGAATCACTAAATATTCCGCTCGGCGTGTTACCCGGTGGCACCATGAATTTGCTGGCGCGAGATATTGGCATGAGCCTGACGATGAAAATGGCCGTTCGCCAACTGATTTATGCCGAAGTCGAATACATTGACCGCGCAGAAATTAATGGTCGCCCTTTTCTGTGTATTTCTAATTTTGGCATGTCGACTAAACTCACTGAGCGGCGTGAGAGACTTAGGCGTCATGCTGGCTGGATACGCTGGCCAATGATGTTGGGCTATATGCTCAAATTTATGTTTATCTACCCACCCATCCATATTCGCTTAGAAGAGAATGGCAAAGTCCATCAGCTGCGCACGCGTGCGGTGACCGTCACTAATAACCCACTGGCCGCTGAGAGCACCATCATTCCCATGCGTTGCGCTTTGAATCAAGGCGTGCTCGGCGTTTATGTGACACGCGACCGCTCAATCTGGTCACTGCCCCGGCTTATTTTTAGACTACTGATCGGCGACTGGCAAGGGGATGAAGACATGCTGATTTTCAAAGCCTCATCCGTTAAAGTGAGTTTTCGCCGGCGCAAACGTAAGCTCAAAACCATGAGCGATGGCGAGTTATTTCGCGATAAAGTCCCGCTGAAATACCGCATTTATAGCCGCGTTTTGCCAATCCTCAAACCTGGAGTCATACCGTGACTTGTATCGCTCACCTGTCTGATCTGCACTTTGGGCGCGAATTGCCCTCCATTATTGATGGCTTGCTGAAAAGTCTGGATGTCATCCAACCAGAGCTAATCATTATTAGTGGCGATCTAACCCAGCGCGCAACGCATCGGGAGTTTCGGGATGCCCGCGCGTTTCTAGACAGCCTCAAACAGCCGTACATGATTATTCCGGGCAATCATGATTTATCGGCATATCGACTGTGGGAACGCTTTATTTACCCTTGGCGCAAGTGGCGCAACTATATCTCGGATGACCTTCAGCCGGTGGTGAAGCGCAAGGGCTTTACCGCGACCGGTGTGAATACCGCACGACGTATTGGCTTTTATCTGGACTTGTCACGTGGGCGTATTAGCCAGCATCAAGTGAAACGAGTCTGCAAAGTATTTAAAGACACACCGGAAGATTCCTTGAATATCGTCGTGGCACATCACCCTTTCTGGCTGCCCGAATCAAGCCTTAGCCGCAGCCTGATCGGCAATCGCGATCACGCCATTAAGTCCTTTAGCGAAGCGGGGGTTGATCTAATTCTTGGCGGACACATTCACTTAGCGTATGTAGAGCCAGTTAAGGGCATTATTGTGTCTCATGCGGGCACCTCAACATCGCACCGTTTGATTGCCCATCAACCCAATAGTTTTAATGTAATCAAAGGCGACCGAAAACAACTGGTCATGGAAGAAATGGAGTGGACGGGGCACAAGTTTGAATGTGTAAACCCGGAGCGATTTAAGCGCACACCACACGGCTGGCAGTTGCAGTAGCGGCTTGATTATTCTAATTTAATCACAATACTTAGCCATACGCTCTAGCCTGTTTTTATCATGAAGCGGGGTATACAATGGCTTATCAATTCACTAATCATGAGAAGGATATTTATGACTAAACTACCTGCTACTGTGCTTTCAACGCTCGCTACCGTCGGATTCTCCCTCATGACTTTCTCAGCGTCGGTGAACGCCGAAGAAGTGGGTGATGTGAGTGTCGATTGGCTAGGCGGCGACATTAAAATTGAAGCCATCGATGACCCCAAAGTACAGGGCGTTACTTGCCATGTCGCCTATTTTGACCGCGGAATGATTGATCGTTTGCGCAATGGCGAGATTTTTAGCGACCCATCCAACTCATCGATTGCTTGCCGTCAAACCGGCCCGCTAATTATTGGTGATATCGAAAAGGATGATGGTGGTGAGAACGTATTTTCAAAGCGTACATCATTGGTTTGGAAGTCGCTGAAAGTGACGCGTGTTTATGATGAAGAACACCAGACACTGATCTACTTATCGCATGCCACGGAAGTCCAAAACGGTTCTGCTAAAATGGCTATTTCAACAGTACCGCTATTCGGTCAAAATGTGACTTGGACTGAAGAGGAGTAAGTCCGTTTATAGGCTGCGGCTTAAGCTAAGATGGCTTCAGCAGCAGCCCAGCCAGAAAGTACTGCGCCCTCCACTTTCGGCCCGCCAAAGGCATCGCCGACCAATACCAACATCGGTCTATCGCTAATCACTAAGTACCGCTGCTCAACCGGAGCGGCGGGCTTGCTGTAAAGCCAGGCATGCACCTGATACGACTCAACCGCTGCGCCTAACTGCTGACTGGCTGCGGCTAATAATTCCTGAGCAACCTCATCCCGATCACGGTCCCAATTATCCCGGCTGTAAGCGGCGCTGGCGTGAATCGTAACTGCTGGCTTGGCCGATACACCTTTAGCCTGGTTATCTGCAATCCATTCGATGGGCCCTTCGCTAAATCTCAACGCACCCGGCGTGGCAATAGCCGATGGCTGATCCAATGTCGCCATCACGGCAATACAAGGGTCGTATTCAACCCCTTCTAATAGCGCTTTATCCCGAGCTAACATCGCGACATTGCCAGCTTCCAGTAACGCCAGTGTTTGCGGCACGGGTGAGCTAATCACCACCGACTCACTAAAAATAGTCTCGCCAGATTCCAACGTCGTCAGCCACCCATTTCCGCTCATCGCGACCTTGCTGGCACGTTGCGAGAGCATAATATCTAACCCAGAACCCAGTTGCTTAGCCATCGCGCTCATGGTCGGAATACCACGATAACGTGGGTGCGATTCTGTCTCGCCATTTAGGCTATGAAACCATGGCTCAACAAAACCACGCGATTCCCAACGCTTCATTAACTCCTGAAAACGTGGCGATCGGGTGGTGGCAAACTGCGCGCCATGCTCGGCAATCGCGCCACCCATACGGCGATTGGCTAAGCGGCCACCGAGCCCACGTGCTTTATCGATCACCAATACATTCTTACCCGCTTCCTTTAAATCAGAAGCAGCAGCTAATCCGGCCATACCGGCACCAATCACTAATATTTCAGCCGTGTGTTGAGCTTGAGACATGCATTCCCCTTTCCACCTGTTAAACAGTATTTGTTATTTTTTAAAACTAATGACAATCTCGCCCACTTTCACGCCAAACTTCGACATGGTGGCGCGGTTGATCATGACATCGTCTTCAGCCAGAAACATCCAGTCATCCAGCGTCAAATCAATGGTGCTGCCTTTGTATGGCACTTGCAGCACATACGACCAGCGCAGCGCATTGCCTCGCGCCTCACCTTGCGCCACGCCAATCACATCAGGAGCCGTTCCGCTGTAGCGGTTTTTGCCTAAGGACTTGATCACCCATTTGCGCTGGCTTTTTTCACCATCGTCAAACACAAAGTCTTCATCCAGCACCAGCGTCTTGGTTTCTTCATCCCATGTACCGACCAGATCAACCGTAAAATGGCGCTGCGGCGTGCCGCTTCGATCAAACAAAATACCGTAAGCGCGGCTATTGCCTTGGAAGTATTCTTCGATTTTCAAGACTTTATCAGTTACCGGAATATCAGCAATTTTGACGCCGGAACAGCTGGACAGTAAGCCCAGCGCCACGACCAGAAAAGCGCCTTTTAGCCAGTTTGATTTTAGAAATTTCATGAGGGTTGCTCCGTTATTCTTTTTGAGCGGACATGCGCCGCAATTCGCAGCATTATCGGAAATTGTATCGACCATAAAATGGCTAGTGCTAGCAGGCTAATCCAGTTGGGTGTCAGTAACACCAAAGAGTGAAACCCTGCTGCCGCTAGATAACTCGCTGGCCCAAAGATAGCTGCCAGTAATACCTGCCAATGGGTAGCTATCTTCGTAATCCAGCCCAAGCTGTGATTCATACTAAAGGCCAGCAGGCACCACAGCAGCATCATCCACGGTGGTAAAAACCAAGTGCTATTAAAGCTCACGCCACCCCAGATCACCATCAACAACTCAGTCGCCAAGCCAAATGGCACCACCCACAATGCGATCTCCAAATCCTGTTTTCGCGCTGGGCTGAGCGCCACATGGATGAGCACTAAACCCAGCATCCACAAGGTCGAATCATCCTTTAGCCAAGCCGCACAAAACCAACCCGCCTGAAATAGCCCGAGATTAATTAGCGAGAACAGCGGCATGATCCGGATCCACGTAGCGAGGCTTCTCAGCCACTAAATGCACAGTGCTAATTAGGCGCTCACGGAAGCCACCTTCGCAGTAATGAAAGTAGAACTGCCACATGCGATAAAACTGTTGATCTAAGCCTAATGCGGGCAACTCATGGCGCACTTCTTTTAAGCGCTCTGACCAATGCTTCAAAGTCAGCGCGTAATCCAAACCAATATCGTGTAATCCAGACACTTTCAGATCGGTATGTGCTGCGATGTTTTTATTCATCACTTGTACTGACGGTAAAAAGCCACCAGGGAAAATATAGCGCTGAATGAAATCTGCCTGCTTGCGGTAACGGTCATAACGCTGATCGGCAATGGTAATCGCCTGTATCAGCATTTTGCCGTTGGGTTTTAGCAAAGCATTGCAGGTCTTGAAGAAGGTTGGTAAAAAGCGATGGCCCACCGCCTCAATCATTTCAATTGAAACCAGCTTGTCGTATTGGCCTTCCAAGTTGCGATAATCTTCTTTTAGCAGCGTGATTTTATCGCCCAAACCATGCTTGGCGATTTCCGCTTTAGCAAAGGCATGTTGCTCTTCTGAAATAGTGGTTGTGGTGACATGTACACCGTAATTCTTAGCAGCATGTAGCGCAAAGCCACCCCAGCCGCTTCCAATCTCAACTACGCTTTCACCTTCGCGCAGCTGTAAACGTTGGCAAATATCATCTAATTTTTGCACTTGCGCTTGATATAAGCTGACTTCCGGACTCGCAAATACCGCACTGGAGTACATCATAGTGTCATCCAGAAACAGCTTGTAAAAGTCATTGCCTAAATCGTAATGCGCCACAATATTTTTCTTAGAACCGGCTTTAGAATTGCCGCGTAAAAAGTGCATTAAGCGCTGGCTCAACTGGCTGATGCCTGCAAAGCGATGGTCTAAATCATCCATCATTTTAGCGTTACGCACTAAGACGCGAATCACATCGGTGACGTTCGGGCTATCCCATAAGCCATTAAAATAGCCTTCACCGGCAGCAATGGTGCCGCCATTGAGTACTTTGCTGTACAGGCTAACATCGTGCACGGTGAGGTGCGCATGTAGCTCGCTGTCAGGGTCGCCAAAGGTGTAGGTTTCATTCTGTTCTGAAAGAGTCAGATGACCGTGCTGCATACGCGAAAGCAGTTTGAACAGCAGTTTTCTGGCAGTTGATTGCCACCAGGATACGGATTCATTGCTAATACTGATCTGTGAACTTTCCATTAGGTCATCTCCTTTTTCTTCACATACGGGATATATGGCACGCCTTTGAGCCATAGCCGTGCGGCCTGCCAATGAATGCCGATAACCGTGGTAATGGTCATCGCTGGAATTCGTAACAGGTTTTTAATTAAGTTGCTGCGGGTAAGCGCCTGCTGATCCATGATCAACGTGGCATCAAACACTTTGTCTTGTTTGCGGTTTTCAATATTCAAATACAAACGTGGGTTCAGCGGCGTAAAGCGCCAGTGATAATCCATGTCTTCATTCATAAACGGTGACACGTGAAAGACTTTTTCGACGGCGGATTTGTCTTGCGCATCGATCAAATAACAATGACGTTCCTTCCACGGCGTATTGCTCACTTCAGCCAGTAAATAACGTAATTCACCCGCCTGATCGTGGCAGTAATAAAAATTAACCGGGCTAAAGTAAAAGCCAAAGCACCGTAGCTGCCCAAGTAGCACCACCTTGCCGCCTAGTACTTCGCCATCCAGCTCTGCGACTTTATCCCAGACGCGCTGACGGGTAAGCTTGCCCTTGCCACCTAAGTAATCTTGGTGGCGAAAGCTCATCACAGCGCGTTTCTCAACCGCCAATAAACGCCCAAAACCAAAGTCATCTACCAGCTCATCCAAATCCAAAGCCAGCAGAAACATGCCGTAGTTGAAATTATGTGGCTTCACAGCATAACGGCGATGCCGGACGTTGCCTTGGTAGATGACGCTATTCATGCGCTGGCGCCAAAGCGTTTGCATACATCCAAGGCACTGCGAACGCCATCTTCATGAAAGCCGCTATACCAATACGCGCCACAAAAATGAGTACGCTCTACGCCGCAAATCTCTTCACGTCGCCCTTGCGCTTCCACCATGCCCACACCAAAAACGGGGTGGCTGTAGCGATAGGTTTTCAGAATCTTGTCTGGATTGATCGACTGAGTGCTATTGAGCGTGACGCAGAATGTTGGCGCATCATCCGGCAGGCATTGCAGGATATTCATTGAGTAGGTCACTGAGGCTGGCTTTTCCATTTCACCGGATAAGTGATAGTTCCAGCTGGCAACCGCTTGCGGAATGGCTGGCAACATTTTCTCATCAGTGTGCAGCACGACTTCATTTTCGCGATACGGAATCGCCGATAAAACAGACTGCTCTGCAGCGGTGGGGTCGGCCAACATCGCCAGCGCTTGATCGCTATGACAGGCAAAAATTACTTCATCAAAACGACGAACTTGGCCATTGCCCAGCGCTAACTCCACGGAGTCTTTATGGCGAGTCACTTTGCTAATCGGTGTGTTTAAATGAATGTTGTCTTCAAAACCACGAATCAGTTTTGGAATGTATTGGCGCGAGCCACCTTTAATGGAAAACCACTGTGGGCGGTCATTCACATTCAGTAGTCCATGGTTATCGAAGAACTGAATAAAGAAGCGTAGCGGGAAGGCTTTGATCTCGCCCAAGCTGGCTGACCAAATTGCAGCACCCATTGGCAGAATATAGTTTTCAGCGAAGAAATCTTTAAAGTTTTCAGCAACCAAAAACTCGCCAACTGTCATGCCCTTTTCGATCATGTCATTGCTATTTAGCGTTTTGCAAAGCTTGTTAAAGCGTAGAATTTCACGAATCAAACCCCAAAAACGCGGACTGAATAAGTTACGCTTCTGTGCAAATAAGCTGAAGATTGAGTTGCCGTTATAGACCAAGCCATTGCTGGAGTTGGTCACACTGAAGCTCATTTCAGTCTCTTGATAATCAACCGCTAAGGCATCCATCAAGCCTTGAAAGGATGGGTAGGTGTGATCGTTAAACACGATAAAACCAGTATCAATGGCGTAAGGCTTACCCTCCACTTCAACATCAATCGTTGCCGTGTGGCCGCCTAAATAGTCGTTAGCTTCAAACACTTCAACATCGTGATCGCGCGATAATTTATAAGCACAAACCAAGCCGGAAACACCAGAACCAATGATTGCTATTTTTTTCATGACTTCACCATCTTTTGTCCCAACCAGACTTGTACAGAGTGTGGGAGCTGGCTTAGCAGTCCCAATAAAAAGGTAAATACGCGTGGGGTTCCGATGTGCGCTTTGCGCTTATCCAAACCCTGTTTAATATCGGCCGCTGCTTTCTCAACCGTAATTTTCATTGGCATTTCAAAATCGTTTTTATCCGTCATCGGTGTTTCGATAAAGCCTGGGCTCACTAAACTCACATCAATACCATGCGGTGCTAAGTCGACTGCCAACGAACGGGCTAGATAACTCACGGCCGCCTTACTGGAGCCATAAGCCTGAGCGCGGGTGAATGGGAAGAAGCTCGCGCTGGAACCCACCAAGGCAATCTGCCCACCGCGTGGAATGTGGTGTAAAAATGCGGCTAAGCAATCGCCCATACCAAGCACATTACTAGTCATCACTCGGCGGAACATGGCGTTATCAAACTGCATTACGTCGTCGATATACTCACAGGTGCCGGCACATAGAATCACCATATCCAGCTCATTTTTGATCTGCTCACCCGCTGCGGCAATTTCATCCGACTTCATCAGATCAAACTCCAGCGTTTGCATGCTGGTGCCAGCGGTTAATGTCGCCAGCTTTTCACTATTGCGGCCGCAAGCAATCACCTGCCAACCTGCTGCGTCATAATCCTTTGCCAGCTGCTGACCGATGCCAGACGTTGCGCCAGTAATCAAAACTGTTTTCATGACACCGCCCTCTTTTTAATGAATCGAATCGCCGCGCCCAGCACCGGAATGTGCTCATACAGCATCTGCCCCATATCGATGTAATCACGGTGATAAGTGATCTTGTCTTCAAACTTCAGGTGACTTACCCCATCGACCGTAATGTTCTTTTTGCCTGCCAGCTGGCTGTGTGCGTACTGCATTTCCCAGCGAACATAGGCATTGCCCTCGCCACTTTGCACATCGGTAATCTCAAACTTGCAGTACAGCAAATTGGTATACAACGCTTCAAAGTAAGCTTCCAAATCATCAATGCCGTTCACTTCATGCAAAGCATCTTTAAACAACACCTCATCACTGTAGACATCACGAATCTGCTGCAAATTGTCTTTGCTCAGTGATTCGTACATCTCAATGAAATTCTTTAACGCTTGTGGTGTCATAATTGCTCGCCTCGACAGTGCCGCCATTTCGGGACACAATGAATAGAATGGATTGGTAATCAGTGTGCCAGCCCCAATGTCAATGGAACGTGAAGAAGGAAATAGTTTTGCAAGCCACCGGTATTCGTAACAAACTGATTCGCGTATTTATTGTGCAAATGCTGTTTATCAGCGTGATCACTGCTTTGGGTGTGTATGTGGCCGCGATTATTGTGGAACAAGTCATGATCCGCACTGCGCTGGAAAATGAGGCGATTCACTACTGGCAAGTCTCCGATCAAGACCCCAAACACCCCACGCCCAATACCGATAACTTGCGTGGCTATCTGGCCAGCGATGGCGATTACAGTAAGGTGCCAGAGGTATTGCGAGCCATTGAACCGGGCTTTGGGCGCGCCGCCCTTAATGACCACGAACCGATTGTGTATGTCGAAGATCGTGGTACCAAACGCCTGTTTCTAATTTTCGATGAACAGAGCGTGCGCAAGCTCTCCTTTTACTTTGGCGTGGTGCCGCTCAGCTTAGCACTGATGGTGATTTATTTATCCGCTTGGTTTGCCTACCGCTCCTCACATAAAACGCTCTCGCCACTGATGTCACTGGCGCAAACCATGCGCAGTTTTGATCTCAGTAAAGACAAACTAGATTCCCTGCATTTGGATGATTACACCCAAACCGGCGTGGATGATGAAGTGCACGTACTCGCGGATTCACTCAAAGAATTTACTCAACGACTCAAACGCCAGTTGCAACGCGAACGGGAATTTACCCATGATGTCAGCCATGAACTGCGCACCCCTTTAGCGGTAATTCGTGGCTCGCTGGAGATTCTCAATAAACAAGCAAACATCAACCCAATTCAGCAACGCGCCATCAACCGTATGCAAACTACCTCGGGCGATATGCTGTCGATTATCGAGACCTTATTGGTACTGGCCCGAGATAGCGACACCTCAGAATCTCCCAGAGAAACCGTGCAGCTAAACCAACTAATGCCGACCATTATTAATCAGGTCAACAGCACCCATAATGCCGATAATCATGTGGTGATTGAGCTGCAGGATGGCGCTGAACTTGAAGTCTCAGCGCCAGTGCAAGCGGTGAGTATTGTATTGAGTAACCTATTGCGCAATGCCTGCAATTACACGCATGAAGGGCTGGTATCAGTGAAAATTGAAGCTGATAGTGTGAGTATTGGAGATAATGGCGAAGGCATCGCTGCGGATGAGATCGAGCGAATTCAACAGCCGTTTCAACGAAGTAGTTCACAAGCTGATGGCTATGGGCTGGGATTAGATATTGTGCGCAGACTGTGTGAACGCTTTGGCTGGGAGCTGGATATTCGCAGTGAAGTTGGTAAAGGGACTGTAGTGCGGGTTCGGTTTTGAGCGCCTGCTCAGCAGTTTTTGTATAGATAAACCAATAAAAATAGATTATCCCTACAAAATCTACTACCAGCGACCTCAAAGTCCGTGCTCACCAAAATGAGCCCAAACAACCGCTAGCCACAGACCCCAACGCCACACCCCACTAAGGGAAAAGTATTCCGCAGAATAAGAGCCTTCCGAGGAACGAGGCGAAGCGTTTATGCGGAATACTTTTCCCGCCCCACAACCTTACAAACCTGTAAACCCCACGCAATCCCCCTGTATACCCTCTCCCCTATAGTACTCCCCATCAGGACAGTAAACGGCTGGCCTACTTAACCACCGGAGTACATCATGAACAAAGCAACCATCGTCAGCACTTCAGCAATCGCCTTATTAATTGCAGGCCTGAGTTTCAATGCATTCGCCAGTTCAGGTGATAGAGAAGCCACCGCCGAAGCCCGAAAAAACGCCGCAATCTCCCTAACTCAAGCAATCAGCATTGCCGAGCAGGCCACCGGCGGCAAAAACGCCGAAGCAGAGTTTGAATTAGAAGATGGTGTTGCACTTTACGAAGTCGAAATTAAGATGCCAGACGGCTCGGAAGTTGATGTCGATGTTGATGCGACATCCGGTACCATTCTCGCTCAAAAAGCAGAGAAGGATAAGCACGATAAAGACTGCGATGATGATAAAAAACCTCACCATAAAGACAAGAATGACGGCAAAGCTTAAAGCAGTAGCTCAGAACTAAACCAAAAGGGGCCTGTCAGCGAAGTAAGTAAACACTGCTATTCAGTGACAGGTCTCAACTAATACAAGTATGGGCTGCACGTAAAAGTAAGAAGCACTCCACCAGTAAACAGTGCAAGCGAAATTCTGAATATATGATGTCTATTCGCTAAACACTGTTGGTCTTCAGAATAAATGCCGCCCAAGCAACGAGACATTTATTCTGAAGACTTTTCCCTACCCTGCCCAACTTTACAAAACTGTAAACTTCACGCAATCTCCCTGTATACCCTCTCCTCTATAGTACTTCTCATAGGGATGGCACAAGGCCTTCCTCAACATAACTGGAGTACACAATGAACAACTTCAAAAAAGCAGCACTAATGGCCCTTGGCACTATCGCAATGGGTTTGATGATCTTTAGCTTCGCCACCATCGGCTTAGTGATTTTAGGGGTCGCAGCAACACTCACCGTAATCGGATTAATCGCCAGACCGTTTTTACCCAAAGGCCCTAGAAAGCCCGTTATAATAGATGTCACACCTATTTCATCAACCATCTCGTGACAGGCCTTGTATGCATATATTGCTGGTAGAAGATGATCAAAAACTTGCTGACTACATAGAGCAAGGACTCCTAAACGCGGGGCATACTGTCGACCATATTACGGATGGCAGTATTGCCCTCGCCGCCAGCGTTACCGAGTCTTATGATGTCGGGATTATCGACCGCATGATTCCGGGTATTGATGGTTTATCGCTGGTTAAAGCCATGCGCGCAGCCAATCTCGCCCTACCGGTTTTATTCCTCACCTCACTCGGTGGAGTCGATGATCGGGTTGATGGCCTGCAAGCTGGTGGTGATGATTACCTGACCAAGCCGTTTGCCTTTCCAGAGTTACTCGCTCGCGTTGCCGCATTAGGTCGACGCCCGCCAATCCAAGGCGAAGAACTCACCCTCAACTATGCCGATATCCATATGAATATCGCCGAGCGCAAAGTTACCCGCGCCGGACAAGTCCTCGACTTACTGCCTAAAGAATACAAAATTCTGGAAATATTCCTGCGCAACCAAGGCCGCGTTGTCACCAAAAACATGCTGCTGGAGAAAGTCTGGGATATCCACTTCGACCCCAAAACCAGCGTGGTGGAAACCCACATCAGCCGCTTGCGCAATAAGCTCGAAAAGCCATTTGGCGATACCATCCTAAAAACCATTCGCGGAGCCGGATACAAGCTGGAAGTCAGTTAATATGGCGCTTCCACCGCTCAGTGCTACCCTACGCCGCTATCGAGAAAACCTCACCCGTTCCAGCGCCATCCAGCAAGGCTTGCTCAACCTCAGCATCTTTTTAATTAGCTTGTTGCTGCTCTCAATCACGACCTATTTTTTCGTGCAAGATGCGCTCTCCAACCGTGCCGACAATGATCTTCGCCAACGCATGAGCGTGCTGCAAGAACGCCTCTCCGATGATGACTGGGAAGAGGAAGATGATGAAGGCGATTCACCCTATAAAAAACTCAACCAATCGATGCAAGGTGACGACTTCTTTCTGGTACTGACTGAATCTGATTTGGAGCTGGATAACAATAAAGCCTTTAGCCAAACCGGCTTAAGCACCCGCGTGTTAAAGCGCCGCAATACCTACCGCAGCGATAAAAACAAAGACACGCGCTACCGCATTTTGGTTGAAAAGCGTGATGGCATGGTCTTCGTCGTGGGCATTAATAACGACAATGATCAGGAGATTATTGAGATCGTGATGTCGGCGTTTATGCTGAATGCATTGATCGCGATGATTTTTACTGCCCTCCTCGTGATTTATCTCGCCAACCGCTCTCATCGACAAATCAGGCTTATTGAACATGTCCTCAATCACGCGGCTCAAGGCGATTTAAAACAACGCATCGGACCATCAGACAAAAACAATGACCTTGGCCATGTCAGCGATCAAATCGATACCATGCTATCACGACTCGAAACCTCGATGACCGCCATGACCGATATCTCTGCCAATATCGCACACGAATTAAAAACGCCGATTTCACGCTTGCGTCATGACCTGATCACCGCACTCGATCAGCACGAACAAGGCAAAGATGTCGAGGCTGCGCTGAATGACGCCTACGAGGAAACCGGCTATATCACTGAAACCTTTGACGCGCTGTTACGCATTGCACAGATTGAAGGCGGCGCACGACGGGCAAACTTTACCTCGCTGAATTTACAGTCAGTGATTGAAACGGTGTTGGATATTTATATTGAAGTTGCTGAAGATGCGGGAATGACATTGCAGTTAGCCGCCCCATCAACAGCGCAATCCAATAAGCCAGTTATGATCCAAGGCGACAAGGAATTGCTAGTGCAAATGCTGGCAAACCTGATTGAAAATGCCATTCGTTATTGCCCTGAAGGTACGACAATTTCAGTTGAATGCGTCGAGCGCAATGGGCGCATTCAACTCAGTGTTGCGGATAATGGCGCAGGAATTCCGGAAGCGGAGCGCGAGCAAGTGTTTCAACGGCTATATCGGGTTGATAAAAGCCGCAGTGACAAACGTGGCACGGGGCTTGGCTTGTCACTGGTTAAAGCCATTATCGAGCTGCATCATGCGACCATTACACTGGAAGATAACAAGCCGGGCTTACGTGCGGTTATACTGTTCACGCCGTAGCTCACTCGGGCTTTGCCCATAAACGGCTCTGAAACATTTAGCAAAATAACTCTGCGAGCTAAAGCCCGTTGTCTGTGCAATGGTGCTAAATGGAAGGCGCGTTTCTTCAACCATTTTTTTGGCATGCGCTAAGCGTAATTTCAGATAGTAATAACCCGGTGGCATCCCCTCATGACGACGAAATACATTTTCTAAAGTGCGCGTGGTTGTGCCAATTTTATTCGCCAGTCGCGCGATTGAATAAGGCTGCTCTATATTGCCTTCCATAACCTCGACCGCAGCCCCCAGCGTTTCTGATTTCATCCGTAAACGCAGGTAGCGAATGCTCCGGTGCATTTCTGTTTCGCTACGCATTCTATCCTGCAAAAACTGCTCAGAAACACGCGCCGAAAAGTCATAGCCATGATCTCTGGCGATCATATATAACACCATGTCCAGTGCCGAGATCCCGCCGGCACAACTGAGAATATCCTGATTAACGGTAAAGAAGTTTTCTTGCAGCACAGTACTGGGGTACAACTCCTGAAATGCCGCTCTTTGCTCATAGGCAAGCGTGCAACCAAGGCTATCCAACAGGCCTGCTCTGGCCAAAATAAAACTGCCACTAGACAGGGCCGCTAATCGGCAATGCTTCCGGTGTAACTGAGAGAGCTTCCTAAACACAGGGCTATTTTGATACAGCGCAGCCTGTCGAAAGGCGCAGACAAATAGCGTCGTGCAATCCAGCGTCGCTTCAGAGAAAAACTGCTGTGTTTGCACCGAGATCTGATTAGAGCTCAGCACCGTATCCGAGCTGATATCCCCGCTGTATAACGTCAGCTCATACAAGGGCGAGTTGCTCAACGTGTTAGCGACAGTTAAGGCCTCGACTGCCAATGAAAAAGACGTGAGCGCGAACCCCGGAATTAACAGAAAACCGACGCGCTGTACCTGGCTATTCATCCACTTTCCCTACCTGCTTATCAATCATACGCATTGGTCATCATTGTTTTCGCATTTGTTATAGCAGCCATAGCCCGATCCTCACAGAATAGTTTGCTCTGAAACCTCACTGACACCAAACCGACTATGAATATACCAGCACCTGCTACGCGTGAATTAGCCAGTCAGAGCCTCTCGTTTGACAGAATTCCAATTGTTGATATCGGTCCTTTACTCAATGGTAGCAACCCTCAGCAAGTTGCCAGAGAGATCGGTGATATTTGTGAAAACATCGGATTTCTCTACATCAAGAATCATGGCATTAGCGAGCAATTAATCAACGATGCTTACACCCAAGCTGAGGCGTTTTTTGCCTTACCTCAAGCCGAAAAAGACAAATTAAACATCGTAAACTCAGGCCCGACGCTGCGTGGCTACATCCCCATTTACGGTGAAAACGTCGACCCTAAATTTACCAAGGATTTTAAAGAATGTTTTGATCTTGGCAAGCACGAAGACGCTGTCAGTCCGTTTTTTGGTCCTAACTTGATGCCGGAGCAGCCTGCAAAATTCACTGAAGTATTTGAAGCCTATCATGAAGCCATGATGGCATTGGCAACACAACTAGTCAGCGCCATTGCCCTTAGCCTTGGTTTGCCTGCTGACTACTTTGCCAAGCGCCAACAAAAGCCCATTACCATACAACGCCTGCTGCACTATCCACCACAACAAGGCGATATATCCGTTAAAGAAATCGGCGTGGGTGCGCATACTGATTACGGTTTTCTAACCATTTTGGCACAGGATGATAAAGGCGGTTTGCAGGTACAAAACCGTGAAGGCGAATGGGTCAATGCACCACCGGTGCCGGGTACTTTTATTGTTAATATTGGTGACTTGGTGCAAACACTCACGAATGACCGCTATATCTCCACCATGCACCGCGTGATTAATACCAGCGGGCAAGAGCGCTACTCCTTACCTTTCTTTTTAGATATGGATTTTGATGCGGTTGTTGGGCCAGTACCTACCTGCATCAAGTTTGGGGAGCCGGCAAAATACGCGCCGTATCGTTGTGGAGAGCACAAGTATCAACGCTTTGTGAATAGCTATGAGCACTTACAAAAGGCAGCACTCATCGCATAAGCGTTTAAATTAAAACCAATCCGCCGTGCAACTCATTCGCCACGGCGGATTGGACAGACTTGTCTAGTGTACGGGGCTGAAGTGCTAAGCGCACTCCCCTTCAGTGTAGCTTCTCACCTTAGGATCGCTACACGCCGAGCAACTATTTGAATACGTCTTTTTCTTCATCATAATCACCGCAGGACAGGCCATACCCGGTTTGCAGACAGGCGCTTCCGCAACATTCCCGCAGACAGGCAGGTATTGCATGGTACACATTTCAGGGCGTGGGTCCTTGCATTGAGTCACAACTGGTGTGCTTTCTTCTGGTGGTACAATGCCTATGGGCTCTTCAGGAGCAGGCTTTGTCGCACCCATGCATGAGACTAAAAAGCCTGCCACCACTGCCATTAAAATAGTTTGCCAAATGTGTTTCTTCATACCTGTCTCCTTATTTGATTAACAACGCTAAAAGCCACCAAAGGCCTTATCGCATGTTAACCAGTAAGGTGAAAAAGATACACTGCTTAATTTAACCTCAATACTCCACCGCCTCAAACTCAATCCCATGCAAATGAAAGTAAAAACGCCGTCCTGGTGCAGTATCATTCTCATTATGAATAGCAATATTTGAGTTCAGCACCATTTGTTTTATCTCATCTAAATCATCCACAACAACCCCAATATGATTCATTGCACGATCAGATAAGTAAGGCTCCACCGGCTCTCCCGTCAATTTCGGCGGCGTGTAAAGCGCCAAATAAGAATGCTCACTCCCCACGTGTACGGTATAACCATTATCTTTAGAATCACCCTGCCAGCGAACCTTCCAACCCAGCAGCTCACACAACGCTTGCGCCAGCTCAATAGGCTTTTCCACTGTAATATTTAAATGTTCCACTATTGCTGCTTTCATCGCTTTTCTCCGTTTGTTAAGTCAATGGTGGTAGCATGAAACCTCAAGTTAACTTTAGATCAAGGCTTTTATGGCATATCGTGGAAATGAATTTATCGCTATCGGGAAACTAGCCGAACGTACCGGCGTCGCGGTATCGGCATTACGGTTTTATGAGGAAAAAGGACTGGTCAAAGCCCTACGCAGCAGTAGCGGCCATCGACAATTCAAACGCTCAGATATT
Source organism: Leucothrix mucor DSM 2157 (assembly GCF_000419525.1). Taxonomy (NCBI): domain Bacteria; kingdom Pseudomonadati; phylum Pseudomonadota; class Gammaproteobacteria; order Thiotrichales; family Thiotrichaceae; genus Leucothrix; species Leucothrix mucor. Next base: position 2,639,399 of record NZ_ATTE01000001.1, read on the forward strand.
CGCCGCATATCATTTGTACTGGCCGCACAGAAGCTAGGCTTCACACTGCCAGAAATACGCGAACAACTAGATAGCCTGCCCGATGCAAGAACACCGACCAAAGCCGATTGGGAAAAATTAAGCAGGAAATTTAAAGCAGAAATCGAGCAACGTATCGCAGGCTTGGAACAACTACGAGATACACTAGACTCGTGTATCGGCTGCGGCTGCCTATCACTACAAAAGTGTCGCCTATACAACCCCGATGATCAAGCCGCAGAACTAGGAGCCGGCCCCAGATATCTAAAAGGAAACACCCCACCCTCTCAGACAACATACCAAAGTAGGCCAAAGCATCCCGCAGAATAAGCGCCTTCCGACGCAGGAGGCGAAGCGTTTATGCGGGATGCTTTGACCGAAACTAGGAAGTGATTACTTCTTAGCCCAAGCAAACTGCTTGAATGCATCATCAACTGGCGTTTCAGCAATGTGATTCACATAGTTGCTCATCACTTTCTGAGACAAGCCCAAAATGATTTCCAGCAACTGACGCTCACCATAACCGGCCGCGTAAAACGCTTTAATTTCTTCCTGAGTCAAGTTACCACGGCTGCGAACCATCGCCAGAGTCGTGTCATGCAGTGCCTGCAACTTCTCAGTTGGCATTGGCTCGCTGTTTCTCAGCGCTTCAGTCAGTGCTGGATCAACTTTCATTGAATGCGCGATACCAGTATGAGCCGGTACGCAGTAATGGCACTCGTGCTCAACGTTAATCGTCTGCCATACCACCGTCAGCTCTTCTGCATCAAACGATGAGTTTGCAAATAACTCATGCAGTACTTGGTAGCCTTCCAGCAAGCCAGGTGCGCTCGCCATTACGCCATGCAGGCCAGGAATCATGCCATAGGCTTTGAATGATTTTTCCAGAAACGGCTTGCTCTCTGCGGGTGTTGTCTCTAAATCATGAATGGTAAAAGTAGTCATTTTTTCTCTCCAGATGGTGCGATTAAGTAATGCCCTTTAATAGGCGTTTGTGTTCGATGGAGAGGACTATAAATAAAATTGAACGATTGTTCAATATATATTTGAACAAATGTTCTAAATAGTTTTCAAGGCACAAAAAACCGAAGCCGTATATTCCTATACCCTGCTCCGGCCAATGTGTTCGGTTAAATGATTTATTACTGTTTTACATAGATCAGCTTGTCAGTATCAAAGCCAATTTCAGCCGCTCGCTTTTCAAAGCGCTCAATCAGCTTAGGGTCGACCGTTTTAGTTCTGGATAGCAACCACAGGTATGACAAATCAGGGCCGGAAACAAAGGCGTAGTTGTAGTTTTCTTTATCCAAATCAAACACCACATAAGAGCCATAAAATGGTCCAAAGAATGAGACTTTGAGGTAGCCAGTCGTTGGATCATTCACAAACTTAGCTTTACCAACAGACTCGCTCCACTTGTTTTTAGTTGTCGAGAATCCGCGATTGGTGACTTTCACCGTGCCATTTTTATTCAGCTCATACTCGGCAGTCACCTGCTCTAGGCCGCGCTCAAAGGAATGGTCCAGTCGGGCAACTTCGTACCATTTCCCCATATAGCGGTTGATATCAAAGTCTTTAACCGGCGTTACACCCGTCGGCATACCGGTGCAGCCACTAAGAATAAGTGCCACGCCAGCTAGGAAAAGTGTTTTGATTGCGTTCATTGCTTAAGCTCCTTACAAGCTCGAAAAATTATAAGCCTAAAGTAGCAAGCGCGATGTCGATATAACGTGAAGGGAATTGAGTCTAAACTACCAAACGTAAACCAACGCCTTTAACGGTCTGGATCATGGGCGTATCAAAGGGATTATCCACGCCTTTACGCAGATTATAGATATGACTGCGCAGCACATCAGTATCCGGCACATCGCTCCCCCAAAGCTCCTGCTCAATGGCTTCACGGGTGACCACTTGCGGGTATTCACGCACCAGTATATTTAAGATTCGAAAACAGGTTGGCGAGACTTCAACCGGCTGCCCTGCCCGCGTAATTTGCTGGCTGCCGACATCTAACACCAGATCACCCACCGTAAGTTGCTTCGTCGTCACCTGCCCACGATGGCGTTTGACCAACGCTTTAAGCCGCACCACCAACTCCTGATTTTCAAAGGGCTTCACCAGATAGTCATCCGCGCCATGCTCAAAGCCTGTCAGCTTATCCTGCAACTGATCACGTGCCGTGAGCATCAATATTGGCGTATCAATTTTATAGGTTTGGCGCAGCTCCCGACAGATCGTAAAACCATCCATACCCGGCAAATTCACATCCAGAATAATCGCATCAAACGGTTGGCTTCGGGCAAGTTCCAGCCCTTGTGTGCCATTGCTGGCATAGTCCACATCAATAGCTTCAGTCGCCAGATAATCACTTAATGTCTCAGCCAGTAGCCGATGATCCTCAACCAGTAACACCAACATACTTACGCTCCTTGTAATTCTTGCGGCTCATTATCAGCAGGCAATCCAGCCTGTCCGGTGAGGTAGTCAAATAACAGCAGGCTCGCCCGATACTGCTCACCCAGCTCACTACGATAGATATAAAAACCTTCAGGTCCGACAATCGCCGGTGCGGCTGCAAATTGGCGCAGTGAGCCATCGGCTAGTAAGTCTTTTACCAATAATTGACGCCCCAAAGCAATGCCCAGCCCTTGTTTGGCCAACTGATAAGCGATCAATGAATTATCAACGCTCCAGTCTTGCTTGCCTTTATTGCGGCGCTGACTAGCGATGGCATCCACTAAAGCCGATGGCAGTTCAGACTCTGCCGCCTGCTCCAGCCACCAATCCCATTCCCGATAATAACCGGAGACATGAATCAGCGGTAACTGGCTAATGGCCTCATCGGATAAGTGACTGGCGACCACCGGAAACAGCTGATTATCCAGAAAGCGAACGGTGGATGACTTCTCTTGTTTTTTATCGACCATGCCATAGCCAATGACCAAGTGAGCGTTATGACTTGAGACGCCTGGCTCCCAAATGTCGTGCGAGATTTCAATGGAGATATCCGGATGCATACGCCGAAATTCTGCCAGCTGAGGGCAAAGCACCAGACTGCTATAACTGATATTGCAGCGCAGATTCACTCGATTGGAGACCTGCCGCGCAAAAAACTGATTAGTCACGCTATCTAACTGACGTACCAAATCCCGCGTATCCAGCCAGTAACGACGGCCCTGTTCGGTCAGGCTCAATCCATGTGCATGGCGTTTGAATAGCTGGCAATTGAGCTGAGTTTCCAGACCCTTAATTTGTTTGCTGACTGCCGCCTGAGTAATATTTAACTCCATTGCTGCCTGAGTGAAGCTGGCATTTCTGGCAGCGGCTTCAAAGCTTCTCAACCAGGTTAATGGAGCTTGCTTACTCATTCGGTGATGTCCTCAGGTGCGCGATAAATACCGATTAGTGTACCTAAATTCCGGCATAAGCTATAACTATTTCCCTGTCTCAGTCTGGTGGTTTTTCGTTTGCGGGCGGGTTCACATTGCAGACAAAATCAGCTACAGAAACCGCAAACCCTAACCATAGAAGACGACCATGCCAGAACTATCCATTTCACGCCGCACGCGTAGCACGCCCTTTACTTCGCGCCTAACTGAAGCCGGTGTTAAAGGCTACACCGTTTATAATCACATGTTGCTGCCAACGGTGTTTCGTAGCGTCGAAGAAGACTATTATCACCTCTGCCAACACGTTCAGGTGTGGGATGTTTCCTGCGAGCGCCAAGTACAGATTCAAGGGCCGGATGCGAACAAATTAGTGCAATGGATGACGCCCCGCGATATCTCCCAAGCGCAGGATGATCAATGTTTTTACCTGCCACTGTGCGACGAACATGGCATTCTAATTAACGACCCCATCGGCATTAAAGTGGATGAGCAAACGTGGTGGCTAAGCATCGCCGATTCGGATGTGCTGTTGTGGGCCAAAGGCTTAGCGCTTGGCGCGGGGCTGGATGTAAGAATTACCGAGCCCAACGTGTGGCCGGTCGCCATTCAGGGGCCAAAAGCGGAAGTGTTGGTCGAGCGTTTATTTGGTGAAGGGGTGAGAAATATTCGCTTCTTCCGCTATCAACGGCTGGCATTTCGGGGCCATGAAATGATTGTGGCGCGCTCCGGCTGGTCTAAGCAAGGCGGTTTCGAAGTCTATGTGGATGATGCCGAAGTCGGCCAAGCGATGTGGGATGAGCTATTTTTGCAGGGCGAGGATCTCAATGTGGGTCATGGCAGCCCAAACCTGATCGAGCGCATCGAAAGTGGCTTACTCTCATTTGGTAGCGATATGGATTATCGCCATACACCGCTGCAATGTGGCTTAGATAAATATTGCCACCTTGATCGCGACCTTCCTAGCATGAGCCTTGAGGCGCTACGCCAGCAAAAAGCTGAAGGCGTTCCCTCTAGGCTTATCGGCTTGGCCGCACCGCAAATGCACCAACTGCCCGCAGACATGAAAGTACGATTGGAAGGCAGCATAGTCGGCGAAATCACCTCTCACACCCTATCGGCTAAATACCATGCATGGCTAGGCTTTGCGATGCTAAACTCTGCCGCAATCCGCGCCGCGCTCGAGGAAAATAGACGCCTCACCGTAAAAAGCGGTAATGTTGAATATCAGGTAATTTGCTGCGAATTACCGTATGATTTTGCCAAATTGAACCTTGCTGAACGTAATACCTGAGGAACCCCTATGTCCCGAGCTGACCAAACACTCAAACTGCCTGCCATGTACGACTCACTGAGTGAATCACTGGGGCAAAGTGCCAACTTTGTACCACTCACGCCGATCGGATTTTTATCACGCACGGCGGATGTATATCCCGATACCACCAGCCTGATTTATCAATCGCAGCGCTATACTTGGTCGCAAACCGAACAGCGCTGTCAGCAGCTGGCCCATGCGCTAAAGCGCTTAGGGATTGGCGCACATGATACGGTTTCAGTACTCGCCTTTAACACGCCGGAAACCTTCGAAGCACACTTCTTTGTGCCGATGGCTGGCGCTGTACTGAACACCATTAACACTCGCTTGGATGAGGAAACCGTTCGCTATATTCTGAACTTTGCCGAAGCCAAAGCCGTGCTGGTTGACCGTGAATTATTGCCACTCGCGATTCAAGGCATCCGTGATCGCGCAGAAGCAGGCAACCCGATTCCGGTCATTTTAATTGATGACCCGCATGCGGCAACACAGCCAGAAATTCCGGATGATCTATCGATTTATCTGTATGAGGAATTGTTGAATAAACCGGTTAAGCGCAGCGAGTATCTGCCTTACCAAGTTGCCAATGAGCTGCAGCCGCTGGCGATTAATTTCACCTCCGGTACCTCGGGCAATCCTAAAGGCGTGGTTTATCATCACCGTGGTTCTTATTTGATGTCTATGGGTACGATTGCAGGCTGGCCATTGCCACTGCACCCGACCTATCTGTACGCCGTGCCACTGTTCCATTGCAATGGCTGGGGTCATGCCTGGACGATGACCGCCATGGCGGCAACCGTAGTTTGTGTGCGTAGTATTGTACCAAAAACTATTTTTGAGCTGATGCAAACTCACGAGGTAACCCACTTTGGTGGCGCGCCGATTGTGTTGAATATGCTGGCCAATTCACCCGACTGCCCTGCACGCATCTCAGAAGATCGAGTTGTTTACTGCATGACGGCTGGAGCGCCACCACCAGCGCCAGTACTCGCCAGAATGGAGTCAATGGGCTTTGAAGTCATGCATGTGTATGGCCTCACAGAAACTTATGGCCACATCCTGCAAGGCACTTCACAAGAAGCTTGGCGCACGGCTGATCAGGATAAAATTGCTGAACTAAAGTCCCGTCAGGGTGTGCGCTTTCCAATGACCGAATCCGCCACTGTTATTAATCCGGAAACACTGAAGCCCGTCGCGCACGATGGTGTTGAAATGGGCGAGATTGTGATTCGCTCCAATACCATTATGACAGGCTATTTAAAAGATGCTGAAGCCACTGAAGAGGCATTCCATGACGATTGGTTCTGGAGTGGCGATTTAGCAGTAATTCATCCGGATGGCTATGTACAAGTTAAAGACCGCGCTAAGGATATTATTATCTCCGGTGGCGAGAATATTTCCTCAGTTGAAATTGAGAATGCGCTGTATAAACACCCTGCGGTCAGTGATGCTGCGGTAGTGGCGATGCCGCATGAGAAATGGGGTGAAACGCCTTGTGCTTATATTGAAATCAAGGTTGGAGTGCAAGTCACTGAGCAGGACATTCTGGATCATTGTAAGCAGCATTTGGCTGGATTTAAAAAGCCCGGGAAAGTGGTGTTTGGGGAGTTACCGAAAACCGCGACGGGCAAGATTCAGAAATATGAGCTGCGCAAACGCACCAGCTAACCAGCTAACCAGCTAACCAGCTAACCAGCTAACCAGCTAACCAGCTAACCAGCTAACCAGCTAACCAGCTAACCAGCTAACCAGCTAACCAGCTAACCAGCTAACCAGCTAACATGATGATTAAATGGCTCGGTTTTACCAAGCCATTTTTGGTTTTTAAGCAGCGTATTCAGATTTGATTTTCGTGCGCCATGTATCGATGGTGGCGGCATCTGCGCGATCAGCCTGATCGAAATAGAAGTGCCGCTTTACACGCAAGCCACAATACTCATAAATGCCCATATCTGAGGCAAGTGACAAGGCTTTGTCCATGCCACTTTCCTCATACTCTGCCGTGGATTTTCCATGCGTATTAATAACCACGACCTGCTTTCCCACCAATAAGCCTTGTTGCACACCTTGATCATAGCGGTAGGCAAAACCATAACTAAACACCCTGTCGATATAACCTTTCATAATTGCCGGTAAACCCGTCCACCAGATCGGATAGATAAACGTAATACACTCTGCCCATGTAATAAACTCCTGCTCTCGTTTTACCTTACTTGCCACCTGCCCCGCTCGCTGGCCTTGCATATCCTGTAGCGAAAGCACGGGGTTAAAATTCAGCTGATACAAATCCCTCACTACCACATCATGCTGCTGCGCTTGCAAGTGATCTGCCAGCGTTTGTTTCAGCGTGGCATTTAAGCTATCTGTATTTGGATGGGCAAAAATAATTAGGTGCTTCATGCGTCGGACTCCTATTTCTATTTCAAAGATGAAACCAGAATAAGAGATCGCGGTGCGCGGGGATTGTATGAAAACGAAACTCAGCCAGTCGGCCCGCAGATATCCTGCTGAAATTTGAGATATTGAGAAGGACTCAACTCAAAGTAATACTGAAAATCCCGAATCAAATGGCTTTGATCGTAGTAACCACAGGCCTCAATAACGTCATGCCAATCAATATTGGAGCCAGCAGCGAGCCTACTTTGTACTTGGCTGATCGCCTGAGAAAAACGTTGATAGCGCTTAAACTCCTTTGCTGAATAACCCAAGTATTTTTTGTGATGTGCTTGGATGGTACGAGTCGTTTTTTGCTGTAACTCTGCGAGAGATTGAACTGTATCAGCTTTGGCATTTTTCACGTTTGAGAGCTGTTCAGAGAATGGCGTGCGCTGTCGGATATAGGGTTGGCTAAAATCGAGAATGTAGTTTACTCGACTGTTCGTGTCAGCCTCCTGCTTAAGCGCCTGCCATAGTGTCGTAAAACAACTTTCATCCACTAGGTTATCTGGGTGTATTGCCGTATTTTTCTCTAAAGGTGGAGACTCGAAGAAGCGATAAAATGCATCATCTTTAAAACTGACCACCAATATCTCAGCGCCGGGTGGCAAGGCGTATTCGAAAGCCTGCTTAATTGGCCCAAGCACTAAGCATTTATCCAGAGTGATTTGTGAATTTTGCCTGCTGCGAAGCGTGACAGCTTCACCAAAACTGAAAATCATCATCGACTGAAAAGATGGTAATAGCGTTTTGGTGAGACTGCAGCTTGAGTGATTTTCGGCAACATAAAAATGCGAGAAAAGCGCTTCAAAGGCAGCCGGAACATCAATTCGTTGGCTTACATAATTTAGGTTAATGTCTGCCATCTACGTCACTATTTCTGCTTAAGTAACTTCTTGTAAAGAGGAGACTTAGCATCGGTAATTTTCTGCTTATAAAGCGCAATGTCGCCGTTATAAACCTCCGCAACTATCTCTATCAACTCGGCATTGAACATATCCTTTGGTCGTGGAAGATAACCTGCATTTTTCATCTCAAACAACTTCACCGGACTCAGGCTAAATGGAGAGCCCTCCTTCAGGGGCTTATAACCGCTAGTTTGGTGAGCCGTTAGAGGGCGCGCATCAACAACTTTCAGATCAATTTTTTCCTTAAGGGTTTTGCTCGCGCTACTTAGATTTTCAATCGAGAAATAGTCGTCATAATTCTCAAAAACCAAAAAATCCTGCTGAGGCCTCCAGTGGATATTGCCATCACGGATATCAGTATCTAGCAGGCTTCTTACAAAGAACTCAAAGGTAACCGCCTCGGGCTTGATGCTCCTGTCATGAAGGTCTACGTAGCTCCAAAGGTCTAAATCTCTCCCAACAATTTTATCTAAATAAGCACTAACAAGGCGAGAAAAAGGGTCGCGCAATATTACAAATGCATACTGGCACCGAACAAGGTCCCTTAGCTCTGCACTGAATGTTCCGTTATTTTGATGTATCCAGTTGTAGTCACGTTTGTTCTTAATAAAGCCATTGGCCATGGCAACACTAAGCCGCATGGTCGAACAGGCATTTTTTGGAATAAAGCTATACAAAGCATCTTTTCGATATAAGTTAAGCGCGTGTTGCTGTGCAAAGCGATGCTTTGTATTTGCATGGATTGACTTGAGTGACGCAGTCGCATATTTCATATAATGCATGCTGGATTCCTTTTGGATATAAGTAATCAACTACTTTTCAGAATGAACATAATCCCAGACCTTCGAAATGACCACCGAACCTTCGCCTACCGCCGAAGCAACACGCTTAACTGACCCTGCGCGCACATCACCCACAGCAAAAATCCCATCATGAGATGTCTCATAAGACGAATTGCGTTTTACCGCCTCTCCTGTGAGTACAAACCCTTTGTCATCTAACTCCGCACAGCCGTTGAGCCAGTCAGTATTAGGCGCAGCCCCAACCATAATGAACACTCCCCTCGTCGCCATTCGTTCAACGTCCCCGGTTTTGCGATCTCGAATATCGATGGCCTCAAGATGATCTTCCCCATACAGCGCAGACATTTCAGCCCCATAATGAATCGTAATCGCAGAGTTATTTTGAAGGCGATGCGATAAGTAATCAGACATTGATGCAGCAAGCGAATCGCCTCGAACTAATAAATGAATATGGCTAGACGTGCGCGATAAATACATCGCCGCTTGTCCAGCCGAATTACCTCCACCGATAATGACTGCCGCTGTTTCACGACACCAACGAGACTCCACTTCGGTCGCCGCATAATAAACGCCGACGCCTTCGAAGCGCTCCAGGTCACAGATGGGTAACCGTCGATACTGAACGCCCGTCGCGATGACAACAGCCTTGGTCCGCACTGACTCACAATCTTCGAGCTGGACGGTGAATATGCCATCATCGCCTTGCACCAGTGACCGAGCGCGCTGTGGCACACAAAAACGTGTACCAAACTTCATGGCTTGTACTTCGCCGCGCCACACTAAGTCACCACCTGAAATTCCTGTTGGAAATCCCATATAGTTTTCGATACGGCTGGAGGTTCCGGCCTGTCCACCGATCGCCATATCTTCAACAACCAATGCCGATAAGCCTTCGGCACCCGCATAGACTCCTGCGGCAACACCTGCAGGCCCTCCTCCCACAATCACCACATCCACAACTTCGCAGTCTCCAATGCCTTGATGCATACCAATCAGTCGGGCAATTTTACGCGGGGTTGGGTCAGGCACCAGATGGTTCTTACCAATAATGACTGCTGGTTGGTCCTCCGGAATTCCACAGTCTGCAGCCAGCGCTAATGCTTCACTACTGCCTAGTTTCAGAGAATTAACAGGAATCTTATTCTGGTTAGCGAAACTGGCTATGCGGCGAATTTTACGGTCATCCTCTTCGCCCAGCAGAATCAAACCAATATCATTCGATTCCAATAAACTCCGACGTCGCGCTGCAAATACCGTAACAATTAGATCACTCAACTCTGGTACACGGCTCATCAGCTGGAGCATTTCGGTGCGAGGCACAGCAATCAAGCGACTCGGCGAGACTGCCCGCGCACCCATGATATTTTTGCCGCCATTAAGAAACGAGATCTCACCAATGTATTGGCCGGGCCCCAAGGTGTATTTGCCGTAGCGTTTCTCGGTGATGGGGTCGACTAATTCAATTTCACCTTCCTCGACATACCAGAAGGTATTGATGGGATCACCCAATCGCATTGGACACTCACCCGCTTTAAACTCGACAATCTCGCCGGCCTCTCGCATCGCGGCCAAATGTGCCTCGCTTAACGAGGTACGAGTCATCTGCTCAAGATCTCCGGCAAGTGATTCCATATAGGGCTCCAGTTGGTCCAATAAATAAATTAAACCATACAGGATGAGCCTGCCACTGCACAGTTCACATCTAATTTTGAAGGACTAGTAAAGCGCTCTCCATTGCCCTAAAAGCGAAAGAGACTCACCTTAGTAAACGCTAACTCTCTGCTTAGCTGCTAGTCGCTCACGCCAGGCAATCGTCAGCCCAGCCATGATGATAATCGCAGTACCCACTAAGGCCATTGCATTAGGCACTTCATCAAAAAACAAATAACCGCCAACGATAGCCGCCGGGAGGTATAAATATTCCAATGGCGAAACCAAGCTGGCTGGCGCATTTTGATAAGCAGCAGCCAAAGCAAAGTGCATCGCCACACTAGCAATCGACACAGCGACTAACACCAAAAGTGGCGTCAGTGGCAAGTTAATCAAAGGCCGTGTCAGAAAATCAGGCTCAGGAGATACGGGCAACAAAGCCAAACCGATGATGCCCAAAATGCCGGACACCAAGAATACTGCCGCTAACCAAAATGACATCGCGACAGGGGTTTCTTCTTTGCAATATTTACGCGTAAATACTTGAGTCAGCGCATAGAAAAAAGCACAAATAACGGGCAATGCCAGCATCAGATCAAAGGTCGCAGGATCGGGCTGAACAATCAGTAGCACGCCAATAAACCCGGCCAATACACTGCTCAGTCGCCAAATTCCGATACTCTCCTTCAACATCACAGCTGACAGCAACACCATAAATAATGGTGCACTAAAATAGCCACCGGCGACCACTGCGATCGGCAATACAGCCAGCGCGGTAAAAAAAGCCAGATAGGAAGCGGTCATCAATACGGAGCGGAATATTACGGCTTTGGTATTGATCATCCGAATAGTCGGCAATTTACGCATCAGAATTAGTAGTACTAACAAAAAGATGATGCCAAATGCAGAGCGCATAGACTGTAATTGCCACAGGGATAAATCCGAGGTCAGCCACTTGGTGGTTAGGTCAGTGCTAGCGATGGTGAGGGTTCCGGCAATGGCCATGGTGATGGCAAAACCGATGCGGTCTGGTTGCGGGGCGATGGTGGCGGCAGAATTAGCCATAAAGCGATACTCGATAAGCGACTGTTTCATATCGATAATTCCCACTCATTCCAGCTTTGGAATTATCACGCGTAGCTATCAGTCAATCCCAACAGAAACAGCTGATACTCGCCGAGTATAGTAGCTATACGAGCTTGCGCACCATCTTAAAATTCCGCAGTACCTGTCCGCGGATTTCGACAAACTGCTCCTCATCCACCACAAAGCCCTTGGCTTCAAAAAATGGGCGGGCGGTAATGCTAACATCCGAGCTCATTTCAGTAGCTCCTTTAGCGCGAGCAAGCTGCTCCAAGTGTGCCATTAGAAAACTCCCAACGCCCTGCCGCTGGTAATCTGCATGGCAGAAAAAGTGATCCACATAACCACTCTCCTGCACATCTGAGTACGCCACAATCGTGTCATCAATTAACACGACAACGGGATTAATAGATTCAATTTTCTGCTGCCAAATGGCTTCATCCAACTCGGCATAGCCCCAGGCATCAAGCTGCGCTTGCGAGTAATCTCTGGCATTTACCGTGTGGACCGTATTATAAAAAAGCGACCACAGAATGCGCTCTTCCCCAGCCTGATACTGTCGAATTTTCATAATACGGCTCCCTCAATAACTGATTTTCTACGGTGTATTGCTCTCAGATCGCTTGTCTGGATTTAGGCATATAGCGGGTAATGGCGATACCTGAAATAATCAATCCCAACGCTGCCAGACTCTGCCATTCAATCATCTCATGCAGCATGAGCGCACCAGTGAAATACGCCACCACGGGCACCACATAATTGATATTCGATAAGAATGTGGGGCCTGCATTACCAATCACTGCAAAGTACAATAAGGTAGCAATCCCCGTTGGCCCGATACCTAACCAAATCAACGATAAGATCGCTTGCTGGCTATAAGTCTGCTGCCATGGCATATCGCGAAACAACCAGATCGGCACAATAATCAGGCTGCCAGTAATCAGCATCCCTGCTCCCGCCACCACTGGATTAAAGCGTGGCAAGCGACGCACCAATACGCTATTGAGCGCATAGCTCAGGCTGGCTAACAGGATGAGAATAATGCCAAATAAGGTGTTATGGCCACCCAATAAGCTGGGATACATCACAATTAGAACGCCCAAAATACCGAAGCTAAAGCCGAGTATTTTGTATCGATTTAAAGACTCATCCGGTACCAGATAATGCGCTAATACCATGGTCGCCAGCGGCATACTCGCCATCAGCAAGCCGGCAATACCTGAAGTCACACTTTGCTGGCCAAAGGAGATAAAGGAAAATGGCAGCAAGTTACCTAATAATCCAAACAATAAGAAGATCGACCACGACTTCAGGTCACGCGGAAAGCTTAAGCCTTTAGCCCATAAAAAGCCGGTGAGCACCAAAGCCCCGAGCGATACCCGCATGGCCACCACACCGACCGGCGAGAAACTCTCCAGCGATAGCGAGACAAACATAAACGAGGTGCCCCAGAGCATAATCAAGCCCAGCAGCATTAACCAGTTAAGCATTGGTGACCCATTTGACTGGTTCATATCGCGCCCTCAAACCCCTGCAATACATTGACCATATTCACGCCTAATTCCTCAACGTTATAGCCACCTTCCATCACAAATAAGGTAGGGATGCCCAGCGAGGCAATGTCTGCGCCCATCACTAAATAATCTGGTGTGGTGAGTTTAAAAGCACTAATTGGGTCACCCTCAAAGGTATCCACGCCCAAAGACACAATCAGCACTTCCGCGCCAAAGAAATCAATGGCCGCTAAGCTCTTTTTTAACGCCTCACGCCAAACAGCAAAGCCCGTTCCGGAAGGCAGTAGGATGTTTATATTGAAGCCTTCGCCAAGGCCTGCGCCGCACTCGTCGGCATGTCCCCAGTAGTAAGGAAAGCTATCCATCGGGTCGCCATGAATCGAGGCAAAAAACACATCATCGCGATCATAGAAAATCTCCTGTGTGCCGTTTCCATGATGGAAGTCCACATCCAGAACCGCTACCTTTTCAATACCCTGATCACGGCAATATTGAGCAGCCAGTGCGGCGTTATTTAAGAAGCAATAGCCGCCATATAAGGCTTTCGCCGCGTGATGTCCCGGTGGTCTGCCTAAGGCGAATGCACCCATTTTTTCAGAGGCATGAAAGGCTTCACTGATCATTGCTGCACCGGTTAATGCCGTTTGCGCCGCGCCCAAGGCAGCCGTCCAAGTCCCTGCGGTGATATTGGTATCAGTGCCTAAGGCATAGCGCCCGACTTTACCTTTAATATGGCGCGGTACGATGTCAGAGGCTTGTCCGGCAGGCCAGCAAATCGGGATAATATCCCCCTCATAGCCCGCGGCTTTCCACTCCTGCCAAGCCAGCTGCAAAAAGCTAATATAGTTAGCATCGTGCACCGCTAAAATCGGTCGAATTCCAAACTCTTGAGGGGCAATTATTTCCCCCAAGCCCACCGCTTTCACTCGCGCCAATACATGCTCCGCGCGGGATGGATTTTCAAAAGATGGCACCAGCTCGCCACCGGCCAACTCCAGCTTGGGGCTTTGCTGGAAATGTTGATCTGAATATATGGTCTTCATCGTTACTAACCTGAAAAGTATAAGGCCACTAGGGTTTGCTAGCGGCATCCGAATCTTGGGGAATTGCTGGCTCAGTTCTCTCCAGCATCTGCATAATATTGGCGCGCATGGCTTTACTAAGTAACAGGCGAATGCGCTGATCTGCGCGCTCAAACACTTCACTAAACGCAAGATCTTCCGTGCCATACACTTTCACGTAATCGATGTGAATGAGCGTATCAATAAAGTTGGCAATCAGGTTTTTATCTGAATAATCTGGCGAATTCAACTCATGAATCATCGCCACTCGCTGCGCCATCAACTGACACTTCTTTTCAAGCTCGGCTTTGGGGATGGTTTTAGTGCCACTTTGCGCTAATAACGCGAGAGTCAGGTAGTAGACTTCAAGCGTCGGTGAAATCACCCGCGCCAGTAAATTAAGCTGTGCAAACTCCAGTGTTCCAAAGCTGCGACGCTCATAGCTATCACTGTCAGCATCCTTTTCCAATAAACCCTGCTCACACATAAGCTGCAGCATATTTTTGATCGCAGTGGGCAGCTCATCAACTTCCCACACTAAAAATAGCTCACTCTTTAAGAATGGATAAATCAGCACAATCAGCTTGATAATATCCCGCTCCGGCAGCTTGCGCATATTGATAAAGCAGCAGGCGATCACGGATGGCAGCGCCATTAAATGCAGAATATTATTGCGATAATAAGTGAGCGATACCGAGTGTTTTTCATCCAAATACAGAATATCACCCAGCTCATGCTGGCGACGCTTGAGCATTTTTAAGGCTTCTACTCGTGCCACTTGTGCAGCACCGGTTTCCTGCGTCACGACTACGCGATTGGAATAGCCCTGCTGTGAAATTAAAGCTTGGTAGACCGACAGCATTTTTAATAACTCAGCTTCATCCATGCTTTGCTTGGAGGTGGCAAGCAATACAGTGGAAATCAAGTTCACCGCATTCACCGTCGCCGCCTGATTGATTCGACTGGCAATGGTGTCAGAGACCGTTTCTACCGAATCACGCACCCATTCCGGTCGCTTAGCATCATCATACTCAGCCGTTTTCCAATCGTCCTGCTGCTCATCCAACACCTTATTCAGGAAAATAGGCTCACCAAAGTTAGCCGATACTTTTCCGAAATTCCCCCGAATCTGCAGCATCGAACGCACAGAGTTCATAAAGGTTTCGGACTTTTTATCCTCCCCTGATAGCTCTGCCTGATAGGCTTTGGTTTCCAGCAGCTTTTCATAGCCGATATACACCGGAATAAAGGCAACTGGCTTTTTGCGATATTTCAAAAAGCCACGCACGGTCATTGAAACCATGCCGGGCTTGGGCTTGAGCAAGCGTCCGGTACGGCTGCGGCCACCTTCCACGAAATATTCAATGGCGACACCTTTAGACACCAACTCAGCCACATACTCAAACATCACTGCGGAATACAGCTGATTGCCTTTAAAGCTGCGGCGAATAAAGAACGCGCCACCACCACGCAAAATCGAACCAATCACTGGCATATTCAGATTGCGCCCCGCTGCAATATACGGAATCGCCAACCCTTCGTAATAAATCACATACGACAGCAGTAGATAGTCGATATGGCTACGATGGCACGGCACATAAACCAGTTCATGGGTGCGGGCTAGCTCTTTAAGCTCGGCGTTATTCGTCACCTCAATGCCAGAATAAAACTTATTCCAGAAGTATGACAAACCACGATTCATCAGCTGAATGGTGATCTGCGTGCAGTTAGCCACAATCTCATGCACATAGCGCCGCGCTTGCACGGTAGCTTGATATTCGGTGAGATTATCTTCGGCACTGCGCGCTTTAATGGCTGCCTGCACATCCGACTTTAAAATCAAATCCCGCACCAAGGTCCGGCGGTGGGAAATATCCGGTCCCAAGGTTGCGACACGCTCATCGGTTAAACGCTTGGATAATACACCCTGCAAACGATCAATCATTTGATCGCTGAGTTCGTCATGATCCGGCTCGGCTTTAAAGCGAATCACCTCGGAGTATTTGACAAAGGTATCGCGGCCATGCACCAATATCGTAAAAAATTTGCGCACACGGCTGGCCAGATTCCACGAGTCTGCAAACACCACTGGCAACCAACGCTCTTGCTTGGAAACAGGTCGCCCCCAAAACACCGAGACCGGTACAAACTGAATTTCTTTACCCGGATGATCCCGTAAACACTCCACAATCCCACGCAACATACGCGAGCGCTTCGGTTGTTTTTGTAGCCAAGCTTTAAACGGTTGGCGCGGTGAAATCGAGTACACAGAATACCAGGCTGACAGCTCAGCAATGCCAACGGGATTCAGCGGCGATGGCAATCCTAAGCGTTCACACTCGGTTTCCAGTACTAATAAACTCGACCATGAACGGGTTTCTAATACATAGATAATTGGCTGATCCGGCCTGATATCCAACTCGCTCAATTCAGTGGGCACCACATCGGTTCTCACCCATAAATAGAGGAATTTTCTGGCTAAGTAATTAATGGATTTACGGATAGTCATAGAGCCCTGTTATGCCGCTTTAAAGTTTAGGAAGTATACAACGTTGCTGAGCGCTATGGCCGGCAGATTGCAGATTGTTATTAATTTCATAACCTTACCGATTAGTTAATATCGCAATCAGACAGAAATCATCAAAAGATTATGAAATTATTTTTTTTACCAACGGTAAAGTTTTCGCTTGCATGAACGCTCGTTATTGTTATTATCGGGGCCATGAACACATTAAACACACAACGATTTATTCAGCCAGCCACGCAATCTGCCTCTCACGAGACGGGTTATTCTTGGCTGGGCTATTTTTATGGATTCACTGAATAGGTCGCTGTAGAAACATCTGTAGGCGGTCTAAAAACTGCCTACCTGAGAACCCCAATAGGCAGGCGTCTATCGGGGTTTTTTTTGGCCTAGAGGAAATTATTAAAATGAACAGCAAGACAACTTTGGAAGATTTAAACGTGTTAAGTGCAGAACGATTAATCACACCGGTGCAGCTAAAACAAGAAATTCCTGTTACCGAGCGTGCGATGGAAACCGTCGCCGCAGGCCGCCAAACCATTAAAAACATACTGGACCGGACTGATCCACGCATGTTTCTGGTCGTTGGCCCCTGCTCCATTCACGATACTGAAGCCGCTATGGACTACGCGCAGCGCCTTAAAGCACTGGCAGAAGAAGTCTCCGATACGCTCTACTTAGTGATGCGTGTTTACTTCGAAAAGCCTCGCACCACGGTTGGCTGGAAAGGTCTGATCAACGATCCACACCTCAATAATTCATTCGAAATCGAAGAAGGTCTGAAAATTGGTCGCAAGCTGCTGACGGATCTGGCGGACATGGGTATGCCAACGTCTACAGAAGCGCTTGACCCGATTTCACCACAGTTCCTGCAAGATCTGATTAGCTGGAGCGCCATTGGAGCACGTACCACTGAGTCACAAACTCATCGTGAAATGGCTTCTGGTTTGTCCTCAGCAATTGGCTTCAAAAACGGTACCGATGGCGGCTTAGATGTTGCCATGAATGCACTCAGTTCAGTGGCTGCACCCCACCGCTTCTTAGGTATTAACCACGAAGGCGAAGTGTCGGTCATTCATACTCGCGGCAATCAACATGCACACGTCGTATTACGTGGCGGCAGCAAAGGCGCTAACTACGATGCGGCGAGCGTTGCAGAGTGTGAGCAGTCTTTACTGGCAGGTAACCACAAGCCCAATATTATGATCGACTGCAGCCATGCAAACTCTGAAAAAGACCACAACCGCCAGCGCAATGTACTGGAAAATGTGGGCGAGCAAGTGGTGAATGGCAACCAATCAATCATCGGCCTGATGGTTGAAAGTAATATTGGTGCAGGCAATCAGAAGATTCCGGCGAATTTAGCTGATCTGGAATACGGTGTTTCGGTGACCGATGCCTGTGTTGACTGGGAAACCACTGAAACCATGATTCGTGCATTACGTGATCAATTAAAAGATGTGCTGCCACAACGACAAGCACAGCAGGCTCAGAAAGTTGCCTAATGAAAAGCGATAGCATTGTGTGCCCGCTACACGACTAGCGGGTACGGCTATCAATATCCAATAACGGCGTTTAAAAGTTCTGTTTTTTGTTTTTGCGGCGCAAGTGCTACAATTCGCCCCTCTTTTAAGAAGTGCGGCATTTTGTAGGAGTTTACAATGCGCAAAGTAGGTTTTGTTGGTTGGCGTGGCATGGTTGGTTCAGTGCTGATGGAGCGTATGCGCTCTGAAAATGATTTTGAAGGCTTTGAACCGGTCTTCTTTACCACGTCTCAAGCGGGTCAGGCGGGTCCTGATGTCGGTACTGGTGCGACGATTCTTGAAGATGCGATGAACATCGACAAGCTGGCTGAGATGGATATTATTTTATCTTGCCAAGGTGGCGACTACACGACCGCGGTTTACAACAAACTTCGCGCGCGTTGGGATGGCTACTGGATTGATGCGGCCTCTACCCTGCGCATGGATAACCACAGCATTATCGTGTTAGACCCGGTTAACCGTGATGTAATTGATGCTGGCCTGAAAAGCGGCGTTAAGAACTATATCGGCGGTAACTGTACCGTCTCTTTAATGATGCTGGCATTAGGCGGCCTGTTTGAAAAAGATTTGGTTGAGTGGATTTCATCCATGACCTATCAGGCAGCCAGTGGTGCCGGTGCTAAGAATATGCGCGAACTGCTGACTCAAATGGGTGAGCTGGAAGCCGAAGTTAGCGATTTATTAGCCGACCCACATTCTGCGATTTTAGATATCGACAGCAAAGTGACCGCTAAAATGAATGCGGATGATTTGACTAAGGCTAACTGGGGCGTTCCACTTGCGGGTAGCTTGATTCCTTGGATCGATAAGGCCGTTGAAAAAGGTCAGACTAAAGAAGAGTGGAAAGGTCTGGTTGAAACCAACAAGATTTTAGGCAATACCGAAGCCAATAGCATTCCGGTCGATGGCCAGTGTGTGCGTATCGGTTCTATGCGCTGCCATTCTCAAGCCTTCACGATTAAGCTGAAGAAAGATCTGCCATTGGAAGAGATCGAAGCCATTATCGCTGGTCACAATGAGTGGGTAAAAGTGGTTCCGAATGATAAGGAATCGACTCTGCAAGATCTGACTCCAATGAAGACCTCTGGAACGCTGACTATTCCCGTTGGCCGTATTCGTAAGTTGAATATGGGCCCTGAGTATTTGACGGCATTTACCGTGGGTGATCAGTTATTATGGGGTGCTGCTGAGCCAGTACGTCGTATGCTGAAAATCACTTTGGAGCATATTGCTTAAGTTAATGGCTTAGGTCGATTTAATCCGTTTCTTGAAGCGTGATTAAATAAGATGCTTGAAAATAACCTCCGCTGGTCGGAGGTTATTTTTTACCTGCTTGATATTCTCAACTGCTAAAAAGTGATTAGTATTTGCCACTCCACGGACCACTTTTCAGCGTTGCCGTTTTTTTATCCGCATCCACTTCCGGGCGGTTCAGGCTAAACATATTGTCTTTATTAATTACCGCATAATCCATATAACCCAAGCGCGCTAAGGGCTCCATTGCGGCGGTATCTACGCGACCATCAACAATATAATCGTCATTAATATAAACACCTTCAACGCTTAAAATCACCGTGGTATAACCTGCACTACCATCCGCTCGTGGCGGTAATTCAATCGATTTCCACAGCTTGCATTCCATAGCCGCCGGGCTATCAGCCACTCGCATGGGCTTGATCAACTTCGACTCAGCACCGACAACACCCGCTAATTCAAACTCATTCACTGAGCCATCTACGCCGGCACTACTCATATTCATCTGATCCATCATCGCTTTATTGGCAAATGAGCAGCTCGCTTCGCCGTTAGCTTGAAGATTACGTAGTGTGTCGTTATGACCACCGAACGACAGCATAATCATTGGTGGATTATCTGCAATGGCATTAAAGAAGCTAAAGGGTGCTAGATTTGGCACGTCATCTTCGCTAATCGTAGAAATCCAACCAATCGGGCGTGGTACAACCAAGGCCTTAAATGGATCAAACGCTAAGCCGTGCTGACGGGTATCAGTAGTATAAAACATTGGGCAATCAACCATTCGTGAAAGAGTGCCGCAGTATAATCCTACTGGCTGTCAGATGGAAAATAGATAGCCTTTAATACCCAGCCAAATTCGTGGCTTATAGCCATCTACTATGCTGATAGGATACTCTGTAAAGTAATAATATCCCCTACTACTGCAAAGGATGGTGCCATGTCTCAGAAACATATCCTGCTAACCGGCGGCTCTGGTTTTATTGGCCAGCAACTGGTTCCGACACTGCTCAACGCCGGGCATACCATCACCATATTCACACGAAATCCGAAAAAGACCTCGGCGATCTTCCAGCAGCAAGTAGCGACCATTGACAACCTTGATGATCTAACTGAAGACGATCATTTTGATGCTGTTATTAACCTTGCGGGACAAGGCATCGGCGATCAGCGCTGGACTGATACCGTTAAACAGCAATTACGCGACAGCCGTCTGATCACTACTGCCGACCTTGTCGAGTATCTAAAACGCGCTAAACAAAAACCTGAAGTCTTTATTAGTGGCTCAGCGATTGGCGTGTATGGCCTTCATGGCGATGAGAAACTGGATGAGCAAGCCAGCGGCGATGACAGCTTTTCCAGCAAACTCTGTCGAGATTGGGAAGCGCAAGCTGCTGAGGCAGAAGCCCTAGGCATTCGCTGCTGTTATCTGCGAACCGGCGTGGTGTTGGGTAAAAACGGCGGCGCACTCTCCAAAATGCTTCCGCCGTTTAAGATGGCGTTAGGTGGCCCAATGGGCAGCGGCCAGCAATGGATGTCCTGGGTGCATATGGATGATCTTGTTTGCGCAATACTCTACACACTGGAAACGCCGTCCATCAAAGGCCCAGTTAACGGAACAGCTCCTAACCCTGTCACCAATAAAGAGTTTTCAAAAATACTCGGTGCAGCATTAAACCGTCCCGCTATTATTCCGATGCCAGAGTTTGTGCTGAAATTAATGATGGGTGAAATGGCAGAAGAGTTGCTGCTATCGGGTCAGCGTGTGGTACCAGCCAAACTCACTCAGAGTGGCTTTGAGTTTAAATATCCGCATTTGGATGGCGCTTTACGCGATATTATTCAGCATTGAGTACCACTTTCTGTGAATTAGCGGCTTTGCGGGTGAAAGACAACTCAGGCTATAATCCGCGAACTATCCCATAGCCACAGGAACACGCCCATGCTGGAAAAAATATTTGAGAGTAATAAGCAGTGGGCTAAAGGTATTCTCAAGAAAGACCCGGCATTTTTTGAAAAGCTTCAACAGCAACAGAGCCCGGAGTATTTCTGGATTGGTTGCTCTGATAGCCGTGTACCTGCCAGTGAGATTATGAATCTGTTGCCTGGCGATGTCTTCGTACAACGCAATGTGGCAAATCAGGTGGTGCATTCTGATATGAACTGCCTGTCTTCATTGCAGTTTGCGGTAGACGTGTTGAAGGTCAAACACATCATTGTTTGCGGCCATTACACTTGCGGTGGTATCAAAGCAGCCTTAGGTAAAGAGCGACATGGCTTGGTTGATAACTGGCTGCTGCATGTACGGGATACCATTAAAAAGCACAGCAAACAGCTAGATCAGATTGAAGATCAAACCGAGAAACTCAACCGCTTATGTGAATTGAATGTTATCGAGCAAGTGGTGAATGTGTGTAATACCACAACGCTGGAAGATGCCTGGTCTCGCGGACAAGAAACCACAGTGCATGGTTTGATTTACGGTATTCACGATGGAATGCTGAGAAATTTGGATGCCTCTATCGGCAAACCAGAAGAAATTACAACACAGTACCAATATGCTAAACAGCGCATTTTAGGCTAGTCCAAACGAATAGATACAATTAAAAACGCCCGAATACCGACTGGTATCGGGCGTTTTTAGCTTAACCCATCAGATCTTTTTCTCGCATGGCACTGGCTTCAGATTTATACAAACTGGGGAAGTGCATACGAACGACTTCACCCGATTGAGACCACGAGTGGCAAGTATTCAATGCCAGCGCTGCGCTGTATTGGCGCATACTCTCATCCATCATTGGCCAAATCGCTTGCACCGCAGTGGTTGCAATCGGCTTAAGTAATTCCAGCAGATGCGTACAGCCTTTAACGCCACCCAATAATTCACGGGTTTTGCTGTGCCAGCCAGGGCCAATTCGTGTCCCTTCCAGTGCTTTAAACGCTGAGGTGATTTTTGGGCAGGAGCCAAACGGCGTCGAGTCCATCACCGCAACCACTTCATGAATCAGAAACTGTTGGTCGAGGGTGATCCGTAAATACATATCATGATAAGGCTCGCCCGCTTCCACGGTACGCCCCTCTTCATTAGCCTCGACATAGTATTCCTTGATGTCGGACATATGGCCATCAATGTCCCACAGACCATCTTCACGCCTGAAAGCGTCGCAGCTTACACGGCGACGATGTAGATGTTCCCGCTTAACGGACTGTGGTAAAGGCATTACAGATCACTCCTCTGATTAAGTTATAAACCCAACATTTGGGCACGCAAGTTTGCCTGAACTGGTTTGTTTGATAACCAAATTCCAAACAGGGCTTGCTTGAATGGTAAAGAGCTAATTTTTTCAACGAGCTTACCGTTACGGACAACGTGTACACCACTGCCCGGCATATTGATCAACTCATAGATATCGCCAGGGCCAACGCCCTTGTCGAAAGAATTCATTAATTTGGTAATCTGTGGCTGGATAGGAGCCAGATTTCCTTGCGTCGCGATTTTGAAGCCGTCAAGTGTCGCCGCTTTCATACGCTCAGGAGAAATCATGCTGGAATTAATGACTAAACGAATACTCATTGGCTCATCCGCTGCAATGATGGCAGCAGCATCTTTGTTTTTCTGAGTGAGGTACAAGCCACCAAAGTACAGCTTCATAAACAATTTTGTACGCACGCCGACGCCATTCAGTACTAAAGTTTTTCCGCCGTACTGGATCTGATCAGGCATGGTTGCGCTTGCTGATAATGCTGGGGTACTGGCACACAATGCCAATAGTAGACCTGCCACAAATGTGTAGATATGTTTCATTTCCTCTCCTTGTTTTTGGATAGTAACAGCCACCAGAAAGTACCGGAAGGAGTTTCACCCCGCTTCCGGTACTTTACCGATTTACTAATACTAAGTAGTAGCTTGGTTAAAGCTAGTTCAGACGTTCAAACACCGTGGTCACACCCATTCCCATACCGATACACATAGTCGCCAAGCCCATGGTAGCGTCCTGCTGCTCTAGTACATTCAGCAAGGTTGTGGAAATACGAGTACCGGAACATCCTAGTGGGTGACCCAATGCAATCGCGCCCCCTTTGATGTTCACGTTATCTTCCATGCGGTCTAACAACTTCAGATTTTTCAACACTGCAAGACCCTGAGCCGCGAACGCCTCATTCAGCTCGAAGTAGTCAATATCGTCTGTTGTCATGCCCGCACGCTTCAGTGCTTTTTGGGTCGCTGGGACCGGACCGAAGCCCATGATAGCCGGATCACAACCTGCAACCGCCATGCTCACAATCTTAGCGCGAGGCTTCAGGCCAAGCTCCTGGGCTTTAGCCGCAGACATCACTAACATGCCAGATGCGCCATCAGAGAAGCTAGACGAGGTGCCTGCCGTAACTGTACCGACTTTTGGTACAAATGACGGTGGCAGCATAGATAATGTCTCTATGGTGGTCTCAGGACGAATGACTTCGTCAGCCGTTACCATGACCTTAGAGCCATCAGCGGCATGACCTTCAATTGGAATAATCTCATCATCCCATGTGCCATCAAGTGCTGCTTGAGCCGCACGCTGGTGAGAACGTGCACCGAAAGCATCCTGCTGCTCACGACTAATGCCGTTGATCTTACCCAGCATTTCCGCTGTGACACCCATCATCATACTGGCTTTCGCCGCGTACTTTGACATCTCAGCATTCACATCCACGCCGTGCATAATGGAAATGTGACCCATATGTTCAACACCACCGGCAATAAATACATCGCCTTGGCCAGCCATAATCGCAGTTGCTGCCGAGTGCAGTGCTGACATTGAAGAACCACACAAGCGGTTAATCGATTGGCCAGACACTGAATGCGGCATACCCGCTAACAGCAGTGCATTACGTGCAATATTGAAGCCCTGCTCTTTGGTCTGGTTGACACAGCCCCAAAGCACATCTTCAACTTCTTTACTTTGCAGTGCTTCATTACGTGCCAATAGCGCACGAATGACTTCTGCAGATAATTTTTCAGCGCGCACATTGCGAAACGCACCACCTTTTGATTTACCCATCGGCGTGCGAACAGCATCGACGATGACTACATCATTTGCTTTTAAACTCATCGCTATATCCTCTTAGCCTGCTGCCGGAAAGTAAGTGCTGCCATTGGCTGCCATTTCACGCATTGCATCCGTTGGTGTGTACATAGGACCTAAGTCAGCATACTTATCTGCCATTTCGCAGAATGCTTTCAGACCCATCTGATCCATGTAGTTCATCGCGCCGCCCAAGAATGGAGGGAAACCAATACCGTAGATCAAACCAATATCCGCTTCTGCTGGCGAGGCAACAATGCCCTCTTCCACACAGCGAGCGGTTTCAATGCACAATGGAATCATCATGCGCTCAATGATCTCCTGATCATCAAACTCACGCGCTTCACCTAATACACCGGACAACAACTCAGGAACTGCTTCATCAGCAATTTTCTTAGGTTTGCCGCGACGATCCGTTTCATAACGGTAGAAACCTTTCTGGTTCTTCTGACCAAAACGCTCCAACTTGAACATGCGGTCGATTGCATTTTCATTGCTGTGCGCCATGCGATCAGGGAAGCCTTCAGCCATTACTGCATCTGCATGGAACGCGGTATCAATACCGACCACATCCAACAGATACGCAGGGCCCATTGGCCAGCCGAAGCGCTCCATCACTTTATCCACGCGAGTAAAGTCAGCACCAGACTCTAGCAAGCCAGAGAAGCCACCAAAGTAAGGGAACAATACACGGTTAACCAAGAAGCCCGGGCAGTCATTCACAACAACCGGCGTCTTACCCATGGCTTGTGCATAGGCTACCGTGCGAGCAATGGTTGCCTCAGAGGTCTTCTCACCGCGGATAACTTCAACCAGTGGCATTCTGTGTACTGGGTTAAAGAAGTGCATTCCACAGAATTGCTCAGGACGCTCCAAACCTTTAGCCAACTCAGTAATAGAGATGGTTGATGTGTTAGAAGCTAAAACCGCATCCGCTTTCAGATGCTTTTCAGCTTCTGCCAATACCGCTTTCTTGACGTTTACATTCTCAACAACCGCTTCAACCACTAAGTCCACACGATTAAAATCGCCATAGCTCAGTGTTGGAGTAATCTTGGTGATGACCTGCGCCATCTTAACCGCGTCAATACGACCACGCTTAAGCTGTCCACCAAGCAATTTGGTGGCTTCATCCAGACCCAACTGCAACGCTGGCTCATTGATGTCTTTCATCAGAATCGGAGTGCCACGTGAAGCAGATTGATACGCTACACCGCCACCCATGATTCCAGCACCCAATACCGCCGCCTGCTTAACAGGCTCTGCAGTCGCTGTGTATTGCTTAGCGACTTTCTTAACGCGCTGATCTTTCAGGAACAAGCCCACTAATGAGGCTGTTACGCTGTTCGTTGCCAATTTCGCAAAGCCTTTCGCTTCAACCAAAAGGGCCTTATCGCGTGTCATGGTGCATGACTTTTCAATCGTCTTTAACACCAGCATTGGCGCTGGGTAATGAGGACCTGCTTTAGCACCGATAAAACCGCGTGCACTTTCAAAGGCCATCATTTGTTCCATATTATTCAATAGAACAGGGCTTTGTTTTTCAGTACGACGTGCTTTGTAGTCAAATACGCCTTCAGCGCAATCACTTAATAACTGAAGCGCAGAAGCGCGTAAGTTTGCAGGCTCAACCACGGCATCTACCGCACCAACAGCCAAAGCAGCATCCGCTTTATTCTCGCCACCGCCACAAATCCACTCATTGGCATTATCAATACCAATTAAGCGTGGCAGTCTTACCGTACCACCCCAACCTGGGTAGATACCTAACTTCACTTCTGGCAATGCAACTTTGGCGCCTTGCGCCATGACACGGTAATCCGCTGATAAACACAGCTCAAAACCACCACCAAAAGCAATGCCGTTAATTGCCACAACCGTCGAGCAAGGCAGATCTTCAATGTCGTTGAAGAGTTTATTGATCTCTGCGAGGTAGTCAGTAATCGTTGACTCCTCAGCATTGAACATTTCAGAAAATTCTGTGATGTCCGCACCGACGATAAATGCGTCTTTAGCACTGCTTAGCAGCACACCGCGCATATCATCTTGCTTCATCAGCAGATCAACCGCTTCGCGCAACTCACCCAGTGTTTTGCGGTTTAACGTATTGATCGCGCTATCTTTAAGGTCAAAGTTGACCTCGTAGAAGCCGGATTCCAGGGCTTCTACGCGAATGGAGTTACCTTCCATTAACATGTTTTTTCTCCGTGAACCAATGAGGATTTAAGCAACTGGGAAGATCGTCGCCAGTTGGGTTGCCAACATCATGTTGCCAGTCGCTTTGATACGACCCGCCATGAATGCCTGCATGCCATCAGTCTCGCCATTCATCACTTCAGCCAAGGTCTCAGCATCCATGGTCAGCGTTACACTCGGGTCATCGTGCTCAGCTTCAACGATGACGCAAGTGCCATCATCAATCACTGCATGCCACATCTCATCATCGATATCGAATTGAAAGACCTCTTCAACGCCAGATGCTGCATCCGCATCAAAGCTCTCGCCCATTTTCTTGAAAATTTCGCTTACATTACTCATGATCAATTCCTCGTAAAATTTATTGCTGCATTATTTTGTTAACGATTTACTCAACGCTGAACAGTGCTTCGTCCATTGCCATCAAGTTGTCTGCGCCGGATAACATGGTTTCAACTAAACCACGTGTACGAGGCAGTATGCGCTCAAAGTAGAAACGCGTCGTTATCATTTTAGCTTTGTAGAAGTCAGCGTCATCTGCACCGCTGTCCAGCTTCTCTTGTGCCACTTTCGCCATACGAAGCCACAAATAAGCCATTGTTACATAACCGGAATACATCAGGTAATCAACCGATGCTGCACCGACTTCGTCGCGATTCTTCATCGCTTTCATACCGATTTTCAGCGTCAGGTCGCCCCATTCCTTATTCATCTCAGACAACTGCTTGACGAAAGGCTTGAGTGCTTTATTACCAGACTCTTCTTTACAGAATTTGTGGATAATCTTAGTGAACTTGCGCAGTGACGCGCCTTGAGTCATCAGGACTTTACGACCTAATAAATCCAGTGCCTGAATCTGTGTAGTCCCTTCGTACAACATAGAAATACGGCTATCACGCACGTTTTGCTCCATGCCCCATTCAGCGATATAACCATGACCACCAAAGATCTGCATACCGTGGTTAGCACATTCAAAGCCAAGCTCAGTCAGGAATGCTTTAGCAATCGGCGTCAACAAGGCCAGTAACTGGTCTGCATCTTCACGCTCAGACGCATCCTGAGATTTGCTCGTCGTATCAATCAACATCGCCGTGTAGTAACACATTGCGCGGCCACCTTCAGCAATCGCCTTCTGCGTTAACAACATCTTGCGAACTTCAGGGTGAACGATGATTGGATCAGCTGGGCCGTCCGGATTCTTAGGGCCAGTCAGAGCACGCATCTGCAAACGGTCTTTAGCATAAGCTAATGAACCTTGGAAACCCGCTTCAGCATGGACCAGACCTTGAATCGCCGTACCAATACGCGCCGCATTCATAAAGGTGAACATGCAGTTCAGACCACGGTTTGGTGGGCCAATCAGGAAGCCTTTTGCGCCGTCAAAGTTGATTACGCACGTCGCATTACCGTGAATACCCATCTTGTGCTCAATCGATCCACAACTCACACCATTGCGATCGGCAACATTGCCATCAGCATCGGGTACAAACTTCGGTACGATAAACAGAGAGATACCTTTAGTACCCGCTGGGGCATCTGGCAGACGTGCTAATACGATGTGCACGATGTTCTCAGCCATATCGTGCTCACCCGCCGAGATAAAGATCTTGGTACCGGTCAGGTTGTAGCTACCATCGTCCTGAGGCTCTGCACGAGTCCGCATCATACCCAAGTCAGTACCGCAGTGAGATTCGGTCAGGCACATCGTGCCTGTCCACTCGCCGCTGATCAGCTTGGTCAGGTAAGTACCTTTTTGTTCTTCAGTACCATGCTCTTCAATCGTCGCCATTGCACCATGGCTTAGGCCCGGATACATACTCCAAGACCAGTTGGCAGTACCAATCATTTCATTGATCACAATGCCTAATGACTCTGGCAGACCTTGTCCACCAAACTCAGGCTTATGTGGCAGCGATGGCCAGCCTGCTTCAACAAACTGCTGGTACGCTTCTTTAAATCCATCTGGCGTTGTTACAACACCATCTTCAAACTTACAGCCTTGACTATCACCAATCTGATTCAGTGGCGATAAAACACGCTCTGAAAACTTTGCGCCTTCTTCCAGGATCGCATCAACCACATCTGCAGTTGCCTCTTCACAACCCGGCAGACGCTGATAGTGCTCCTCAATGTTGAGAACTTCATTAAGCACAAACTTCATTTCACGCTGGGGGGCTTTATATTCTGGCATTTTTGTTCACCTGTGTTTTTATCATGTAGTAATAATCAGCTATTTAAGTGCATTGGCCAATAACAAAACCTGTCAATATTAATAACAAAGTCAATCACTCAGATATTATGCGAAAACCGTTAAACTATTAACACTCTGCCGCTAAACGGCAGGCTTGATTGATCGCTCTTTTAGCATCTAGTTCCGATGCGACATCAGCGCCACCAATCACATGAACGGTTAAATCAGGCGCTAAATCAATTAATTCATCCGCCAAACTGCGCTGCGACAATTGACCGGCACAAACAATGACATTATCGACCACCAAGCTGGTTGCCTCACCTGCGATGGTTAATGACAAGCCTTCTTTATTGATCATTTGATAATCACACGCCGAGAACATCTTCACGCCTTTTTTCTGTAAGCCTGCGCGATGAATCCAACCCGTGGTTTTACCCAGATTTTTGCCGACTTTGGATTTCTTACGTTGTAGCAAATACACTTCGCGAGTCGATGGTGCTTCTTTGGCTTGGATATTTTTAACCCCGCCGCGAGCTTCACCACTCATATCCACGCCCCACTTGGCCATGAACTCTGGAATGCTCAAGCTGCTGTGATCACCTTCATGGGTCAGGAATTCCGCCACATCAAAGCCAATTCCACCCGCGCCAATAATGGCAACACGCTTACCGACTGGCGCACCTTTTAGTACATCGATATACGACAACACTTTCGGATCATCAATCCCAGGAATATCTAACTCGCGAGGCGTGATGCCGGTTGCCACAACGACTTGATCATACTCAGCTTCGTGCAGCATTTGAGCCGTCACTCGCTGATTCAGAATGACTTCAATATTATGAAGCTCTAGCTGCTTACCAAAGTAACGCAGGGTTTCATTAAACTCTTCTTTACCCGGAATGCGCTTGGCCAGATTAAACTGCCCACCGATTTCTGAACCGGCATCATACAAAGTTACTTGATGGCCACGCTCGGCTGCCACACTAGCAAAGGCTAAGCCGGCAGGACCTGCACCGATAACCGCAATACGCAGCGGCGCTTCAGTTGGCAAGTAATTAATCTCTGTTTCGTGACAAGCCCGTGGGTTCACCAAGCAGCTAGTGAGTTTTCCCGCGAACACATGATCCAGACAGGCTTGGTTACAGGCGATGCAGGTATTAATTTCATCCGCACGGCCCTGTTCTGCTTTAACCACAAACTCAGCATCGGCCAAAAATGGACGCGCCATGGAAACCATATCGGCATCGCCACGGGCTAATACAGTTTCAGCAACCTCAGGGCTATTAATCCGGTTAGAGGTAATGACAGGAATCGACAAAGCCTGACGGACCCGAGCTGATGCCCAAGTAAAGGCAGCGCGCGGTACTTTGGTTGCAATCGTCGGAATGCGTGCTTCATGCCAGCCAATACCGGTATTAATTAAGGTAGCACCGGCCTTTTCTACGGCTTGGCCTAAGGCGACGATTTCTTCGGTACTACTTCCATCCTCAATCAAATCCAGCATCGACAGGCGGAAAATGATAATGAAGTCAGTGCCGGTTTGTTCACGCACCCTGCGCACAATTTCAATCGGCAAACGAATGCGGTTTTCATACGCACCACCCCACTCATCATCACGGTGATTGGTGTGCTTAACGATAAACTGATTCAGCAAATAACCTTCAGATGCCATGATCTCCACACCGTCGTAACCTGCTTTTTGAGCTAAGACCGCGCAATTCACGAAAGCCTGAATTTGCCCTTCGATTTCATCATCAGTCAGCGCATGCGGTTTGAACATATTAATTGGTGCTTGAATCGCAGAAGGCGCAACCAATTTCACGTTATAAGCATAGCGACCGGTGTGCAGAATCTGCATACAGATTTTTCCGCCGGCTTCATGTACTGCCTCAGTAATGATTTGGTGGCTTGGCACTTTCTCTTCAGAGTCCAAAGTTGCCGCATGCGCATGCACTGCACCTTCAGGGTTTGGGCCGATACCGCCGGTAACAATCAGTGATACGCCACCACGCGCACGCTCTGCATAGAACGCGGCCATGCGCTCAAAACCACTCGGCATTTCTTCTAGCCCTAAGTGCATAGAGCCCATCAGAACGCGGTTTTTAAGGGTCGTAAAGCCTAAATCGAGAGGCTCTAGTAAGTGAGGATAGGAAGTTGACATAAAATTCTCCGGCAATATCGCTGATTGCTTGCAGAAATCGCCACGCCTTAAGCGCTGGCTGATTCCCGTTTATAAAATTAGGGTTGGTCACTGATCGACCGCACTACACAGGCCTCGCAGCCTTATTCAAACGGCTCAGTAATTGGGTGCAGCGGTTCAAATTCGCCCGGCTTTTTCTGCATTTGTGCCGCCATGCTGATCATTAAATCGTTGGGCTGGAACATGCCTGCCTGCCAAGTCGCCATATATTCAAGGCTATCGGCAGTGCTGTGATCGCGGGCATAGTTCATCATGGTTTTGGTGCCTGAAACGGCTAATGGGGAATGTTCGGCGATTTGCTTGGCAACAGCCATCACGCCTTGTTGTAGCGCTTCCGCATCAGAAAAGACTTGATTGACAAAGCCACTGCTTAGCGCTTCTGCAGATGGCATCTTACGAGCGGTAAATGCCAGCTCACGGGCTAAGCCCGGCGCAATGAGTTTTGGAAGGCGCTGCAGAGTCCCTAGATCTGCAGTCATACCGAGTGCCGTTTCTTTAATGGTAAAGAAAGCATCCTCAGTACAATAGCGGCTGTCGCTGGCACACACCAAATCTACCGCGCCACCAATACAACCACCTTGAATTGCGGTCAGCACTGGAATGCGCATCTTTTCCATTTGAGTAAAGCAGTCTTGAAGCTGTTGCACTAAGCGGCGCACATGCTCACCGCGTCTGCCCGGCTCACCGCCAAACATTTTAGGGTCAGGGTTTTGGAAAACCGATAAATCCATGCCAGCACAAAAGTGCTTACCGGTGGAGGAAATAATCAACACTCTCGCCTCAGCCGACTGATCAATCTCCGCAAGTGCCTGCGGGAACTCCCGCCAGAAGTGTTTGTTCATGCTATTGAGCTGTTGCGGGCGGTTAAATGTTAACTGTGCAATGTGATCGTTGATTGCAATATCAAAACATTGATAAGCCATCGTGCTTCCTCCAAGTGCGCCCCGTGACAGAGCTATTTCTCTAGTGGGCATCAAAATATCGCCTTATCTTGACGGTGTCAAGTTAGATTGATACGCTGGCACAATGAGCAAACAAAAATCAAACTATCATCACGGTGACCTTTGCCAGAGCTTAATTGCGACTGCTAGCGAGTTAATTCGGGAGCATGGCGTGGAAGCATTGTCGATGCGCAAGCTGGCCGATCATGTTGGCGTTTCTCGTACCGCGCCCTACCACCACTATAAAGATAAGAATGAATTGCTTTGTGCGATCGCCGAAGAAGGTTTTCGATTGCAGCGTGAACGAGTAGGCCAATTTAATCCCGACAGCTCATCAGACAACGCGGCAGAACAGTTTGAGTTATTGATGCAGCACTATATTGAGTTTGCGATTGAGCACCCTGCGCATTATGAGCTGATGTATGGCGGTAATATCTGGAAGCATAAGCAAGCCACGCCAAGCTTAGAAAAAGCAGCGAAGGAGACGTTTAAACAGTGGCTGATCCGTATTGAAGCTTTGCAAGCCGCAGACTTGTTGACCCGCCAAGAAAGCGCTTTACGTGTTGCGCAAGTCACTTGGGCGACCATGCACGGCTTATGCCGATTGGCGAATGATGGGATCTATATCGATCAACAAGATGTTGTGAAAATGGGCCGCAGCGCTGTGCATATGATGCTGCTTAGTGGCGCTCAAGACTCTTGCGATAGTCATCACCCTGACGGTACTCACCCGGCGTCATCCCCGTCCAACGTTTGAAGGACCGGAAAAAAGCCGATGGCTCATCAAAGCCCATTAAGCCTGCTACATCGTTAATCGAAAGCTGTGGTGAGTTCATATAATCAATGGCTGACTGCTTGCGGCACTCATCTTTGATTTTTTGGTAAGTGGTGTCTTCTTCCAGCAAGCGCCGACGTAAGGTTGAAACTGACATATTCAGTGTTTTAGCCACCGATTCAGCACTTGGCGGTGCTAAGCTAAAGTCACGCCCAATCAATGAAATAACCTGCTCGGTCAATGAGCTATCATCACTACCCACCATAACAATTAACTGATATGGCGCAGTTTGCAAAAAGGCATGCAGCGTTTTCTCATTCTGCACCACTGGATAATCCAGATAGCGAGATGGGAACACAAAGGCGGTGTCATGCTGGTTAAACTTCACATCGGCACGGAATCTGGCTCGACTGTTAGGCAAACCGTCTGACTCCGGAAAGTTAAAATAAGCCGCTTTTAGCTCAATCCGCTGACCAATTAACCAACTGATAAAGTGATGCCACATCGACAGCGAAGTGATGATTTGCGCGGGTGATTGGCTATTCACAAAAGCCGCCGCTTCTTCCGCATCCATATTGGTTAAAGCAGCAAATGAAACTTTGGCATAACGCCCACGACGCACCAGCTTCGGCTTAATGCGCGCACCACGACAAATCTCATGAAAGTCGCTGGCGCGGGAAATCGCCTGCCCCAGCGTTTTACTGTGGATAATCGCCAGACACATCATCCGGAAGGTGCCATTTGGCACCTTGCCCACACTGATCATGCCGAAATATTCATCCTGTGCGATATACATAATCCGCTGATACAGGGCACTGAAAATTTCGGCTGACACTTCCTGATCATCGCTAATATCCAGCGACTTTATTCCAACATAATCCATCACTTCGAGCACGTCGTAGCCTTGCTCGGCAACTTGCAGCATCAAATGACGAACGTAACTGGCAGGAACCGTGTGTTGTTTCATAAGCTTAGCGACTAGGACGTATGGGTTTGGCGTCAACCACCATGATTAACATATTATTATCATCACAGGCGCCTCTAGACTCTAAACAGGCTGCACTGGAGAGTGACCCCAGACGATAAGTTAAGCTGACTTTTTTGTCCAGTAACTCGCTTTCACGTTGGCAAAATGCGGTGTCAGCCACTTCAGTAAAGGGTTTGCGGTCTTCATCAAAGAGGTCTAAAAAGCACGCGCCATCACCAAGCGAGAAACCGCGGAAGGTGGCAATTTTCAGGTCATTCCCACCACTATCAGGATCGGTGTTACGACTGCGAGCCGGCTTGGCAACACCTTGAATCGGTAAGGTATTTAGATAGGTGTATAGCTGAATCACTCGCGCATTGAGCATGAGGTTACGCAGTTGCAGGATGCTGAGGTGCTCAATGCTATTGGGTTCTACCGGACTATGCGCCAGATCCATCCATTTAAATTCTGCATCGCGATGGCTATCCCACAGGTGTTGGGACTCGGTCATATTGGCACGCTGCGAGGGCTTCATTTGCGTCATTACCCGATCAAAGGCACGATCGAGCTCACGCTTTAAAGCAGCTTCCAAGGTATTATAGGCCGCGATTTGTCCGGGGATATTGCCTGCGCGCTCGGAGATTGCTGCCTCCATCACTCGCATACGGCCATTAAAGCCATCCAGCTCGGTTTCATCAGCAAACGCCGGGACTGTCAAAAACATAGCGGCAAGCAGACTGAACAAATTCAGGACTAAAAATCGTTTCATAGTGAACACTCGTGTTGGCTTCGGGAGAAGTAGGTTCAGTATAGACGATTTATACCGTCAAAAATTCCATAAAAAAAGCACCATGATTATAAATCAATGGTGCTCTTGGTCTGCCTGTGGCTGACTAATTTGCTAGCGTGTTACTTGGCTAGCGCCTTAGATTAACCTGGCTGCTTCACATAACGCAGGTAAGGCTTAAGCGTTCTGAAGCCTTCAGGGTACAAAGCGGCTGCTTGTTCGTTAGACACTGTTGGTGGAATGATTACATCATCACCATTTTTCCAGTTAACCGGCGTCGCTACACCGTACTTCTCACCAACTTGAATCGCTTCTAATACACGTAGGATTTCATTGAAATCACGACCCGCGCTCATTGGGTAAGTCATGGTCAGTTTGATTTTCTTATCAGGGCCAACGATGAAGACAGTACGAACAGTCGCGTTGTTCGCTGGAGTACGCTCTTCTGTTGAGCCAGACTCGTCTGCTGGCAGCATGTTGTACAGCTTAGCCACGTTCAGATCAGTGTCTGCGATCATTGGGAACTTAACGGCAGAACCTTGAGTTTCTTCAATGTCTGCTGCCCAAGACGCGTGGTTATCAACTGCATCAACACTCAAGCCGATTAGCTTCGTGTTACGTGCCGCGAACTCAGGCTCAAGCTTTGCTGCGTAGCCAAGCTCTGTGGTGCAAACTGGTGTGAAATCTTTTGGGTGAGAAAATAAAATCGCATAACCGTCGCCGATCCACTCGTGAAAGTTGATTGGGCCTTGTGTAGTTACCGCTGTAAAATCTGGTGCAATATCGTTAATACGCAATGACATAATATTTCCTGTTAATCATTCAATTGATGACGGCATTCTACCGACAATCACTGAAGATTGAAGGCTTTCAGCTATGACCAATAATCAATTCATTATCTTAAAAAGCGATACATCGATAAGTTAAAATCTTTTAATTAGTTTTAACATATACACCCTCAGCGCCACTCATGCTGCTTAACCAGCTTGGGGTAAGCCATGCCCAGAGTGATTCCCCTGAGTGCCATAAAGGTCATCAAGCTAAACCATAAGCCTTGATTACCCCATTGTGGAATTAAGACCAAAGCCAACACGACATAAATCAGTAATGACAATGCTACGGTATTGCGCATGGCCTTGGTTTTAGTCGCGCCGATGAAAATCCCATCGAATTGATAGCTCCAGACTGAGATAATTGGTGCGGCAATCATCCATGGTAAATACTGGTTAGCGATAGCGATCACCTCAGTATTTACCGTCATCAGGTTGATAATGGAGGGCCCTGCGACCGCATAAATCAGGCAGATTAATAATGCCATAACGGCAGCCCATAAGGTGCTACTGATAACAGCCTGCTGGAATGCCGTACGGCGTTTCGCACCATAAGCGCCACCGGCTAGGGCTTCTGCCGCATGCGCAAAACCATCCAAGCCATAAGCCAGCATTTGTAATAGATTAATCAGCAGGGCATTCGCCGCCAGCACCACCACACCAAATTGGGCACTTTGCGCGGTGAAAAAGAAGAAAGCACTGGTTAATAACAGAGTCCGCAAGAACAGATTGCCATTCACTTCAAATAAGGCGCGTAATCGTTCTTGGTTAAGCAACACACCCCAGCTCACACTTTGACGCAGCCATTTCGGAAACAGTAGCTCCCGTAACCACCAAAGCCCGACCAATGCAGCGAGGTATTCGCTAATCACCGAGGCTAGTGCGACGCCATCGGAATCCCAACCCAGATACAGCACAAACAAGATATCCAGAAACAGGTTTGCGCCATTGAGAATAAGCTGCAGCACTAGTGCCAAGCGCATTCGCTGCATGCCGATCAGGCAGCCCAAAATACAGTAATTCACCAAGGTTGCCGGTGCGCTGAAAATCCGGATGGCATAGTAACTTTCAACCACCGCAGTCACGCTATCGCCAGCGCTCATTAGGCGCATCGCCAACCAACCAATGGGTTGTTGCAATAGGATTAGCAGCAAGCCCAGCACCACCGCAATCAACATCGGACGCAGCACGCTGTAGCTAACTTCCTGCTGATCCCCTGCTCCGGCAGCCTGAGACACAAAGCCAGTTGTCCCCATTCGCAGAAAGCCAAACACCCAAAACACGCTACTAAAAATGGTCGCACCGATAGCGACCGCGCCCATGTATTTAGGGTCGGGTAATTGGCCAACGACGGCGGTATCGACCAGTCCCACCAACGGCACCGAAAGATTCGACACAATGATAGGCCAAGCCAACATTAGGACTCGCCAATGCCACTCGCGCTGAGTTGCTGGAAACTGCTCAACGGACATAATTATCCAACGACCTGAAAGTTTATAGACAACAGATTAGACTCACTTCTTGATCACGCCCTCTGGGCAATCGAAATCATTATCATAAATATTTTGCTGCATGGAGCGCGATGGGGAGTCACAATCCGGACGACCAACAATCGCCGCTGGCACACCCACTACTGTCGTGTGTGGTGGTACCGAGCTTAGCACTACACTACCTGCACCAATTTTAGCGCCACGACCGACTTCAATATTTCCCAGTACTGTAGCACCCGTTCCAATCAATACGCCGGAGCGAATTTTTGGATGACGATCTCCGGTCTCATTACCAGTTCCACCTAGGGTGACTTGCTGCATGATAGAAACATCATCTTCAATCACGGCCGTTTCACCCACCACAATGCCGGTAGCGTGATCAAACATGACACCCTTACCAATGCGGCTGGCGGGGTGAATATCCACGCCAAACACTTCCGAGTTACGGCTTTGGATAAACATGGCCAAGTCTTTGCGGTTATCATTCCACAGGCAATGCGCGAGGCGGTGCGACTGAATAGCCTGATAACCTTTAAGGTTTAATAAGACGGTTAGCATCGAATAAATCGCAGGATCGCGATCGAATACGGCCCTTAGATCATGCTTTCCATAATTAATCACATCCGGGCAGTTGCTGTAGGCTCCCACAAATAAGTCACGGATTGCCATCGATGGCATGACATTATCCGCAATCTTATTCGACAAAATAAAGCTCAAACTCGCCTCAAAACTACTGTGATTGAGCACACAGGAGTAGATATAACTGGCCAGTAAAGGCTCTGCTTTAATGGCATCATCAGCTTCTTGTTTGAGGGTTTCCCACACGCTACGTGAACTCATCGTTATCTCTCTTTTGATCGCTACCGGATTAGGGCGCTAAGTATAACCGACTCCGCACAGACTATGCGGTATGACCTTTCATCACCCCGATGAAAAATAGTTTTTTTTCGTGAGCTTCCTTTCTGAGACTTTGCGCTATATGTTGGTAAGGATGCAATGAAATGATCTGAGAGTCATTACAACGCTCTTGAAGCAATACCAACGAGTTAATCATTCACACAAAGTTTTTGGGAGTTCTACATGTTAAAGCAAAGCAAAACGATTTTAGTGACATCATTATTAGTTATGGCTGCAGCACAATCTGCGCATGCTAATCCAGATCTGAGTAATGTAACTCTGCAAGATGTCGGCTACGGCGGAAATGGTTGTCCTGCAGGCTCTGCCTCAGTCACGATTTCACCAGACAAGCAAAGTGTTTCGGTATTGTTTGATGAGTACATCGCAGAAGCCGGCGGCCAGGGCCAACGCACGTTTTCACGGATGAAATGTGATATCGCATTTAGCTTAAAAGTCCCGAATGGTATTAGCGTATCGCTGATTGATGCAGACTACCGTGGCTTTATGGATCTGCCTCGTGGTGCTCGTGCAGACTTCTCTCGCGACTACTTTTTCGCTGGCGCTCGTGGCCCAAGCTTAAAGTCTAACTGGAATGGTCAGAAGAGTGATGACTACCTGATCAAGGACCGCTTGGGTGTGATGGCTAACGTATGGTCTCCTTGTGGCGCTTCGGTAATCCTGCGCTCCAAGACAGCCGCTTCAGTACGAACCAATCGCGGCAACGAAGCGATGCTAACGGTCGACTCAGTTGACTTAACCACCAAGACAACCTTCAAGTACAATTTCCAATACAGAACTTGCAGCTAAGCCGTAACGTTTTGAGATAACTCAGGCACCTTATTTCGATAAGGTGCCTTTTTTATGCTCCAAATATCAGGTCTTATCAAAATTCGCTTTTAAAATGAACAAATTAACGACACTTGCTACTTAATACCAAACAGCCAATGACTCGACTCCAACCCACATTCAGCATATTATAATTAATGCGATATATTTTGGTGCGCATAGCCACGCCCTCTTATTAATTAAAAAACTAAAATTTAAACTATATGAATATTCTTGTTGTAGATGACGCCAAAGACATACGCCTGATTATCAAGTCCGTACTTGAAAAACTTGGCCATACTGTCACTACAGCAGGTGATGGTGAAGAGGCATGGACATTACTACAGGATGGTCAGGATTTTCAGATAGTAATCAGTGATTGGATGATGCCAAGACTGGATGGATTGGGCCTGTGTGAACGCATTCGTAATGAAGCGTTTCCCAACTACATCTATATTATTTTATTGACGGGCATGTCCGGAAGAACTAATTTAATCAGTGGGATTGCAGCCGGTGCTGATGACTTTGCCAATAAACCAATCAACAGCGAAGAGCTAGAAGTACGCTTGCGCTCTGCTAAACGCATTATGGATCTTGAGCAATCATTAGCTCAGCAAAATATCGAACTGGAACGTGCAAACCGTAAGCTGCAAGGCATCGCAACCACGGACAGTCTCACGGGGCTATTTAACCGCAGAGCTTTTCAAGCCCGCTTAGAAGATAATATATTATTTTCTCTTCGTACCAGACAGCCACTCTCACTCCTGCTGATTGATGTGGATTTTTTCAAATCCTATAACGACACCTTCGGCCATATAGAAGGTGATACTGCGCTGCAACGCGTCTCGAAACTGCTTAAAAGCAGCAGCCGTGGTAGTGATTATGTTGCCCGCTTTGGTGGTGAGGAATTTGCAATTATCCTACCCAATACCGATGCTCAGGGAGCGAATATCTGTGCTGAGGAAGTTCGCAGTGCAATCGAGTCTTATCAATGGCCCAAACGACCGCTGACGATCAGCATTGGCGTCGCCACAATGACCTACGATGTAGAAGAAGACTTGGAAGTCTCGCTAGTCTATACCGAGTTATTAAGTGAAGCGGACCAGGCCTTGTATATCTCCAAGGACACTGGCCGCAATAAAGCCTCTCACTTCAGTGCTGTATTATCACCGGCTAAAGCCAGTAATTAATGATGCTTTTTGCTAGCAACCTCACCCCATAGCTGCTCAATACGGTTATCGCGACCACAGCTACTTCTGTAATAACTGTAGCGGATCGGATTCTTTTTGTAATAATCCTGATGATAGCCTTCCGCAAGGTAGAACGTTTTAGCCG
The DNA here is from genome assembly GCF_000419525.1 of Leucothrix mucor DSM 2157. Classification (NCBI taxonomy): domain Bacteria; kingdom Pseudomonadati; phylum Pseudomonadota; class Gammaproteobacteria; order Thiotrichales; family Thiotrichaceae; genus Leucothrix; species Leucothrix mucor. Next base: position 2,679,398 of record NZ_ATTE01000001.1, read on the forward strand.
GTAACAACTCCGTCACAATCGGTGCTGTAAATGGCTTATTGGCTTTCACTGCCGCCAAAGAGGCTTCTGCTACTTGCTTTTGAGCTTCGTTTTGGTAGAACACGCCTGTTTTGTACGGGCTACCTTTATCGCAGAATTGTCCGCTTGCATCCGTTGGATCAATCGTCTTCCAAAAATAATCAAGCAAGGTGCGTAGCTGCACTTTTTGATCATCAAACGTGATTTTTACTGCTTCGTAATGACCTGTTTTTTTACCTGAAACTTGCTTATACGTTGGGTTTTCTACGGTTCCGCCAATGTAACCGGACACCACATCCGAGACTCCATCGACCTTTTCATAGTCTGACTCAACGCACCAGAAGCAACCACCTGCAACGATTAAAGTCTGAGTTGCCGCGTGGCTAGGGATAGAAAGTGCTCCAAGGCTCAATGCTGCCGTAAAGGTTGTGGTCAAAATCGCTCTTAAGGTCATAACAACTCCAGTTGATATTCTTTAATATTAATAGTTATACGTATAGAATCAGGACTTGGATTTTTGACTAGGCAAAGATTGTTTTGGTTCAGTGTCATTTGAAGGTTAGCCCTTCCCCAATTTGATCTTTAACCATCAATTTTTAGCCATAAAAAAGCCGCTCCCAAAAGAGCGGCTCTTATTTAGCCTGTGCTTATCATTCAGATAGAATGATTATTTGCCACAAACCTTACCATGGTTATGACCAGGACCACCCAGCTCAGGACCATGAGAATGAGTTACTGCATAGAAACATGCATTTTCAGGATGAGTATGCTCAACCATGATTGGCTTAGGCGGAACTTTTGCTGTGTTCTGTGAATCCATTGCTGCGTAGGCAGTCAGTGACACACTTGCTAATGCGATTGCTACAAGACCTTTAATTTTCATATTCTCCACCTGCTATTGAAATAATTTAACACTTCGATCACTTAAAAATGATCATTAGGGAATTTGTCTTAATCCCCTAATCAGTTTAACAGCACCATCCATCAAAGAAAAGCGACCACTTATTACTGCTTTAAAAATCCACGATCCTGCAGAAAACTCAGCATGTGTATACGCTTCTTTTGCTGTACTGCTGCGGCTGTTTGTGCTGACCAATTTGTAAGCTTTTGATTAGACCCGCGCGCTTGGTAATAGGCTTGCATTTGCGCATCATACGCTTGCACATCCTGCTCGCAGCGACTGGCATCATATTTTTCACGATGCAAGATCACATCCACCGGAAGACGTGGCTTCAAATCCGGCTCAGCGTCTGGCCAACCTAAGCATAGACCAAAGACTGGGTAGACCTGATCTGGCAACTCTAGCAGCTCAGATACCTGACTTGGGTCATTACGAATACCACCAATAAACACCGCACCTAAACCTTCAGACTCTGCCGCCAGCATCAAATTCTGCGCCATCAGCGATGCATCAACCGTTGCAGTTAAGAAGTGCTCTGCATAGCCTTCTAAACGTCCCATGCCCTGCTGCTCACAGCAATACTCGACGCGACTTAAATCCGCACAAATCACCAAAAACTCAGCGGCAGATTCAATCCACTTTTGCCCACCAGCCAGCGCTGCAATTTTAGCCCGGGTTTCGGACGAGCTTACCTGAACCAAAGAGTAAGCCTGCACGAAACTGGATGATGCTGCACCCTGAGCGCTTTGAATTAAGCTAACTAACAGGCTTTCCTCAATCGGCTTGCCAGAGTACTGGCGAATTGAACGGTGGCGTAATTGGGCTTCAGTAACAGGATTCATAATCATCTATCTACATAACATACATTAATAAAAACGCCCTCTTGTTCTGGATTAAAGAGCAAGAAGGCGTAACCAACACTTAGCGGTTCACACAAGCGATTAGAAGCTTAGTGAAACATCCTTGTGCGAAGACTGACACATAGCAATTTGCTTAGCCTGATCGTCCGTTAAGCGCGCTTGAGATCTCACACCAATCGTCTTAGAGATCGCCGCATCATACGTTGCTAATGCAGGTGCTAGCTCTTTTTCAGCCCTTAAGCGCCAGACCATTTCAGACTCATAGATCTCAATCGCCTTTTTCTGGAACTTGATCGCTGCAGTACGCCCTTCTTCAGAGTCATCCTTTTTCAGAGCACGACGCGCTCTGGAGAGGTTCGACTTGATGGCGCTAGCACCGGCAATATCACCTAAACGATCTTCAACCGTTTTGATGGTATCCATTGCAGGCTCTTGTGGCGCATGCGTAATGGTCTCAGCCAACATATCCAGCTCAGGTCGGAACACCTTAAGCGCTGGTGTTGAGGCTATTACATCACGAATGTTTCGAGTCTGCTCATATGCCGTATCAGTCGTGCTGTAATACTTACGTTGCGCCTTGGAGAGATTATCCTGAAGCTCAATATAACGTGCACGAGCCGCTTCCCAAGTATCAGGAATCGTCGCCAACAGCTTTTCACGATCTTCTTTTAGCGAAGCCACCTGAGCTTCCATAACTGCCGTTGCAGTGCTCTGGTCGCCAGCAGTATAAGTAAGTGACTTGATCTCAGTTTCCAGATCCTTAATGCCTGCTTCGATTCGCTTAGCATCTCGCTCAATGGTGCGCACGTTTCTATGAATCGGTGCGTATTCAGGCGCATAGTCATCCAGCTCCTGACGAACCCGAGCCGTCTCAGCCATCAGATCAAAGCTGCGTGCGGCATCATTAGTGCTCTCTTTAAAGCTCTGCTGCAAATCAGCTGGCAAATAAGAGATATCCAACTTCTGAGCAGTTTGAATCGCTGCCCGGATTGTCTCCTCGTTATTCGCATACTCCTCGATTACATAGTCTTCTAGACAACCTTGGATCTTAGGATTCATTGGTGGCGGTGCTGTATCTGATAACAGATGCGTACGATTTGGCAGGTAGTTCACCAGTGTTGGGTAGTAACCCGCAATCGCCAAACCTAAAATCTGCAAACCAATAAACACACTGGCCCCTTTGTAAATATCCATGGTGCGAATGGTTTTATCTGCCACCCCCCTGAGATAAAACAAGGCGAAGCCAAATGGTGGCGTTAAGAACGAGGTCTGAATATTCAAACCAATCATCACACCTAACCATACCGCAGTAATATTCGCTTCTGGGTTAGCCAGCAGAATTGGCGCAACAATTGGCACTACAACGACAGCAATCTCAATAAAGTCGAGGAAGAATCCCAGCAGGAAGATAACCAGCATGACCACCAGGAACTGAGTCCAGAAACCACCCGGTAAGCCCGTCAGATAATGCTTAACCAGCTCTTCACCACCGAACGCACGAAATGCAGAGGTCAACATTGCCGCACCAATCAGGATGATGAATACCATGGAAGTGGTTTTAGCGGTTTCGATCATGACTTCTGACAAGGTGTTGTCAATGCGGTAAATACGCCATGCGCTCCAGCCAATGGCAAATAGCAAACCACCGACTGCAATACCCGCATAGATAATCGCCTGACGCTCTTCTTCACTTTGCACATTACGAATATTCAGATCGTGCTTGCTGCGTAAATATGCAATCGCCAGTACCGATACCAAGGCGATAAGCCCCGGTAAAAACGTTGTCCAGCGCCCACCATACAAGCGGTAGCCGGCCATAATCATGGCACCAACCGCACCAATCGCACCGGCTTGGTTAACGGTTGCAACACCTAGAAGAATTGAGCCCAATACCACAAAGATCAAAGTCAGTGGTGGAACTAACGCCAACAGGATATTACGTAAGAAACGCGCATCGTACTCACCTTCATAAGGCACAGGAGGCGCCATACTCGGCTTAATCCAGGCAATGACCAGAATGTACAACATGTACAAACCAACCAAAATTGCACCCGGAATTAAAGCTCCCATGAACATGTCACCGGCACTCGCCGATACCACATCAAAATGCGATGGCATGGAGAATTCGCCGGTATTTTCACGGTACAACACTTTACGTGCAGTATTCGCTTGATCGGCTGCGCTCGACAACTGATCTGCCAAAATGATTAATACAATCGATGGCGGGATAATTTGCCCCAGCGTTCCGGAAGCACAGATGGTTCCGGTCGCCAGCGATTTGGAATAGTTGTTGCGCATCATTGCCGGGAGCGAAATCAGCCCCATGGCAATTACGGTTGCACCCACGATACCGGTAGTCGCAGCCAGCAAGGCTCCTACAAATACTACTGAGATACCTAGTCCGCCCGGAATTGGGCCGAACAGCTGCGCCATTGCGACCAATAAATCTTCAGCAATTTTTGAACGCTGCAGCATGATTCCCATAAAGATAAACAAAGGAATAGCAATCAAGGTATCGCGTTCAACAATCCAGTAGAGACTTCGGAAGTTGGTGACCCCGGCACTTAGCCACTGGGTTGGCCCATCCTGCGCAAAATAGGCGCTTACATCCCCTTCAAATAAATAACCGGCACCGGCTGCCAGCAAAACCGCTCCGATGGCGGAGCCGGGTAAGGCAAAGGCGACCGGAAAGCCGGACACCAACGCCGTGATCATCAGTAGGAAAAGTATTCCTAAAAAGACTAATTCCATTATTCTTCCTCAACCCCGATTACATCCGCGCCCTGTTCGTTCACCAAGATGGCGACGTTGCTGAGCAAGTAACTAACAAACTGAAATGCCATCGACACGGCAAACACGACCAAGAAAGCCGCCATCAGATACTTCACAAATAAGCCGTAGCCGCTCTGTGACATTTCAAAATTAATAATCGGGCTGATCAGGCTACTTTGTTTAGTATCCATGCCCAGTGTCAGAATGGTCCAACACAACGGTAAGCCCAGTAAAATACAACCAACTGTATTCACCCATGCTTTGGCGCGTCGACTCAGACCCGCATAAACAACATCCACCCGAACATGACCGCCCTCAACCAAGGTATAGGCGCTGGCAAACAGGAACAGACCCGCATACCAAAAACGCACCAAGTCACCCATGAAGGCTTGTTCGTAGGAGAAGATAAAACGAGAGAGTACGATGCCGAACTCAGCCATTACCACTAAAAAGGCTAACCAGATAAAACCTAGTGACCGACTAAACCAAGCAATAACCATTGAAACGAGAATGAGCGGGTAATGAACCCATATTCCACGCCAACGGGCTTGGTCCAGATTTTGTGCCAACTCTTCACCAGCTACACCGACCAGTAAATTTTCGACCCGTAAAAATGAGATAACAGTGTCTGCCAAACCAATCAAAAAGATTGACCAGAAAGCCGCTCTAACCAAATAAGCAGCCCAACGGGAGTAACGCTCAGAGTCATCCAACAAGGTAACCTCGGGAGACTTAGCGATTTTTCTCAGTAAGTAGACAAAGACCAGCACACTAAATACGAGGAAACCAACGGTTTCCATGAGTTCTGTGACTGTCAGAGTTTCATTGGCTTGACCAAAATGCCCGATGAGCTTATCCACACCGGGAACGTCTAACCAAAACATCAGGTAGCGGCTAAACAGAAACAGCAAGATCGCTGATACCATTAGCGCAGAAGCAGATCGCCAGAACCGGCGGGATCTGGGTACGGAATTTATCATCATCGAGTATATGCCCCTAAGACAAACAGTGGCTTAGCAGTAAATGAACGCCAGAAAAACTAAACGGAGCAACAAGGCCCCGTTTAGTTTCAATCAATCCTGAAGCTTACAGCCCCAGTACACGGTTACGCTGTGATACGTAAGCCTGATCAGAGATCTTAGCCCAAGCACCAATATCTGCTCTCGCCGCTACAAAGCTTTCGTGGATTTCTTTTGCCAATGGGCTGTGCTTCTTAACATCTTCAAACACTTCATCAGCCGCTTCACCGAAGCTATCGTAAACGTCATCACTAAATGCGCGCAGCTTAACGCCTTGCTCATTAACCAATGCTTTCAGTGCCGCACCGTTTTTCGCATTGTACTCAGACAACATCACGTCATTTTCCATGGATGCTGCTGCTTCGATTAACAGTTGATCTGCCTTAGACAAACCATCCCACCACTTCTTGTTCATGCCGATCGACAGCATTGCGCCAGGCTCGTGCATTCCAGGGTAGTAGTAGAACTTAGCCGCTTCATACAGTTTCATGATTTGGTCATTCCAAGGACCAACCCACTCGGTCGCGTCAATCGCGCCAGACACCAAGTTTTCATAAATCTGTCCACCAGGCAGAGAAACCGGTGATGCGCCCAACTTAGACATAACATCGCCGCCCAGACCAGGCATACGAATTTTCAGACCTTTCAGGTCGTCTGCAGATTTAATTTCTTTACGGAACCAACCGCCCATCTGGACGCCGGTGTTACCGCACATCAGGCCTTTAACGCCAAAATCACCGGCCAATTTGTCCCACAACTCTTGTCCGCCACCAAAGCGAATCCAAGCGTTCATTTCTGTTGCGGTCAGACCAAATGGTACCGCTGTGAAATATGCAAAACCAGGATGCTTACCTTTCCAGTAGTATTCAGCACCGTGGTACATTTGTGCGTTACCAGATGCCACTTCATCGAAGGAGTCGAATGGCTTAACACGCTCGCCCGCTGCATAGTAAGTGATCTGAATACGGCCATCACTCATCGCAGTTACGCGCTCTGCAAAACGCTGTGCGCCTGTTCCCAAACCTGGAAAATCACGAGGCCAGGTGGAGACCATATTCACTTCAATACGCTCTTTAGCGATCGCCGGTGCAGCAACTGTGCCAGCAGCGGCAACAGCCCCAAATGCAGCACCTTTCAATACGTCACGTCTATTCATGTGGATCCTCTTCCTATTTTAATCTTATATGAAACATCAGCGGCCTGGACAAACCTGAGCCGGACTGAACCACTTAATCTCTTCTAACGAATCTATTATTGCCTATCAGTGGAGGAAAGTAAAACGGGCAACTGGCGAAAGACTAGCGTTCCTCAAAACAAGCTCAAGAAAACTAAAATCAGCCTCTGAAAAGACGTTTTGCAGTAATTATTCAACATTCTTTCGGGTCCAAAAGCGCGCTTGTCGCTGTCGGTAAGTTATTGGTCTGACCAGTTTTTTTGAATTTTCAACTCTAAATTGCAGCGCACCGTGCAAGGCAGTACTTAAAACTGACACTCCAGTATCATTATAACGCGCTAACACTTTAGGATGAGGGTGTCGGTAACGACTACGATAGCCTGCTGAAGCCAGTGCCCACTCCGGATTAACCGCTTTGATAAATGCCTTGGTTGACGAGCTATTACTGCCATGATGTGGCATTAATACAATCGAGGATTGCAACTGGTCGGATGACAGCTTAAGTAGACTCTTTTCCGCTTTTTTATGGATATCGCCGGTGAGTAAGACAGATTGCTCATTATTACTGATTTTTAGCACGCAGGAGAGGTCATTATCACTCCCTTCGGCATCTTCCAACGGGTGCAAAAACTCAAACTGCACACCATCCCATTGCCATGACTGGCCTTGCTGGCACAGTAAATTATTGCGCTCTGGGGTTAAGCCATCACGACTACTGTAAAAGTGCTCAACTGGCATCATTTTCAACACCGATTGCAGGCCGCCCGAGTGGTCACGATCATCATGTGACACAATCAACGTATCAATTGACTCAATCGCTCGATGCTGCAAATAAGGTACCAACACCATTCGCCCAAGGTCAAAACTATCACTGGTTTTATCACCCGTATCGTACACCAGCGTATGTCCGGAGGTTTCCACAACAATCGATAAGCCCTGCCCCACATCCAGCACCGTTAGCCAAAAATCACCCGATTGCGATGGGCGAACGACCTGAAACAGTAGCAGTGGTAACAACAATAACCCTGATGCATAACGCCAAGTTAAACCACGCGGTAGCAGCCATAAAATACCCGCCAACAAAATACCTAGTGATAACCACAAAGGCAGATGCGAGAAATGCACGGTGGCATGCGGTAAAGCAGCCAGTGCATCCAGCACAACAAATAAACCATCCAAGTGAAGTGCGACAAACTGAAAGACGAATACCGCCAGCGGTTCATTAATAGTCGCCAGTACCACAGCCAACAAGCTAAACGGCACCACAATTAAAGACACCCAAGGGATGGCAATTAAATTAGCAATCGGCGACACCAAGGAGCCTTCACCAAAAAACAACAACCCTAATGGCAGCATCAACAAGGATAGCGCGGCCTGTAAGCGCAGCATCTGAAATTTCGGAGCCTGAGCACTGCGAGATAAAGTCCAAAGGATAAAGCCTACCGCAGCAAAAGAGAGGTAAAAGCCAACACTCATGACAGCCAATGGGTCCCAAAGAATCACGGCGATCATGGCCAGCGCTAAGACGCGTGATGGAGAATAATGATAGCGGTATGCCATCAGCACTAAGGCCACAATAACCATCACCAATGCCCGCTGAGTGGGAATCGTAAATCCTGCCAGCAAGGCATAAACGGTCGCTAGCACTACGCCAAGCACACTGCCAGCAATGCGTTGAGGAATCCATAAACTCAGCTGTGGAAAACACCACCAGACTGCCCAGACTAATAACACACCAAAGCCTGCCACTAAGCCGATATGCAGGCCGGAAATGGCCATTAGGTGATTGGTACCGGTTGCCCGTAAGGTATCCCACTGCTCAGTACTTAATAAATTCTTATCCGCAATCGTTAAAGCCAACATAATGGCTTGAGACTCTTCCCGAGTTACTAGCCGAGTTATTTGATCATATATTTGTGCACGCCAAGCGTGAATGGAATACCAAGGCGCTGTCTCTATTCGCTTATTTACTGAAGAACTGCGAACATAGCCTGTCGCCATAATGCCTTGCGAGAATAGCCATTTTTCATAATCGAAACCGCTAGGATTGGCAAAGCCGTTAGGACGCTTTAGCCGCACTTCAAGTCGCCAACGTTCACCGGCTTTAATTGGTGGAGGGTTTTGATAAACGCCTAATCTGACCAAGCCGGACCACTGCTGAGCCAATACCGAATCAGCATTTACTGCTGAGGATTTTGTATCTAGCAACTCTGAGTCATCAACTTTAAACAAAAAGCGGATACCCTGCTCGCTTTTATCCACTAAGCTAACAACCGTGCCGTCCAGCTGTAGGCTCTGACCTTCCAGCTCTGCGGGAAAAGCGTGATCAAGTTGCCAAGAAGCAACTAAGGAAGTAATACAAAAACCAACGATCAACATTGGCAAACCGATAAGCCATGACGATACCCGCCGATACAGTAGGTACATTGAGGTAAATAGCGTCACTAGCAATATAATCGTGATCAGACTAGAATTCAGCAGCGCGGCTTCCGACAGGACCAGCAGACTACCCAACAATAATCCGCAAGCCGTCATGCGCATTATTAGACTTTAACCTTTTAGAGATGTAACACTACAGACAATCGCAGCAAAGTGTCACTGTAACGTAGGCTAGTTGCACTATAGCTTAACCAATACTGTGCAATGGCGTATCACTCTATAAACACATAAACCTGGTGCACTAAGCATGCCAAGGAAGTTTTTCAAACGTTACTCCCCGGACCCTAAACGGATCCGTGATACCCCTGGACTGGGGTTCTTAGGAGAGCGGTTACACCAACCGAATTTATGGCACTTCAATCGCCATTCAATTTCCAAAGCATTTGCCATTGGTTTGTTTTGTATGTGGCTTCCGTTCCCATTCCAAACCTTGGTTGCGGCAGCTTGTGCATTGCTGCTTCGCGCGAACCTACCGCTTTCAGTCGCCTTGGTATTTATTACCAACCCGATCACTATTCCACCGATGTTTTATTTTGCGTATAAGCTAGGGAATTTGGTGCTATCACTGCCGGCTGGCGAGTTCTCAATGGAATTGAGCATGCATTGGCTGACGCAACGCATGGGTGAAATCTGGCAACCCTTATTTATGGGATGCTTCTTGCTAGCACTGTTTAGCTCAATGCTGGGCTTTTTTACGATTCAGGCACTGTGGCGTTACAACATTCACACCAAGCTCAAGCACCGCGCCAATCGCCCTTGTAATGATTTAAACAAGAGCGATACCGAGTAAGACTTAAGACTCGAAGGTGGTCAAATGGCCATCTGTCAGTTTGAACTGACGATCCATTTTTTCAGCCAAACCCAGATCATGAGTAACAATGATGAAGGCTGTTTTCAAGGAGTCATTCAACTCTTGCATCAGATCAAAAATCTGCAAGGCCGTTTTCTCATCCAAGTTACCCGTTGGCTCATCGGCAAGAATCGCCGCAGGTTTAGTGACCATCGCCCGCGCAATCGCCGCACGCTGACGTTCACCACCGGATAGCTGTCCTGGTTTATGTTGAATGCGTGAACCCAATCCAACTTTCACCAGCAAATCAGTCGCTTGCTTAGTTGCCTCTGCCACCTCCAAACCACGGATTAGTAATGGCATCGCCACATTTTCCAGCGCGGTAAACTCAGCCAGCAAATGATGGAATTGGTAAATAAATCCCAGCGACTCATTACGCAAAATACCACGATCAGCATCCGATAGGCTCGCCATATCTTTGCCCATGACCGTGACAGAGCCCTGACTTGGCAAATCCAAACCACCTAACAGGTGCAGCAAGGTACTTTTACCACTACCGGAACTACCGACAATCGCGATTTTCTCGCCTGCTTTAATATCCAGATCCACCCCTTTCAGGACTTCAACATCCAGCTTGCCTTCCACAAAACGCTTACGCAGGCCTTCGCAGGCAATTATTGTTTCAACTTCACTCATTTTATTCGTACCTTAATGCTTCTGCAGGTTGTACTCTGGAGGCTTTCCAGGAGGGATAAAGGGTTGCTAGCATGGATAAAACCAACGCGCTGATGGCAATCATCGTGACATCGGACCACTCTACTTTAGACTCCAACTCGCTAATACCGTAGACATCGGCGGAGATAAAGTTAACGTCAAATAAGCGCTCCAACCATGGCACGATCACATCGACATTGGTGGCGAGTAACACGCCGAATATGACGCCTAGAATTGTACCAACCACCCCAATCAACGTGCCTTGCACCATAAACACTTTCATAATGCTACCGGGAGTCATACCCAGTGTACGCAGTATGGCGATATCGCTGTCTTTATCAGTAACGACCATCACCAATGTAGAAACCAGATTAAATGCCGCTACCGCAATAATCAGGCCCAATAGGAAGAACATGATTTTCTTCTGCAGCTGAATAGCTTTGTAGAAATTCTCATTCTGACGTGTCCAATCACTGACCCAGTAATCAGGGCCGGAGGTTTCTTCAAGTTTCTGAGACACCTCTCGTGACAGATAAAGGTCATCCAGCGTTAAGCGCAAACCCGTTACCTGATCACCCATTTCAAATAAGCGCATGGCATCAGCCATATGCACATAAGCGGTTCCGCGGTCGTATTGCTGCAAGTCAACGCGGAATATACCGACCACATTAAATTGCTTCAAAATCGGCAACTCACCCGTGGTCTCGCTTAATGCGCTGGGCGTTAGCAAAGTCACACTATCACCGACGGCAACACTCAGCGTCTCAGCCAGCTTGACGCCCAGAATAATATTATCTTCGCCATCGACTAAATCCTGAAAGCTACCTTCCAGCATATGCTCGCTCACATTACCGATGTCTTTATCATATTCGGGCAAGACACCTTCAAGTAAAGCACCTTGAACACTACTGCCCTCATTTAACATAATTTGCTTTTCGACGAAGGGCGCAGCAGCAATAACATGCTCCATTTTAAGCACACCGTCACGTCTATCTGACCAATTCTCAATCATGGCATCGGTTTCAGATAAGGTGATATGTGAAACCACCCCTAAAATTCGATCACGCATGGCTTGCTCAAATCCATTCATCACGGACAGCACGGTGATTAACACCAAGACTCCCAGTGCGATCCCAATCATCGAGGCAAATGAAATGAAGGATACAAAGCTCTGCTGACGGCGCGCACGGGTATAGCGTAGGCCAATACTGACCTCAATCGGTTGAAACATTATTCGTACCTCAGGGATTCAGCAGGCTGCACGGCAGCGGCCTTATTCGCAGGGTAAATAGTGGCAACTACAGCCATCACTAAGGCGGCAACCGTGATTATCCAAACATCTTGCGACTGCAGATCGGACGGCACAGTGGAGATATAAAACACATCTTCCGCAAATAACTTGGCCCCGAAGAAGCTCTCAATCGCTGGAATAATGACATCCAGATTGCTGGCTAATAACACACCAAAGATTGCGCCCAGAATTGCCCCAGACACTCCAATCAGGCTACCCTGAATCATGAAGATCTTTTTCACAGAATTTGGTGACATACCCAGCGTTCGCAAGATGGCGATATCCGCTTGTTTGTCATTAACGACCATGACCAACGATGACACCAAGTTAAAGGCGGCAACGACTACAATTAGCAATAGAATAAAGAACATCATGGTCTTTTCCATGCGAATGGCACTGAAGAAGGTTTTGTTATCCCTACCCCAATCGCTCACCTCAACGGCATCACCCAATTGCTTCTGGAGCTTCATAGCAATGGGTTGTGCAGCGAACAAATCATCCAGCTTTAAACGCAAGCCGCTAATCTCATCGCCCATTTTGAATAGTCGTGCAGCATCGCTCATCTGGATAAATGCCGTGCTGCTGTCGTATTCGCGCATATTCATCTTATAGATGGCGCTGACAGTGAAGCGCTTCATACGCGGCAATACACCGGCTGGCGTAATCGTTGCGGAAGGCGTGATAATTGTGACCTTGTCGCCAATATACGCACCAATGGCAGACGCTAATTCGGAGCCGATGGCAATGTTGTAGTCGCGGTCGACCAGAGTATCGAGACTGCCATCTAATAAGTGATCAGATAGCTCACTCACCGCAGGCTGGCGCTCAGGTTGAATACCTTGGATTACGATGCCACGCACCTCGCCATTGGCGCTGATCATAACCTGCTGTTCGATATAGGGGGCAATGCCTTGGATTTCTTTATCAGCCGCTAATCGCTGGTCAATATCCTCCCAACCGGAGAGCTTGCCGCCCGTCCCTGAAACCGTGACATGGGCCACCATGCCCAGTATTCTTTCACGCAGTTCCTTCTCAAAACCGTTCATAACGGATAAGACGGTTATCAATGCTAATACCCCAATCATAATCCCCAGCATTGATGCCAAAGAGATGAATGAAATATAGTGATTCTTGTGCTTGGAGCGCGTATAGCGCAGACCAATAAATAACTCTAATGGTTTAAACATAATTTAGTTTTATTGAATAACACAGGGACGCTGACCAATTAAAATAATGAGTAACACTGGTGAATACCATGAAACTTAACCCTTTATTACTGACTGCATCATTAACCGTGCTGTCAATTTTCTTTACACCGAGTATCGCGACGGCGGAAATTATTAAGAAAGGCGGGCAAATGACAATTGCCACCAAAGCCGAAACGCCAACTCGTGGTACTAGTATGAGTGCCGTACAGAAACGTTTTGGCAAGGCGTCAAAGATATCGACATCTAAAGGCAAAACATCTCGTAAGAACCCGCGCATAACACGCTGGAACTATGGCAGCTTCTCAGTTTATTTTGAGAATAAGCACGTGGTACATACGGTATTGCATCGCCAATAGATGCTAAATAACGCGCCAGTGACTGTTTACGCGGCAGTTTACTGGCAGCGTCATCGTAAGTCAGCCATTATTTTAGTTAATGATTGGTTAGCCGCAGCTAACTCATAGGTAGCTTATTTGGGCTTCATCGCTTACTCCAGCGCAACTAAACTCATGAATTAAGCGACCTCCAAACGTGTTTCTCAACGCACTGGAGACACTCTTCTGCGCGCTGGAAACAATAGGGACTTCAGCCATCGGCCAATCCCAGTAGCTGTTAGTACACTTACTGCTTTCCATGCTCGCATAACAATCCAGCCTTTAGCCCCATGCCTTTCATGATACTTTTTGGAAGGCTGGCGTAGACTTATTATCAATGTATTTACAAGCCCTTGGGATTCCCTAAACAGCGGTTTAAGGATACACTTCAGCGCATCCTATCAAGCAAGCCACCTCATGATTCTGACACCGACTGAAGACCTGATCAAACATAGCCAAAACTGGCTAAAAAGCGTGGTTATCGCGCATAATTTTTGCCCTTTTGCTAAGCAAGAATGGCTTCAGGAGCGGATTCATTTTGACGTTATCCCCCATACCGATATAGAGGTTTGCCTTGAAGAGCTGATTTTGGCCTGTGAAAGGCTAGATGAAAACCCAAACATTGAAACCAGCCTACTGATACTACCTAATGGCTTTACTGACTTTGAGGATTACCTCGATTTACTGGATTATGCCGAGCGCTTATTAGAAGACCAGCAATACGAAGGCACTTATCAATTAGCCAGCTTTCACCCTGACTATTGTTTTGATGAAGCCACACCAGATGATCCGGCAAACTATACCAACCGCTCACCCTACCCTATGCTTCACCTGCTGCGTGAGAGTAGTGTTGAGCGTGCACTGGAATCCATTAGTGATCCGGAGGAAATTCCTCAAAACAATATCAATAGAGCAAGATCTCTAGGCATTGAAGCGCTGAAAAAACAATTGGAAGCATGCTATACGGCCGACTAAGTCACTGAATAGCTTAAAATAGCAACACTTTATCTGCTGAGTTAGAATGCACCTCAGATTGAAGGTATGCTATGGCAATCGAAATGAAGGCGTTGCACCGGGGCCGGTAAATTGGCAATGCCAAAATAACTCAGGTTTAAAATGAACCAGAGCACAACCATTTAACGACTAGCTTCGCACGCCGACAGTTAACAGATAATTTAGGAAAGAAAATCCATGCAGTGTCGCATCTGTTCAAATAAAGAAAATAATACCCCTTATCAAGCCCGCGAGATGATGCTCGGACTCCGAGACCTGCATGACTACTTTGAATGTGGTCAATGTGGCTGTCTGCAAATTGCCAATGTGCCGGACAATATTCAGTCTTACTACCCTGGCGATGATTACTACTCCTACGATCAGATCAAACCAGCGACGGGCATTAAGAAAATCCTGATTAATCTTCGTGATAGCTATGCGGCTACCGGCAAAGGTTTTCTAGGTAAGATCCTGCAAGATCGCATGCCACATGACAAGCTCCCGACGCTACAAGTTGCTGGCGTTACCAAGCAGTCAAAAATTTTGGATGTGGGCTGTGGTGCGGGTCACCTATTGCACTCATTACGTGAGTGTGGATTTAACAATACGCACGGTATTGACCCTTTTAATGCCAAGAAGATTGATTACAGTAATGGCTTAACCATTGAGCAGAAATCAATTCATGACGTCACCGAGTCAGGCTGGGATCTGATTATGATGAACCACTCGTTTGAACACGTGATGGATCAACATGAAACATTAGAGCAAATCAAAAAACTGCTGAAACCGGGCGGCGTTTGCATGATCCGCATTCCAACGGTCAGCAGCTGGGCGTGGGAGCATTATGGCGTTAATTGGGTGCAATTGGATGCACCACGTCACTTATTCCTTCATTCAACTAATAGTGTGAAGTTTCTGGCGGACACTGCAGGCTTAGAGCTTCGCAAAACAGTTTATGATTCCTTTGCTTTTCAATTCTGGGGTAGCGAGCAATATCTGAAAGATATTACGCTGCAGGCTGATAATTCATACGCAGTTAACCCTGAAAAGTCTATTTTTAGTGCTGAGCAAATTGAAGAATTCAAACAACGCAGCATTGCTCTAAATAAAGAAAATAAAGGCGATCAAGCCGCGTTCTATCTTTATAAACCTGAAAGCGCCTAATTAGCTATGTCAAAAAAACAAAAAATACTGGCTATTGCCTCTCCGGGAGGCCATTGGATTCAACTCAATAAGATTTGCAATGCAATGGAGTCTCGCTTTGACGTGGTTTATGCCACGCCAACGGCTCAATACGGCTCAACTAACAGCCTGCGTAAAATCCATAACATTACGGATGCCAGTGCAGACAGCAAACTAAAGCTGATCCCATTGGCCTTTCAGCTGTTGTTGATTATGATCAAAGAGCGCCCGACTGCCATTATTTCAACGGGTGCAGCCCCTGGTGCGATTGCCGTATTAATTGCGAAATTTTTACCTATTAAAACCATCTGGGTTGACAGCATTGCCAATGTCGCAAAGCTCTCGCGCTCAGGTGAAATGGTAAAAAATCACGCCAACTTAGTGATCACACAGTGGGAGCCTCTCAGTGATGATAAAACGATTCATTACAAGGGGTCTGTTTTATGATTTTTGTCGCCGTAGGGACTCAGTTTTCGTTTGATCGTTTGATTCAATATATGGATGAATGGGCTAGCCAAAATGATGAGGCTGTTTTTGCTCAAATTGGTGATGGCGAGTACATTCCTCAAAATATGAAATGGGAGCGTTTTTTAAACGGCGACCAATACAACCAAAACATTAATGAGTCGACTGCCTTTGTTTCTCATGCAGGCATGGGCAACATCATTAGTGCCCGTGAACATCAAACACCTGTGATTGTAATTAATCGCCAGTTTGAACTGGGCGAGCATCGGAATAACCATCAGGCTGATGGCTTGGTTTGGATGTCTCAGTTGCCGGGTGTGTACACAGCGGATACTAAAGAGACTTTATTCGCTCAGCTGGCTAAGCGCACAGAGCTAACTAGCCCTGCCGAGTCGGACAACCAGAAGCGTGAGCAGCTCACCCAGTTTTTAGGTGACTATATTGAAGGCATTACCGGCTAAGCCATGACAATCCTTCATAAGCTCCGTCACAACCCACTCATTATTCAAAGCCTGCTCTCCATCATTGCACGCTTTACGGGTGTTGCGCTGAATTTTGCGGTAGCGATTATTATTACCCGACAATTAAGCTTGGGAAATGCCGGTGTCATTTTCTTATTAATGACCTTTGTTGCTGGTATTGCACTGATTAGTCGAGTTGGTTTGGACCAGCTCATTGTAAAAGAAGTCGCCAGCGCACAAGTCGAACACATTGCCTTTAAAACGGGTTACTTAAAGAATACTCACTTTTTAGTCTTACTAATTTCATTATTATTCGTTGGCCTCTGGCTGGCACTAAGTCCATACGTACAGAACGCATTTTTTAACAACGGCATTAAATTGAGTGAACTAATGTGGGCGTCGGTCTGCGTTATATTTTTCAATTTCATGATTGTGAATAGCTTTTACTTGAAAGCCATTCGTCACACGTCTTTATCCGTATTAACACAGAACGCCCTGCCTGCGGTTTGCTTTTTAATCGTTATCGGCTTTGGTTGGCAATATTTCACCAATGGCACTGGCCATATTGTGATCTATATTCTGTCGCTGGTATTTGCTGGCATCCTGTCTTTTCAGTTAATCCGTCCTTATGTTAACCGTAATGCTGAAGCCGATCGCGAAGTCCCCGGACTGAAGCAGCTGTTCATCAAGTCGCTTCCGCTCGCCCCCATTTCATTATTCTCTTTTATGATGCTGTGGTCCGATACGGTAATGGTTGGCTACTTTCTGGATAATGAAAAAGTGGCGCTGTACAACGTGGCTGCTAAGATTTCCTACATCAGCCTGTTTTTCCTAGGCGCGTTAGATGCCACGATTTATCCGCGCCTGCTGGCGATATACAACCACCAACCTGAAAGGCTTTGGAGCTTTTTCTGGCAGGCAACCGCTTTAGTGCTGGTAGTAATCTCAGTGGTTACCGGCATCATGTATGGTTTATCAGACTATCTACTACTGGTATTTAAGCCAGAATATCTGGCCGCCTCACAAGTCTTGGCGTTATTATTACTGGCGCAACTATTGCGTGCGGCTAGCCTGACCTTCTCATTCTTATTCATTGCTCGTGAGAAAGTCCGCTTTTTAAATATCGCGTTAACCATTGCAATGGTCGTCAACCTGATTGCAAATGTTGTACTGATTCGCAGCCACGGTATTGAAGGTGCAGCGATGGCAACGTTGTTGGCTAATGGCGTACTGGTCGCCTTAGTGATCATCTTATTTTACCAGCAGAAATTACTATCCCGCACCAAGGTGAGTGAAGCCAACGCTTATGATTCTTAGAATTCTGGCCATCCTGTTTGTTATCTCCATTTTTATTCCGGTGGAGTTCCACTACCTGTTAGGCAGCTTGCGGATAGAGGCTTACCGGCTAGTGCTTGGTGCTGCCCTGCTGGTTAGCATTATCAATATTAAGACGGTTTTGGAACGCGCTGATCTAGTCGATATTTTGCTGGGTGCATTTATGCTACTGGCAACAGCAAGTTTGATCTACAATCACGGCCCACAAAAAGGCTTGGAATCCTCAGGTATTCTTGCCATTGAGGTACTGGGTTCGTTTTATTTAGCGCGGCTATTTATTACAACGCCGAAACGCTATTACTATATCAACTTGGCCTTTGTTAGCATTCTGGCTGGCCTCTTAGTTTTCTCTTTGTATGAAGCCTTTGCTCAGCATCGTATTTTGCACGAGTGGGCAACTCGCATAACGGGTAATGACTCCCTGGATTATCGCCTGTACACGCACTACTACATTCGTGCGGGCATCATGCGGACAACCAACCTATTCGCACACCCTATTTTATACGGCACAATCGGCGCGATATTCTTCCCATTTGCTGTTTTGCTCATGATTTACCGCTTTAACTTCTTAAATGCAGTGCGTGCATTCGCGTTGTTGATCGGAATGATCACTACCCTATCCTCTGCACCACTGTTATCCGTGGTATTTCAAGGTGCAACGGCAGTATTAGCACACAACTGGCAAGGGGCTAAGCGATTGTGGTCGTCGTTAATCTTCTTTGCGTTTGCAATATTCCTACTAATTAATGCGCTATCGAATCGTGGCTTCTTCGCCATTCTGATTTCCTATCTGACATTCAACCCAGTTACTGGTTACTACCGAATGTTGCAGTGGGAGTACGCGATGGATGATATTGCCGACAACCCGGTAATGGGAATCGGCTTGCATGACTGGTCCCGCCCGGAGTGGATGAACTCCAGTATCGATAGCTTCTGGCTGCTCGTCACCATGCAGCACGGCGTATTCGCGAGCTTTATTCTGTTGTTCTGCTGCTTCTATGCCGTATTTAAAGCGCTAGGCACTTTACACAAGCACCATCCCGCAGTGAAATGGATGGTGAGCTCATGGATCATGGCATCCATGGCACTTATTCTGATCGGTTTTACCGTTGACTACTTCGGTAAAATACAACCGATGTTCTTTTTTGTATTGGGCTCCATTAGCTGGGCGCAATATCATGAGCAGCTATCCAGTTCGGTCACCCGCTTAAGTCGGATTGCCCAAATCAAAGCCGCTTATAAACGTAAAATGAAATAAAGGCACCTGTCTCATGAGAGCACGCTTCGTTAATCAACGCATGTTTATGGTTCTGGTTAATCTACGTAACCGTTTGTTATTTGCCCGTACCTGGTACTTCCGAACGGTTTACGGCATGGACATCGCTAAAGATGTACGCCTGTCATTCAAGGCTCGCATTGACAAAACCAATCCTAAAGGCCTGTCGATTGGTGAAAAAACCATGGTGACATTTGATGCCATTGTTCTATCACATGACTACTCTACTCGACGTCACGATGCCAAAACACGCATAGGTACTCACTGTTTTATTGGCTGCGGCTCTATTGTGTTACCCAATGTCACGATCGGCGATCATGTGATTGTTGCTGCCGGCAGCGTAGTAACCAAAGACGTGCCATCTAACAGCATCGTCGCAGGAAATCCTGCCAAGGTTATTGCCAGTGATATCAAAACAATTGAATACGGAATGTTGGCAGAATGAGTCGCGTAGATATAATTTTAGTTTCTTATAATACCGCTGAGTACACGATTCGGGCCATTCAGTCAGTATTCGAGCAAACCAAGCAAACAAATGTAAACCTTATTGTTGTTGATAACGACTCAACGGATAACTCAGTCGAAAGAATCCGGAACGAGTTTCCAGAGGTCACTTTGATCGAGTCAGGAGCCAACTTAGGCTTCGCTGGCGGCGTGAATTTAGGCGCTAAAGACGGCGATGCAGAGTATGTGCTTTTGCTAAATCCGGATACTGTTATCTTGGATGGCGCAATTGATAAGCTGGTAAGCTTTGCGGAAACACATCCACAGTCTGGGGTTTGGGGTGGTGTCACACTCAATAACGACCTCAGTCTGAACCCAAATAACGCCCGCGCCAGAATTAGCTTTAGCACGCTACTATTTAGTGCGACCGGATTAAGCAAAGTATTCCGCAAGAGTTGTTTTTTCAATCATGACAACTATGGCTGCTGGGATCGAAAATCTGAGCGTGATGTTGATGTAATTACCGGCTGCTTCTTCTTAACACCGAGAAGCTTATGGGAAAAACTAGGCGGTTTGGACGACAGTTTTTTTATGTACGCAGAAGAAGCAGACTATTGCATTCGTGCTATTGAGCTTGGTCATCAGCCTCGCGTTACTCCAGAGGCTAAAATTATTCATCATGGCGGCGTTAGTGAAGTCAATCTGTCCGGCAAGATGATTAAGCTGCTCAAAGGAAAAGCACACTTTATCGCAAAACATGAGTCTCCCTGGAAACAGGTCATCTATAAAGGATTGTTATTAGCTCATGTCTTCAATAAGTATGTGTCGAGCAGCCTGCTGGCATTGATCAGCAAAGATAAACAAGCGGTACGTAATGAGTGGCGTACCATATTCCAACAACGCCGCAGCTGGCTGGAAGGATATCGTTAATGGCAACCGTAATTGTTCCCGCGCACAATGAAGCCGGCGTTATTGAAGCGTGCTTAGATAGCATCATTGGACAAGACAATGTTGATAACATTATTGTCGCTTGCAACGGTTGCACGGATGAAACTGCTCAGATTGTTCGCGAGAAATATCCAGATATTCACTGCTTGGATATCGAAACACCATCCAAGGTTAATGCGCTTAATGAAGCAGAAACCTATGCACGTGAACTTGGCCTGACATTCCCTGTCTACTACATTGATGCAGACACACGGCTCAGCGAAAACTGCCTGACCAAGATTAATGCATACCTAGAGACGCACCAAGATATTTTACTGGCGGCCCCCACGCCAATTATCGATACCTCAGCGTCTTCATGGCTAGTAAAGACTTACTACAAAGTATGGGTCAACCTCCCCTATATCAAAGAGGGAGTGATCGCGACCTGCAGTTACATTATTACGGAGACCGGTAGACAGCGCTTTGAAAGCTTTCCGGAAGTCATCAATGATGATGGTTTTGTTCGCTGCAACTTCTGGAACCGTGAAATTAGCAATGTTCCGGATACCGAAATATATATTAATGCACCAAGGGATATTTATTCCCTAATTAAGATCAAAACACGCGCCCGACTGGGCAATATGCAGCTGGCAGCAACGGGCCAATGCAAGGTAAAAGAGGATAAGCAGTACGGCAGCGTTATGCGCTCCAGACTGTTAAGTCGTGACTGGTTTTCGACGCTAATCTATATTGGTATCGCCGGAATCATTAGGATTCGGTCAAAAAACCAATTTAAACGACTAAAGGACTACCGTTGGGAGAAAGACCTATCCTCTCGCAATGCATGATTAGTGTACAATAAAGATATTAAATAACGTGAATAACACGAAAATAGTAATTAAAAATAGTGAACCAAAACTGGTGCCAGATACCCCCACTAGCTACCAGCTGAACCCCAGAGAGGACTACCGTGGACGATAGAAGAATAAGTTCCGAGTTAATATATCGACTAGTTGACATCATGGTTATCCTGATGCCACTCATTCTGGGCGCCCTTTATACTCACTTCTACAATGTGCAGGGGTATTTAGTCGCAGGTTTATCAGCTGTTGTACTGTTTGGTTTGTATGGCCGCTTTACCGAGATTTACACCTCTTGGGGCGGGCGACCGGTACGTGACGAGGCGGCTAGAATCGTGGTTGCTTGGTTACTGACGTTCCTATCAATGGTATTCATTGCCTTCATTTCAAAGACCAGTGAGCAGTTCTCTCGTGTCGTGTTATTAGCATGGTTATTGACCACACCGGTCATCTTGATTATCGCTCGTGTTATTTTACGTCAGGTTTTCTCTCACTTGAAACGTCTGGGTATGAACAACCGTACCGTTGCTATTGTCGGCATGACTGAAAATGGTTTACGTTTTGCTCGTGAGCTGGAAAACAATCCCGACTTCGGTTACCGCATTGCTGGTTTCTATGATGAGCGCCAAAGTGAGAACCCAGCGGATTTCGGCGGCTATGCTAATCTTGGAAATTATCAGGACATGATCAGCTCTGCCCGTAAAGGCGAGTGGGATCAAATTTACTTTGCTCTACCGGTTGAAGCCAAGCAGCGTATGCATGCCCTATTGGATGATCTTTCCGACAGCGCAACCCCTATTCGTTTACTGCCTGACTATTTCACTACTAACCTGCTGCATAGTAAATTTATCGAAATTGCTGACACACCAGTTTTATGTATCTATGACTCACCATTTTCATCTGATCACGCTTTAGTAAAGCGCGTTGAAGATATTATTGTGGGTAGCATTATTCTGACACTGATCTCACCTGTGTTACTGGGAATTGGAATGGCGGTTAAATTCACTTCCAGAGGTCCTGTGTTATTCAAGCAAACACGTTATGGCTTGCGTGGTGAAAAGATCCTTGTTTGGAAGTTCCGTACAATGAATGTATGTGAAGATGGTGACAACGTTCGACAAGCACAACGCGATGATGACCGCTTTACACCAATTGGTCGCTTCCTACGTCGCACATCATTAGATGAGTTGCCACAATTCATCAACGTACTGCAGGGAAGAATGTCGATTGTAGGCCCTCGTCCTCATGCCGTTGCGCACAACGAACAGTACCGTTCACTTATTCCAGGCTACATGTTACGCCATATGATTAAGCCAGGCATTACAGGCTGGGCACAGATCAACGGATGGCGCGGCGAAACCAATACCGTTTACAAAATGAAAAAGCGCGTTGAGTTCGACTTGGAATACATGCGTGAATGGAGCTTGTCGCTGGATATTAAGATTATATTCCTGACAATCACTCGCTCATTTATTGACAAAAACGCTTACTAAAATATAAACAATATTTGAGCTTATAACGTGCAAATTAATCAAATTACGTTTACGCGCTTTATTGCTGCGCTGACTGTCGTTTACTTCCATTATGGAATGCAGGCCTTCCCAGCTAACATTCCATGGATTAATGAAAGTGTTACCGCCGGGCCAATTGCCGTTAACTACTTTTATGTATTGTCTGGTTTTATTATGGCAATTGCATATTTTAGGTTAAACCCAGACCGCCCTTTAAATAAGCGTAGTTATTGGATTGCCCGATTTGCACGTATATACCCAGTCTACTTAGTTGGCTTACTGCTAATGGTCGTTGCCAGCTCACATGAGCTCAGTGAAAAGCCACTAGCCCTGCCATTGCACATGAGTATGCTGCAAGCCTGGATTCCAGGCTACCCGATGACACTCAATAACCCGGGTTGGTCTCTATCGGTTGAAGCCTTTTTCTACCTTTGCTTCCCGTTTTTATTAGTACTCATTTATAAAAACGGGCTGAAATACGTCGCTTTAATTGGTTTAGTCACTTGGGTCGTAACCCAGTATGTTTTAACTGACGCCATAAATAGCTCGCAATACACTGGAAAAAGCCTGCTGCACGACTTCATTTACTACCACCCTTTGATGCATATTAATGCATTCATTGCGGGCTTAGTTTGTGGTGTACTTTTTAAGCGAAATTCACATAAGTTGAAGTCGCCTCACCCAATATGGCTACTGGCTTCGCTTGGACTAATTGTACTGCTACTTGAAACACGCCCCCAACTGGAAGCATTACTAGGACTGAAACTAGCTTACACAAACGGATTAATTGCACCCGCTTTTTTACTCTTTATCTGGCTACTGGCAGCAAGCAAGAACAAAGTAACAGACTGGCTGAGCCACCCATTTTTAATCCTGCTTGGTGAAGCTAGCTTTTCGCTCTACATCCTACAGAAGCCCGTGTTTGGACTTTACAACCGGCTGATTGAGACACGAATCAACTTAGGTGAGATTGCTGACTTTTATGCCGCCTTGGCGTTACTGATTATTATCTCGATAGCCTCATACAAGCTGTTTGAGACACCCGCTAGAGAGTGGATCAAAAAAAGGCTCTCCGGAAATAAGGTTACCGTATAAATTATCTCAGTAATATCAACAATATAGTTAACAACTACATTATTGTACTGCAGCAGCCGAATTGCTATTATAAGCGACTGTGTTTTGCCATTTGTAGCCGGTTGCTTCAGCTCGTCGCTAAAGCCTGAATGGGGGCTGAAATACCACTGGTTTATCTCCAATAAAGGCTAGCTTATCTCAGATTCTTTGTATTCATAAATTAAACAACCAACAATCAAGCATCACAAAAAATAGTCAATTGCTAAGCTTCAATATGACTATGTATATACAACCCGACTATCAAACTAGATGACAGAAAACTTATGAGTGTTGACAACAACCAAAGACTCCCCTCCCGAGTCGCGAACAATCAGGCAAGCGCTACTCAAGCCGTTCCTCACCCTGGTGCAATCTATCCGGAAGAGTTGTTAACGCCGCCGAGTGGCCTGGACCTGAAAGAATTCATTGGAATTATTGCCCGCCGTAAGTGGTTAGTTATTGCAACAACACTACTGACATTGTTAGCAGTCCTGCTTGTTACGCTGATGATCAAGCCAGTGTACCGTGCTAGCTCTACGATTCAGATTGAGCGTAATGCTAAACAGATCGTCAACGGTGCGATGTTCGAAAGCATTGAATCACGCAGTGATAAAGACTTTCATGAAACGCAACGTCAGCTGATTCAAAGTAAAGCACTGGCTCGTCGTGTCATCAACCAGCTTGGCCTTGACACCAAAGACACATCATTTGGTGTGATCAGCTCGATTAAACAAGCACTAGGAATGTCTACTGTAGATTTGAGCAGTTCAGATCGTACAGAGGCCCTGTTTCTTGAGAACCTGACGGTACAGCCGATTAGCAACTCTCAGCTGGTCATGATCAACTACGACTCAACAGATCCAAAACTGGCTGCTGATATCTCTAATGCTATCTCAAGAACATTTGTAAGAATGAATCTTGAAAAGCGTTTTGATACAGCGTCCTACTCTAAAGAATTCCTGACGGAAAACATTCAACAAGTTCGCCAGTCGCTAGAGAAATCAGAGCGTGCGTTAAACGAGTACGCCCGCCAATTTGGCATTATTCAGGATGTAGATGGTGAGAGCACTAACACCTACTCCTTGAAAAAGTTAAGCGAAGAGTTAGTCGGCTCAGAGCGTGATCGTATTGAAGCAGAAGCACTGTATGCTCAGGCCAAAAGCGCTGGTATTGATGATCCTTCAGTGATCGCAGCTCTATCTAATGATCCAGCCCTACAAAGAAAAGGTAGCGAGCTTAACGAGCTAATCGCTGAGCGAAATACCGCAATTCAACGCTCTGCTAGCGGCAACAATCGCACTATCCGTAACTTAAACGCCAAAATCAATGCTATCAGAAATGAACTGAGCAGCCAGGCAGCTTCTACGCTTAAAGGCCTTGAGTCAGCAGCTACTGCAGCAGCCCGCAGACAAGAAATGCTGAACGCACAACTTGATCGCCTGAAAAGTGCGACTCTGGAAACTCAGGGCGACAGCATTAAGTACAATACATTAAAACGTGAGGTTGAATCTAACCAAGTGCTTTACACCGAACTGCTGCAACAACTGAAGCAGGTTAACGTCGCTGGCGGTGTTGGTACCAACAACATCAGCATCATTGATAAGGCAGGCGTCCCTTACGAGAAGCACAAACCAAGACTACGTAACAATCTGGCCTTCGGCATGCTATTAGGCTTAATGCTTGGTAT
The DNA here is from genome assembly GCF_000419525.1 of Leucothrix mucor DSM 2157. Taxonomy (NCBI): domain Bacteria; kingdom Pseudomonadati; phylum Pseudomonadota; class Gammaproteobacteria; order Thiotrichales; family Thiotrichaceae; genus Leucothrix; species Leucothrix mucor. The sequence goes on from NZ_ATTE01000001.1 coordinate 2,705,212, forward strand.
GGGTGCGGCTTTCTTGCGTGAATTTATGGATGACAGCCTTAAGAACTCTGATGAAGTTGAGCGCGTCACAGGCCTTCCAGTACTTGGATTGCTGCCTAATATTAAGAACCAGTCTAGCGACCAGCTGGCATTATTAGCGCACTTAGAGCCTCGTTCACCACTTGCTGAAGCGATTCGCTCATTGCGTACCAGCCTCAAATTCTCGACTCGCTATGGTGCTCCACGAGTTACATTTATCACTAGCTCCAGCCCTGCAGAAGGTAAAAGTACAATCGCCCTGAACTTGGCAACGGCTTATGCTCAGGTTGGCAGTAAAGTATTGCTGATCGATGCAGACTTAAGAAATCCAAGCCTGCACCAACGACTAAAGCTGGATAACCTGGAAGGTTTAACGAACTATTTGGCAGGTGCTGGCAATGCTGCACAGATCAGCCGTCCATGCCTGATTAAGCAACTGCGTGTTATTACTTCAGGTCCAATTCCGCCAGATCCGGTTGAACTGCTCTCTGGAAAGCGTATGCAGGATCTATTGGAAATCTCGATGGACGAGTTTGATTACATCATTATTGATGGTCCACCAGTCATTGGTTTAGCGGATGCTCTGGTATTGTCTAATCTTGCAGATGCTACGATTTTAACCATACAGGCAGGCAAGACTCGCAAGGCTTCATTGCTTGCAGCGCTGAAACGTATGGAGCGTACTAGCGGCAATATTATTGGTACTTTACTATCAAGAATAGATCGTTCCAGCAATCCGGAATATAGTGATGATAGTTACTATACTTACACCAAGCCGGAACAAGCTCAGTAGTAATACTTATTTATCTGTTGTGATGTTTAAACTATGAAAAAATCAGCAATCCAGTTTGCGCTTTATCTGCACAAGCATCCAACACACGGAATGGAGCAATGGCGCCTAATACGCGCCTTGCCTCATGGTATGTCGGAGCTACTGCAAACGACTGCCTCGGCCCGCAAACGTGCCGAACTAGCCGAGAGCATGGGGATTGATGAACAGATTATTCAAGATGCTTTCCTAGGTTTCTTGAAGCTGGTAATGGCGGATCACGAAAAAAGCCCATACAGAGGTCTCGCAACTCGTGAACAAGCCAGTCTGGACACATGCAAGCGCCATAAACGCCTGCTACAAAACATTTTTCATCCAGATAAGTTTACGAGCAAGCAAGATCATCCGCATTTACAACAAATACAACAGTCATTTGATAAGATTCTAGCAATGCAAACATCACCTACAGACCAACCTAAGCCTGCCCAAAGCGCTCATGAAGAGCAAGACTACGCTATGAATTCTGACTTTAGAGTCCATCATGGCCCTAGACCAAATAGCAATTACCGCAGATCTCAGCAGAAGAAGCAGATCAACTATGTTTTATTTGCTGGAGTGATGGGCTTAGTACTCGTCGGGTTTATGATTGTGTTGCTGGTACCTTCGACTCCACAAGCAATTGTGCGTCAGGACATTGTCTCACTGCCGCTTGATGAAACAACTAACCAACAAATGACTGAGAGCGCTACGACGATTCGTACCGTGTCATCTCAATCAAAAGTGACTATTGACAACACTAGTAATGCAAAAGGTGTAAACCGCATTCAGTTGTTACTTAATGACTTTGAAAAGGCGTTAGAGGGTAACTTAATTCAAGAGCTGCAGGCCAACAATAGCCTACCTCAATCCTCTAAACAAATATTGGATCTATTTGCTTCGGCCACACAGAAAAAAGTTTTCCTGCATAACTTTACCTGGAAAGTAACACCTGATGGTTTCTATGGTGACGGTGAGTTTCTGACTCGATTTGAGTTCAGCGATGAGCAACAATGGCTGACTCGCACCGGAAAATGCAATATCACTTTAGCCGACAATGGTGAAAAACTAATTATTCGTCAGTTCCACTTCGAAGATAACCTTCACTAAGCAAGCATCGTGAATCCAACTGAAGAGTTAACTACACCCAGCACTCCTCCTGTAACACGCATTGCTGAAGTTGATCTTACTGAGGCACAGACACTATTAAATCGATATCAGTTGCACTTAAATGTCGTTGATATCAATCAGGCCATCCCTGGTAGCTTCTGGGGCGATGAAGAAGCTGGCCTTATCGCTGACCAACTCTATATAAGACCTGACACCCCTCTCCACTCTCTATTACATGAAGCCTGTCACTACATCTGCATGGACAACAAACGTCGCTCACAGCTCCATACAAATGCTGGTGGCACATCTGATGAAGAAAATGCCGTGTGCTATTTACAAATCTTACTATCTGATCATTTCACTCAATTTAGTAAAGCTAAAATGATGCAGGATATGAATAGCTGGGGTTATAACTTTATGCTTGGTTCTAGCGAGGCTTGGTTTAAGGAAGATGCAGAAGATGCCAGACAGTGGCTTATCAAACACAAACTAATTAACGCAGCTAACCAACCCAGCTACCAGCTACGCGATTAAGCAAAACCTAAGAAATTTCCACAAAAAAAAGCCCGATCTGCATATTGCCGATCGGGCTTTTTTATTAAGCGATGCTTTAAAAATCTACACTCTCAAAGCGATATTTCCACGAGCAATACCAATACATCCAGATCGAACCACCTCGATGATAATCTGATCTCGCATCGCAACGATAAAGGCATCAAGCTTATCGCCTTCACCAGACACTTCAATAGTGAACGTGCGATTACTCAGGTCAATAATCTTGCCTCTGAAGATATCTGCGATCTGCTTGATTGAAGTGATTGCATCAGCATGCTTTGCTTCCACTTTAATCAACATCATTTCACGCTCAATATACTTGTGCTCAGACAAGTCAGAAACCTTCACAACCTCAATCAACTTGTTCAGCTGCTTCAGAATCTGCTCAATGATTTGCTCACTGCCACGAGTGACCAGTGTCAAGCGCGACAGGCTGTCATCATCTGTCGGAGCAACAGAGAGAGACTCAATATTATAGCCACGAGCTGAAAACAGACCGACAACTCTAGATAAAGCACCCGACTCATTTTCCATTAAAACTGAAATTACATGTCGCATATTTATACCAAAATCATTTCATTTTGACCTGCACCGGCAGGAATCATCGGATAAACATTTTCTTCAGGATTAGTTAGGAAATCCAGGAAGTATAAACGCTGCTTATTTTCAATGGCTTCTTTCAGAGCACCTTCAACATCAGCCGGATCTTTGATCTGCAAGCCAACATGACCATAAGCCTCTGCCAACTTAACAAAGTCAGGTAATGACTCCATGTAAGACATTGAATAACGCTTCTGGTAGAAGAATTCCTGCCACTGACGAACCATTCCCAGATAACCATTATTCAAAGAAATAATGTTCAGTGGTAACTGATACTGCAGGCAAGCTGCCAACTCTTGAATACACATCTGGATACTGCCGTCCCCGGTAATACAAGCAACTGTCGCATCCGGATGAGCCAATTGCACACCCATCGCCGATGGCAAACCGAAGCCCATCGTTCCAAGACCACCAGAGTTTATCCAACGGTTAGGCTTATCAAAGCGGTAGTATTGTGCAGCCCACATTTGATGCTGACCAACATCCGAGCAAACATAAGCATCGCCGTGCGTCAGCTTCCAGAGCGTATCAATAACATACTGAGGCGTGATGAGCTCTTTACCTTGATCGTAGTGCAGACAGTCTGTCTTACGCCACTCATTGATCTGATCCCACCACAGTGCATTTGCTTCCTGATCAGGTTTCTCGTCGCGCTTTTTAAGCTCAACCAACAGATCAGTCAACACGCTTTTCACATCACCAACGATTGGGACATCAACTTTCACATTTTTAGAGATTGATGCCGGATCAATATCAACATGAATGATTTTTGCATTCGGGCAGAACTTCTCGATATTACCAGTTACCCGGTCATCGAAGCGTGAACCAATGGCAATAACCAAGTCGGTCTTATGCATCGCCATATTGGCTTCGTAAGTACCGTGCATACCCAACATGCCAACAAACAGCGGATCGGACGCTGGGAACGCACCCAAGCCCATCAGTGTGTTGGTTACAGGGTAATTAAGCATGCGAGCCAGCTCTGTCAGCTCCTCAGAGCCGCCAGAAAGGATTACACCACCACCAGTATAGAAAATCGGTGATTTAGCCTCTAGCAGTGCATCTACCGCGTGACGGATCTGTCGAGGGTTACCCTTAACGTTTGGATTGTATGAACGAATGCTAACCGTCTCAGGGTACTCAAATGCACATTTCTCAACACCGTCAGTGATGTCTTTTGGAATATCGATGAGTACAGGACCAGGACGGCCAGAGTTAGCAATGTAGAATGCTTTCTTGATCGTTGGCGCCAGATCTTCAATCGACTTAACCAAGAAGTTGTGCTTCACGCAAGGACGTGTGATACCGATGATATCCACTTCCTGAAATGCATCATTACCAATCAGTGCACGAGGTACTTGACCCGTGAATACCACCAATGGAACGGAATCCATATAAGCGTCAGCAATACCGGTGACAGCGTTAGTTGCACCCGGACCAGACGTTACAATCGCCACCCCAACTTTGTTAGTTGATTTGGCATAGCCTTCTGCAGCATGGATCGCTGCCTGCTCATGACGTACGAGGATATGATTAATGTCACCAGCGGCTTTATCCAGTTCATCATACAAAAACAGAACTGCTCCACCTGGATAGCCAAAAATGGTATCTACGCCCTCTGCCTTGAGACTCTCAACGAAAATCTTGGCTCCGGATAATTCCACTTGCTCTCTCCCGATATAAATGCAAAGGATTGCGGCTAGGGTAGGATTAAAAATCTTGGATCTATGCCTGCAAAGGTCAAGCATAATAATATGAATTTACTTTTAAATCATCCCCGCAATATGGATAGTTTAAAAGTTCATACTCAGAATACAAAAAAGGCCCGCATTAAATAAATAATGCGAGCCTTAGAATGTGGTGGCTACACCGGGATTCGAACCTGGGACCCCATCATTATGAGTGATGTGCTCTAACCAACTGAGCTATGTAGCCGTTCAAATAATCGAGGATGCGAAATATATAGATATCTCAAATCACTGTCAACTACATTTATACATTAAATCTAAAATGAACCACATCACCTTCTTTCATGATGTATTCTTTGCCTTCAAGACGCCATTTTCCAGCATCTTTCGCACCAGCTTCACCCTTACAAGCGATGAAGTCATCATAGCCAACCACCTCTGCGCGAATGAAGCCACGCTCGAAGTCTGTATGGATACGTCCGGCACCCTGTGGCGCTGTAGCACCCACAGCAACCGTCCAGGCACGAACTTCTTTAACACCAGCAGTAAAGAACGTCTGAAGGTTAAGCATGCTGTATCCAGCACGAATAACACGATTCAAACCAGGCTCTTCCAAGCCCAGATCAGCTAAGAACTCTTTCTGATCTTCTTCTTCCAACTGTGACAACTCTTCCTCAATCGCCGCACAGACGACGACCAATTCAGCCCCCTCTTTATCCGCAAGCTCACGCAACGCATCAAGGTATGGGTTATTTTCAAAGCCATCATCATCCACGTTAGCGATAAACAACAAAGGCTTAATCGTGATCAGGTGAATTTCTCTAAGTAGCTTGGATTCGTCATCGCTCAGCTCGAAACTTCTTGCTGGCAAACCTTCACCCAAATGCTCATATAGACGATCTAACAATTCTTTTTGAGCAACCGCATCCTTATTACCAGAACGGGTGTTCTTAGCCACACGAATCAACGCACGCTCAACAGAATCCATATCTGCCAGCGCAAGCTCGGTATTGATTGTCTCAACATCTGATAACGGGTCAACTTTTCCACTTACATGGATAATGTCATCGTTATCAAAACAACGCACAACATGCGCAATAGCATCGGTTTCACGGATATGCGACAGGAATTTATTTCCTAAACCTTCACCTTGAGAGGCGCCGGCAACCAGGCCTGCAATATCTACAAACTCCATGGTCGTTGGAATGACGCGCTCTTTCGGCTTAACAATATCAGCTAACGCCTGCAGCCGTAAGTCCGGCACCGGCACGATGCCGACGTTTGGCTCGATCGTACAAAACGGATAATTTTCTGCCTGAATGCCTGCTTTTGTCAGCGCATTAAACAGAGTCGATTTACCGACGTTTGGCAAACCTACAATTCCACACTTAAAACCCATGATAGTTACCTTAACTATTTACTGTGCAGCGTATTCATGACGATTTGCATGTCGCCCTGAACAATCCGCTCTATTTCATCGCAAGCCAAATCAATGCTGCGCATAATCTCAATTTCTTCATTCTGAGTCGGACGTGACAACACATAGTCGACCACTTTATTCCGATCCCCGGGATGACCTATGCCAATTCTTAGCCGCCAATAGTCCGCCCCAAGCTGCGCATGCAAATCACGCAAACCATTATGCCCACCATGGCCGCCGCCAAACTTCAGGCGCAATGCACCTGGCGCGATATCCAACTCATCGTGTGCAATTAAAACATCAGTAGGGGAAAACTTGAAGAAAGACATTAATTGCTTCGCAGACAAACCACTGCGATTCATAAATGTCGTCGGCTTGAGCAGCCAAACCGGCATACCGGCAATATCGACTTTGCAGCATTCTCCCGAAAAGCGACTTTCTGTTTTGAAAGTCCCACCATAACGTCGGGCTAATTCGTCGACAAACCAAAACCCGGCATTGTGCCGGGTTTTGTCATACTTCATACCGGGGTTACCCAGACCAGTGATCAGTTTAATGCCTGAACTAGTCATCAATAAGCACCCTGTAATTTTTTAGTGAATTGTAGCAATGGCCAAATCGTGATCTTCGCCGTGTGCCAACTGAACAGACTCAACGCCTTCTGGCAGCTTCAGATCAGAAATATGCAGAGACTCACCTTTCTTCAGATCAACCAAGTCAGCTTCAACGAATTCAGGGATGTCTTTTGGCAAGCAGATTACTTCCAAGTCCATCATTGCACGGAATACAGTACCACCTTCCGTCTTAACACCGTATGCATTCTCTTCATTAGAGAAGTGCAACTGAACAACAACTTTGATCTTCTCATCAGCGTTAACGCGCTGTAAGTCAGCATGCAGAATAACCGGGCGTGCTGGGTGACGTTGCAGGTCACGCAGAACAACTGTCTCTGGCTTGCCATCAACATTCAAAGTGATCAGTGAAGAATAGAACAGCTCTTCCTGAAGGTGACGAACCAACTGGTTCTCTTTCAGGTTTAGGGATACTGGCTCACCAGATCCACCGTACAAAATCGCAGGGATTTTGCCAGTGCGACGTAGGCGGCGGCTCGCACCTTTGCCTTCATCCGTACGCACTTCTGCTTCCAAAGTATATGTATTAGCCATGAGTTACTCCAAGTAACAAAATCGACCCTTAATTGGGTCTAGATAGTAAAAGCGGCTGGATTCGCGACCAAATTCCAACCGCCCGATAAAATTATTCTTGCTCGCCGAACAAATCACTGACCGACTGGTCAAGATTGATATGCTGCATGGTATCAGCCAGTACTTTCGCAACTGAAAGCTGTCTGATTTTGCTGCATTGCTGAGCTTCTGCTGACAAAGGAATTGAGTTAGTTACAACCACCTCATCCAGCATAGAACCATTGATGTTTTTCACCGCAGGACCAGAGAACACAGCGTGTGTTGCATAAGCAACCACTTTAGCAGCGCCCTTCTCTTTCAGAGCAGCAGCTGCGTGACACAATGTGCCTGCAGTATCTGCAAGATCATCAATCAGTACGCAAGTCTTACCCTTTACGTCACCAATGATATTCATCACGGCAGAAACGTTAGGCTCAGGACGACGCTTATCAATGATTGCCAGATCCACATCCCCCACAGACTTTGACAAAGCACGAGCACGAACTACACCACCAACATCCGGTGAAACCACCATCAGGTTGTCGTAGTTCTTGCTCAGGATATCTTCGCGCAGCACACCAGAAGCATAGATATTATCTACTGGTAGGTCGAAGAAGCCTTGAATCTGATCAGAGTGAAGATCAATGGTTAGTACGCGATCGACATGGCTGGTAGCCAGCATGTCTGCCACTAACTTAGCGGAGATCGGTACGCGACGTGAACGCACTCGGCGATCTTGTCTGGCGTAACCGTAGTATGGGATTACTGCTGTGATACGACCTGCTGATGCACGATATAAAGCGTCAACAATAATTAACAGCTCCATTAGGTGATCGTTGGTAGGTGCGCATGTAGGCTGGATCACGAATACATCTTGACCGCGGACATTCTCGAGGATTTCGGCATGAACTTCGCCGTCGCTGAATTGGCCTAATAACATTCGGCCTAGAGGTACGCCAACACAATCTGAAACTTCTTGTGCCAACTGGGGATTCGCGTTACCTGCGAAAATCATCATCCTGTTAATCTCGGACATGATTAGTCTCTTCCTAAATGACAAAAAGTCTGCATATAGCAGACTTTTAATCGGAATTAATGGCTGGGTCGGTAGGGTTCGAACCTACGAATGCCGAGATCAAAACCCGGTGCCTTACCACTTGGCGACGACCCATCAGATAAAACTATTTAACTTTTACTGTACTGATTAATTGCCTCAAACACTGGAGAAGTATTTACTGCTTTAGCAACAAAACCTTTCCATTTACTTGGCATATCTTTCAATACTTTTTCAGCTTCCTCAAAAGAATCAAAACCTGCAAAAATACAACTACCGGTTCCAGTCATTCTAGCTGTCGAAAATTGGTTTAACCAACTTAACGACAAATCCACTTCAGGATGCTGTTCTCTGACGATAACTTCGAAGATGTTTTCGATGTCTGTGTCAGTGAAGTCGCGCATTTTAAGGATGCTCTTGTTTCTTGTCAACACTTCTGATGAAAAAAGTTTTGCTGTTGATACAAAAACTCCGGGATGCAACACCAAAAACCAAATTTCGGGTAAGTCCATTGGCGTTAACTGCTCACCAATACCCTCTGCCCATGCGCTATGACCTGCTACGAACACCGGAACATCAGCGCCTAATGTAACGGCTATACCTAAAAGCTCGTCTGTAGAGAGATGACATTCCCACAAGGCATTTAATCCAAGTAAGGTTGTCGCCGCATCGGAACTACCTCCCCCAATCCCGCCACCAACTGGCAACCGCTTAACAACACCGACATCTGCACCATAGGTGGTGCCAGTATAATTTTTAAGGGCCTGAGCAGCCTTCACAATCAAATCATCGGAGGGCTCAACCTCTGCCAAGCCCTCCGTACGCCGAATTACACCATCATCACGACGTAATAACGTCACCTCATCCGAATAATCCAGCAATTGAAAAATCGTTTGCAGATTATGATAACCATCATCACGCACACCTGTAATGTGCAGAAACAAGTTTAACTTAGCGGGTGCCGGTAACGTCCAAATCATACTTAACGAATTTTCCAGTTTCTGGGTAATACCCTTACGTTCACCTGATCTTGGGTTCGCGCAATATTGACCTTACCTGGTAGTGCCGCAAAGTCATTGCCGTCATAGTTATCATAATCAATAACCCAGCCGGCTTGTGTAATCTGTGTTGGGCGACCTTGCGCATCCAACTTCACTTGGCCTACAGGGTACTGCGGAGCCATCACACCACGAATCCAGTAAGGCATACCATTCACTGGCATCTTCACTCGCAACTGCTGCTCAAGGAGGCGCTCAGCGTCGGTGCCGTCATGTACTTTGCCTTGAGACTTCAATACCGCTTTGCCCGGGCTTTGCTCAAGCACTGCGACTAACGTTCCGGTAATTGGGTTTTGAATCTGTAGTACATACTGCTGCTTATTCTTCTGCTGCCAATTCAGGCCGAACGTCCAGCCGTCACCTTTAAAGCGTAGCGCTGCACGACCACTCATATCCCAAGACTGCATGGCATTCATGGTCTGCTGACGTCGCTCCCAAGGGTTCGCAACGGGCTTGGTCGGAGTTGGTTTGCTGATAACTGAGGACGGTGCCTGATTGGCGCGCTGGGTCGAACAGCCAGCCAGTACAGTACCTACTAGTACTGCTAACACTAGTTTATTGAATTGATTCATAGCGTATTGCCTTCCGTGGTTATTTTAATAATGTTGGTGACGAGGTCACTGCCCGCATTATATATCGATTATTTTTTTCTGCACCGACTTAAGCGAAGGATCTTCCGGATATTGCTGGATCATCCTTGCCAGCAATTCACGAGCCTCCTGCTGTTGCCCCTGAGTCAGTAATACTTCAATCAGGTGACTCGCTATCTCAGGGTCTTCAGTTTCAGAATACGCGTTAAGTAGCAGCGCAGCAGCATCGGCCACTTTGCCTTGCCGGAAATACAACCAGCCTAAACTGTCTTTAATTGAGGGATCATTCGGACGAAGGTCATGTGCTTTTTGAATATAGCCGGCTGCCTCGGCCAGGCGATCTGTTTTTTCAAGCAACATAAAGCCCAGCGCATTCAAAGCATCCGCATGCTTTAAATCGACCTGAATAATGGCAGTGAGTAATTGCTCTGCTCTATCGACATTGCCCAAGTGCTGAGTCACTACGGCATATTCATAATTCAGCTGAATATTGCCGGGGATAATGCGATAAGCCTTCTCATAAGCCACTACCGATGATGCATAATCTTTGTATTTAGCTAATAGCTCAGCCTCCAAACGCCAGAATAAGAATGCCTGATCAGCTGTTTCAACGACATTCCTTTGCGAAGCCAACCAATCTTTAGCAACATCCAAACTATACTGCTCAACTAATAGCTCTGAAATACGGCGCTGCGCACTGCTATAAAACTCACCCTGTTCTACTGCGCCATATTCACGTAATGCCGCATCCATATCATGGCGACTTTCATAGATCTCTGCCAAAAAATGATGCGCCAAACTTTGATAATCAGGATCTTCCATCAAACGCTGAGCATGCTTTTCCGCTTGGACAAATTGGTCATTAGCAATATGCATCGCCACCAATGATTTCAGCACTTCAAAGTTTTCTGGCGAATTCTGATGAATTGCTTCTAACTGATTAATCGCACCGGCTTCATCGTCATTCATCATTAACAAGCGCGCAAACTCTAAGCGCACCACATCAGAAACACCTGACTGCTCGGTCAACTGCTGCATCGCTGCGACAGCTTGCTTGTAATTACCCAGTTTATAGAGTGTTTTACTTTCCAGAACTTCAGCGTGGCTCTGCTCTTCGGCGCTCAATTCGCCGCCACCTAAAGCTTTAAGGCGTTGTAAAGTACTTTGATAATCTTGGTTTTCGAAGGATAAATCCGCGAGCTTCAGGTGTGCAGATGGGGTGTCATTGTAAAGCTTCACGTAAGTTTCAAACGCTTGGAATGCCTTACCCTTATGAGACTCAAGCGAAATCAGTGATGTTAGAAAGCTTAAGCCATCGTGCTCGCCTGCAGTGATCAACTCATGAATGTTGTTCAGCTGCTCTGCTGCTTCTGTGTATTGCTCATCTCTTAACAGGAGTAATGCCAAGTATTGACGCGCTTCAACTTCTGCGCCGCCTAAGCTAACCCATTGCTTAGCACTAAAGATCGCCTGTTTGGTATATTCTGTTTGCGCGGCGGTTTCAGTGGCAACTCGGGCTAGAGCTTCATCTGTATTACCGATCAGCACTTCAGCAAAGTGCATGGTTGCACTGACATCATCGCCCTGCAGCCGATACATTTCTGCCACCATCGTGTGATACATTTTTTCACTGGGAGACGCTGATTCGCCGACCCGCACAGCCGCAACGACCTCTTCGGCCTGCGTATTTGCAATCAGCGGGTGCTCTGAATCTTTGCACGCTACTAATGAAGACAGGATGCCAAGCACTATCGACAGGGACAGATTGCGGACGAGAAATTTTTTCTTCATTACCATCACTCTAACATCCGGGGGTTCGATTTGTAATTCTCATGTTTCTACCTTAAAGCCTATTATAAAACCAGCCGCATTGCATGAAGTGGTGAAAAAATCTGCTAACCGGAACGGAATAAACAGCCTTATAACAAAGTCTTCTTGTATTCCGTTAACGCCTGACAGAGAATCTACCTCCTGAAAATTTGCAATAAATACTACTAGTATGTCGATTGTTGTTATTGGAATAAACCATAAAACTGCTCCTATCTCAATTCGCGAGAAAGTTGCGTTTTCCGATCAACAATTAAACGACACGCTTAGTGCGGATTTGGCTATCTTTGATGAAAAGCTAATCCTCTCCACCTGCAACCGCACTGAAGTCTATGCTAGTGTTCAGGATGATACCTCAGCTGAGTCACTCACCGATTGGTATGCGGAACAGCACAACATCGATAAGAAACAACTGCGCCCTTACGTGTATCAACTCTCAGATTCCGATGCTATCCGTCATACCTTTCGGGTTGCCAGTGGCCTCGACTCCATGGTACTCGGTGAACCACAAATTCTGGGCCAATTAAAAGATGCACTCAAAGCTGCCAGCGACCATAAAGCAACCGGCAGTAAACTAACACGCTTGATGCAACATGCATTTCTCGCAGCAAAGCGAGTGCGTACAGAAACTGATATCGGTTCAAACCCTGTCTCAGTCGCGTATGCGGCAGTTAGTTTAGCACGCCAAATTTTCGGTGACCTGAACAAACAAACCGCTTTACTGATTGGTGCCGGTGAAACGATCGAATTAGTAGGTAGGCATTTACGAGGCGCAGGCATTAAACGCGTTATTATTGCCAACCGCAGCTTAGAGAATGCAAAGACACTCGCAATGACGCTTGATGCGGAGTGTATCGGGCTTTCTGATATCGGTAACTATCTGCAATTTGCGGATATTGTCATTTCATCAACCGCCTCCCCTATCCCCGTGATTGGTAAAGGTAGCGTTGAAAAAGCACTCAAGCAGCGTAAGCACAACCCTATTTTCATGGTCGATATTGCTGTTCCTCGCGATATCGAAGCGGAAGTGGGTGATCTTAATGATGTGTACTTGTATACCGTCGATGATCTGAAGTCAGTGGTTGATCAAAACATTGATGCCAGACGACGTGCCGCTGATAAAGCGGAAATAATGATCAGCGAAGAAACCAATAACTTTAATCGCTGGCTTAACGCTCAACAGCAGATCAAGCTGATCAAACAATACCGACAACAGCTCGAAGAAACTAAGCAAGATACCTTAAAAAAAGCACTGCAGCGATTGAAAAATGGCAAATCGCCGGAGGAAGCGCTACAATTTCTGGCGCATAGACTCACTAATAAGCTGGGTCACCTACCGACACAAGCGATGAATCACGCGGCACACGCCGGTGATATCGAGCTACTAAGTGCTGCAAGCAATTTACTGGGCTTAGATGACCCAGCCTCTGAATTCAAAGAAGACTAACTGTGAAACCATCAATTCTGAATAAACTTGAAAACCTCAGCGAACGTTATGCTGAGATTGCAATTTTGCTCTCTGAAAACGAGATTATTTCTGATCAGGATAGGTTCCGTAAGTTATCCATGGAATACAGCCAGCTTGAGCCGGTTGTCGCTGAATATGAGCGCTATCTAAGAACAATCGATGATCAAAAAACAGCGAAAGAAATGCTGGATGATCCCGAAATGCGCGAAATGGCACAAGAAGAACTGCAAATTGCTAATGATGCGCTAGAAGAAATTGAAACCTCTTTGCAATTACTCCTGCTGCCTAAAGACCCGAACGATGACAGCAATATCTTCCTGGAAGTCCGTGCAGGTACCGGTGGAGATGAGGCTGCAATTTTTGCTGGCGACCTTTTCCGCATGTATACACGTTATGCTGAAATCCGAGGCTGGCAAACTGAAATCATCAGCCAAAACCAAGGCGAGCACGGCGGTTATAAAGAAGCAGTCATCCGCATTATTGGCAATGGCGCTTACTCCCGACTGAAATTTGAATCAGGCGCTCATCGAGTGCAACGAGTACCAGAGACCGAATCTCAAGGCCGTGTACATACCTCTGCGGCTACCGTAGCAGTATTACCAGAAGTCGATGCAGTGAGCGCACGTGAAATTAAAAGTGGCGATATTCGGGTTGATACATTCCGGGCCTCCGGCGCGGGTGGCCAGCACGTTAACAAAACGGATTCTGCCATTCGAATTACTCACCTACCGACTGGCATCGTAGTTGAGTGTCAGGATGAGCGTTCACAACATAAAAACCGTGCTCGTGCTATGTCCTTATTACAATCTCGTATATTAGAAGGCGAACGCAAAGTTCAGGATGCTGAACAGGCTGAGGCTCGCCGTAGCTTAGTGGGTAGCGGTGATCGCTCAGAGCGTATCCGTACCTACAACTACCCTCAAAGCCGGGTGACTGACCACCGAATCAACTTAACATTGTATAAGTTGGATGAGGTTATTGCTGGCGCATTGGACTCGGTCATCGATCCCCTAATCAGCGAATATCAGGCTGATCAATTGGCGGCAATGGCAGCGCAGGGTTAATCTGAGTGCGCATCGATGTTCTGCTGCAATCAGCAACTGAAACACTCAAAGACAGCAGCTCATCCGCTCGCTTAGATGCAGAGATATTACTCGCGCACGCTCTTCAGAAAGATCGCAGCTATTTATATGCCTGGCCAGAAGTCGAACCTTTAGCCATTCAGGTAATGCACTTTGAGGAGATGCTAGCGCAACGTTTAGAGCATTACCCCGTTGCTTACAGCGTTGGCTATCAGGAGTTTTGGTCGTTAAAACTGAAAGTGTCGCCGGATGTATTAATTCCGCGAGGCGATACTGAGCTACTAGTAGAGACGACATTAGAGAAACTTCAAGGTATTGAAGCACCGAAAATATTGGAGCTGGGAACTGGTTCTGGGGCCATTTCGCTTGCTTTGGCAACCGAAAGACCTGATGCGATTATTGTTGCTACTGACCTCTCAGCAGCAGCTCTGGAGATTGCGACAGAAAACCAGCAGTCACTGGGTATTAACAACATCAGCTTTTTACGCTCAGATTGGTTTAATGCTGTAGAGTCAATGCAGTACGACTTAATCATATCCAACCCGCCGTACATTGATCCGGAAGACGCACACTTAAGTACTGGCATTCGCCATGAGCCGCTGACTGCGCTAACAGCTCCTGATAAAGGTTTAGCTGACCTAAAAGCAATTATCCAAGCGGCTATTCCTTACCTTAGCCCAAATGGTTGGCTAATGCTGGAGCATGGTTATGATCAGGGTATGGCTGTTTCATCACTACTTCAACACCACAATTACCGGAATATCTCCTGCCTAAGCGATCTTGCGGGAAATGACCGAATCAATATCGGCCAATCCCCGTCAAACTAAACACTCAACACAGACTTATTTCCAGCAGGTATCTCTGGAATCATTGGTATATTCGGTGTCAGTACTGCTTTTTGCAAATCGGGCTCCGGTATTCGTAATCAGAAACTCCTGACAAGATGAGTCACTAGCCTGTCCGCCCGTTGATTTCGGCACCGCCTTGATCGCATAGCTAACACAAGGGTCAGTATTGTTACCCGCACAGGTCCCGCCGCCACTATCAGTCGCTGACATGGTAACGCTGTAATAGCCATTCTCGGTCGTTAGTGTTGCAGCACTCATACTTAAACCGCCGCTGGCAGAGGTACCATTCAACTGCTTTGCATAGCTCAGATTTTGAACGTAATAACTCTCCTGAAGCTGAGCAACTTTTAGTAGCTCCACCTTCGCATCTGTTCGTTTACTCTTCTGAACATAAGCCATATAGGACGGCACGGTTATGGCACTGAGAATTCCCAGTATCGCCACCGTGATCATCAATTCTATCAGTGTAAAACCCTGGTCTTTTTGTCGACTAAACACGCTATCACCTTTTTATTATTATTCATTTACCCAGTAGACCTTAGGCAAGAAATCACCTAGGTCAACATTGCCATCGACGGTATTTTCATCCACTAATGGCAGCAGGCTTTTTCCGACACGGATATCAACATATTGATTACAGCCTTCTGTTGTACAGTTACTTGGCTCATTAAAGACCAACTGTGGCGAATCTAAAATATCACCATGTGAAATTACTGCATATTCATCAGCAGCAGTCACAACGCCATCATCATCCAGATCTACCGTTGGCGACGCTGTCATCAGATCTAATACGTAGGCCTGTGTTTGTGTTGATGTCAGGCTGGTACAACTATCTCCGACACCTGTTGATGTCACAGTATCGGTTTTAGTAAATGTCGTGAAAATGATCTTATTCAGGAATGTTACTGCCGAAGCTAAAACCTTTTCACCATGCCCTACGGTTAAGTCTTTATACCAACCTTTATGCGTTGTGGTGAGGAAGTCGTTACCTGCCAATGTAACCGAAGAGATCAGATCGGAATCTGTCAGTGCTGCAGGCGCAGTTTCCGGAATATTCAGAACATTTTCATCATACAAAACATAGAAGCGATCACTGATACTGGTATTCATTGGATGAGAGCGATAGCCACTACCTATCGACAACACCAATACATAGCGACCGTTATGCTTGAAGAAGGCTACATCAGGCTCATAGAAAAACTTTCTATAATCCGACCCTGTACCACCAAGACTAGCAAGTTTACTAACCCGTGCATCATTGGTTACATCATACAAGCTGGCATCACTATCAACATCATCAGCGTTTAGATCTGCACGCCAGATATTACCGCCGGTATCACCGAAGTAAAGGCGATCAATTGAGCCATTATTATCCATGTCCAATACACGGATATTACCCGGCACACTATGCTGTAAATTACCACCGGTGTAGGACCAAATCAGAGCACCAGTAGTAGCATTTACAATATAAACACCATTTCCTTTGGTAGTAGACAGTGCCGTACGAGCCGATAAAGTCTCTTCATCTACACGGCTGTCATATCCACCACCGAACACTAGGACATCATCCAGCACAACGCTTCCCGATTTCTTGTAACGTAGCTTACCCAGCACTGGCTTTGACCAACTCTCACCTAACTGGCTAAAATCACCCGTATTCTCAATTTTCCACAGCAGGCTAGGATTATCAGGATTAGAGATATTGAGCGCGTAATAAGCATTTCCACCCCGGCGCAGACCAAAGTATAAGTAGGCCGTATCACCGTCGGCAGTATCTACCTTGCCGTTTTTGTTTTTGTCATTCACCCAAACAGTTATTGTTCCATCGACACCATAAATGCGCTTCAGAGGACCGGTTAGCTCAGTATTCTTCAATAAACCATCAATATTTTTTAATAGCGAACTTGGCATATAGGCAAACTTTTCGGTGCCACCTGCGCCAGCAACACTGCTGTCACTAGCATCAATTGCATGCAAATAACCTTCGTTAGTACCAAAGAACAACACCTGCTGATTGGTGTATGACACAACCGTTGGCTTACTGTGGAGAATATCCCCCATCTCGCCACGTGCGGTCACACCATCCGCTTCATAACCCTGAATATACGAGATTAGTTGATTCTGGTAAGCATCTGCCATGCTCGAATCGCCCAGCTGAGCCTTGCTCACATTGGAAGCATTTAAGGCAACCAAACCAGTGGTATTTTCCGTCAGCAGATTTCGAGAAGCAGGATCAATACGATTCGCAAAGCCACCCGAGGTAACGGGATTGGAATCAACATCTACTGAAGTTGTCTCAGTCCAGAAATCAACTGCGGCGGCTTTCAGAACACCTTGACCATCAATCGCTAAAGCGCCCGTTCTATCAATAATTTCACCGGATGCATTTAACTTAAACTTTTTAATATTACCTTTCCAACCTGGAAGGCTACTGTTTTCAAACAATGGCAAGTAGATGTCATTGCTATGTGCCAGCAAGGAATCAGTATCAACAGTATAAACCGGCGCAGCAAAGCTTCTTGCTGTAGCGGTGACACTTTCAATAATTGATTTAAAGGCTGTAATCAAACTGTCTGTACCAGACGCTGGGAAGTAACTTCCGCCACCACTGCTAGCCAGACTTTTCAAGTAGTTCTCAGCTTCAGGATTACTTTCAACACCAAAACCAACCGTGTAAGTATTGATGACATTATCACCATCAACAGAATCACTTTGATCCATGGTTGCCAAGAACTCAGCTAGCTCAGGGCCGCAGCGTCCATCGGCCAATGAATTGTCGGCTGTTTCTGGCAATGCCTGACCGGCAATCGGCGCACAATCAGCGATTCGGCTAATTAACGTTTTAACGCTGGCTCTAGTCGCATCCGTATCAGAATCATTATTAACAAATGGCTGACCGTCACTGAGCAACACAATCGCGTTACTCTGACATTGGTTTGTCATGGGTGAAACATAGGTGGCATTAGCTACAATAGTCGCGTCATTAGCCACTTCATCACATTGAAACCGCTCACGATCACAACTAGTAACGTCAGTTGGTATAATGCAATTGAAATAGCTATTGGTGTTACAGCTGCTGGTCGTCGTACCTAAGCAAGCACCACTTTCAGGGTGACGGCCTCCATTACAAGTATTCGTGCAGTTCTCATAGCTTACTGCTGAACAACTGGTATAAGCAGGGTTAGACGCCAAGCAATCAGCCTCTGTTGCTTCATTACAGCTATAAGACCAGTCTTGAGTGGTTGTCGTACAGTTAGTACCGAGATAACAGCTCGTATCGCCTGTTGGACAAGTTCCGGTACCCGTAATCGACAGACAGTTAGCACCACAATCAGGCGTGTTACAGGTACGCGTATTCCCCGTGAGTCTTTCACTGAGATCAGAAATAATAGTACCTGAATAAGATGACGGGTGAGCTGCCTGTATTTTCTCAGGGCTGGCACTCCCCCAAACCGGAGCTTCGCCCCTGAAATACAAGGCTGCCTCATAATAGGCATCAACGATTGGTGTTGAACCATTAGCCGTCCAACTTGCTAAAATCTGTGGTAAGAAAGTACGAACAGTGTCCCCTGCCGCAGGATTAGGCAAGCGATCCTGGTCCAGATCGAAATATCCAGCCGTTGCACCATCATTCATGGAAGCTGGAAGTAAATTAGACAACATAATAGGCGTTGCTTCGTCATCAATCGGTGAGACTGGAAACGAGATACCGTGAGGATAGGGATTAGAACCAGTGCTATTCGGGTTATAACCGCTTGAATGACTGTAAGAAGTCATCGTCTGATTACTAAAGCCCATCAGACCAATACTTAAATTCTTGATATCAGGATCAGACACCACGGCATTAAAAGCCGCACTCAATGATGAGATTCGTGTATCAGGGCCCGAGCCAATCTGAGTATTCATACTGCCGGACTGGTCGAGCAAAAACAGGATATTTGGCTTACTGGGAGGTATTTCATCAGAAAATATTTCAATATCTTCCGCAAACGCTCCTCCCATGAGCAATACACCAGTCATCGCAAGCAACATTGAACTTACATATTTCAAGGCTCTTTGATAATACATTACTGTCTTCCTGTTTGTTTTTATTATGCAGCCCGCAAACCGGACTTAATTTCTATCTGTTTTAATTACTAACCGTAGCATTTAATGGCGGCACATAAACGGCCACACCCATAACATGCTTGGCTTTAGCACCGGTTCCCTTTAAACGAGACTCAGCATCAATCTGATATAGCTGGCAAGTTACACCACCTGCTGAGGCAGACGCGCTGGTTGACATAGCAACACCAGTAACTGCAGGGCAAGCACTATAACCAACATAGCCAACACTCGCACTAGAGCTCAAACTACCACCGGTTACAGCCTCATTAGGCAGATCAGCCGCAGGTACCGCTTTATTTCTACCTGGCGTGTTGATCGCCGCCTGATTGATATAATTCATATTAGCCGTACGGCTCAGAGTCGATTCCACACCCTGAAATACCATCATTGAAGCAATACTATTGCCGGCAATTTGCGTGTTGATATTAGCAAGTTTTACCGAACCGACACTTAACACTGTCAAGATCAACAAAATCGCTAAGGCCCACAGCAGGACCACACCGCGCTGTTGCTTGTAACCCGGCCCCCTGCCTTGATAACTTAACTGACTCATCCATAACTCCTATAAGGTGACATTGCGCAAGCGAATGGTAGTAGTGAAAACTGCGCGTAGATAGCGATCATTCGTATTGATAATCGCATCCTCAGATAAACGATAACTACGTGCTTCATTCGCCACAGCAATAGGACGTAGAGAACGGACGAGTACTGCAATATTAACGCTCACCACACTACCCCAGCTGGTCACATTGGCGGAGCTTACATAACGATCCGGCGTACCATCGGCATTGTTATCCTCGCCATAAGTGAGCTGAAGGTTTTCAACACCTTGAGCAATTGTCTGAGCCGCAGTATTTCGTGAACCGCTACACCGTAGTTCAGGAACACCCGCAGCGTCTGGAGCAACATAAAAATAGTTATAAATTCTTGCCGCTGCACTGGTTGCACCGCTACCCATACGACAGCTAGCAGGTAACTGAACTGCACCACAGTCAGTATTAAGCAGATCATCACCCAAATAGATCACACCAACCGTGTCGCCATAAGCCGTATTATTGGCCATCGGCGAGAACATACTGGTATCCAGCACATTATCACTACCGTCACTGCATGATGAATTAGCCACCGCTGACGTAATAAATACTTCACTAGTCGGCGCTGCTGATGTTGAGGAGTAGCCAGTATGCTGAATAACTTCCGTCAGCTGCTCCAATATGGCTCGTCCATTATCCTGCAAGAGGGATAACTCATTGGTAGTAATATTGGAACGCTTGTTGCCTAGATAAACAGATGAAATACCGACAATAATAAACAGACCGATAATCATTGCGACCATCAGCTCAAGTAAAGATAGGCCCGCTTGGCGTTTAGGAGATCGCATCATGTCATTCTCCAATGAGCGTATTAATGGTCATCGTACGGTCGGAAACACTTGCTCCGCCTTCCTCATCGCCTAGCGTCTGTTCTTGCCAGTCAAGCTGCAGCGTGACGCCTTCACGACAGGTCGTCGCGCAACTCACTCGCAAACGACTATTACTCAAGTCAGCATTCATGCCACCTGGCGACGTACCAACACTGCCACAATAAGCACTGAATAAATCATAATTTGCCAACTGTTCAGAGCTGCAATTAGCTGTCGTCGCACTGCAGTCAGCCGCAGGTGCCGCATTACAGTTAAGCAGATTACTATCAAAAACGTAATTGGTTGCAATCACACCTTGCGGATTGGCGCGCAAACGCTCTAGCAAAGATTGGATATGGTGAGCGGCTTTATTTTTAGAATAGGATTGCTGATTACCTTTAAGGCCAACCAGCTGCATTCCTGCAACGCCTAGTAAACCGATACTGACAATCAGTACGGCAACTAACATTTCTATAAGACTGAAGCCTTTTTCTGTCCGTGACACATGCATTAGATACGGCAGCCTCTATTGTTTTTATATACGGCAAAGTATTAAGCATCGGTGGTATTTCAGTGAGAAACAGCCCGAAAACTTCTATTAATTTCGGACAATTGTAACGACTCAGGCACCTTTAGGGAAAGTACCTCCTATCAGGCCATTAATTAAGCACTGAAAAAAGTGAAGTGCTAACTATTTGAAAAACTAAGTTAAATGAAGGTTTTTTTGGTAAAACTCGATGAGTTTTCCGGTAGCGGGAACGTCGATAGGCTGCCCTTTTTTCCAGACCACTTGTCCGTTAACAATGCTACACACAACCGACGAGCGAAACTCATTCCCATTGAAAATGGTCCAGCCGGCTTCAGAGATCACATCTTCGTTGCGAGCGATAAAAGAATCCTGCAAGTCTACCAGCACCAAATCAGCCCAATAGCCTTCACGGATATAGCCACGATCAATCAATCCATAATTTTCCGCAACGGAGTGACTGGTTTTCTCAACAATCAACTCTAGGCTAAAAATCTGATCTTGGTAATGCTCAAGAATTGATGGCAATACAAACTGCGCCTGAGGTAAGCCAGATGGCACATCAAAGTACATGCCCTGCTTTTCATCCCACGGCCAAGGCGTATGACCACTACTAATATGATCAATATTGCCATCCAGCAGCCCCTGCATCAGCGCCGCACGATCAACATCCGTCTTAATGGCAGGCTCATACTTGAGCAAAGAGCCCTTTGCCGCATAATCAGTTTCCGAAAAACTTAGAAAGTGGCTGCATACATCAGAGGAAATAAGCTTCTGATCGCTCTTTTCGCGCTCCAACAAATCTACTTCAGCAGCAGAAGATAAGTTGAGTAAATGCACTCGACAATGATTTTTACTCGCTAACTCCAGCACATGACCGGCCGCCAGCAAGCAAGCATCCTCACTATGAATTTTGTGATGTAAATTAAAGGGAATATCATCCCCATAGATTTGACGATAACTTTCTTCATTGGCCAATACCGTCGGCGCATCTTCAGCATGCACATTGACTAGCACTGGAGATGCCAGCAACACTTCCTCAAGGTACTCAAGGTTATCGATACGATAAGCATCGTCTGGCGTCGACATATTCACCAAAGCACCACAACAGGCCGGCAACTCTAGCTGCGATAGCTCTTTTAAATTGGAGTTACTAACCGGCAGGTAGAAAGAAGTATTTACCACCAATTGACCCGCTGCCTGGTCCTGAAAGCGTTGAATCTGCGCGGCCTCGGTAAATGGCTCAGATAACGCCGGCATCAGCATGACAGAAGTAATACCACCTGCTAGCGCAGCACGGCTTTCTTGTTGCAGGTGTTCGAGTGAGGTATTGGCGGTTACAAAATGATTGTCGATCATTCCCGGCATCAGGTGTTTGCCGGCAGCGTCAATAAATTCGTCAGAAGAAAGGTGACTCAGGTCAGGCGCGATTCGTTGAATACGGCCATCTTGGATAAATACATCCACCTCGCGAATCACGCCTTCATTCACTATCTGTGCATTGCAGATCAGTAATGTCGTCATAGGCTCAGAGGATTTAATGATTAATGATTGCCGGCTCTCTCAAGCTGCTCGAATCGGTAAGGCCATGGATTTTTCTCATCGGCCGAATGCTTCTCAACACTCACTTGCTGCCATTTCAATTCAGTATAGTCGGGAAAAAAGGTATCTCCCTCGAATTTGGCATCAATGTGGGTGAGGTATAACTTATCCGCCATTGGCAATGCTTGCTCATAAAGCTGCTGCCCACCAATAATGAATACTTCAGCTGCGTTTTCATTATCAACATCATCTAAAGCAGCATGAATATTGGCAAACACATCACAGCCAGGCAGTACTAATTCACGATTACGACTCAACACAATATTGCGACGACCGGGTAATGGCTTACCGATAGACTCAAAAGTCTTACGACCCATAATCACCGGACATCCCATTGTACTGCGCTTGAAGTAGGCCAGATCAGCCGGCAAGTGCCAAGGCATCTTACCATCTAATCCAATCACTCTTTTTTCCGCTAAAGCGGCAATCAGTGAAACAATCATTTTACAACGCGTAATGAAGGACGAGAGCTGGGCTTTGGTGGCTCAGGATCTGGGTCCGGCTCGGTCGGTGGCTCAACCTCAGACTCAGGCATCGGCTCAAACATCATGCCTTCACTATTCTCTGCAGCATAGACCGCACGAATGGCATGAATCGGCGCGAAAATCTCAAAAGGCTTTCCACCAAAGCGCGCATTAAAGCTAAGCCACTGATTATCAATCGAGAAATTCTGAACAGCGCTCGGTGAGATATTCAGGATTATACGGCCCTCATCCACATACTGGCGTGGCACCTGAACTTCAGGCACTTCCGCATCAATCAATACGTGAGGAGTGAGGCCATTATCGATAATCCACTCGAAAATAGCTCGCATCAGATAAGGACGGTTCGAAGTCATCATGGGCGTATCGATTTTTCCGCTTCAGTTAATGAGAACTGGAACATTTCACGTGAGAACACGCGATCCATATAACGCATCAACGGTTTTACATCGTTGGCTGGCAAATCAATTCCATACTTAGGCAAGCGCCACAGTACCGGAGCGATAGTGCAATCGACCAATGAAAATTCAGTGCTTAAGAAGTATGGCTTGATGGCAAATACATCAACAGCAGACAATACGCCTTCACGCAAAATACGGCGAGCTTCATCAGCTTTCACTGAATCATCACCATCCATATCACGCAGCAAGCTGTACCAATCTTTTTCAATACGGTACAAGGCTAAACGAGAGTGGGCACGAGTAACCGGATCAACTGGCATCAATGGCGGGTGCGGGAAGCGCTCGTCCAAATATTCCATGATCACACGGGCATCGTACAGCACTAAATCACGATCAATTAAGGTCGGAGCCGTGTTGTAAGGATTCAATTCCGCAAGATCTTCTGGCTTATTATTCGGATCGATCTCTATGATATCTACGGTGATATCTTTTTCGGCCAAAACGATCCTGACTCTATGACTATCCGGACAATCCGGTAGTGTAAATAACGTCATTACAGACCGACGATTGGAAACTGAACTCATTCAAATTCTCCCAAAACCACAAGCAAAAAAAGGCCACCCCGCTCATTTGCGGGGCAGCCTCGGGATATTACAGTAAAACTGGTTTAATGAATATCCTTCCAGAACTCTTTCTTAAGGAAATACGCAATAACAAAGAACACCGAAAGGAATAACAACGTCAGTATACCATAGAAAGTACGGTGTAACTGTGCAGGCTCTGCAACATAAACCAAGAAGCCAGTCAGATCACGTGCCAACTGATCATACTCACCCGGAGACATCTTGCCTGGCTCAACCAGTTTCAATGTTTTGGTGATATGGCCATGGCCGTCATCGTGCTCTTCCAGCTCCTGCATACCTTGCAGCTCAGCCAAGACATGAGGCATACCTACGTTAGCAAATACCATGTTGTTAACGCCCAAAGGACGTGAGTCATCGCGGTAAAAGCCTTTCAGGTAGCTGTAGATCCAGTCTCCGCCGCCACGAGAGCGAGCAATCAATGTCAAATCCGGAGGCGACGTACCAAACCAACGCGCAGAATCCTTTACAGGAATCGCGTTAGTCATCAAAGCACCCGGCTTATCAATCTCGTTATCTTCATCACGAGTGAAAATCAGAGACTTAATCGTCTCTTCATCCAAACCTAAATCCTGAGCAACACGATTGTAACGGCTGAACTTCAAAGAGTGACAACCCATGCAGTAGTTCGTGTAGAACTTAGCACCACGCGCCAGACTTAGCTTGTTATCAAGGTTAACGTTAGCATCTTGCAGCTCAACTTCACCACCTGCCGCATGAACTGCCGGTGATGCAGCAAAGCTCAATACCGCTGCAGCTAATAGTAATTTCAATGATTTCAAATTCATCCTGTTACCCTCGTTGGAACGTCCTTCTCTGCATTTGCTTTAGCTACAAACTTTGGCAACAACAGGGTTGTCGCAAGGTAAATAACCGGAATCAACATCATTTCCCAGAACAAGCCACGCTGATTTTCAGTGAAGCTTGGGTCCAATCGCAGGTAATCCCACAACAGCACTGGCACCAACAGAATCACAAACCACATTACATAGTTAGCTTGATGTGGGCGGCTGTGTACATAAGTCACCGCAAAGAATAGGAAGTAAATCTGCGTAGCACGCGTTCCTAACTCACGGAACTCATCGGTTACTGCCAATACACCCAAGAAGCCTAATACGATGAACGTAACAGCGAACCAAGTGATATTGATCAGGTGAGCCATGTTGCGGTAGCGGATTGATTTAATCGGGTTCTTATCCAACCAAGGCAGAACAAACAGCACTGCGATCGCGGCGAACATCGCCAGAGTACCATACCAAGGATCAGGTACTGCACGTAACACGGTGTAGAATGGTGTGAAGTACCAAACCGGTGCAATGTGCTCAGGCGTCTTCAGCGGATTAGCAGGCTCAAAGTTTGCATGCTCAAGGAAGTATCCACCACCTTCAGGCATAAAGAAGATAATCGCGAAGAATACAATCAGGAAGCCAACCACACCCACAATATCTTTCACTGTGTAGTAAGGATGGAAACGAATGCCGTCTAACGGAATGCCATTCTCATCTTTATATTTCTTGATCTCAACGCCATCTGGGTTGTTAGAGCCTACCGCATGCAGTGCAACGATATGAACAAATACCAGACCGACCAGAATCAATGGCACTGCCACAACGTGGAATGCGAAGAAACGGTTTAGAGTTGGATCAGAGATTACGAAGTCACCACGAATCGTCGTAGAAACCACATCACCAATAAATGGAATCGTGTTAAACAGGTTAATGATTACCTGCGCACCCCAGAAAGACATTTGGCCCCAAGGCAGCAAATATCCCATGAATGCTTCAGCCATCAGCGCCAAATAAATCAGCATACCGATCAGCCATACCAACTCACGAGGTCCTTTAAAGGAGCCGTAAATCAGGCCGCGGAACATGTGCAGATAAATAACGACGAAGAACATCGAAGCACCCGTAGAGTGCATATATCGAATAAACCAGCCACCTGGCACATCACGCATGATGTACTCAACGGAAGTAAACGCCATTGCGGCGTCTGGTTTGTAGTGCATAGTCAAAAATACACCAGTAACAATCTGCAATACCAAAATCAGCATTGCCAGCGAACCAAAGAAATAAAAGAAGTTAAAGTTCTTTGGTGCGTAATATTCAGCGATGTGCTTGTTCCACGTATCTGTCAGTGGAAATCGCGCATCAATCCAGTTTAATAATCCATTCATTAAGCCACTCCCCCATCTTCACCAATACGAACCAGAGTATCTGTCTTGTAATAGTAAGGTGGTACCACCAAATTGGTTCCGGCCGGCGATCCTTTCATGACGCGGCCTGCAAGGTCAAAGCGTGAACCGTGGCATGGGCAATAGAAGCCACCTACCCAGTCACTACCTAAATCTGCGGGTGCCACTTCAGGGCGGTACGTCGGGGAACATCCTAAATGCGTACAAATTCCAACCATTACAGCATATTTCTCGTTACGCGCACGGGTCGGGTTCTTTGCATACTCTGGCTGTTGAGAAACAACATCAGAATTCGGATCCTTCAGCTTAGGATCAACCGTCGGTAGAGATGCCAGCATCTCATCGGTACGATTAACAACCCAAACCGGCTTACCACGCCAGATAGTACGTACTAACTGACCCGGTTCAACTTTTGAAATATCCACTTCAACGGGAGCACCTGCGGCCAGTGCGCGTGCACTAGGAGTCAGGGAACCAATGAAAGGGATTGCTATCGCGCCAACACCTACTGCGCCAACAGCTGAGGTAGCACCGATAAGAAAACGTCTGCGTTTCTTATCCACTCCGGTATCTGCCATTATAAATTACTCCCAGATCTTAGAAACTTTGCCATTACTGTCGAAAACGGCTTAGGCATCGAAGACACGACGCCATTCAGAAACAGGCTCAGCAGCTGAATGTGGAGCCTGACAGCAAATCGAAGTATAGTCGCGTATGTTGACAGTAAGGTCAAGTCATAATGCCTGTTTCAACGTCTCCCGACTCTATTCCAATACAAGTTATATGGAACTTATTATAGACAATATTGCCCCCTGTGCTCGGCTCGCCGCTATTCAATAATTTTTACACAATAAATTACGCTTTTTTAGCGCGAAGTTACTCCGCTACTCTATAAGTTTCTGATATGCTCTGAGTAGATATAGGTTCTATATACACATTGGAGGAACAATATGACCACAGTAGAAAATGCGGACTTCACGCCCCTGTCAGACATAAAAATTAATCATGCTGACAATGAGGCCCCTATGCGTTGGCTGGAAAAAGGTTTCGAAGACTTTAAGAACAACTTGGGCCTTAGCTTACTGTACGGCGGTGTGATTGCTGCGATTGGTGCCATCCTGGCATTTTTCACCTCATCATCACCTAGCTTTATCCTCGGAGCCATCACCGGTTTCGTAATTGTTGGTCCTTTCGCCGCGATCGGCTTATACGATATGGCGCGTGAAATGGAGTTTGGCCGAAAGCCACAACTTCACCATGCTATCTCAGCACTTAGAAAGAATACTGGCACCCTGCTAGCGTTTGCCTTCGCGCTCGGCTTCCTGCATACCGTCTGGACTCGTTTAACTGGTCTACTGCTCGGCTTATTCTTTCAAGACCTGAACATCTCCCGTGGTAACTTATTTGAAGTGCTCAGCGAACCATCAAGCATTGTATTTTTAGCTCTCTTCTTATTGGTTGGCGCAGTAGTCGTAAGCTTTGCATTCGCGATTAGTGTTATCTCTATCCCTATGATCATGCACCGGGATGTTGACTTGGTAACCGCCGCTGCAACAAGCTTGCGCGTTGTGAAGACTAACCCACGTAAGATGTTCACTTGGGCCGCCATGATCGGCACCATTATGATGCTTGGAATGGCAACTGCTTTCCTTGGCCTTATCGTTGCCTTCCCTATCGTTGGTTATGCCAGCTGGCATGCTTACCGCGAGATGGTTGTTCGCCCTGATGAGTTAATTGCTAAGAACGGCCCTATTACTCACTAATAGCTAAGTTCAGCCCCATTAAAAAGGCCTCCGCATTGGGAGGCCTTTTTAATGCTTGGAGTAAATGGCTTACCTGCTTTTAACAACCATGTAATTGATCGCTTCAATCACCGCTTGATCACTCAAGGAAGGATTTCCGCCTTTAACCGGCATAGTTGCCTTACTGCTATCGCCGATCAATGCAGTGGTATACAGAACGCTCATACCCTGCTCAATGCGAGGCTCCCATGCCAGCTTATCACCAAGGATAGGTGCATTCGCTACACCATTTGCATGACACGCCATGCAAGAGGCCTGATACACCTTCTCACCTTCAGCCGTCGCGACCACAGACTCTACACTCACATCAGGAATCGTAGGCTTAGCAACCGCAGGAGCTGCTGCCACAGGCTCTGGTGCTGCAACGATAGCTACAGCCGGTGCTTCGGCTGGCGCAGCGCCGGCTTCTGCCACTTCAACATCCGCTAATGACAACATATGCATGATGGATGCGGTGATTTCTTCATCAGTAATGCTTGGATCACCACCACGAGGAGGCATGCCGCCTTTACCATTAATTGCACTGGTCACTAACGCCTTCATATCACTATTCAATCGAGCGACCCAATCTGCTTTAGCCGTGCTATCCAGCTTTGGTGCATTAGCCAAACCAATGGAGTGGCACACTGCACACACACCTTTTACGATCTCTTCACCAGAGCGCGCAGGAACATCAGCAACATCGACTTTAATAGCGACCGAGCCGATTGGCTTTAATGCAGCCACCATTTGTGGATCAACCACTTTCGCCTCAGGGGTTCCTTTAGGCGCCGGAGCAAACAAATAAAGCACACCGATAACCAGCACTGCTACAATCTGCACCCAAAAAAGCCGAGGTAATTTTTCATGAGAACCAGACATGGTTTCCTCCAGTTGTTTAATTAACAATTATAATATTGAACGACTAACAACCTGAATGCTAAGTGTTGTGACCATCAGGCAATCGTTTCAGATTTAACTTTATATACAAAAACATGACAATGAGCGCCATTAAAAACCATTGAATGGCATAACCGATATGCTTACCGATTTTGCCGTAATACGGCTGCCAGTCTCTTACAAACCCATGCTTATCTGCCGCATCCAGCTCAATTAATATTGGCGCCACCGGCTGCTTTAACTCACTGGCGATCACCGATGGCTCGAAAGCCTGCACCAGATGAGGATAGACATGAGCTTGTGTACTTTCACTAACAGCCAGCTGTATTGCATTGGATGGCTGCTTGATAACACCAAGGATTTCTATAGGGCTAGTATCAACCGCAATATCCGGAAACTGATCTCGTCGGCCCAAAATTGGAATCCAACCGCGATTAACCATCACAACCTGATTACTACCATCCAGCAAAAAAGGCGTTAGCACTTGATAACCCGGCTTACCATTACTGGTTTTATTATCCCAGAGGTATTGCCGTTCGTTATCGAACCGCCCCTGCAATGCCGCAGGCCGATAGACATCAGCAGGCAATTTATTAAAGTCGGCCTGGTTAATATTCAAGGGCGCACGACTCATTGCCACACTGACTTGCCGCTCTATTTCCCGCTTCTCTTCTGCCCGATCTAATTGCCATAACCCAAGCGAAATTAACACCGGAAATACCACTAGAAAAGTCAGCGAAGGAACCAGAGCAGGAGAAAAAACAAAAGACCCGATACGTAGTTTAGTCATATCACAATGAATTAAAACGAACCATCAGGTCGAATCCATCCCATCCAGAAACAAAATAGCAGGAATATAAACAAGGCGATTGAGGCACCGATACGCATGGTTAGTGCTTTCAACATGCGGCGTGAGCTTGTGCCATCTTTCATCATGTAATACAGCGCAGAACCTAAGCTATACAAAATGAACAAAAAGAAGCCCAACACTATAAGTTTAATCAAATGCCATCCTCACCGCTTAAAACAATTACCGGCAGTCACTTGTGACAGTGCCGCCGGCAATCCTGTATTGCTGTTAAATCGATTGATCAAACAAACCAGTAAACATAGATGAACAGTCCAAGCCAGACCACATCCACAAAGTGCCAGTACCAAGCAACCGCTTCAAAACCAAAATGATTTTCTGAGTTGAAATGGCCACGAATAACACGCATCAAAATGGTCACCAACATAATGGTTCCCAAAGTTACGTGCAAACCGTGGAAACCAGTCAGCATAAAGAAGGTACTACCGTAGACACCGGAAGTCATTTTCAGATTTAAGTGACCGTACGCCTCGCCATACTCCATGACCTGAAAACCAAGGAAGACAATACCGAGTAAAATCGTTGCAATCAGTCCGTAAATAATCTGCTTACGATTATTGTTGAGCAATGCCCAGTGTGCCCAAGTTAAGGTAGCACCACTAGCCAGCAGTAACATCGTGTTAAAGGCTGGGATTTGCCAAGCATGAATCAGACCACTTGGTACTGAGAATGCTTCAGGGTTTGGCATTTGGATCAGAGGCCAGACCGCTTTAAACTCAGGCCATAGCAACTTACCGGTCCAGAAGTTATTTCCCTCACCTGCAAGCCATGGCACGGAAAACTCACGCGCATAAAACAAGGCACCAAAGAATGCTGCAAAGAACATAACTTCGGAAAAGATAAACCAAGCCATACCGATCCGGAATGATTTATCTACCTGGGTATTATAAAAGCCAGACTCACTCTCATGAACAACCTGCCCCATCCAACCAAACACCATAAACAGGATAGTGGCCAAACCCAATACCATCAGTCCGGTAGCTAAGGCACTGCCATGCAGGGAACCTGCAAAACCACCCAGCAGTAACGCCATGCCAACAGAACCCACGATGGGCCAATAACTACCTTCCGGAACGTAATACTGTTCTTTAGACTGCATTGATTTCTCCTACACTCATCGACATCCGCAAATCAGACATCAGGTTGTATTCTAAAAAAGTTATACGACAGTGTGATGTTTTGAACATTTCCATCAAGAGACGGCTCAACCACAAACCGCACCGGCATTTCAACCGGTTGATAGGCTTTGAACTCCTGACGCGTAAAGCAAAAGCATTCCAACTTTTTAAAGTGGGTCGCAGCCTGACTGGGCGCCACACTGGGCACTGCCTGACCAACAATCATATCTTTGGAACGATTCTCAGCTAAAAAATACGCGGTATACACTTTGCCCGGCACCACTTCCATTTGAGGGGTTTTCGGGCGAAAGCTAATCGGAAAACCAGGGGCGACTGCTGCTGCAAAATCCACAAATACCGTGCGCGCTTCATCCACCTCATAACTTTCTGCAGTATCTTGATAGCTGCTGGTAGTGGTTCGCCCGTTAAAGCCGGTGACATCACACAGAATGTCATACAACGGCACTAAGGCGAAGGCGAAGCCAAACATGGCAATTGGGATAAAAATCAGCTTTAGCCAAAATCCCTTGGTAACCGGTTCGCGCATTTATTTACCTGACAAAATAAGTGTCAAAGAGAAGATCGCAATAGCGACTGCTGCGATTACCGCCGCTGTCACCATTGCTCCACGTTGCTTTCGTTGAATTTCTGACATCACTTATATTCTCAATGACCTGTGTGGCTAGATTCTTTAAGAATCAACTCACGTGGTGGCTCTTCGTTAAAGGTGTGGTAAGGCGCAGGTGTAGGCAATGTCCACTCCAGACCTTTAGCACTTTCCCAAACGCGTGCTTCTTTGACGACACGACCATTACGGATGCAATCCACAATGATGTAAGCCAGCAATAAGAAGGACAAACCAAACACGAAGCCACCGACACTAGCAATCAGATTGAAGTCAGCAAACTGTAGTGAGTAGTCAGGAATACGGCGTGGCATACCCGCTAACCCTAGGAAGTGCATTGGGAAGAACAACACATTCACTGACAGTACCGCCCACCAGAAGTGGATCGTTGCCAGCTTCTCGTTGTACATACGACCACACCATTTTGGCAACCAGTAGTAAACGCCAGCAATGATAGAGAACAGCGCACCCGTTACCAGTACATAATGGAAATGCGCCACCACGAAGTAGGTATCATGGTATTGAATATCCGCCGGTACGATACCCAGCATCAAGCCGGACAAACCACCGATAGTAAACAGGATTACAAAGGCCACCGCCCACATCATGGGGATTTCAAAGCTCAACGAGCCTCTCCACATGGTAGACACCCAGTTGAACACTTTCACACCAGTCGGAACGGAGATCAGGATCGTCGCATACATAAAGTACATCTGACCCGCAACCGGCATACCGGTTAGGAACATGTGATGTGCCCAAACTACGAATGATAGCACCGCAATTGAAGCCGTTGCATACACCATTGAGCTGTAACCAAACAATGGTTTACGCGAAAACGTCGGGATGATTTGCGAGATAATACCGAAGGCCGGCAAAATCATAATGTAAACTTCAGGGTGACCGAAGAACCAGAAAATATGCTGGAACATAACCGGGTCACCACCACCTGCTGCATCAAAGAAGCTAGTACCGAAGTTACGGTCAGTCAGCATCATTGTTACCGCACCGGCCAATACTGGCATCGCTGCAATCAGCAGGAAGGCTGTGATAAACCAAGTCCAAACGAACAATGGCATATCCATTAGCTTCATGCCGCTAGCACGCATATTCATTACAGTCGCAATGATATTGATCGCACCCATGATGGATGAGAAACCCAACATGTGAATAGCAAAGATGAAGTAGTCAGTACTTTGTGGCGCAAACGTTGTAGACAACGGTGCGTAGAACGTCCAACCAAAGGCCGGTCCGCCACCTTCCATAAACATAGTGCTCATTAACATGGCACCTGCAAATGGCAGAATCCAGAAGCTCCAGTTATTCATGCGGGGTAACGCCATATCCGGTGCACCAATCATGGTAGGAATCTGAATATTCGCCAAGCCCACAAAGGCCGGCATGATCGCACCAAATACCATAATCAAACCATGCATGGTCGTCATCTGGTTAAAAAACTGTGGCTCTACAAACTGCAATCCCGGCATAAATAATTCAGCACGGATAACCATCGCCATCGCACCACCAATCAGCAGCATAATGAATGCAAACCAAAGATAGAGGTAACCGATGTCTTTGTGGTTGGTTGTTTTTACCCACCGCATTAAGCCTGGCTCAGGTCCATGATGATGATCGTCATGTGCATGATTCTGGATGTCGGCTTCAATATCAGTTGTCGTTGTTGCCATGTTACTGCCTCCTTATCGTGCAGACTTAATTGTTGCAGGTTGAACAATTTCGTTGGTGTTATTGCCGAACGCGTTACGCTCGTAAGTCACCACCGCCGCAATGTCACTATCGCTCAGCTGCTTGCCAAACGCTTGCATCGCAGTCCCACTTTTACCGTTGAGAATGATATCGATATGAGCAGCCATGTTTTCCGTTTTAGTCGTAATTGGACTGCCTGCCATCGCAGGGAACGCACCAGGTACACCAGCACCTGTCACACCGTGACAAGCGGCACAGTTAGTACTGTAAACCTTTTGACCCTGAACCATCAGCTCTTCCTTAGACCACTCACGATCACCGGAGGCAGCTGCAGCAGCGGCAATAGCCTTCTGCTCATCGACCCAAGCGGCATAATCTTCCTGAGACTTCACTTCAACCACAATTGGCATAAAGCCGTGGTCTTTTCCGCAAAGCTCAGTACATTTACCACGATACACACCAGGCTCTTCGATATAAGCCCAAGAGTCATTGATAAAGCCCGGATTCGCATCCTGCTTTACACCCAGTTCACGCACCCACCAAGAGTGGATTACATCGTTAGAGGTCATTAAGAAACGAATTCGCTGATTGACTGGCAGCACCAGTCGGTTATCAACGTCTTGTAAGTAGTGTTCATCTGTTGCACGCACAGCCGCATTGTTGATTCCGTCGCGGCTTTTCTGTGTCAGATTACTGAAGAAGCTAATATCATGATCTAAGTATTCATACTGCCACTTCCACTGATAGCCAGTGATCTTCACTGTCATGTCCGCTTTTTCAGTATTCTCAAGGTCGATCAATACTTTAGTGGCAGGCACGGCAATAGCGATCAGGATAGCCAGTGGAACCAGCGTCCAAATCAACTCAATGGTCGTGCTTTCATGAAAGTTGGAGGCGACTGCGCCTTTAGATTTGCGGTGATAGATCATCGAATAGATCATGACACCAAATACAATAACCGCGATTCCCACACACACCCAGAAGATGGTCATGTGTAAGCCGTAGATATCTCGGCTAATGGGGGTTACCCCTTCCGGGAGATTCAAACCGTATTCAGCAAACACTGTGCTTGGCAACATAAGCAGCGGCAAGATCAGTGTTTTGAATAAGGTCGCGATGAATCGGTTATTCAACATATAGCCTCCTCCAATGTCGATAGTTCCCCAGTCCGCAAGCGAACCGCGGAGAATCGAAAAGTTTAAAATTTAGTTTTAAACAGGTGTTTGAGAGCGCTTCAGCTGCCGATAAACCAATTAAATTTATGTGTGTATTGACCTT
The DNA here is from genome assembly GCF_000419525.1 of Leucothrix mucor DSM 2157. Classification (NCBI taxonomy): domain Bacteria; kingdom Pseudomonadati; phylum Pseudomonadota; class Gammaproteobacteria; order Thiotrichales; family Thiotrichaceae; genus Leucothrix; species Leucothrix mucor. The sequence continues at coordinate 2,740,148 of NZ_ATTE01000001.1, forward strand.
TTTATAGTGCTATCAGGCTACTCACACAACGCCACAATCTAATCAAATCGGCATTAAAGCCATTCAGTAATTGAAGAACAGTCTACAGTCAAGTTCGAAAATATACTAGTATGAATAAGAAAATCTAAACCCAAATAATTGGTCAGTAAAAATGCTAAGCACCGTCATCTCAAGTAGTTATTGCCAATCGTCATAATGTTTATGATATAAATCGCCCTCACGCGATAAAAAACGACGAATATTCCAAGGCAATTCTATGAGCAACCCACGTCAAAGTTTCCGACGCCTACTGCAATTTACAGTGGTATTAGCCCTCTGCGTCATTATTCTTGGCGCTTATACCCGACTCTCCGATGCTGGCTTGGGCTGTCCGGACTGGCCGGGTTGTTATGGTCATTTGGTCGGTGTGCCGGATGAACTGCCCCATGATGAGTTTGATCGCCCGCTGGAAACCGACAAAGCTTGGAAGGAAATGATCCATCGCTACCTTGCGGGCATATTGGGACTGGCTGTACTCGCCATTTTTATCTTTGCCGTTGCCAAGCGTAAACAACTCCAGCAAAGCGTACTGCTCCCAACCTTATTACTGTGTACCGTTATTTTTCAGGCCTTGCTTGGCATGTGGACGGTGACTCTATTACTGAGCCCCGTGATCGTTACTGCGCACTTGATTGGTGGTTTTACCACGCTATCGCTGACTTGGTTATTGCTGCTCAACCAATCTCGCGACACCAATGCTCCCGGTCCGGATACCAGCATGGGCTTACGCTTTTGGGCAGCCATTGGCTTTCTCTTATTAGTTGGGCAAATATTCCTCGGCGGCTGGACCAGCACTCACTACGCAGCGCTGGCGTGTGGAACGGACTTCCCAACCTGCATGAGCCAGTGGTGGCCAACCATGGACTTTGATAGCGCCTTCCAATTCGTTCATCACACTGGTGTTGATTATGAATTTGGAACACTGGAAAGCCCTGCTCGCACAGCCGTTCAGGTCACCCACCGAATAGGCGCACTAATCGTCGGCACCTACTTAATCGGCTTATTCCTATTATTGCTAGTTCAACCCCAGCGCAAATTCGCCGGCTTGGCAGGAATTCTGCTACTGGTGCTGGCCACACAGATCACACTAGGTATTCTGAATGTGGTGATGGCGCTGCCATTAAGTATTGCAGTCGCACATAATTTGGTTGCTGCCTTGTTACTACTAACCGTCATCACGATTAACCACCGCAGCTGGTTTCGTGTCGCAGCACCCGATAAAAGATAGGAACTAAAAAGCAGATACGCTAGTATCTAGTCGCTAACAATGGAGAGGAAACAATAACAATGGCACCTGCCAAGAAAACATTACTGACAATGATTTTTGTATTTGTCGCACCGATCGTCATCGGTAGCGTCATGTTTATGAACGCAGAACGCCTTGGTATGGATACCTCGACTGTTAACTATGGTCAATTAGTACAGCCTCCCGTCAATATCAGCACTGATGGCGTCACCCTTGATGGCCAGCCGGCTGATCCGGAGAATTTAGCGCGTAATCAATGGACGTTGCTGTATCTTAATCAAGCAGAATGTGGGGACGCTTGCCGCGCCCGTTTGGATTTACTCAAGCGTATTCGCCTGTTAACCAATGAAGATATGCGCCGGATTCGGACCGTTTCAGTCGGTGATACGCCCTGGACGGATACCGACGCGCTGAAGAACGCCTACCCTGATTTGATGCTCGCTGAACTAAGCGATGCACCCGATAATTTCCTGAAGCAATTCCCTAAACAGGATGAGCACCCCATTTATCTGATTGACCCACTTGGAAATTTAATGATGTATTATGTTGGTGAAGTGCCAGACATCAAAGGCATCATGAAAGATTTCAAACGTATTCTTAAGTACTCTCAAATTGGTTAATCGATGAATCCTGCTCGCCCTACCCTGAAAGACTTCCTGAAGCTTTGTAAACTCAAAGTCGTCGCACTCATTATGCTGACGGCAGTGGTTGGCATGTTTATGTCCACTACAGGCCTGCCGCCAATGCATTTAGTGATACTGGCTTCCATCGGAATCGCGCTTGCGTCATGCTCAGCTGCGGTGTTTAACCATGTCATCGATCAACGCATCGATACCATTATGCATCGCACCAAAAAGCGCCCATTGCCTGAAGGCAAGGTCAATACCAAGCAAGCGATTGCGTTTGGCGTATTGATTGGGGTTATTGGTATCGGCATTTTAGCCATTGGCGTGAATCTGTTGACTGCGGTACTTACCTTTTTCGCACTGATCGGCTATGCGGTGATTTACACCATGTACCTGAAACGTGCGACGCCACAGAATATCGTGATTGGTGGCGCAGCGGGTGCCGCTCCACCAATTTTAGGCTGGACTGCAATCACCAACTCGGTGGATTTAGGCGCATTGCTACTGTTTTTGATTGTGTTTATTTGGACGCCGCCACACTTTTGGGCGCTCGCTATTCACCGCCATGAAGAATATGCCAAGGTCGATGTACCAATGCTGCCAGTGACACACGGCCTGCCATTCACCCGCCTGCAGATTCTGCTGTACACCATTATTCTGTTTATCGTGACACTGATGCCTTATCTGGTCGGCATGAGCAGCCTGATTTACTTGGTTGGCGCAGTCGTGCTAGGCGGTGGCTTTCTTTACTACGCAGTTGAAATGCTAAGAACACCGGGTAACGACAAGCTACCCATGAAAACCTTTGGCTACTCGATAAACTACTTAATGGCCTTATTTGTGATTTTGCTGGTCGACCATTATTTCCCGCTACATCTTAATCAACTGGTTTGAGACAAGGAGACATGCACCATGGAATTTCTTAATGCAATCAAGAGCGTAATGGCGGCCTTTATCGGGGTGCAGAAAAAGAAAAACCTGGAGGATGACTTTGCTAAATCCAGTGCAACGCCGTTTATTGTGGCAGGGCTAATCATGGTGGTGGTGTTTGTTTTGGTCGTTTATACCGTCGTGCAGGTGGTGCTGAGCTAAGCATTATGGCTTAGCGCTCACCAAGTCATAACCATCACGTGACGCTAACTCAGTAGCAAGTTTCGATCGCCGACCCGTGCCACATCTTCATCCTGATGCGTGATCAACAAGACGGTTTTGTTGGTTGCTTTTGCAGTCTCTCGCACCCAGTCATTAGCAATTAAGCGCGTCGTGGCATCCAGCTCGGCAAAGGGCTCATCCAGCAACACAATCGGCTCAGGCCTTAATAGCGTGCGCAAAATAGCAATGCGCTGACGCTGGCCGCCGGATAATTTAAGCGGCGACTTATCCAACTGATCGCTGACTTCTAATACCTCGGCTGCTACTCTAATCCGCTGCTCAATATCATCACTCACTAATCCAAACTGCAAATTCTGCCAAACACTTAAATGCTCAAACAGATTATGCTCCTGAAACAGCATACTGACAGGACGCTGAGTTACTTTAAGTGGCGCAATGGACCGGCCATCCCAGCGGATATCACCTTGATCGACCGCTTCAAAACCGGCAATGGCATTCAGTAAAGTCGTTTTACCAACCCCGCTGCGCCCTTGAATCGTGAGGATTTCGCCAACGTCTACCGTGAAGTTATATTTCAGCGCCACTTCTTTCCAGCGCACCTCTAAATGATCAATTTCCAGCATGCTGACGACTCCGTTCAAAATACAGTACGATCATGGCGCACATAATGAGTAACACTGCTGACGCCAGCGAAGCATCTGCCATGCGATAGGTGCCGGCTAAGCGGTAAATTAACCAAGGCAGTGTCATCCAATCATCATTACCAAAGATAGCGAAGACGGCCACATCACCCATGGCAAACAGCAATACCAGTGAAAAGCTAAACCACAGCGTGCTTTTGATCCATGGATACTCAACTTTTAGTCGCGCCCAACCAGTAAGCTTCAGGGAATCTGCCAAGCGATAATACTGCTGATCAAACTGTAATAAACGCGGCCGTAAATGCTGGGTCGCAAACGGCGTAATGACAACGGCATTAAGCAGCACCACGAACAACATACCCCAATGATCCAGATCAATTCGCCTTAATAGAAACACATATAAGCCCACTGATAGCACCATCGCAGGCGCTAACAAGGTGTGCATGCCTAGCCATTCGTAGGTTAGCTGTCGCTTTACCTTTCCGGCCATGGCTGCTTGACGCAAAGGAATTAAGCTACCATAGGACAGCGCCAAAGCCAGCAGCGCGCTAATTAACGCCGCCAGCAAAGTCACCAATGCAGGCTGCGCAATCGACCATGCATTGAACGTTTTCCAGTTCATCTCGCTAATACCCGGAATAAGCGCCAGCATGGGCAGCAGCAAAATACACCACATCGTGCCATATAACAGCGCATTCCAAAGCTTCATGAGCGGCGAGGCTTCCGGTACCCAGCGACGGGAAACGGTTTCTACCGATAACCAGTTAGCTGAACCCCAGCGTGAAACTATCACATACAGCAGGCTTGTAATGGCAAATTGTACCCAAGCCAAGGCCAGCACCTCAGGAATATTAAAATCGTACTTCAACGCCTGATACATAGCGACTTCCAACGTTGTCGCCTGCGGCCCACCACCTAAAGCCAGCACCACACCAAAACTGTTAAAACACAGCACCGCAATAAACCCAAACATCCGCAGAAACGTCGCGCGCAAGCTGGCCACCTCCACAAAGCGCAACCGCTGCCAGCGGTTTAACTTAAGTTGTGCAGCCAGCTTCCAACTGGTATCGGGAATATTGTTCATTTGCTGATACAGCGCGCGCACGGCAAAAGGTAGATTTAGATAGACGTGAGCAATTAAGATGCCGTGCAAACCATACAGACTCCAACTTTCCGGCAAACCATCGATTAGCAAGCCAGAGCGCCCCAATAGCACGACTAAACCGGTAATTAGTACCAGCGTCGGTATGATGAAACACAATAGGCACAGGCTTAAAAAGCCCGCTTTAAAGGGAAGTTTTGGGGAGTAATAAAGCGCGCGCGCCACCGGCCAAGCCAGTAACACCGAGAGCAAGGCACTGAGCACCGCCTGCTTTAAAGAGAAGCCCAGAATTGACCAAAAGTAAGAATCGTGTAATAAGGCCCAATCAGCGCTATTTCCACCATCAAAACCGATCAGGCCATAGAATGATAGCGTAGTCACTGACACTAAAAACAACACACTGAGTTTGCCGAAAAACTCCGTCATAACACTACTGGCTCGGGCGTAAAGCGGCGATTATAGAACATGCCAAAGGAACATACTATGCAGCAACACTGGCAGGCCCGAATCAATAACGCGCTACAGCAAAATTACCAGTGGACGGCTTTTGCAAAAGGTAGCAGTAATCAGTTGTTTAAGGGCATTAATCAAGACTCTGCAAACGCTCCTGTGCTAATTGCCAGAATTAATGGAGCGAATGCGATTACGCCTGGGGTTAATCGGCGTCGTGAATCGGTATTGCTGGATGAGTTAAAGCACTTTAAATGGGCACCGCAGATCATTCGCAATGCGCCTGAGGAAGGCTGGTGTGTGATGCGTTGTTATGAGCCGCTTATTGCGAAGTCATTAACGGCACCTCAGCAACAACAGTTATTAGCAGCGATTGCAGAGCTGCAAAGCATTCAACCGTATAATCCAGATGGCTTACTTACTATTGATTACCATCAGTTGATGCTGGAAAACTACCAATCGCTGGCGGTACAACTTAATGATCGTGAGGCGTTAGAACAGATTGCAGTATTTGAACGGGGTTTATTTGGATTACCTAAGCTACCACTCTGCTTAGTGCATCATGACTTACATATGGGAAATCTGGCGCTCAATACCAACACCAAAAGCACCTTCTCTGAAAGCGCCACGCACGAACAAATCCCTGAGATCAGCTCTCTAAAGTCAGATGAGCAAGTGATTATTTTAGATTGGGAATATGGCGGACTAGGAAATGCATGGTTTGATGCTGCCGCCATGCATCGCTTTCTTAAGGTCTCACCGGAGGATTTAATAAAACTTCCGGCCTTCAGCACATTTAATACCGAAGCCTTTAATCATGGACTCAATGCGGCCATCAAACTCAGTGAAACGATTGATGCACTTTGGTATTGGGCCAGAGAAATAAACCAACAGTGTGAATAAGACCCAACCACCGTGGAGCTGAAACCATGACAGATAGCATATAAACAACACTCACTAAATGATTAGACTCTCTAGCAATCCAAAAAATACAAACCTAACAACTAACAACTAACAACTAACAACTAACAACTAACAACTAACAACTAACAACTAACAATTATTCAACCAGCGATCGTTCACCAATGCGCTGCAAATTTTCATCGCGCATTTCAACCAGTACCGAGTCGCCACCCTTATTCACCCGAAACTCGCCAAAGCGTGCAGCTTCAAACAGCTTCGCCTGCCCTTCCTGAAAAAAGAATGCATTGGTGGCAAACTTCACCTGCCCTTTACGCAAGCGATAACGCATCCGCACTTCGCCATTATTCAACGCAGAAAGGTCATCCAACCGCACAAAGCGCCCCACCCCTTTTTCATCCGGCTTAAGAATCACAAAGCCATTGATCTGCTTGCTGCTAAGAATTTGATCTTGCGCTTCTGAGGCGACCGCAAAGCGCAGTGCCATATAATCACCCTGCATTAGCGAGCGCGGATCAACCGGCGCTAACTGCAAAATGACACTATCACCTTTGGTAACCAGCATCTCACGTGAATAAATCGAATAATTCACCACTGCCAGAACGACAAGACCAATTAAAATCACCCATAATTTACGCATCAGTCTGCTCCACTCGTGGCCATAAACGATGCAGAACCTGACGCACCAGCAACAAACCTAATCCACTAAAAAACAGCAAAATCGACTTATATAACAAGGTCAAATGAAGCAGGTAATAAAACTGTGAAACGAATGCGACGACGGTCACCAAGCCAATTCCGGTAATAATATTATTACCATGCGCAAAGCCCAGTAGCACCAACGTTACACCAATGGTAATTCCCGGAGCTTGTGCGCCAATCAAACCAAACACTATTGCCAAACCAATCGCGGCAATACCCACCCGCCCCGATAGAGATAAGCGCTCACGCTGTAACAACACGACAACTACCGCGACTAAAACAACGCCAAGCAATAAGCCCGACAACCATTCGCCCCACTCACCGCCGAGTGCTCGAATGCCAAACACCTCTTGCCAGAAATGTCCTTCATTCCAAAAATAATTCTGTGTGAGCAAGTGTGCGACACTCACCAATACCAACGCATAGCCCAGCGCCCGCGACTGCTCACCAAAGCGCGCCCAGTGAAATTCTTTTAGCCAGACCACCGATGCGCCAGCCATTAACAGCACTAATGTAAACGGAAACAATCCATATTGATTGCTTAAGAATGCCAGCGAACCCACACCAATCACCGCCGACCACACTCGGTGCAAATAATTTGGTACCAGCAAAAACAATACCGTATGCAAAGCAACTAATATGAGTGCCACCCAACGCACTTGATAGACAAAGTCTTTCACGCTATCGAACAGGTTAAGCCCTCTCATGGCGCTGTAAATTAGCAACGATTGCCCAGCTAAACTCACGGCGAAGGCAAATTGCTCAGTGAAATCATTGTGCTTAACGGCGCGATACATGACGACCGCCAGCGAACAGGCCGCAATGCCCATTACCGTAGCGGCAACAACCGAGTCCATAACCAGTGCAAAGCCACTAAACAAAGCACTCAGCAGAAAAATCGCCCCAACCCAGCCAGCAATACCCAACATAGTGCGTACATACCACGGGGCATTATCTTCAGTTTCAGGCGGCTCTGCGCCCTGCACTAATTGATGGCTTAATAAGGTGTTCCAGAGTTTCATGGTTGATGACTGCTTCATGTCTGTGCCTCATTCACAATGCGCTTTAACCACACCGCCCCCATTGCCGAAAAGCCAATCACCGTTAAACTAATAATTAACAAGCCGGCTACGTTATCCAGCACGCCATGGAACAGCATGCGGCCAATCGCCACATTCAATACGGCTACAACGGATAACACACCAATCGCTAACACATATACATCCAGCACTTTACGGCGATACCAGAAATAAGCGGCGGCCATCCAAGCCAGCCAAGCAATGATACCGACCATAAATCGCGTCCAGCCATCATCAACCAGCACTAAGATGGCGATTGATGTGATGAGACCACAGCTAACAGTTGCCAATAAACGCGTCATCCAGCGCAGACTGCGGCGGCTTTGCCCTTGAGCAATCACCCATTCCCAGACGATCAAGGCACAGGTATTAATCACAAACAAGATCCACAACAGCTGCTCAACGCCCGACCACCAATTAAACCAGCGTCCGAAGGTATCGAAATACAGCACGAGGGAGAGATTCACCAGTAGCAGCCACAATACCCACAAGCCATCGAAGCGCCCAAGCAAAGTCCATGGCAGAATCAATAAGGCCCAAATAGTGAATAATTCATAGGTATCAGCCCCGGTTTGATAGGTTTGACCGATTAAAGCCAGCAATACCCCTACAAACACCGAGGCCATCATTAGCGCCACTCGTCCGGATATTTTCTCCAAACCCAGCCACCAAACAGCCCCCATCGAAATCACAATTAGCGCTTCAACCAACAAAAAGCGGGTGAAGCGCCCGAGGTTTTCCCAGTTATAAGCAAAGAAGAATATGACACCGCAGACCGTGAGCAACCCACCCAAGCCCAGTAGCAACATATCCAGAAAACGTCGCCAGTCCGTCTGGCTGGGCACCGCATCGCCAAGCCGCATTGCGCGAGGCAAGTCGGCTGCCGATATTTGTGCTTGTTCAGCCCATTCCAGCAGAAGCTGGCGATTGCTTTTTCTCATAACTGGCGATCCCCCATGATCGCAGTCTTACTCGTAACTGTGCTCTGGCCCCGGGAAGCTACCATCTCTCACTTGCTCAACATATAACTTGAGCGCCGCTTGAATATCGCCATCGGTATCTCTCAGGAAGTTTTTAACGAACTTCGCAGGACGTCCAGGCCATAAGCCCATCATGTCGTGCCAGACCATAATCTGGCCATCGGTCTTCGCGCCTGCACCGATTCCAATCACCGGAATGCGTAGCGCTTTAGTAATACGTTGACCAAGGTCTTCCGGGACGCATTCCAGCAATAAAACACTGGCACCCGCCTCTTGCAGCGTCAGCGCTTCAGTCACCATGGTTTGCGCCGCATCCGGGTCACGCCCCTGCACCGAGTAACCACCTAAATGATTCACCGACTGTGGCGTTAAGCCCATGTGTGCACAGACCGGAATACCACGCTCAGACAGTAAATGCGTGGACTCAGCCAGCCAAGCGCCGCCTTCCAGCTTCACGATATGCGCGCCTTCACTCATCAATACCGCTGCATTTTTCAGGCTGACGTCTTCTGAGTAGTAACTCATAAAGGGCATATCCGCCATAATCATACTGCCCACATTGCCACGTCGTACGCAGCGAATGTGGTAAGCAATATCTTGTATGGTGACTGGCAGGCTGCTGTCATGACCCTGAATAACCATTCCCAGTGAATCCCCAACCAGAATGACTTCAACGCCGGCCTTGCTGGTCGCATAAGCCGAGCAATAGTCATAAGCCGTGAGACAACTAAACTTCTCACCGGCAGCTTTCAACTTGGCTAGCGTCTTGATTGTGACCGCTTGTGGTGAATTGTGAACTGACATAGCGCGCTCTCCGCGAAATTACCAAAGGGTCATCATAACAAATCTGTAGTTCAACCATAGAACAGTTTGCCCAAATGCCCCCACTGAATCAGACTATTTACGGCGCAAGCCTAAAACCAGTCCCAGACCAGCCATTGCAGCAGAAGATAAGTTAGCCGTGATAAAGTTTTTCAAGCCGCCAAGGTGTGGCGAAACCCAGGCAATCATGTTGTTGTAGACGCCTTCAAAGCTATCCCAATTCACATTGATAATGCCATTGTATTGCAGCAGGAAAAGCGCGATAAACAGCGTGCCTGCGGCGAAAAATAAGACTTTAAGAAAGGTACGAGCTGCAAATCCAATTGCAAAGCCGACGAAGAAACTAAACCCCATATAGGCCGCTAAGGCGACCCAATTACCCGCTTCGATGGTTTGTTGTGGTTCCATTATTATTATCCAAACGAAAATATTCATCCGAATACTAGCGCGTTCAGATATAATTTTCCCCTTTTTCAGACAGGCATGATGCTTTGACAGATTCACCAAGACGCTACTGCGTGGCCCCAATGCTCGACTGGACCGACCGCCATGAGCGTTATTTTCTCCGATTAATCAGCAAACATGCCTGGTTATATACCGAAATGGTCACCACGGGTGCGCTCATTCATGGAGATAATGAGCGTTACTTAAAATTTGATCACCAAGAGCAACCAGTTGCATTACAATTAGGCGGCAGCGATGTTCAAAACATGGTCACTTGCGCGAAAATGGCGGAAGATTTTGGCTATGATGAAGTGAATATCAATGTCGGTTGCCCGAGCGACCGGGTCCAAAAAGGCGCATTTGGTGCGTGTTTGATGGCCGAACCACAGCTGATTGCTGACTGTGTTAGTGCGATGCAAAACGCTGTATCGATTCCGGTAACGGTTAAAAACCGGATTGGAATTGATGATCAAGATGAGGAAACCAGCTTACGACACTTTATCGACGTTGTATCTGAAGCCGGCTGCAAGACCTTTATCGTACACGCTCGCAAAGCGTGGTTAAAGGGGCTCAGTCCGAAGCAAAATCGCGACGTACCGCCCCTGAACTACCCGCTGGTGTACCAGATCAAGCAAGAAAACCCCGATCTGGAAATTATCATCAATGGTGGTATTACTACGTTGGACGAATGTAAAAACCATCTACAATTTGTCGATGGGGTTATGGTTGGCAGGGAAGCCTATCACAACCCATTTCACTTGATCGACGTAGATGCAATGGTATATAACGACCGCCGCCCTACAAAAACCCGACTGGAGATTTTGGATCAATATATCGAATATGTGGAAGCACAAATTGCTGACGGTGTCTTTTTAAAGCACATGACGCGCCATATATTAGGTTTATTCCAAGGCCAAACGGGTGCTAAAGCTTGGCGCCGCCACATTAGCGAACAAGCGCATAAACCAGGGGCCGGTATTGAAGTGCTGCGTGAAGCAGCCAGCTATATCAATGAATCGGAGTAATTCATGATTTTATTTGCGAAACGGGACAGCCACGATACGGAGGCGCTAAGTTTGACCAAGCGCTTCTCCGATAAACTTAGTCATTACCTCAGCACCAACCCTTATCCAAACAATGAACTGCCTAATGAAGCCATCGATATTCAGGCTTGTTATGCACTGTGTGGAGATACTGATCATCAGGCTAGCCCTGACGATATCGACGCACTTCGTCAGACTATTTCAGCCTTGATGATTGCTTATGAGTCGCGCACTAGCCATTGGCTGGAGCCAGAGCAAGTGGCATTGGCGCTACTGAGATTTCACGCAGAACACCAGGCAAAGACGTTGCGCAAACAAGAGTCTTTCGGCTTTGCGGATGAAAACGCCCTACTCACTGCTAATAAACATGACTCCATACTGCACTTGGCGTTACTGGCTGATGCACTAGGGCTTAAACAATTCCAAGTCGGCCATAGCCAAGCTGATGATGCTTCAGACTCTGCCGCCTGCAAACGTACGCTCAATGTATTGCTGGATGATACCTGCATGCAAGAGATCGAAGCATTTGGCCGTGAGCTACGCGATGACTGCAAGCAAGCGATGCTGGAACAAGGCGCGGATGCTGAGCATTTAAAAGCCTCTTGGCAATTGCGCTTGCGCTATACCGACGCAGATACCAGCTTGCTATTAAAATGCATGCCGATCGAAATGTTACGCGACGTGTTTGAAAAGCAGCACGCACAACGTTTTGGACCAATTGATGGCAACCAGGCCATTCTGATCGAAGCGCTGGAAGTTGAAGTTAGAAAAGAGCCGGCGGACGCATTAGATCTGCCCACGAACAACCCTTATCCCAACCAGTATTTATCAGCTTGGACTGCAACAGAGACCGAACAAGGTACACTCTGGCAACGCAATGAAACTAAAATAGCCAAAACGCCTTGGCTGGATTGCAAAATACTGCAGGAAATTTTATCGCCCTGCGTCGCAAACTCAACGGATGCCACGGTGCATGGATATTTGATAAAAAACTTTGAAAAAGAAGTTGACGCAAATCCAAAGCATCCTTAGAATACGCCGCTCAACTATTCCTCAGTAGCTCAGTTGGTAGAGCAGTTGACTGTTAATCAATTGGTCGCAAGTTCGAGTCTTGCCTGAGGAGCCATATTTTAAAAGCCTGTCAAAGCAATTTGATGGGCTTTTTTTATGGCCGCTATTTCCAGATCAATAAGCCCCAGTTTAAAAAATTCAAAAATTACACTAAGTAGTAGTTGACGATAAACCAAAGCATCCTTAGAATACGCGGCTTCACTATTCCTCAGTAGCTCAGTTGGTAGAGCAGTTGACTGTTAATCAATTGGTCGCAAGTTCGAGTCTTGCCTGAGGAGCCATATTTAGAAAAAGCCCGCTAGAGCAATCCAGCGGGCTTTTTTGTGCCTGCAATAAATTACCGTGCCGCTTGCGACTTCATGTAATCATCATTAATCTTTTCCGCACGCTGATAAGCCGGACGCGCATGCAAGCTGCCAAGATACTCTTCATAGATTGGCTGCATTTCAATCGTGCCAAATAAAATACCCCAGCCGATATTCGCGCCAATATACACATCCGCCGCAGTAAACTGCTCACCACAGATATAGGGTCCGGGCTCTAATGCCAGCGGCAATACATCACGAGTTTGTGCAAAAGTGCCAAAGCCGACACTCATTTCCTTGCCCGTTGGCACTTCCCAGCCCATCGACTGTGCAGTCACTGCCTGCTCAACAGGCCCTGCTGCGAAAAACAGCCAACGATAATAATTCGCGCGGGCCAAGTCATTATCTGGCGGCGCTAAGCCCTGCTCCGGAAAGCGATCAGCCAGATACGCACAGATAGCAGAGGTTTCAGTCACCACCACATCGCCGTGTTTTAGTGCGGGCACTTTGCCCATCGGGTTAATCGCATGAAATTCGGGTGCTTTCATGGTCGTGGCGTAATCGAGCCAAACGGTCTCATACGGCAAGCCAAGCTCCTCCATCATCCAGTGGACGATGCGACCGCGTGATTGCGGATTTGTGTAGAGAATCAGGTCACTCATAGGTGAATCCTCCTTGGTGGTGTAAAAAATTACAACAGAGTCATTCTAACCATTACCAAACTGACACACAATGAGGTACGTAACAGGGTTATGTAGACCATTCGTTTCTGAAATAATCCGCTGTTGGCATAAACCCACCCAAACAACGAGTAAACCCCATGTCTGTATCCACACGCTATCTCGCCTTAGTGCTTGGTCTGCTGTCTTGTATCGGCCCATTGTCGATTGATATGTACCTACCTGCACTACCCGCTATCGAAACCGACCTCAACGCCGACACCAGCGCGGTACAAATGACGCTAACCGCGTACTTTATGGGTTTTGGTATCTCACAACTGTTCTACGGGCCGTTATCGGATCAGATTGGCCGCAAAAAGCCGCTCTACATTGGCTTGACCATTTTCATTATCAGTAGCATCGGTTGCTTTCTGGCACCAACGATTGAATGGCTAACTATCATGCGCTTCGCACAGGGCCTTGGCGGTGCAGTAGTGATGGTGATTCCTCGCGCAATTATTCGTGATACACAAACCGGCGTCGCAGCCACTCGCATGATGGGTATGGTCATGATGGTGATCAGCATCTCCCCAATGCTGGCACCATTAGCTGGAAGTGCAGTACTCGCATTTGGTGGATGGCATTATATCTTCGCGCTACTGGCCGTTTTAGCGGTATTCAGCGTACTACTCACCAGCTTTGGACTTCCTGAAACCCTGCATGAAACCGACAAAGTAAAATTCAACATCGGAAACTTCGTAAAGGGGTCGCGTATCCTGCTAACCGACGGCTACTTTATGGGATTAACGCTGATTGGCGGATTCGCCTTAGCGAGTTTCTTCGTGTTTATTGCCAGCGCATCCTTCGTGTACACCGGTCAATTCGGGCTATCACCTGCTGGATTCGGCTTAGCGTTTGCATTGAATGGCTTTGGGTTTTTCCTAGCGACTCGCTTAGCCGCTCCAATCAGCGAACGAATCGGCACAGAGCGCATGATTAGATTAGCCGTTTCAGGCTCCGCCGCTGTTACATTGGCACTGCTCGCATTATGTTTCGCAGGCCTTGGAATGCTCACCGTTATCGTAAGCTTCCTATTCGTATCAACCGCCTGCCTAGGCTTAGTCATCCCAAGCACCATGGTACTAGCACTCGACAAACACGGACACATCGCCGGACTCGCCTCATCACTCGGCGGCACCATCCAAATGTTCGTTGGCGGCGCAATGATCGCTGTCGCAAGCCCCTTCTTCAACGGCACCGCCACACCAATGATCGGTGCAATTGCTCTATGTAGCGTATTCACCCTACTACTAGCCCTGCGCACATTGCCCGGCAGCAGCGCACCAGTGTTAGCAACTGAAGAATAAGTCCCAGTAAAAACCAAGCTCAAAAACCAATCCAAAATCTAAATCGGCGAGGGATTCACTCCTCGCCGACCTTGCTTACAAAATACTCGCGCATCAAACCTCAAACAAATCTACAAATCTACAAATCTACAAATCTACAAATCTACAAATCTACAAATCAGTTAAACACACTGTCTCCCAGTCTTAGCGTTATCAACAAATCCCTCAGAGAACTCAGGCTCTAACAAAGCACCACCACCCAACTCCCCAGCATCAAGCGCCATTAATTATTTGCGCAGTCCTTACGAGCAAAGCGAGTCGGCGAAGCAAATAATTAATGGCGCTTGATGCAAACACTCATCTTTGACAAGTTTTGCAGTAGAACGTCGACCGCTGCCCTTGCTTGATCTGTGAAATCACCGCCCCACACTTGCGACAAGGCTCCCCCGCCCGACCATACACATTCAGCTCTTGCTTAAAATACCCAGGCTTGCCCTCTGCCTGCACAAAATCCCTTAACGTCGTGCCACCCTGCTCAATCGATCGCGCCAGTACCTGCTTAATGCAATCAACCAAAACCCCATAGCGCTGCTTAGAAATCTTATTGGCGGCACGCGCAGGCGAAATCCCTGCCATAAACAAAGACTCGCTGGCATAGATATTCCCAACACCAACCACCACTTCAGCATCCATAATAAACGGCTTCACGCTGCCCGTTTTTTTACGCGACAGGGTGTATAAACGCTCTGCATCAAAATCGTCAGTCAGTGGCTCTGGCCCCAAGTGATTAATCAGCTTATGCTGCGCAGGATCTTCTTCGGTCCACAACACTGCACCAAAACGTCTGGGATCATGTAAGCGCACTGCTTTGCCACTATCCAATACCAGATCAACATGATCATGCTTACCCGGTTCCAGTTCTGCATCAACCACTCGCAGGCTACCTGACATGCCAAGGTGAAGCAAAACCGTCCCTAAATCCGTATTCACCATCACATATTTAGCGCGGCGCGTGACGCTATTAACCGTCTGGCCGATCAAGCGCTGAATTTCATCCGGCACTGGCCAGCGCAGTTTAGGCTGACGTACTAACACGGCAGTAATTGTGCGCCCCTGCATATGCGGCTCAATGCCACGGCAGGTCGTTTCCACTTCGGGTAATTCTGGCACTTACGGCGTCTCCCTAAATCCGTCCACACCACGACTCAGCAGCTCATAGACGGCTTCATTCACTAATAAAATTCGCTGATTTAACAGCACATACCGGCGATGATTCACCGGATTTAAACTGCCTAAGGCATATTCAACCTGATTAAAGCGCACGCGAATGGCTTTATCGGTTAAATCAAATGCTGCCAAATCCTGATCGGCAGCGACATATTCTGCAAGTACCGACTCGGATAATAAGGTAAATAGTTGCTGTAAATAGCGACTATCGGCTTTGGCTTCAATCGGGGATACGATTTGCCAATCCGGCTGGCCGGACTCAAAGCGTATTGCCGGCTGGCCCGGTAGCAAAATAGTGACTTCATCCACCGACTCACCAATTGCCGGGTCATAAAGCGTCTCAGCCCCTTTGTTCTCAATTTGGACCTGCTGATAGGCCAAATAACCTAATCCAGCCAATAAGATCAGCAAAAAAAGATTAATCATCCGCCGCTTAGAGCTCGATGAACGCTGCATTTCCCCACCTTTTAATGGTAACAATTAATGTCCACTATCATGCAGAATTCATAAAAGAATGGCACTCTTTAAATATCTCTATAAATTACAAGGTATTAGGACAAAGCGTTAAATTATGGTGCAGTGCAGCATCCAAGTTATTGATTTTAGACAAAGTTTTCATTTCGTCATATACTCAATACGCTATTTCATGAAACAGAGTTTTTAACAAGAGGAGAGTTGTTATGGGTCGAGTCGCAGTTGTAACAGGTGGCACACGCGGGATCGGAGAAGCTATTTGTTTGAGATTGAAAAAGTCAGGATATGATGTAGTCGCCACCTATGCCGGAAATGATGAGGCAGCGAATGCATTTTCAGAAGCGAATGGTATTCCGGTTTATAA
Source organism: Leucothrix mucor DSM 2157 (assembly GCF_000419525.1). NCBI lineage: Bacteria > Pseudomonadati > Pseudomonadota > Gammaproteobacteria > Thiotrichales > Thiotrichaceae > Leucothrix > Leucothrix mucor. The sequence goes on from NZ_ATTE01000001.1 coordinate 2,756,802, forward strand.
GTTTGACGTTGCTGATTTTGAAGCCTGTAAAGCAGGCATCGAGAAGATCGAAGCCGAATGTGGCGCTGTTGACGTACTAGTAAACAATGCTGGTATTACACGCGATGGCACCATGCACAAAATGACATTTGATCGCTGGAATGAAGTTATCCAGACAAACCTGTCATCTTGCTTCAACATGTGTCGTTCAGTAATCGACGGCATGCGTGATCGCGGTTTCGGCCGTATCGTTAACGTTGGATCGGTTAATGGCCGTGCTGGTCAATATGGTCAGGTTAACTATGCCGCTGCAAAATCCGGTATCCACGGATTTACTAAAGCCTTGGCACTGGAAGGTGCTGGTAAGAACATTACTGTTAATGCGATTGCCCCAGGTTACGTACTGACTGACATGGTGCGTAAAGTACCTCAGGAAGTATTAGATAAGATCGTTCGCACGATTCCAGTTGGTCGTTTAGGTGATCCGGATGATATTGCACGTGGTGTAATGTTCCTGATCGAAGACGAAGCCGGCTTTATCACTGGCGCGACGTTGGATATCAACGGTGGTCAGCAAATGTACTAAGGTTTAGCCTTTGTACAACACGTAAGATCTGTGCCAATGATTGTTCTGATCATTGGCATTTTTGTTTCTCCCCTGTGCTTAGCCGCCTGTAAAGATTCGTAAAAACTCCCCATCACGACTTCACTCTGCGCTACTATTTTATCAAACGCGCATCGCTTTGAATTGCGCCACAATGACGGAATATGACCCCATGACACAAGCTCATATCTTACTGGCCGATGACGATACGGTGCTGGCAGAACTGCTCACCGAGTATCTTCAAGGCGAAGGCTTTAAAATTACCTTGGTACACAACGGAGCAGACGCTCTGGAAGCAACCAAAACCCCTAAAGACATGATCATCCTAGACATCATGATGCCACGCATGGATGGGCTGGAAGTCCTGAAAGCGGTTCGCCAAAATGGCATCGAGACGCCGGTGATTATGCTCACTGCCCGTGGCGATGATATTGACCGGATTTTGGGTCTGGAGTTGGGTGCGGATGACTATATGCCAAAGCCTTGCAATCCACGTGAGTTGCTTGCTCGCATTAAAGCTATTCTGCGTCGCGCCGCCGGTACAGAAAAGAAAAGCAGCGCCCAAAGCGATCAAATGGAAATCGGTGATTTGAATCTTAATCAGCACAACCGCCAAGCGACGCTGCTAGGTGAAGTGCTGGTACTGACTCAAACCGAGTTCGACATTCTGCAATTGCTGATGCAAGCACCGGATGAATTGATCACTAAACAGACTATTTCTGAAACTGTGCTGGGCCGTAAGCTGGGTGCTTACGATCGCAGCATTGATGTGCATATCAGTAATTTGCGTCGCAAGCTTAGCCCATCAGAGAAGCTGAGCATTCAAACCATTCGTGGCTCCGGCTACCTCCTTAACGTGAAGCGCGACGCCACATGACCCGTTTATTTTTAAAAATTGCCGGACTGCTGATAATCACCAATCTGCTCATCATGCTGAGCGCTTACTTTCTGGTGCAATGGCTGGAAAAAGAAGAGCTGATTATTTCACCACGCCAAGCGCCGCAGATTCTCGCCGACCGCGTGATGAAGGAGTATCAGCAGGGTACAATCGCCGACTATGCTAAAAAGCTGGGCGACCATGGTACGTCTGTCGCACTGATTGATGAAAACCGCACCGTGCTATTTACGATGCCAAACTTGCGCCGTTATTTAAACAGCCAACCCCGTCCGCTAGTATTGGGTGACGAGCGCTGGAGTCGTGGCGAAAGAAAAGAAAAAACCGGCGAAGAACGAAAACGCCCCAGGCGCATTGGTTCGCAATTCACCCGTGAAGTCGTCACTGACGATAGTAAAATTTATTACGTACTGATTCGCAGCGTCCATAAAGATCACAGCCTGATGCCACAAGCGCCTTGGAAGCGCTTATATGCGCCGATTGCCGCGTTTGTCTTGGCCATGCTGATTGGTAGCTCCTTGATTAGTTTGTTTATTACCTCACCCATTCGCAGTTTACGCCGCACCACGCAGTCCTTTGGCCTGAAAGATTTATCAGCCCGAGTAGACCCATCAGTAGCTGAGAGAAAAGATGCGATCGGTGAACTCGGTCGTGACTTTAACCGCATGGCTTCCCGTTTGGATGACACCCTGAAAAGCCAGCACCAGTTATTGCGCGATGTGTCACATGAATTACGCTCTCCACTGGCGCGTATTCAGGTCGCCAGCACCTTGGCCGAGCAGAAAACCGGCAGCAGTACTGAGCTGCAACGGATTGATCAGGAAACTCAACGACTCGATGGCCTCATTGAAATCATTCTGCGCCTGACACGTTTGAACAATACACCGGAATTAAACTTTGAGCCGCTAGAGTTGGATGAGCTGATTGATGACGTGGCACAAGATGCACGTTATGAGTATCAAAATACCGACAAGCAAGTAGTTGTAAACCTTGGCGCGTTGCCAACCATTCAGGCGGACTATGAGAACTTACGCAGTGCACTGGATAACATTGTGCGCAATGCCATGTACTACACGGAAGATGGTAGTGCAGTCACCATTTCGGCAAATGCCAATGCTTCTGGCCTTGAGATTATTGTGCGTGACCATGGCCCCGGCGTTCCTGAAGAGCACTTGAAACGTTTGTTTGAACCGTTTTTCCGCAGCGATAGTTCGCGTAATGAAAAGACTGGCAGTAACGGGGTTGGTCTGGCCATTACCCATCGGATTATCGAGCTGCATGGCGGTAAAGTCTGGGCGAAGAATGCGGAAAATGGCGGCTTGGTTGTGACGGTGCAATTGCCACCATCGGTTACTCGCTAAGCTTCTTCTGATGGCTTTCCTCAAGCAATGTAATTGTAATGCCTGACTATCACTCACTGTGATAGTCTGCAAAGCTAATAATCATTCAGGAAAACCGCATGAAACAGACCATTTTCTTTCTGTCATTGATTGCCTTTATTGGTGGATTGGTTGCTGCCCAGCAATACCTTAGCAAGGAGCACACTCCTGCTGCGAGTAAACCGGTTCCCATTGCGGGCAAGCAGTTTGGTGGTGAGTTCTCACTGACTCAGGATGGCAAAACGGTTTCACTGAGTGATTTTAAAGGCAAAGTGGTCGTAATGTACTTTGGCTATGCCTCTTGCCCGGACGTTTGCCCGACGAGCTTGGCAATGATTGGCGGTGCAATGAAGTCATTAACACCGGAAGAGCTGGAATCAGTTCAAGGTGTGTTTGTGAGCGTTGACCCAGAGCGCGACAAAGGCGACCCGCTGATGCAGTATGCGCAATACTTTCACAAAAACTTTGTCGGTATTACTGGCACGATTGATGAAATTAAAACGGTCACTAAGCAATACGGTACTTATTACGCCAAGGTCGAAAGCGACTCAGCGCTTAGCTACCTAGTTGATCATACATCAACCACTTTTATCATCGACCGTAATGGAAAATTCTTTGAATCTCAGCCGCATGGCGCCAAGCCTGATGCCATTGCTGAAAGCATTCGCAAAGCCCTGGCATCCTGATTCTACTTAGCCATTCGGGGAGTGACATTCACTAACAGTACAGATAAATTCTGTTAGTATAATAAGCATCAAAAATAATCTGATGCAGGTTAGTCCCCGAATGCCTAAGAATACGCCTTCCTCGCACGATTTAGCCGATGATATCTTTTCCCGCTATATCGCCATTATTCTCGCTTTATTCTTAACTGCAGGCTCGGGTTTTGTGCTCTGGAATAGCTTTCAGAATGCTAAAGAAATCAATGAAGCCAGTGCTGTCGAAGAAGCACAACGACTAGCCTCCTCTATCGCCGAATTCCGCAATTTTTATTCCACGGAAATTGTGCCGAAAGCCAGAGATGCAGGCGTCACCATTACCCACAACTACACCAAGCAGCCTAATGCTTTGCCGTTACCCGCGACCTTTGCTAAGGATTTCGGGGACTTTATCAATAGTGGCAATACCGATTTTAACGTTCGACTTTACAGCGATAAGCCCTTCCCTTGGCGCACCAATACCAACCTGGATGACTTTGAAGTGTGGGCACTTAAGCAGCTAACGGAAACCAAAAAAGACGCCGTGTGGCGCTTTGAGAAGAAAAATGGCCAATCTGTGATTCGCTTTGCCCGGGCGGATACTCTAGGTGAAAGCTGTGTAGGCTGTCATAACAACTACCCCGGCACCCCAAAAACGGATTGGAAAGTCGGCGACCTACGTGGGATTTTGGAAATCACCAGCCCTATTCAATCGCTGGAGTCCGCAGCCATTGGCTCATTTAAACAATCATTGTTCATTATGCTGGGCGTGATTGTTGGCATGATTTCACTGTTGATACTGGTCTTAAGACGCATGCGTAAAGCGTTAAGGCTTGCGCATCAGGCACTTACAGAAACCAGCCGTAGCGATCAGTTAAAAGCCGAAGAAATTGAACGCCGCAAAGCCGTCGCGCAAACACTAAAAGTCACTGATGCGAAAATGCGTGCCATTGTGAACTCCGTGCAGGATGTGATTATAGCCATCGACCAGCATGGCGTGATCACCGATATCAACGACTCCATTCTCGCCGTATTTGGCTATGAGCCAAGCGAACTACTGGGTAAAAACATTAGAGTATTGGTGGGTGATGAGCACCGTGATAAACACGATGGCTACCTTGAAAACTATGTAAAAACTGGCGAAGCCCATGTCATTGGTATGCGTCGTGAGTTATTTGCCGTTAAAAAAGACGGCACCCGCTTCCCCATCGAACTCGCGGTGAATGATGCACGAGTAGATAGCCAGATTTTATTCACTGGTATCATCCGCGATATTACGCATCGCCGTAAAAACGAAGAACAAATTGCTAAAGCGCACAAAGCGGCTATTGAATCAGCCAATTTAAAGTCGGAGTTTCTGGCTAATATGAGCCATGAAATTCGCACACCAATGAATGGCGTTATTGGTATGACTGAAATGCTGCTGGACTCCGGTCTTTCACCCGAACAGCGCAACCTCACCCGCACCGTGCACGAAAGTGCTGAATCGCTGCTGGTAATTATTAATGACATTCTCGATTTCTCAAAAATCGAAGCTGGCAAGCTGACCATCAAGCCACACCCCTTCCGACTAGTGCATACGCTGGAAGCCGTGATGGATTTACTGGCTGAAGAAGCTTCGCGTAAACAGGTCAACTTAGCTTTATTTATCGATGGCGATGTACCGCAAGAATTAGTTAGTGATGCCGGCCGTTTACGACAGATTCTGATTAATTTACTGGGTAATGCGCTCAAATTTACCGAGCAAGGCTATGTGCTGCTGCACTTATCACGACTGGCCGATGGCAGTATTCATTTTGATGTGAAAGACAGCGGCTCAGGTATTCCGGAAGAAGCACAAGCGACCTTATTTGATGCATTCTCTCAAGTGGATGGCTCCAGTACTCGTGAACATGGCGGCACCGGGCTTGGCCTCGCGATTTGCAATCAACTGGTTTCACTGCTGGGTGGCGAGCTGTCGGTTAACAGTACTTTAGGCGAAGGCTCTTGCTTCTCCTTCACTATACCCGGTGGCCCAATCGATAAGGATGCCCAACCGTTTATTCAAGCCAATCAAATGTCGGTATTGATGTATAGCACCGATGTAACACTGAATCGCTATCACGAACATCAAATGCGGGAATGGAATATCCAACCTAAAATCGTTACCACATTAAACCAGTGCTTTAGCCAGATTGAAGCGCAAGATTATCAAATGATTGCGATTGATGCGGATAATCTCTACTACGACCCTGAGCATGCTTTGGGTGCACTGAGCTTAGTGCGTTCCATCCGCCAAACCACTGACACGCAAATTGTGCTGTATGGCAGTATGCAAAGCTTTATGAGCTTAGAGCTGGTGAAGCTGGGCGATAATGTGACGCTGATGCAAAAGCCACTTAAGCACTCCGAAATACAGTTAATGGTGGATCAGGAACAGCTTTCTGCTCAGAAAACGGCTCAGCTTAAACCACAACAAGTACCGGTTGCGCCCGCGCCTGAAGTTGCACCACCCGCTACTGAAGTAACTGCCAGCCCCATTATGTTTGATCTGCTGCTGGCCGAAGACAATAGTGTGAATCAAATGGTTGCCACTACTATGCTGAAGAAACTCGGCTATCAGGTTGATGTGGTCAATAATGGCCGTGAAGCGCTGGATGCCATTCAGGAAAAGCAATACGACTTAATCTTTATGGACTGTCAGATGCCGGTACTGGATGGCTATGCGGCAACTGGTGAGATTCGCCAACTAGACGGTGAGCAAAGCAAGATTCCAATCATCGCCCTCACCGCACATGCCATGATGAGCAATGATCAGAAGTGTTTTGATGCGGGTATGGATGACTATCTGGCTAAACCTGTTCGCATCAATGAGCTGAAAAACGTACTGCTAAAATGGCAACCGAAAATGCTGGAGCGTCGTCAGGCTCGTGAGGCAGAAACACGCAGTGATGGATAGTCAACCATGAGCTCGAATTGCGAATCCTTTAGCTGATACTTAAGGATTCGCAAGAAACGAAAATAATATTGAAAAAACGAAACAAACCGAAGATAATGATTTTCAGACGAAATAAATCATCTTCGGAATACTCATGGATTTAAGAAACAGCAATATCGAACGGCTTAAGCAGGAAGACCGCATTTTTGATGTGCTGGTCTTAGGTGGCGGAATTAACGGTGCAGTCTCAGCGGCATCGCTGTCGGCCAAAGGCGCAAAGGTAGCACTCATAGACCGTGGCGACTTTGCAGGCCTCACCAGCTCTAACTCCTCTAATCTGGCCTGGGGCGGCATCAAGTACCTTGAGTCGCATGAGTATCTGCTAGTCAACAAGCTATGCAAAAGCCGTAATCACTTAATGCGCAGCTATCCATCGACTGTTAAAGAGATTCGCTTTTTAACGACTATTGCGAAAGGCTTTCGTTTTCCTTCATGGTTTGTCTATCTCGGCACTCTCTTTTATTGGATGATTGGCCGCTTTTTCACTCAACGCCCCGACTATATGAGCGTGAAAGAAATTCAGTCGCGCGAGCCTGCGATTAATACCGACAATGCCGAAGGTGGTTTCGAGTATTCCGATGCCTACCTCTATGATAATGACGCGCGGTTTGTATTTAACTTTATTCGCTCCAGCATGAATTACGGCTGTGTGGCAGCGAACTATGTCGAGTCGCAAGGTGCGGTTCGGGAAAATGGCATCTGGACCATTTCTGCGCGTGACACCATTAGCGGCGAGACTTTCACCATTAAATCGAAAGTGTTGATCAATGCTTGTGGCCCATACGTTGATAAGCATAATCAAATGACGCATCAGAAAACAGATCATCAGCATCTGTTCTCTAAAGGTATCCACCTGATTATTGATCGGGTGACAGAGCAAAACCGCATACTGACGTTCTTTGCCAGCGACGGGCGCTTGTTCTTCGTTATTCCAATGGGAAACAAAACGTCAGTTGGCACGACGGATACTCAGGTTGCTAGCCCGGAGGTGACAGTAACAGAGGAAGATCGCGAGTTTGTATTGAGTAATATCAACTCCCTACTCAAGCTGGATAAGCCGATTACAAAAGATGACATTATTGCTGAGCGCTGTGGCGTACGCCCGTTGGCCCAAAAAGGCGGAGATGGCATCGCAAACTGGGTACAGCTATCCCGCAAGCACGCGGTTGACACCAACCATAAAGATCAGCACATCAGTATTTTTGGCGGTAAAACTACTGATTGCATCAATGTAGGTGATGAAATTGCTGGCTTGGTGAGCGAAATGGGCATTACCCTGCCCCATCGCAAATTCCAATGGTATGGCGAAGATGGCGATGCGGTACGTGATGAATTTTACCATCAGGCTAAGCTGATGGACTTGGACTCGTACACCGTGGAAGGCTCCTCAGAGCCATTAACTCAACGCTTATGGCGTCGTTATGGTGGCCGCTCTCTTGAGCTATTAGAAGATATTCGTCGCGACCCACGTCAGGCTAAACGCTTGATGAAAAATGCAGAATATTTGCGTTGTGAGATTGAATACACCGCGCGGCATGAAATGATTACGAAGCTTGAAGACTTCCTGCGTCGTCGTTCGAAGATCTCTCAGGTCGTACGTCATGAGGACATTATTGATGCGCCCGGCTTGAAGCAGGCTTGTGAGATTTTCTTTGGTGATCAGGCTGAGGAAAAACGGCAGGAATATATTGCGTCGGTTAGGAATGAAGGTCAAATTCAGTAAGTGATATAAAATGGCAACCGCTCTGAAACCTCAGGAGCGGTTGCCGTAACTTTCTAGTCTCTAATCAAACACAGTATCAGGCATGTGCTACTCGCGGCATTTTCATGGGCTCTGAAGCCATCATTCCCTGAATCATTTCGTACATTAGACGCTGCTTTAGTGGCTCCATCTCCGGCTTGTACCAGAGATTATTAACCTCATACTCATCCTCCAGCAGATCAAAAATCTCCCCATCCTCGCCCTGCTTATAAATCGTAATCTTATAGCGATCACTTATATACGTCGTCAAATGCGGCATATTAGGATTATGGCGATTTTCGCAGAACACAAATGAGCGTGCCGAGTCGGCTTTGCCACACCAAACATCCAGCTGAGAGACGCCTTGTACATGTGGCGCAGGCTCTGCTCCTGCAATATCTAACAGGCTCGGCATCACATCAATCAGGCTCTGCAATGCATCACTCGTACGATTCGCCGGAACCTTACCCGGCCAACGCACAATAAACGGAATTTTCAGCATATCCTCATAATGAAATGGCCCTTTAGCAATCAGTCCATGCTGACCTAAAAAGTGCCCATGGTCGGTAGTAAACACAATCGCAGTGTCATCCGCGATGCCCAGCTCATCCAAGTGATCCAAAATACGTCCGACTTGCTCGTCAACAAAGCTCATCATCCCATAGTAAACCGCCATATCTTCACGCAACTCCTGTTCATCAAACAGGTGACTTGCGCAACCATGTGCTTCAAAGGGCTTATGCCAAACGCCGAAGTCTGGGTTAGTTTCCTGCGTTTTCGCAAAATGCGGTGGATTTAATTCATGCTCACCCGCCACTAAACGACCGGGTACCATATCCTCCGGTTTATATTTAGACGCCCAAGGCTCCGGAACGGTGTACGGAGGGTGTGGGTCATGAAAGCTAGACCAGAGAAAGAATGGCTTTTCCTGCTTCACGCTGTCATCTAAAAACGCAATTGAGCGATCAGCCGTCCATTTACTGTAATGCAACTCAACAGGCAACTGCCAAACCCGATCATGCCGCGCCCAGTAACCACGCTCATGATTGACTCGTGGTGCAAACGCCGAGGTATCGCCAGGCAGTGGTTGAAAATAGTCACGCCAGTTATCCAATCCCTGCTGCTCCAGCCAGATGGCATAATGCTGCCCGACATGACTTTCATCCGCATGATTTCTGGATAACTCAATATGCTCAAAACCATACCAAGGGCCATGAAACTTTCTCCAGAAATCCAAATCTCTCAACTTAGGCTGAGCCTCTAATGACTCAGCACCCTTGCCAGATTTCAGCGGATGAAAATGCGCTTTACCAATCAAGCCAGTCGAATAACCCGAGGCTGTTAGGTGAGCACCGATGGTATCCACCGTTTTAGGCACCTCAACACCAATGGTCCACGCGCCATGCTGTGACGGGTATAAGCCGCTAATCAGGCTTGCCCGCGAAGGCGTACACACCGGACTCGGGCAATAAGCACGATCAAAACGTGTGCCTTCTTTGCACAGCCGGTCCAGATTAGGCGTGTCGATATTAGGATTGACCGAACCCAGCGCAGAAAAATGCTGCTGGTCGGTCGTAATCAGCAAAATATTAGTCGGTTTTTTCATGAATCATTACCTGAATGTTGTTAGCCTTTTACCGCACCGCTTAAGCCGTTAATGAAGTAGCGCTGCAATAAAATGAAAAGCAGAATAATCGGCAATACCGAAATCGTTGATGCCGCCGCCATACCAGACCAATCAATAATTTGTTCACCCTTAAACGCGTAAACACCGACGGACAAGGTACGAATCGCGGGGTTGGCCAGCGTGATAACCAATGGAAGTAAGAAGTCATTCCAGGCATGCAGTACTTGCATAATGATCACGGTCACCATCATCGGGCGCGCCAGCGGTAACATCACATACCAGAACACTTTCAGAAAACTGACCCCATCCATCACCGCCGCTTCTTCTAGCTCGTTAGGCATTTGACTGAAATAGCCTGCGAATAACAGCGTGTAAATCACAATCCCATGACCACTCGTGGCTAGCGTGAGGCCAAATAAATTACTGGAGATATCCAGAAACGTGAGGAGTTCGAAAATCGGAATAATAGTGAAGCCTTGTGGCATAAAGACTGCCGCCACAAAGATGATGAAAATCACTTTACGACCGGGGAATTGATAGCGACCTAAGACATAACCCAATAAGGCAGCCGAAAGGCTCACCATTGCCACCGAGCCAATTGTAACAATCAACGTATTGATGAAGTACTGCCCCATGTGCGCTTCAGTCCAAGCCCGAATATAATTCGAAAATGTTGGAGCCTCTGGAATTAATCCAGTCGCAGCAAACAGCTCTGAATTAGGCTTCAGACTGGTTGAAAGCATCCATAGGAATGGGTAAATCCAGATCGCACAAAAGATCGCAAGGCCAGCACTCGTGAGCGCAATCGTCCAGTTAGAACTACGATCTCCAAACACTAAATGCTTAAGTAAACTGAGCGGTGAGTAGTTATGAAGTTTCATGGCTTAGCTTACCTCCGAACGTTTTCTGATAATGGCTTGCATAATTGTGAGCACTAACACCACTAATCCAAACAGCACACCAGCCGCTGCGGCGTATCCTAAGCGAGGCAAAGAGCCATCTCCGGTTGCAAACGCAGTACGATAAATAAAGACCTCAATAACTTCGGAGGTAAAGAATGGCCCACCGTTAGTCATACTCATAATTAACGGGAATACATTCAATGCACTAACCGCCGAGATCACCAAAATCACAAAGGCAAAGGGCTTAATAATCGGTAAAATCACATGCCAAATTAATTGCCCGCCTTTACAGTTATCGAGCTTTGCGGCGTCATAAACATCGGCAGGGACCGTTTGAAGCGCCGCCATCCAATAGATCATGGTCAAGCCCAACCATTTCCACACATACACGAAGATCAGTGATGGCATCACGGTTTCAGATTCGCCCAAAAAGTCGATAGGGCTACTGATCAAGCCAATATCGAGCAACAATCCATTAATCGGACCATTGAAAGGGCTTAATAAAAAGGTCCAAACAATGCCGATGATGGCTGCCGGTGTAACCACCGGTAAAAAGACAAAAGTTCTGAATAGCGGTGAGAGCTTAAGCAACTGATTATTAAGAATGACCGCCAGCACTAATGAGATAAACATTTGTGCTGGCACGGTACCCAGCAGGAAAATCAGGGAGCGTTGAAATGCGCCCCAAAACAGGGGATCACTTAATAGCTTTGAGTAATTATCAAAAGCGACATAAACCAGTGCACTGTTAAAACCAGTCCACTCCTGTAATGAGAAAAACACGGCGGCAACCAGCGGATAAAAAACAAACAATCCACCAAGCAGCAGCCCGGGAACCATGGCCATGTAGCCATGAATGCCCGCAGCATCTGATAATTTACGCACGATAAGGCTCCGCTGAAAATAAACTAAGTTCTGAATTAGCTCGCTGAGGTATAGTCGACGTCAGGATTCCAATCAGCAAAGACCAAATCATCCCGACTGACATCGGCACCCGCTTTTCTGGCTTTTTCAAACGCCTTATCCATCGAATCGTTGTAGCGCTGTTTCAGGGCTTTCATCTCTTTACTAACGTCTTTGAGTTGTCCGCCGACTAAGCCTTGCACAGTTTGCGCAAAGCTCACATCCGGCGCTTGGAAACGATTAGCCACTTCAGCCAAAGCAGGCTTGCGTACCAAAGGATTCGGCCCGACTTTAATCGCTTCATCAAAGTGTTTAAGAATGGATTTAGCCCGAGGAGACATATCGGCTTTCTCAATCGCGGCAGACATAATGGGTGGGTCACCCGCGCCAACAATATTCGCCCATGCAATTTGCCCTTCCAGACTGCCAAGATAATGGAAAATATCACCCGCGATTGCGCCATTTTCAGAGCCACTGTACAGCCACATGGTATTGGGTAAAGAAGCTCCCTGACCAATACTCAGCTTACCAGCCGGCCCCTCATCGGGCACGGGTCCAGACACGATACCGAAGTCAAAGTCTGGATGGGCTTTCTCCCATTGCGGGATATTCCATGGGCCTTGTAAAATCATGCCAGCAGCTCCTTGAGGCACATACGCACGAGCTTGTGGCGCATTTAGCCCCATGGTTCCAGGGAAGAAGCTGCGGTCTTTCTTCATCGCAATAAATAGCTCAACCGCACCAATATACTGCTCACTATCAAACACATACTCGCCGGTACGGAAGTCAATATCAGAGTCCAACACACCATCACCACCGGCACTTGCGCCAGCCATACGGCCCATATCCCGCACGGCAAACGACCAACGGCCCAGCTGACTACCACCAATAATAAAACCGAAATAACGACCTTTGCCCTGCTCGGTGATTTTCTTAGCCGCACCTCTGAATTGAGACCAGGTTAGCGGTGAGCTATCTGGGTCAAAACCCGCCTGCTTCATGTACTTACGATTGAATAAAAGCTGTGTGGTGTAACGCTTATTAGACGTGAACGGCAAACCGTATGTTTTACCCTCGAACTCATTCACACCCGGCAAAAATGCACCGGCTGGAAATTTCGCTTTCCAAGCGGCCATATCTGGAATGAAATCATCAAAAGGCTGTATCCAGCCCTGAGCCATCGCATTGGCAGGATTGTCATTTTGAGGCAGCGCAAACACATCATGTGCCGTTTTATTGCGAACACCTAGCGGCACAACCTGCGCGATTTCTTTCCATGGCAGAGGGTCGTAAACCACATCGATATTTCGAGCCTTGGCGTATTCTGCAAAAAACTGCTTATAAAAAACGGCCTTTTGGTCGCCACTATCAACCCAACGTAATTTGGAACCTGCCTTGATGCTATTAATCGCTGAAGGTAGCTGGGAGTCGGCATAGGCAAAACGACTACCGAGCGCTAAACCAGCAATACCGCCCGCAGTCGTTTGTAAAAACCGTCGACGGGACAATGACAATCTTGGTGAATGGCTCATGATTTTCTCCTCTGGGTGTATTGCTACAGTGGGATTAAGCTTGCCATAGCTATAGCGATAATGTCTAATCAATGATTCTCAGTAATTCATGACTAAAGCTGATCACTCATGTTCTCAAATATTGAAAATCTTCGACGCTTTATCGTCATCGCAGAACATGGCAGTATGCGCAGTGCCGCAGAAGTGCTGTCGGTAACCCAGCCCGCCCTCAGCCGCACCCTGCATTTACTGGAAGAGCAATGTGGTTCGCCCTTGTTTGAGCGACATGGACGTGGTCTGCGCCTCACGCCAACCGGTGAAAGCGCCCTACGCCACTCCCGTCACTTGTTAAGAGAAAGCCAGATTGCTCGCGATGATATTGTCGCCTCGGCGATGGGTGATGTCGGCTCACTACGAATTGCTGCAGCACCTGTCTGGATGAGCGCCATCTTACCAACCGTCATTTTACAACTACGCATTGAGCACCCCAAACTGCATATTCGCTTGAGGACACTCAACTTTCCGGAAGCCATTGTCGGACTGGATCAAGGGGAACTGGATATTTTTTGTGGCGGATTTCAGGTAAAAGAAGAGCTACCAGGCTTTCTGATTAAAAAGCCAATGTTTATGAGTAAGTTGACTATTGTGGCTAGACAAGACCACCCGCTTTTTAAACAACCGCTGCAAAGTATGACTCCACTGATCGACTACCCTTGGGTATCATATCTTAGCAATCGCGCTTATTTTAATATGATTATGGAGCGTGTTCGCGAAGCCACTGGGCAACACTGCGAAGCCAGCATTCAGTGCGACTCGATGCTGACTTTACTCAACCTCATTCAGGAAGGTGATTACTTGTCGTATTTACCGGCCAGCTTTGTAAATATGCTGCCAGAGGGGAAAGTGAAAGTCCTGCCTTGCCCCGAAGCGGAGATACAGTTTCCTTCCGGGCTTATTTTCAGGCGTAGTTTAGCTGGGGTGAAAGCATTCAATAATTTTGTAATGCACGCAGAAGAGTATGTGGAGGGGTCAGGGTTTACTGCCCTGAGCTGAGCAGCATCAGAAAAGATGCTACTCAAGCAGAACAACGTGTTACAGCAAATCCAAAATCTCAGTCAGATCGGTTTTGCCTTCTTTAATTTCATCCGGCGTCAGGCCTGATAATTCATGCGGAAACACCAGCCATTCATCCGTCTCAGTGACAAAGTAATCCGGCGTCATAGTGACCGCTTTATTCGAAGGCTTATACCAAGGGCAAGCAATACGAATATCAGTCGGCATATTCTTACGAGACAGCTTGGAAATTTCTTTCATTAGCGCATCAATACTGCGGCCTGAATCAAACACATCATCCACGATCAGCAAGCCATCATCAGCATTCGCATTTTCAATCAGATAATGCAGGCCATGAACCTTAATTTCTTTGTGTTGCTTATTAATGCCGTAGTAGGACGAGGTACGAACCGCAATGTGGTCAGTCTGCACCTCTTTATAATCGAAGTACTCCTGCACTGCGATACCGATCGGTGCGCCACCGCGCCAGATTCCAACAATAAATTGAGGACGGAAACCGTCCTCATACACTTGCGAAGCTAATCGAAAAGAATCGCGAAGTAATTCTGCAGCGGTAATATACCGTTTACTCATAATAGGGCCCTGTGCGGATCATTTTTTAACGGGGACTATTATTTCACAGGAGCAACGGCATAACCACACGCGATATCAGGTACTAAGCCACCGGTTTAAAGGTAATCGCCAAACCATTCAAGCAATGACGTTTACCAGTTGGCTTAGGGCCATCGTCAAACACATGACCAAAATGCCCACCACAACGACGGCAATGTACTTCGGTACGTACTGAGAAGATCAATTTACGGTCTTCACGAGTGCCGATTGCATTGGGTAGCGCATCGTAAAAACTTGGCCAGCCGGTACCGCTCTCATATTTAGTTTTTGAAGAGTAAACCGGCAAATCGCAACCGGCACAGTGGTATGTCCCTTCGCGCTTCTCTTTCAATAAAGCGCTAGTACCCGGACGCTCAGTGGACTCTTCACGTAAAATCTTATAACGGTCAGGCCCTAACTGAGCCAGCCACTCTTTATCTGTCTTAATAATCTCAAAGGCTTTAGAGGTTTCCTTAGCGTATACCGTATGGCTCGCTAACAAACCGCCACCAGCGCCAGCCGCAGCCAAGCCCAAAGTATTTCTTAAAAATGCCCGTCGTGCCGGAATGTGTTGTGTGCTCATTTGGATGACTCCTAATATTTAGTATTTAATCGTGCGTTGTAGTGATATACGCAAACGCAGCCTGTTTAGATTTATTCAAACGGTTAAACGGTGCAATAACCCCTAGTAATTCTGCTTACTCTCCTATTCCGATAAACGGCAACGCTGGAGTGTAAGGAAGCTTGCATTACTGTTCGTTAATAATTAAAGTGGAATGAATAATTAATAAAAACAGGCACAACACTTTGAAGTTACCTCAGTATCAATCACTGATAGCCCTGCTGACGCTCGCCCTGCTCCCCATGATTAGCGGCTGCCAAGGCGGCAGTTCAAGCGAGAGCTTACCCGCCGTTAGCGCTTACTCTGTCGATAAAATACAACAACGCACCTTGCTCGGCGCTTACCTTGATCAGGATGCGTGGGACACTGACATAATCGATAACTACAACTCAGACACTGACAAAGCACTTTCGTTTGTTAACATTTTTTCAAGCTTTGATATGGACTGGAATTACTTGTCGATTCAAAGCAGCAATATCGTCGCCCGCGATGCCGTGCCGATCATCAGCTGGATGCCAACCATCAACGCCCGTCAAGATGACAGCCTGCTAATCGAGATCAGCAATGGTGAATGGGATGAATACATTGATGGCTGGATTAACGGCTTTCGAGTTTGGCGCAACCAATATGATGCTTCAGGTCGCCCTACGATTCTGATTCGCTTTGCACATGAGTTTAATAGCGATTGGTTCTCGTGGAGTAACCAGCCAGCAGCATTAAAACAAGCTTGGCGTCACCTACACCAACGTTTCGAATATGCGGGCATGGATAAGCATGTCGAATGGGTTTGGGCGGTAAATAACGTTGATGTGGATGATTACAATGATTTCACTGAATATTATCCCGGTGACGATGTGGTCGATTGGGTAGCAATTGATGGCTATAACTGGGGCAGTAATTACCATTACTCTCAGTGGAAAAGCTTTAATGAAACCTTCAGCAGCGCTTATGTGAAAATGGTCACCAGCTTTCCAAATAAGCCCGTGATGATTGCTGAAGTGGCCTCTGCTGAGCCTGCTGACCTCCCTGATGCCGAGCGCTACCAATACGGCGATGACACTGACAGCTTAGAAAGTAAGGCTGAGTGGGTCGCAGATATGATGCAAATCATTAAGAGCGATTACCCCGCAATCAAATCTGTGATCTGGTTTAACAGTAATAAAGAATTGAGCTGGGGCTTAAACGCCGACCACAATACCGGTTTAGCGGCCTACAACTCTGCTACTGAAGGCAGTCATTATATTGGTTTAGCTGATCTATCGATTGAGACAGTGCTAGCCGCTAAGCCAGAGCTTGATCAACGCCTGCCAACAGTGACTGGTGTGGAGTTGTTGAGATTTGAAGCTGAGTCGTTAAAGCAGCTCAGCCGCGATGAACGCCGTGCTCTTCGGATATCACGCTTTACTCAGTAAGTGAAACTGCTCCTTTCTACAAGGGAGCATTTAGAAATACAGTTGGTCTTCCAAGCTGCGGCCGTTAATTAATTGGCGGTATACCCAGCCTTGGGAGGCCAAATGTTGCAGCAAGACCAAATCAAGCCCCGCATGATTAATAGCATCGTACTCGATCACAAATCGCGATGGCGCACTAAAACTTACCTGTTTAACACCCGACAAACTCGCCAGTGATTGACTAATCATCGTTTCAGGTTGATCTAAACGCCCCATTATCAGCGTCAGGTAACTAGCCGCATCAGCAGCCTGCGACTGAGAAATATCAACGACGGCTTTTAGCTTGCCGTGCTCCAGATGCACCACGGTTTGGCACACTTTTTCCAACTCATCCAGATTATGAGAGCTGATAATAAAGGTTGCCTGTGTCGCCGCTTCACCAATCAATGCTCGCATCTGTTTTACATTTGGCGGATCAAGGCCTGCGGTTGGCTCATCCAGCAAAATCAATTCAGGACTGCCCATTAAGGCTTGCGCCAACATAACGCGCTTACGCATACCATGACTCAGCGCTTCAGGCTTTTGACTATAGGTTGCAGCCAGATCGACTTGCTCAAGCACTCGCATCACTTCTTTGTGAGCTGCGGCTTTGGAGAAGCCCTGCAAGCGAGCAAATAACTGCAATTGATGCCCGACACTAAAACGCGGGTCCAGTTGCGCATCTTGAGGCAATGCGGCTAAACGCCCACGTAGCGCCGTCGACCCCGGAGCCTGCCCTAATATTTTCAATTCGCCCGATGACGCTCGAAGATACCCACAGAGCAAACTAAATAAAGTCGTTTTACCCGCACCGTTTGGCCCGATTAGCGCAATTGGCGCGCCTGCTTCTAAACTTAAATCAACACCATCCAAAGCCAACGTACTGCCATAACGCTTGGTGAGGTTGTTACAGGTTAATAAGCTCACCAGTCACTCCGTTGCATCATGGTTCGACCCAAGCCGAGTAACACCAAGGTCTGAATTATCGGGATGGCGGCTAAACTCAAGGTATTCCATCCGGAAAGTTGTAGTAAAGCCGGAATCTGTGCGCCCGGTAATACCATGTCTAACAGCCATAACCCCGGAAACTGCACAGACAACCAACGGGTTGCAATAGAGAAAACAATCCAGATAATCACCGCATATAACGTGGCTTGACGAGCTGATTTAGCCATGGCGGACACCCAGGCCATTAGCGCGGTGTAAGGCAATAAAACCAAGAGTAAATTGACGAATAAGACACTGGCTAACTCAAGTCCCGGCAATAACAGGTTACTTTGTCGCGACCGGACTAATAAGAGCGTACTCGCGAGTGCCAAGATAATTAAGATTGCCAGAATCAACATCTGCCCCACAAAACGGCCAAGGAAAATACCATCCCGACTGGCTCGTAAATGTAGTAATCGCAATGTGCCCCGCGCTCGATCAGAGGCGGTTTGATCAGCAGTTAGCAGCACACAAAAAATGGGGAGCAAATACAAAGCAACTACCCAAAACACGGCCAACTCAGGAATCTGCCAAGACAGCAGATTATTAATTATTGTCGAATTAAAAAAGCTGACAATAATACCGCCCGGCGCATCGGCTGTGAAAAACTGCGCGGCACCATAAATGGCATAACGCAGTACCAAGGCCCACACCAGCGCAAATGCAGTCAGTGACAGCAGTCCACGTCTGGTTAAAAATAGCCGAGCTAGCTCATAGCGAGCAATAATTGCAATACTGTTCAAGGCTTCACCTTAGGAATTATCTGCTCGCATCATGCCGTGCTTCAGGGCTTACCGCAACCTTGAGGCATGGTGTTCACAGGCAAAGTAGCCAACGGTTTGTTCGACTGATCGGCATAGCTTAAACCGTAGCCATATTCAAATAAGGGCTTATTCTTACCTGTTAGTGCTTGCTCAAAGGCTGGCAATTTAAACTGTTTGATATGACTAGGCACACGGTTAATTGTGGTGGAACAAGGATGTCCCGGCCAGCTATACGCTAACCTGCCCTTAAAGTCATAACGCACTTTGCCATTCGCATTCTTAAACATAACATCACTGATTCCATCGGCTTCGGTGCCCGGTAACCAGGCCGCGATAACGGCGTCAGAGGCATTCAGGTAGTCGTTAATATATAAGGGTCTACCAGAGTACAGCACCGTGACGACCTTAAGCCCTTTTTGCTTGAGCGAGCGAATCAGCGCCAGATCTTTCTTATGAGTATCGCTTAGGGTAGATAACTGCAGTGTTTTCTTGCCCTTGATGTCACCAAAGAACTCGGTATAAGGCCTCTCACCAATCACAACTACTGCCGTATCAACACCATTCAGTTTTTCAGTGTCAGTCACAACTTTTGATTGCCCTACTAGTTTTGTCACGGCTTGTTTTAGTGTTTTAGAGCCGGGGAAATCTTCTTGTGTATTCTTGGTTCCCTGCCATGTCATGCTCCAGCCGCCGGTTTGCTTGCTGATATCTTCGAGCGCACTGCCAGCCAGTAATAGCTTATTATCTTGCGCCAGTGGTAGTACTGATCCATTGTTTTTCAGCAGCACCAATGATTTACGAACAGCTTTACGAGCCAGAGTTCTATGCTCGGCAGCTCCTATCAAAGCCTGATTACCTGCCAATGTGCGCTTTGATGGGCGTGACTTATTCCACATGCCCGCTCGTAGCTTCATTCTCAGGATACGGCTGACTGCATCATCAATTCGACTCATCGGGATTTCGCCAGTAGACGCTTGCTTAATCAAGTTCTCACGAAACGCTTTCCAGTCCTTATTGGCAGTCACCATCACAATATCAATACCAGCATTAATTGCCGCTGCGCAGGATTTAACGCTACACCCCTTGAGTGCCTCATGGCCATTCCAATCTGAAATCACCACGCCATCGAAACCCATTTTTTCTTTTAGTACTTCTGTAATCAAATAATGGCTACCATGAATCGGCAAGGCTTTCGCAGGTGAGGTGTTGTCAGCTTTCGAGTTATCGGGATGTACCCACTTATTAAATGACACCATGACCGCTTGCGCACCAGCATCCAATCCCGAAAAATAGCCTGAGGCGTGAAGGTTTCGGAGCAAATGTTCGTCGTAACGATTATTGCCTCGGTCTTTACCGAACTCAGTGCCGCCATCGCCAACCCAGTGCTTTACCGTCGCCAATAAACGCTGATCAGTTTTTAACTCTGCCGGCGTGCCTTGAAAACCTTCCACGACTTTTGAAGCATACTGATACACGCGCTGAGGGTCTTCAGAGTAACCCTCATAAGTACGCCCCCAGCGGTCATCCCGAGGAACGGCAACTGTTGGCGAGAAAGTCCAATCTAATCCCGTTGCCAAGACTTCTTTAGCTGTCGCTCGTGAAATGCGATACACCAAATCAGGGTCATTAGCGGCACCTAAGCCGATGTTATGTGGGTACAGCGTCGCACCATAGACATTATTATGACCATGCACCGCATCGGTCGCCCATAACAATGGCACACGGAAACCGCGCCCTTGGTAACCCTTCTCCAAGGCCAACCAATATTGATCGGCAAGGCTCACCCAATCGGCTGCTGAAGCATGCTTATTTTTACCCGGCCAGCTTCCGCCACCACTTAATATGGAACCAACTCGATATTGTGCTGCCTCACCAGGGGATATTTGCTGCAACTCTGGCTGAATCATTTGCCCGACTTTGTCATCAAGCGTCATTTTTTTAAGCAAGACTGAAACAGTCTGTTCAATTTTAAGATCCGCATACAACGATTTGTCCGCAACAGGCCAATCAGCATACTCCTTAAGGATCGGCTGATCGGGCTTACTGATTTTATCCAAGGGACGTTTTGGAAGAGATCCACACGCTGCAACGGATAATCCTAAAAATACGGTAATAAACGGTCTTAACATTTTCAGCCCTGATTAATATAGTTTTGTTTATCATTCGTTCTACCATCAGGGCATTAATACACGATGAATAATTGATGCTTGAGATGTTTTTTGGATTTTTTAAGGCAAACAATGAACCTTAACGCGTCCTTGTACGGGAATCTCCCCACTGACTAAATCGAATTTACGCCCAGCTGTCTAATGAATAAACAATGCGTCGAGGGAAATATTTACTTCCTCGAAACATAGCTTTATTATGGCATCGCTTGTGTAGGGAGTAGATTCGATGAACACTAGTTACAAGGTGATTTCGGATTATTAATTTTTTTATGGAGCGTGTTAAATTGCACAGCTGATTTGATTCATATTATGAGTCATTCCGGCGTTGTACTTGGTATTTGTAGATGCCATAGCAAACAATACGCTTTAAACTAATATGGAGCTGCCGATTTTGATTTCTCGATCAACAGAATCGTCAATCAATAACAAAAGCTGGGATGATGTTTTAGCTCGTTTTGATATTCAAGACCAAGAAGTTGGCCAAATAGGTATCAATGACACTGAAACCACAGACTCGGTTATTACTGACAAGGAGGGAAAGCAATCTCCTCGTTGGGCAGCACGTGCTATAGTACTGGTTGGTTGTACCGCCGCATTGGGAAATATCCCGTTGCAGTCGTTCATTCCAGGTGCCCCTACTGGCAATCACTTCGAGATAACTCTCGGCGACGAACAAGCGATTGCACCTCAAGCTGACACTAAAGCAGCTCCGGCTATCCAGCAGGCTAGCATCGCTATGCCTCCTCAGAGAACGCCGGTCTCCATTGCTTTGTCAAAAGAGCTTCCGGTAATTGACAGTGCTAAAGAGCTGGCTTTGCCAAGCAAAGCACTGGAAACTTATGTCGGACATGAGCTAATTAATACTCAGAGCGTTTGGCGTACATATACCGTGCAACGCTATGATGACCTGAACAACATCTTCACCAAGCTAAAACAGCGCAAGGCTCTCAGCACTCTTAAGAAAGATAAAGAAATTGCTAAAGCCCTTGAAGCGATGAAGCTTGGTACTATCGTTCGTGCTAAGTCACACAACGGTAAGCTTGAAGAGCTAGCATTCACTCCAGACAACAAGCAAAGCTTTGTTGTGATGCCAGACGCCGAAGGCAACTTCACCGGCAAGTGGCAAGAAAAAGTATTTGAAGTTCGTCAGGCCCGCGCTACGTTTGTGGTTAGACAGGGTTTATTTAATGACGGACGCAAACTGGAAGTACCTGACAATATTATTCGTCAAGTCATCAGCGTATTTGACTGGGATATCGATTTCTCCAAAGACGTACGCACTGGCGATCAGGTGACGGTTGTTTTTGAAAACATCTATCACCACGGAGACTTAGTGGGCAGCCAAAATTTATTGGCCGCAGAATTTATCAATAAAGGTAAAATTCACCGCACTATTCGTCATACCACTGCTCGTGGCTTAACCGACTACTTTACGCCGGAAGGCCGTGAAATGAAGCGTGCATTTATCCGGACTCCGGTTGCACATGCTCGCGTTTCTTCACGCTTTAATCCAGGCCGCTTCCACCCTGTATTGCATAAAATTCGTGCTCATAAAGGCACAGACTTTGCTGCAAAGACTGGCACCCCGATTATCGCAACAGGCGATGGTGTGATTCAGTTTAAAGGCACTAAAGGCGGCTACGGTAGAACAATTATCCTTAAGCACCGCGAAGGCTACAAAACGCTTTACGCACATATGTCTCGTTACAAAGACAGTCTAAAGCAAGGCCAAGTGGTTGCTCAAGGTGACATTATTGGCTATGTTGGCGCCAGCGGCTTGGCGACCGGCCCTCACTTACATTATGAGTTCAGCCATAACAACACACCGGTTGATTCAATGACCGTTGAGCTGCCCAACAGCATGTCACTCACATCTAAAGAGTTAATACACTTCAGAGCCGACGCGATCAATATGAATCTGCAGCTGGATGTTTTACACCGCTTCGCGATGGAAAACTTCGATATAAACAGCGCTACAGGTGGCTGAACAAGCTAATACCGACTACTTCATTGGCATCATGTCTGGAACCAGCATGGATGCCATTGATGCGGTGTTAGTCGGTTTTAACGAACAAGGTCACCCTCAAGGTCTGGAGGCTCACTCTCAGACCTTTCCGCCCGAGTTAAGAAATCAATTAATTGCCTGTATTCAGCCAGATTGGCAAGGGCCGCTTAGCGAGCTTGCCAGCCTACATGTCACCTTAGGTGAGCTGTATGCAGAAGCCAGCAATCACTTAATTAAAAAAAGCAAAATCCCACCAGAAGCAATAAGCGCTATTGGAAATCATGGGCAAACTGTTTGGCATCAACCTGATCAACCGCCCTACTTTAGTTGGCAGTTAGGCGATGCGAACCGTATCGCAGAACTCACTGGCATTACCACCGTTGCTGATTTTCGCAATCGCGACATGGCAGCGGGCGGCCAAGGCGCTCCACTAGTACCTGCATTTCATCAAGCCGTCTTTGCTCACTCCTCTAAGAATCGGGTAATCGTTAATATTGGTGGCATTTCTAATATCAGCGTACTTTGCACCGACCAACAGACCTTCGGATTTGATACTGGCCCCGGTAATGCTTTAATGGATGCCTGGAGCCTGCGCGAGCGTGGATTAGCTTATGATGAGTCTGGCAACTGGGCTAGAAGTGGCAAAGTGATTCCTGAGCTATTGAGTGCGCTTTTAGAAGATCCGTATTTTAAGCGAGGCTATCCTAAGAGCACCGGAAAAGAACACTTCAATTTGCACTGGTTAGACTCCAAGCTCAACACATCCATGGATGCAGCTGATGTGCAAGCCACACTGGTTGAGCTAACTGCACAGACTATTGTTGATAGCAGCACACAAGCCTGCAATGCAATTGATGAAGTGTATATTTGTGGGGGCGGCGCAAAGAATGACTATTTGATGCAACGTTTAAATGCGCTATTTTCACCCACAGTAGTTGGCACGACAGATGATTTAGGTGTGAATACAGATTGGGTCGAAGCAATGGCCTTTGCTTGGCTAGCAAGACAAACACTACTTGGACTGCCCGGAAACTTACCTGCCGTAACGGGCGCTTCCGGACTTAGAGTCTTGGGTGCGATTTATCCCGCAGGCTAGCCAAGCGATACCGGAATATTATCAATCAAGCGAATATCACCCAGATAAGCTGCCGCCAGAATCACTAAATCATTATCTTCTTCAGTTGCCGGCATCAGCGTTTTTGCAGCGCATACCGTAATGTAATCCGGCTTCAAACCTGCACGCTCCAAATCTGCCATAGCCTGCTGCTGTAAAGCTTCAAATGCCTTCTCGCCCGCTTTAAGCTTGGTTTCAATTATTCGTAGCACCCGATTAACATTGGGCGCTAATGAGCGCTGGTCCGGTGTCAGGCGATTATTACGGGAACTCATGGCTAAGCCATCCGCTTCTCGCACGGTTGGCGCACCGATAATTTCAACGGGTAAATTTAAATCAGCAACCATCTGACGAATAACCATCAGCTGCTGAAAATCCTTCTGACCAAATACGGCCACATCTGGTGCGACAATATTAAATAGTTTGCACACGACAGTCGCCACTCCACGAAAATGTCCGGGTCGCGAGCTACCTTCCAGCAAACTACTTAAGGATGGAATATCAACCTGCGTAACCAAGCCACCTTGCGGATACATCTCAGAAGCATTGGGATAAAACACCAAATCAACACCTTGCGCTTCCAGATGCTTAAGGTCGGCTTCTAGAGTACGGGGATAGGCATTAAGATCATCTTCACGATCAAATTGAGTGGGATTAACAAAGATAGATGCGACAGTGCGATCACAAATCTGCCCTGCTCGTGAAACTAAGTCCAGATGCCCTGCGTGCAGATTACCCATGGTAGGCACAAAACCAACGCGTTCACCTGAGGCTTTAAATGCCTGAACAGCTTCCCGAAGCTCTGCAATATGACTAATTACACGCATTGACACATCCTCAAATAAACGGCTTCGGCTGCTATTTAGCTAAGCGAATTAATGACTCATCTGACACCACATCCAGACACTCTGCTAGCGAAGTCCCATCTGGAAAGGTTATTTCTGGCGCAATTTCAAACAGCGGGTATAGCACAAACTCACGGTGCCGCATCCAGCGATGAGGCACCAGCAGGCGCTCGCTATCAATTTCCTGATCGGCATACAGCAGAATATCAAGATCCAGCGTTCGGGCCGACCAGCGCTCACCATTACGAACACGACCATGCTCATTCTCAAGCGACTGCAATAGATCAAGCAGTGCTTCTGGCTCAAGCAGCGTCTCAAAACCAGCTACCGCATTGATGTAATCCGGCTGATCCTGAGGGCCATGCGGCTTGCTCTGATAAAACGATGATACCGTCATGTCACGAACGGCCTCATTCGCCGTTAAAGCCTCAATCGCAGCAGCCAAGCTCTCTTCTGAACGACC
This sequence comes from Leucothrix mucor DSM 2157, assembly GCF_000419525.1. NCBI lineage: Bacteria > Pseudomonadati > Pseudomonadota > Gammaproteobacteria > Thiotrichales > Thiotrichaceae > Leucothrix > Leucothrix mucor. Next base: position 2,782,081 of record NZ_ATTE01000001.1, read on the forward strand.
GAGATTACTACCTAAACCAATATAACAACGCTGCCAACTCATTCCGACGCTGGGCCTCTACGCTTATTACGACGACGCTTCTTTTTCACATGCGGTACGGCTTTGCACATATCCAATTGGCGTTCGGTATCAGCTTTCTGGAACTCTTCCCACCACGCGGCACTGGCTTGCAGATTGACATCATTTTCAGCGACTGAACGCAGACATAAAAAGTCAAATGCAGCCCTGAAACGACGATTTTCTAGGAACGACGTCGCGCGACGGCATGACTTATAATCAAAGCGAGACTGCAATAACCAAATCTCACGCGTCACATTACTAAAGCGACGTGGCACGGCGGTAAAACGAACTTGATTGGCCAGCACATCACTAGCAGCCAACTGCATGCCCTGCGGGTCAGGATAAGACTCCTCCCGATAGCCTGCCTCAAGCTGCTTCATGGGTAACCACAGCATCACAGCAAATAAGAATGCCGGCGTTACCGACATACCAGCATTGATGCGCTTATCAGTATTCGCTAACGAATCCTCAATCAAGCGCAAAAAATGCCCTGATTGATCAGACTGCAACGCTTTTTCAGTCGCAGGGAATAAGCTATGAAATAAGCGATAGTCACGCAGCAATTGCAGCACTGGCAATGCCTGACCGCTATGAAATAACTTCAGTACTTCATCGAATAAGCGCGCAGAGGCGATATTCTCAAGCAATGGCGCTAATTCACGAATTGGCGCCTCACTGCTGGCTTCAATGCTTAAACCCAACTTACCTGCAAAACGAATGGCTCGCAGCATACGAACCGGATCTTCGCGATAACGTGTTTCCGGATCACCAATCAGACGTAGCTGACGCTTCTCCAAGTCATCCATTCCGCCCACAAAGTCGAGCACTTCGTCGCGGAAAATATCGTAAAACAGGGCATTGATGGCAAAGTCGCGGCGTACGGCATCTTCTTCGATATTGCCATAGACATTATCATGCAGAATTCGCCCTTCATGGCCAACCTGACCATGGTCAGAATCATTATGTGGCGCACGAAATGTGGCAACTTCATAATATTCACGGCCAAAATGCACATGCGCAAGCCGGAATCGACGCCCGATAATTCGGGTGCTCGGCAATACCGCTTTAATTTGCTCAGGGTGAGCATTAGTCGCGATATCGAAATCTTTCGGCTCTACTCCCAGCAACAAATCCCGCACGCAGCCACCCACCAAATAGGCGTCATAATTTGCCTCGTGCAGCGCACGCAGAATGGTTAGGGCTTTCGGATTGATGGATTCCTTTGATATTCCAAGCTTTGAGGCCGAGATAACAAGGGGGTCATGGTGTGTATGCTTCAAATTATAATTCCTATGGGTCGCATTTCCCTCGCTCTTGCAAGCAGTTTTGCGCCGGATAATAACACAATTCTAAAGGATAATACTCTTTGCCATAACAATAGCATCTTCCCTGCCTTTATCAGCCGGATAATAGCCACGGCGCAAGCCAATCTCATTAAATCCTTCGGACTCGTACAGTGCCAGCGCCGACTGATTTGAAGGACGAACCTCCAGAAAACACATATTGGCATCATAGTCGCGAGCAGCCAGCTTGAATACGCAATGCAACAACTGGCGCCCCCATCCCTGCCCCTGCCACTTTGGATTTACGCACAAATTCAAAATATGCGCCTCGCCCACCACTACAGACAGAAATAAATACCCGACAATATCCTTATCTTCCGAGGACTCCAACACCCAGCCGTGGTAATGAGTAGTATGCAGACAATCCCGCATAATTTTTTCAGTCCATGGGTGTGGGTAAGCTGCCAACTCAATAGGCATAATGGTTGAGATATCTTGCGCCAACATCGGGCGAAAATGAGTTTTGGGCAAAGCTGACATTACTCCATAGCCTGAGCGGCAAATAGCAGATCTTGCCAAGCATACGCTTTGAAACGCGGCTGGCTTAATAGGTAAAACGGGTGATAAGTGGCAACCATCGGCGCGTTAAAGCCGGGCTTACGATGTACTTTTTTGCGGAGTCTAGCCATTGGCTCTCGTGAACCCAATACACGCTGTACGGTATCGCGCCCCATTAACACCACCATTTCAGGCTTAATTAATTCGATTTGTCGCTGCAGATAAGATTCACAAGCTACAACCTGTAGCTCAGTGGGCGAGCCATCTAGCGGGGTACGGCATTTGAGCAAGCTGGTTACATAAACCTCGCTTTTGTCGACGCCCAAACTGCTCAGCATATTATTGAGAAGGATGCCACTTTCGCCGCTCATGGGCTGGCCTGCAATTTCATCTTCCAAACGCGGTACATCACCAACAAATAGCCACTTGGCTTGACGATTGCCGTCACCAAAGACCACCTGCTGACGGCCACGCGATAGATCGCAATTTTCACATTGCTCAACGGTCTGCTGCAAGTTAGCCCAATCCATCTCATGCAAGCCTTGAACAGGCACTGGAGTGATGGGCTTAACCACGGGCTTATCATCAAGCTCAGCAACCAGTTCAGCGATATTCGCACCAACCGAGCCTTGCAGCCCGCGAATCAAATCACTGGCAGCTGCCATGCCGGCTTGACGTTGCGCCTTTTCGACGACTGGCGCAGGAGCGGATTCATTAGCTGCCGGACTAGCATTTGATTCCAGCGGCCCTGCAACGGCTTGAGCATCGGCGAGCACTGAAGGATCAGGCACCGCCATATCACGGGAAATCCAAACCGGAATTCCCATCGCATTAAGGTATTCTATTTGCTGCTGGCTAACCGCCATGTAGCGAAGTTACACGCCGCTGAGCTGGGGATGTTCCCGCTCAACTTGAGTTGCAATTTTATTGAGCGCATCGATATACGCTTTGGCTGATGCCACAATAATATCGGTGTGCGCACCATTACCGTAAATCAGCTTGCCATCTTTCGCCAAACGTACCGTCACCTCACCTTGAGAGTCAGTCCCTTTGGTCACTGCATTCACTGAATAAAGCTCTAGCTTGGCGTCACTTCCCGTTATGGATTTAATCGCTGAATAAACGGCATCTACCGTGCCATCGCCAGCCGCTTCGGCTTTCACTTCTTTACCGTCAACCGATAGCGTGACGGTTGCCACAGGCGTTTCACCGGTTTCGGAACAAACGTGTGAGGAGACTAAAACATAACGCACTTTTTCAGGCGCTAAGCTAGTGTCATTAGCGATGATCCGTAGATCTTCATCGAAGACTTCGTGCTTCAGATCAGCAAGGTCTTTAAAGCGCGCAAACACTTCATTCAATTCAGACTCGGTTTCGATTTCAATACCTAACTCAACTAAACGACTCTTTAGCGCATTACGCCCAGAGTGCTTACCCAGCACGATTTTATTGTCTGACCAGCCCACATCCTGCGCGCGCATGATTTCGTAGGTTTCGCGGGATTTCAGCACGCCATCCTGATGAATGCCGGACTCATGCGCAAAAGCATTTGCCCCAACAATCGCTTTGTTTGGCTGAACCATAAAACCCGTGACGGAAGAGACCAAACGCGACGTTGGTACAATCACTGTGGAATCAATATTGGTATCGCAGCTAAACACGTCACGGCGGGTTCTGATCGCCATCACAACCTCTTCTAACGCCGCATTACCCGCACGCTCACCAAGGCCGTTGATTGTACACTCGACCTGACGCGCGCCATTTAACACCGCAGCCAGCGAGTTACTGACCGCAAGGCCTAAGTCGTTATGGCAATGCACTGAGAATATGGCTTTATCGGAGTTGGGGATATTCTCAATCAAACGCTTAATCAAGTCACCAAACTGGAATGGAATGGTATAACCCACTGTATCCGGAATATTGATAGTCGTCGCACCGGCATCAATGACCTGCTCGATTACACGGCATAGAAAATCAAATTCAGAACGACCAGCATCTTCCGGTGAAAACTCGACATTATCAGTAAATTGACGGGCATATTTCACCGCCTTAACTGCCTGCTCAACTACGGCATCCGGCTCCATGCGTAACTTGTCACGCATATGAATCGGTGAAGTCGCTAAAAAGGTGTGAATTCGTCCGGAGGCAGCGGGTTTAATCGCCTCTGCTACGCGCTCAATATCACGCTCAATGGCACGCGCCAAACCACAGATAGTACTGTTCTTAACCGCTTTAGCCACCGCTTGCACGGAAGCAAAGTCACCTGGGCTTGCTGCCGGAAATCCTGCCTCGATAACATCCACGCGCATCTTCTCAAGCATCTTGGCAATGCGGACTTTTTCTTCCAAAGTCATTGAGCAGCCGGGGCTTTGCTCGCCATCACGTAAGGTTGTATCAAAGACTATTAAACGATCATCGGACATGGTTCTCTCCTTGCCATTGCCGCGCTCATTGGCACGGCAATTAATATTATTTATTGTTAGTGCTTGTCGCCAGATTTAGCCGGCGTGTCATCCTCGTCATCGTCCAGCGTCAGGCTGATCGTGGGAATGGTTTTCACATAACCAAGCTTTCTAAGCACCCAATACACTGGGCCGGATAAGGCATAAACCAAGAATGCGGCAAACAGGACTTTCGGTGGGTCAATCGCTGCCAAAGCAAAGGCCAGTACCACCGCTAAAATTGCCAGATAAGGCACTTTGCTGCGGTAATCAAAATCTTTAAAACTGGTATAGAGCACATTGCTCACCATCAGCAAGCCCGCACTAATAGTTAGAATTAATGCAGGGATTTGTACCGAGCGCCCGGTTACATCCAAGTCATCAAAGAACCAGACCATACCGACCATAATTGCGGCAGAAGCAGGACTTGGTAAACCCACAAAGTAGCGCTTATCCACCTCTTCGATCTGCACATTAAATCGCGCTAAACGTAAGGCTGCACACGCAACATAGATGAAAGCCGCCATCCAACCCAGTTTGCCCCAAGCGGCTGACTCAACCGCCATGTGAACCAGTGCCCATTGGTAAATCACCACCGCAGGTGCTACACCAAAAGAGACTAAATCAGACAGGCTATCGTACTGTGCCCCGAAGTCAGACTGCGTATTGGTCCAGCGTGCAACGCGACCGTCCGCGCCATCCAGCACCATTGCCACAAACACAGCCACGGCAGCCACTTCGAAGCGGCCATTCATCGCTGCCACAATGGCATAAAAACCGCTGAACAGAGCCGCGGTTGTAATTAAGTTCGGTAATATATAGACACCTTTAGGCGGTGCAGACTTTTCAGTATTCATGGGCGCTATTATTAGCACAATTGCTGCTAAAAAAAAATCACTTCAATGAGGATTTGTCGGGTTTGTGGCAATGGTTCTTTTTGCCTGCCTGCTCCGGTATAGTAGCTCCCCCTTGCCGATCAAATAGTAATCACCTTAACCGCAAACACTGAGTTCATACATGGATACAAACAATGCAATGCAAGCGCCGGTAGCCAAGCGTCAAGCGGTGACCACGGAAATCCACGGCCATCAGCGCGAGGATGACTATGCTTGGTTACGAGAGAAATCAAATCCCGATGTAATCGCGTATCTGGATGCTGAAAATCAGTACACCCAGCATTGCATGCAACACACGACTGCGCTACAGACTTCACTGTATGAAGAAATGCTCAGCCATGTTGAAGAAAATGATGACTCAACACCGGTTAAAGTTGGCAACTATTACTACTATCACCGCATCAATGCCGGCCAGCAATATTGGGCACATTACCGCAAACCAATCGCGCCTGATGCCGTCGAAGAATTGTTATTGGATGAAAATGAGTTAGCAGAATCTGGTGGCCATGATTACTTTGAGCTGGGCGCATTAGAAATTAGCCCCGATCACCAATGGCTAGCCTACGCCACCGATACGACGGGTGCAGAAACCTACACCGTGCACGTCAAAGACTTAGCCAACGATAAATTACTGCCCGATACTCTGGAAAACTGCTCTGGCAATATTAGCTGGGGCGATAGCAACACGCTGTTTTACACGGTCGAAGAAGAAGAGACTAAACGTAGCGATAAGCTCTACCGCCACTATCTCGCGACCCCTCAAGCAGATGACGTTCTAATTTTTCATGAGCCAGATGTGCTGTTTGGCGTTTCTTCGCAACTCAGTAAAGATGAGCAATACCTGTTTATCGGCACCGATAGCATTGAAACCAGCGAATATCACTTTATCCCGACAGCCAATATTGATCAGCCAGCAAGATTAGTTCAGGCCCGCGAAACCGGCATGCGTTACTCCGTCGAACATCATCGTGATCAATTCTACATTGTCACCAATGCCGATGGCGCCACTCAGCAAAAGCTGATGACCTGCCCAGCTGCCACCCCAGATAAGGCATATTGGACAACATTGATTGCTCATCGCGACGACGTGCAATTAGAAGACATTGAATTGTTTGATGAGTTTCTAGTATGCAATGAACGCGCTAACGGCTTGCATCAACTGAATGTGATCCAGCTAAGTGACCAAAGCAGTCATTTAATCAGCTTTCCAGAGTCAGTATATACCGTTGGATTTGGTGCAAACCCTGAGTTTAATACCAGCACGCTACGCCTTGTTTATACCTCATTAGTCACGCCGCTATCGGTTTTCGATTACGATATGGCGAGCCGCAAACGGGTGCTGATGAAGCAAAAAGAAGTCCCCAATTACACGCCAGAGCATTACACCACCGAGCGCATTTATGCCACGGCAGACGATGGCACCCGCATTCCGATTTCATTGGTGTATCACAAGGATGCATGGAAGCAGCAAGCGACGTTCTGTCATTTATATGGCTATGGTTCTTACGGCATTACAGTGGAGCCTACCTTCTCGCCCACTCGCCTTTGTTTACTGGATCGTGGCATGGTTTTCGCCATTGCACACATTCGCGGCGAAGAAATTCATGGTCGTAGTTGGTATGAAGATGGCAAGTTTCTGAATAAACAGAATTCATTCTCTGATTTTATTAGCTGCGCCAAGCACCTGATTAGCGAAGGTTACACGCAGCCGAAAAAATTATCGATTGAAGGCCGTAGTGCCGGTGGCTTGCTAATGGGTGCGGTGCTAAACCAAGCGCCAGAATTATTCAGCGTCGCCTTAGCGGGCGTACCATTTGTGGATGTGGTCAATACCATGCTGGATGAATCGATTCCACTGACTACAGGTGAGTTTGAAGAATGGGGAAACCCTAAGGACGAGACTTATTACCACTACATGCTCTCCTACTCGCCCTATGACAATGTCGTAGCGCAAGACTACCCCACTATATTAGTTACAGCGGGCTTAAATGATCCACGGGTTCAATATTGGGAGCCGGCGAAATGGGTGGCTAAATTACGCGCCACTAAAACGGATACCAATCCACTGCTGCTACACATGCACATGGGAGCCGGTCATTTTGCTTCATCCGGACGCTATGCTTACTTAAAGGATCTGGCATTTGATTATGCCTTTTTGCTGGATCAGCTGGGAATCGCGGACGCGAGAATCGAAGGCTAAAAAGCAATTCGGGCAGTGGTGCGAAACACCCTGCCCGAATTTGTCATACGGCTAGAACTAAAACTTAACGAAAAGCCGCTTTAAACGCCATTCCTAATACATCATCAATGATGGAACCATCACCGTCAGAATCCAGCAAGCTGCCTAAAATTCCGGGAGATGCTTTTTGAGTCGCTGCCGGCGCAGAACTACCACCGAAAATTTGCTTACCTAAAGAGCCCATTACCATCGTCGCGACAACTGGCAACATCTTCTTTAATAAGCTCGCACCTAAACCGGTTTCCTGAGCAGCATTGGTCGCCACATTGCGGCTAACATCTTTGCTACCAAAGATATGGCCTAATATTGAGTTACCATCTTTAGTTGTTTCTTCACGACCCAGCACACCTGGGTCATCAATGTATTTAGCGTGATTACCCGTGCCTAATGCATTGATCAAACTATCAAGGCCAGCACTGTCTTGAGTGTGGTGCTTCATACCACGGGTTAATGATGGCGCTAAAGACGCAACTGCATCACGCGCTTGCGCTTCACTCACACCAAACTGACGCGCCAATGCGCTTACTGCATCATTATTTTGGCCGCCTAGTAGCAAATCTGTAACGTTCAAATTTCCATCTCCTTAACAGTTTTCTTATGCATCACCAGCCTATGTGACCGGCGATGTTCCTACGATAATATTATACTAACTTAGTAGCAGTTGTAATTAATGCGGCAGTTGCGATTATCGCGGCCTCGACGATTATCTCGACCACCACCAATACTCACACGGTTATTACTGTCGTTGTTACGGACACGATTATCATTGCCGTGATTATGCACTCGAACGTCATTCGGGGAAATTCTTACCCGACTACGGTCATAGACAGGTGGACGGTAGTAACGCTTGTACAAACGATTTGGCACATTACGCTGATTAGCCCCCGACCAGCGACGGTAATCACGCGAATACTGCCAACCGTTGTTGTGGTAACGGTAGTAGTTTCCATTATCCCAGTACACATTCGACAAGCCGATTAGGGCATATAAGCCCAGCGCTGAATCGTAACGTACGCGGTGATTATGAGGCGTGTGACTTAGATAGTGATGGCCGCTATGGTAGTTGTTACTACTGGCAGAAACCCTGACTCGTGTATCGTCACATGCGACCAGAAACACGCTGGACAGGGCAATAATTGCTATCATCTTCGCTGGAAGTTTTTTAATGTTCATTATATGGACACTCTGTTTTATGGTTGTACTCTTTTGAGTCCAGAGGCATTCAGAAGTTCAGTTGATAGATGTCGACATTGGAGTTACTGAGGTCCGGCTTTGTATAGCGCCAGCCGTGTTTTTTATAGAATGCGACACCCCGTTCATTGGTCGAACTCACCGGAATTCTGGCGCCATTACAGCCCAATTCGCGCAAGGTATGCACCAAGTAATCGTGCATTTTAGAGCCGATACCACTACCACGCTTTTCACGGATAAGATAAAACAAAGGAATGAAGGTTTTATCGGTGAATAAGGTTTCTACATGAAACTCAATCTGCCCGACAATCTGCGAGCCTTCCCAGACATGAATAACGCCGTAGGGATAGGTTTTCTGAAAGGTTTTGAGTCGTTCAAGGTAGTCTGCGCCGCCCTCGCCCATAACGGACTCAAATGACTTTTCGGCGCCATAATTAATCAGGAAAGAATCCCGACGAAAGGCAATGCAACTGTCCTGATCATGCTCAATATCAGCTAGTCTGAACTCAATGGATGATGGATTAACCACGCTTACGCTCCCCACTGCAAAATAAGAAAGCCTGCTTAACAGGTCTTGTTATCTCTGAGTGCATCCAACCCGCAAAAGGTTCGATGCACTCATCGATTAAGCATCATTCATATTTTTTATGCAACTTCAGCGGCTCACTGCGCTTACGCATACGAATATTCAGTGCTTCCACACTCAGCGAGAACAGCATCGCAAAGTAGATGTAACCTTTTGGTACATGAACATCTAAACCTTCCAACAACAAGGTCAGCCCAACTACGATCAGGAACGATAAAGCCAGAATTTTGATAGTGGGATGTGCATCTACAAATTCACCAATCGACTTAGATGCCAACAGCATAATGCCGACGGCAATAACAATCGCAATTGCCATGATCGACACATGATCAACCAAACCAACAGCCGTAATAACCGAATCCAGTGAGAACACAATATCCAGAATCGCAATCTGAATTAGCACCATCATAAAGCCATTGGCTTTACCGGAAGCGGTTTGCTCTTCTTCAGCACCTTCAATGCTGTTGTGGATTTCATGCGTCGACTTGGCCAACAGGAATAGTCCACCCAGAATCAGAATAAGATCCCGTCCGGAGATCTCCTGCCCGAAGACACTAAACCAAGGATCAGTAAGCCCCATGACCCAAGAAATAGAGAACAACAAGGCTAAGCGCGTGAACATCGCCAGCATAATACCCAAGCGGCGGGCTCGGTCGCGTTGTTCATCCGGCAGACGCGCCACCAAAATCGAAATGAAAATAATGTTATCGATACCCAGCACAATTTCCAGTGCGGTTAACGTTGCCAGAGCAACCCATGCCTCCGGGCTGGCGATCCATTCAAACATTGTAACTCCTGCTTATTATTCGAGATTCTTCGTTATGGATCATTCGCCAAGACCAAAGTCACCTTCAGTCTTGGCGATAGCGAATTCTTAAGAACTCGCCTTCTTGTTATTGAGTTGCTGGCGCACACGGGCAGCCTGTTTACGTGCCTTATTAATCTCAATGCGCTCAGCAACCGCGCCACCAATATGCGCTTCGCCACGCTGATTCGCCAGCTGAATTTGCTTTTCACGCTCGGCAAAACGCGCTTTTTTATCATCAGTGACTTTATCGAAACAGGCAGGACAACTCACGCCTGGAATATACTTTTCATTGGCTTTGTCTTCATCGGTAATGGGCAAGCGGCAAGCATGGCATTGGTCATAACCACCGCGCTCCAGCTGATGGTTGACCGTCACCCGATCATCAAACACGAAGCACTCGCCTTCCCACAAGCTTTCTGCCTCATCGACATTTTCCAGATATTTTAGAATGCCGCCTTTCAGGTGATACACCTCGTCGATGCCCTGCTCTTTTAAGTAAGCCGTGGATTTTTCACAGCGAATACCGCCGGTGCAAAACATGGCCACTTTTTTAGGTTTCTTTGGTAACACATGATCAGCGATATACGCTGGGAATTCGCGGAAACTATCTGTCTTAGGATTAATTGCATCCTTGAAAGTACCCACCTGATATTCATAATCATTGCGGGTATCAATCAGCAATACATCGGGGTCACTAATCAGCGCATTCCAGTCTTTAGGATCAACATAGGTGCCGACCACGCGTCGAGGATCAATCCCCTCCACACCCATGGTGACAATCTCTTTTTTGAGTTTGACCTTGGTGCGCTTAAACGGCATCACATCAGAAAGCGACTCTTTGCTATCCAACTCTGCCAATCGTGGGTCTTGGCGTAGCCAGTTTAAAACGGCATCAATGCCTTCACGACTACCGGCAATGGTTCCGTTGATTCCTTCTTGTGCCAGCAGCAAGGTACCGGTTACGGCATTGTCCAGCATTACATCCAATAATGGCTGACGCAGGTCTTCGAATTTTTCCAGCGTTGCAAATTTATACAACGCGCATACAACAGTTTGAGGCATAACAATTTCCTGTGCGGTTCGAATCGTAAATCCGAAGCATTAAAAAGGCGCATTATACAAATAATGTCAGGAAAATCACCCTGTTCCGTGCTAAGCCTATGAATTTAATGGTGGATGAGCCCAATCAACGGTAGAATGACGCGCTTGCAGGGAACCCTGCGCGAATTACATTACAGGATTAAGCGATGCTGGAAATCGGGCGCATCAATACATTACAAGTATACAAAGAAGTCTCTTTTGGCCTTTACCTAGACGGCGGTGAAGCCGGTGAAATTTTACTGCCAAAACGCTACATACCAGAAGGCACGCGTGTGCAGGACTGGCTAGACGTTTTCATCTATCTGGACTCTGAAGACCGTCTGATTGCCACCACTGAAACACCTAAAGTGATGGTGGATGAGTGCGCGTTTCTGAAAGTGGTTTCAGTCACCCCAGTCGGCGCATTTTTAGACTGGGGCTTGCCTAAAGACTTACTGGTTCCGTTCAATGAGCAAGACCGCCCGATGGTTGTCGGACGTTCCTATGTCGTTGTTGTCGCGTTAGATGATGCCACCAATCGCATTATCGCCTCATCACGACTGCAGGACTATTTGGATGAAGAAGCGGATGAGCACATCAGCGTCGGACAAAAGGTCGACTTGCTAGTGAGTGGCCATACGGACTTGGGCTATAAAGCCGTCATTAATAGCGATTACATTGGCCTTATTTTCGCCAATGAAACCTTCCGCGAGCTACGTCCGGGTACTGAGCTAAGTGGCTATGTAAAAACCATTCGCCCCGATGGCAAAATTGATTTGCGTATTGATCCTGGCAAAGAAACGGTTGTTGATACCCTTTCCGAAACCATTTTGCGCCACTTAAGCAATAATGGCGGAACCTCGCAATTAACGGATAAAAGCCCACCAGAAGCGATTTATCGCAGCTTTGGTGTGAGTAAAGCCAATTACAAACGCGCACTAGGCCGCTTGTATAAGCAGAAAAAAATCCTGATTACTGCTGAAGAAATTAGCTTGAACGAGGCCACCTAAGCATGCAAATTCAATGGTTCCCCGGTCATATGCACAAAGCCGCCAAAGCTGTGCGCGAAACCTTACCGTCGGTCGATGTTCTGATTGAAGTACTAGACGCACGTATTCCGTTTAGTAGTCAAAACCCAATGATTGCGCAATTGCGTGGTCATAAGCCCTGCATCAAATTACTCAATAAAAGTGACTTGGCTGATCCTGAGATGACTTTGGTTTGGCAAGAGTACTTAGAAAAGCAGCGTAATATTCGCACCTTGGCCACCGATGTGACTACTCACGATAGTCTGCGCCAGATTACTGATCTCTGCCATAAGCTAGTGCCTGCGACCGGCTTGGACGATGAGTACCGCAATGTTCAGGCGATGATTATTGGTATTCCCAACGTTGGAAAATCCACGCTAATTAATGCCTTGGCAGGTCGCACAATCGCCAAAACCGGTAACGAACCTGCTGTTACCAAAAACCAGCAACGGATCAAGCTGGACTATGGTATTACGCTAATCGATACACCGGGCATGATGTGGCCCAAGATTGAACATGAAAACAGCGGCTATCGTCTGGCAGCAACCGGGGCCATTAAAGAGACGGCGACCGATAACACTGAAGTTGCCTTTGCGACTGCTGAGTATTTGTTAGAAGCTTATCCTGAGCGCCTGATTGAGCGCTATCAACTGGAAAGCTTGCCGGCAAACGATCTGGAGTTAATCGAAGCCATTGGCCGATTCCGGGGATGCTTACGTTCGGGTGGCGATGTACTGCTTGAAAAAGCCAGTAATATCCTGATTTCAGAATTGCGTAGCGGTGTATTAGGCCGTATTACCATGGAAGACCCTGAACGCGTCGAGCGCGAGCAAGAAGAAGTATTAGTTGCCCGTGAAGCCAAGCGCCTAAAAGATGAAGCCCGCAAGCAAGGCTTCAAGAAAAAACGTAACCGTTAGTCTCTTCCCTCTCTCCTCAAAAGCAAAGTTCATAAGCTGTTCATTCTAATAAGGTTAATATTAGACCAACACGCTTGTGAACTATTGCTTCATTAACACCGACAAACGGTGGTATCTTCTGAATGGTGACATACCCCATCACAGAATAATCAAGCTCTAATATAATTATAAAATAGCGCATAAATTCTTGTCCCCAACAATAATTTAACTGTGCAGCCAATAACTGAACGGTAGTTTAAAATGACAAAAATCATCAAAGATCATCAAGAAAAGTCTGCTTTGAGCCCAGCCCAGCAAGCACTTGAAGACTCATTAACCATCCCCGATGAAGCGAGCAGTTTAGCGACTATCCGCGATATTTTATTTGGCGAGCAAGTTCGCGAAGTCGAGCAAAAGCGCCAACACTTACAACACGAGCTTCGTGAATCAATTGATGCCTTACGCCAGTCATCTACTTCACAGTTTGAGCGCTTATACGATGAGCTCTACAAACTTCGTGATTTACTTGGCGAAGAGCGCGAAGAGCGCAAATCTGATACTAACGATGGCAATGAGCAGTTATCACAACTTAGCGACTCAGTTGCTAAGATTGATCAGAAGCATACGGATGCTGAAAAAGCCCTTCGCGAATCAATTCTACAAGAAACCAACAAACTCGATCAGCAAGCGCGCAGCTGGCATCAGGAAGTTTCAGAAAAACTGGAACGTGCTTCTAAAGAACTCAAGTCGGACAAAACCGATCGTGGTGATCTGGCTAAAATGTTGCGCGGCGTGGCAGAGCAATTATTGGACGAACCCAAGGCATAACGGCTTTGTTGATGAACTCTCAACCGTCTACAGCTAGTCTTTCAGAGACTGAACTTGAAACCCTGCGGCTTTTGTTGCTAGGGCCAGAGTATAAGGAATTGCTCAAGCATAAGCAGATGCTGGAGAATCCTGAGCGACTTTCTGAGCACCTGTCCCCAGCTATTTCTCAGGCATTGCAGTTGAGAGCGAAGCAAGATGGCAGCTTACAGAAAGTCCTCAATCCTCTGATTACTGGCGCACTGCTTGATTCCGTCTCAGAAGATCCAAAGCCGATTGCGGATGCCTTGTACCCGGTGATGGGTCCAGCCATTCGAAAATCAATCAACAGCACCATGAGCCAAATGCTCAACACCTTCAACGAGTTGCTTGAGCAAAGCGTCTCTCCGAAGGCATGGCGTTGGCGCTTCGATGCATGGCGCACCGGCCGCAGTTACGCCGAAGTGATGTTGATGAAAAATCTGGTGTATCAGGTTGAGCAAGTCTTCCTCATCCACAAAGATACCGGATTACTTCTCCAGCATCTGGTGGCTGAGACCGCTATCAGTAAAGATCCCGACATGGTGTCTGGCATGCTGACGGCGATTCAGGACTTTATCAGTGACTCCTTTTCAGTCGAGCAAAATAGCGGCCTTGATTCGCTAAGACTGGGAGACCTGACAGTACTCATTGAGCACGGCCCCTCCGCAGTACTCGCAGCTGTTGTGCGCGGCCCTGTTCCACAAGGCCTGCAAGAGACACTCAGTGAAACCATTGAAGAAATTCACCAGCAAGAAAACCAGAAACTTAAGCAGAAACTTAAGCAGTACGATGGCGACCCGGCGCAATTTGAACATCTACGCCCTACACTGACGCGCTGCCTGAAAACTCAAAAACGCGACACCCCAGAAGCTGAGCAAAAGAAGAGCAAAGCAGCTAAAAACACTAAACTAACGATGCGGTTATTATGGGTTTTCCTACCATTGTTAATGCTAGCGTTAGCTTATGGTGTTTATTATAGCAGCAACAAGCAAGCGAACTGGGAAGCATTACAGCACAGCATCCAAAGCGAGCCAGGGCTAATACTCACCCAAGCAGTCAAGCAAGATGGCGAATACCATTTGTATGGCTTGGCTGACCCCCTTGCGATGAAACCTGCGGATCTCGTTGCCAAAAGTGCCTTGAGCGATGAAGCTCTTCAACTCGCCTTTAAACCGTATCTGTCACTTGAGTCAGATATTGTTCTAAAACGGTTGAATCAGGCACTGCTTATCCCAAACAGCGTGAATTTAACATTACAAAACGGCATACTGACCGTTCAAGGATCTGCAACAACACAATGGATTGCGGAGTTTAAACAAAAAGCTCCAATGCTTGCAGGCATAAATATAATTAATATCAATCAATTACGTGCTATTAGCGGCTCATAAAATGATAGAGAAGATAAACACAGGACGGACTCCGTGATACAAAAAAAAATCTGTTTATTAGGAGCGTTTGCCGTTGGCAAAACCAGCCTGATCGTTCGGTACGTTGATAGTTTATTCAGCGATAAATACCATACGACAGTTGGCGTAAAAATAGACAAAAAGCAGTTAACCGTTGATGATCAAGATCTCACACTGATGATTTGGGATCTCGCTGGTCAAGATGAGCTTACCCGAGTAAAGACGTCTTACTTAAGAGGCGTCTCCGGCTACATTATTGTGGCTGATGTGACTCGCCCTCATTCTCTGGATATTGCAATCAATATGCATAAAGAGACCCGCGAATTTACGGGTGACGTGCCATTTATTCTGGCACTTAATAAATCAGACCTGACTGACAAATGGCTAATTGACCGCGAGGCAGTAGAAAAGCTACGCCAAGAAGGCGTTACCGTTATCAATAGCAGCGCAAAGACAGGCGAAGGTGTTGAAGACATTTTCGAACAACTGTCGCACCAAATGCTGGGATCAACATCAGCCAATACAACCAAAGCAGCAGGGAACTAAGATTCCATGAGCCAGATACTGTCAAAAGTTTACCAGTCAATGAATATCGCCGTACTAGAACGGCAGAGCGAGCGCACGTTTAATCTATTAACGGATGCGCCGAAATGGCTTGAGCACTTCTGTGGCCCCCAACCAGGGATCAACCAACCACTAAATTTAAGTGGCACATTCCCCTTCCTTGATTGTTTTATGGAGGAAGCGGAAGAGTTTTGGGCATCTAAAGTGAACACGCCTCAACGCTCAGGCGCTTGGATTGAGTTCAGCCCGAGTGGCGAAGAGATTCCATTAGAAGCTACTGTAATGTGGCAAAATGACCAGTGCTTGCTAATTATTCAGGATTTGGGTGAAGAGTATTATAACGAAGTGGTCCGCCTGCAAAGCTTCCGCGATCACTCATTAACGCAGGAAAGTCTGCAAGCTGAAGTTGAGGCTCAAACCAAGGAAATTCGCTCGCGTGAAGAAGCGATTGCCATGACCCTGCTCACCGCTGCGGGTCACCGCGATCATGAGACAGCCTCTCATGTCCGACGCATTGGTTTATATGCCGAAGTGATGGCCAAGTCCTTAGATTGGGACCCTTCTGAAACGGCTGATATCCGTATCGCAGCACCCATGCATGACATCGGTAAGATTGGTATTCCTGATCGGATTTTGCTGAAGCCTGGCAAGCTGGACGAGCAAGAATTTGAGATCATGAAAACCCATGCGGCGATTGGCGCAGATATGCTCAGCGGCACCGATATTCCGCTGCTGAAAATGGCGTCTGATATTGCTCTTTGCCATCATGAGCGCTGGGATGGCACTGGCTATCCACGCGGCTTAGCAGGCAAAGACATCCCAGAATCTGCACGCATTGTAACCATTGTGGATGTGTATGATGCATTAGTACACAAGCGGGTTTATAAAGAAGCCTCTAGCGAACAAAGTGCGCTTAAACTCATGTCACAAATGGTCGGCAAGCATTTTGATCCGGAACTATTCAAAGTATTTTTGGCGAACCTGCCTACCTTGAATAGCATCCGTATGACCCATGTCGAACCCGTAAAAGCCTAAAACTTAAGAGATGGCCTGACCCATTCTAAGTGTCAGGCCTTCTTTTAAGGCTTCAGATAATGCCGGGTCGGAAGACTCCATTAGCAAGACCACGGTTGACCCCATATTAAAGCGCCCCATTTCCTCGCCCTTCTCCAGTACAACCTGACCCGCATCATATTGCTTGCGACCAACCTGCTTACCTTTCGGTGGCGTTACCAAACCATCCCACACCGTTTCAATCGCAGCCACATTAATTGCGCCTACCAGCACCATAATCATCTGGCCATACTCCGTTTGGAAGCGTGCGATGACTCGCTCATTGCGGGCAAAAATACGGGAGACTGTTTTAACGGTATGTGGCGCCACACTAAATAAGCGCCCCGGAACATGGACTTGCTCCAGCAACTCACCTTTTAATGGCATGTGCATACGGTGGTAATCACGAGGTGATAAGTAGATGGTTGCGAACTGGCCTTCATCAAACACTTCAGCGGTTGCACCATCACAAGCCAGCAATTCACGAACCGTATAGTCCTGCCCTTTCGCTTGAAAGATGCGACCTGCTTTGATTCTGCCTGACTGACTTACTGTGCCATCCACCGGACTCACCAATGCGCTATCGGCAATTGGCCGCAACTCTGGGTTAATCGCTCGGGTGAAAAACTCATTGAAAGTTTTATAGTGCGCTGGGTCAGTAAATACAGCCTCGTTTAAATCAACTTTGAAGGCTTTGCTAAAAAGCTTAATCGCAGGCGTAACTAGTGGCGACTTAATACGCGTCAGCTTATAAACCACTCTTGAAATAGCGTGGTGTGGCAAAGCGTACAAAGATCCGGATTTAATATAATCAAACAGTGAAGCGTTCATTTTTGCCCTTATTAACCTATCTGACTATTCAGAAAGCGTAAATTAAGCGATGATACGCGATTCAGAATCAGGAAAACAGCACATGCACCCTTTTGAAGAATTTCAGCAATTGAACACGGCAAAAGACGTCATTCGTTGGGCGGCGAGCCGATTTGGCGAAGCACAACTCGATTTCGGTCATGGCCTGCCAGGCGCTATCGATGAAGCCGTTTATCTTGTACTGAGAGGCCTTCACCTACCGACCGACACGCCAGCTGTTTACTGGGACGGCATGCTGACCTCACCTGAAAAACAACACTTATACAACATGCTGACGCGTCGTATTGATGAGCGTTTACCAGCGGCTTACATCACGCAGGAAGGCTGGTTTGCAGGCATCCCATTCTTTGTGGATGAGCGCGTACTGGTGCCCCGCTCTCCAATTGCAGAATTGGTTGAAACCCAGTTTGAGCCTTGGGTAGATCCGGAAGAAGTGGTTAACATTCTTGACCTATGTACTGGCAGTGGTTGTATTGGTATTGCGTGCGCCTATGCATTCCCAAATGCCGATGTTGATCTAGTGGATATTTCTGAGGATGCCTTGGAAGTCGCCAATATTAATATTGAACGCCATGATGCCGCCAACAGAGTGGCAGCAATCGCCTCTGATGGTTTGCGAGCACTTGATGGTAAGACCTATGACATTATCGTGAGCAACCCACCGTATGTGGATGCTGAAGATATGGATGCATTGAGTGCTGAATTTAAACATGAGCCAGAACTCGGTTTAAGCTCAGGGCACGACGGCTTAGATCTGACTCGCCATATTCTGACTGATGCCGCGAAACACTTAAATGAAAATGGGATTTTGGTGGTGGAAGTGGGTAACAGCCAATATGCCTTGCAAGCCGCATTCCCTGAAGTGCCGTTTCAATGGTTGGAATTTGAACGTGGTGGTGATGGCGTGTTTTTGCTAACTAAAGAACAGCTGGAACGCTTTTTCTAAGCGCCCCAGCCCAGCAAATTATCCGATACGACGGTTGAAGCGTACAAGTAGCAACATCAGTAATAAGATACTGAAAACGCCGACCACTACAGGATAGTTTCCAAAGCGCACATAAGGTGTACTGCCGGCATAAGCAACGATTTCGCCGGTGACTACACCTTGTGTATAAGGTGCGACCGTTTCAACAATCTCGCCTTGTGGGTTCACAATGCCAGAGACGCCAGTATTGGTTGCTCGCAGTAAATAACGCCCTGTCTCCAAAGCGCGCATACGAGCAATCTGCATATGCTGATAGGGCTGCAGTGAATTGCTAAACCAGCCGTCGTTGGTGACATTCAATAGGAAATCCGCTTCCGGTAAGTCCTGAATAATCTCCTCGCCAAAGGCATCTTCATAGCAAATACTGACTTGCGCTTTTAGCCCATTAATATCCAACAAACCATCTTCGGTACCGCGAGTCAAATTATCGTAAGGAATATCCATCCAACGCTCTAACCAGCGCAAATACTTCAATAAGGGAATGTACTCACCAAGCGGGACTAAATGGCGCTTAGAGTAGCTATCAGGGTACTCGGTGTTATCACCTAACACGATCACACTGTTCTCAAACTGACCCTTCTCATTTTGTAAGAAGCCGCCCAATACTAAGCGACTGTTATTAGCTAAGGCTTCGCTCTGCATCGGTGCCATCACTAAGTCATTAAACTGAGTAAACATGCCCGGAATCGCGGTTTCCGGCCAGATAATCAGATCGCTATCCCAGCTTGCACGCGTCATATCCATATAGCGCTCAACGGAAGGGGCGCGCATCTCTGGAAGCCATTTTTGATCTTGAGCAATATTTCCCTGTAATAAGCTGACGGTAATGCGCTTATCCGTAGCGGTAGTCCACTGCAAGGTCGAGGCATACCAAGAAACGCCTCCCAGTGCTGCAAGAAACAACACACCGACGATACGATTCCAGTGCGCCATTGGCTCTGAAGTTCTCACATAATTAGCCGCAGGCAAGCCCACTTGATGATAACGCTCTATCAGAGGTGAGTTAGTTAATGCCACCAAGCCCGCTGCGACTAATGCACCAACCCAACTAACCAGCAAAGTGCCACCAATCGGTGCTAGGTACGCAAGCCAGGTATCACTTTGGGTATGGCCTAGATACAGCCATGGGAAACCTGTCAGGAACCAGCCCCGGAACCACTCAACCAGCACCCACGCTGCGGGATACACCAATATCAACCGGAAAATCAGCAAGCTTCTAGTGAAGAAAGAAATAATCCAACCGAACAAGGCGATTTGCAGCGCTAGCACCATAACAAATGCCAGCGTTAAAAAACCCGCTAATACGGCAGGCGCTTGGGCAAAGCTGTGCATGCTTTGATAAACCCAAGAGGCACCCACACCGAATAAACCGACACCAAAGCACCAACCAAGCATGACCGAATGCAGTCGTCGGGTAGACAGAGACACCAGATAAAACAATGCGGCAAGCGAGAGGAAGGCAAGAGGAAAAATATTCAATGGCGCGAAAGCCGGCACCATACAGGCACCGGCAATTAATGAATAAAGGTAGTTGCGCCTTTTAAAATCAGACTGCATTAATCAATTCCTTAAGCGGCTTTAGCGGTTTGCACCTCTAACAGCTGAATTCTGCGACTATCACTTCGCAACACCCTAAATGTGATATTCCCAATCACTAAGCTTTCATCCTGCTTGGGTATTTTACCGAATTCATTGGTGATAACCCCACCGATAGTATCGAATGTACCATCTGGTAGTGCCGTTTTAAAATAATGGTTGAATACCTCAACCTCAGTGCCCGCCAGTACGGTGAAACGCCCGTTACCGTGTTGACGGATATCTAATTTATCATCGATATGATCATGCTCATCGTCGATCTCTCCAACGATTTGCTCCAACACATCTTCGATAGTGACGAGGCCAGAAGTGCCGGAATACTCATCCACCACCACAGCCATGTGATTGCGGCTACGACGAAAATGAGCCAACAAGGTCTCCAGTTTTTGACTCTCTGGCACCACAATAGCCGGGCGCAGAATATCATCGATATCAAACTCTTGCTCGCGACCCACATATTTAAGAAGGTCCTTTGCCAGCAACACTCCTTCGACATCATCAAGGTCCTTATCCAACACAGGATAACGCGAGTGACCGGACTCTAATACCCGATTTAAAATACTGTGAAAGCTATCATCGTGGTAAACAAACTGAATATTAGCGCGAGGAATCATAATATCCCTCACCTGCAAGTTATCAACCTGCAACACCCCTTCCAACATACTCAAAGAGTTGGGTGCAATAATATTTTTTTGTTGTGCAATTCGTAGTCGTGATACTAGCTCATCGGTGTCTTTTGCCGATAAATCAACATTTCTTAACAGCCAATTCTTTAACCACGACGGTGGCTTTATTTTAACCTTCTTGTGTTTCATTGTATGGATCGGGAATTCCCAACTCTCCAAGTAGTTTGATTTCAATCGCTTCCATTACAGCCGCTTCGTCTTCAGTAATATGATCATACCCCTGCAAATGCAACACACCATGAATGAGAAGGTGAGCCCAATGCTGGTCTTTGGTCTTTTTTTGCTCTAAGGCTTCTTTTTCAACCACCTCAGCGCACACAACCAAGTCACCCAAATACGCCGCATCTTCTTCATCTAAAACCTCTGGAGGCAGATCAGAAAAGTCGCTGGGAAATGACAGGATATTGGTCGCGTAATCTTTCTCACGGTAGCTGTTATTCAACGACCGCCCTTCTTCTGCACCCACAACACGCAGCACCGCAGAAGGAGTATCAAACTCCCCCTGATAGGCGCTAGCGGCACATTGTGTCAGCCATTCAAGATCAGGCAGCTCCACCTGATCAGGGTTTTGAATTTCAAGCTGTAACATCTATCAGCTCCCAAACTCATCGTAGGCTTCTACAATGCGCTGTACCAAAGCATGACGCACAACATCTTTGGACTCAAAGAAGCAAAACTCAACCCCTTCAACGCCCTGCAGAATATTGGCAACGTGCTTTAATCCGGATGTTTGATGCTTCGGTAAATCGATTTGCGTGATGTCGCCGGTTACTACTGCCGTCGAGCCAAAGCCCAAGCGCGTCAGGAACATCTTCATTTGTTCAACAGTGGTGTTTTGCGCCTCATCCATAATAATAAAAGAGTCATTCAAAGTACGTCCACGCATGTAGGCTAGCGGCGCAACCTCAATAACCTGCTTCTCGATGAGTTTATTCACCTTCTCAAAGCCCATCATTTCAAACAAAGCGTCATACATAGGGCGCAGATACGGATCGACTTTTTGCGACAAGTCACCCGGTAAGAAACCAAGCTTTTCACCTGCCTCAACCGCGGGGCGCACTAAGATAATCCGGCGAACTTCATCGCGCTCCAACGCTTCAACCGCACAGGCAACCGCCAGATAGGTTTTACCGGTTCCCGCAGGACCAATACCAAAGCTCAAATCGTGGGTTTGTACCGCATGGATATAGCGATTCTGATTCGGTCCGCGACCTTTAATCACACCTTTCTTGGTACGAATGCTGGATAGGCCGGGCGATTTACTGCGATCTTCGCCAGTAGACTCATGAAGGTGAAGGTGAATAGCCTCAGGGCTAAGCTCTTCACTCATGGTCAGTTGATACAGGTGCTGGATAAGGTCAACCGCACGATTAACGTTGGCAGGTAAACCGCTCACCGTAAATGCAGGTCCGCGATTACTAATCCCGACATCCAGGCCAGATTCTAGCTGGCGGAGGTGCTGGTCAAGCTGACCACAAAGATTCATTAGTCGGGCACTATCTGCCGGCTCTAAATCCACAGAAACTGAATGCAGCTCTGCAGTATCATTATTTGAATTTTTCAAACAGTAAGGTTACTCCGTTAGGGTAAATATCAACTATTGTGTCGCTTAAGCATAATAGAAAGCGCGTCATAATGGGAATAGTCTATTCGTTTATTTTACCTGATAAACCCACTTTCAGATGCCTTAAACCAACAAAGGCACCAACCGCGTTAACAGTTAGTGCCTTTGCTTAGATCACGTTAAGTGGATCAGACCGGGTTTAGCCCCCGAAATCATCCAACATAATGTTATCTTCTTCAACGCCAAGATCATCCAGCATGTCGATAACCGCCGCATTCATCATCGGTGGACCACACATGTAGAACTCACAATCTTCTGGAGCTTCATGGGTATTCAGATAGTTCTTGTACAAAATATCATGAATAAAGCCCGTGTAACCCGTCCAGTTATCTTCAGGTTGTGGGTCGGATAAGCCAAGATGCCAAGTGAAGTTTTCATGCTCAGCAGCCAACTTGTCAAACTCTTCAACATAGAACGCTTCACGTAAACTACGTGCACCGTACCAGAAGCTGATCTTACGCTTACTAGCCAAACGACCTAACTGATCGAAGATGTGTGAACGCATTGGCGCCATACCAGCACCACCACCCACAAACACCATCTCAGCATCGGTTTCTTTCGCGAAGAATTCACCGAATGGACCAGAGATCACAACTTCATCACCTTCTTTCAGGTTGAAGATGTAAGACGACATGATACCAGCCGGAATATCCGTGCTTCCCGGAGGCGGAGTCGCGATACGAACGTTCAGCATGATAATGCCGCGCTCTTCAGGATAGTTCGCCATGGAGTAAGCACGCAATGCAGGCTCTTTCACATGTGACTCATAATCCCAGATCTTGAACTTGTCCCAGTCACCGCGGTACTGCTCTTCAATATCAAACTCTTTGTATGACAAGTCATAGGCTGGAGATTCGATCTGAATATAACCACCCGCGCGGAAGTCAACATTCTCTCCCGTTGGCAGTTCCAGTACTAATTCCTTGATGAAGGTTGCTACGTTGTTATTTGAGCGAACTTTACAAGTCCACTTTTTAACACCGAACACTTCTTCAGGAACTTCGATTTCCATGTCTTGCTTAACCGTTACCTGACAAGCCAGACGGTCGCCGTGAGCAGCTTGCTTACGGTTAATGTGTGCTTCTTCAACCGGTAGCAATGATCCGCCACCATCATGAATCTGTACACGACATTGCGCGCAAGTACCACCACCACCACAGGCAGAAGCAACGAACAAGCCATTCTCAGATAAGGTACCAAGTAGCTTTCCACCAACCGGTACTTTGATCTCTTTCTCGCCGTTAATGCGCAGTGTAACGTCACCGTCTGGCACTAACTTTGAACGAGCAAACAGAATGACGTAAACCAGTGATATTACAATTAGGGTAAACAGCAGAATACCCAAGATAATTTCGAGTGCCATGATTGCTGTCCCTTACAGTTGTACGCCGGAGAATGCCATGAAACCCATAGACATCAGACCGACCGTAATAAAAGTAATACCCAGACCTTGCAGACCTTTAGGTACATCGCTGTACTTGAGCTTCTCACGCACACCCGCCAAGGCAACGATCGCTAACGCCCAACCCAGTCCACTAGAGATACCGTAAACCGCACTCTCGCCAAACGTGTAATCACGCTCAACCATGAACAGCGATCCACCAAGAATCGCGCAGTTAACCGTAATCAACGGCAGGAATACACCCAACGCGTTATATAAAGACGGCAGGTACTTATCCAGAATCATTTCCAGAATCTGTACCATGGCGGCGATAACACCGATATAACTGATCAAACCCAAGAACGTCAGGTCAATACCTTGCAATAAGGCATTTTCCTTTAGGAAAACGTTCAGGATCAGGTTGTTAACCGGAACGGTGATTGCTTGTACAACTGCAACCGCGATACCCAAACCAATCGCCGTTTCAATCTTCTTAGAAAGTGCCAGAAAGGTACACATTCCAAGGAAGAACGATAACGCTAAGTTTTCTACGAATACCGCTTTAACAAATAAACTTAAATAAGCTTCCATTAGTGTGCCTCCCCTGTGCTGTGCGCATGGGACTCATGAATTTTAAAGTCTGGCGCTTCATTTTGCTCAGGCTGCCAAGTACGGATTGCCCAAATCAACAAGCCGATGATGAAGAACGCACTCGGCGGCAACAGCAACAAACCGTTTGATTGATACCAACCACCATCAGTAGTCAGCGGCATGATTTTGTAACCCAACAATGATCCGGAACCAAACAACTCACGGAAGAAGGCAACCACAACCAGTACTAAGCTATAGCCCAAACCGTTACCAATACCATCCAGGAAGCTTAAGCCGACCGGGTTCTTCATGGCATAGGCTTCAGCACGCCCCATAACGATACAGTTAGTGATAATCAAACCAACGAATACCGACAGCTGTTTCGCCGTATCATAGGCAAAGGCCTTCAGTAGCTGATCAACCACGATTACCAACGATGCGATGATCGTCATCTGCACGATAATACGAATACTACCGGGGATGTGATTACGGATCGCACTGATCGAAGCATTTGAAAATGCCGTAACCAGTGTTAATGCCATCGCCATCAACAAGGCGGTCTTCATTGACGTAGTAACCGCCAGCGCCGAACAGATACCAAGGATCTGTAAGGTGATCGGGTTATTACCGATCAAAGGACCAAGTAAATTATTTTTTGCTTCAGGGCTCATGATTAATTGCCTCCTGTTGCGCGAACTTTATTGAGATACGGTGCAAAGCCCTGATCACTCAGCCAGTAATGCAGCATGTTAGTGACACCACGGCTCGTCAGTGTTGCACCTGACAAACCATCAACTTGGTGAATAGCATTTGCATTGGCAGGATCAACCGCGCCTTTAACTACGTCGATCTTAATTTGACCGTCGTTGCCATAGACTTCCTTACCAATCCACTTAGCCTTCCAGTTTGGGTTATCAACCTCACCACCCAGACCTGGTGTTTCAGCGTGCTCGTAGTAGCCAAGGCCAACCACGGTTTTTGCATCACTTTCCAGAGCCAGGAAACCATACAGCGTAGACCATAGACCGTAGCCTTTGATCGGTAGAATGTATGACTTCACGTTCTCGCCATCCATAACCAAATAAACAGACGCGTATTTCGCACGACGTTTAATGGAAGCAACATCGTATTGCTTAGGAATCAGCTCGCTTTGAGCAGGATCTGAAGACGCTTTACGTTGATCATAAGTCGCCGTATCAACATCAGTGACATACTCGCCGGTATCAACATCAACAATTCGCGTTTCGATTTGCTCAAACAACTCATCAACGGATTTGCCCGGTACCATCAAGCCTGCGATTTCCAGGATGTTACGCTTCTTATCAAACGCCTTGTTCTCTTCCTGCATCGGCTTTAGCGCAACTGCCGCAGCAGATACTAATACCGAACAGACTAAACAAGTCGCCAACGCCACAAACAGCGTTTTCTTCGTGCTGTCATTTGGCAGTGCCAAAATATCTTTAACCATACTCATGCTTGCTCTCCTGTCATCACACGCTTCGCACGGCGACGCACATTAGCGCGTACCACGAAGTAGTCAATCATCGGAGCGAAGATGTTAGAGAACAGAATCGCCAACATAATACCTTCTGGGAATGCCGGATTGATTACACGAATCAGTACCGTCATAAAGCCGATCAAACAACCGTAGTAGAAGCGACCGGTGTTGGTCATGGATGCAGATACGGGATCTGTCGCCATAAACATCATACCGAAGGCAAAACCACCCAGTACCAAGTGCCACCACCATGGCATTGCGAACATCGGGTTAGTATCACTACCAATCATATTGAACAGGAATGAAGTCGCCATCATACCCGCGAACACACCCAGCACGATGCGCCAGGAGGCAATGCGAGTTGCCAGCAATACACCACCACCAATAAAGATAGCGAGTGTTGATGTTTCACCAATCGAACCTGGAATGGTTCCGACAAAGGCTTGCCACCAAGTAAATTGCTCTTGAACCGCTGCCATACCACCAGCTGCTGCTAAACCAAGTGCAGTTGCACCCGTGTAGCCGTCAACCGCTGTCCATACCGCATCACCAGACATTGAAGCTGGGTAAGCAAAGTAAAGGAATGCACGACCAACCAAAGCTGGGTTCAGGAAGTTTTTACCGGTTCCACCAAACACTTCTTTACCGATAACCACACCGAAGATGATACCAGCGCCCACCATCCACAATGGGATATCTGGTGGTAGAGTCAGAGAGTAAAGGATTGAGGTAACGAAGAAACCTTCATTAACTTCATGGCCACGAACCAGTGAGAACACCGCTTCCGCAATACCACCGACAATAAACGTTGTCAGGTAGATGGGAATGAAATACGTCATTCCGTGGAAGAAGTTCGCAAAGAAACTACCGGGATCATAGCCAATGCCGTTCAGGAAGAATCCACGCAGACCATCAATACTGGTTAAACCCAGTGTCTGCATCGCTTCATTGGCTTGTAAGCCCGTGTTAAAACACGCCATGAACATAATCGGGAACGTACACATCCACACATAACCCATCACACGCTTCAGATCGAGCGCATCACGGACGTGAGGACCACCAACAGTTTTGTTTGGCGGGCTGTAAAACAGTGTATCCACCATTTCATACAGCACATAGAACCGCTCATATTTACCGCCTTGGGTAAAGTGCGACTCTGCGCCATCTAATAGCCGACGTAAGCGGCTAGGACTAGATGAACCTTTCATTAGCCATCCCTCTCAATCAGTTCAAGACAAGCACGCAGTGCTGGGCCGTATTCATATTTGCCGTGGCAAACAAACGTACACAGCGCCAAATCTTCTTCATCCAACTCCATGCAGCCTAACTGCTTGGCCGCTTCAGTATCACGAACCAATAAAGCACGTAGTAGCTGAGTAGGAAGAATATCCAGCGGCATCACATGCTCAAAGTTTCCGATTGGAACCATGGCACGTGGTGAACCGTTCTGAGTACTGCTCATTGGGAATAATTGCTTGGTGCTCGACAAGGCGTTGACGAATACATTCATCACAGAGAACTTGTTCAGCGTTGGGTTAACCCAGTGCAATAACTGACGTGGCTCACCTTCTGCAATCACAGAAACCTGCACACTGTAACGGCCTAAGTAAGCACTCCAGCCAGCAGCACGGAAACCACCCAGCACAGAACCAGAGATCACACGTGCATCACCTGATTGCAGCTCACCAGCCACCAATTCAGAAGTGCAAGCACCCATGCGAACACGCAGTAAACGCGGGTTTCTCACCATTGGACCAGCCAATGAAATGACACGATCAACACAACGACGGCCAGAGGTAAACAAGCTACCCAGCGCCATCACGTCTTGATAATTCATGTGCCACATTTCACGATCAATGCCCGCAGGTTCGATCATGTGCATGTGAGTACCAACTAGGCCCGCAGGATGCACACCCGAGAAATCCCGAGGTAACACATTGCGAAGTGGGCTTTGTGGAATGTTTTTGCCCGTCTCGTGACACACATAAACGTGCCCGCTAGTCAGTTTTGACAATAGCGTAAGACCGTCTAAGAAGTCTTGCTCACGTTCAGCAATGATCAGCGCAGGATCAGCCGCCAACGGGCTGGTATCCATCGCGTTCACATAGATATGAACGGGCTCGGCATCTGCTGCCGGTACCTTGCTGAATGGGCGTGTGCGAAATGCAGTCCAAGCGCCGGATTCCTGCATATTGCGACGGATCTCGGAAGCCTCAAGCTCATCAAGCTGACTTGCATCATACTTTGGTGAGTTGATGGACTCTTCGTTGTCATCCAGTTCAACAATAATTGACTGGAGAACACGCTTAGCACCACGGTTGATTGCAGACACGACGCCTGCCCCCGGTGAGGTGAAGTTCACACCAGGGTTTTTCTTATCAGTAAAGAGGGTTTGGCCAATCTTAACCTTATCACCTACCTTGACATGCATCGAAGGGCGTAGACCGTGAAAGTCCCGTCCAAGTAATGCTACCTTGGTAATTTTTGGTGATACTGAATCGATCGACTGTACAGGACGGCCCGAAATGGGAACGTCTAAGCCAGTTTCAATCTTCATCGTCTATTTTCACTCAAATATAGAAAGCTTAATCTGCCGACAATTACGCCGGCTCCTTAGTGATAGGAGACATTTCACGCGCGTCATTTTCCACGGCAACAACCTCTCCCCTCAGAGAATTTCTGAAACTATCAGTAATCTTTACATCCACAAAGTTACCAATTAAACGTGGGTTTGCCACGAAGGTCACTGTGCGGTTGTTTTCTGTTTTACCGGATAACTCATTGGCATCTTTACGTGACACCCTTTCTACCAACACACGTTGAACGGTACCCAACATGTTCTGACTAATCTCGGTCGCCATCTCATTAATGCGAGTCTGCAGTCGTTGCAGACGTTCTTTTTTGACTTCTGCCGGAACATCATCGGCCAATGATGCGGCGGGTGTTCCGGGGCGCTGACTGTAGATGAAACTAAAGCTATGATCATAGCCCACATCTTCAATCAACTTCATGGTTGCTTCAAAATCCTGATCCGTTTCACCAGGGAAACCAATAATGAAGTCTGACGAGATACTAATGTCAGGCCTAATCTCACGCAAGCGGCGCAATTTAGACTTGTATTCAATCGCCATGTGTCCGCGTTTCATTGCAGCCAGAATGCGGTCTGAACCACTCTGTACCGGCAAATGTAAATGGCTCACTAGCTCAGGCACTTCGCCATAAACACGAATTAAGCTATCGCTAAACTCAACCGGATGAGAGGTAGTGTAACGAATGCGATCAATTCCATCAATCTGTGCAACGTAGGTAATTAACATGGCTAAGTCGGCCATCTCACCATTATGCATCGGACCGCGGTAAGCATTAACGTTTTGACCTAGCAGGTTAACCTCGCGCACACCCTGCTCTGACAATTGCACAACTTCAGCAATAATATCATCAAATGGGCGCGAAATCTCCTCACCACGCGTATAAGGAACCACGCAAAATGTACAATATTTACTACATCCTTCCATAACTGAGACAAATGCTGATGGCCCATCTGCTTTTGGCTCTGGCAGGCGATCAAATTTCTCAATTTCAGGGAAAGAAACATCCATTACCGTTTTGTGGGTACGGCGGGTTTCGTTGATCAATTCTGGTAGGCGATGCAGGGTTTGAGGACCAAAAATGACATCAACAACCGGTGAGCGCTTACGAAGGTTATCGCCCTCC
Organism: Leucothrix mucor DSM 2157; assembly: GCF_000419525.1. NCBI lineage: Bacteria > Pseudomonadati > Pseudomonadota > Gammaproteobacteria > Thiotrichales > Thiotrichaceae > Leucothrix > Leucothrix mucor. The sequence continues at coordinate 2,811,961 of NZ_ATTE01000001.1, forward strand.
TGACTCGCTACACAGCCGCCAACACCAACAATTAAATTGGGATTTTTTTCTTTTAGTTTACGCCAACGCCCTAGCTGTGAATAAACTTTATCCTCAGCCTTCTCTCGAATTGAACAGGTATTTAGTAACAGTACGTCCGCTTGCTCCGGATCGTCAGTGAGCTCCAAGCCATCGGAGTCCTTCATAACCTCAGCCATTTTGGCTGAGTCATATTCATTCATTTGACAGCCGTGAGTCTGTACGTAGATTTTGCCGGGCATAGTGTGACCTGTTTAGCGGTGAACAACATTTTAACCGCGGCATTATCTCGGATTGTGCGTACCTTGTAAATAAAGCCCGCACAATACCCCACATTCCTAGCTTGAAATTGTACACTCCAAGGAGTATCCTGTTGTAAAATAAATAAAAAGAATGCAGATCATGAAAAAACTAAGAATAAGACACCTTGCAGCGTCAGTGCTTTTAATGAGCCAAAGCGCATTCGCTATGCCCAATTACTACGCAGTAAGCGGCGTTCCTGAAAATAGCACCATTACTTTACGCGCCTGGCCTAGCCCAATATCAAAGCCATTAATGGCTATTCCTGCTACCTCTCCACCGATTGAAGCAACCGGCAAAAGCATTATGGTTAACAGCCAACCTTGGCTGCAAATTAACTATCAAGAGCGCACCGGCTGGGTTGAAGCGGCTTATCTGGAGCCAACGACTGTTTCCGCATCTGAGCCGCAACAAGCAGCAAACACAGCGCCGAATTATTTCACACCGCCAGAGGCTCAAGCACCTCAGGCCCAAGCCACCCAAGCTGAAATAGCAAATAATGCAGAAGTGTTTAGCTACGGGTCTCAACCCAATGCGCCGCAACCCTCACCAGTTAGCGCAGCCGCACCTGAGCAAAGCGAAAATATTAATGGGTATCCGTGGAGTGCGACTGCCGACACTATTTATGATGACCCAAATGCAGATCGCAGAGCGTACCAGCCGAAACCAGCTGACACAGTGTATAGCGCACTAGCACCTGCAAGCGCTGAAAGAATTATCGACCTGCGTGCTGAAAATATTGCGGGCAATCGCTATGAAAGCATTGAGCCGATAAATCAGTAATTCAGCTGAAGGGCTTCATTATTTGGGGTATCTCTGCGGACAACTGCCAGATACCCCATCAAACACCCTACCCAGAACGATCCAAACTAAATTTACCTCATTTATTGCAGACGAAAAAAAACCCTTAAGGCTTTCACCTTAAGGGTTTTTCATTTTCTGGTACCAGATGTGCAGTGTATTGGTGGGACGGCGACAACCGAACATAAATCCTAAGTTATTATTTTAAATAACTTTTAATTGTGGATAAATAACGATACCCCCAGCGATACCCCCACCTAAAATTAAACCTTTAGCACGTTGTAAACACTGGCAACCGATACCCCAACCGCTGCTGCTATCTTTGGTTTGCTCATGCCTTGCGCCAACAATTCTAGAATTTCCGGCTTCTTAGCTTGCGCAGTTGGTTTGCGCCCGGTGTATGCTCCTTTTTCCTTTGCCGCCGCAATCCCTTCCAGCTGGCGTTCTTTGCGGATATTGGTTTCAAACTCTGCAAAGGTCGCCATCATGCCTAAGAATGCTTTGCCATGCGGTGTGCTGGTATCTATGCTCTGATCCAGTACCTTTAAGCTGATCCCGCGATTTTCCAGATCATGCACAATGTTATGAAGGTCACGCGCCGAACGTGCAAGCCGGTCAATCTTGGTGATTACCAACACATCACCCTCCCGCATATACTCCAAACAATCGGCTAATGCTTCACGGCCTGCCGTAGTGGTTCCGCTCTGCTTTTCAGAGAATACCTTTTTACAGTCGGCAGACTTCACCCGGTTTAGTTGGGTAGTGCTGTCCTGATCTAATGATGAAACTCTGACATAGCCGACTAATGACACTTCTAAAACCTTCTAAATAGACTCTAAGAGGTTTTTAGAATACCCTCTAAAAACTATAAAAACAACCCTATTTAGACTTGTTTAGACTACCTTAGAGCTATCTAACTAGGGTGTACCCTATTTATATGAAAACCAATTCAATTTCAGGAGGTACCAAAACGCCTAGAAGCCAACTATAGCAACGATGTAGAAAAATCCTATGTCGCGTTAAGTACCTTTGTTGGGATGTACCCTGCCCTCGCGAAAAATAACTAAAGTCCAAACTCTTCCGCTATCATTCTCTGTGTTTCAGATTCGTAATATGGGTGGGTAACTGCTAATACGTTGCATGAAAGAAAACCTACCACCTTCATGATAAACCGCCTTTAGGGTACATCCCAGATGTTTGACAGTTCGTATAATGCCCCTTGTGATTATTAAGTTTATTCGGCATTTAGGGTTTCAGCAACACGTTCACAATCTTCAATAGCGTCATCCGAACATGTAACGCACGTAATTACCTCAATAGATGCCACCCTTAAGTGATTAAAGTATCTCGTTGAGAGTTCCATTGCTTCCGACCTGAGTGCTTTTGCCTTAGGCAAATTATCCCGCATCATTTCCCCACAAGCTCTCATTCCAGTGTTAGTGTTTCTATATCGTTCCATAGCGCGGCCATTCTTAAGCAGTTGCTCTATCCTTAACCTGATATTGGAAGCTATTTGGAGTTCTGATTGTTGCGGCTGAGTAAGCTCCTTGGAATCCACGACTTCATTAACTTTTTCACCTTCTGCTCTTTGAGCTGCTTCTTTTGTTTTAACCAGCAGGACAGGAGCCTTACCATACTGGCCAAATGTGGTTATCCCCCAATCAAAATTAACAACATGGTGATCACCATGTTTGTTGAAAACGGTTGATGTCCAGTAGTATTCCCGTCGAATATTTGGAAAATACTTTTGGTTGATAGTTGGCGTCTCATGACCACTACCTTCATTACTACATCCCTTTACCCAAGGTTTATCTGTGGGGCCATTGCTGCAAAGCATTAAAGTACGTAGCTCTTGAATGGTTGGAAGGCGCCAGCTTCCACTAGTCAGCGATAACGCATCTGGAAGTGAGTAATCCTTAGCAGATCCATACTGGCAAGAATCACCTGATAATCCCTCCGAGCATTTTTTCCAAATTAAACCTGTCTTATTATCAGTAATCGACCCGTCTCCATTATCTACAAAAGAATCTCCAGAAAATGCATTTGAGTAAATAAATAAAACGAATATCGATAGAATATATTTCATTAACTAACTTCCATATTTTTAGGTCATCCAATGAGTAACCAAGGTTATCATAGTTCAGTAACTGCAGACGCAACATAACACCGATTATGCGAACCACCGCTGATCTGGTCTTGGGGCCGTAGGCGGCTTAGTTTGAGCCGCTGCCCGACATCTAGCTAGCGCTTACCCTAGTTAATCAAGCACCCCCCTGCAATCAAGCCGGTCAATACAAATACAATGGCTAGGTATTTCATCTCGCTTGTCCTCCAGCCGTCAACAATTCAAGAATGAGCCTTGAAAACGCTTGGCTCCGCTCTGGATTCGATAACAGCTGCATCATCTGATTCTGATGGGCAGCACTGCTATCCAAGATGGCATCATCAATCGCTTGGGCAAAGTCTCCCAGCATTGCCTGCTCTGCCGTATTATGTTTAAGCTGGTTCATCACCTTCACGTTCTCTCTCATCTTGTCCCGGATCGTGTAAGCATAATTCACCATATCTTTCTCACTCAGCCCATCCGTCACAAAGATCTCATTCAGCTTCTCAATAATCTGAGATAGGAACTCCGCTTTCTTATCCTTCGGCTTGGCAGCACCCAAGCTATCGCCCGGTATAATCTTGTAGTCTTCAGCATCCTCTTTGAGCTTAATGTGTTGTTGGCGTATTGCAGACAGCCGGTAATGACTCAGCACCACATTACTCAAATCAACGTCATCATCCTCAACGACCGTCTCCCGCAGCATGGGCCGCAAGTTACGCGCATACAGGCTGAGCTTTTCCAGATCCTTATCGTCGTAGTCCACAATCTGAGACATAAACTCATAGAAGCGCACAAAGCTACCCAAGTCCTTTTTGAATATCTCCAGCTCGTCCTTAGCCTTCTTGCAATCCTTCAGGCTGTTCTCAGCATTAGCGGTCACCACGGGGTCATTGAATTTCTCAACGCGATCAAACATATCCTTAGCTTCTTTATAAGCCTCAATCGCCTGCTTATAACGCTTCTGCCAACGCTCCACCGCAGGTTTACAGATATTGGCAATCGCGGCATTGCTTTTGCTTTTAACAAAGAACGCCTCACAAAACTGCTCAACTTCATGCCAATAAAAAATCTTGGCACTGCGCAACTTCTGTGACAGATCAAATATCAAGTCAGGGTCAGACACATCGGCTAATTCAGCGGTTTGGTAATACGGCTGGAACGCTTCCAGTATGTCATCCGGCTCATTAAAGAAGTCCAACACAAACGTGCCGCTCTCCGCTTTACCAGGGAACGTACGGTTTAAGCGCGACAAGGTTTGCACACACTCCACACCGCCCAGCTTTTTATCCACGTACATGGCGCACAGCTTGGGTTGGTCAAAGCCGGTTTGAAATTTATTGGCGACGATCATCACTTGGTAATCATCACTATCAAAGGCTTTGCGCATATCACGCCCTTTGAGATTAGGATTCATGCCATGCTCTGTAAACTTCTCACCCAGTAAGGCCGCCGCGTTCGGGTCTTGCTCGTTAAATTCCACCTCACCAGAAAAGGCCACCATGGCAGTGATCTTGTCATAGCCTTTTTCGGTAATGTATTTGTCAAAGCCTAACTTATAGCGCACGGCTTCTTTACGCGAACTGGTGACCACCATCGCTTTGGCTTGCCCACCCAGCAGGCCCATGATGTTGTCTTTGAAGTGCTCAATAATGACCTGCACCTTCTGACTGATGTTGTAGTCATGCAGGCGCACCCACTGATTCAGCTTTACCTTGGCCTTTTTACTTTCGACTTCCGCATCACTTCCGGCAATCTTCATCGCCAGGTTATAAGCGACTTTGTAATTGGTGTAATTCTTCAGAACATCGAGAATAAAGCCTTCCTCAATCGCTTGGCGCATACTGTATACATGGTAGGCCTCAGGCTTATTGGTCTTGGACGGTGGTTCATCTGGCTTGGGTAGGCGGCCAAACAATTGCAGCGTTTTATCCTTCGGGGTTGCGGTAAAGGCTAAGTAACTGAGGTTCTTCGAGGCACGACGCGAGGCCACGGCGGCATCTAAAATATCCTCCGTCGTTAGTTCCTCATCATCCGCTTTGCTGTCAACCATCAACACTTCTTTTAATTGCCGTGCGGTACTGCCGGTCTGTGAGCTATGCGCCTCATCGGCAATCACCACATAGTTACGTTCTTTCAGGCTGACACTGTTCTCAATCGCTTTTAGCACAAACGGGAACGTTTGAATGGTGACAATAATGATCGGTTGCGAGTGCTCCAACGCTGAGGCCAATTGCTCTGATTTGGAGCCTTCACCCTCTTTACGATTAATGCGCCCGACCACCCCATCGACTGAGGTGTACTGTGAAATCGTTTCTTGTAACTGGTCATCCAGTACCGTTCTGTCGGTCACCACGATCACCGACGCAAACACCTTACTGCCATCCGCGTTATGGAGTGCCGATAACTGATGCGCAGACCAGGCAATGGAGTTGGACTTACCCGACCCGGCACTGTGTTGTATTAAATACTTTTGACCAGGGCCTTCGGTTTTAGCCGCCTCAATCAGCTTACGCACCACATCCCACTGGTGATAGCGCGGGAAAATTAGCGTCTCTTTTTTGGTTTTACGGCCTTCCCAGTCTTCCTTTTCCTTAATTTCAAGGTGCATAAACCGCGCAAGGATATTTAACAGGTTGTCCGGCAGTAACACCTCATTCCATAAATATCCCGTTGCGTATTGCTGCTTATCTTCTGGGACTTCATTACCCGCGCCACCGTCTTTGGTGCCTTTATTGAACGGCAAAAAGAACGTGTCATCACCTTCTAAGCGCGTCGCCATAAAAACCTGATCTTGGCTCACCGCAAAATGCACCAAGGCACCGCGTTTAAAGGTTAATAAGGGCTCAGGCTTTTTGGTCACCGGGTCAATAGCAAAGCGCGTGGTTTTATATTGCTTAACCGCATTACTCACGGGCTGCTTAAACTCAGACTTCAACTCCAGCGTGGCCACCGGTAAGCCATTCACAAACAATACCAGATCAATGCGCCACTGCTTGGCCCGAATGCCGGTCTCGGCTTCATGCGCATCGGTTGCCCACGGGCTATACACCAGCTCTGGCACCAGTCGCAGACGGTTCTTGTTGTAACGCGCTAAGGTATCGGGATTTAGATCATGCTCTGGCTTGAATTGGCATAAGCTGAAACGGGTGCCACGGTCGCGCAGCTCATTACGCAGTACACCCAAGGTGCCAAAGGTTCGGATCTCTCGATTGGCCGCATTAGGGTCGGCTTTATTGAGCTGTGAGGCGACACGCTCCAAAAACTTCTGCTCTGGATTATTAGGGTAAAGCGCGCAAAATTTTTGCCATTGCTCGTCTTGGGTGTCTTTAACGAACCCGAGTACATCTTCGGAATATAAAGCCAGCTCACGATTGTAGTGGTTGGAATTGCCGAGTAACCAGCCGTTTGCCAGCATTTGGCGGATCATGTCATTTTGGAAGATGTATTCTGTAGACTTGTCTCCACCATAGAGTGCATTCATGCAACTGCCCCCTTGGTTTCGCTAACTGAAGGCTCTGGTGCTTGCCAGTCACGTACATCTATCTTCCCAGTAACTGCGGCTGAGATTAGGGCTGTGCGACGTTCTTTCATCAGTTCTATCGCTGTTACTGCTTTATTTATCAAATTGTCAAATACAGGGATTTGAGACTCAATAAAATTAATGATATTAATCATTTCTTGCTCAACTGGAGCAGGGAAAGACAAATTAGCCAAAGTGCCTAAACCTAAGGTCTGTTGGGTTCCAAAAGTCCATGATAATTGAATAGCATCTTTTACCTGTACTGATTGAAATAAGTAAAAAATATATTTCGAAGGTATACCTTTTCGGCTTCTAATTGTAGCCAAAGGCACCCAAACATTGAAAATTTTATCTGTTTCTACAATAGCAGCTACTCCAGTAGTAGCGCCTAACTTTACAACTAATATATCCCCCCGTTGAGGACAATAACGTTTGGAAAATACTTTATGGTCGTCCTCAGAAATATAACCCCATTTCTTTTCAAAGTTGATATAGCCCTGGGAAACAGCCTCCGCCGAAATAAACGGGATACCACTCTCATGTTTTTGGGGGGTTAAATGTGGCCCGTCAATAATTGGGGCTGAAACCAAATACTTGAGAGAAGCGACCACCCAATGCTCTGGCACATCTCCCAACCACTCAACCCCAGAATCCCGCATCGGCGCATCAGGATTAAGGCCTTTGGTCACAGCATGACTAATCACCGCTTGGCGTTTTTCTTTTAGCAGCTTTATGAGCTGTTGTTGCTTTTCGATCAGGGTGTCGATTTTGGCGGTTTCGTGGTCGAGGAAGTCTGATATTTTTTGCTGCTCTTCAAATATGGGAAGTGGCACGCTAAATCCACCGAACTTGTCGGTAGTTAAATGCTGCATAGTCGAGCCATGCGATGACTCATTCAACTCCCTCATGAACCACTTTGCAGCCCAATAGAAGTATTTTTTAAAAATACTGTGCTTATTTACATCAACACGAAAAATATGCTGATTCAACCATGCTGGCTCTCCATCCCAAATGAAAACATCCAAAGTTGCAGACCATGAAATTAATATATCACCCCTCATTACCTGATAACGAGCTGGTGGAATAAATGATGTTCTATTAATGTCGGAATCAGGGTTGGATAAATTTTGTATCCTTATGATTGGAACCCCTTGAGTAGACCAATGTGTAGGTTTAAAAGCAAACCCATTTAAGTACTCACCAATAAATTTAACTTTACTCAATTTCCACGTAAGTGGAATCCTATGCCCATTTATATTTTTAAAATCTTGATATACGGAAAGTCCAGAAGACATTACGAATGCACCTCCCGAAGCAGCTCCATAATCTCAGCACTGACCTTATCCAAGTCCGCATCAATCTCCACTAAATCTCTCGGCGGCTGGTACTCATAAAAATGCCGGTTAAACGGAATCTCATACCCCACAATCCCGATTTGGTGATCCTTGTCATCGGTCTTGGTCGCATCAATCCAGGCATCCGGCACATGCGGTTGTACTTCCTTGACGAAGTAAGCCTCATTCAAGGCATTCACGGCTTGGCTTGGGTCAAGCGCCACATTTTCATGGTCGCGCAGATTGCCATCCGGTTTGTATTCAATGGTTTTGGTGCCGACTTTAAACAAGCCATAGAGCGGATTGGCTTCCGTGTTTTTATGTACCTTCTTAATCACCTTTTCCGCCTCTGGATTGATCCAGCTCACCGCAGCGGTAATTTGCTTTTTCTGAGTGGCATCTAAGCTTAGGTCTTGCGCTTTGCAGGCGGCTTTAAGCACTGACTCATAGCGATTCATATCATCGTATTGCGCGGTGCCGATCTCAGCTTGCAGCGTTTTAGCCTTGAGTAGTATCTGCTTTTGCTTGTCCCAGGTTTCAACGTGTAATAGCTCTTTGATTTTGGCTTCTTTCAGGTCGCTAAAGTTAGCTTTCAGGTGGATGCGAATATCTGTTGCCTGCTCAGCCAGCTTGCCATAGTGCTCACAGCCTTCCTCATCACGCCACTCAGCACCATAAGTTTCATAGATCCAGCGCATTGGCGCATCCAGTGGCTTGGCCGCAAAGCGCAGCTCAGCAATGCGTTCATCACTAAACTGATAGCTTTCGCGTAGTGGTCGCTCAATGGTGATCCGGCGATAGCCAAATTCATGATTCGCAAAGATCTTACTGGCAAAGGTTTTAGGGGCGTCGGTTTTGGGGCTGGCAGACTGGCGGCCACGGTTGCTTTTTTGTTCCGCTGGCTTATCCACTGCACGTGCATCAACCTCCTCAAACGCGCCAAAGGTACGGGTGATCGTGGCAATGTCATCCTCGCCCATTTCATTGCGCTTACTGCCCAAGGACTTACGCATTTTACTGTAGAGGTTCACGCCGTTAATCAGCTGCACCTTGCCCTTGCGCTCAGTGGACTTTTTATTCGAGAGCACCCACACATAGGTCGCAATGCCGGTGTTGTAGAACATATCCGTCGGTAAGGCGACAATGGTTTCCAACAGATCCGCTTCAAGGATATACCGGCGAATTTCAGATTCACCGGAGCCCGCGCCACCGGTAAACAGCGGGGAGCCATTGAGGATAATACCGATACGGCCACCGCCTTCGGAGGCATCGCGTAACTTGCTAATCAGGTGTAGCAGGAATAATAAGGAACCATCAGACACACGCGGCAGACCAGGGCCAAAGCGCCCATCGAAGCCTTTTTGCAGGTGTTCATCCTTAATCAGGTCAACGATCTTTTTCCAGTCCACGCCAAACGGCGGGTTCGACAGCATGTAATCAAACCTCACCGCGAAGAATTGATCGTTCGACAAGGTGTTACCCAGTTTGATGTTATTCACATCCTGACCCTTAATCAGCATGTCCGCCTTACAGATGGCATAGCTTTCAGGGTTCAGCTCTTGGCCAAAGGCACGAATCACCGCATTGGGGTTTAATTCATGCACGTATTCCATGCCCGAAGACAGGAAGCCGCCCGTGCCTGCGGTGAGGTCGTAGAGCGTGCGAATAATGCCTTCTTTGGTCAGGGCATCATCGTCTTCCATAAACACTAAGGAAGTGGTCAGGCGCACAATATCGCGCGGGGTAAAGTGTTCTCCGGCAGTTTCATTCGAGCTTTCAGCAAAACGGCGTATCAGCTCCTCAAACACCAAACCCATATCGTGGTTGGTGATGGATTTGGGGCTTAGGTCGGTGGCTTTGACTTTCTCAACGATCTTGTACAGCAGATCGGCATCATTGAGCTGACCGATAAACTCGGCAAAGTTGAAGTATTCAAAGATCTCACGCGCATCTTTTGAGAAGCCTTGGATATAGCTTTCCAGATTGCTTTTAATCTCGTTCTGGCCCAGCTTGGAGAGGTTCATCTGTGAGGTATTGAAGAAGCTGAGGCCACTGGCTCTGAGGAGGAATTTCTCTTGGGCTTCTTCGGGCAGGTTCATCCCTTCAATTCTTGCAAACTCAGTCAGTACCGAGTCCTTAGTGGCTTCCAGAACGCATTCCAAACGGCGTAACAGCGTGAACGGTAGAATAATGCGCCCGTATTGGCTTTGTTTGAAGTCACCGCGCAGTAAGTCAGCGATAGACCAGCAGTAGGCTGCAAGATTATTGGGGGTTTGATCCACGTAGAAATACTCCATTAAGATTCAGCTATGACATTATCGCTTGTCAGCATATAAGCGGTGATCGTATCACCAAATTCTATACATTTGTTCCCTGAGTAAGTAGATAAATTATCAATCAAGAATAAGCCAAACAGAGTATTAAGCAAAAGGCCGGGCTAATTGCTCCCGGCCTACTATCCCACTGGCTCGACTTACTTGCTGATTAACGCGCCGATACCCGCAATCGGTGATAGACCCTCTTCACTGACCCCAACACCTGCACCGATCGCAGGTGTGACTTTGATCTTCTTTTTGGGTGAATCGTCAACTAAGTGATCCGCTGCAACATAAATAGCGCCGCACGAACTTTTAACCCTGCCCTTGGGTGTGGTCTCGACTATTCGCTCCTGCTTTCCACACTCGGGACAAATACAGCTCACTGGTTCATCGAGTGTGATATTTCGATTAGCCGGTTTGCGCTGCCCTTCCAAGTCATTAGAAGCTGATTGATAGTTCGGATTGAGCATGAACTTTGCCACGACCTGCCCACTCTTTCCGAAGTCGGGATTATCAATCAACACACCTTCAGCGTGTAACTGATCCAGAATATCAACGGCCTTCTGTTGGCGTGCGGCATCATCCACAAAACGCACTTTCAGTTTAACCAATTGAGCTTTGACAGGTCTCACGGTGGGCTTTATACCTCCACTCAGAATCCCCTCTTTAATCGTTAAGTAATGACCATTCGAGTAATCGACTTTGCCGCCCTGCTGATTGTCTTCATTTGGAGTACGTACACCAACACTCTCTGAAGGATTTAAAACCGCCCCCAGCCTAGTATCTTCTACGTGGGGGCGGTTTTCAGCGGCCCGATTATTTGTGCTTGTTAGATCATTGTTTTCAGCACTCGGAAGGGCGGTATTATTCACAGTTGCCGCCACTTTTTCACGTCCCAGATAGCCGCTAAATTTATTCGCCAGTGGGGATAGTTCATGCTGAACCGTTTTAAAATCTGATCCGTCCGATTGCCAGTCGTGGTTTGCTTTTGCCTTCAAGCTAAACGCTGGCATGGCCACCAAGGGGTTGATGAAAACAGCGCTGAAGGCACTACAGAAAATGGCCCCCACACTGCATACGATTGAGAATAGGGCGATAACAATATAATGCTCAGTGGTGCCGCTCTGAATCATCTGTACCGGCTTGTGTAAGGTATGCGCGGCTTTCTGTTGGGCGATTGCAATCAGTTGATCCTGATAGGCTCGCTCTGCGTCGATCTTGGCGATTAACTTCGATTCCTCGTCATGTATCCGGTTTGCACGGTGCAGCGCAGAATCCCGCGCCATCTCCGCAGAGCGCTCCATATTAGCAAATGATCCGTCTGTCACTTGGTACGAGGCGGTCTGTGTATCACGCCGGTCGGTGTCTGCCAGTTGGCTGCTAATACCGGCAACAATCGCCATAATAGTCACGACGATGGCCAGCAAGCCCTGAATGATAGTACCGGATGAAAAACCGTGCAGTCGATACGATGTCACCATGCTTTTGGCTAGTGGTATTTCAATGCAGGCAATTCCAGCGCCCACGACCATCAAGGCCCACTTGAATATAAAACTACCCTCCGGGCTAGTGAGCTTGGATACCAGAAAATTAGACAGGTGATAAGCGTTCATAAAGACCAGCGCCATCATAATGACCGCCATTAGCACCCCGAATGATTTAGACGCGCCAACGCTATGGCCAGCAATTGTTTGATGTCTGAAGGTTGCACTCATTACAGATCCCTCCGAGTGATATCGTAACGCTCAACGCCGCTTGCTTCATCGCGTCCAGTACAATAAAGAAACACGTTGAAGCCATAGGCCCGTTGTTCTCGAATGTATCTGTCCCGCGCTGCGTGACTTTCAAACGTCATTGATTCAGGTGGATAGTGTGTGACCTGCTTAGGCTGACTTGGATTAACTAGGCGTAGTTCGTTGTTCATAATGTTACCTCCTGGGCTTCCATTTCTTTCCGGTGCGCCATCGCTTGTCGCTCACCTGCCATATCAATCAAAAAAATCAGATCATCAAAAAATTCATGCTCAGCAATTTTTAGTAGCGTGATTAAGCTGGCTACAGTCGCTTGCCAATCGCTCGTTGTGGAGGATTGCCACAGCTCAACAATAACGGCCTGAACCTTATGTAATCGAAACGCCGGATTAATCTCTAACGTGCTTTGAGTAGTCATCACGCGGCCTCCTGCTCAAGATCAAAGATAAAGTCTTTCAGCCCGTCCTCACGGGTCAACCAATCAATAATTTTCTCGTATTCAATGCCACGTTGGATAAGCGTTCTAAACAAGCGACCATAGCTCTGTTTGGCCCAATGGATTTTCTTGCTGAGCAATAGGTTCTTTTCGCGGTTGAACTGCGTTAGTTGCGCCTGTGTAGCTTGCTCCAGTGTGAGTGATTCCCTGAATTCATCCATTAAAGCCCGAACGCCTGACCGGTCAATGGCAAAATAAGCATCTGGTCTTAGCATGACATCCAGCGGAATTTCACGGCCTGTCCCTTTTCGGCTCATTTCATGCTCAATCCGAACCCATGCACGGTCGGTGCTGTCTGGCTCTGCTTCTGATCCAAGTAATTCTTTGCCTTTTTCGTAAGCTCTGAAGAAGTCAGCAGAACCCTTACGGCTGCCAATGTAAGCCGTTAAACCAGCCGGACAATGCTTTATGGGTTGATAGGACTCTGGTGTGATATCACTCACTGTCAGTGGCGACCAATCTCCCGCCATGCCGAAGGATTGCAGCATGTTAGGGTTGCGCAGCTTGTCAGACCTGAAAAGACCCTCATTGACTGCTTGTTTGAACAGTAAAGGCACGGTATAGCCTTTTGCTAGGCAGTATTCCCCAGGTAAATCCAAAGCGATATCGGCACGGCTGATGCGCCACTCGTTCAACTGTAAGATGCTAAACAGCTCGTTCCACAACTCAGGGTAGTTAAGCTGTAACAACTTGCAGCCAAGGCCTGTTAACTCAAACATGCCACCCTTATTGCGTCCTGTCTCACTGGTGGCGATATGGCCCAAGGTTAGATAATCAGCGTCACGACGCATTAGCAACTTAGCCGACTGCTCATAGCCGTGTAGCCCTTTTTCTGTCCATACGGTTTCAATACCGGCTGAATTAAGAATGCCGCCCTTACCGTCGATATCACCCATTGAAGCGCGGAAGGCATCCAAGTCAGTAACCGTTAATCGCAACCAGTCAACTTTGGTGATATTAGTCGCTAAGTTGTCTTTGGCGTGATTTGGTAATTCATAACCCCCCGTATTACAGTACGGGGGATAGGTCGCGTTTTTCGCTCCTTTAAAATCAATAGGTTGAGTGGTTCTAACTTGATTAGTTACAGAACTATCGATGTCTAAACCACCTACCGCATTCGATTTAAGGCTCAGAAGTGCTTCACGCTCTACTTGAAGCTTTTTGGCTTTATTACGGCTTGCACGAGCAGCATTTACCACGCCTTTAGGAAGTTTGCTCATGATCGAACCTCCACAATAGACATGTATTTTATTTTTGCATTAGGGTTGGATGTAGAGATTTGGGCAAATGCAATTCTGCTGGCTTCTTCTCTCGATGTAGCGGAGATCAAAAGAATTTCATGCAGTGGGTAGTATATTTTGAACTGCCTAATTGAAGTGCTCATGACAATAACCCCCCGTTAAGAGACAGGCTGAGGAAGTACTGTGATGAGGTCAAAGGTGTAGTAACTAGGGACGTGCGTATGCAACGAGGTATGATAGAATCAACCATGCTGAAAACTCCTATAAATTCGCGTTTATGTATGTATTTAGCGTTAGGCTTTGACGTTGACGCGTCTTAGCCAGAAGCCTTACCAGTTGACGCTGGTGGGGCTTTTTTACTATTTGCTTATGCTGCTTCTGGTTTAGGCTTCTCCTTCTCTCGTTCAATTACTTCATTTAGCATCCGGACAATCTCACCATTCATTGATCGATTGTTTTCACTGGCAGCCTTAACAATCCATTGATGTGTTGCTGCGGGTAATCTAACTTGTGTTTTAGCTGTTTTCATGTGTCTCCTTAATGTGCCACTACCGTAGTGGTATCGGTGCCACTATAGCAGTGGCATAAATTTAATACACCTATTTTAGGTGTAATATTCAGCACATGGCCAAACAACAAGACTTCTTTAAAACACAAATTCGTATACCGTCAGATATTTATGGCGCGATAAAAGATGCCGCCGAAGAAAGTGGACGTAGCATCAATGCCGAGATAATAGAGCTGTTTTTAATTGGCCTAGGTGAAAAGGAACCACCCATAAACAGTGTAATGATCCGGAAAATCATACGAGAAGAGCTCCAAAAAATAAGCAAGTGACCAAACACTAGTCTGGCGTGCTTCACAATAGGTGCGGCTCTGGTTTCTAGGTCGTAAACTTGCCGATTTCACCCTTGGCTTCAAGTTCTGCAATCATAAGTTTGTTTTTTTCGGCTGCTCTGTCCAATTCACGATTTACCTCATCCAGATCGATAGAAACGGCATGCGTAACTTCCTGCTCGATTTTATCTTGCCATCCATGTGCATTCTTCATGAACAAATTTAAAAATGGTGAGTTCAGTGCCCCAACTACTCCGGCTTCAAGGATGTAAACCATTTGGCAATCGCGCGCACGCGTATAGGCTTCTAAAAACTCCGGGTGAACTGGTTCCTCGCTGTCTTTTTTTGTCTTGTTTGCCCAGTTCCAAAGTGTTCCCACGGTAACGCCGATCCCCAGTGCAAAGCGCTCCATCGTTGGCATTCTACGGGCTACCATTTGTATTGTTCCCTGCTTGTTAACACTCTCACGATAAGAGGGCTCATCAATCGAAAAGAACTCCTCCATTCTCTGTGCATACTCAGGTTTGTACTTAGTTGGGCGACCATTCTTTTTAGGTTGCATATATCACCTTCAAATCTCAATTATCGTTAATTGAGCTACTCACGATTTATTACTGTGGTGTGGTTGTTTGGGCAAATCTAAAGCTGGTTATCAGGAAGAGAAGTAATCCTCTGTATCGATACTCAGCAAGATTTATTTTATTTACCCTGCCAGACATTGAAGCCGCGCAGGGGCGTGTCATCCGTATCCGCTTTGCGGCTACCTGGTGTGGTGCCTTTGAAAATGATGGCAAGCTTTGCCAGTCCTTTTGCAGTGATCATAGGCTGACTATATGAATGCCCATTCTTGGATACTCCTGAGCGCGTATTCATTAGGCCAGAAGTGATACGATGCTCAAAGGCGACACGTTCATTTTTACCGTTCTTGTAACACCATTTATTATTATCTACCCAAGCGCATAGAGCCTTAGGGCTGAGCTTTAACTGTTTGGCTGCATCACGGATAGAGTGTGAGCCATTGGCATTCGATAGACGATCCAGTGCATTGGCTTTGGGTAATAGTATTTGATTCTGTTCTGCTATATCCGCAGCTATACGTAATGCCTCAGCAAAGGTTTGTGGCAATTGAGGGGCCTTAGGCTTTGATCTGTTTATCCAATACTCTGTGATCTGTCTGAGGTAATTCACGTCCTTAGTAGCAACCAGCATTTTACTTTCTACTTCCGGCAGGTCGTATAAGACTACTTGTCCATTAGGCCTTAGAGTGGATGGGATTTTCCCATCCTCTATTTCAGACCTAAATATCACCTTGATGTCGCGGTGAAGGTCACCTAGCAACATCGGCTTGGTTCGATTAGCATTTAACAGCTCTAGGATATCCCTTGATGACATAAAGTTTGTCGTTGTTGTAACACCAGATCCAGAAGTGGTTAGAACTGCTCCTGCGCCAAGGGCTTGCTTTGGATTCATCTTAGACCTCCTCTACAGCAGGTATGCCGTTATTCGCAAGCTCACGAATATACTCAGCGTCCCATACTGACACTCGCGCACCATAACGCATAGGCTCCTGAATGCGTCCTTGCTTGACATACAACCAAAATGTAGAAACTGCAATACCTAGAAATGGCGCAGCTTCCTTTACCCTTACCTTCCCCTCAGCCGCAAAAGGCTTTACTTGCACTGTTGTGTTCATCATTGACACCATCTGCCTTGTTTAGATGAATCTATTAGATAGTAAATTTTATGATTTAAATAACCATCTAGGGGGACTAAAGTCGGATTATTTTTTTGGCCTGCCTTTCTTGGTGGCGATCTTGAACTCTTTAGCCCATAAAGTGCACTTTTTCAGAATTGTACTGCTTTTAACGCTCGGAAAAATTAAGCAGACCTTGTTAGCAAAGTCTTCATTGTTTTTGTAGTCAAGTCCCGAGTTAGGAACTAACTTCCATTCAAACCACATTTCTTTCACTTCATCTATATCTTTGTTTTTATTTGTTTTTCTGTGATGCTTCTTCATTGCTTCCCTGGTTTTACTAGAGTGATTTACCTTTTTTATGGAGAGAATTTCCTTATCTACAACTGAGATTTCACTATTCAAATGATTCAGTTTTCTACTCAGTGATTGTTGATTAATTAATCTACAATGCTGAGAAATCAGCGTACGTAAAATTGGAAGTAAGTCATCTATTTCGGTGTTTTCTTTAGTAATGAGATTCGCAATCTCATTACCAATATGCTTAACTAATTCATGGTTTGATTTTTTTTCTGAAAACTTATCGGTAGCTTCAAGCACTATTTGATCGAGATCCCAAATTAAATCAAGCTGCCATAGACTATCTGTGGACTGAACCCTATTTTGAAGAAATACTCTCAAATCTTTCATGTGGTATAGGTATTCCATATTGCACCTTCACAACAACCTTAAGTAAAAGCCGCGCCACTTGGTAAGGTGTCCAGCTTGTCCCCCGTCGGGTAAGGCGCGGTGAACTCTATTATGCCTGATTGCGCTTTATGGGTATTACATCGGCACCCGTTCGCAAACCGTCAAGATAATCCGCGTAATACTGCATCATGGCCCGGCGCTCTGGGAGATTCTCACTCCGATCATAAGCGCGCCTGACATCATTGCCGACTACATGGGCAAGCTGCCTTTCTATTAAGTCTGAAGAATAACCAAGCTCATAAAGCATTGTTGATGCCATCGCCCGAAAGCCGTGTGCGGTCATTTGGGTGTTGTCATAGCCTAGCCGCCTGATTGCCTGCCTTACCGTGTTGTCACTCATTGGTCGGCTTTTTGAACGCACACCCGGAAACACAAAACCGTATTGACCTGTAAGCGGCTGAAGGTCATGCAATAACTCTACGGCTTGCCGTGATAGTGGCACCACATGGGCAGAGCGTGTTTTAACTTTCTCAGGCGGTATTAGCCAGCGTGATTCCTGAAAGTCAATTTCGCCCCACTCCATGCGTCGAAGTTCGCCGGGTCTGGTGAATGTATAGGCTGATAGTTTTAATGCCGCTTGTACGGTGTAATCACCCTTATACGCCCAACAACCACGCAAGAAAGCAGCGACTTGTTGCGGCTCTGTAATCGCTGCAAAGTGCTTTTGCTTTACAGGTGGCAATGCCCCCTTTAAGTCTGCGGTCTGATCTCGTTTGGCCCTACCAGTAGCAACCGCAAATCTAAACGCCTGCCCTATTACCTGCTTTACTCTGTGGGCCGTCTCAACGACTCCCCTACTTTCAACACGCTTTAAGCATTGCAATATGTCCGGCGGTTCAATTTGGGATATTGGCACCGATCCAAGCCACGGGAATACATCATTTTCTAATCTGGCTAATACGCGGGTTTTGTGGCTGTCGCTCCAGTTCGCAGAATAGCTAACAAACCATTCACGCGCTACAGATTCAAAGCTGTCTTGTGCTAATTGTTGCTTCACTGCTTTTAGGTGCTGCTTATGGGCTGAAGGGTCTACGCCTTTGGTAAGCTGCTCCCGTGCTTCGTCGTGAATAGTCCGGGCATGTTTCAGGCTCATCTCAGGATAAGCGCCAATAGAAAGCGTTTTTTCTTTTCCCAGTACCCGGTATTTATAGCGCCATAGCTTCGACACACTACCGCTGGACTCCCTCACCAGTAGATACAGGCCGCCACCATCACCATACTTTTTTGGTTTACCGTCTGGTTGCGGCTTTGCTGCCTGAATCGCTTTATCTGTAAGGTTTCGCTTCATTTGGGGGTATCTCCACTC
This sequence comes from Leucothrix mucor DSM 2157, assembly GCF_000419525.1. Lineage (NCBI taxonomy): Bacteria > Pseudomonadati > Pseudomonadota > Gammaproteobacteria > Thiotrichales > Thiotrichaceae > Leucothrix > Leucothrix mucor. Next base: position 2,830,433 of record NZ_ATTE01000001.1, read on the forward strand.
TGAAAGATTCAATGCCCCCAATTTATACCCCCATTGGGGGTAGCTTTCAATGAACCAACTTAGATTACTATAGACGAAAAAAAACCCTCAGAGCGTTATGCTGTAAGGGTTTTTAGACTTTCTTGTACCAGTTTGGACAGTGTATTGGTGGAGACGGCGGGAATCGAACCCGCGTCCGCAAATCCGCTGCCTGAAGGCGCTACATGCTTAGATCCGTCATTAATTTAGCAAACTCAGTCTCGACGGGCAGAGAAAGAATCCGCGATTTCAGTTAGGTTTTAACGCTTTGGCCCTGAACAGTCCGCCACGCGATACCGCATAAATGATTCCCGTTCAGCACCTGCGGGCGAACACTGGCGGGAATTTAGCAGGCTGTTAAGCCGCTAAAGCGTAGTTGTTATCGTTAGCAACTAATAGTTTACAGCTGGGATTTAAGTGGTCACTGCATCCACTGCATGCTCCCCAGGTTTTGTAATCCACGTCGAAGCCAGGTCGTCCCCAAGATTACACGCTGGTGAATGACGCAGTGTACTTCATCCCGAAGGAGCTGTATAGCACTGCGTACATCTATTACCAACTCTCTTTATGGCTGAGAAAACTTAGCACGGTAGCGAGTTGGTGAAAGACCTAACAAACGAGTGAAGTGATGACGCAAGTTCATACCAGTTTGGAAACCAGTTGAAGACGCAATCTCTTCTACGCTGTAGTTAGTTGTCTCAAGGAAGTCTTGAGCCAAGTTAATACGTTGATGGATCAGCCACTCTTTAGGGCTCTTACCGACGGTAGAACGGAACTGACGGTCAAAGCTACGACGTGACAAGCAAGCCTGCTCTGCCATTTCAGTAACATTCAATGGCTTGTCCAGATTCTCAAGTACCCAGTTAATAGTCTCGTGCAGACGACCGTGCTGCTGGCGCAATGTACGCTCAACAAACTGAGACTGTGTTCCGTCACGATGTGAAGAAACAACCAAATCTTTAGCAACCACATTAGTGCGGTGAGCACCGTAGTCTTGTCTGATCATGTGCAAACCTAAATCAATTGCTCCAGAGTGACCTGAAGAGGTGTGCATGCGGTCTTCACCGGTATACAGCACGTTATCGATAAAGTTAACTTTAGGGAACATATCAGTAAATGACTTAGCATGTGCCCAATGAGTCGTTGCACGCTTACCATCCAGCAAACCAGTTGATGCCAGAGCAAACGCTCCCAGACCTAGTGCTACGATTCGGCCACCGCGCTGATGCATCTCAAGGATCGCATCAATCACGTGCTCAGGTGGCTTAACATCTGTGCCACTCCAGCCCGGAATAACTAACATGTCATAGCCAGTCAAATCATCAACCTTGCCATCAACCTGAACGGTGATGCCACAAGCTGCTTTTATAGGTCCTTCTTGAACGCTTAAGATATCGGCTTGATACCATGCTTCCAGTTCAGGGCGAGGCGTTACGAACAACTCCACTGCACAACCAAACTCAAATGCATCCAAATTTTCGTACGCTAAAATTGCCACTTTGGGCGATGATGTAAATTTATTCATAAGTGTATTTCTTCTTCAGTATGATCGGACCCCTATCGATGAAGCAGATACGGTACGAGCTGTGTGTCTTGCAATCTGCTATGGCAGATTGTTAATGTTTTTTTGCTGAAGTTACAATAGCCTGACTGAACGCGAACTTAATAAATCAGGATTCTGGCTTATTAACCGCTAGCTAACGAAATTGTAACCTTCATTGTGCCCTTTCGCCTATTGTGTATCAGTCTTATTTTCAAGTACACGATTTAATATAACATAAAAAACGAGATTGAAAACATTAACTATAAGCGACCTTCGTCTGTGATTAAGTCAGGATAGCTTTAAATGCCTGTGAATATCAAACCCTCACTGCTTTATAAGTAAGCATCGACATAATCATAAAGGCTCGCATAATACTGTTTTGTAACAGTATTACCAGACAAATTTAATTACTATACGTACACTTAAACGCTAGTGGTTAATTATTATCCTTATCTAGTCAAATCACTCCTCAGACACTGCATAACTTTTAAATAAACTCAACATTCTTCTTGCAAATAGCGTACAATTATCGCCTTAACATATCAGCGAAACCCGAATGTCAGAGCAAAACACAGCCCCTTTTTCAGAACTTGGCCTCTCAGACGCCGTTCTCGAAGCGATTGATTACGAATATCCTTCACCAATCCAAGCACAAAGTATTCCTCCATTACTGGAAGGTCGTGACCTGCTAGGTCAGGCACAGACCGGTACCGGAAAAACTGCCGCTTTCTCATTACCACTGCTATCTCGTATCGACTTAAGCAAGAACAAACCACAGGTTTTAGTGCTTACTCCGACGCGTGAGCTTGCGATTCAAGTCGCTGAAGCAATGCAGTCATACGCCAAAAAATTACCTGGTTTCCATGTATTACCTATATATGGTGGCCAAAGCATCGGTATCCAATTAAAACAACTGAAGCGCAATGTGCACGTTGTTGTTGGAACACCAGGCCGCGTGATTGATCATATCAAACGCGGCACTCTAAAATTGGACGAGCTACAAACCGTTGTTATGGACGAAGCTGACGAAATGCTTCGCATGGGCTTTGTAGACGACGTTGAGACGATTCTTCAGGAAACGCCTGAGCAAAAGCAAGTGGTACTGTTCTCAGCCACTATGCCGCCAGCCATTAAAAAGCTGACGCAGCGCTACCTGAAAAACCCAGTCGATATTCGCATCAAGAATACAACCGCCACTGTAGCAAAGATTCGTCAACGCTACTGGCAGGGTAAAACCATTCACAAGCTGGATGCGTTGACCCGTATTTTTGAAGCGGAGCCATTTGACGGCATCATCATCTTCGTACGTACTAAGTCGATGACTCATGAGCTTTCAGAGAAACTGGAAGCCCGTGGTTATGCAACGACTGCACTTAATGGCGACATTAAGCAGGAAATGCGTGAGAAGACCGTTGAGCAATTCCGTCGCGGTAAAATCGACATCATGATTGCAACCGACGTTGTAGCGCGTGGTTTGGACGTTGAGCGTATTAGTCACGTTATCAACTACGACATGCCACATGATACAGAGTCTTACGTTCACCGTATTGGCCGTACAGGCCGTGCCGGACGTGAAGGTACTGCGATTCTGTTCATTCCGCCTCGTGGCCAGCGCATGTTGGAAAGCATTGAGCGCGCGACCGGACAGAAAATTACGCCGTTTGAATTGCCATCTGCTGAGTCAATCAGTCAAAGCCGCATCAGCCGCTTTAAGCAAGAAATCCAATCTATTGCTCTGCAACAAGATTTGGACTTTATGGAAAAAGTGGTTACAGACTTTGCTAATGAAGGCGATCTGAGCCTTGAGCAAATTGCTGCGAGCTTGGCATGGTTAGCACAGAAAGATCGTCCACTATCTGCAGATCTGTTTGATATTCCAACGCATAGCGACAACCGTCGTGAACGTGAAACAGGCCGCGATAAAGACAGAGGTCGCGATAGCCGTGACAACCGTCGTGGTAATGATCAGGAGCGCCCTGCTCGCCGAGAACGCCCAGCGCGTGATGATGCTGAACGTAAGCCACGTACTCCACGTCGTGAGCCTGTCAGCAGCGAAGAGTTGCCAGATATGGTGACTTATCGTTTAGATGTTGGCCGTGATCACGGTGTTGAAGCCAAGCATATCGTTGGCGCAATCGCTAACGAAGCCGGTGTAGACAGTGCTTTTATCCGCAATCTGCGCATTGAAGGCGATCACAGTACGGTTGAATTGCCAGATGGCATGCCAAAGCCTATTCAGAAGCATCTATATAAGGTTTGGATTCAAGGTCATCAGATCAATTTGCGCCAGGATGGCTCAACAGGTGGTGAAAGCAAGAGCGCTCCAGCAGCACCTCGCAAGCCACGTGATGAAGCAAAACTAGGCGGTGACGATAAGCCTCGTCGCAAAGTTAAGAAGAAGTAAGTAACACCTTTAAGTCCGGCAGCGAATCGTTGCCGGACTTAAAATACGGCATTCAATCAGTTTAAGGTGCCTGACAAATCAACGTCGCCCGACGTGGAGCAGGATAACCCTCAATCGTTTTGCTGTGATCGTCCTGATCCAGAAAGCTTTCCAACGACTCAAACGTCATCCAGTCCGTCGCCCGCTGTTCATCTAATGACGTGACACACTCATCAACCACTCTGCAGTTGATAAAACCAACCCGCTCCAGCAATCGAATCAGAAACCCAGTCGAACTAATAAACCAGACATTGCGCATTTTTGCATAGCGATCTTCTGGCACCAGCACACTCTGCTCATCGCCTTCAATCACCAAGGTTTCCAGAATCAGTTCACCACCCGGACGTAAGAAACTACGTAGCTCCTGCAAATGGGTAACCGGTGAAGCACGGTGATATAAAACCCCCATCGAAAATACCGTATCAAAACCAATACCACGATACTCACGGGTGAATGCGGGTAGCTGCTCACACTTCATCGGCAGTAAATGCACGGGCAAGCCTTCACCCGCATATTGCTTGATGGCTCGAAATTGCGCGACAAAGAACTGGCTTGGGTCAGCGCCGAGAACAAGCTCTGCCCCCTCTCCTAACATCCGCCACATGTGATAGCCGTTACCACAGCCCACATCCAGCACACTACGGCCCGCTAGTGGCGCAATGTGAGAGCGAATTCGCTGCCATTTATAATCAGAACGCCATTCGGTATTTACATGAATACCAAATATCTCATACGGCCCTTTGCGCCAAGGGATAATGGTACGCAGCTGTTGCTCTAATAAATCCCGAGACTCATCATCCAGATCTTCAGGGCGACCAATTCGAACACGATCAGCATTCAGGTCGTTATCTGTGGGAACCACTTTAGGCATGGCATCCAGCAAACGAATCCACTCCTCCAGAAAACCATGTGTTTTTTCCTGAAAAACGGCCTCTAGCTGAGTCGGTAAACGCTCCAGCCAAGGTTCAAAGCGCGTATCGGTCAGGTCGCGATAAAGCGTGTCAAAATTAAACATAATAGTAATATCTGACTCAGCTTTGGTCAGTTGTTAAACCGGGCCATACAAAGTCTGCTGGAATGCGTTCATATTGAATCGCTTCCCCAGTGCGCTTACCAGCCTCATCACACATAAAGTAGAGATAAGGGCCAATCGCCGCAGCTGGTAATGCCGTACTATCAGTCGCTTCACCAGGAAAATTCATTTTGCGCATTTGGGTGCGTAATGGGCCAGTATCGATGGTATTAACGCGCACAAAGCGGTCATCATTCTCATACTCATCCGCTACGATCGACATCATCGCAGCCATACCCGCTTTGGCAATACCAAAGGCACCCGCATAAGCCTTATTCGCCTGATGGGCAGAGTGAATAATCGAGCCATGACCCTTAGCTCGTAGCATGGGCATACAGGCTTGAATAATCAGGTAGTTCGCATTCAAATCAACCGTCATGACCTTCTGCCACATTTCAAGCTCCACCTGCTCAAATGGCACAAAACCCGGCAGCCACGCCGCATTGAGCACCAAGCCATCCAAACCACCTAACTGCTCTTCAAGGATACGCGACATTTCCAGATAGTCATGCACCGTAGCTCCGGCCATATCCAGCGGATAAATCGCTGGCTCAGGATTACCCGCCGCCACGATTTCGTCGTAAACCAACTCCAGCGCCTCGATGGTTTTATCCAATAGCACCACGGTCGCACCAAACTGCGCATAGGCTTTGGCAATGACTTTACCTAAGCCATCCGCCGCGCCAGTCACCAGAATCACCCGCCCGTCTAACGCGCCGGCAGGTGGAATAAAGTTTAAAAGTGCTTCAGCCATGATGGGTCCTGTTTCGTTTATTCGTCATCTTGATAATAATAGTCGTACGCGCGTTGCATTTCTGTGGTGAAACGCCATGCATCGGAGTACGAAAGGCCGCTATTTTCAGGGATAATCACCTTAACGTACAGGGATTTACCGTATTCATCCTTTAGTCTAGCTAATTGCTCAGACATTTGCGCGCGTGTGGTGACCTTAAATTCACCATTCTCAGTTTCGCGAATCCGGTATACATCTCTGCCACCCGATTTACTAAACCAAACCGACACCACTTGCTTGCCAACACTAGAGCGTGCAGGACGCAGTAGTTTCTTGTATTTAGCATCCAGCTCATCGTACTCGTCTTTCAGGCTTTGCACGCGTTCATCTTCTGAACTGCTCAATGCCGTTAAGCGCTCAATTTCAGTTTTTAGCTCGCTAATTTGGGATTCGCTTAAGGCCTTGCTTTCATCCAGAGAGTCTTGAGAACTTTGAAGTTGAGCTTCCAGCGCAGAAACCGCTGTGGTTTTCTCTAGCTCCATCGCATCCAGACTGGCTTGCAGACTTTGTAAACGACGCTCTAGTTCAGTCACCGAAGTCTCTTTCGACTGCTGGCTTTCTGCTAAATTAGTTTGCAAGGCTTTAAGCTGTAGCTCCAACTCTGCCAGCGAGGTTTCTTTATCCTGCTTGCTCGCTAGCAATGCCGCTTCGGACACTTCAAGACGGCGGCGTAATTCTGCGATAGTCACCGCACTACTTTTATCCGCCTGATTTACTTCAGCCAACTCGCCCTGCACGCGCTTTAGCTCTTCCTGCAAGCGAACCACTTGTGACTGACTGGTTTCTTGAATATTTTGCAATGCGCTCAAAGCTTCCGCCCGCATTCCTGCAGTTGCGAGTTGCTTATCACGATCAGCCGCTAAATCACTTAACTGCTGCTGCAATAGTGCAATGCGCTTCTCTGAAGCATCTTGAGTGATTTGCAAGGCAGATAGCGCCTGTGTGCTCTGCTTGAGTGCTGCTTCCTGCTGCTCGGTGCTAGCTTGCAAGGTAGTCACTTGCTGTTCGCGTTGCTCCAGTAGGGTCTCACGCTGCTCAGTAGCTGCCAAACTTGTCGCTAAAGCTGCTTCAATTTCTTTAATCTTCGCCTGAATACGCGCCAGTTCTAACTGCAAATCCTGATTGATTGCCTGCTTCTCGCTGGCAATCTTATTCGACTCAGCCAAGCGTTGTTCGAGCAGTAATAATTGATCTTCCAGCGTGTGATTTTTAGCTTCTTTATCCAGCGCTGTTTCAGCCGCCAGACGTTGCGCATTCATACTGTTCTTAAGGTCGGTTACCAGCTTCCAGTTATTGGTAATCGCCATTACTGTCACCAACAAAAACACCATGGTGATGACCATCATAATGTCAGTAAATGATGGCCAAAAACTGTCATCCCCATGATCGCGCTCGGGGAAGCTATGATAATCGGGAAAGCCGCCACTCATCGCTTAGTGTCCGTTTGGCCTGGAACAGCAATGCGGTCACTTTCGGAGGTAGTAATACCGCCACTAGCTGTGGGTGGCGAGGATGCACTCTTCGGTAAGCGGAAGCCTTCACGCAGCAAATCCTTAAGCTCTTGTAAGCTGGCTTCGCTAATCCCATCACCTTTAGTTTGGCGCTGCACGGTGGCGCTTAACTGATCCGCAACTGCAGTAAAACTTTGCTGCGCTTCCTGCAAGCGTTCAGCTGACTTATTCAAAGTCATGGTCAATTCAGCAACCTGACGAATTAGCGACTCTTCACTGTGAGTAATCGACGGCATCAGATACGTTGAGGTCATGGTCTCAATGCCATTTAACAACTGAGCGCGCGCATTATTTAATCGCAGATAAAAATAAGCATATAGCACGAAGCAAACAATCGCCGTCATGGTGGTACTCAGTGCCGATGACATACCACCAATAATCATGCCCATTTTGCTGGCACCTTCTGGCGAATCAAGCAAGCTAGAGGCTCCAATCAGTGCGATCGACAGGGATACCACCGTACCAAACACCCCAAGCAAGATCAGGATGCTATTAATAAAGCGCACCAAGGTAAACCGGCTTTGCTCCGAAGTACTCAGGCTAGAAGCCAATGCACCATGATTAACCGGCGCATTACGTCGCCCCATATTCATCACATAATGGTAGCGAGTGACCGCCAAGGCATCATCCGGCAAGCGTCCGGTTGGATCAGTGACACCGTCAGTAATGCCATCTACCAAGCGCTCCAGCACATTGTGCTCACGGCTGTAAGACAGCAATAAAGAGATCATCCGAAACATGCCCAGCAGGAATAAGACGATAATCACGCCATTGAGCATCCAGCCGACCGGATTAATTTCTCCGGATAGGTATAAATTGGCAATATTATCTTTTTGCCAGAACAAGGCCGCCGCGAGTAGTAGCATCAGTAATGCCACTTGAAATAAGGTCGACCGAGCGGTGTTGGTACTAATATTCACGTATTACTCTCCGTTAATTGGCGCGGTGGCTGTCTGACTCGTTGGCTTCAATCAGCCAATCGAGAATTTCCTGAGCCTCTTCGATCACACCATTGGCTCCCCACAATTCAGGGCGCTCTTCTTCGTCAATATAACCATAACTGGCCAACAAAGTTGTCATACCGGCCCGATTACCGGCCTCAATATCACGCTCAGCATCACCCACATAAATGCACTCAGTCGCCAATACATTACAGGCACTGGCGGCATAAAATAAGGGTTCGGGGTGAGGTTTACGATTTGGTAATGAGTCGCCGCTGACAATCGTCTTACTGCGATCATGCAAGTTGAGCAGTTTTAATAATGGAACCGTCAAAAAGGCGGGCTTATTGGTCACGATGCCCCAGGCAATCCCTTGCGCCTCAAGAAATGCCAGCGTTTCTTCCATTCCCTGAAATAATCGTGTATCCACACACAGGTTTTGCTCGTATAGATCTAAGTAACGTTGCTGCCTACGCTTAAAATCTGCTGCAGACTGATCAGCGCCAAAGCCCAACGTCACCAACGCGCCACTGCCGTGTGAGACCTGCCGACGCGCCATTTCGTGATCGACCGCTGGTAAGCCTTCTTCTTGCATCAGCAAGTCTAGGGCACCTACCATATCCGGTGCGGTATCCAATAATGTGCCATCAAGGTCAAACAGTACAGCACGGGTTGAGTATAAGGAACTTGTTGGCATTTTTTATATCTTTTAAGTGGTTGAAAACAAAACTTCTACCGCATCATAAATGAGGAACTATCTCGTGAAACTGTTTTTTTTGGCAAAAACACTATTCTTAACAATGCTTGTCAGCTTTATGCTGACCGGTACGGCATCCGCCTTTACGGAGTTTGACGGTACTCAAACCACCATCGAAAAACAAGTCGGAAAGGGAAAATGGACACTCATTGAGGTTTGGGCCTCCGATTGTCACGCTTGCCGCATGCACATGCCAGAAATGGTCGAGTTTGATGGCAAGATGGAAAATCTTGAGATCGTCGGTATTGCACTAGACGGCCAACCGGGCAAGAAAAATGCAAAGTCGATGATTGATGAATACAAAATGGGCTTCAAAAATATCATCAGCAATCCAATCGAGTTTAATGCTTGGATGGAATTGAATGCAGAAGAGTCATTAATCGGAACACCAACGTTCCTGATTTTTAACCCTAAAGGTGAGTTAGTCGCAGCCCAGCCTGGCATTATTCCAGTGGCGTCCGTTGAAAAATTCATTAAGTCGAAAAGCTAATTACTAGACTGACTCACTCCCTGCATCTCGACATGCGGGGAGTGTTAGCCTGAATTACTGCAAGGTATCCATCAGATCGATCATAAACTCGGTATCTTCCTGAGTTTGTTTTTTCCAACCATCCAATCCCATGCTTTGCAGCACACCTGCCCCTTTTTCCAACTCTGTCATCGTAACCAACAAGTCTTGTAGGTGATCGTGATGATCTTTGAATCGCGGGCCAGCCAATAGTACATGCGTGACCACATGGATTTCACTGGTTAGCAATACTCGCAGCTGCCCTTTCACAAAGTCAGATAAATTGTGATACGCCTCTTTTAAGAAGAACCCTACATCGGCTTTCTCCTGAAATAGCGCTTTGGCAACCAACACATAATTATCCACCAGCTGTACGTCAGTATTGCTGCTGGTTAAATTCGCTGATTCGATCATCATCATGCCAATTAAATTAACATCCGGATCATCCGTCCGTGCAATGCGTAAACCCGCTGCCAACTCATCAATGGATTGAACGGCTGATTGCTTAGGCACTGCCAACACGACTTCATCTGGTTTATTGAGTGGCGCGGCAATTGCTGTAAAGCCTTTCTCACGCACCAGCATAGCCGCATCAAAAGGATTGGCATAAATCAGGTCAATCTCATCGCGCAAAATGGCCTCACGCTGGCTGGCAAAGTCATTATACAGCTCGACATGAATGGCCTCGCCCAATTGCTTTTGCAGCCAGGTATTAAAGATGTACCAACCGGCAATGTAATCCGGCATAAAGTCAGGGCTAACCGTTAAGGTATAAGGTTTCATGCGGACTCCTGCGCAATCATTTGGCGGTATTGCTCGATGCACTCGCCAATGCGTTGGCGGGAGGGTTTACGGCGTACTGAGGTATACCCCACCACTTCGCCATCTCGCACATTAGCTACAACCGTTGCCAGCACCCAATAATACGCGCCATCTTTACGTAGGTTTTTTACGTAGCCCGTCCACTTTTCACCGCGCGCCAGCGTATCCCACAAATCCTTAAAGGCGGCTTTTGGCATATCCGGATGCCGAAGGATTTGATGGGGTTTGCCAATCAGTTCGGCCTCGCTAAAACCTGACATCTCGACAAATGACTGATTGCCATGCGTCAAAATTCCTTGGGGGTCCGTTCTTGAAACAATTAATTTGCCTTCGGGGAAAGGCACTTCACGATCACTCACCAGCACTTGCCGCTCAGTCCCATCATAATAAGTCAGGGTCTGCGACACGCAGCCAGGAACCACATCATCCAGATGCATATCCTGCATAGCTCACCTCGGTTGTATTGAATCCATTCACTTGGTGGCCTAATTATAGCGCCAGAGGGCCACTTGATTTCGTTGATAATTTGCACAACATGGATTTAAGTTAACCCGCATTCCCGTGTGAAGATTGTTACAGGATGGCCTCTGACACAGCGCCTGTGATATGTTTGCAAGCTTGACATCGATCTAAAATTTAATCACAAGGACATCACACCCCATGAGCCAAACTGTTATTAAAGCAGTCCTATTTGATATGGACGGACTTCTGCTGGAAACCGAGAGCATTTACACGGAAGTCACGCAGATGATTGTCGGGCGCTATGGCAAGGTGTTTGACTGGTCGGTGAAGTCCCACATGATTGGCCGCGATTCGCACGATGCGGCAACGTATTTAGTGAAAGCCTTAGACCTGCCCTTCACGCCTGAATATTACTTGGAAGAGCGTAATGATCTGCTAGATGAGCGATTTGCCTTTGCTAAAGCCAAGCCTGGTGCACGCGAGTTGATTGAAAAGCTCGCTGATATGAATTTCCCAATTGCGGTGGCAACCAGCTCTAAAGAGCATCACTTTAATATCAAGACTAGCCAGCATCAGGATTGGTTTACGCTGTTTGATACGGTAGTCACTAGCGATCATGAGAATGTGAAACGCGCGAAACCTGCGCCAGATATTTTCCTGACGGCAGCAGCTCAGCTAGGCGTAGCGCCTGAAAATTGCTTGGTATTTGAAGATGCGCCGTCGGGTGTGGCAGCGGCTAAGGCAGCGGGCATGAGCGTGATTGCGGTACCTGACCCAAATATGAGCCATGATGCGTTTGCAGATGCGAATGAGATTATTGATTCGTTAGAATTATTTGATCTGGAAAAATGGGGTTTGAACGCTCAATAAACAACTATTTAAGTGCTGGCGATAAACAACCGTCAGCGCTTTTATTTGAAGGTATTACAGCTTCTTCAAATAATCCACGCCACCCAACTTATCCATATGCTTCAAGATCCAAGCGTGACGCTTTTGCAACGTTTCGCTTGGCTCATTGGCATTCGATTTAGCGGGTGTTGGCAATACGGCCGCTAACATCGCGCATTCCTCACGTGTCAGCTCCATCGGTTCTTTATCAAACAGCAACTTACTCGAAGCTTTCACCCCAAACGTCACATCCGCAAACTGCGCCACATTCAAATACACTTCAAGAATCCGCTGCTTAGACCACACCAACTCCATCGACACACTCAGCACAATTTCGACCATTTTGCGGACATAGCTGCGGCCATTCCACAGGAATAAGTTCTTTGCCAACTGTTGGGTAATGGTACTTGCGCCGCGCACTGCCTTGCCTGCACGCCAATCGTCATAGACATTGCGTAACTCAATGGTATCGATTCCCCAATGTGTGGGGAAGCGCTGGTCCTCGGCCGTCAGCACAGCCAACGCCAATTCAGGCGGGATATTGTCCCAATCCGTCCACTCAAAGTTAGCCGCTTTATAAATAGCGGGCTCAGCTGCATGCAGCGCGTTTTGATGATAAATAAAAGCGGAAGTCGGAACAGGAACCCATCGAAATACCAGCAGTACCGATAGAAAGAGCAGAACAATGCCCAGCATTACCCAGAGTAAAACCCTAAGCCCTCGCATCATTCTTTTTGTTATTGGCTTCATGTGCCTATAATGCAGGAATCCCGCCTATTCGAGCAATACTTTTTAACCATGCAGATTAAAATTCACAGCAATATCAATCAGATTTCCGCCACCGAGTGGAATGATTTGGTTGAGGGTAATAATCCATTTATGCGCCATGAGTTTTTGGCAGCCCTTGAAAATCATGGCTGTGTCGGACCTGAGTACGGTTGGATTCCTCGCCATATTGGCGTCTATGAGTCTGATAAACTATGCGCTGCTTTGCCGCTGTACGAAAAGTATAATTCTTATGGTGAATTCGTATTTGATCACGCTTGGGCGGATGCTTATAAGCAAAGTGGCCTCACCTATTTCCCAAAATTGGTCTCTGCAACGCCTTACACCCCCGCGACCGGCCAACGATTTCTAAGTAATGCGGACTCACCAGAAGAGCATTATGAGCTGATCATGCAAACGATCGCGCAGTTTGCCGTTGCCAATAATTTCAGTAGTTTTCATTGCCTGTTTCCACGCGCTGATCAACTGGACTGGCTAGCCACGCTTAACCTCAATGATGCCAATGTGCTGCTGCGCCACGATGTGCAGTTTCACTGGCACAATCAGGGCTATAACGACTTTGAAGACTTCCTTGATAAGTTAACCGCTAAAAAGCGCAAAAATGTCAGGCAAGAGCGCCGCCGCATGCAGCAATCCGGCGTGCAACTGCGCTTACTGGATGGCCATACTGCCACTGATAAAGATTGGGATGATTTCGCGCACTTTTATAAAACTACCTTTGAAGAGAAGTGGAGCACGCCCACGCTAAATGCCGCTTTCTTTAAAGAAGTCGCCGCAAAACTCCCCGATCAGGTATTTTTAGTCCTAGCCGACCTCCCCGCTGAAGATGACGAAAGCACCGGTGAATGCATTGCCGGCTCACTTATGTTTCGAAGCGATACGCGCCTCTATGGCCGCCATTGGGGCTGCACCATGCAAGTAGATAAGCTGCATTTCGAAGCTTGTTATTACCAAGGGATTGAGTATTGCATTCGCCATGGCTTGCAGGTATTTGAACCCGGCGCTCAGGGTGAGCACAAAATTGCCCGTGGTTTTATTCCGACTGAAACACGCTCTGCTCACTGGCTAAATAATTCACCCTATCAAGAGGCCATTGCGCAATATGTCGATCATGAGCGCAAAGCCATTAATGACTACCGCAAGCAACTCGGCTCACCGTATCAGGAAAACGACTAATGAAACCCTATTCCACTGCCTGCGATCAAAACCGCGACCCAATACTCAGCGTGCTGCGTGAGTTATTAAGCGATCGCAAAACTGTTCTAGAAGTCGGTACCGGTACAGGCCAACATGCGGTGTATTTTGCAGAAAAGCTGCCACACCTAACGTGGCAATGTAGCGACCAAGCCCAGTACCACCAAGGCATTCAGCTATGGCTGGATGAGGCAAAGCTGCCTAACTTGCTGCCACCACTGGCCCTCAATGTCAGCGAAGATAATTGGCCGACAACGCAATACGACGCCCTATACTGCGCCAATGTGATGCACATTATGAGCTGGAAGAATGTCGAGGATTTGTTCCGACACACCGCTGCCTGCCTTAACGACAATGGCTTAATGATTTGCTACGGCCCATTTAATTTCAACGGCCAGTATACCAGTGCCAGCAATGCTCAATTTGATCAAAGCCTGCGAATGCGCGACCCATTAAGCGGGATTCGTCACTTTGAAGAACTACAAGTGTTGGCTGAAGAAAATGGCCTGAGTTTTGTCAGCGATATTGAAATGCCCGCGAATAATCGAATTTTGCTTTGGCAAAAACGCACAGTGCCCACCAAATAGTGAGCACTGTGTAATCGGCTACGGCTCAGCGCGCAATGCCTGAGCCCGCTAATTAGTCGGGATTAACCCGCGATTTTTTGACCCGTCTTTGCCCAATCAGACATAAACGCTTCCAAACCTTTATCCGTCAGCGGGTGCTTAACCAATGCTTTCAACGTTGAAGGTGGAATAGTCGCCACATCCGCGCCAACCAATGCTGCGATCTTCACATGATTCACAGTACGGATTGAAGCCGCCAGAATCTGAGTGTCGAAGTGGTAGTTGTCATAAATCGTGCGGATTTCCTGAATCAGCTCCATGCCATCAATACCCATATCATCCAAACGACCAATGAATGGAGAGATGTATGTCGCGCCCGCTTTAGCCGCCAGCAATGCCTGGTTGGCAGAGAAGCACAGTGTGACGTTAGTCTTATGACCGGCATCTGTCAGTGCTTTACAAGCTTTCAGACCATCCAGCGTCAGTGGTAGCTTGATGCAGATATTATCTGCAATCTTAGCCAGTACCGCAGCTTCCTTCATAATCTCTTCGTATTCAGTGGCTGCCACTTCCGCCGACACCGGACCATCTACAATGCTGCAGATCTCTTTGGTGACTTCGATAATATCGCGGCCAGATTTCAGAATGAGTGACGGATTAGTAGTAACACCATCCAGTAAACCCAGTGAATTTAACTCGCGAATATCATCGACATCAGCTGTATCAACAAAAAACTTCATGCGCTAACCTTATATTTCGTTTCAATTAATAGTGAGTGGCAGATCAAGCTACCCTGCCCCAGTGTAACTGTTTTTGGGCCTGACAACCTGCTACCGCATTATCGTTGAATGAGCACGGCTAATCAATTTCGAAACTCAGACTTAAATTAATTGTCCAAGCCCTTCAATGCCGCCTCAATCTGACGCTTACAAAACCTTTACATGAATTTTAGCGCCTTTTTAGCATCATTTTGCGCAGACTAGAGTATGCCGTATGATTGCTGGCTATCTAGCGTCAATCGGCGTCAACGCTTTTTCAAATCTAACAGGGGAATATTATGAAAAGCTTAAAACCTATTATCCTTACAGTCATTACTGCTGTGACTCTATCAACCGCCAGCATGGCAATGGCTGAGACTTCTTCAACGGTATCTGGCGACGGATTCCTTGAGCTAAATGTCGTCGAAGTCAGCACCGGTCAAGCTGCTAAGCAAGCGGTCAAACCAGCACCAAAAGCCTCTGTCAGAGCCAAGCGCGCGACTCGCGCCAAACGTGCCGATCGCAAAAAGCGTACTACCCGCAAAACTTATGCCTCTAGCTACCGTGTTCGCAGTGGCGACACGCTAAATAAAATCGCGGCTAAGTTTCAGGTTTCAGTTGATCGTTTAGCGCGTTTGAACAATCTGCGCGGCTCTAAGAAAAACCATATCGAAATCGGTCAGCGTCTGCGTCTTAGATAAGACAGCACGTTAACACCGCTCGATCTCAGCCTCGACGTCGTCATTCGTCGGGGCTTTTTTCCCTCCCTGCCTCGTACCTTTACTAAGCTAAAAGATTTTTTGAGGTACGTCAATCAAAAAACCTTTCAGAACACATTCAATAGGTTATACTCAATCGTCACCGCGAGTTTTACGGGTGATATGATAAGGAGGAATTCTATTGAACGCAGCACCCTGCAAGCCTATTCGTTATACTCAGCGACTCTCACACATAGCACTAATTAGCTGCGCGATATTATTTTCTCCGCTGTTAATTGCTAGCCCCGCTTCAGACTCCATCAAACTACCCGCACCACTCTCAGCGACTGACTTTATTCAGACTGATGAAGCGCGTAGTCGACTTGGACAATTACTGTTTTTCGACCCAATTCTCAGCGGTAATAAAAATATCGCCTGTTCAAGCTGCCATCATCCGGAGTTTGCCAGTGCCGATGGCGTTGCCTTGTCATTAGGTGATGGCGGGCAAGGGCTTGGCCCAGAGCGCATTCCGGTAACTGGCAAGAATCGCCCCGAACAGCGCATTGGCCGCAATGCACCGGCATTATTTAATCTTGGCACGAAGCAGTTTCGGTCAATGTTTCATGATGGCCGTTTGGAAGTCGACACCCAACGCGCCAGCGGCATGCGCACACCACTAGAGAACGATATGCTGCAAGGCTTTGATTCGATCCTTTCTGCGCAAAGCATGTTTCCCGTACTTTCTCCGGATGAAATGGCAGGCCACTATAATGAAAATGAGGTGTCGCGTGCTGTGCGCATGGGTTTGATCACCGGCCCCGATGGCGCTTGGCAGAAGATTTCAGAACGGGTACAGGCAATCCCTGAGTATGTGGAGCAATTTAAAGCAGCTATTCCGTCAATCCAACAGGCTAGCGATATTAAATTTACTGATATTTCGAATGTAATCGCTGAGTTTATTAGTAGCGAATGGCAGGCGGTTGATAGCCCATTTGATCGTTATTTGCAGGGCGATGCACACGCTTTATCCGCTGTTGAACAGCAGGGTTTACAACTATTTTATGGGAAAGCTGGCTGTGTAAGTTGTCACCAAGGCGCGCTGCAAACTGATCATGATTTTCATGCGATCGCCATGCCGCAGTTTGGGCCGGGAAAAGTGGCTCGATTTGAAAGTGAACCGCAAGATATTGGCCGTATGCGGGTAACAGGCAAGCCGGAAGATAAATACAAATTCCGAACGCCTAGCTTGCGCAATGTGACGTTGACTGCGCCTTATGGGCATAACGGTGCGTTTGCGACGCTGGATAGCATAGTGCGGCATCATTTGAACCCTGCTGCATCTTTAGCTGGCTTTAAATTGAGCGCGGTGAAGTTAGCACCTTTGCCTGAGAAGGATGCTAAAGACCTTAATCAGGCACGTTTAGATCGGGTGGTTCCGGAGTTACTAGCAGCTAATGAGTTAGCGGTAATTGAACTGGCTGATTCTGAGATTTCTGCGTTGGTGGCTTTTTTGCATGCTTTGACGGATTCGCGCTCTGGTGCTGGGAAATTGGGCAAGCCGCAAGCGGTACCTAGTGGCTTAGCGGTGGAATAGCCGTCTTACTTACCTGCTTGCTGTGTTTCTTTGGTGACTGGCCCTTTGAAACTTGCCAGATGTTCCCAGCCACTAACTCATACCAAGGGCTTTTGGCCTGATCAGGCCAAGTCACCTGCACCCTCACCTGCTGAGATTTACCAATACCAAAATGCTGAGGCAATAAACTACCACCTGCATGTCCACCACCGACCGTTACTTCCCGCTGGTAGCGTTTACCATCAGCTTCAACCGTGACCCAAGCACCAACCGCATCACGGTTTTTACCCGACTGCTTTAAACGAATGGCCACCCAATGACCGACGGCTGTTGTGGCATTTTGATAAACCCTAAAGTCTGCCCGCCGATTCACTACTACCAAATCCAACAAACCGTCATTATTAAAGTCTTCCAACGCCGCACCGCGAGAGCGCGCTGTATCGGCAATCCCAGCCTGCTGCCCTATTTCATGAAAGTTACCTTGTTCATCCTGCAGCAGTAAATTATTAGGATCGTAAACCGCAGAGTCCGGCATTTGATCAACATTGCCTTTGGCGATAAACAAGTCATCCAAGCCATCATTATTCACATCACCAAACTGCGCATGCCAAGCGGTTGATGGCCGCCCTTCATCCCCAAAATACGGTCGATGCGCAATCATGCCGCGCTTAAATGCCTGATCATCGTATTTCGGGCCGTTGGCTTCCGCATTCAAAACCTGAAACTTCTGATCACTCATACTGGTGAGCAAGTAATCGGGTAAGCCATCGCCGGTAATATCACGACTGGCAATGCCCATTCCCCAAATTTTAAAAGACTGCCAGCCCTCAGAGGCTTGATATAAAACAGGCTTTGGCTGCATTTTCCAAAGCTGCTCTTCACCATCATGTAAATAATAGTGGCGGTCATTACTCACTCGAAGATCGGCTTTGCCACTGTGTTTCCAGTCAGAAAACAGCATGGATAAGGTGCAATAACCGGGAGTTAATTCAATGGCAAAGCCAAATTGCTGGTCATGCATTCGATATAGCTGGTGTGAATCACAGGCTCCGAATGGGCCATCTTTGCGGCTACGATCGACGTAATTGCCAAATACCAAAGTCGGGCCTTGGCTTGGAGCTTCCCAAGTGGCGCTGAATGCAGTCGTCCAGCGCTGATCTGAAGGATATTTCCAATGATCATTCGCGTTTTCAAACTCACAATTACCCAGCCCACGCAGCAATCTATTCTCACCCGCTCGCAGCACTGCTAAGTCTAGGATTCCGTCGCCATCTATATCTAGAGGATAGGCACCGGTGACGGCTTTTAAGTCAGTTATGGCGCTTGGCTTTGGAGTAAAGCGAAGTGTTTGTTGACCACTGTTAATTAGGAGTTTAGCGGGCGTTTCACCACCTGCCACATACAAATCAGCAAAGTGATCATTGTTGCAATCAAAAGCTGCTACACCACCGCCAACAAAGTGCTCCCAGCCGCCTGTGTACTGATGACTAAATGGCTGCTCTGATGTTCTATCAATGAAGGTTATAGCTGAACTAGCCAGAGAATCATCCACACCATCAGAGCCAGCAGCTACACTTGCATTGGCGTTGGCGTTGGCGTTGGCGTTGGCGTTGGCGTTGGCGTTGGCGTTGGCGTTGGCGTTGGCGTTATCAGTTTTCGCTACAGCAGTACAAACCGACAGGCCTGCAGCAATGAATATCGCCAACAGGCCAGTCGATGAGCTACTTAAAGCTTTTGAAAACAAATGACGCGCCAAAGCAATCAATCCGTTTCCGCGCCAGGCCCGGGTATCGCTTTAGCCGGTACCTTGCCCAGTATAATCATCCCCAACACTTCATCCTTGGTCACATCTTCAGTGCGGGCTGAGCCAACTAGTTTACCGTTTTTCATAACCGCCACCCGATCCGCCAAATCAAATACATCATGGATATCATGACTAATCAGGAAAATACCGATGCCCTGCTTTTTAAGCTCCAAGATCAGCTCACTTACCTGCTTAGTTTCCTGAGGGCCAAGCGCTGCCGTTGGCTCATCCATTATCAGAATCTTGGCATTAAAGTGTACTGCGCGAGCAATTGCCACAGACTGCCGTTGCCCACCGGACAAGGCTTTTACCGGCTCACGAAAACGCGTGAAGTTCGGATTCAGTCGCTTCATCACTTTGCGAGTTTCAGACTCCATGGCGACATCATCCAACGTGCCCCAACGGGTTCTTAACTCACGACCTAAAAACAGATTCGCCGCAGCATCAATATTGTCAGCCAATGCCAGAGTTTGATAAATCGTCTCGATGCCATAGGCCTTGGCGTCATGCGGGTTATGAATCGTCGCGGGTACGCCATTGATTTTGACTTCGCCACGACTACCGCGATACGCGCCGGAGAGCATTTTAATCAGTGTCGATTTACCCGCGCCGTTATGGCCCAATACCGCAACCACTTCGCCACCGTATAAATCCACATCCACGCCATCAACCGCATGGATGCCACCAAATGAAATGCTCATATCACGCATTTCCACTAATGGGACTTTTTGTTCCGTTTGCATGATGATTCCTCCTAAGCGGCACGTTTACGATAGATAATATCAATATAGACCGCGAGCACGAGTACCACGCCGACCACCATGTTTTGCAGCGGTGCATCAAAGCCGAGCAACACCATTCCAGACTGCAGCGACTGCATCACCAGCGCACCGAGTACCGCGCCAACAATGGTTCCAACACCGCCATTCAGCGACGTACCACCAATCACCGCTGCAGCGATAACCAATAGCTCATCCAGCGTTCCGGTGGCATTGGTTGACGCATTCAAACGCGCCGTTGAGATGGCAGAAGCCAAGCCACATAACATGCCCATCACACTAAAAATCGCCACGGTCATCATTTTGGTATTGATACCGGATAACTCAGCCGCTTCAGGGTTTCCACCCTGCGCAAACACATAGCGACCAAAGCGAGTGCGCTTAGCCACAAAGGTCATCACAATCGCCACACCAATCGCAATTAGCACAGGGATTGGTAAGCCATAGGCGATTTCAAGACCACCTTCTGGGATCGCAATGCCATTCGCTTCAGCATAACGCTTAGCCACACGAGCAGGCATGTAATAGCTATTGGCAATGCCAACAATACCCATGACGATAGTGATGCCCAAACCTGCCAGCACAAACTCTGCCCACATTGGGCGCAATGGGAAATTAAAGCGTTTGCGCTGATGCCTTCCATTGATTAATCCAAATACGATCAGAACACAGCAGGCTAATCCAACAATTAAACTGGGCCAGTAACCAATGGTTCCACCGTTGCCGCCGCCAATTAAGCGGAAGGTTGAGTCCATCGGTGCCACGGTTTGCCCGGAGGTCACCCACCAAGCGGCACCACGCCAAACTAACAAACCACCTAGCGTTACGATAAAAGCTGGCACGCCCATATAGGCAATAACAGAGCCTTGCAAACCACCAATGAGCCCGCCAATGATGATTCCACCCAGTAATGCGACTACCCATAACAAAGGATGGCCGTGGCCTAGCAGGTCGGGTAGCAGGTTAACCTGCATAACGCCGATGATCATGCCAATAAAGCCTAGAATAGAGCCCACTGACAGATCAATATTACGGGTCACAATCACAAATACCATGCCAGCGGCCATCACCATGACCGAGGAGCTTTGGATTGAGATATTAAATAAATTTCGCGGCGTGATAAACGAACCACCCGACAGGATATCGAAGACTACCCAAATGGCCAGCAGCGCCAGCACCATTCCCAGTAGCCGTACGTCTAACTCCAGGGCATGTAAGAACCGCCCGATACGACTTGTTTTTTGTTCCATGTCAGCCTCTTTAAAGCCTTTTTTCAGACAAAAAAATAGAGTGCAACCGTCATAGTGGCAACTGCACTCTAATTTGTTTCAGCGTTTAAATTACGCAATCAAGCACTTAGTCACATACAGCAACCGTACCGGCTTTTACGCCTTGGCAAAGCTTTTCTTTAGTAATCCAACCAGCATCGACCACTTCAGCAAGGTTCGCTCTGGTGATTGGGACTGGCTTTAAGAATACTGATGTCATCTCAACGCCTTTAGGGCCGCCTGAGAATTTCACCGCGCCATCGATATCATCAAACTCAGCGCCTTCGGCAAGCTTCAGCGCAATCTCAGCCGCTGCCGCACCCAACGCACGCGCATCTTTCCAGACAGAGACTGTTTGAGTGCCTAACGCCACACGGTTCAGTGCAGCATGATCGCCATCCTGACCAGAGACTGGCACATCGCCATCCATACCCTGAGCAGCCAATGCCGCGACAACGCCACCGGCCGTACCATCGTTAGAGGCTACAACCGCATCCACTTTGTTATCGTTAGCGGTTAGGATTTGCTCCATGTTTTTCTGAGCATTGGCAGGCAACCAACCATCGGAGTACGCCTCACCCACATTAACCACTTTGCCGGAGTCAATCGCGTCTTTCAGTACTTCCATTTGGCCGGAAAATAAGAAGTCCGCATTCGGGTCCGTTGGTGAGCCTTTGATAAACACATAGCGCCCTTCTGGCTTCGCCTCAAACACAGCGCGAGCCTGCATGCGGCCTACTTCTTTGTTATCAAAAGTCAGGTAGAACGCGTCTTTGTTTTCAATCAAGCGGTCATAACCAACCACCGGGATGCCTTCATCCGTGGCTTTTTGGACAGCAGGCCCAATCGCACTGGAGTCTTGCGCCAGAATAATCAGCGCTGTTGCGCCACTGGCGATCAAACTTTCAACGTTGGATAGCTGCGTGCCCGGTGAGGACTGCGCATCGGCAGAAATGTATTTTGCACCGGCGGCTTCGATGACTTTTTTCATCGCGCCTTCATCAGTTTTCCAGCGCTCTTCCTGAAAATTAGACCAGGATACGCCGATCACTGTTTCGGCTAAAAGCGGTGTGGTTAATGCGGCAGATACCAGACCTGCGGCGACTAGAGTAGTCAGCTTGTTCATAATGAGTCTCCTCCCATTGATGCTGATAAAAAGTGAAACACAGGCTTCACTTAAACGAATCGGTTGACCAGGTTTTCGTAGTATTCCTGACGACCAGATTGTGGTTGTGGGTCAATGCCTTCACGCTCAACACGTGCCGCGATTGATTCCAATGATGCGTCTTCAGACAACATAGCTTGAGCCACCTCGCTATCCCATCCGGCATATCGCTGATTAACCTGCGACTGCAACGAACCTTCTTCATGCATTTTGGCAGCGGCCAGTAGCGCTCTTGCGCAGGTGTCCATGCCGCCAACATGTCCATATAACAAGTCAGCAGGATCAGTTGACTGACGACGTAATTTCGAATCGAAATTCATGCCGCCCGTAGTAAATCCACCACCTTGCAAAATGTAGTACATGGCTACGGCCATTTCTGGCACATTATTCGGGAATTGATCGGTATCCCAGCCAGACTGGTAATCGTTACGGTTGCCATCAATCGAACCGAAAATACCCAGCGTGTTGGCCATGGCAATTTCATGTTCAAACGAGTGGCCTGCCAATACTGCGTGACCTACTTCGATATTGACCTTGACCTCATTTTCCAAACCGTATTTTTTCAGGAAGCCATACACTGTTGACACATCAAAATCGTATTGGTGCTTGGTTGGCTCCTGTGGCTTGGGCTCAATCAAAATCGCGCCTTCAAAGCCAATCTTATGCTTGTATTCAACTACCAGATTCAGGAAGCGGCCCATGTGATCCAGCTCGCGCTTGGTGTCTGTATTGAGCAAGGTTTCATAGCCTTCACGACCGCCCCACAACACATAGTTCTGACCATTGAGTTTGTGCGTGACATCCATTGCGTTCTTAACTTGCGCTGCGCTGTAAGCAAACACGTCAGGATCTGGATTGGTGGATGCACCCGCCATAAAGCGTTTATTGCTGAATAAATTAGCCGTACCCCAAAGCAAGCCAACGCCCGTTTCCTGCATTTTCTCAGCAAACAGGTCGGTAATCTCTTGAACATTGCGATTGGACTCAGCCAAGGTAGCGCCTTCTGGTGCAATATCGCGGTCATGGAATGAGAAGTACGGCACACCCAGCAAGCTAAACATATCAAACGCAACTTCGGCTTTTAAACGTGCTCCGGCCATAGCATCCGCTGGCTTATCCCAAGGACGCGGCATAGTACTTTGTCCAAATGGGTCAACGCCATCCCAGCAGAAGGTATGCCAGTAACACACAGCAAAGCGCAGATGCTCTTCCATGGTTTTGCCCATCACTACGCGCTTAGGGTCGTAGTAGCGATACGCTAATGGATTGCTGGACTCCGGGCCTTCGTAGATAACCGGCTTAATGTCCCCAAAAAAATCACTCATGATGTCACTCCCTTTAGTGCCGGATAGAGGGCTTTATAGCGCTCGTAACCGTGCTGATATTGTGTTGTCAGTGCCGCAATCGGCTCGATCACGCGCTCGACTTCGGGCACGTAACAAATTTGTTGTGGGTCTGCGTTTTCTGCCGCGCATAGGCCAAGTCTGGCGGCACCAAAGGCGGCTCCCAGCTCACCACCGGCTGGAATTAATAGAGGCTTACCTAATACGGATGCGATGATTGATAACCAAGTCTCAGAGCGTGCACCGCCGCCGACCGCATAAGCCGCTTCAAAGTCAGTGCCGGCTGCTTGTAATGCCAGTTGGCTATCTTTAAAGGCATACGCCACACCTTCCAGCACAGACTGCGTTAAAGCGTTTACATCGTGCGAATGGGTCAAGCCAACAAAGGCTCCGCGAGCATTAGCATCGTTATGTGGCGTGCGTTCTCCGCCCAGATAAGGTAAGAAAGTCGCCGATGAGGGCGCTTGTGGAACGCCACCTAAGCCTTCGGTAAGCTCAGCCGCTGTTTTGCCAGTAATGCCAGACAGCCACTGCAAGCTATCGGTCGCGCTTAAAATCACCCCCATTTGGTGCCAGGTATCTGGCACCGCATGGCAAAATGCATGAACCGCACTTTGAGTATTCGGTGAAAAGCGATCATTACAGACAAAAAGTACTCCAGAGGTGCCGAGCGATAGAAACGCCTGACCCGCTGTGACAGTGCCCATGCCACAAGCCGCTGCGGCATTATCGCCAGCACCTCCGGCTACAACAACGCGTTGCCGAATTCCCCAATGTTGTTGTAGATCCTGTCGCAAGTCTGCCGAGGCTTCACTGCCTTCAACTAATGAAGGCATTTGCGCCCGACTCAGACCCGTCGCACTCAGCAATGCGTCCGACCAGTCCCTCTTTGCGACATTCAGCCATAAAGTCCCGGATGCATCAGACATCTCAGAGACATACTCCCCCGTGAGTTTGTAACGTAAATAATCTTTTGGCAGCAGTACTTTGGCTACTTTAGAAAATATTTCAGGCTCATGCTCTTTGACCCAGAGCAGCTTTGGCGCGGTAAAACCGGGCATTGCAATATTACCCGCCAGCTCGCGACTCTCTGGGCAATTGGCCTCTAACTCTTCACATTGCGCAGCTGAGCGTCCGTCATTCCACAAGATCGCAGGCCGTAACACGTCACCACTGGCATCTAGTAAGGTCGCGCCATGCATTTGTCCGGATAGACCAATCCCCTTCACTTGCGCAAAGGCATCTTTGTAGTTCGCAGATAAATTATCCAGCGTGTCGCAGGTCGCTTTCCACCAACTCTCCGCACTTTGCTCCGACCAGTTTTCATGGGGGCGAGCCACTTCCAGCGACACACTGGCACTGCCAATAATGTGCTGATCCGCATCCATCAAAACGGATTTAACGGATGAGGTGCCCAGATCAATACCAAGATACATGATTTACGCACCTCATTTTAAGTGTGCCATTACCGCAGAATGATTTCACAATCGTCCTCTCTATGTGTTCAGGTTATCGCGCAGGAAAATGTCGATACGAATACGTTCCTGACTTTCCAAAAATGATGTGCCATCAGCCAGCGCACGGATAATACGAATCGCGCTGCGAATCTGGTGTGGCGGGTCTTGATTTAAGATCGCGTCAAACGTGCCATCGCATAAGGCTTCGCGGGCATCGTCGGTCAGATCATGTGCCACAATCCGTACTTTGCCTGCCAGTTGATGTTGTTTTAAAGCAGCCACTAAACCGCGCTTGGCTGCGCCTAAATTATAGATACCGAGTAGATCAGGATGCTCAGTCAGTAGTGCATTGACCAATGACTCAGTGGTGGCATTGTCATCCCGCGCTTCCAACACCGGCAAAAGAGTTAGCTCCGGATACTCCTCACGCATGACTTGCTCAAAGCCAAAACGGCGATCAACGTGGTCACGCAGCAACATAGAACCTGCCACAACCGCAACTTTACCTGTTTGCGGCCTAATAAACCGGCCCAATAAACTGGCTGCGGTGCGCCCTGCTGCCACATTATCAATGCCAACAAAATGTGCCCTTGATGAGCCAGGGATATCGGATACCAAGGTAATCGGAATAACGCCACGCTCGGCAATTCGCTCAATGGCCTGCTTAACGTGTGGCGCATCGCTAGCGACAAATACGACGCCAGTGAATTGATCAGCTTCAATCGCATCCAAAGCTTTGATTAACGCCGGACCATCAAACGGGGGGATTTCTCGAATTTCGATTTGAGTGCGGTTGCGCACTTCAATATCAGCGGCGGACTCAGCTTCCTGCTTTAGCATTTGCATGAAGGCATTGTCGCCAGAGGGGAGTAAAAAACAGATTCGGTAGACACGACGCTTGGCTAAGTTTGCTGCTTGCGTATCCCGAGTGAAACCGATTTTTTCAATCGCATGAGTCACCTTTTCAATGGTGGTCGCCTTGACGCCCTGCCGTCCATTTAACACACGATCGACCGTCGCTAAACTCACTTTAGCTTCTGCGGCAACATCATGTACAGTGACTCGTTTCATAAATTCCTCCAATGCCAACTACCTTAAAATAAAAAATGATGTACGTAAATCATTTTCTGCAAAAGCATCAAAAAAACTGACAGAATGCCAATCAAGACTGTTGATGTGACTCACGCTCAGGCTATACTCAACTCCCCTTTCACCCATGACAGTCGCGGCCTTTTATGTCTCAGGTTTTTGCAGTCCTCTTTCCGGTTTTCTCCATTATTCTGATTGGTTACTTGTATGGGCGCTGGCGTCCTAGTGACATCAACACTGTTAACCGCATGAATATTGATGTGTTTGTCCCCGCGCTGGTGGTCGACTCACTGATGCGCAGCGACTTTAACTTAATGGAATATAAGTGGCTAATTGTTGCCGGAGTCGCAGTGGTGCTGGTGTCCGGGCTGCTATCGTGGGGTGTGGCTTATTTTATGAAGCTGCCTAATCAGGTCTTTGTTCCTCCAATGATGTTTAACAACTGCGGGAATATGGGCTTACCGATTGCGGTATTGGCATTTGGTGAAGTCGCGCTGCCAGCGGCCATGGTGTTATTCCTAGCCAGTAATACGCTGCACTTTACGCTAGGCACGCGTTTAGTGGGTGGCAAAATCTCGTGGTTTAGCCTGCTGACAATGCCAATCAATTTAGCCACGATTATCGGACTAGGCCTTAACTTTGCAAATGTTCAGATGCCAACTAGCGTTATGCTACCGATTCAAATGTTGGGGCAAATTTGCATTCCACTAATGCTATTTACGCTAGGGATTCGCATGTTGAGTGTGGATCTACAAGCATGGCGCATTGGTTTAATCGGGGCGATTGTACGGCCACTATCCGGCTTAATTGCCGCCGCCTTGTTCTTGTGGTTTATACCGCTTGAATTGGTGCAGCAACAGCAGCTGTTATTGTTCGCTATCTTGCCGCCTGCCGTGCTCAACTACATGTTAGCCGAACGCTATAATCAGGAACCGGTGAATGTGGCATCAATGGTTATTGTGGGCAATGCCAGTTCGGTGATTACGCTGTTTGCGATGCTGTACTACCTGAATCATTAAGCTCTGCGCTGGCGACTAGCTTTTCCTTGGTCGCTTTTGGTAGGCGTTTAATGGCATATTCGCGACTGGCAGCGGCTGAGCGAGATTCGACAGTCTCATAATAAACCAGCTTTACGGGTTGTCGTGCGCGGGTATATTTAGCCGCTAACATTCCCGTGCTATTATGCTCGCCCACGCGACGCTCGACATCAGTTGCGATGCCTGTATAAAGGCTGTTATCCGCACAACGGACTATGTAGACAAACCAGTAACTCATTGTTTATAAACCCAGAATTATTCCGACGGTTGAGGGATAAATCACTCAACGTCGACAGACAGGCCATCATATCATGACCAAAGCATTACAAATTAACGGACTCCGTAAAACTTACGGGAATGGCTTCACCGCCCTCAAAGGCGTCAGTTTAGACGTTGAAAAAGGGGATTTCTTCGCACTGCTCGGTGCCAATGGTGCCGGTAAATCGACGCTGATTGGAATTATCTCATCACTAGTCAATAAGACCGAAGGCAGTGTGAAAATTTGCGGCTTCGACCTGGAAAAAGAGCGCAGCCAAGCCAAGGCCATGATTGGTCTCGTCCCCCAAGAATTTAACTTTAACGTCTTCGAGCCGGTTGAAGAGATTTTAATTAATCAGGCAGGCTACTACGGCGTGCCACGCAAAGAAGCGACTATTCGCGCTAAAGAATTATTAGAGCAATTGGAACTGTGGGATAAGCGCAAGAATATGGCTAGTGAGCTCTCCGGTGGTATGAAGCGTCGCCTGATGATTGCTCGTGCGCTGATTCATCGCCCTCAATTATTAATTTTGGATGAGCCAACAGCCGGTGTGGATATCGAAATACGCCGCTCAATGTGGGAATTCCTGAAGAAGCTGAATGAGTCCGGCATCACCATTATTCTGACCACGCATTATCTGGAAGAAGCGGAAAGCCTGTGCCGCAATATCGCTATTATCAATAAAGGCAATATTGTTGAAAACACCAGCATGCGCGCCCTGCTCTCTCATTTGCAGATGGAAACCTTTATCTTAGATCTGAAAAATCCGGTCACTGAAATTCCGGAAACTGGAGAGTTTGTGCTGCGCAAGATCAATGACACCACGTTGGAAGTGGAACTCAATAAAGAATATTCGATCAATCGGATTTTTGAAGTGCTGAATACCCACGATATCCGCGTGATGAGTTTACGTAATAAAACCAACCGACTCGAAGAGCTATTCATCGAATTAGTCCACAAAAGTAACACCCCTGCTACCGAGGAGACCGCAGCATGACGGCCCAAGATCAAATAACGGCACTACGAACGATTCTGGTCAAGGAAGTGCTGCGCTTTACCCGTATTTGGGTGCAAACCATATTGCCACCGGCCATTACCATGGCGCTGTACTTTGTGATTTTCGGTAAGCTGATTGGCGGCGCGATTGATTCTAGCGCAACGGATGGCTATGCCTATATTGATTACATCGTGCCTGGTCTGATCATGATGTCGGTGATCACCAACTCCTATTCCAATGTGGTTTCCTCGTTTTATGGTGCTAAATATCAGGGCCATATCCAGGAACTGCTGGTATCCCCGACGCCTAACTTTATTATTTTGATTGGTTTCGTGGGTGGTGGTGTTGTACGAGGATTGATGGTGGGAGCCATTGTGACCGTGGTATCGCTATTCTTTACGGATATGGATGTTCAGCACCCATTTTTGACCATGCTGACTTTGCTTCTGACGTCTATTTTGTTTGCAACTGCAGGCCTAATTAACGGCGTTTACGCGAACTCATTTGATGATATTAGTATTGTGCCAGTGTTTGTACTGACCCCGCTGACGTACCTTGGCGGCGTGTTTTACTCCATTCAATTGCTATCACCGTTTTGGCAGAATCTATCACTGATCAATCCAGTACTGTATATGGTGAATGGCTTCCGCTACGGTATCTTGGGTGTCTCGGATATTAGTATTTATGTGAGCCTTTCTCTGATTTTCATCTTCGGCGCCATTTTGTTCAGCATCGCGTATTACTTGCTGGATAAAGGGGTAGGTATTCGCAGTTGAGCCCTTGGTTTGACTATCCCCGCTACCAATGGCAACAGCGCCATGCGGTGGTTATTGGTGCGGGAATTGCAGGGTGCCAGATCAGCTGGCATCTCGCACAGCAAGGCTGGACAATTAGCCTCATTGAGCGTGAAACGGATATTGCACGACAAGCTTCAGGCAATTTAGCTGGAGTCATTTCACCCAAGATGACTGCAAAACCCAGTACCGGTGAGCAGTTTTATCATCAGGCATTCGACTATTCTACTCAGCAATTAACCGATCTATTGGCCGCCGGTGCAGATGTTGATTGGCACTCTTGCGGCATGTTGCAGCTTAATCATAACGAACGTGAGCAACAGCGCTGGGAAGCATTGCGCGATCGCAACTTACCCGCTGATTTTCTACAATGTACGGATTCAGAGCAGACCTCACAATTAGCCGGTATTCATTGTGACTATGGCGCGACTTATTTCCCTCGCGCTGGCTTTATCAATCCTGCTTCGTTTTGCCGTGCTTTGATTCAGCGACCGGAAATTACACTGATTTCTCAGGTTGAAGCCATGAGCATTGCGCATGACGACAAGCAGTGGAGAGTTCATGATGCGGATGGCGGGGTTGTGGCACAGGCTGAAGTACTGATTTTGGCTAGCGGTAAAGACATCAATCAATTTACAGATAGCATCGTCTTCCCTCAGCTGGGCGTGCTCGGGCAAAGTAGCCATGCCACACCGACGCAGGGAAGTAGTGCGTTAAAGTGCGTAATCGGTCATGAAGGCTATCTCACGCCCGCTTATCAAAGCCAGCATGTTTTTGGCGCGACCTTTGATCGTGAGTTTGAGGAAATTACGGTTAGTGATACTAGCGATCAGCGAAATTGGCAGCAATTACAGGAATATTTACCTGAATGGTGTGCAGAGGTTGCTGAGATAAACAGTGGACATGTTGCCGTTAGAACGACTACTCCAGATCGATATCCTTATGCCGGAGCAGTGCCAGATACCGCGTTTTATGCAGAACACTATGCCGCATTAAAACATGGCCGGACTGCTGAGACTTATCCGCAGGCTAGCTATCAGTCTGGGTTATTTGTATTAGGTGGGTTTGGTTCACGTGGTCTAACGACTAGTGGCCTTTGTGCCAAGTTACTGAGTGACTGTATTAACAATCAAGTCACGGACAAGGATCAGGCATTGTTAAATACCTTACACCCTGCCCGCTTTCTGATTCGTCAGTTACGACGCGGCAAGCTTCCCGCTGTTTCGTAGTCGACTCAACCCAATCCGCGAGCTAAGTCATCGCGAATATCTTCAAACGCTTCTAGGCCTACAGAAACACGCAGTAAAGTATTCGAGATTCCGGTAATTTCACGTTGTTCTTCACTTAAGCGACCATGAGTTGTGGAAGCGGGATGAGTGATGGTAGATTTTGTATCGCCTAGATTGGCAGTAATCGAGATCATCTTTGTGCTATCGATAACGTGCCAGCTATCCGCTTGCTCACCTTTTACTTCAAACGACACAATGCCACCAAAACCGCTTTGCTGTTTCAGTGCCAGCTCATGCTGTGGGTGAGTCTTCAGGCCAGGATAATGCACGGCCTTTACTTTTGGATGAGCACTGAGCCACTCGGCTAGTTTCAATGCATTCTCACAATGCGCTTTCATGCGTAGGCTTAAGGTTTCCAAGCCTTTCAGGAAGACCCATGCATTAAACGGGCTCATGACCATGCCGCCTGAACGCAGAACGCCGAACACTTCTTTGCCCACCAACTCATGGCTACCAACCACCGCACCACCAAGACAACGGCCTTGACCATCCAGATATTTAGTCGCAGAATGAATCACTAAGTCAGCACCCAAAGTCAGTGGACGCTGCAAGGCTGGAGTACAGAAGCAGTTATCAATCGCCAGCAAGGCATTATGTTCATGTGCGATATCAGACAAAGCTTGGATATCGGCAATTTCAGTTAATGGGTTTGAAGGGGTTTCAGCAAAGAATAAACGAGTGTTTGGTTTACAAGCCTGCTGCCATTGGGATAAATCAGTCAGATCAACAAAGTCAATCTCAACACCAAACTTGCGAACGTAATTGCTAAATAAAACAGTCGTGGTGCCAAATACCGAATGCGAACAAACGATATGATCGCCACTTTTTAACAAACCAAGCACAACGGCTAAAATTGCAGACATTCCTGAAGAGGTTGCAACACAAGCTTCCCCGCCTTCCAGCGCCGCTAAGCGTTCCTGAAAGTAAGCAATCGTGGGGTTGGTCATGCGGCCATAAATATTGCCCGGCTGCTCACCGGCAAACTTGGCAGCGGCCTCAGCGGCACTGTTAAAAACAAAACTGGAGGTTGGGAAAATGGCTTCGCTGTGTTCCTGCTCATTTGTACGGTGATGACCAGAGCGAATCGCCAGTGTTTCAAAGTGAAAATCGTGTTCCATGTGCATTTCCTGTCAGTATGGCGGGCACAAAAAAACCCGCAATAGATTACTAAAGCAGGCGTACCGGCCTCTTTAGCTGCATTTATAGAGCGCCCGCAAGCTGTGGATCAAATCGGCGCATCAAGGGGATTAGCATAAAACGCTAATCCCAAAAGGTCAAATAGTTGCTGGGAATAATCCAGTAGATTTTCTAGTCAGAGCGTCCGCGAAAACGGTCCATCAAACGCCGTTCGCGCTTATTTGGCTTATGGGTTGGCTGTTTGATATTGGCCGCTTGTAATCGATTAAGCTCAACCACTTCTTCGCGCTCACGAATACTTTCTTCGGTTTCCTCATACAATAAAACCGCTTCTTTAGCCGGGCGCCGCTTATCATTCAAACCCCTGACAAAAACGTGAAAACGCTCAGTCCCACGCGTGATCGTTAGCTCATCATCGCAACGCACTGTTCGCGAGGGTTTAACGCGATGGCCGTTGAGGTGCACCTTGCCGCCAGTAATGGCTTCAACCGACATGGCACGAGTCTTAAAAAAGCGAGCAGCCCACAGCCATTTATCCAGCCGGAGCTCTGTTAGTTCCTGTTTATTAGTGGCCATTCGACAATTCTGTCCTCCAATTCATCGATAATATCTCGCTCGAAAACGACCCTAGCCATGGCTGAATTTCCCGTGCGATGAACTCGGGTTTTATCGCCACAGACCAAGTGATGCCAACTTGCCAGACCGGCGCCTTGCTGCAATCGACGGTAACTACAGCTAGGTGGCATCCATGATAGCGCATCCAGATTACCCGGCTCTAGTTGTACGCAATCAGGCACGCGTAGCAGACGGTTCTTATAATCCGCACACTGGCAGGCTTCACCATCAAATAAATGGCAAGCGACGTCAGTGTAATAGACTTCCCCACCGTCCTCTTCTTCATCCTGCAGCTTGATCAGACAACATTTTCCGCAACGGTCACATATTTGTTCCCACTGATCGGTGCTCATCGCCTCTAACGCTGTGGTTTCCCACCATTTTTCTGACATCGAACGATTTACCTCAGGATGGATTTTGGTTTTCATCTGTTTTTTTATCAGACTCAAGCGCGGCTTTCAGACGCGGAAAGTCTTCTGGAGTTACATAGTAAAAGGTTTCTTTACCATCTGTATCCCATAATACCACCAAGCCCTTTTCAGGAAAAAGACGATATTCTGTTGTCTCACCGACCTTCTGGGTTTCGACTGGCTTACCGAAAAAATCGATCTGCTTTTCTTCGTAATCAGCAATGGATATATACATAAAGCGCCAAACCCGCAAATCTAACGCTGATAAGATCTGCTCAGAGCTTAAGTTGTATTGCCACAAATTGTTTGGGGTTGGTTTTCGATCAATGCCCTGCTCCCGAATACTCTCAAGCAGCTCATCCGACGCATCAAGCTCAGCGACTAGCCGCGCTTCGAAACGACCAACCCGAACTTTGCCTAAATAGGCTTCAAGAAATAGCGTGTTATCCGGTTTCTGGAATAACTTAATGTCCGCTAACTCATTAAATCGTTTAGCAAACTCACGCAAAGTGAGATGCCCGGGAGAGATCCCAAAGACCTCGGTACGACCATTCTCAAGCGTTTTGATCTTCCATGGCAAATTATCATCAGCAGGAGCGGCTTCATCCGACTGGTTACAAGAAGCTAATAATAAGCATAGCAATAGGCTAATAAGTGTTTTCATTAATGATGATAGAGAGAAGTTAGTTTAAAGTACGTTTAGAGTATTGTTTTCAATTATAATAGCGCTAGGATTAAATCATCGATATAAAACCCGAAATGACCTCTTAAAAACAATATCAGGCTAAATAGCGTGATGCTGTGGTGCCTATTTATTAGATAATATACTACCCAGGAGTTTGAATGAGTACGAACGATACCGTAACGTTGATTGATAATGCAACGGGCAAGCAAGTTGAGTTACCTATCCTGCGTCCAGTCAATGGCAGTCCAACCATTGATATCAGCCAATTACCGAAAGAACTAGACTATTTCACCTACGACCCAGGCTTTTTAGCCACTGCCAGCTGCCGTAGTAGTATCACATTTCTTGATGGAGATAAGGGAATACTTCAGTACCGAGGCTATCCGATTGAGCAACTCGCTGAAAACAGTAGCTTTATCGAAGTCTGCTACCTGTTATTCCATGGTGAGCTGCCAAACAAACCAGAGCTTGATGATTTCAGCAACATTATCACCAGACACACGATGCTACATGAGGCAATTAAGCGCTTCTACAGCGGTTTCCGTCGTGATGCTCACCCCATGGCAACCATGGTTGGTGTTGTTGGTGCATTATCTGCTTTCTATCATCATGGTGAAGATATTCATGATCCGCAGCATCGGATGATCACAGCGCATCGCCTGATCGCGAAAATGCCAACGATTGCTGCTTGGAGTTACCGTTATGCCAATGGCCAGCCAATGGTGTACCCAAAGAATTCATTAGATTTCTCTAGTAACTTCTTACACATGATGTTCTCAATGCCAACAGAGGAATATGTACCAAATCCCCTATATGTGAAGGCATTAGATTTACTGCTGATTCTGCATGCTGATCATGAGCAAAATGCATCAACATCTACTGTGCGCTTGGCGGGAAGCTCCGGAGCGAATCCGTTTGCAGCCATGTCAGCAGGCATTGCTTCACTGTGGGGCCCTTCTCACGGTGGTGCTAACGAAGCCGTTATTCGCATGCTTCAGGATATCGTGGCATCCGATAAAGATGTTGCTCATTATGTTGCTCGTGCAAAAGATAAAGATGATCGTTTCCGCTTGATGGGCTTTGGTCATCGCGTCTACAAAAACTTTGATCCTCGTGCCGTTATCATCCGTAAGACTTGTATGGAATTGCTAGAAAAACTCGGCGAAGGTAATCCATATCAAGAGCTATTCGACACGGCAATGGAGCTAGAGAAGATCGCACTGGAAGATGATTACTTTGTATCGCGTAATCTTTATCCAAATGTCGATTTCTATTCCGGTATTATTCTGCTGGCGATAGGTATACCATTGAATATGTTTACCGTTATCTTTGCTATGGCACGTACTGTGGGCTGGATTTCTCACTGGAATGAGATGATTGCTGATGAGGACTTCCGTATTGGTCGCCCAAGACAGCTGTATACTGGTGCCGAGGAAAGAGACTACGTTGATATTAATAATCGCTAAGGAGATCCGGTATGTTCGATAACCTGACAATGGGTAACGCAGTAACCGCTTTAACAGGCTTAATGGTACTAGTTAGTGTCATTTTGATCCGAGTTTTGGGGGATGGCTTCCTGATACTTCCAGTTATTATTGGAATTCTATCAATTCAATCGGCCTTTACCGGTTTCTGCCCTAGTGAAATGTTCCTGCGAAAGTACAACTTGGTTAAGTAATTAACTGATAAGTTGGGAATAAAAGAAAGCGCCCACGGGCGCTTTTTTGTGCCTGTTGTTTGGAGAGATTGCATAAATCCCAGGCATAAAAAAGCCCCGGACAGTTGTACTGTCCGAGGCCCTTCTGTTCAATCCTGGTAATGTCCTACTTTCACATGGGGAAACCCCACACTATCATCGGCGATGACACTTTTCACTGCTGAGTTCGGGATGGGATCAGGTGGTTCAATGTCTCTATGGTCACCAGGAAAACCGGTGTGTGTGACTGAACTGGTTTGCGGCAACAGCCTCAGCTGCCCCGCGCTCAATCGCACGTAAAATCAGTAATAATCTAGTGGTAATGTCCTACACTTTCGTCCAAACAAACCATTCAGGGTTATAGAATCAAGCCTCACGGGCAATTAGTACACCTTAGCTACACACATTACTGCGCTTCCACATGGTGCCTATCAACGTCGTAGTCTTCAACGGCCCTTTAGGGAGATCTAGTCTCCAGAGAATACTCATCTTGGAAGGGGCTTCCCGCTTAGATGCTTTCAGCGGTTATCCTGTCCGAACTTAGCTACCCGGCTATGCCACTGGCGTGACAACCGGTACACCAGAGGTTCGTCCACTCCGGTCCTCTCGTACTAGGAGCAGCTTTCCTCAATATTCTAACGCCCACGGCAGATAGGGACCGAACTGTCTCACGACGTTCTGAACCCAGCTCGCGTACCACTTTAAATGGCGAACAGCCATACCCTTGGGACCCGCTTCAGCCCCAGGATGTGATGAGCCGACATCGAGGTGCCAAACACCGCCGTCGATATGAACTCTTGGGCGGTATCAGCCTGTTATCCCCGGCGTACCTTTTATCCGTTGAGCGATGGCCCTTCCATACAGAACCACCGGATCACTAAGACCTACTTTCGTACCTGCTCGACGAGTCTGTCTCGCAGTCAAGCTCACTTATGCCTTTGCACAAACCTCATGATTTCCGACCATGATTAGTGAACCTTCGCGCTCCTCCGTTACGCTTTAGGAGGAGACCGCCCCAGTCAAACTACCCACCATACACTGTCCCAAACCCCGATCAGGGGCCGTGGTTAGAACATCAGAACTACCAGGCTGGTATTTCAAGATTGGCTCCACCGGAACTAGCGTCCCGGTTTCAAAGCCTCCCAGCTATCCTACACAAGTAGGCCCGATGTTCAGTGCAAAGCTGTAGTAAAGGTGCACGGGGTCTTTCCGTCTAGCCGCGGGTACGCAGCATCTTAACTGCGATTTCAATTTCACTGAGCCTCTGGTGGAGACAGTGTGGCCGTCGTTACGCCATTCGTGCAGGTCGGAACTTACCCGACAAGGAATTTCGCTACCTTAGGACCGTTATAGTTACGGCCGCCGTTTACCGGGGCTTCGATCAAGAGCTTCGCCGAAGCTAACCCCATCAATTAACCTTCCGGCACCGGGCAGGCGTCACACCCTATACGTCCGCTTTCGCGTTAGCAGAGTGCTGTGTTTTTGATAAACAGTCGCAGCCACCTGGTCTCTGCGGCCCCCAACAGCTATGAACCGTCAGGGGCGCACCTTCTCCCGAAGTTACGGTGCTATTTTGCCTAGTTCCTTCACCAGAGTTCTCTCAAGCGCCTTGGAATTCTCATCCTATCCACGTGTGTCCGTTTAGAGTACGGTCACTAATAAGCTGAAGCTTAGAGGTTTTTCCTGGAAGCATGGCATCGACTACTCCAGTTCCGTAGAACCGTCGCCATCACGCCTCAGCATTAAGAACCCGGATTTGCCTAAGTTCTCTGCCTAAACGCTTAGATACACACCAACTGTGTTCTAGCCTAGCCTTCTCCGTCACCCCATCGCACTTATTAGCGGTACAGGAATATTAACCTGTTTCCCATCGACTACGCATCTCTGCCTCGCCTTAGGGGCCGACTAACC